>NZ_JBIWNJ010000003.1:0-220014 GCF_044767165.1 Peribacillus sp. NPDC101481 | reverse complement strand
GCTTCGCTATATCCGTTTCATCTTCCGGCTTCTCCGCAGCTTCCTCTTTCGCCCGTTTTCGGGCCAATGCCGCCGCTTTCGCCTTGGCCGCTGCCGCCGACTTTTGCTTCGCTATATCCGTTTCATCTTCCGGCTTCTCCGCAGCTTCCTCTTTCGCCCGTTTTCGGGCCAATGCCGCCGCTTTCGCCTTGGCCGCTGCCGCTGACTTTTGCTTCGCTATATCCGTTTCACCTTCCGCATCCGCACTTTCAGCTTTCGCCTGTTTTCGGGCCAAAGCTACAGCCTTCGCCTTGGCCGCTGCCGCTGCCTTTTGCTTCGCTAAGTCTTCCTTTTCACTCATCTATATCACCCGCTTTCCGGTTTTCGCCTCGTAACGGATTTTTTCTTTTAACTTATTGATCCCATAAATAAGTGCAGCTGGGTTTGGGGGACAACCCGGTATATATACATCGACAGGTACAATTTGATCTACCCCTTTAACCACTGAGTATGAGTGAACATAAGGCCCACCAGCGGTTGCACAGGATCCCATTGCAATTACCCATTTAGGTTCTGGCATTTGTTCATATAATCTACTTATTATTGGAGCCATTTTTTTCGTTACCGTTCCGGAAACAATCATGACATCCGATTGTCTGGGTGATGTACGAAAAAATGACCCAAATCTGTCCAAATCATAATGTGATGAGCCGACACCCATCATTTCAATTGCACAGCATGCCAAACCGAAAGTCATTGGCCAGAGTGAGTTACTTCTAGCCCAGCCTTTTATTTGTTCAAGTGTGGATAAAAAAATACTGTGTCGCATTTCTTCCATTTCTGCGGGGGTAAGTTCATCCAATTTCAATTCCACTTTAACACCTTCTTTTTCCAAGCGTAGATTAACCCTAGCATAAGGATCAGGACAAAAAACAGCATTTCAATCAATGCAAACAGTCCGAGTTCATCATAAGCGACCGCCCATGGGTAAAGAAAAACCGTTTCCACGTCAAATATGACGAACATCAATCCGAATAGATAATACCTGACATTGAATTGAACCCTTGAATCCTGAAAAGGCTCGATTCCACTTTCATAAGTCGTATATTTCATATCTGTCGGTTTATAAGGCCTTAGCAGTCTACCAAGAAATAAAGCGATCACAGGCAATAAAATGCCGAGACAAAGGAAAACAAATACAATTAAATAATTATTTTGGTAAATATGCAGCTGTCCCATGTTCATCTCCTTTATGGATAAATCATGTTAAATGGGTTCAATTTAGATTTGCTTGTCTTCTTTTTGGATACCTTTTAAATATTATGCAGGGTGACATTCTTTTAGAAGCAACGTGAAAGGAGGGGGTATGAAGCAATAATTGTAAGCGTATACATTATAGCATTAGGCTAAAAGCATGTCGACGAGTTGAGGATTAAAATGGAAAATACTTTACTCTATAATTCGACTTTTTTTTCATCCTACAACCTTTTTTATTAAATATTACTATCCTCAAAAACCTTTTGATTTAAAAAAACACCTAATCCTACCACGAATGGCTTGATCAGGTGTTTTCATCAATTAAAGTTATCGCATTTCTGCAATTTGGATTCGGTTGATTGCACGTTTAAGCGCTAAATCAGCTCTTTTGGCATCATTTGATCCATCATTGTTCTGCAATCTTTGTTCAGCACGGGCTTTTGCTGCTTGAGCACGTGCAAGATCGATAGTTTCAGCTCTTTCAGCAGATTGAGCCAAAATGGTTACCACATCAGGGCGAACTTCCAAGAAGCCACCATTTACAGCTACATAGTCTGTGTTGCTTCCATTTTTAAGACGGACAGCACCGATGGTAAGAGGAGCTACAGTTGGAACGTGTCCAGCCATAATTCCAAGCTCACCGCTTTTAGCTTTAGTGCTTACCATTTCAACTTCTGCATCATATACTGGGCCATCGGGAGTAACAACATTGACTTTAATGGTCTTCATTTCATTCCCTCCTAGGTCCCTTTAATTAAGCCATTTCTTTTGCTTTAGCAACAACTTCTTCGATGCGGCCAACTAGACGGAAAGCATCTTCAGGAAGTTCGTCATATTTTCCAGCTAGGATATCTTTGAATCCTTGGACTGTTTCTTTAACTGGTACGTAAGATCCTTTTTGACCAGTAAATTGTTCAGCCACGTGGAAGTTTTGTGACAAGAAGTTTTGAATTCTACGAGCACGGGCAACGATTACTTTTTCGTCCTCGCTTAATTCGTCCATACCCAAGATCGCAATAATATCTTGAAGTTCTTTATATTTCTGTAAAGTTGATTGAACTTGACGAGCCACTTTATAGTGCTCAGCTCCAACGACTTCTGGGCTAAGGGCACGAGAAGAAGAAGCCAATGGATCAACTGCAGGGTAAATACCCATTTCAGAAAGTTTACGCTCAAGGTTAGTTGTTGCATCCAAGTGAGCGAAAGTTGTAGCTGGAGCCGGATCCGTATAGTCATCGGCAGGTACATAGATCGCTTGAATGGATGTAACAGAACCTTTATTGGTAGATGTAATACGTTCTTGTAATTGACCCATTTCTGTAGCAAGGGTTGGTTGGTAACCTACCGCTGAAGGCATACGGCCTAGAAGGGCAGAAACCTCAGAACCTGCTTGTGTGAAACGGAAGATGTTATCGATGAAGAAAAGAACGTCTTGTCCTTGTTCGTCACGGAAATATTCAGCCATTGTCAAACCACTTAGAGCTACACGCATACGTGCACCTGGTGGCTCGTTCATTTGTCCGAATACCATCGCTGTTTTCTTAATAACACCAGAATCAGTCATCTCGTAGAAAAGGTCATTTCCTTCACGAGTACGCTCACCTACACCAGCGAATACAGAGATACCGCCGTGCTCTTGTGCGATGTTATTAATAAGTTCTTGGATAAGTACAGTTTTACCAACACCGGCTCCACCGAAGAGACCGATTTTACCACCTTTGATGTAAGGAGCAAGTAAATCTACTACTTTAATACCAGTTTCAAGAATTTCAACTGTTGTTGATAAATCCTCAAAAGTTGGTGCTTGTCTGTGAATTGGATCACGGCGCACCTCTGCTGTAAGTGGTTCAAATAGGTCAATGTTTTCCCCTAATACGTTGAAAACGCGGCCTAGTGTTACTTCACCTACAGGAACGGAAATTGGAGCTCCTGTATCAACAGTCTCTGCACCACGGGTTAAACCATCAGTGGAAGACATTGCTACAGTACGAACTGTATTATCACCTAGTTGAAGGGCTACTTCAAGAGTTAGTCCTGTACCAGACGCTGTATTTTCGATTCTTAACGCGTTATAGATCTTAGGAAGTTGTCCGTCTTCGAATTTCACGTCAACAACCGGACCCATAACTTGAGTAACGCGTCCTATATTCATCGTTTTCCCTCCTAACGTTGCTTATAACGACAATCTAGTTTATGGAACGGCCAAGCATCGTCCGGTCCGACCGTCCCTTTAATGATTTTATTCTAAAGCTGCTGCACCGCCGACAATCTCAGTAATTTCTTGAGTAATTGCGGCCTGACGTGCACGGTTATATTGCAATGAAAGTGAATCAATCAATTCTTTAGCATTATCGGTCGCATTTTTCATTGCAGTCATACGTGCAGAGTGCTCACTTGCTTTACCATCTAACAAAGCACCATAAATTAAACTTTCTGCGTACTGAGGCAGTAATACCTCAAGAATTTCTTCTGCATTCGGTTCAAATTCATAAGAAGTCATTGCTGCATTGGAAGTATTGAAGTCAGCTAACGGAAGGACTTGCGTTTCCGTTACATCCTGCTGGATTGGGCTGACATAATGGTTATAGTACATGTAAAGCTCATCACACAGTTCATTTAGATACAAATTCACTGTTGATTTAGCAAGGGAGCTAATGTCAGCGAAAGAAGGCTGATCAGGAACTCCAGTTACTTCAAGCTCTACGTGCATGTTACGGCTGACAAAGAAATCACGGCCAACCCTTCCGATTGCGATAATGACGAACTCATCATTGGATTTATGGCGTTCAAGAATGGTTTTATGAACGTGGCGAAGGATACTACTATTGTATGCTCCTGCCAATCCGCGGTCCGATGTGATTACCAGGTAACCGGTCTTCTTCACTGGACGCGAGACAAGCATTGGATGAGATGCACCCGTACTTCCGTTCGCAATACTTGATACTACTTCTTGAATTTTATCCATATATGGAACATATGCTTTAGCATTAGCTTCAGCACGGTTCATTTTAGAAGCAGATACCATCTGCATCGCTTTTGTAATTTGACTCGTCTTTTTCGTTGAAGTAATCCGAGACTTAATATCGCGTAAAGAGGCCATTCATTCTCACCACCCTTTATAAATTAGTTAGACCTTATTATTCAGAAATAACGAAGTTCTTTTTGAATTCGTTAATTGCAGCAACGATAGCAGCATCTTCAGGAAGACCTTTAGTTGTGCGAATGTGATCTAATAATTCCGGATGAGAACGATCTAGGAACACATAGTATTCTTCTTCAAAACGAAGGATATCCGATACTGGAATATCATCTAAATGACCTTTAGTCAATGCATAGAAAATCATGACTTGTTTTTCAACTTTGATCGGTTTGTTTAGATCTTGTTTTAGAACCTCAACTGTACGAGCACCACGGTTAAGTTTTGCTTGAGTTGCAGCATCAAGATCAGAACCGAATTGAGAGAATGCTTCCAATTCACGATAAGAAGCCAAGTCTAGACGTAAAGTACCAGCAACTTTCTTCATCGCTTTAATTTGTGCAGATCCACCAACACGGGATACGGATAGACCAGCGTTAATCGCAGGACGTACACCCGAGAAGAACAAATCGGATTGCAAGAAGATTTGTCCATCAGTGATGGAAATTACGTTTGTTGGAATGTAAGCAGAGATGTCGCCTGCTTGTGTTTCAACAAATGGAAGCGCAGTGATTGAACCGGCACCTAAAGTGTCATTCAATTTAGCTGCACGCTCAAGTAAACGGGAGTGCAAGTAGAATACATCCCCTGGGAATGCTTCACGACCTGGAGGACGGCGAAGTAGCAAGGAAAGTTCACGGTATGCAGATGCTTGTTTAGAAAGATCATCATATACCACAAGAACGTGCTTGCCAGCGAACATGAACTCTTCACCCATAGTCACACCAGCATATGGCGCTAAGTATAAAAGTGGTGCTGGTTGAGAAGCTGAAGCAGATACAACAATTGTGTAATCCAATGCACCATTTTTCCGTAGTGTTTCAACAGTTCCACGAACAGTTGATTCTTTTTGACCGATAGCCACATAGATACAAATCATATCTTGGTCAGCTTGGTTAAGGATTGTATCGATCGCAACTGATGTTTTACCAGTTTGACGGTCACCGATGATTAACTCACGTTGTCCACGTCCGATAGGTACTAGCGCATCGATTGCTTTAATTCCTGTTTGTAATGGTTCATGAACAGATTTACGGTCCATAACACCTGTAGCAGGGCTTTCGATTGGACGAGTTTTTGTTGTAGCGATCGGACCAAGACCATCCAAAGGTTGTCCTAGCGGATTCACGACACGTCCGATTAATTCTTCTCCAACTGGTACTTCCATGATACGGCCAGTACGGCGTACTTCACTGCCTTCTTGAATGTCTCTGAATGGTCCAAGAATAACAACACCTACGTTATTTTGCTCAAGGTTTTGTGCTAATCCCATTGAACCATTAGAAAATTCTAAGAGCTCCCCAGCCATTGCATTGTCTAAACCATGAACGCGAGCGATACCATCACCAACAGTGATTACTGTACCTACATCGCTTACTTTAATTTCCGACTGATAGTTTTCAATCTGCTTTTTAATCAGCGCACTGATTTCTTCAGCTTTGATGCTCATGAATTTCACCCCTATCTGTGAATATTAACCTAATAGTTGTTTGCTAAGGCGATCAAGCTTCCCACGTATCGTTCCGTCATAAATACGGTTACCGATTTGAAGTTTGATACCGCCAAGAATATTGCTATCCGTAACATTAGTGATACGCAAATTACGTTTGCCGATCTTTGCAGCAAAAGCTGAAGACACAGCTTCCGCTTCAGCTTCAGTTAATGGATTTACTGTATAAACAGTCGCATCCGCAACTGAATTTTCTTCATTCGCAAGTTCAATGAACTCTTGTGCCATGGCAGTCACTTCACTTGTACGATGACGCTCCACCATTAACATTACAGTGTTTCGAACGGAAGACGAAAGACTTGCAAATGCATTTGCAAGCATTGTATTTTTTGCATCTCTAGTCATTTTAGGATGAGCCAAGAAGCTTAATAGATCTTTATCATTTGTGAAAACTTCATTCACTATGCGAAGCTCTTCTTCAAGTTGGTTAATGAGATTTTGCTCTTTCGCAATTTGGAAAAGAGCTACAGCATAACGTCCTGCTACAGTTATATCGCTCATTTACCTTCTCCTGCCTCTTGAATATATTCATTGATTAGTTTTTCTTGATCAGCTGATGAAAGTTCTTTCTCAATCACCTTAGAAGCGATCATGACAGATAATGAAGCTACTTGCTCGCGTAAGGCGGCAACTGCTTTTTCTCTCTCTTGAACGATTTCACGTTTTGCTGATTCTTTAACACGTTCAGCCTCTGCACGCGCTTGATTAATAATATCTTCGCGTTGTGCTTCGCCTTGTTGCTTAGCATTCTCTATAAGTTGTCCCGCTTCAGTGCGAGATTGTTTTACGATTTCACGCTGTTCTTCTAAATATTTCAGTGCTTCTTTTCTGCTAACTTCAGCTGCTTCAATTTCATTCGCAACATGCTCTTCACGTTCTTTCATGATGCCCATTAGCGGACCCCATGCAAACTTCTTAAGCAACGCTAACAAAATAATAAAGATTACAAGCTGGTATATGATATCCCCACCATTAAAGTGGACTGCTTGACCAAGAACAAAATTGCTTGTTAACACGCTCGGTTCACTCCCTTCATGAGATTCACTATTGAAGTTCTGTATTTTCGATTGACAGTATCACTGCCATAAATGTTCACTTTAACACAGAGCAATGGCGAAGGGTCTCCTTGGATCATCTTCGCCATTATTGAACTTTTTCAAGTTATCTTATTTACCCATTACAATAAACGCGATAACTACAGCGATGATTGGAAGTGCCTCAACTAATGCAATACCAACGAACATTGTAGTTTGAAGCATACCACGAGCTTCTGGCTGACGAGCCATTCCTTCAATTGTACGCCCAACGATAAGACCGTTACCAATACCCGCACCTAGTGCACCTAATCCAACTGCGATAGCAGCAGCTATAAGACCTAAAGAACCTGTCATGATAAATTTCCTCCTTGAAATGTTGTTTTATTTTTTTCATCAATATAATGTTCTAAATGAACAATATTTATAATTAATGGTCGTCACTTACTTTATGGGAAAGATAAACCATCGTTAACATAGTAAAGATAAAAGCTTGAATGGAGCCGACAAAGATACTAAATCCTTCCCAAGCTAACATCGGTAATGCAGCAGTGGCCGCACCCACAACACTACTTGTTCCTAGTCCAGCAAGTAAAGTTAATAGTAACTCACCCGCATAAATATTCCCGTAAAGCCGCAATCCTAGAGTTAACGTATTAGCGAACTCCTCAATAATCTTTAACGGAAACAAGAAACCCATTGGTTGGACATAAGTTTTGGCATAATTTTTCATGCCTCTCATCTTGATACCATAATAATGAGTTAAACCCATTACCATAACTGCCAAGGTTAAAGTTATTGCTGGATCTGATGTAGGTGATTTCCACCAAAGTTCATGCCCTATTACAATCGAGAACGGCAATCCTAACATGTTTGAAACAAATACGTACAATATTAATGTCATTCCTAACATAAGGAACTGACCACCCGTACGCCAATCCATATTGCTGTTGATGATGTTTTTCACAAAATCCATAACCCATTCGATAAAGTTTTGGATTCCTGTTGGCTTCATCGCAAGTTTTCGAGTTGCTGCTACAGCAATAATGAAGACAATGAGACTTGCGATAGTCATCATAAGAACATTAGCCAAGTTGAAATGTATTCCAGTATCCATAAATTCCCACATAGGAGCTTCATGATTCAACAGTATTCACCTCTCTTCTTTACTACCTACGTATGTTTTGCATAAAATAATCTATCATAATGACAAAGTAAACTGTCATTAATCCCATTACCACGCAGACCACTTGAAACTCGTCAGGATATCTCAATGCAATAATTGCAGCTAAACCCGCTACAGACATTCTAGTTAAACTACCAAGGGAGCGCGTTTTCTTACCTTCGGCAACCTCTTGAGCGAACTTTTTGTTTTTTTTGACCATTGACCAGAATATAAATAGGCTGAAGGCAGTTCCAAGCAATAATCCCTGGAAGACTGAATCATGTGAAGTGAAGCCCACCCCAAGTACATAAATACCCATTAAATACAACATGTATTTTAGCTGCCTATTGAACATTTTTTCCAATTCTAGCATTTTGTCATGTAATCTCCCTAGAAATATTGTAGTATCTGTGTTTAGCTAGGAGAATTTGCCCGTAACAAGTCCAAATAGAAGGTCAAAAACTCACTTCTATTTGACACGTTATTAACGTATGAAACCCCTCTCATTTTACATCCTTAGTTAGCATACAATAGGCTAGAATCAATGTCAATGAGTGGTTAGTGAAATTTGTCACAGGTTTGTAATTATTAACGAATTGTTCACAAATTATCTTTTTTCTTCTATTGACATCCGTTTTATTTTACTTATTGTACTCTGTTCACTCAATAAGTAACGTCTTTTCTATCCGATCTTCCCTTCCGCCCCTTCTCGCAAATATTATCGCTTTATACACTCCTTTAGGCGGCAAGTCCTTTTTCAATACATCTTTTTTGATCAAACCGGAAGGTGCCGATCTCGACCAATCCAAATATCCAGCGAATTTCAAGGTATCCTCCTCATATAGGGCAATACCGAATTCTTCAGCCCCCAGCGGAAGGTACATTTCGTATCGATATGTGCCAGCCTGGTCCCCTTGGCCAAAATCAAATCCCATTACCCTTGGATAATCAGGCTCTTCTTTTACATATAAATAAGGAAGTGATATTCTTTTGGTTCCTTCCATTATTATGAGGTATCCATCAAAGACTCCCTTTTTAAGCTCGGCTGGGTTGACCTGCAGTCCCACTTTAATCTGTTTCTTTTCCTTTGGATTCAATGTAAGGGATTTCGGCAATTCCCAAGTGAGCCCTGTCTCTTTTAATGGGACCATAAAAGAGTACTTCCTCATTTTCGTTCCGGTATTTTCTATGACTATCGTTTCATGATGCTCTTCAATTCCTTCTTTCTTTGTGTACATTCCAAAGGACAATGAGCTAGGATTCAAGAGCGTGTCCGCTTTTAATGCTTCGTCGACCTGAATGCGTCCAGCCCCCTGTTCATATGTGTGATAAAATTGATTCGCAGATTTCCTCAATGGCTTTGAAGTGCTCATCAATGCAGATTTCACTTGATCAGGAGTCCAATCCGGGTGTTTTTGCAGGATTAACGCGACTGCTCCTGCAACATGCGGTGCGGACATACTTGTTCCATCCAAGGACATATATCCTTTAGGAACGGTGCTTTCAATTTCCACTCCCGGTGCCAATACGTCAGGCTTTATTCCCCATGATACAGTTACCGGTCCCCTTGAGCTAAAATCAGCGAGCCTATCCTGCTCGTTCTTATAAACAAATTGAACGGTTTTGCTTTGCCCTTGCTCCATGATTTGCTTAAGCTGCATTCCATCTCTTCTATTAATAGAAGCAGCTGGGATGTTCATTTCCTTTTCCAAGCTTCCAGTAAAGGTACCGCTCGTATTATTATAAACAATTACCCCCTTTGCACCTGCCTTTTCTGCATTGGATACTTTCTGCTGGAAGGTAAGTGTGCCTCGTTCCATCAAAACAATCTTATCCCGAACATGTTTCAGGTCCTTTTCATTACCCAGTCCCCCATATATGACATCCTCGGAAAACGTCAGGTTCCATTTTTTAGAGCCTTGAAACAAGGTTAAATGCGATTGATGCTTTTTCGATCCAAGTCCGTAAATCATATACGGAACCCTTAAGGGAGGAGTCGATGCCCCAACGGAAATCGCTTTTTCCGCTGTTCCGGGTGAGCCGACGGTCCATACAGCCGGACCGGAATTCCCATTTGATGTCACGGCAACTATTCCGCTTTCCACAGCCTTATTCAATGCAAGGGAGATAGGCAAATCAGGGCCATTGACGTTATTGCCAAGAGAGAGGTTCAATACATCCACCTTATCCTTCATGGCTGACTCAATAGCCGTCAAGACTTGATCCGTATCTCCTGCTCCACCTGGTCCCAAAGCTCGATATGCATATATCTCCGCCTCTGGTGCGACACCTTTCATTTTTCCATTGGCTGCAATGATGCCTGCCACATGAGTACCGTGTAATGTATTCAGGTCGCCTTGATTTTTGGTTTCCATCGGGTCTTCATCACCATCAACCAGATCCTTGCCACCTTTATATGCTCGTTGCAAATCTGGATGTGTATAATCAATGCCAGTATCGATAATCCCTACTTTTACCCCTTTCCCGGTTATCCGGTGATTCTCCTTATCAAAGAAACCCCTGACCCTGCCTCCTCCTATGTACGGGACACTTTCATCCAACACGGCTTGATAAACGGATACTTCCGTTACAGCCTGAATTTCGTCCTCCTTTTTAAGTTGTTCTATCTCATTCATCTTCCCATGAAGGGAAAATCCATTCAGGGCAACCGAATAAACATTCCGTAATTGAAGGGATGGGTATTTTTCAAGCAGTTTTTCGATCTTTTCCCGTTGAAACGCCTTATCCATCGTGACAACAACCGTTACTTCCTTAGATTCTGATAGTTTTGGTAAAGGCGGCAGAATGACGGATGCCAATCCCTTTTCATTTTGATAAATAAATACAAAAAGGAAAACAAACACTAGAAACGTTTTCTTTCCCAACATAATCATCCCCTTAGCAGTTATCTTTTCTCAACAACCTTGGAGTATGCAAATAAAAAAAGGAAAAGCGCATGGCTTTTCCTTTTTTATGAGTCAAATCTAGTTGGTGGCATATTTATTTGCTTAAAATAGTAACGGATGGCTTCAGCTATGCGGACCGAAGCGTTTCCGTCCCCATATGGATTTGAAGCTTTGGACATTTTTTCGTGCACCTCTTGATCCGTGAGCAATTCATGTGCCAAATTATAAATGGTTTGTTCATCAGTACCCGCCAACCTTAAGGTTCCAGCCGCAATCCCCTCAGGACGTTCCGTCGTATCCCTTAAAACCAGGACAGGTACACCAAGTGACGGTGCCTCTTCCTGGATTCCTCCAGAATCAGTCAAAATCAGATAGGCTCTTGAAGCGAAGTTATGGAAATCCAGAACATCCAGCGGCTCGATCAAATGAATCCGCGGATCGTCGCCGAGAATTTCGTTCGCCAATTCCAGAACAAGAGGATTTAAATGGACAGGATATACCACTTGAACATCATCATGCTCAGCAATGATTTTCTTCACGGCCCTGAAGATATTCCTCATGGGTTCACCTAGATTTTCCCTGCGATGGGCGGTAAGCAAAATGAGCCTGTCTTCTCCAAGTCCATTTAAAACCGGATGTGAATAAGTGGACCGTACAGTCGTTTTTAAAGCATCGGTTGCTGTATTTCCCGTCACGAAAATATTATCCTTCTTGTTTTCGTTAAGCAGATTCTCCTCCGCCTTCGAAGTCGGTGCAAAATGCAAATCCGCCAGCGTACCGGTAAGCTGTCGATTCATCTCTTCCGGATAAGGGGAATACTTATTCCAGGTGCGCAGCCCTGCTTCTACATGCCCAATGACAATCTGATTATAAAAGGCAGCCAGACTTGCGACGAACGTTGTGGTTGTATCTCCATGTACAAGAACAATATCAGGCTTAGCTTCCTTCATTACGGAATCAAGACCATTTAATGCTCTTGTTGTAATGTCAGCAAGCGTTTGCCTTTCCTTCATTATGTCCAAGTCATAATCCGGCTGAATGGAAAATAGTTCGAGAACTTGATCTAACATTTGACGATGCTGAGCCGTAACAGCAACGATCGGCTTGAAATGTTCTGGGTGTTTTTGAAATTCGAGTACTAAGGGAGCCATTTTGACAGCTTCTGGTCTCGTCCCGAAAATGGTCATGACTTTTATCGGTTTGTTCATTCGTGACACCTCAGCTTCTTTCCTTATTTTGTGCCGAATAAACGATCTCCTGCGTCTCCAAGACCTGGAACGATATAACCATGTTCATTCAGTTTTTCGTCAAGGCCAGCAATATAAATATCAACATCTGGATGGGCTTCTTTTAATGCGTCCACACCCTCTGGAGCTGCAATCAAACACATGAATTTAATATTCACTGCACCGCGCTTTTTAATGGAATGGATCGCTTCGATTGCTGATCCGCCAGTGGCTAACATCGGGTCAACGACAATGCATTCCCTTTCTGCCAAATCACTTGGCATTTTCGCATAATATTCAACAGGTTTCAAAGTTTCAGGATCACGGTAAAGGCCAACATGTCCGACCTTTGCAGCAGGAATCAGCTTAATGATTCCGTCCACCATCCCGATGCCTGCACGTAAAATCGGGACGATTCCCACTTTTTTACCAGAAAGCATTTTCACTTTCGCCGTGCTTACAGGCGTTTGGATTTCCACCTCTTCTAGCGGCATATCCCTCGTGATTTCAAATGCCATCAATGAAGCGACTTCATCCACTAGTTCACGGAATTCTTTTGTTCCTGTATTTATATCACGTATATAGGCTAATTTGTGTTGAATTAACGGGTGATCGAAAACATAAACTTTTCCCATTTAGCATCTCTCCAATTCCATTGCTTAGTTTTGCGCTTTTTTATGATTTCCCTAATCGAATAGAAAAATTTTCGTGTCTTTTTAAATTCACTTCAACCTATTTTACAGAAAAACGATTCAATCTTCAATAAAGGTTTAGATGTCAGACCTATTTTCACTATTCGGATTCTTCTCACATACTGACTCCCATAAGGTATAAAAAAACCGCTCCCTTTAGAAGGAAGCGGCTCAAGAATATTACAATGAAGGATATAATTCAAATTTGTTCGCTAATGTTTCAACACGCTGTTTTGCTTCTTCAAGTTTAGCTGCGTCCTCATTATTTTTCAAAACAAGTCCGATGATTGCAGCTATTTCATCCATGTCATCCAATCCGAAGCCACGTGATGTCACTGCCGCAGTCCCAATACGAATACCACTTGTAACGAATGGTTTTTCCGGGTCATAAGGAATCGCATTTTTGTTAACGGTAATACCGATTTCATCCAAAACATGCTCTGCGATTTTTCCCGTTAATCCAGTAGAGCGAACATCAAGAAGAATCAAGTGATTGTCCGTTCCATCAGAAACAAGTGTGAACCCTTCTTTCTTCAAACCCTCGCCCAAACGTTTAGCATTGTCGATGATTTGTTGTGCATACACTTTAAAATCATCTTGAAGCGCTTCTCCGAATGCAACAGCCTTAGCTGATATGACATGCATCAATGGACCGCCTTGAATTCCAGGGAAGATGGATTTATCGATCTTCTTACCGAATTCTTCTTTACAGATGATCATTCCGCCGCGTGGTCCGCGAAGTGTTTTATGAGTAGTTGTCGTTACAAAGTCAGCATAAGGAATTGGGCTTTGGTGTAAACCAGCTGCAACCAAACCTGCAATATGTGCCATATCGACCATTAAATAAGCACCGACTTCATCTGCAATTTCGCGGAATCGCTTGAAATCAATTTCCCGTGGGTATGCACTTGCACCCGCTACGATCAATTTCGGTTTGTGCTGACGAGCTTTTTCCAAAACATCATTGTAATCGATACGGTGATCTTTTTCGTCTACACCATATTCAACGAAGTTGTAGTTAACACCACTGAAGTTAACTGGGCTTCCATGTGTTAAATGACCTCCATGCGAAAGGTTCATTCCAAGCACTGTGTCGCCGGTTTGAAGCACTGTAAAGTAAACGGCCATATTGGCTTGAGCTCCAGAGTGCGGCTGTACGTTCACATACTCCCCGCCGAAAATTTCTTTCGCACGCTCACGTGCTAGATCTTCAACGATGTCTACATACTCACATCCGCCATAGTAACGTTTTCCAGGGTATCCTTCTGCATACTTATTAGTTAAGACCGACCCTTGTGCTTCCATGACAGCTTCACTCACGAAGTTTTCAGAAGCAATAAGCTCAATTTTACTTCTTTGACGCCCTAATTCCAGTTGAATTGCGTTAAACACTTGCTCATCTTGCTTTGCTAAACGATTCATTCCGTAATTCCTCCTCAAATTGTGCGTGATTCGCTTTTTAGTATTTATGTGCAACATGCCTTCAAAAAAGCATGAAAAAGCCTTACCAATAATTATTAGAAAATTCTACTCCATTTTAACATGTCTAATTTAGAAGTGATAGTCTAATTTTATCGAACATTAAATGTTTTTTTATTTAAAAATGTTCGTATTTGACATCAAAATCATGGTAAATAGCCCTTTCACCCTATATTTAACGAGCGAAAACTCCATTCTATTAGCACTCCCAAATAGAGATTTTTCTTGTGGACCTTAGCTTTAGCTTTACGATTTTGAACAGATTCTATTAAAAAACAGCATTCCCCATCCGAGAAATGCTGTCTCACTTACCTTAAGTACAACTCTTGTTTTCAGAGATGTCCTGATAAACGGCCCGTTCCCCGCCAATCAGTTTCGGGCGGGTTTTGGCCATGGTCACATGTGCATGCCCTATTTCTTTAATGGCAGAGCGGATTGGAACCGCCACATGCTTCAGATGCATGCCAATGAAGGTGTCTCCAATGTCTATCCCCGCATCCGCTTTAATATGTTCAACGACGACAGCATCTTTCCATTGCTGATAGGCGTACGTCGCCATCGATCCCCCAGCTGTCCTTACAGGTACAACCGAAACTTCTTCATAATCATATCGAATCGCGGTTTCCCTTTGCAAAACCAACGCCCTGTTAAGATGCTCACAACATTGATATGCAACCTGAACACCCGTTTTCACTTGAAAATCCCTCACTACGGAAAAAATCATCCCTGCAACATCGAGCGTCCCTTCAGTACCGATCCTTTTCCCGATCACTTCACTTGTACTGCAGCCGATTACCAGTAGCTGTTTCTCTTTTAAAGCCGTCTGTTCTTGAAACTCATGTAAAAGCTCCCGAAACTGGTTTTCCCATATCTCAAGCTCATTTGAAAATGTAGCATCACTTATCATGAAAACGCATCCTTTCAAAAAGAAAACTTGCTAACAAAAAGAAAAGGGGTCTCTCCAAAAACCATAAAAATTAGCTTTGTTTACCTTCATACTCCGCAATCTTACCGATCCTGTTTTGATGACGTCCGCCTTCAAATTCCGAAGTCAGCCATGTTTGTGCAATTTCCCTGGCCAGACCCGGGCCAATGACACGTTCGCCCATCGCTAACATATTAGTATCATTATGCTGGCGGGTCAACTTCGCACTATAGACATCATGAACCAACGCACATCTAATTCCTTTAACCTTATTAGCAGCGATGCTCATTCCGATTCCAGTTCCACAGATTAAAATGCCCCGATCGAACTCACCGCGTGCCACTTTTTCAGCAACAGGCAAGGCATAATCAGGATAATCCACCGAAGTAGTGCATTCACAGCCAAAGTCCTCAAATGGAATCTGTAACTCATTCATTAAATTCTTTATTTCTTCACGGATATGTATACCACCATGATCAGAAGCAATCGCAACTTTCATCATAATCCTCCTCTAGCTTTTTCAATTGATTTTATTGTGTCACAAAATTATGAAAAGATAAAGGATGTCCATCCTTTTTCCCCCTCAAAGAAGCAGGAAACCGCCTTGGGTTTCCTGCTGTAAAATGTCAAGAGTGAAGCGGGTAATGATCCTGTTCAACTTTTCCGCTTGCACTTTAAGTTCCATTGCCGATTTTTCGACATTTCCAATGACTATGAGCTTGTTCGCTTGTCAGCTGTCACTTCTTCCGCTCCAGCAGATGTTTCTTCTGCAATAGCAGCAACTTCTTGTGCTGCCTTGATCGTACACTTTCCAATTGACGGTCAACAAGCTTAGTAATATCTTTTACTGCAGCGACCACATTATGTACCCTGTTTACTTTTTAAGCCTTAAGACTAATTCTTCAATTAATTCCTGCAGCTCCCTGAAAGTTTCCCGATAAATGCCTTCAGAACCGCCAAACGGATCTATTATGTCCTTATCATAATTATCATCAATAATGAATTCTTTTAAAGTAAAAGTCTTATCGGCCATCTGGGGATATGCACGGGTAATGACCGATTTATGCCCTTCCGTCATGGTGAAAATATGAGTCGCCCATTCCATTTCCTTCTCGGATAAAGGCGTTGAATGATGATTATGCACTATATCATTTTCAACCAATACATTTTTTGCATGCGTTGAAGCATCCTGGCCTGATGAAGCATACACGCCAGCGGACTTCACTTCAACGCCCGCAATATTTTTATTTTTCAATATCGCTTCTGCCATCGGGCTTCTGCATGTGTTGCCTGTACATACAAATAATACACGGATCATTTATGACGCCTCCTTTTTTATTCATTATAAGCTATCGCCCGTTTATTATAGTCAAAAAAATCACTCTCAACATGTCTTAGGAAAAAATAAAACCGCCCCGGTAATCGGAACAGTTGAGGAAGGATAGATATGAAGTCAAGCGGCTCAAAAAGAGAACAATAATTTCAATCCAAACGCACATAGAATGCTTCCGCCAAGAATCTCACTATACACGCCTAGCAAACCCTGAATTTTTCTACCCAGCAAAAGCCCTGCCCACGTTAATAGGGTGGCAGCAAACCCAAAGCAGAGAATGGTTAAAATCGTTTTTGCACCGTAGATCCCCAGGGTCAATCCTACCGAGAAGCTGTCCAGGCTTACCCCTAAAGCAAAAATGAATAGACCTTTCCCGACAGGAGCCAGCATCTTATTTTCCCTGATACCAGCTCCATCCTTTTTACCAGGGATAAACATCTGTATACCAAGAATGATCAACAATAGACCGCCGGCGTATGTAGCGAAGGTCCCGAATTTTTCTGAAATGAAACGGCCTGCGCCCATTCCAAGCAAGGGCATCCAAATATGAAAAAAGCCAACTGTCAGCCCTATAAAAAGAATTTGCCTCAACCTTAGCTTAAACATTCCCATTCCAAGGCCGACTGAAAAGGCATCCATTCCCAACGCGAATGCCATTAGCAATAAGGTGATGATTTCTCCAGCAAATGTATTCATTCCAATCCTCCCTCGGACGTGCCTACTACATGTTATGCATGTCCGAAAAGAAATAGAAGAATAAATCAGTCCTTATTACACATGTTCCTTGATGATTTGATGACCTGCAGCCTTCTCAAGCCGGTTCATGACCGCTGCTCCTATTCCATGGTCAGGAAACATTTCACTAAAAATGACATCGACCTCCAGCTCATCAAACTGTCTTAAAGCATCATATAAGCCTGTCGCAACAGTATGTAAATCAGCTAATGAACCTGGGACGACCACATAATCGGCCTTATAATCCTGTTGATGTTCATAAGCAGTTATGATGCCCACCTTTAACCCGTCACTTCTTTTCTCATCCACAAGCTTCTGAAGGAAAGCTTGATTACCCTTGACTAAATATAAAGGGGCCTTCGGAGCATAGTGGGTATATTTCATGCCCGGGGCTTTTGGCGCCGTTTCCTGATTCTTCAAAGCGACATCTTGCCGGACTTCCCCTATCACAGCTTCCAGCTGTTCCAGGGTCACTCCGCCGGGCCTTAATATAACAGGGATTTCAACAGTGCAATCAAGTACTGTGGATTCTACGCCCACACCGGTAGTCCCGCCATCGACTATGCCTGCAATCCGGCCCATTAAGTCAGCTTCAACATGTTTAGCTGAAGTGGGACTCGGTTTCCCAGAAGTATTTGCACTTGGAGCCGCAATGGGCAAATCACTCGCACGAATAAGGCCGAGGGCAACCTGGTGATCCGGCATCCTGACAGCCACCGTTTCCAATCCAGCTGTCACAAGATTTGATAGCTGGCCCGGTTTTCGTTTCATGATCAAAGTCAAAGGACCCGGCCAAAATTCTGCCATTAGCTTCCTGGCCTGTTCCGGAATCTCTTCTACAATACCTGACAGCTGTTCTTCAGAGGCTATATGAACGATTAAAGGATTATCACTCGGACGCCCCTTTGCTTCGAACACTTTTTTGACCGCATCGTCATTTTTGGCATTCGCACCTAGTCCATAAACAGTCTCTGTAGGAAAAGCAACCACTTGGTTAGCCTTTAATAATTCAGCTGATTGTGCAATCTGGGGATAACTTTGTAAATTATCCACATTTTTATCCACTGACCAAATTTTCGTTTTCATTTTGAACATCATCGCCTTTTAACATTTCTTATTTTATATAATCGCTTTAATATGAACGATATTTTCAATTTAACGTACTAATTTCACTTAAAAGATACTTTGAAAGTATAAAAGAAGTATACACATAATTCAAGTGTTATCCACAAATTGGGGATAACCATATCGAATCCGTGGATAAGTTTGTGGATATTAAAGATTAATGACAGATTTTTTTGATTTTTTGTTAATAACCCTGTGGATATGTTTTTATAATTATCTGAAAGTAAAAAAAAAGGGCCGCTGCCCCCTTTTTAAAATAGATCATTGAAGATTTCCGCAAACAAGGATTTCACTTCCACCTCAGGCTCCTTTTCCCCTTCATATAATTGCTGAGCTTGTTCATTGGATGCCGCAAGTTCAACCTTGTTATCTTCAACATTCCCATCATTGACTTCCTTCGCCACTTGTTCCTTATCTTTTACTGCCATCACTTCTTCTTTTACCTCTTGCTCAGCAACCTCGTCTTTTACCGTTTCTTCCGTTTCTTCCTCTTTTACATTCTCCTCCATTACCTCTTCTTCAACTTCTTCCTCGGGCCCTTTTTCTTTTTCAGCCAACACTACTTCAGTTTCTCCCTCTGCAACAGGTTCACTCTCTTCATTCGTTGCTGCATACGCCTTCCCATCCGAAGTCAGGGATCCTTCATCTTCTTCCTCGACAATCGGACTTTGACTTACAGCCGTCCCATTTGAAAAATCCAAGAAACATAATGGCGGAAATAGAACACACCACCAATTAGCGCCTTCCCCTTCACCAAGTGTGATAATCACCGCTTCATAATCCCCTGCAGGATATAAATACTGCCCGTAGAGTTTTGTCGGAAATTCCGCTTGTCCAAAATCGACTTTTACTGACTGCTCCAAACCCTGTTCCTTTATAACTGCCTCAGCTGTCGCCTGGATATCCGGTAGATGCGAGGTGATCACATCCCTCGCTTCATCCAAAGAAGTAAGCTCCTCGACCCACTTTGTGATATCTTCATTTACCTCATCCCTAATAAGACGTTTAACCGCTTGATCCTTTTCTGCATCACTATTAGCAAGTATCCGCAGACGAATCGCCTCATCCGGGATCACCTTCGTATCTTCTGCACCGACCATCTCCGCTTTAGGCATATATATACTTACGATCGTTCCTATAGTTAAGATTAATAGATAGATAATGGCTAAATGTTTTGTTTTCATCGCCTTCGCCCCCTCACATGAATTAGTCTCACCATTTTCAAGCTATCTTAAACTAGTAAAAATAAAAAAAGTTGATAGCTGGAAATATAGATTCCAAAGGATAATGAGGGTGGTGCCCATAAAAAAATCCGTCTCACGGAAGGAGACGGATCACTTTAATGCAGCAAAGACCATTCGATCTTTTTCATTTATGTCATTTACAATGGATACTTCTGCGGCAGGAAAGGTTCGCTTCAATAAATCGGCAACCGCCTTACCCTGTCCAGTGCCCACTTCAAAACCGATCAGTCCAGGCACCTTCATGATCAAAGGTAACTGCTCCATAAAGCGGCGGTAAAAATCCAGCCCATCGATACCGGCAAATAATGCACGATGCGGTTCATGTCCTGTCACGACTACTGACATGGATTTATGATCATCATCTGGTATATATGGCGGATTCGATAAAAGGATGTCCACCTTCTGGTTCATGTTCACGAAAGGCAAAAGCAAATCACCTTGCATGAACTGCACTTCGGCACCAAGTGATTCTGCATTTTTCCTCGCCACCTCAAGTGACGTTTCCGCTATGTCCGTGGCCGTCACCAACAGGTTTGATTTTTCAAGTTTCATCGTTATGGCGATTGCGCCGCTGCCGGTCCCAATATCAGCTAAATGAAGCTTCTGTCCCTCCATAAAAATGGCTGGGAGTTTACGTAATGTATAATAAATCAATTCTTCTGTTTCAGGTCTCGGTATGAGCACTTCTTCATTAACAAAGAAGGTCCGTCCATAAAATTCTTCACTGCCGATTATATATTGGATTGGCATCCCCTCAGCATGCAGCTCAATAGCGGCCTTAAATTGCCCAAAATCCGCTTCACTAAGCTCATCATGAAGGTTGGCCAGCATTTGGGAACGGGTTTGGTTTAAAAAGTGCTGTAACAGGATTTCCCCAGCATTGGCATCACGATCATTTTCCTTTAAAAAAGAAGAAGCCCATTTAAGGGCTTCAAACACTTTCACAGCAGAATTACTCATCTGCATTTTCCAGCCTTGAAGATTGGTCTTCCATGATTAATGCATCAACCACTTCATCCAGCTTACCTTCCATGATTTGATCCAGCTTTTGAATCGTTAAACCAATACGGTGATCGGTAACGCGGTTTTGCGGGAAGTTATAAGTGCGAATCCTTTCAGATCGATCGCCCGTTCCAACAGCAAGCTTCCTATTTTGGTCATACTCTGCCTGTACTTCGCGTTGGATTTTATCGTACACCCTGGCACGCAAAACCTTCATTGCTTTTTCTTTGTTCTTGATTTGTGATTTTTCATCTTGACAGGATACAACCGTATTCGTCGGAATATGAGTCAAGCGCACCGCTGACATTGTCGTATTGACACTTTGCCCTCCAGGACCGCTCGATGCAAAGGTATCGACACGAATATCCTTATCATGAATTTCAACTTCCACTTCCTCAGCTTCGGGTAAAACAGCAACCGTGGCTGTAGATGTATGAATCCGTCCGCCTGATTCAGTTTCAGGTACTCGCTGAACGCGATGTGCCCCATTTTCGAACTTCAATTTTGAATAAGCGCCATTGCCATTAATCATGAATATGATTTCCTTATAGCCGCCAAGCCCTGTAGGACTTGCTTCAATGACTTCAGTCCGCCAACCCTGCACCTCGGCAAAACGACTATACATGCGGTATAGACTACCAGCAAATAAGGCTGCCTCATCTCCGCCTGCCGCTCCGCGGATCTCCATGATTACGTTTTTATCATCGTTAGGGTCCTTCGGAATAAGCAATATTTTCAGTTTATCCTCAAGGCCTTGTATGGTATCTTCAAGTTCATTGATCTCTTCTTTTACCATTTCACGCATTTCCGCATCAAGCTTCTCCTCAAGCATCGCCTTCGCTTCCTGGAGTTGCTCACGAACCTCTTTATATTCTTTATAAGTCGAAGCAGTCTCTTGTATGCTGGATTGCTCCTTAGAATATTCCCTTAGCTTCTTGGAGTCATTAATGATCTCCGGGTCACTTAATAGTTCATTCAATCTTTCATATCTATCTTCTACTGCTTGCAATCGATCAAACAAATTATTCACCTCATAAATTTCCC
Source organism: Peribacillus sp. NPDC101481 (assembly GCF_044767165.1). NCBI lineage: Bacteria > Bacillati > Bacillota > Bacilli > Caryophanales > Bacillaceae > Peribacillus > Peribacillus sp. NPDC101481. The sequence continues at coordinate 198,162 of NZ_JBIWNJ010000003.1, read as the reverse complement.
AAAACATCTGAAACGAATTGGAAGTAATCCATCTTTTCTAACTATAAATAAGTAGTTCAGTGCCCCAGCTCAGTTCACTTCTAGGTTAATTATAGTATAGGTGAATAATCAACGTCAAAGAGGATTCAAAAATGTCGTTATTTCTTTAATTTTACATCTATATTATATTGAGGCACAGCCCTGTTTATAATGCCTTGTATTCGCTGCATTTCCTTATGTCTCTCTTTTTCCGTCTTGATTTTGCCTTTATCATGGACCGTAACATGTATGGTATTTCCATTAAACCAAACGGAGCCCGCCTCATAATTGGTTTCCGATTCAATGGCCCCGCGGATATCATCAATTTGCTGCCCCATGGATGGTGAATTATTGGATGTATGATGCGGTGTATTGAGGATTTGATCTGATGGCCGTTCCGCTTCATTGTCCCAATCATTATTGGATACACGTTTTAAACCATTGCCAACAAAATCCTTGCCATCCCGGGATTGATCCCCATATTCCGAATCATTATTTATCGCATTGTCATTTTGACCGCATGCCGTTAGTGCAGCAAGTAAAAAGGCTGTCATGATAAGCAGTTTTGATTTCATATTTTTTCCCTCCATTTTGACTGGTTAAGAAGAACATTTCCTCGTTAGCCTGCCCAAAATGGGGCAATATTTATCTTTTATTTCGCTTCCATGTATTGGTCATACCACTTGAATAACTCCAGCAGTTTTTCCACCCTTATTATAATTCCCAACCATTTCTACATAAAAAAAAGCACCCTACGACCACATTGGATCATAGGGCACCATCATTCAAATACGTTCTTTAATCCCAACAGGCTGCTTACCCGGAACTTCGTGATGATGGCGGCAGCGGGGCTCGTATGATTCCGATGCACCCACAAGGATGATCGGCTCATCATAGGAGGCCGGCTCCCCATCTATCAAGCGCTGTGTCCTGCTTGCAGGTGATCCGCACACTTCACACACAGCCTGCAGCTTAGTCACCGATTCTGCCAGCGATAATAGAACAGGCATAGGACCGAATGGTTCACCTCGGAAATCTTGATCGAGTCCAGCCATAATCACTCGATAACCGCTGTCCGCAAGATGCTGGGCAACCCCGATAATTTCATGATCAAAAAATTGCACTTCATCTATTGCAATAATATCCAGGGGCTTGTCCAAATACTTAAAGATATCCGTTGAATGGGCAATCGGTTTTGCCATCACAGAAGAGCCATTGTGTGATACGACAGCCTCTTCCGCATAGCGATTATCAATAGCTGGTTTAAATACAGCTATTTGCTCTTTAGCAAATTGAGCACGGCTGACTCGTTTAATCAATTCCTCGGATTTACCCGAAAACATGCTTCCGCAAATAAGCTCGATCCAGCCTGTTTGTTTCATTACATACATGGAAACAGCTACTCCCTTCCACCTGTCGATCCCTTGGCCATAATTGAAGTCGACCCGGCTTTATATAAATTCTTACTTGTTTATGGAAAAGAAAAAACAGGCAAGAAAAATACTTGCCTGTTTTTTAAAAAGTCCGGCTTATTTAATACCGTATTTTTTGTTGAAACGATCAACACGTCCGCCAGCTTCAGCGAATTTTTGACGACCAGTGTAGAATGGATGGCATTCTGAACAAGTCTCAACTTTGATCTCTTCTTTAACTGAACCAGTTTCAAAAGTGTTTCCGCAAGAGCAAATTACTTTTGAAAGCTTATAATTTGGATGAATTCCAGTTTTCATTCTTTTCAGCTCCTTATGCCCTGAATCATTCGAAACAGAGTTATATACTTCAAGTTGAGGGAAAAACACCCTCACATTTATTGTAAAAACACATGAACTCATTATAACAACTTAAGACTAGTTGTGCAACTGTTTGTTTCTTACAGGGTTTAAGAACGTTTTACGCTCGCCGGCCCCTTTTTCATTTCTGACATCTCTTCATCCAGCTTACTGAAAAATTCTTCATTACCCTTTGTCTGTTTTAGACGGCGAAGGAATTTCTCCGAGAAATCAGGCGAATCCGACATTGTTTTCCTGATGGCCCATAGTTTATCCAGGCGATCTTTCGGAATTAACAATTCTTCTTTACGAGTGCCTGAGCGGCGAATATCGATTGCCGGGAAGATGCGTCTTTCGGCAAGGGCACGATCTAAATGCAGCTCCATATTACCCGTACCTTTAAATTCTTCATAAATGACATCGTCCATTCTTGAACCCGTATCTACCAATGCTGTAGCAAGGATCGTCAGGCTGCCGCCTTCCTCAATATTCCTCGCCGCACCGAAAAAGCGTTTTGGACGGTGGAATGCAGCCGGGTCAATCCCCCCTGATAGTGTACGTCCGCTCGGCGGAATGACAAGGTTGTAAGCTCGGGCAAGTCGAGTGATGCTGTCCATTAAAATGATGACATCACGTTTATGCTCCACAAGGCGCATGGCTCGTTCTAACACTAGCTCAGCCACCTTGATATGGTTTTCCGGCACTTCATCAAACGTTGAACTTACCACGTCCCCAGCAACGGACCGTTCAATGTCAGTCACTTCTTCCGGGCGTTCATCAATCAACAGCACGATCAATTCCGATTCGGGATGGTTTGTGGTTATTGCATTGGCAATTTCCTTGATGAGCATCGTTTTACCGGCTTTTGGCGGTGCGACGATTAGCCCACGCTGTCCAAAACCTACCGGTGCCAGGACATCCATAATCCTGGTTGATAAGTTCTTCGGTGTCGTTTCCAGTTTAATTTGCCTGTTTGGATACAGCGGTGTTAGACCTGGAAAGTGGACACGCTCTTTTGCTGATTCCGGATTATCGCCATTGACTGCTTCAACATGCAGCAATCCATAATAGCGCTCGTTTTCTTTTGGCGGCCTTACCTTACCGGACACTTTATCTCCATTCCGCAAATCGAATCTGCGGATCTGTGAAGCAGAAATATAAATATCCTCCGAGCTTGGAGAATAATTAATTGGACGCAGGAAACCGAAGCCCTCTGAAGGGATGATTTCTAAAACGCCCTCCATGAATAGGAGACCATCCTGCTCAGCTTGTGCTTTCAGGATAGCGAAAATAAGTTCCTTTTTTGAAAGTTTGCTGTAATAGGAAACTTTATATTCACGCGCGTGCTCATAGAGATCCTTTAGTTTCATGTTTTCTAAATTAGAAATAGTTAAATTCATTATGACACCACACTTTTATTAATTAAACGTTTTCACCCATACTGAAAAAGAAATGGTTTGTTAGATGGAAGAAAAACCGCAATCCATGTACCCGACCAGAGTTTTCTTAGAAAGGATGATACATTTTTACATGTAAAGAAGAAAATTAATTGAAGGCTTCTTGAAGTTTGGAGTGAAAGGGCAGATTCTAAATTATTAATAGTAGACCAAGCTTTATTTTACTTTTTTTATTTTAATTATTCAACTTAAATTTTTTAAAAGAGAAAGCGAGCGATGAAACCGCTCGCTTTTTAAAAGTGATTTTTCTAAAAAACGCTATCAGTCAATCAAACCATTCGGTTTAATCTTAAGACTGTGACGACCATCAATGAAACGAACTGTACCAGATTTAGCACGCATGACTACGGATTGTGTTTCGCCGTAATGCCCTTTGAATTGTACGCCGCGTAAAAGTTCTCCATCTGTCACACCTGTTGCTGCAAAAATTGCATCATCTCCGCGAACAAGGTCTTCCATTCTGAGGACTCTTCCTAATTCAAGGCCCATTTTTCCACAGCGTTCCACTTCTTCATCACTTTGAGGAATGAGCTTGCCTTGAATTTCCCCTCCAAGGCATTTCAGGGCAACGGCTGCAATAACTCCTTCTGGAGCTCCGCCAGATCCGAATAAGATGTCAACACCGGTAAGATCGAAGGCCGTATTTATGGCTCCCGCTACATCTCCATCGTTGATCAACTTGATACGTGCCCCTGCCTCACGAAGTTCATGAATGATCTTCGAATGACGATCGCGGTTCAATACTGTTGCTACCACGTCTTGGATATCTTTATTTTTTGCCTTGGCTACCGCTTTCAGGTTGTCCAACACGGAGGCATTGATATCAATCTGACCAACAGCCTCTGGTCCGACAGCTATTTTATCCATATACATATCCGGGGCATGAAGCAAGTTCCCCTTATCGGCTATCGCCAATACAGCCAATGCATTCCAGCCGCCGGATGCAACGATGTTCGTTCCTTCTAATGGATCAACCGCAACATCCACCATTGGCCCAAGACCGGTACCAAGTTTTTCGCCAATATAAAGCATTGGCGCTTCATCCATTTCCCCTTCACCGATTACAACCGTTCCTTGCATGGGAATAGTATTGAAAACATCCCGCATTGCAGTTGTTGCTGCATCATCTGCTTCGTCTTTCTTTCCTCTTCCCATCCAACGAGCTGAATTCAGTGCCGCCGCTTCTGTTACGCGGACAAGCTCCATCGATAAACTTCTTTCCATTTCCGGTTCCCCCTCATGTACACTAGCATGATTTATTTATATATTAGTATAACACATTATATCATATATAGTAACACAATGAGGTAACAAGAAAAGGGATCAGCTTTTAAGCTGCTCCACTTCTTCTTGCGTCATTTCTTCACGCCAAATCGTTGCTCCCAAACCTGAAAGTTTTTCAACAAGATGGCTATATCCGCGATCTATATGTTCAAGCCCGGTCACTTCTGTAATCCCTTCAGCCATTAAACCGGCTATTACAAGAGCCGCTCCGGCACGTAAATCGCTTGCCTTCACTTTTGCCCCATGAAGTTGGACAGGACCATCGACGATGCCCGCTCTGCCCTCGACCTTTATCTTCGCATTCATGCGTCGCAGTTCATCAATATGCTTAAAGCGGGCCCCGTATATCGTATCGGTGACCATGCTAGAACCGGTTGCTTTTGTTAAGAGGGAAGTGAAAGGTTGCTGAAGATCCGTTGGGAATCCAGGGTAAACCAATGTCTTGATATCAACGGATTTATATTGTTCTCCCGGTGAGACAAATATCTGGTCATCACCCGCTTCAATATTAATCCCCATTTCCCTCAACTTGGAAGTCAATGACTCCAAATGCTGGGGAATGACATTATCAATCAGAATTCCTTCTCCGACAGCAGCCGCTAGAATCATGAAAGTGCCGGCTTCAATCCGATCCGGTATGATCGTATGCTTGCACCCGTGCAAACTTTCCACACCATCAATACGAATGATATCCGTCCCTGCACCCTTTATTTTCGCTCCCATATTGGTCAACAATGTGGCAACATCGATGATTTCAGGTTCTTTCGCAGCATTTTCTATCACAGTGCGGCCTTTGGCCAAAACGGCAGCAAGCATGATATTGATCGTTGCCCCTACACTAACGACATCCAAATATATGCGTGCTCCCCTTAGCTCGTCCGCCCTAAGGTAAATGGCTCCTTGTTCATTCGTCACCTGTGCGCCCAGTGCTTCAAACCCCTTAATATGCTGATCTATCGGGCGAGGTCCTAAATGGCAGCCACCAGGCAAGCCGATCACTGCCTTTTTGAATTTACCAAGCATTGCCCCCATTAAATAATAAGAGGCACGTAACTTCTTGACCCTTCCATTGGGAAGAGGCATTGAAATCATCCTGCTGGGGTTGACTGTCATTTCTCCTTCATCAAAGGATACCTCGCCGCCAATCTCCTCCATTAACGCTTTCAGCATCTGTACATCCGAGATATCAGGCAGGCCTTCAATCGTTACGGGAGAGTCCGCTAAAATTGTTGCAGGAATAAGGGCGACCGCACTATTTTTTGCTCCACTGACACGAATGCTTCCCTTTAGAGGATAGCCACCGGCAATTTTAAGTTTTTCCATAATAAACTCCCTTCCACGCTAAGCACTTAGAAGCTACTTCCAAAAAGTAATATTTTACCACAAGAAAATTGCATAATCCGACAACATTTACTATCTAGTTCTTTAGTTTACACAAAAGTAGAAAATTCATGTAAAAAAAAGAGAAAAATTTCTAATTTATGTTAATTTTATTTAAACGGTGCAATCTATAGCGACTTAGCGGCAAGGCATTATGCTTCAGTACGTGAATTCCAATCGTTCAAAAAAGCTTCAATTCCTTTATCCGTTAATGGGTGGTGGAATAATTGTATTAAAACTTTATAAGGGATCGTTGCAATATGCGCCCCTTTAAGAGCCGCTTCAGTAATATGCATCGGATGGCGGATGGAAGCTGCGATGATTTCGGCATTGATATCATGGATCGCAAAAATGTCAGCAATATCCGAAATTAGATCCAAACCATTTTGGCCGATGTCATCCAAGCGACCTAAAAATGGCGATACATAAGTTGCTCCTGCCCTAGCTGCCAATAATGCTTGGTTTGCACTGAAAATAAGGGTGACGTTTGTTTTGACACCTTGTTTTGTAAGTGCTGAAACAGCCTTCAGGCCGTCCGGAGTCATTGGCACTTTAATCGTGATATTCGGTGCAATCGCAACTAGTTCCTTGGCTTCAGCCATCATTCCTTCAAAATCAAGCGCAATGACTTCAGCAGAAACGGATTCCTTAACAAGGCTTGTGATTTCTTTTAGCCGATCATGGAAAGAAACTCCCTTTTCCCTAGCAACAAGAGATGGGTTAGTCGTAACACCTGCTAAAACGCCAAGTTCATGCGCTTGTTTGATTTCTTCCATGTTTGCTGTATCTATAAAGAATTTCATAAAATAGCCTCCGTATGTAATCGATTTTTATTTTCCTATATGCATCTGAATTCTAATTGTTCTAAAAATAGAGCCCGGATTCAGCCCTGCATCTAAAAGAAACCATTAGGGGGGAGCCCCCCAATGGGAATATTGCCTTTATCATCTTACATTTAAAGGGATGGAACCCTTATTATGCTTTGCCGTTTGAACCGAATTCACGTATTTTGCCGATGACAGTTTCTTTAATCGCTTCACGGCCAGGAACGATGTATTTACGAGGATCGTACACTTCAGTATCGTTATTCAGAATTTCACGAACCGCTTTTGTGAATACAATTTGATTTTCCGTATTCACATTGATTTTTGATGTTCCAAGCGAAATCGCTTTTTGGATATCTTTCGTAGGGATGCCTGTACCACCATGAAGAACAAGAGGTTTTTTCGTTAAATCACGCACTTCTTCCATTTCTTTATACCCAAGGTTAGGTTCACCTTTGTATGGTCCGTGAACGGATCCCAAAGCTGGAGCAAAGCAGTCGACATTTGTTTCTTTAACCAACTGTTCACATTCTTGAGGGTCTGCATATACGACTCCATCAGCAATTACATCATCTTCTTGTCCGCCAACCGTGCCCACTTCCGCTTCAACAGAAACATTCCGTGCGTGAGCGAATTCGACAACCTTCTTGGTTGTTTCGATATTTTCTTCGATCGGATGATGTGAAGCATCGATCATTACTGAAGTGAATCCGGCTTCGATAGCTTCCTTACATTTATCATAACTTGAACCATGGTCAAGGTGAATGGCCACAGGAACAGTGATTTTCATGTCTTCCAACAATCCTTGAACCATCATCACAGTCGTTTTAAAACCACCCATATGGCGGGCAGCACCTTCGGAAACACCAAGGATGACTGGAGATTTTTCTTGTTCTGCAGCAGCTAGAATAGCTTGAGTCCATTCAAGGTTGTTGATATTGAATTGACCTACTGCATATTTTTCATCAAGGGCTTTATTCAGCATATCTTTCATAGAAACTAAAGGCATTTGATTTCCTCCTACTAGTGGATGTTATTATTTTAAAGTTAATTCTTTCTAGATATTCCCTAAAACGAAAGTAGCATACGCTTATAAATCAGAATATCTCTCCTCTTTTAGCATATCAATACATCAAAAAAACAGCAACAAATACACTATACCGAGCCTCAAATTTTATTCCAAAAAAACACGGCCCATCTAAAAAAAGATAGCCGCAGCAATTACTCCATCAGTAATATTAAATTTTCAAGACATTTAACTTGATTGAATCGGTAAGTATTCACGAACCGCTTTTCTAATATCATCAATATCAAACGGCTTTGCAAAGTGTGTCATGGCACCTAAATCCTTTGCTTCTTGAATCATATCAAGTTCACCATATGCCGTCATGATTATGACCCGGATGTCCGGATCGACGACTTTCATTCTTTTCAAGATCTCAATGCCATCCATTCCCGGAATCTTCATATCCAGCAATACAAGATCAGGTGAATGATTATTCAGCACATCCAAGGCTTGAATTCCATTAGCGGCTTGAAATGTTTCATACCCTTCTTTATGTAAAACCTCGTTCAATAAAATACGAATCCCGAACTGATCATCAACAATCAATATTTTCCCTGGCATTTTATCACCTCTCCCCTTCCCGATTCATCCATTAAATATACTGGCCTATACGGCCATATTACCCGAAAAAGGGTAGTTACATAGATTGCGTCATATGACTTTTAGGTCCAACGCATTTATTGTTCATATTCGATAATTGTAACAAAATTCCTGCTGTATGGCTAAGAGGAATTTTAATTTTTTTGTTTTTTCGACCGATTTAGTAAATTCGAACCTTCCGGATCAAAATCCCAGAAACCTGTCATTGCAAAGGAAAGTCCTTTATAATGGGTATATTATTTTTTAAAGGAGTCCCTGACCATGTTAAAAATTTTTTCGACACAGATAAGCGGTTTATTTAAGAAAATGATTGAAAATGAAGCCTTTGAAATGGAGGATGCCGGACGCTTGCTGGCTCAGGCTGCGGTTGGGGACGGTGCGGTGTACATTCACGGTTTTGGTGAAATGCAGGGTGTCACTGCCGAGGCTTTGGATGGGGCAGAACCCTTTCCGAAGGTAAAAAGATATGAATCAGGAGAAACTATTTCCAGGGAAGATCGGTTTCTCATATTCAGCCGCCATTCGGATGATGCAGAAGCATTGTTGCTGGCAAAACAACTCAAGGAAAAGGATATCCCATTTGTTGCGGTTTCTACATCCGTCCCTTCTGAAGGGGATTCTCTTTTGGAGTTGGCAGACGTTCATATTGATTTACGTATCCAACGGGGCTTGATTCCTGATGAAACCGGAAATCGATATGGGTATCCTACCCTCATTGCCGCTCTTTTCGCTTATTATGGGATTAAATTCACTCTTGAAGAAATCATAAAAGAGTATGAAGAAGAATGATTATTCATCTAAAAAAAAACAGCCACATTGGGCTGTTTTTTTGTTTATTAAAGTTTTTCGCTGCGCTTTAAAGACATGCCGACAAAATCACGGAATAGCGGCTGCGGACGGTTAGGACGTGACGTGAATTCCGGATGGAATTGAGAAGCCACAAACCAAGGATGATCCTTCAATTCAACGATTTCAACTAGACGGCCATCCGGACTAGTACCAGAGAAGATGAATCCTGCCTCTTCCATTGCTTGACGGTAGTGGTTATTGAATTCATAACGGTGACGGTGACGCTCATAAACAACCTCGTCATTATACGCTTCGTATGCTTTAGTTCCTTCGATAAGCTTACATGGATACAGACCAAGACGCAGTGTACCGCCCAAATCTTCTACATCCTTCTGTTCAGGAAGAAGATCGATGATTGGATCTGGAGTATCTTCATTAATTTCAGCTGAATGAGCTTCTGGCAATCCCAGGACGTTGCGAGCATACTCAATTGACGCCAACTGCATGCCTAAGCAAATTCCGAAGAATGGTTTTTTCGTAGTGCGGGCAAATTCGGTAGCAGCAATTTTCCCTTCGATTCCACGATCTCCAAAACCGCCTGGAACAAGGATTCCATCTGCATCTTGCAGAAGTTCAGCAACATTTTCTTTTGTTACATCTTCGGAATTCACCCAGTCGATTTCAACATCTGCATCAAATGCGTAACCTGCATGCTTAAGTGCTTCCACTACAGAAAGATAAGCATCTTGCAATTCAACATATTTTCCGACTAAAGCGATTTTTGTTTTCTTTGATAAAGAAGTAACCTTTTTGACTAGTTCCTTCCAATCTTCCATATCCGCTTCGCCGCAGTCCAATTGCAAGTGATCACAAACGATTTGGTCCATATTTTGTGCTTGAAGCGCAAGTGGGATGGAGTAAAGAGTATCCGCATCAAGACATTCTATAACGGAATTTTTATCGATATCGCAGAATAAAGCGATTTTATCCTTCATATCTTGTGAAATTGGACTTTCTGTACGTGCAACGATGATATTCGGCTGAATGCCTAGACTGCGTAATTCTTTTACACTATGCTGTGTCGGTTTTGTTTTCATTTCACCAGCAGCTTTGATGTAAGGAACCAGTGTACAGTGGATATACATAACATTATTGATGCCGATATCACTCTTGATTTGGCGAATCGCCTCAAGGAATGGAAGAGACTCGATATCCCCTACAGTACCGCCGATTTCAGTGATGACTATATCGGCATTCGTTTCATTGCCTGAACGGAAAACCCGTTCTTTAATTTCATTCGTGATATGCGGAATGACTTGAACTGTTCCACCTAGATAATCGCCACGGCGTTCTTTTCTCAGGACCGTTGAATAAATTCTGCCCGTAGTCACATTGCTGTGTTTGCCAAGGTTGATATCAATGAAACGCTCATAGTGCCCCAAATCCAAATCCGTTTCAGCACCATCATCCGTTACAAACACTTCACCGTGTTGGTATGGACTCATCGTACCTGGATCCAAGTTAATATAAGGGTCAAACTTCTGGATCGTAACATTCAATCCCCTATTTTTTAATAATCTACCTAAAGAAGCGGCCGTTATCCCTTTTCCCAAGGAAGAAACTACTCCACCTGTCACAAAAATATATTTTGTCATTTTATATCCTCCTATAGAATGTTTTCTTCCAATTCTGTTCTTAATCGGAACTGAATCAAATCTTCCGCCACATGAGCGGTTAAAAGCTAAAAAATCGTAAACCAGTACAAACCATTAATCACTTAAAGGTCTTTAGTGAGAGTCATGCAGGATACATGAACAAGAATAAATTTCCTTAAATGACAGTAAACAAAAATATGTTCTCTATAGTTTTTACAATTCTACGAGAAATCATTTTTAAAAATAAAAAAATGATGTCATTTATTCATTCCATCATTAAAAACAAAAACGCTCCGCTTACAATAAAAGTAAGGGAGCGATATAATTTAATCATTGTGTCCTTTTTTAAGGAGCCCAAAAATGATTCTACAAATTTCGCCTCAAAAAGTCAAGGGCGATTATTTATTTCTCAGCCTCTTCATCCAAGTCATCCAAGTCATCTTCATCTTCGTCTTCGTCCTCATCATCTTCCAGGACAAATGCATCATCTTCGATTATTTCTTCTTCCAGATCATCGTCATCATCCACGTCATCATCCAAAAGCACTTCGTCGATGACTGGAGAACCTAGAATATCATCATCGTCATCATCTTCATCCTCGTCCAGATCATCGATATCTTCTTCAAAGTCAAGATCTTCGTCTTCAAGTTCATCGAAATCGTCGATAACTGCAGCAGCCTTTTTGGCTTTCTTTTTCTTTTTAGGTTTTACAACATGTACGACTTCTTCCTCGATTTGGTCAACCGGGTACCATGTTTTCAATCCCCAGCGGTTGTCCCCAAGTGAAGTGAAGCGGCCATCCACATTTAAATCCGTATAGAATTGTGCAATTTTCTTTTCCACTTCCGCTTTAGATAAATGGTGCAGCGAAGCTAATTCACTTATTAAGTCTTTAAATGGAATCGGTTCATTTCTTTCCACTAACAAATCATATGCCATCTCTATTAAGGACATTTCCAATAACTGCTCTTTTGAGTATTGTTTTAAACTCAAATTCCGCACTTCCCTTCTCTATTCAAACACTGAATTCCGTGTTTTTTCACATAAAAAAATAATCTAAAACAGTAGTTCGATAAAATAACGACAATTCCTGCTAGACATATACTCCATTATAAACAATCTAAATGGGTTTATGCTAGTTCTATCTGATACTTTCACAGATTTACCTTATTGTCTATCATTCAGGAAACCAAAAGCTAAAAATCATTCACTTTCCTTTTTCGATTTCTGTCGATAGGCTGCCGTAAAAAAGACAATAGTCAGGATAAAAAAAGAGATGGCACCCAATTGATGCTCATACAGCTCAAATAAAATAATGATGGCAAGAATGTACCCTATGATCGATCCAATCATTTTCAGGTTCATTTTCTCAACTCCAATAGGGCTGATTCTTCATTTTTGCCCCTTTTCCAAATAATTATAAGGTAAAATCTTCATTTTGTTAAAAAATGCGGAAATTATTTAAAAAAGAGGCCCCTAAACGTTCGGAGCCTCCTTCTCAGTTTACATATTCCTTCGATATTGACCGCCTACATCATATAGCGCCCTCGTTATCTGACCAAGACTGGCCACTCTGACGCAGTTCATGAGTTCAGCAAAGATATTTTCCCCATTCATGGCTGCCAATTTCAGTTTAGTTAGCGCCTCATCCGTGAACTCCTTATTTCTTTCTTGGAATGCCCGGAGATTTATGATTTGCCCTTCCTTTTCTTCCTTTGTTGCACGGGCAATTTCCATGCTGTTCACCGCTTCTTCGGAAGGAGGATTTGGATTCAAATACGTGTTGACACCAATGATCGGCAATTCTCCCGTATGCTTTTTCATTTCGTAATGCATCGATTCATCCTGGATTTTCCCGCGCTGATACTGCGTCTCCATTGCACCCAGCACACCGCCCCGATCATTGATGCGATCGAACTCTTGCAGTACGGCCTCTTCAACGAGATCCGTCAATTCCTCTACGATGAAGGCTCCTTGCATCGGGTTTTCATTTTTTGAGAGCCCATGCTCCTTTGTAATGATCATTTGTATGGCCATTGCCCGGCGCACGGATTCTTCAGTAGGCGTCGTGATGGCTTCATCGTACGCATTAGTATGCAAGGAATTACAGTTGTCCTGCAGCGCCATTAAAGCCTGAAGTGTCGTTCTGATATCATTGAAATCAATTTCTTGCGCATGAAGTGAGCGCCCTGAAGTCTGTATATGGTATTTGAGCTTCTGGCTGCGGTCGTTCGCACCATATTTATCCCGCATGACCGTAGCCCAAATCCTTCTTGCCACTCTCCCGATAACCGTATATTCCGGGTCGAGCCCATTTGAGAAGAAGAACGACAAATTCGGGGCAAAGTCATCAATATTCATTCCGCGACTTAAATAATATTCGATGTAAGTAAAGCCATTCGCTAATGTAAAAGCAAGCTGTGAAATGGGATTGGCACCCGCTTCTGCAATGTGATAGCCGGAAATGGATACAGAGTAGTAGTTCCTGACTTTTCGATCGATGAAATATGCTTGAATGTCCCCCATTAGCCTTAAAGCAAATTCCGTAGAGAAGATGCAAGTATTCTGGCCTTGGTCCTCTTTCAGAATATCCGCTTGAACAGTTCCGCGTACCGTTTGAAGGGTATAAGCCTGCACTTCTTCAGCTTCTGCGTCCGTAAGGGGACGGCCTAACTCTTCTTCTTTCCGTTGAATCTGCTGATCGACTGCCGTATTCATGTACATGGCCAAAATGATTGGTGCCGGTCCATTGATGGTCATCGATACAGAGGTTGAGGGGTGGCAAAGGTCAAAGCCTGCATACAGCTTTTTCATGTCATCCAACGTACAGATGCTGACTCCGCTTTCCCCTACCTTTCCATAGATATCAGGCCGGTGATCGGGATCCTCGCCATATAAAGTTACCGAATCGAAAGCCGTACTTAGCCGTTTTGCATTATCATCCTTTGACAAATAATGAAAACGCCTGTTGGTTCGGTCGGGTGATCCTTCACCGGCAAATTGCCGCTTCGGGTCCTCTCCTTCACGCTTGAATGGAAAGACTCCCGCTGTGTAAGGAAAGAAGCCCGGAACGTTCTCTCGGAATACCCATCCTAAGATCTCTCCATAATCCACATATTTAGGCAGTGACACTCTCGGAATCATTAAACCTGATAAACTTTTAGTTTTCAGCTTTGTGACGATTTCTTTATCCCTGACTTTCGTTACAAACTGCTCTCCTGCATACTTTTCTTTTAATTCCATCCATCCAGAAAGTATTTTTTTAGATTCAGGTGATAAATTCGAAGCGGTTTCCTTTTTCAGTTTTTCTAAAGAAGCCACCATATCTTCGTTGTTATCATTTTCCTTAATTGCATCAATTGCTCCTTCAAGCTGGAAAAGCCTGCGGGCAATACGTACTTGTTCAGCCGCACGCTTATGATAAGATCTGACCGTATCACTGATTTCACGTAAATAATACCGACGGTCAGTAGGGATGATGACATTTTGCTTGTAAACATCCGCTTCCTTCGAAAAGGCGGTACTCCAAACCGTCCCTGATTTTTCATTAAGCTTTTCAATCAGTGCAGCGAATAATGCATTGGTGCCTGGATCATTGAATTGAGAAGCGATGGTACCGTATACCGGCATTTCAGATGGATCTTGATCAAAAAGTGTACGGCTTCTTTGGTATTGCTTTTGAACTTGGTTTTTTGCATCCTCTGAGCCTTTGCGCTCGTATTTGTTAATGACTATCAAGTCTGCATAATCAATCATATCGATTTTTTCAAGTTGCGAAGGTGCTCCGAATTCACTCGTCATTACATACATGGATACATCGCATATCTCAGCAATTTCTGCATCTCCCTGACCAATTCCGCTCGTTTCAACGATGATTAAATCGAAGCCAGCTGCCTTCACGACTGAAATGGCATCTTTTATCGCCAAAGACAACTCACTTTTTGAATGACGCGTGGCCAGGCTCCGCATATAAACACGCTCTGAAAAAATCGAGTTCATTCTAATCCTGTCACCAAGCAGGGCACCGCCCGTTTTCTGTTTGGTCGGGTCTACAGATAAAATGGCGACTCTCTCGTCTGGTATTTCGTTAATGAACCTTCGTATCAATTCATCAGTCAATGAACTTTTTCCAGCACCGCCAGTTCCCGTAATCCCTAGAACAGGAACCTTCTTTTCGGAAGTCTTGATCTGCTCAAAAAGACTCTCAACCGCTGCCGCTGATTCCTGTGAAGCATCGAGTCTGTTTTCGGCAAAGGTAATGAATTGGGCAATGGCATTTGTTCCCCCAGCAACCAATTCATCAAAACGTTCCTGTAAAGATGGTTTGACTGTCGAGAAATCACACTCCTCCATCAATACGTTTATCATTCCTTGAAGCCCATATTCCCGCCCTTCATCAGGAGAAAAGATCCGGGCTATCCCATAATCATGGAGTTCTTTAATTTCCCTTGGGATGATGACCCCGCCGCCGCCGGCAAAAATACGAATGTGCCCGGCTCCCTTTTCCTTCAGCAGGTCATACATATATTTAAAATATTCCACATGTCCGCCTTGGTAAGATGACATGGCTATGCCTTGAACATCTTCCTGGATGGCCGCATTCACGATCTCTTCCACCGAACGATTATGACCTAGATGAATGACTTCTGCACCGCTGGACTGAAGGATTCTCCTCATAATATTGATAGATGCATCATGTCCATCAAATAAACTCGAAGCAGTAACGAATCTAATATGGTTCTTCGGTTTATACACCTCAACTGTACCCATTGAGCTCCTCCTTATTGAAACGAATTTAACTCAGTATTTTTCTGAAGCGATATATTTTGAATCAATAATTGCGTCTGCAGTTCAACATATTCTTGAAGCGTATACTCTTTGTGTAAAGCCCATCTTCTAAAACTCCACATTTGTCCCTGAACGAAAATATTATGAGAAACAAGGCTTATTTGTTTTGCCGTCAACGATAGCTCCCCATTCTCAACACATTTCGTAATCACCTTTTCAAACATGCCGACCATCCGAAGTTCTTTATTCAATACATAAGGTAAAGCATCTTTCGTCAGTGCCTTCACCTCTTGATACATGACCAGCACTTCGTCCTGCATATCATCCATCACTTTATAAAAATAGGCGATCGTAAGCTTCAAGCTTTCAAGTGTCCCATCGCTCTGATCTATTTCTTTCTGAAGCTTTTCCTGTACTTCATCGTAGATAAAGTCGCAAACGAGATATAATATATCTTCCTTTGTTCGGATATACTCGTATAACGTGCCGATACTAAAGCCGGCCGCTTTGGCAATTTCCCTGGTAGTCGTACGATGAAATCCCTTTTCCTTAAAAAGGGTCACCGCCCCTTTAATCATTTGTGTACGCCTTTTTTCAACCAGGCGTTCATCCTTTACAGATGCAAGAACCTCTCTTTTTTCCATTTTCAAACTCCTTTTAAAAAGCCCATCATTTAATTGCCAAAGACATTCTAAAGAAATTGAAAAGGGAATTCCGGTAAAGGCAATGCCTCATCGGAAAACCTCAATTTCAATCCTATTTAGTAATCATCCGTGAGATGACCAGCTTTTGAATTTCCTGTGTACCTTCATAGATTTGGGTGATTTTCGCATCACGCATATACCGTTCTACAGGATAATCCTTTGTATATCCATAACCTCCAAAGACCTGCACGGCTTCTGTCGTCACTTTCATGGCTGTATCTCCAGCAAAAAGTTTGGACATGGCCGACTCTTTTCCATAAGGAAGGCCCACTGATTCCAACCAGGCAGCCTGATAGGTTAATAGCCTTGATGCTTCAACACCCGTTGCCATATCCGCCAATTTAAAACCGATTCCTTGCTGTGCAGAAATTGGCTTGCCGAATTGGACGCGCTCTTTTGCATAATCAACTGCGGCATCCAATGCACCTTGGGCTATGCCCACTGCCTGGGCTGCAATCCCATTACGGCCGCCATCTAGCGTCATCATCGCTATTTTAAAGCCCTCTCCTTCTTTTCCAAGGAGATTTTCTTTAGGCACTCGGCATTCATCAAAAATGATTTCCGTGGTCGGTGATGAACGGATTCCAAGCTTCTTCTCTTTTTTGCCGACACTAAAACCCGGGAAGTCCTTTTCAACGATAAAGGCACTCGTTCCTTTTTGTTTGGATTCTGGATCCGTCAATGCAAAGACGACATATGTATCCGCAATCCCGCCGTTCGTAATGAAGATTTTTGAACCGCTGATAATATATTCATCACCTACAAGCTTAGCAGTCGTTCTCATACCGCCTGCATCAGAGCCTGAGCTAGGCTCGGTCAGCCCATATGCACCGATTTTTTCACCCTGTGCCATTGGACGAAGGTATTTTTGTTTTTGCTCTTCAGATCCAAACTTATATATTGGCCATCCTGCAAGGGAAGTATGGGCTGATAAAGTCACCCCAGTGGAAGCGCAAACGCGGGAAAGTTCCTCAATCGCTATGCAATACGCTAAATAATCACTTCCAATACCGCCGTATTCCTCAGGCCAAGGAATCCCAGTCAATCCAAGTTCGGCCATTTTATCGAAGATTTCACGGTCGAATCGTTCTTCTTCATCCCTCTCGGCAGCTGTCGGAGCCACTTCATTCTGGGCAAAATCGCGCACCATTTTCCTGATCATTTCATGTTCTTCCGTTAGTTTAAATTGCATGTCTATGCCTCCTAAGCATTTCGTGAATTAGAGATTCTTACTGATGACCATCCTCTGTATTTCGCTGGTACCCTCATAAATTTCAGTTACTTTTGCATCCCTGAAATAGCGTTCGACAGGATATTCCGTCGTGTATCCATAGCCTCCGAACACCTGGACTGCTTCTATCGCCACATCAACAGCCGTCCTCGAAGCGAATAGCTTAGCCATTGCCGCCTCTTTACCGCACTTCAATCCCTGTGAGCGTAAATACGCCGCTCGATAGACAAGTAACCTTGAAGCTTCTATACTCGTTGCCATTTCAGCAAGCTTGAAACCAATCCCCTGTTGTGCTGCAATAGGTTTGCCGAATTGAACTCTGTCTTTTGCATATTTGACAGCATGTTCCATGGCGCCTTCTGCAATTCCCAGCGCTTGAGCAGCAATGCCTATCCTTCCAGCATCCAAGTTGGCCATTGCGATCTTAAAGCCTTCTCCTTCTTTTCCAAGGAGATTGGCTGCAGGCACTTTCATATCCTCGAACGTCACCTGTACGGTGCTCGAGCCATGAAGGCCCATTTTACGTTCATCTTTACCGATGATTAAGCCTGGCGTCCCTTTTTCTACAATAAAAGCAGAGATTCCCTTGCTTCCCTTCTGAGGGTCGGTTGAAGCAAAAACAATGAATACATCCGCTTCCCCGCCATTGGTGATAAAAACCTTGGACCCATTTATTCGATATCTTCCGTCTTCCTTTACTGCCACTGCCTTCGATTTCAAACTCGCAGCATCGGAACCTGAGCTTTGCTCAGTCAAGCAAAAGGCGCCTAAATATATACCAGCGGCTAACTTAGGCACATACTTCCGCTTCTGCTCTTCCGTTCCAAAATAAACGATTGGATTTGTTCCAACAGAAGTATGAACGGAAAGTATGACACCGAGAGTTGGACTAACTTTGGAAATCTCATTAATGGCGATGATATAAGACATGAAGTCCATACCCGCGCCACCGTATTCTTCTGAAATCGGGATTCCCATCAAACCAAGCTTACCCATTTTTTGCAGAATCTTTTTTGGAAACACGCCTGTTTCCATTGCCTCGATATGAGGGGTAATCTCATTCTCCGCAAAAGCGCTTACCATTTTCCGCATCATTCCCTGTTCTTCTGTAAACTTGAAATCCACCCTTCATCCCTCCCTAGCTGCACATCTTTCTAAGATTAGTTATATTCGTAAAAGCCCCGTCCTGATTTCTTGCCTAGCCATCCAGCCTTTACATATTTCCTTAACAGCGGACACGGTCGGTATTTATCGTCTCCGAGACCTTGGTGAAGCGTTTCCATTATATACAGGCATGTGTCCAGTCCAATGAAGTCAGCTAGCGTAAGCGGGCCCATCGGATGGTTCATTCCCAGCTTCATCACGTCGTCAATCGCCTCTTTAGTGGCGACGCCTTCATAAAGGGTATAGATGGCCTCATTGATCATCGGCATCAAAATCCGGTTCGCTACAAAACCTGGAAAATCATTAACTTCCACCGGTACCTTGTTCAAGGATTCAGCCATCTCTTCAACTTCTTTATAAACCTCATCCGCTGTAGCCAGGCCACGGATGATCTCAACCAGCTTCATGACTGGAACGGGGTTCATAAAGTGCATGCCAATTACCTTTTCCGGCCTTTTCGTGGCAGCGGCTATCTCGGTAATCGGAAGCGAAGAAGTATTGGATGCAAGAATGACGTGTTGTGGCGTGATTTCATCCAAATCGGCGAATATTTTTGTTTTTATTTCCATGTTTTCCACTGCAGCTTCAATCACTAAATCCACCGCAGCCGCATTATTTAAATCCGTCGATGAAGTCAGCCGGGAAAGGATTGCACCTTTTTCTTCAGCTTCCATTTTTCCTTTTTCAACCTGCCGGGAAAGGTTCTTGGTAATTGTCCCTAACCCCTTTTCTACATATTCATCTTTTAAATCATGTAAAAGAACTTCATAACCGCTCATTGCACAGACCTGGGCAATGCCAGATCCCATCTGTCCAGCACCAATGACCATCACTTTTTGAATGCCCATGAAAAATCCCTCCTCATGTATCTATCTATGAAACTATTATCCTTGCTTAGGCACTTCAATTAAAATGGCATCTCCCTGACCGCCGCCACTGCAGATCGCTGCGATGCCCAATCCCCCTCCGCGGCGTTTCAGTTCATGCATCAGCGTAATGATGATGCGGGCACCACTCGCCCCGATCGGGTGACCTAATGCTACAGCCCCTCCGTTTACATTCACTTTTCCCGGCTCGATGTTGGCAATTTTCCCACTGGCCAGCGCAACCGCAGCAAATGCTTCGTTCACTTCAAACAAATCAATTTCCTCTATCGATTTACCTGTCTTCTTCAGGAGTTCATTTATGACCAAACCTGGCGTTTTAGGGAAGTCCTTTGCTTCCACTGCCACTTCTGCATGAGCTAAAATATAGGCAAAAGGCGTTTTCCCTTCCTTTTCCGCACGTTCCTCACTCATCAATACGAGTGCACCTGCCCCATCATTGACACCTGGTGCATTACCTGCCGTAATGGTCCCCTCATTACTGAAAGCTGGACCTAATTTAGCTAACTTCCCGGCAGAGGTATCTTTTCTTGGGGCTTCATCATGTTCAACGGTAATTGGCTCGCCTTTCCGCACAGGCACCTGTACGGAAATGATTTCTTCTGCAAGGATACCGCCATCGATTGCTTTTATCGCTTTTTGATGACTTTCGTAAGCCCAGCTATCCTGTTCCTCACGGGTGATTTCAAGGTCCTCGGCAGTACTGTTTCCGTAAGTCCCCATATGCACGCCCGTAAAGCTGCAGCTAAGTCCATCCGAAATCATCGTATCCTTAAGCTCTCCATCACCCATCCTTAGGCCCCACCTTGCTTTCGGAAGGATATAAGGAGCATTGCTCATCGATTCCATTCCGCCTGCAACAATGATTTCTTCTTCACCTAAACGAATGATCTGATCAGCCAATGTCACACTGCGAAGTCCTGATGCGCATACTTTATTAATGGTTTCCGTTTTCACTTCCCATGGCAATCCAGCATGGCGGGCTGCCTGGCGGGACGGTATTTGGCCTTGGCCAGCCTGAAGCACATTCCCCATGATGACCTCATCTACTTGGCTGCCTTCAATCCCTGCCCGAACAAGTGCCTCTTTGATTGCTATTCCACCAAGCTGTGATGCCGTCAAACTGCTAAGGCCACCGCCAAATTTACCAAAAGGTGTTCTCACACCGCTAATAATCACTGTTTTCGCCATCATTATTTCCCCCTATAAGTAACATTGATTGAACGCTCGCTCAATTTGGAGTTAAAAAAATAGTGTTGTAAGCGCTTAATATTATAATATATTACACATTTTTCTCAAAAATGAAAATATTTAGTTTATAAATATTGAAAAAAATTGCCTGCTCCCTTTTGTTTTATCTTTTATAAAAGAAGCAGGCAATTCAATTTAAATTAAGAGGCAATCGATTTGTTTTCACCAATGACCGCTTTTTCGAGCAGTTCTGCTACATCATACGTTTTAACATTTTCCTCAACCTCTTTTGCTTTCGTCCCATCGGATAGCATGGTCAGGCAATAAGGACATCCTGAACTGATCACTGTTGGACTGACGGCCAAAGCTTGTTCGGTACGGGCCACATTAATGCGATTTCCTGTTTCCTCTTCCATCCACATCAAACCGCCTCCTGCTCCACAGCACATACCCTTTTCACGGTTACGCTCCATTTCAATAAGTTTCACACCAGCAATGGATTGCAAGATTTCACGCGGCGGGCTGTAAACTTCATTGTACCTTCCCAAGTAACAGGAGTCGTGGAATGTAATCGTCTCATTAACAGGATACTGAGGGACCAACCTGCCTTCACTGACAAGTTTGGCTAACAATTCAGTATGGTGATACACTTCAGCTTCCAAGCCAAAATCCGGATACTCATTCTTAAAGATATTGTATGCATGCGGATCGATGGTAACGATTTTCCTGATTTCATTCTTCTGGAATTCTTCTATATTTTTCATTGCAAGCTCCTGGAAAACAAACTCATTACCCAATCGACGCGGAGTATCCCCTGAGTTTTTCTCCTTATTTCCGAGAATTGCAAATTTAACGCCTGCTTCATTCAACAATTTAGCAAAGGAAAGGGCAATCTTCTGGCTCCGGTTATCATACGACCCCATTGAACCCACCCAAAATAAATACTCGAATTCTTCGTCTGCCTTTTTTAATTCCTTTACGGTTGGGACGCTGACATCTTCCCGAAGGCTTCGCCAATCTTCTCTCTCTTTACGATTCAGTCCCCACGGGTTCCCTTGACGCTCAATATTCGTCATGGCACGTTGCGCATCAGGATCAAGTCTGCCTTCCGTCAACACTAGATAACGGCGCATATCGATGATTTTGTCAACATGTTCATTCATTACCGGGCATTGATCTTCACAGTTCCGGCATGTGGTACAAGCCCAAAGTTCT
Organism: Peribacillus sp. NPDC101481; assembly: GCF_044767165.1. Lineage (NCBI taxonomy): Bacteria > Bacillati > Bacillota > Bacilli > Caryophanales > Bacillaceae > Peribacillus > Peribacillus sp. NPDC101481. Next base: position 176,143 of record NZ_JBIWNJ010000003.1, on the reverse strand, counting down.
TCTTCCGTAATGACTTCGCCAATCAGGCTCGGACTGTAAGCTTCTGTTGCTGCAGCTGATTCCTGCGCCCCCTGCGCGGCACCAGCCAAAGCAATCTTATTTCCTTTCGTATTCCCAAAAACAAAAGATGGCACCCATGGCTGCTTCGTAGTAACGGCAGCGCCTGTATTTGTTAAATGGTCACGCATCTTGATTATGATATCCATCGGTGACAGCATTTTACCGGTACCTGTAGCAGGGCACATATTCGTACAGCGTCCGCACTCCACACAGGCATAGAGGTCCACCATTTGATATTGCGTCAAGTCTTCGATATATTTGGCACCATAATATTGATTTCCTTCTTTGTCGAGAATCTCTTCTTCCAAATCTACCGGTGTCAATTTCCCGGGATTGTCCAGGCGATTCAGGAATACATTTACCGGACCGGCAATCAAGTGAGCGTGCTTAGATTGCGGGATATAAACAAGGAAAGATAATATGATCAGTAAATGCAGCCACCAAGCTACATAAAAAACGACGGTCGCCGCTGTTGTCCCCATCCAGCCGAATAGGAAAGCGATGCTTGATGCGACTGGCTCCGACCAAGTTGCATCGTGTCCATGCCAGATCATTCCCATTCCATTCCCCAGCAATACGGTAATCATGATTCCGGTAATGAAGATGACAACCAGGCCTGCTTTGAAATCCCTTTTCAAGCGAACGAGCTTTTCGACATAACGACGGTATGCCGCCCATAGGATTGCAACAAGAACGGTAAGCGTCACAATTTCCTGGAAGAAAGTAAAGGCCGGATAAACAGGGCCAAACGGTAAATGCCACCCCGGTCTTAAGCCTTTAACGAAAAAGTCAAGTGCGCCAAATTGCACTAAGATGAAACCATAAAATAACAAGGCATGAATGATCCCGCTCTTTTTATCTTTAAAGAGCTTCTTCTGTCCAAATACATAAACCCCAATTTTAACAAGACGATCCTTCACACGGTTATCGAATTCCACTTTTTTGCCAAGTTTTATATAAGCTATACGAGTCTTTATCAAATAGACAAATAAACCGGCGGCGTAAGCGGTTACAAGCAGGAATGCAACTAAGTTGATCCACAGTAGGCCATTCATTTCCATGCAGTCTTTCCCCCTCTTTAGTAATTTGTAAAATGCCAGGAACCATTATGGGAAATTTGGCATTTTTCTGAAATTTGATTAACTCCATTATATAATGAATGAGCATTCAGTCAACTTTTTTCTTTCTAAATCAATTTAATTTTTCGGTTACTTGATTATATAATTCGACAATTCTGTGTATTACCCTTCTTCATTCTGAAAAAATGAGGACCCTTTCTCCGCTTTTTAATGGTTACTGACAGGGAATTAGAGCCAAACTAAATATAATCATTTAGGGGGGATTTTTTTTGAAGATAATCACTACGATTGCCTCTATATTTTTATTGATCTTCTCTTGGTGCTGGGTTGATCTTAAGGTAGGGCATAAGCGTTATTTGAAGCACACAACCAACATTAAATATCCGCCTCGGAAAAGCGAAATGACTGTATTCACATCAGGGAAAATCCTGTTTGAAGATTATATTGAGGAAGTCAGGCAAGCTCAGGATTCCATCCATATCCTTTTTTATATAGTAAAAAATGATAAATTCAGCAAGGACTTTTTGAAGTTACTGCAGTCAAAAGCGGAAGCGGGCGTGGAAGTGCGGCTTTTAGTCGATTGGATAGGAAGTAAAAAGATGTCCCGTCAAACCATTCAGGAGCTGACTGAAAGCGGTGTTCATTTTTCTTTCAGCTTTAAACCGAAGCTCCCCTTCCTTTTCTATACAATACAAAAAAGAAACCACCGTAAGATTACGGTGATAGACGGAAAAATTGGCTATCTTGGCGGCTTTAATATCGGTAAGGAGTATATAAACCAGGGGGAGAAGCTGAACCCATGGAGAGATTACCATTTAAAAATGACCGGTGAGGGTGTAAAGGACCTTCAGGAAGTCTTTCTTTCGGATTGGTTCTATGATACAAATGAGGATTACAGAGGAGCACCTGCCTATTTCCCGACATTGACTCTCGGGACGCAGGCACATCAGGTTTTCGTCACGAATGGCAGTGATCTTGAACAGTCACTGACACACATGATTCGTCAAGCCACTAAGAAAATCATTATCGGGACTCCATACTTCATTCCCAGTGAAACTTTATTTCAAGAATTAAGGGAAGCACTTGCACGCAATGTTTCCGTTACGGTCATCGTACCTGAAATTTCAGACCACTCCCTTGTCAAGGAAGCTTCTTTTCCCTATTTCCGGGTACTAATAAAAGACGGGGCTGAAATCATGCAATTTCAAAGAGGGTTCTACCATTCTAAAGTGATACTGATCGATGATATAATGTGTGATATCGGTACGGCTAATTTTGATAAACGCAGTTGTTTTTTAAATAGTGAAATAAACTGCATCATATTTGACCGGACATTTATAAAAGGTGTAGAAAAGGAATTGGCAGTGGACCTGGCCGAATCCAAGCCGCTAAACGGGGAAGAGCTTTCCAGCATGAATGTAGTCCGTTCTGCAAAAGAATCGCTGGCTTCCATCCTTTCTCCTTTTCTTTGACAACCTGTTGCTCAAGGAGAAAAAATATAATGAAAATTAGATTTGGATTCGTATCCAATGCCACCTGTTTATGGGAAGCTTCTCCGGCTAAGACACTTACTTTCAAGAGATATAGCACACTTGGCCCAGAAAAAGGAAAGGAAAAACTCCTGGATGTGACTAGGCAGAACATTGAAAATACCTTAAGGGTCCTTCAATATAACACGGCACACCAAATTGAAATATACCGGATGTCCAGTTCCATTGTTCCTTTAGCCACACATCCCGAAATAGAATGGGATTTCGTTACTCCTTTTAAAAAAGAGTGGAAACAGCTTGGTGATTGGGCCACTGCACACAAGATGAGGCTCAGCTTTCATCCGAATCAGTTTACGCTATTTACCAGCCCAAAACCCGAGATTACACAAAATGCCGTAAAAGATATGGAGTTCCATTATAAAATGCTTGATGCAATGGGCATAGCGGACACCTCTTTCATCAATATCCATGTCGGTGGAGCTTATGGTGATAAAGAGTCCGCCCTTGTAAGGGTTCATGACAACCTTAAATCGCTGCCTATGCACGTCAAGGAAAGAATGACTTTGGAGAATGATGATAAAACCTATACAGCATCTGAAACCCTGGGTGTATGTAAGAGGGAGGGCATCCCACTTGTATTCGATTACCACCATCATCTCGCAAACCTTTCAGATGAGCCGCTTAACGAGCTGCTCACCGAGGTGTTCACCACTTGGAGTCAGGCAGGGGCGGTACCAAAGATTCATATTTCCTCCCCAAAATCGGCAGGTGAATTTCGCTCACATGCAGATTATATCGATTTGGAGTTCATCATGCCCCTCTTTAAAGTGCTTAAGGATCTTGGACAGGACGTTGATTTCATGATCGAGGCCAAGATGAAGGACCGGGCGATGCTGCAGCTGATTGAAGATATAGCTAAGGTTCGTGGTGTAAAAAGGGTGAGCGGCGGTGCCGTCGAGTGTTAATTAACCTAAAAAAAAGCGGCTGTTTCGCAAGAAACAGCCGCTTTTTCCATTACATTTTTTCCGGTGCCGAAACCCCGATGATGGCCAATGCATTATTTAAAGTAATTTGGACGGATTTGACCAGTCCTAGACGTGCCTTACTTCTTTCCATCTCTTCAACATCCAGAACCTTATCTGCATTATAGAAACTGTGGAATGTAGAAGCCAGGTCATATATATAATTCGTCATGCGGTGAGGCATCCTTTTTTCAGCTGCTTCCGCTATAGCCTGCGGGAATTCTCCTAATTTCTTCAAAAGTTCCACTTCTTTTTCAGTAGATAGGGCAGAGAAATCAGTTACTCCTTCATAGCTGATCCCTTGTTCCACACCTTGGCGCAAAATGCTGGAAATACGGGCGTGGGCATACTGTGCATAATAAACCGGGTTTTCATTGGATTGTGAGACCGCAAGATCCAAGTCGAAGTCCATATGAGTATCCGCACTTCTCATCGCAAAGAAATACCGTGTTGCATCCAGACCTACTTCATCAATAAGGTCACGCATCGTAACTGCTTTACCTGTACGCTTGCTCATCTTCATTTTCTCGCCATCCTTGTACAGGTGTACAAGCTGGATGATTTCGACTTCAAGCTGCTCGCGATTGTACCCTAATGCTTCGATAGCCGCTTTCATACGCGGGATATAGCCGTGGTGATCTGCACCCCAGATATTGATCAGTGTTTCAAAGCCGCGTTCCAATTTATTACGGTGATAAGCAATATCCGGTGTCAGATATGTGTAAGACCCATCCTGTTTAATAAGCACCCGGTCTTTATCATCGCCTAATTCCGTAGAGCGGAACCATGTAGCACCATCTTCCTCGTAAACATGGCCCCTTTCCCTCAACACTTTAAGTGCTTCATCAATTTTACCGTCTTGATAGAGGGATGTTTCGGAGTACCATACATCAAAACCGACACGGAAATTACCCAAGTCCGTTTTCAGTTTTTCCATTTCATATTTCAAGCCGTACTCACGGAAAAATTCAAAACGTTCCTTCTCATCGGCATTTACATACTTATCCCCATATTCACTTGCAAGCGTCTTACCGATGCCAATGATATCTTCGCCATGATAACCGCCCTCAGGCATATCCTTTTCGAGGCCAAGTGCCTGGAAATAGCGGGCTTCTATGGAAATGGCCAAATTATTGATTTGGTTTCCTGCATCATTGATATAGTATTCACGTGAAACATCGTAACCTGCTTTAGAGAGGATATTACATAGCGTATCACCTACTGCTGCACCACGTGCATGACCAAGATGGAGATCACCTGTTGGATTCGCGGAAACGAACTCCACTTGGATTTTTTCCCCTTTTCCAAAGTCACTTTCCCCATATGCTTCATCCACTTTCAAAATGACCGGAACCAATTCTGTCAAATAGGCATTATTCATGTAGAAGTTGATGAAACCTGGTCCTGCAATTTCAATTTTTTCGATGGATGCTTTTGAGTTGTCAAAGTTTTCGATGATTGCCTCTGCTATCATCTTTGGTGCTTTCCTTGCAATCTTCGTTAATTGCATGGCCATATTCGTGGAATAATCTCCATGTGTCTTATCTCTTGGCAGCTCCAATACAACATTTGGAATCTGCTCTTCCGTTGCTAAACCAGCTTTAATGACTGCCGCTTTAATCTCTTCTTTCAGTTTTTCCTGTACCTCTTTTACTATATTCATTCGCTATGCTTCCTCCTTGTAGGAAATCGTCATCTCATATTGACCGGGTTCGCTTCCCTGCATATGTAACGTATATTTAAGGACGAGTTTCCCTTGTTTGGTCTGCTCATCCCATTGATGATGTATCTTCTTCGCTGTCGTCCGTAACCCTAACCTGCCATATATACTTTCGTAATGTCCATTTGTCGCTTCCTTCAGGCGGAAAAGCTGCCTCATTTTAATGGCACCATTTCTAAGCAGGATCGTTTCATCCAGTTTGTGCTTGATGGTCGTTTGTATTTGACCGGCTTCATTTTCCTCTTTATATTGCAAATATAAATCTGCACCTTTATACATTTTTGTACCAAATGTGACCAGCTCATACGTTTCCGTTTCTGAGCCGTGCTTGATTTTTGTCTGTAAAGTCACTTTAATCGCTTGCTTATCTATATCATGAAGAGTCAAAGCTACACTTCCTTCATCATGTCGTTCTTAACTTTATAAGTATAAATATTCTTCAAGGAAGTTTCAACTTGGAGCGGAAAATAAAGTGTAAATCAAAAAAAGTGAGGATAAACATTCGAAATCATGTTGTTGCAATTCATTTGAATTTAACACAATAATGACTCATCGGGGCGGAATTATTCAAATAGAGTCCATCAAATGTAAAATTCTTTCCCTGAATGGATAAAAAAAGACCATTCCCGCCAAAAAACAGGAACAGTCAAGTCAAGTCTTACATCAATTAACCTTTTTGAACCCAACCTAAAATCATTTCGCGAATCAGCTTACTCGCAGTGTTCGCAGTTTGCTCGGATGGATCATAAATCGGTGCCACTTCTACTAAATCGCAGCCGACTACATTAATTTCAGACCGTGCTATCTCATGAATCGAAGCTAAAAGCTCTTTGGAGGTGATGCCTCCACAATCTACGGTGCCTGTTCCCGGCGCGTGCGCAGGATCAAGAACATCGATGTCGATCGTCACATATACAGGACGGCCAGCTAACTGCGGCAGTACTTCTTTCAGAGGTTCAAGAACTTCAAATTTAGAGATGTGCATGCCATTTTCTTTCGCCCATTGGAATTCTTCCTTCAAACCGGAACGAATGCCGAAAGAGTATACATTTTTCGGGCCGATAAGTTCTGCGGATTTACGGATGATGGACGCATGGGAAAGCGGCTCTCCTTCATAATCCTCACGTAAATCTGTATGGGCATCCATATGGATGATGGCCATATCGGGATACTTTTTGAACATGGCTTTGATGACAGGCCATGTTACAAGATGTTCCCCGCCCATACCTATTGGGAACTTACCTGCATCCAACAAGCTGTCGACATATTTTTCAATCATATCGATACTGCGCTGCGGATTGCCGAATGGTAATGGTATATCCCCGGCATCAAAGAATTTAACTTCTTCTAATTCACGATCTAAATACGGGCTGTACTCTTCCAAACCAATCGAAACTTCACGAATTCGGGTAGGGCCGAAGCGGGAACCCGGACGGAAGCTTACCGTCCAGTCCATCGGCATGCCGTATAGCACAGCTTCCGATTCCTCAAAAACAGGATGGCTTTTAATGAATACATTGCCTGAATAGGCTTCATCGAATTTCATGCTCCATGCCTCCCTTATTTCACTAAATCTTGAACGAATTTAGGCAGAACGAAAGCTGCTTTATGAAGTTCTTTTGTATAATATTTCGTTTCTAATTCATGGAAACGATCTTCAGTCACTTCTAATGGATTATATTTTTTCGATCCGATCGTGAACGCCCAAAGGCCGCTTGGGTACGTCGGGATATTCGCTAAATACAAGCTGGTGATTGGAAATATTTCTTTTACATCACGTTGTACATCACGAATTAAGTCCGCTTTAAACCAAGGATTGTCGGATTGTGCCACAAAAATCCCGTCTTCTTTCAAAGCCTTGGAAATCCCGGCATAAAAACCTTTAGTGAATAAATTGACAGCAGGTCCGACTGGTTCAGTCGAGTCAACCATGATCACGTCATATTCATTTTCACTTTTGGCGATGTGCATGAAGCCATCCCCAACTTGTACGTCTACACGCGGATCTTCAAGCATGCCTGCGATTTCAGGCAGGAATTTCTTTGAGTATTCGATAACTTTCCCATCGATATCCACCAATGTAGCTTTTTTTACGCTTGGGTGTTTTAGGATTTCACGGATAACTCCTCCGTCCCCTCCTCCTACAACCAAAACGTTTTCTGGATTAGGATGGGTAAATAAAGGAACATGGGCTACCATTTCATGGTACACGAATTCATCACGCTGTGAAGTCATTACCATGTCATCCAGCAACAGCATATTGCCCCACTCTTCCGTTTCAATCATATCCAGCTTTTGAAACTCAGTTTGCTCCGTATGTAAAGTACGATTCACTTTCATCGTAATACCAAAATTCTCTGTTTGTTTTTCAGTAAACCAAATGCTCATTTATTAACGCTCCTTTTCCATTTCATATTGTCAGTCACCTTATAGGTTCCCCAAAATCGGTATAGTCATTAGCTAGAAAAATTATAGACGAATCTAGCAGAATTGCAAGATAAATTTCTTAAATGCAGTTCTTATGTTTAAAATTTTCTTTTTTTTCCATAATAGTAATAGATACTAGATTCTTACGTGATAAGAGAGGTGAAAGCAATGGAATTGATTCCAAGCGAACGATTTAAAAGGACAACTAAATATGTACGGGCCTTCATTATCCTTGCCACAATCGGGCTCACAATACTCTTTGTATTGCTTCTCTCTTTACTGATTTATGCAAAAATATTAGGTCCGCCTCCTTTGGTCGTGCCACAGTCCACTCTCTATTATAGTGATAATGGAAATGTGATCGGTGAAACCGATAATGGCCAGAAACGTTATTGGGCCGGAATGGAGTCGATTTCACCAGAGCTCATCAAAGCGACTGTAGCCGTTGAGGACCGTCAATTTTACACACATAATGGATTTGATATAAAGCGGATCGGCGGAGCCATCCTTGCTGATATTAAGGCAATGTCCAAAGTCCAGGGTGCGAGCACCATTACCCAGCAGTATGCCAGGAACCTGTTTCTTGGGCATGACAAAACGTGGTCGCGTAAATTTAATGAGGCCTTTTATACGATACGTTTAGAAATGAACTACTCCAAAAAGGAAATTCTAGAAGGCTATTTAAATACGATTTACTATGGCCATGGTGCCTATGGAGCTCAAGCTGCAAGCCAATATTACTTTGGCAAGGATGCCAAGGATTTGACTCTTCCTGAAGCGAGCATGCTGGCCGGAATACCAAAAGGGCCGTCAAACTATTCTCCATTGGATAACTTTGAAAAAGCCAAATCAAGGCAGAGAATCGTCCTGCAATCCATGAAAAGCAAAAACTACGTTTCAGAAAAGGATATCGCGGAAGCGCTGCGAACATCCCTTACATTAAAAGGGGAACACGGAACGGTCACCAAGAAGACCGCTCCCTATTTCCAGGATGCCGTCAAGCAGGCTTTAAAAACTCAGCTTCATTTAGATGACAGGACGATCGAGCTTGGCGGGCTTAAGGTCTATACCACACTGGACGAAACCCAGCAGGACGCTGCTGAAGAAGTTCTTTCCAATACCATACCCAAGTCATCAGGCATTCAAGCCTCGATAGTGGCAATGGATCCGGATACAGGGGAGGTCCGTGCGCTGGTAGGAGGGAAAGATTACTCCGAGTCGCCATTCAATCGGGCAACACAGGCCGTTCGCCAGCCTGGTTCAACCATGAAGCCCTTGCTATACTATTCAGCTCTGGAGAATGGTTTCACACCGTCCACCACCTTAAAAAGCGAGACAACTACATTTTCTTTCGATGATGGTCACTCATCTTACACACCGCATAATTACAACCATCAATATGCGGAGGGCGAAATCACGATGGCTCAGGCCATTGCTCTTTCCGATAATATCTTCGCCGTAAAAACGCACTTGTTCCTTGGGGAACAGACATTGGTCGATACCGCGCACCGTTTCGGCATCACGGCAAAGATGGATGCGGTACCTTCCCTGGCACTCGGTACGTCAGGTGTAAGGGCGATTGAAATGGTGAACGCATACAGCATTCTGGCTAACGGCGGCAAGAAGGTTGAACCCGTGTTTATCAAAAAGGTTGAAAATCAAAAAGGTGAAGTGATTTTTGATGAAAATGATAAACCGGAACAGATTTTGGATGAGGATAAGGCATTTGTCATGACCCAGATGCTTACAGGGGTTTTCGATGAAACCTTAAATGGCTATACGAAAGTGACCGGCAGCACCATCAGTTCCCAGCTGTCCCGCCCATATGCCGGCAAATCAGGCTCCACTCCGACTGATAGCTGGATGATCGGATACACACCGGAGCTTGTAGCAGGGGTATGGACTGGATATGATCAAGGCAAAAAAATCGAGATCCCTGCTGAAAAAGGCTATGCAAAGAAAATCTGGGCTTCCTATATGGAAAGGGGCCTGCAAGGAAAACCGGCAAAATCGTTTAAGGAAACCAAAAACGTAATCGGGGTAAACGTGAACCCCGTTAGCGGAAAATTGGCCACAAAGGACTGTCCTGCATCAAGATTGACTTATTATGTTAAAGGGACCGAACCTGTCGAATACTGTGCCGAGCACTTTAAGGGCGAGAATCCGAAACATGCCCCAAAAGAAGAAGAACATAAAAAGGCCCCATGGTACAAAAAAGTCTTAAAACCTTGGGGATAACGAAAAACCCCCGAAGCCGGCATCGGCTTCGGGGGTTTTTCTGTCCTAGTTCCACAGTGACTAAACTGCTGTCTTTAAGTTTACTGATTTTATCGCTTTCCTACAAGTGCATTTTTCACTAAACTTAACATTTCACCCATTAATCGAGTTTCAAACCGTCAATGACTCCTTCAGCAGATCTGAAGAACGCTCCCACATTCCTGCATCATGATTTTTCAGGAAGTCTGCAAGCACACGCTTCGATTTATCGTCCATGTCCTCGACGATGATTTTTCGCTTTAGCGATTTATCCATCCGGTTAACATGCTCCGGGAGCGATTTGTAACCGCGTCTAATTGACCTGTCAACCATCATTTCACATGCTGTCACACCTGCATAGTGCGGGCCATTTTGAGTGGCTTCAATGGTCACCCAAACAAGCCAGTAAGGTTTGGCATTCGGGACCTCTTCTTTAGTCTTTAAAAACTTGATCCCTTTTTCCACTGCACTTCTTGCATGCATCGCGCCGATATCGACCTCTGCTTCACCTGCATCCACATCGATGATGACCGGGGAAATATTATCGAGCGTTAATACCCCTGCTCCATATCCGCCATGACCTTCTGTTGGGTCGTTTTTTATAATATTGAAGCCTACCTTTTTCTTTGGTTGTTCATCCATGCTTATATCCCCCTTAATGGTTTGTCATTTCCTATCGTTTAAAAAAGCAAAAGTGTAAAGAACCGACTCAGGACGTCGCCTACCAATGGTACAACATTGTTCAAAATCGGGCCAATTGTATACTTGCTCAGCGGTGTGATGATCAGAATCAAAAAAATCAGTGAGCCATATTGTTCATACTGGGTCATTTTTGCCCGCAAGTCAGCTGAAACAAGATCCTGTACGATCCTATAACCATCGAGCGGCGGCAGCGGTAACAGATTAAATACAAACAGAAGGATATTCAAGTTGATGAGCACCTCGAAGAATGGCTGAACGAAGAACGGTAAATCAGGTCCAACGCCTGCCGCCAGCAACCCATAAAAAATCAAGTACCCCAAAATTGCAACAAGCAAATTACTGAACGGACCGGCAAAAGAGACGAGCACCCCTGCCAATTTTGGATTCTTGAAATGAAAACGATTAACCGGTACGGGTCTCGCCCAACCAAATCCGGCTATCAATATCAACAGAGTTCCGATTGGATCCAAATGCGAAATCGGATTCAATGTGACTCTTCCTTCATTCTTTGCAGTCGGGTCACCGAACTTATAGGCCACATAGGCATGGGAAAATTCATGAACCGTAAATGCGATTAACAGTGACACAATGACATATGGAAGCTGTTCCAAAGGATAAGCCAAAAACCTTCCTATTTGATCAAAGAATTCCATCGATAGCTTCTCCCCCATTGTTTATTACCGTTAGTATACATCAAAAGAGCAAGAAGTGAAAAAACTCTGACTTCCGTGTCTTGCATTTCTCTTTCCATTGTGAAACACTACAAGATAAGAGAGGAAGGGGGGAAAAATAGATGCCATATGTAACAGTCAAAATGCTTGAAGGCCGTACAGACGAACAAAAAAAGGCTTTAGTCGAAAAGGTGACTGCAGCCGTTACGGAAACAACTGGAGCACCAGCTGAAGCCGTGACGATTTTCATTGAAGAAATGTCAAAAAATCATTTAGCAGTAGCCGGTGTCCGTAAAAGCGATCAATAAGTTTTACATAATGGGGAAAAGCTAAGCCATCAATTCGGCTTAGCTTTTGTTTTTAGCTGCTCAATATATTCATATGCCTCATCAATTTCTTCAAGCGTATATTTTTGTTTGCTTTTCAGCGTGAAAATTTTCTCGGTGACTTCCTCTTTTTCAAGCGTGTCGAAGTATAATACCGTTGAAACCAGCTCCAAAAACCTGGCATTCTGTTCGTTCATATCCTGTAAGCATGCCTCAAGCGCCGGCATCTCCACTTCCTGTATGGATAGGAAATCCCGGCCTGCATCCGTTATCGAATAACAATATTGATAATAGCCTGCTTTTTTTTCCCTCACTTCATTCAAGTAGCCCATTTCGCAGAGCTCTTCAATCCGTAAGGTCAACTCCTCCGAATACGGTCCATAAAAGTGAAACTGAAACTTTTCATGAAATGGGAAGGACAGCTTCTTCGCGATATAAACGATCTTTTGTAATTTTTTCCGACCCGAGATTTCACCGGCAGTAGAAATTGCATTGATAATGTTTGCATGATCCTTAAACAAGGCTCGTCACTCCTCACCAAAAATGTACCACTTTAATCCGATAGCTCCAGAAGCTTACGAATCTGTTTTTTTATATTTTTCTTCGTAGATTCATCACGCAATAAATCCGCAGGATAATACAACTTATGATCCGTTCTTCTTTTCCCTGAAATTGCATCGACAATTTCGGATTCACGCGATAATTCACGAATTTCGCCATTATTTTTCAGCAAGTGAATCGGCAGTCTCTCCTCTTCCTCACCTGGCCGGTAAAAATCATACGGCAGATCTGATGAAGAATCGACGACGAGATAATAATCCGGATCAATGCCCGCCTTCTTGAATAGCGTCCTTAACTCCATCAACCTGTTCATTTGACTGTTCGATGGATGGAATTCCACATATTTAAATAGTTTACGGTTAACGAAGCGAGTGCATAAATCTTTTAAAATCGCATCGTTTTCGTCTTCCCATGCTTCGAAATAATAGAGCATCACCGATTCATCCATTTTCAAGTAGTCCGTTAAAGTCACTTCTCCCCTGAACAATGAATAAAAATGGTGTGGTTCTTGTGCAAACTCATAACCGGATTCATATAAATGTTTCGCTCTATGTAGAATCTTGGTAAGTATGACCTCCGCACTTCTCGTAACTGGATGGAAATAAACCTGCCAATACATTTGGTATCGACTCATGATATAATCCTCAACCGCATGCATCCCGCTTTGTTTTATGACGGCATGTTCTTCCCTTGGCCTCATTACACGCAAAAGCCTTTCCATATCGAAATGTCCATAACTCACGCCAGTGAAGTAAGCATCACGCTGTAAATAGTCCATTCTATCAGCATCGATCTGACTTGAAATCAGGCTGACTACTAATTTGCCTTTATAGGTTTTCGCTATGACTTCTGCCACTTTCTTAGGAAAATCACGTCCAACCCTAAGGAGGATCCTATTAACTTCCGTATCGCCGAGGATTATCTGCCTCGTGAATTGCTCATGATCCAGGTCAAACACTTTTTCAAAAGAATGAGAGAAAGGACCATGACCCAAATCATGCAGAAGTGCTGCGCACAAGGATAGTAACCGTTCCTCAGGTTTCCATTCGGGTCTGCCCTCGAAAACATCATCCACGATTCTCCGAACAATCTCGTATACTCCAAGCGAATGGCTAAGCCGACTATGTTCCGCACCATGAAAGGTTAAATAAGTCGTTCCCAGCTGTTTGATCCTTCGAAGACGCTGAAATTCCTTCGTCCCTATTAAATCCCATATAACCCGGTCGCGAACATGTATATATCGGTGCACCGGGTCCTTGAATACTTTTTCTTCTTGTAATTTTTCACCGGAATATTCCATGAACTACCCTCTTTTTCGTAATCTCGATGCACTCATTATAGCGTGTTTTGACAAAAAACCCTAACTTCCACCTTGCTAGTAAGAGGGGTCATTTTGTAAGAAAACGGAAGTTTCAGTCCGATTTTGTCTTGAAATTAAAGAAATAAAAAATCACCGCAGTGTGTCGAATCTGGGTGATGATTACTTGTTTCATTTATCATAAGCAAACAATCCACTCTAACTATATATCATGGATCCTACTTTAGTTTTTTATTGATTTTATCTAGTAACTCGTCTTCTGTCGGTGCAGCAACTGGACGGTTATTGACAAAGGCAAAAGACTTCTTTCTGCCAGGACCGCAATAGGATTGACAGCCCACTTCAATTTTCGCGTCGGGATCAAGCTTTTCAAGACGCGGGATCAACGTTTTAATGTTTACCGCCAAGCAGTCATCGCACACTCTGAATTCATTGGACATCCTCCGGTCACCATCCTTTCCATGACAAACTATTTTTCATCCATTTATACGACTAAAGGGTATTTTACCGTTTCTACTTATGAATATCAAGAGGGCTGGATGATGTGAAAAGCATGTAAATAATCAAAAAACTAGTATCCTTTTAACCTTTTTGTATAAAAAATCCATATTTTGTCCAAAATGCTAGTAGAACACTCCATAAATCACTGCCACACGATATTTTATATAGTTATTTATTTAAAAAATTACCAGAAAGGGAGTATGTAGAAATGAAGGTTCGTCAAGACGCCTGGACAGAAGAAGATGATTTGCTTTTGGCAGAAACGGTATTGCGCCATGTGCGGGAAGGCAGCACTCAGCTCAATGCTTTTGAAGAGGTAGGAGATAAGTTGAATCGCACCTCTGCAGCATGCGGATTCCGCTGGAATGCAGTTGTCCGGCATAATTATGATAAAGCGCTTTCCCTTGCCAAGAAACAGCGTAAGCAGCGGCAAAGGATCCTTGGAAAAGATCAAGGAGGAAAAAAACGACTTCTTTATACACCGCCGTCCCCAACGATTTCCGACATAATGGTTCCCCATGTACAAGAAGAGGAACTAGAGTTGAAATCCGAAGTCGATATTACCAATTATGAAGCAGCAGAGGAATTCGTTGTGGCAGAAGCCCTCGCTCCTAAGACACAGCACACACCAGTTACCTTGGAAACGGCCATGAGCCTTGATACCGTCATCGCCTATTTGGAATCTATGAACGGCCGCATGCTCCAAGCCGAAGTATTAAAAACCGAAAATGAAAGATTGAAGCTTGAAATTAAAGGGCTGAAAAAACGAAATGAAGAATTGGAGAATAAAATCAGCCACCTAGAGCAAAACAGCGGCTTGATGCAGGAAGATTATGAAACTTTGATGAATATCATGAATCGAGCAAGAAAGCTGGTATTGTTAGAGGAAGAGGAACGTCCGGCAACTAAATTCAAGATGGACCGGAATGGCAATTTGGAAAAAATGGCCGAGTAATAAGATAATGTGGGGATAAGTTACATAGATCAACCACATGATAAAGGCCGTTTCACCCATGTTTATCCGAAAAAGGGAGCCAATAAGGCTCTTTTTTTCATTGTTTCAAGAAGAAGGAATAATATCTCCCTGGACGCCGCTGCCTATCATCCAGTCCTTTTACAGTTTCAGTGAATGCTAAATTCGTATTAAATGAACAAAGCCGTTCCTGACTTAATGGAACGGCTTCGTTCATTTCAATCCTTTAATGCATCAAATACTTTATCATTGCGTTCCACCACTCTTGTCAAGTATGCCTCATACATCGGCCATTCCTGAACGGAAAGAGTGTCAGAGAATATCCTTTCGCTATGTTCCTTCAATACATGCAGGAATCTGAGCATCACGTCCTGAACACTCAATTGCACACCCAACAATTCAGTTAGGGACGCCATCACCGAAGGGACGATATCAGGATAAACGAATTTGGTTGCTGCATTTCCTTTAGCTGCATCATAAAAACCCTTCACGAGACTGGCACGTTCAGCTCCGCTTCCATTGACACACAAATAGATTTGCACCGCTACGCCATTGCGGATCCTACGTTGGGAAATACCGGCAAATTTTTGCCCATTTATACTTAAATCATAACTTCCAGGACAATAGGAACCGACGATTTCCCTTGCTTCCATCGTGACTGGGAAATCGGAAAACATCAATTGGACAAGCTCCCACATCGCATCATATCCACGATTGATTTCAATTTTCCGCTCGTTTTCAGGAAAAATGAGCGACAAATTAAGGACACCCTCATCCAGCACGACTGCCAGCCCTCCGGAATTCCTCACGATGGCCTGAAAGCCATGTTCTTCTAAATGATCCAAACCCTTTTTAAGAAAAGGCAACTTCGTATCCTGTATACCCATGACGATGGTTCGGTGGTGTACCCACGCTCTGGCTACGGCCGCTGATTCACCTGACCCTACGGAAGCACAAAATGTATCATCCATCGCAAAGGACTCCAGAGCAGGAAACTGAGGTCCGACGGAAGATTGATCAATAATCCTCCACTCTTGCTGCATTAATAATGAATCTATTTCACCCATACGAATCTCCCTCTAACATTTAATCCTCAAGCTGCCTATTGATACTGCGCCACAAACCCCTGTGCCGCTGTAATGACAGCCAGTTTATATACATCCTCTTCACTGCATCCCCTCGAAAGGTCATTCACCGGACGATTCAGGCCCTGAAGGATCGGACCGACCGCTTCGAAGCCGCCCAAGCGCTGTACCATCTTATAGCTGATGTTCCCTGCTTCGAGACTTGGAAAAATAAAAACATTCGCATCCCCCTGAATAAGGGAATCCGGTGCTTTTTTTCTTGCTACTGAAGGAACGAAGGCCGCGTCAAACTGAAATTCCCCATCAAGGATGATTTCAGGGTCCATTTCTTTTGCCAAATCGACAGCATCAACCACTTTTAAGGTCTCAGGGGATGTTGCGGATCCCTTCGTCGAAAAGCTCAGCATCGCCACACGCGGTTCGATATCGAACATTAGTGCAGTCTTCGCACTTTCTATAGCAATTTCAGCCAGGTCCTGGGAATCGGGGTTTATATTGATGGCACAATCCGCGAACACATATTTTTCTTCATCCCGGACCATGATGAATACTCCCGATGTTTTTTGGACGCCTGGCTTTGTTTTAATGATCCTTAGGGCGGGCCGAACCGTATCGGCAGTCGAATGAGTTGCGCCGCTGACCATTCCATGTGCCAGTTTCATTTGGACGAGCATGGTACCGAAATAGTTCTCATCCATTAAGATTTCACGCGCTTGTACATCGGTCGCTTTACCATCACGGACCTTAACGAATGCTTCTACCATTTCATCCATCATGATATAATTCTTCGGATCATATATTTCGATTGCATCAAGGGAGATCTTTAAATCTTTTGCCTTCTCTTGAATCAACCCGATATCCCCGATCAATACAGGTGTCACCAGTTTAGCTTTGGCAAGCCTGCCTGCCGCTCCCAAAATCCGTTCATCCAACCCTTCTGGAAAAACGATCTTTAAATTATGCCCCATAATTTTCGATTCCAATATTTCAAATAAATCACCCATTGGCTATTCCTCCTTTTTAGATACGTTTCCCCCATTTTTTTTATATTTAACCATTCGATGAAAATCATTGCCGTCTTCTTTTAAGAATACTCTAGGAGCCAGGTAAATTCCAGCCACTTCGGTCCCTTCCAATCCGCAAATCTGAAATTTGCAGAACGCCGGAAAACAGTGATGGTGTTTGCGGGTTGATATAAATTTCCTTATACTGAAACTATGTTATATTAAAGTTATAATAAGACTTAGGAGTGATCGTAATGAGTGAAGCAGCACAAACACTGGACGGCTGGTATTGTTTACATGATTTCCGTCTAATTGACTGGTCTTCTTGGAAAACGTTATCAAGTGACGAACGCCAATTGGCCATCTCGGAGTTCCAAGGTTTACTGGATAAATGGAATATGACACAAAGCGACAATGAAGGCAGCCATGCCCTATATTCAATCGTTGGTCAGAAAGCGGACTTCATGCTTATGTTTGCCCGCCCAACCATGGAAGAATTGAATGCAATTGAAAACGAATTCAACAAAACGAAGCTTGCCGAATATACAATTCCCGCTTATTCATACGTTTCCGTCGTGGAATTAAGCAATTACTTAGCTGGCGGAGATGATGAGGATCCATACCAGAACCCTCATGTCCGTTCCAGACTTTATCCGATACTTCCAAAAGCGAAACATGTATGCTTCTATCCAATGGACAAGCGTCGTGATGGCGATGATAACTGGTATATGCTTTCCATGGAAGAGCGCAAAGGCTTAATGCGTTCCCACGGCTTGATTGGCCGCAGTTATGCAGGTAAAGTGAAACAAATCATTTCGGGTTCTGTCGGTTTTGACGATTATGAATGGGGCGTAACACTATTCGCAGATGATGTCCTTCAATTTAAAAAATTAATCTATGAAATGCGTTTTGATGAAGTGAGTGCACGTTACGCTGCATTTGGTTCTTTCTTTGTAGGCAATATCCTGCCGGAAGAAAACGTACCTTCATTCCTATACGTATAAGACGATGAGCTTCCGGTTTCCGGAGGCTTTTTTTGCGTCCCCTCCTTATTTTTTCCCGGCTTTGGAATAAATTCAATCCATATCCCATACATTTTCAATAGTGATGAATTCATTTTTTCACAGTCCCATTCAGCTTCAGGAAAATTGATCAAGGCAATTCCTGACTCCAGCGAGGTGAAGGAACGTTACTTCTATTAATTAGCCGACAAGAGGATATGGCTTATCATGAACGGCAGCCGTTATGTATCGCTTAACATTCATTGTGGTTTTTTAAGCCACCCGGGGATTGTCCAGAAAACATATACAATACTACCGGTCGCTATAAATCGCACTGTTTCTTCCAGTCCACTCTCTCGGATTGTCCAAATTCCACAGCATCAACTAAACCTTGAATTTAGGAGGGAATGCAATGTCACAAAATAATCCTTATGGTAATTATCCGTACGGAGGAAGCCCTTATTACCCCTATGAAAATAATGAGCCTGAACTAAGGCAGCAGAATCCTAACCAGCAACAAGGTTACCCGCAACAAGGTTACCAACAGCAAGGATACCAACAGCCATCATACCAGCCACAACAGCCCACTATGGCAGGCACGCCACAACAAGTGCCGATGACGATGGGTCAACCCCCTTCCGGACCACAGATACCTGGCATGCTTCCGGTCGAACAGTCGTACATCGAGAACATCTTGCGTTTGAATAAAGGGAAATTGGCCACTGTTTATACAACGTTTGAAAACAACAAGGAATGGAATGCCAAGATCTTCAAAGGAATCATCGAGGCTGCAGGACGCGATCACTTAATCATAAGCGATCCTCAAACGGGAAAACGATACTTAATCCCGATGGTATACTTAGATTATATAACGTTTGATGAAGAAATCGAATATGAATATCCATTTGGAGGCACTGGGCTTACCACCTATTCGCCAAGGTAAAAAAATCCTATATAGAAGAGCCTCAGAATCTATTTGATTCTGAGGCTCTTCTTATATTGGAATGACTTTTTCCCAAAAAAGAGCTGACCGAAGAAGATCAGCTACCTTCATTACAAGTATTTATATGCAGCAACGATCATTAAGACCCAAGCAACCAAGAAGGAAACTCCGCCAAGCGGTGTGATGGCCCCTAGGACTTTGATTTGCGTAACGCTTAGAACGAATAGACTTCCGGAAAACAGGATAATTCCTATTAACATAAGCCAGCCGGACCAGTTGATCAGCGGACTTGAAATTTTCCCGGCCAATAAACCGAGTACCAATAAACCCACCGCATGGAACATTTGATATTGAACAGCGGTTTGCCAGGTTTCTAAATATTTATCGGGAATTTTCCCTTCCAGTCCATGTGCACCGAATGCACCTAGTGCCACAGCAATAAACCCATTCAATGCACCTAAAATGATGAACAGTTTCAATTATTTCGCTCCCCTTCCCTAATTTAAAAATCGAACAAGGACTCCCCATTGGCCTCATCCATTTTAACCGGTTCTACATTCGGTGTAGCCGACATAACGGGCTGGGTCAATGTGATTGGCTTCGGTATGCTGATGTTCACCGCGTTTTCATCCACCATTACTTCACAAAGGGACTTAATGGCGATTACATACCCCTGCACCTTATCCTCTGAATTTGCCTGTTTCGCTTTTAAAACAAGCTCTTCGATTTTATCTAACATTTGTCTTGATGAAATATCCAACTTTACCACCTCGTCTATATACAGGTCAAAACTATCATAACTAGCATAGCAAAAATCAGAGAAGAAAACACCTTGCATATTTCCTACCTTTTCATTGGCTTGGCTTGAAATTTCAAGCATGGCTGTCCTGAAGAATGAAAGACATCAAGAGAAGGCTGGTTTGATGTTTTGAATTGAAAAGCACGGCAGCCCTTTGGAAAACTGGGATCCCAAGTTATATAGAAAT
Organism: Peribacillus sp. NPDC101481; assembly: GCF_044767165.1. NCBI lineage: Bacteria > Bacillati > Bacillota > Bacilli > Caryophanales > Bacillaceae > Peribacillus > Peribacillus sp. NPDC101481. The sequence continues at coordinate 156,018 of NZ_JBIWNJ010000003.1, read as the reverse complement.
GACTGCACGCCATACAATTCACCCGTTTCGTTTTCCTGCCCATATCATCGGTTCGTGATTTTCCAATCAATTGGGGATTCCCCCATTTCCAACAGCAATTGATTTGTTTTGGAAAAAGGTTTTGTGCCAAAGAAACCACGGGAAGCCGACAGCGGACTTGGATGTAAGGACTTAATGATTTTATGGCGGGTTTCATCAATTAAAGGGATTTTGGTTTGAGCAGGTTTTCCCCACAGGATGAATACAACCGGTTTCGGACGGTCATTCAATAGGCGAATAACTTGATTCGTAAAGATTTCCCATCCTTTTCCGCGGTGTGAGTGCGCCTCTCCCTCACGCACAGTCAAGACGGTATTCAATAGAAGCACTCCCCGTTTTGCCCATTCAACAAGGTAACCATTATCCGGAACCTCATAGCCTAGATCGGTGTTTAACTCTTTAAAGATATTTCTTAAAGAGGGTGGGATGCGAACTTCCGGCTTAACTGAAAAACTAAGGCCATGCGCTTGACCAGGGCCATGGTAAGGGTCCTGTCCAAGGATGACAACCTTTACGTCTTCATAAGGAGTATAATGAAGCGCATTGAAAATATCGTCCTGATCAGGATGAATAACTTGCTGGCTGTACTCTTGCTTTATAAATTCCCTTAGCTCCTGGTAATATTCTTTTTTGAATTCCTCTTTCAATAGAGGCCACCAATCATTTGTCAATAACTGCTTTTCCATCTGCCACAGCCCCTTTCCACTTTTTGAAACTATATTATATCAAACTTAATCGCCTTGCCTTTTCCATAGATTACGATGTATGTTTCTATATACCCCAAAGTGGGAAAATAGAAAGTTAGCAAGCAATTTAACCATGTTGGAGGATTCCCTATGAAAAAATGGTACAAAAGAAAACGATTTTATCTGCTTGTCAGCATTTTGATCGTCATTGCAATCGTAATCGTCTATAACAGCTACAAGCCTCTCCCCGATGGTATTTCTTATGAAGGAAAAGTTCATCATGTCGAGGATATCGATTTCATCTATGACCTTTCCTATCACGATGAACAAGGGAATCTGCAACATGAGCAGCGAATTTTCCAAACCATAAATCAAGCGATAGAAGAGGCTGATTCTTATATCGTAATCGATATGTTTTTGTTTAATGCTTTTTATGATGAAAAGATAAACTTCCCGAAGTTAACCGAGACTCTGAAGGATAATCTGGTGAAACAGAAGAAAAGGAAACCTGATCTCCAGGTTATATTCATTACAGATGAAGTGAATACTTCCTATAATGCCTACCAATTAGAGGCATTGGAAACGATGAAGAAAAATGGAATTGATGTCATTGTTACCAACTTAGACCGCCTCCGGGATCCGAATCCTCTCTATTCAGGTGTGTATCGGACCTTTTTCCAATGGTTCGGTGAAAGCGGAAAAGGCTGGATTGTGAATCCAATGGCCAAAAGCGCACCAAAGGTCACCTTGCGTTCTTACCTTAGACTGATGAATATCAAAGCCAATCACAGAAAAGTGGTCGCTACTGAAAAAACGGCCATCATCTCATCTGCCAATCCTCATGACGCAAGTGGATTCCATTCCAATATCGCGTTCCAGATGGATGGGAATATCATCGGCGATTTTCTTAAAGCCGAAGAAGCCGCTTCGAAATTCTCGGGAGGACCAAAGTCATTTCCTGAGTTCAAAGGGACATCGGCAGATAAAGGACCGATATCGGTACAACTGCTAACGGAAGGAAAAATCAATAAACATGTCCTTAAGGCAATTAAGGATGCAAAAAAGGGGGACAAGATCCATCTTGCCATGTTCTACATTGCCGATCGCGAGGTTGTCGAGGCATTAACGGATGCAGCTGAACGGGGTGTGAAGATTCAAATGATATTGGATCCGAATCAAAACGCTTTCGGAAGTGAGAAAATCGGGCTTCCCAACCTTCCGGTTGCCGCCGAATTTGAAAAACTGGGGGATGAAAACATCTCGATCCGCTGGTACAAAACAGATAAAGAACAGTTCCATACAAAATTGATGATGATCCAAAAGGCTAATGAAACGGTTATCCTTGGAGGATCGGCTAATTATACCTCCCGCAATCTAGATGACTATAATCTTGAAGCGAATGTTGAAATCCATGCTTCAAATGATGCCGGCGTTTCCAAGGATGTCGATAGCTACTTTCAAAGACTTTGGACAAATCAAAACGGAACCTACACGGTGGATTACAGTGAATACCAAAAGAAACTGCCTGTCTTCAAATACTTGACCTACCGCATTCAAAAGGTATTCCGCTTCACCACTTACTAAATATTCTTCGATAAAAATGTTTATCTGTGCCCAAACAAGGTTATATACTACTATAGCCAATCAACAACTGTAATAAGCAAGATTCCATTTACCTATTTTCAAGAGAATCTCACTGAAATTCAAGGAGGAGTTTATATGTATCAAGTACATGTAGTAGAAAACGGTTTACAAGCAAAGGAAAAAATCGATGAATTAGTTACATCAGGTTATACGAAAGACGATGTATATTTGTTTGCCCATGATAAAACCCGTTCAAAACACCTTACCGAGAATACAAATACAGAAGGTGTAGGCATGAAGGAACAAGGTTTCCTTGATACCGTCGGAAATCTCTTTAAATCACGCGGAGATGAACTTCGTAATCGAATGAGCAACCTTGGCCTTAGTGATATGGAGGCAGAACGTTACGAGGAAGTTCTTGACGAAGGAAAAGTAGTCATCGTCGCTTCCAAACAAGACAATAAAGACGGGGTTACACACTAAAACCCTATATGAATTCATAAAAAACGAGGCTCCTTAACCGGGGGCCTCGTTTTTTATAATCATTATCCCAGGATTCTTTGGTACGTGGCCTTTGCATGGACCATGTCCTTCGTACCGTGTATCAACGCCCGTCCATCCTTGAAAATGACGATACGCTCCCCAGCTTTTTCACAAGAGAGAAGAAATGGATTGAATTTCACCAAATAGCCGCTGCCGTCCAGATCCTTGGCTAATTTCTCGAGTTGCAGTTTCAAAGGTTTTGGCGGTCTTACCTGTACAGTATCCCTCCCGCAAAGAACAGCCGTTTTCGTTGCATTCTCCATTGTTAAAAAGGGATATGTCCTCTGCTCCCCGCATGAGAGACAATCTTTCTTTTTCGCTTTTGTCAATTTAACGGTTTGGTATTGATTTCTCCACAGATCAAAAGAAACAAGTGCAGGCCGTACAGATTCCCAATCTTCTACAAGGATTTTCAAAGCTTCGGCAGTTTGGTGTGCCACTACCATCGTTACTGCTGGTGATATGATTCCTCCTGTGTCACAGGTCATACCTTGAATGGGGATTGCTTTCAGCAAACAGTGCAAACATGGTGTCTGTCCGGGAAGGATCGTCAAAGTCATCCCCACACTCCCCACACATGCCCCATAAATCCATGGTATATGAAGCTTTTGTGATAAATCATTAATTATCATCCGTGTCTCAAAATTATCGGTTGCATCCATGATCAAATCAACATCACCAAGCAGCTGCTCGAGGTTCTGGGCTGTTGCGTCCATGATGATGGCATTCACTTCAACTTCATGATTGATATCAAATAAATGACGCTTTGCCGCTTCTGCCTTTGGCAGTTTCTCCTCGACATCCCGTTCCGTATACATTTGTTGGCGCTGTAAATTACTGGTCTCGACATAATCCCTGTCGACAATGGTAAGCTTCCCTACTCCTGCACGAGTAAGGGCCTCGGCATTAGCAGATCCCAAAGCCCCTGCACCAAGAAGCAATACATGCTTCTTCATAATTTTCAATTGGCCCCCTTCACCAATGGGGGCGAATAAAGTCTGCCTTGAAAATCGCTCTTTCACCGTGAACCCTCCCTTCCAAATGCTTTAGCCTCCACTTACTGGCGGAATGAAAGCTACAGTATCTCCATCAGATAGAATTGTGTCATCATCGGCAAATTCTTCATTGACCGCTGTCATCACGGTTTCAAGACCTTCCAATTGAAAATCCACCTTCAGTTTTCCTTTTAGCTGGGCCACACTCATTCCATTTCCTTCTATAGTAACAGTCTCTTTACCTAGCTCATCTTTCAATTGGGCAAATAAAAGTACATTAATCATCAATATCCCCCTCTTCCGGTTTCCCCGTTGGATATGGAACGGTTTCCAACTGGTTTCCGACCCATGTCTCCCCATCTTCCCAGTGTTCTTTTTTCCAAATCGGGACGATTTCTTTAATTCTTTCAATCGCATACCTGTTTGCCTCATATGCATCATTCCGGTGTGGCGTACTAACGGCAATAACCACTGCGATATCCGTGATTTCTAGTTTACCTACACGATGGGTGATCGCCGTTTCTGCATCAGGCCAACGCTCCTTGATCTCAGATCCGATTTGCTCCAATTTCTTGATGGCCATCGGTTCATACGCTTCGTATATTAGGAAGAGAGTCTTTTTCCCTTTCGTCATTTCCCTCACCGTACCAATAAAGGTCGTGACCGCACCTGCATTTCGACTGACTACTTTATCAATCACTTCCTGGATGACAATCGGCTCTTTTGAAATATTATAATTCATGTCTACCATCCTTTATATATAATTCAGTTTGATCAATATAACCTGCCTCTTTATAATCTTCCATCGTATTCATATTGAAAAAAAGGTAGTGAAAATGTTCAGGATTCTCGCGATATAACTTAAATTCGGTTTCTTTCATGATTTTCACCGAAATCTTTTCCAAAAATAGTCTCATTTTCAATTCATGTTTTAATAAACAGTCCGTCAGTACAGGAAGACATCTTTTATGGTAAACAGCAAAAAGCGGCTGGAGCCTGCCATTTATTTCTGGAATGACTGCGTCGAATTCAGGTTCATAATTGGATATGATATCCTTTATGGCATCTGCACTCACAAACGGCATATCACAGGCTGCAAGGAACTGAAGCTCCGTTTCCGATGAGGTCAACCCTGCATGCAATCCGCCAAGAGGTCCTAGATCTTTATGTAAATCCGGAATTAGCGGCAGCTGCAGAAAACGATATTCTTCAACTGTATTCGTAATGACCATAATGTTTTCTGACACCTTTTTCAATTCGGATGCCACTCTTGAAATGTTCACAATGCCACCTATGGACAACAGGGCCTTATTCACGCCCATACGGCTTGATTTCCCACCAGCTAAAAGCAACATTGTCCATTCCATAGAAATCACCCTCCCTTTTTTAGGTTTAATCCAGCATCGAACGGTAAAGCTACTAAATGTATCCCACTATATTTAAATATTTTAAATCAACTTTGAAAATAATGACACCTTCACAAACTTTGCTTTGCATATCAAAAGATGGAAAGTAGGATCAAAAGGCTAAAAAGCAGGCCACCCACCCATTTTATTTTCTGAATTCCATGTCCGAAAAAATGACTCATACGTGGCCATTCCATTACCTTTCTTAAGGTACTCATATTAAGGTGAAAACTAAGTTTTACATAAAAGAAATTTTGGTATATTCTAAAAATAGGATATTAACTGGTATGCTGATAATATCGAAATCTAATTCTCCTGAGGAGGTCACATAATGACTATGAAAAGAGCTATGACAGTTGCCGGATCGGATTCGAGCGGCGGTGCGGGTCTTCAAGCAGATTTAAAGACATTCCAAGAATTCGGCGTTTACGGTATGTCCGCTTTAACGACAATCGTGACGATGGATCCAAAGAATGGCTGGTCCCATAATGTATTCCCTACACCGGTCGAGGTTTTAGAAGCCCAAATCGAAACGATTCTATCAATCGGCATCGATGCCATGAAAACGGGAATGCTTGGATCAGTGGAAATCATTGAACTTGTTGCCCGTAAAATAGACGAGTTGAAGCTGGACAAGGTCGTAATCGATCCAGTTATGGTATGTAAAGGTGAAGATGAAGTATTGCACCCTGAAACGGCTGTAGCTCTGCGCGAACTGCTTGTTCCACGTGCAACTGTAGTCACGCCAAACCTGTTCGAGGCCGCTCAGTTAGCGGGAACTGCGCCTATCAAGACGATTGACGATATGAGGGCTGCAGCCAAAAAGATTCATGAACTTGGTGCAAAATATGTCTTGATCAAAGGCGGTAATAAGCTGGATCATGATAAAGCCATTGACCTTTTATATGACGGAACTGAATTTGAAATCCTTGAATCAGAAAAAATCGAAACGACCAATACACATGGTGCCGGCTGTTCATCTTCAGCAGCCATTGCAGCTCAATTGGCTGAAGGTAAAAGCCCGCGTGAGGCTATCCTCATCGCTAAAGACTTCATCACCGAGGCCGTTCGCCATTCTTGGAAGATGAATGACTATGTTGGACCTGTCAATCATGGTGCATACCATAAATATGGAATCGCTGAAAAAACACAAAAATAAAACATCAAGTTTAATGGCCGCTCAAATTCATCGAGCGGCCTTTTTCGCTTTTTTCGTTTTTATTTAGTAAAATAGAAAGAAGGAAAAGCTTATCTAGCCGCCCAGTTAAGGAGGAAATTATAGTATGAAACCTATAGACCGTACAGAGGTGCAAAATGCCATTGATTCTTTCGCAGGACAAGATGTATATCTTCACCTTGAAACGACAAATGGTGCCTATGCCACTCATGTAGATGAAGCTTTCTTTTCGGCAGGCGCTTATATTCGTAATGCTCTTATACAGTATGAACATGGGAAGATAGTTGGGGATGGACCCTACCGCATCGGCTTGAAGCTCAATATTGGCTGGGTATATGCAGAAGGCGTTAACCACTTCGAAATGGATGAACAAGGAAGATTGCTATTGGCAGGCCTTGATTTTTCCGGAAAGCTTGCTGTCTCCATGCAGCTCAGTCCCACTCCTTTTGAATGATGGCAACTTGCTTGAAATATATCATATAATTCCGATGAAAACTCCCATTTACCGATAACAATACTCACTGTAAGTAGAACGGAAGGAGAAATATACCTTGGAAAAAGAACGCCATGTATTAGTTATATTCCCACATCCCGATGATGAAGCCTTCTCGGTCTCCGGAACGCTTGCCCTTCATAGAGAAGCGGGCACTCCTGTCACCTATTTATGCTTAACTTTAGGAGAAATGGGACGTAATTTAGGAAACCCTCCATTTGCAACAAGGGAATCGCTCCCTAAAATTCGTAAAAAGGAATTAATCGATGCAGCAAATGCGATTGGCATCCAAGATTTACGCATGCTTGGATTGCGTGATAAGACAATTGAATTCGAAGATGATGAAAAGCTGACTTCATTATTTACCGATGCCATCAATGAATTGAACCCTTCATTGATCATTACGTTTTACCCAGGATACAGTGTCCATCCTGACCATGAAGCGACAGCACGGGCTGTGGTGCGGGCCGTTGAAAGAATGGAAGTGAAAGAGAGGCCTAAACTTCATTGTGTCGCCTTCTCGAATAACTGCATTGACGAATTAGGGCAACCTGACATCATTCATGATATCTCTGCCGTCGAAGAAAAAAAGGTAGCCACATTCACTGCCCACCGTTCGCAAACTCAGGCAATGGTGATCGATTGGAAAGAAAAATTCGAAAATCAGGATGCCGATTTTCTAGACTGGATCCGCAAAGAAAGATTATGGACCTATAAGTTTTAAAGAAACCGCCAATATGGCGGTTTTCTTTGTTTATGGCATAAAAAAAAACGCCTGTGGGATACAGGCGGAGAAAAGGGGGATACTTTTGGAAAATCAATCATAATATAAGCATCCCCAAAATTCTTCATTTTATACAATCATATTCAAAAAATTAAGCAGACAAGCGTTCCTCATGCTGCATTTTCACTCTTGCCGAGGCTTTTTTTCCATGCGCCAAGTAATAAATGCCAATAAGTATGAACGCAAAGATAGACATTCCTATGAATAACCCTTTGAACCCTGTATATGGAATAAGGAATCCCAATAGGAACGGGCCCACACCAATACCGAAGTCATACATTGTAAAAAATGTGGATGTGGCTAATCCCATCCGATTTGAGGGGGCTTCCTTGATGGAAATCGCTTGACTGCTAGATTGGAACGTACCATAACCCACTCCGATAAAGGCGCCGGCAATCAGAAGCGTGATACCATGATGGGATTGGCTCAGGATGACCATACCGATGGCAAATAGCAAGAGCGATGGGTAAATAACTGCATTTTCCCCCTTCACATCAAACATCCGGCCTGTAAACGGACGGGACGCCAAAAGGAATACAGCAAATACGACAAAGAAAAAGCTCGCCGCATCCATTAAATCCATTTCCTTTGCAAAAGACGTTAAATAGGACAAGATGCTCGAATAGGTAAATCCGGCAAATCCGATAAAAACGGCAATGGGAAGTGCCCTTTTTTCAAAGTAATCACTGATTTTAAATCCTTTTTGTGGTGAAGCTCCGACCTTTTCCCCTTCAGGCACATTCATGAATAACGATGCAACTAAAGAAAACGCGGCAAATAAAGAGGCTGCATAGAAAATGATGGAATAACTGAAATGCTGTGTTATCAGCAATCCAATAAACGGACCGAAAGCCATTGCCAAGTTTGTACTCATGGCAAAGTAACCTGTGCCTTCCCCGCGTCTTTCATTCGGAATGATATCTGCAGCAATCGTTCCAGTTGCCGTAGTGGCAAGGCCAAAAGCAAAACCGTGAATAAGCCGATCAATCAATAAGAGGGATAAACCATTCACCAGGAAATAGCCAATGGATGCAATCAGGAATAGCACCAACGAGCCAAGCAACATCTTTCTGCGGCCGATCTTGTCAATTTTTTTCCCTGCAATCGGTCTGACAAGCACAGCACCGAGAACAAAGATACTTGAAGCAAGCCCTGCCTGTGCTTGCGAAGCATGAAAATTATCTATCGTATAAATGGTCAATGTCACCATCAAGACATAAAAAGTTAAAAATAGAAAAAAGTTCGCAGACGAAACAATCAGAAAGTCTTTCGTCCACAATTTCGGTTTTTGATTCATTTCAATCCTTCTTCCTTACTATTGTTTTAATTTTTCCTTCAGGAAAATCAACGTTCGTAACGTTGCCTCCCGGTCTTCTTCAGCCAAACCGCTCATTAATTGAAGTTCAAATTCCTCAACTACCTTTTTGGCCTCTTGATAAGTCCTTAAACCTGACTCCGTTAACTGTATTCTCCGTTCCCGTTTATCTTTTCCAGGAACTTGTTCAATCAACTCAAGTTCTTCCAATCGGTTTACCGTCCTGGTTACCGTCGGTTTCTCCACATCTAAATAAGTGCTTATTTCAACAAGCGTAGAACAGCCGAACTGACTCAGATAATATACAATCGACCATTGGGAATGATAAAGATCAACCTTGGCCAATTGTTCATTTAACTTTTTCGTAAATGACCTTGAAAATTGTAAGTTATGATGAAAAAAACCATTTTGAAAGGACAAAGGTATTCCTCCTGTAAAGTAGTTACCTAGGTAACTATACACCTATTCAGTAAAAATGTCTAGCCTTCGGATGAACGAAAATAATCGTAGACACACTGTTTCCTAAGCTTCTCCATCACTTCCTACACAACAAGAAAAAACCTCTTTTCAGGAGGTTGGGGCTATTATTTGAGAGTTTGGAGGAAATACTCGTGAATTCGGGGCTTTTACTCGTGAATTCCACGCAAATACTCGTGAGTTTGGGGCTTTTACTCGTGATTTTAAAGGACATAAACCAAAAAGGAAACCCCGCTATTAGCGAGGTTTCCTTTTATATGCTTCTTTTCTCCTGATTGATTACATCAAGGCATATTTAACTGAGATAGCGGCAAACGATAAAGCTTATCATCCTTTTCATCAGGATTTCCTCGGCCGTCCGTATTGTTGCTTATGAAATAAAGAAATTTTTCATCAACGAATACATCGCGTATCCTTCCTGAGCCCGTAATGATATTAGTCAGTTTTCCGTTTTTTTCATCATAACTTTTAAGCGCTTCGCCCCTTAAGGCTGCAAAATAGAGCTTTCCGTCAAAATAGGCCATGCCAGAAGGAGCCCATGTATTTTCACCGGAATGAATCAATGGTTTTACCATATCAGCTTTTTGCTCATCGCCCTGTATCTCTGGCCAGCCATAGTTCTTACCCGGATCAATTTTATTTAATTCATCGTGAGCCGAATCTCCATGCTCACTTTCATACAACTGTCCTGCTTCATCCCAAGCAAGGCCTTGTGGATTGCGGTGACCGTATGAATAGACGTATGAATTCGCGAAAGGATTATCGTTCGGAATGGTGCCATCCAGGTTCATGCGCAGAATTTTCCCGCCTAAAGAATCTGTGTCCTGTGCGATCTCAACCCTTCTTGCATCACCTGTCGTTGCATATAGCTTATCATCCGGACCAATCTTGATCCTGCCGCCATGGTGGAAGTCCCCGCTTGGTATTCCGTCGATTAAGGTCTCCATCTCATGCCACTCATCATCATTTTTTTCTAAAATGACGATTCGATTGATGAGATTCCCGCCTTCTTCATACGTATAATAAGCGAAAGCTTTCCCTCTCTTAGAGAAATCGGGAGCTAATAAAAATCCAAGCAACCCAGCTTCCGCTTTTGACGACAATGTCTTTTTTAGGTTGACCTTTTGCCGTGTCATCTTACCCTTGTCCCATTCAACGATAGTTCCTGTCCGCTCCGAAACATACATTGTGTCCCCATTCTTCTGAATCGACCATGGGGCATGCAAGTTCGTTACCAGCACATCCGGATCTTCGCCTAAAGTGCCCGTCACTTCCTTGTCAGGATTCGGCTCGGTTTCAGTGTCATCATCATTCATGTTACAACCAGTTAAAATCAATGCAGCCATAAGGAAAAATAAGAGCAATTTTTTCAAAAGTCTTTCTCCCTTCGATTCATGAGTTTAATAGGCTGACTGTTTAAGTACCTTTAAAATGGCCTCCGCTACACCGGATTCATCATTCTTGCCTGTTACTTCATCACACAGTTTTTTTATTTCGAGCGGGGCATTTCCCATTGCGACAGACAAACCTACCCGTTCAAACATGGATACATCATTATAATTATCCCCAATAGCCATCGTTTCCTGCATCGATCCGGATTTTCCATTCACATATGTTTCAAGTGCCGTACCTTTTTGAGCTGTTTCACTCATGATTTCCACATTTTCACGTCCCGATGAAGTGACTGTAACTCCCTGTCCTTCCAATTTCGAAGCAATTTCATTTAATAAATTTAAATCCTTTGAGAAGCTGAGAATTTTATAATATTCCTCATTCGAACGGCTGAATAACTCGGAATAATCGGAAATGGAAGTTACCTGTCCAAGCTGTAAACGCTCCTCCGCATATTTCCGCATATTCTCAGGGTCAATGTCCGGATTGGCTGTAACGAATACATCAACCAAAACAGATATTGCGTTTTCATAGTCTTTAGAATAAATTCCCTGACTCGTATATATTTCGAAATAAATCCCTTGTTCTTCGAGGAATCCAGCGACCATTTTAGCAGTGGCAGCTGACATTGGATTGGAAGCGGCAATATTTCCATCCTCCGTGAAGAGTGCAGCACCATTTACACAAATGACAGGGCATACGATGCCTGCTTCATCTAAAGCGAACCTTGCTTCCACATAAGATCTTCCAGTAGCAATGATCACTTCCACTCCCTCACTTTGCGCCCTCTGGATAGCGTGTTTATTTTCCTCACTGACCTTTTGCATTTTGTTTAACAATGTTCCGTCCATATCAATCGCAATCGTCTTTATCAATTCAACCGGCTCCTTTTTTTCAATATAATCCCTATTTTAACCGAAAGGACGTGGATAAACACGTTTAACAAACCCGTCTCTATTCTTGTGTGACTTCCGTCGTTAAAAAATAGTCTTATGTATATAAATAAACTGCACCTAATTAAAATAGGTGCAGTTTGTTTTCTTAATGCAGAATCGTTTGGCTATCGACATCTTGTGCCCGTTCAATGATCTGTTCTTGGATGTCTCTTTGAATGTCATCGATGGCTGTAAAGTCCATTGCTTTTACATAAATCTTTTCAAGTTCGTCATGCAGCTCTTTCGCCTTAGCCAGATTTGCTGTCGCTTCATTCATTTTTGTCCGGTACCTGGTGGAAACATCCTTTATCTGATCGGCATAAATTTCATCTGTTCCAGGCAGGATAGCTGTTTTATATATATCTATGATTTCATCACCTTCACAACTCGGGAAATATTCATGCGGTGATGTGCTGTCAAAAATGGCGATTCCTACCTCCCGGACGATTACCATGTCCAAGCTATGAGGATCGAATCCGCAATGATATACTTCCACATCAAAGCCCCTTTGCTCCGCAGCCTTTGCAATCTTCTTCAGCATCGTTGATTTACCGGATCCTGGACGTCCCTTTAAAAAGTACCGTTTTTGTATTCCCTCAGTAATATTGGGGATGAAATCAACTGCACCTTTTGGTGTAGCTGCCCCTAAGAATCGGTGACGAACATCCGACTTCTTATTAAGGGTTATATCTCTATAAAAGCCTTCTATCAATTTATTGGTCAACCCATTCAATTTAGCGAAATCAATATTTGCTTTATAAATGTCTTCCCATTCATCATGTATCTTCAATGCTTCAGCAAATAGGGCATATGCCTTCTCGAAACTCTTGCTTCTCGCATTCGTCAATCTTATGATGGCCGCTCTTTCAGAAGCCAGCTGCTGGGAATTCCAGGCAGCCCCTAGATTGACATATTCCTCAATGGCCCCAGGTGCCTTCGGCTCAATCACATGCGGCGCGGTCCCATCCACGAGTCCGATTTTCAAAGCGGGAATGATCACTCCATCAATGGAATCATTATCGGACGAACAATGTAAATACTCGATGTCATAGTCTTTATCCAGCCATTCTTGGCCGATTTTTTTCATAATGGTCGATTTACCGGAACCAGGTCCGCCTTTTAAAATGAACAATCTTTCCAGACCTGCCAAATTGGAATCATATAAACTATAAAAACCTTTAGCCGTATTGCCTCCTGCGAAATAATGCATCTCTTTTCCTGTCACTTTCACACTCTCCCTCACAATACAGATGTGATCTTCAAGACAGCGTATGCAGAAATGAACTAATAGGTGAATGCCTACAGGTTAACAGTCTATTTTATTAGGGCAGCAGATTCCGCTTGTGTGACCTCCAGGAATTCTGACGGTTTTAACACGATCTGTGTACCGATCTTTCCTCCGCTTACGATGATTTCAGGCAGGTTTGCTGCACTTTCGTCAATAAAGGTCGGATATTGCTTTTTCATTCCGATCGGGGAACAGCCTCCCCGAATGTACCCTGTGTATTTTTGCAGATCTTTAACCGCAAGCATTTCAATTTTTTTTGCACCTGCGGCCTTCGCTGCTTTTTTCAAGTCCAGTTCGGTGGCTACAGGAATGACAAATACGTAAAGCTGCTGCGGTCCGTTATGGGTAACAAGCGTTTTAAAAACGGTTTCTGGCGCTTTTCCAATTTTGTCCGCAACAGTGATCCCATCGATTTTTCCGTCGCGGGCATCATAACTCATCATGCCATACTCTATACGTTTGTTATCAAGAATTCGCATTGCATTCGTTTTACTGGCTCCCATTGAAAATTCCCCTTATCGTTTTCTTCCATCTTACCATTTTAATTACCAGGCAAAAAGAAAAGCACAGTGCCTGATGCATCTGTGCTTTCCCTAAAGATCATTCTAAATGACGTCTTTGGAAATCAGCGATTCTCTTGTAGTCGCCTTCCAATTGCCTGCTCACGGATAAATAAATCGACATTAATTCTTCATATACTTTAACGTTCTCTTCGATCGGGATAAGTTCATTCGTTTCACCAACCATACCTTCAACCTCATCAAGGCTTTGGATTTCGCCTAAAGCATATAATCCAAGAACGGCTGCACCTAAGCTTGAACTCTCGAAGCTTTCAGGAATTGTCACGTTTTGATTGAATATGTCAGCCATGATTTGGCGCCAGAGCTTTGAGCGGACAAATCCGCCGCTTGCATGGATCTTCTCGGGGGCACCCGTCAATTCCTTAACAGCAAGAAGGACACTGTACAAGTTATACATCACACCCTCCAGCACTGCCCGGACCATATGGTCACGAGTGTGATGAAGCGCCAGTCCGAAGAAGGAGCCCCTTGCATCGGCACTCCATAATGGTGCCCGTTCCCCTGCCATATACGGATGGAATATCAACCCATCAGAACCAGGTGCAATATTGGAAGCCATATCCGTCAGAATCTCATAGGAGTCCTGTCCTGAAGCCTTCGCTTTTTCGATTTCCACACGGCCCAATTGATCGCGTGCCCATCGGAAGGTGATTCCCCCATTGTTGACCGGTCCGCCGATTACCCAATGATTCTCAGTAAGGGCATAGCAGAATGTCCTGCCTTTCGGATCGGTAAGCGGTCGGTCACTGACGGTCCTTACCGCACCGCTCGTTCCGATTGTCACTGCCAGAACGCCTGGCTTGATTGCGTTTTGCCCTAAGTTGGCAAGCACACCATCACTCGCGCCAATCACAAACGGGGTACCAGCCTGAATATTCATTTTTGCAGCTAATTCCTCACTTAAGCCTGAGAGGATATGCGTTGTAGGGACAAGCATCGGCAACTTTTCAGCCCCAATTCCAGCAATGGTGAGTGCCTCTTCATCCCACTTCAGGTCATTCATGTTGAACATGCCCGTTGCAGAAGCGAGTGAATAATCCATCACATACTCATTGAAGAATTTATAGATGATGTATTCTTTAATTCCTATAAATTTGTCCGTTTCGTTAAAAATCCCGGGATGCTCATTTTTTAACCACATTATTTTCGTGATTGGGGACATCGGGTGAATGGGTGTTCCGGTCCTGTGATACAATTGCATCCCCTGTACCGAAGCCTTCAGTTTCTTCGCATAGGCAACACTTCGATTATCAGCCCATGTAATGCTATTTGTCAGCGGTCTGCCGTCTTTACCCATGGCGATCAAGCTATGCATCGCCGAACTGAACGATATCAAGCCCAGTTCTTGCTTTTCTATCCCGCTTGCAATCATAACCTCGCCTATAGTAATGATAACCGCTTTATAAATTTCTTCGGGATCTTGTTCCGCCACGGAAGGGGTTGGACTGTGTAGAGGATATCCCCTCGAACAAGATTGGACAACCTCCCCCCCTTTTGAAAAAAGAACAACCTTCGTACTCGTCGTACCAATATCTATCCCCATCATATAACCTGAATGCCCCATATTTACAACATGCTCCTTTCTCTTAAACAATTGAATTCAATAGTAAGATTAGGATAAGTGAAACGACTGATATAATCGTTTCCATAACCGTACAAGACTTTAACCTTTGTGCGACTGTCAAATTAAATCTTTAGCGACATGGATCATAAGCTGCAACGGCTTCATCCACCCCGCTCGTGATCAATACAATTTTAAATGCACTGCACGCCCCAAGATGATGGACGCAGTTGGGACGAGGCAGGCGGACATGAATTGGATTAGTTCTTCTTTATTAAAACCTCTAGCGCATCCTAATGCCACAGAAATCATGGGGGCGATGATTGCCTTTCCAATGAAGGCATTCCAATCAATTCATATGAATCTTCTGCAAACAAAGCACCAAAAGCCTCGATCAACAATAAAAAGACCGGCATTGCCATCATCTTTCCAAGCATGTTACCTAAACCGAAAATGAGTGCCAACTAACGAAGAGTATTACCTATCCCTATCTGAACAGCATCTGCAACATCCGGAATATCCATACCTGCGATAATCCCTAAAATGATGGAAGCGAGAAGTAACGCAATAAATGGGGACCATTTCGCCTTGGCTATGATAACGATCAAGAGCAAACCATTGTTATGGCTAACAATCAATAAAAGTAAGATCTTAATGAAAAAAGCATCGAACCCGTTCATTGAGAACTAAACTCGATGCCTGATTCAGTCATGAGAACATCATTCTCCATTGAAAAGAGGACCGGATATGTGCTTGATTTCTTTCTCCAGATGTTCAGGATAGGCAATGAGGAAGCAGGTGGATGGTCCTGATGATTTTTCGATATCGACTTTATCACTTATATGCACAGAAACACCTTCACCACTTTGATCCAGGTGCTTCCATTCATATGCTATCCCTTTTGAGCCGACCGGAAGTGCCTGAACGTCTTCCATTTCACATAGGCTTTTATATAAAGATAATGGCGCGACCCAATCTTGCTGTTCCATTACTTCTTCTCCAACGAGCGGCCTGCCGATCAAAGCGATTTTCCGTGAAGGATGCTGCTTTTTAACACGTTCGTTCACTCGCTTACCAATCACCATAAGACCAAGTGCTGATTGAAGAAGCGGCATATTACTTTCTGTGCTTCCAGTAATCGGAAGGTCCTCCATTCCCAATTCACCCAGCCCCTTTTTGACACCCCTGGTCAAGTCCCCCCAAGCTTCATCACCGCAGAAATTATTTAGAACGACGGATACGGGTCTTCCGCCAACTCCCAAACACTCCATGACGGCAACCCGAAAGGAATAATAGCCAACGACCTCATAAGGGACATGGACAAGGTCCTTTTCCTTCAGCCCGATACCGCCGCTATTATCACTAGAAACAATCAATGAATCTGATTCTGAAAATGGCAAAATCAACGAATCACTCATTCTACGGATCCATCTTTAAAAAGCATCTTTTTCAAAACAGGCTCCAAGCGTGGCAGTAAAAGGGCAGCCAATACTACATTTACCGCAGTCGCTGCCGTTAATCCCGGAACCAATAACGTGTAAAAACCAGGGCTGATCAGAAATGCGAAAGGCAGGGCTAAAACGAAGGCATTACCGATAAAGAAGAGGAAAAATGCGCCTACTTTTTTTCCGTGTATATATAAAATGCCAAACATCCATACCAGGACTGCCATTTCGACCATGATCAAAAAGTGGAATGGCCCAAGCGGCATGCCGCCGATGAACGCTGAAATGATATGACCAAGCCCAGCTACTATAGCACCCGATACCGGGCCAAGTATGACAGCAGCCAAAAGGGCCGGAAAACTATCCAAAGCGATGCTCCCTATCGGTGAAGGGATTTTAATCATTGCCCCTACTGCCGATAAGGCAATGAATATAGCGGTTGCACTAATTTTTCTTACGTCCATGTTTACTCTTTTTCCTTTCTTTTCCCTCCACGGAACACATTTGCGCTGCGGATATATTCCACATCTTTCACACCAACACGGAAATTGATCACACGTGCAACAGCAAAGAAGTAATCCGACAAACGATTTAAATATTGAAGTGATAATGGTGAAACAGCCGCACCCGACTTGATCAATGAAACGACCAATCGTTCTGCCCTTCTTGTAACGGTTCGGGCAATATGAATGGTTGCAGCCGCTTTTGAGCCGCCAGGCAGGATAAACTTTTCCAATTCCGGCGCTTCAAGTATGAAGGCATCTATCCGTTCTTCCAAATAGGTAATGGCCTCATCCGTCAGCTTTTGTGGGGCTTTCTCGGAAACGGTTGCCAAATCACCGCCGCAGTCAAACAACTCATGCTGGATTTTCTCTAGGTCGGCCAGTATATCCTTAAATATCGCTGGATCCAATTCTGTCACCGCAAGACCGATATAGCTATTAACTTCATCAACCGTACCATAAGACTCGACACGGATGTCATCCTTGTCAAGCCGACCTCCGATTACGCTTGTTTGTCCCTTATCCCCTGTACGTGTATAAATTTTCATCCCAATTACCTCCTCTACTTTATTCGCTGGTCAATTCCATACCAGATGATATCAACGCGCCTTGATATGGATGCTACATCTTGAAAGACCCATCCGCAGGCATCGCGCCATCTGCGATCTCTTGCTTCCATCGGCACTATGCCTTTGGTGATATCTGAACCGATCACAATGCAGTTACGGTCATCTCTTTCTTTCTCCCATATTCGCCAATCAGCCATGATTTCCTTCCATTTTTTTCGAATCGAATTTGAATCCATCTTTTCTGCATCTTGTTGAATCCATGCATCCAACCCTTGCAATACAACAGTCTTGCCTTGAAAATCAATCATTTCCGGCTCTTCTTTTCGATAACCGGATAGCCAAAGGACATCATTTTCCAAACCATACAATTGCTTTACCCATTTAGTTTTGCCATTATAGGCGCCTCCTGTAACAAAGTGCAGCGTTCTCCCCTCCTTAAGCTGTTCCGGTCTTCCCATATCAGCTCATATCCCCTGCCATGGGAAATCCTCCAATCAAAAAAAGACTTCTCCTGCGGGGCATAGCGAACCAATAAATCACGGATTACCCCTCCATGCGTCAATATGGCAAACCGGCTCTCCTTA
Organism: Peribacillus sp. NPDC101481; assembly: GCF_044767165.1. NCBI lineage: Bacteria > Bacillati > Bacillota > Bacilli > Caryophanales > Bacillaceae > Peribacillus > Peribacillus sp. NPDC101481. The sequence continues at coordinate 137,661 of NZ_JBIWNJ010000003.1, read as the reverse complement.
CAGGCAATCAATTCGTTCCAGCCCTTATTAACACGCTCGGAAAATGCCGGATAACTTTCACCCCCAGGCACCAGTGCCTCCATGGGACGTTCCAGCCAATTAAGATAATCTCCATCTGCCTTCAACTCATGATACGTCCGTCCTTCCCAATAGCCGAAGTTCATCTCACGGAACGAAGGGTTTTTGACCGGAACAGCATCTGGAAACAGAAGTCGTGCAGTTTCCAAACAGCGGGGCAAATCGCTGCTGTGAATTTTTTCATACTGTGGGTAAGAACCCCTTAAGTCCGATATTTCCTTTTCTCCTTCGGTACTTAATGGAGAATCCGTCCAGCCTAAATAGGCCCTTCGCTCATTTGCTACTGTCAGCCCATGGCGAAGTAGTGTAATAGCCACAATATCAGCCATAACCAAAGCTCAACCCCTTCCACGGACGCCCCCAGCACATCCCCCGTTATCCCACCGAACCAACTGATGACTTTACGTTTTATATAAACCAGGAAAATCATTGCAGCCAGGCACATGATGAAAAATAAGGTGACAAGCTTAAAATCGATTGTCCAGGCAATCGCCAGACTTACAAGGAGATATAGCCAATAAATGGGCAAACTGCTTTTCGTTACTGCACTTTGAAAAAAAGCGCCGAGCCCCTCTTTTTTAGCCAGCGGCATCCGGATGAGTAAATAACCCATCACACATTTACTTAAGAGCGGAAGGGCTATGATCAAGAAGTATGTCCATTCATTTACCCTTTCGACAATTTCATAGATAAATAGAAACCGGGCGGCCAATAGGACTATGACGGAGATGACACCGAAGGCACCTGTCCTGGAATCCTTCATGATTTCCAAACGCCGCTCTTTATCCTGATAGGAAAAAAAAGCATCACTTGCATCGATCCAGCCATCAAGATGCAAACCACCCGTTAATGCCATCGTCAAAAACCAGAGGAAAAAGGCAATCGCAAGCGATGACAATGGGGTCCATTCCACTAGTGCATACAAAACACCGCCCAATATCAAGCCTAGCAAAAGACCTACTAATGGAAAGGTTTGAATGGCACGGTGAATATATTTCTTCTCCATCGGAAGCTGCTTCTTTATTGGAAAGACCGTAAAGAACTGCAGGTTAATTAAAAATCCGACCACTCCGCTCATTCCTGCATGCACCCTTTCTTCCGCAATGGAATTCCCGCTTCGACAAGATAGGCTTCATCGGCCTGCCCGACGATCGTTTGATGAAGCAGGCCCAGTGTTTTTCCGTATAAATGGAGGAAATCATCCCGGAAAATCGGCTCCTGCACCAATTCATTGCTCACGACTATTAAACAATTGGATTGTTTTCTAATCTCATTGATTCCGGTTATTATTTTTGAAAAAACGCTATTTAAGAATTCTTCTTCAAGCGGAAGGCCAGGGCCGAATAGCTCGTTATCAAGCAGGGTTGTCAGACAATCGAGCAGAATTATGGAATCCTGATCAATATCCGCCCCTATTCTTGTAATATCCGTTGCGTATTCGGAGGTCTTCCACGCAATCGGGCTGCTTTCCCTATCTTTCCGGTGCCTAAGGATGCGTTCACCCATCTCAGCGTCACTGACTCGGCCACAGGCGAGGTAATGCAAGTTCCCATCCATCTGGAGTGCATACTCCAAGGCTTTTCTTTCTGCGAAGCTGCTTTTTCCTGAACGGACACCCCCGGTTATAAAACAGAGCCTTGCTTTCTCCACTGTCTTACCCCCTCCATCAGTGCTTCGTTATCATGTTCACTCTTCACTGCAAACCGAAGCCACACTCCGTCCAAACCCGGAAAATTATTGGTATGGCGCGGTACGATTCCTTTTTTCAGCAAAAAGGGGAAAAGGGATAGAGATTCATCCTTCACCAAATAAAAATTGACTGTGCTAGCAGAGACATTCAACCCTTGCTCCTCATAAAACCGGAATAGTTTTTGCTTTTGCCAGGCAATATAGTCTCTTGTTTTTCTCATATAGGCTTCTTCCGCAAGACAGATTTTCCCCACTTCAAGCGCCACGTGGTTGACGCTCCAATGCGGCTTATAGTTTCTAACCCGTTTTATGATGTCAGGTGCCGCAAGCAAGTAGCCTAGTCTCAAACCCGGGATTGCAAAGATTTTAGTCATTGATCTTAGAATGAGTAAATGTGGAAATGCATTGATTAAAGAAGCATAACTAAAGGCATCTTCCGTAAAATCATAAAAAGCCTCATCCAATACAACCAGGCAATCCGCTTTTTGGCATTCCATGATCAATTCCCTGACTGCATCCCGATTAAATGAAACACCCGTCGGATTATTAGGCGTACATAAGAAAACTGCATCATATTCGGGGAATCGGGGAATCAATCGCTCCAAGTCCAATTGCCACTCAGGAGCATCAAGCTGGTGAAAATCGACCTTACATCCTGCCGCCAAACAAGCTTCAGCATATTCCGCAAATGCCGGCTGAATGATCAGCACCCTTTGATTGGCTAATCCGTTCGCTACCAGCATGATTATTTCAGCACCACCGTTCCCCACCAAAACGGATTGCTCAGGAAGAGCTTCTTTTTTTGCAATGGATTTTGTCAGTTCAATGGCATGCGGATCTGGGTATTGAAGGATTCCTTCGAAAAATCCAGCCCACTGTTCCTTTATGCGTAAAGGCGGACCCAATGGGTTGATGTTAGCACTGAAGTCGAGAACCCCTTCAGGCATCTCGATTTTCAGCGCTTCATAAAGATAATGAGGATTAGAGCCATGAGAAGGTAATGTCAAGAATAAGCCCCCCTAGCCATAGCATCAGCAGAAATAGAAAAGATGACCGATGCATGATGGTAATCGTTTTTGGTATATGTTTTGCTTCCAATCGAACAAGCGGAACTCCCATCCTCGCACGGTCGGAAACAATTCCTTTGTACATATTACGGCCTCCAAGCTGTATTCCCAAAATCGCAGCAACGCCTGCTTCACACCACCCGCTATTCGGGCTTGGATGTTTTTTTGCGTCATTGAATAATATCTTCCATCTAGCACCAAATCCATGATAGCGGGACTTTGAGCTGAGTAACATCAGGAAACCGGTGAGGCGGCTGGGAATCCAATTCACGATATCATCGAGCTTGGCTGAAGCCCAGCCGAATTGCCCATATTTATCATTTTTGTACCCTACCATGGAATCGCATGTATTAATCGACCTATACACCATAGAGAGCGGCGCACCGCCAATAGCTGCCCAAAACATCGGGGCTGTAATCCCATCGCTGGTATTTTCCGCTACAGTTTCCACGGTGCCCCTGACGACTTCGGATTCATCAAGATCAGCCGTATCACGGCCCACGATATAGGAAAGCTTTAGTCTCGCTTCAGGAAAATCGCGTTCATTAAGCGGAAGGCAAACATCCATCCCAGCTTGCTTCAAGCCCTTCTGAGCTATCGTAGTAGAAATGACAGCAGCTTCCCAAAGGATACCTGCAAGCGGATGGATTAGATAAGCCAAATAGACGGTAAGACCCGTAATCAATAACACCGCCGATAAGACGATGATCAACATGAAGAGTCCATTCCGTTTCTTATATGCCCCTTTATTGAATGCCAGATCCAGCTTGCTTATCATCGTTCCTATCCATTTGACTGGATGCGGCCAATTTGGCGGATCACCGATTAATAGATCAAGGAAAAATGCCAGCGTAACCGCAAAAAGATGATGATAGATCATAAATCCTCAATCCGTTTCCGATTATTCTTTAATGCTTCCACTGTACAATCATATACACCGCGACTGATCAGCTTCCCTAACGGAGTAATGGTGCCTGCATATTGAAGCTTTACCCCTCTTTGCGCAGCCGCAATTAAAATGCTGTCAGTCGACGTTCCTGTTGCACATGTATTTGTCACCTTATCCAGTACATGCAAATCATGAAGGGCTTTTACTTTTGCCTCGGTAGCAGTAACTATGCTGTGGATGAAAGCCTCTTCTGCCAAATGACCATTTACGAATATCCATGTATTTATCGTTCCCGGAGCGGAATTCCAAGAGTGCCGGTCAGCTAAGGAAGCGTCGATGGCATTTCCTACACCAGCCGTCACGATAATGAAAACAGAGAAATCTTCAGCTCTTAAAAGCTTGAAAGCAACCGTATCGAGAAAGACAGCTGTCATCATCCCTACCGTCTCCTGAGGTTCAAAACCATGAGCCTTTAAATACTCGGCCATTTCAACATGATGATCCTCGCAGTCATAGCCATGATGTACGTGCCTATTCACAAAATATTTATGCCAGCCCGTCCCCGAACCAGTCACTCCGGAAGACATCGTTCTAAGCGGGATCGGCGAATCCAATTGAATCATCTCAGGTCCGACTGTCAGATAGGATTCATCAATTTCCAATGGAATAGTATCATGGCCATGCTTTTCCGGAACGATGAACATCTGCGGTTTCGGAAGGGCGGGATGTGGATGTTTTTCGATCGTCGTATGATATACACCCTGAATCCGTTCCTGTTGAAGCACTTCATTCGGCACATCAACAACCTGAATTTTCCCTTTCTCAAGCAACATCAGCCGATCACAATATAACCCAGCCAAATTCAGGTCATGGAAAATTGAAATAACGGTCAAGTTCTGCTCTTTTGCCATTTTCCTCATTAAATCAAGAAGGTCTTTTTGATAGGAAAGATCCAAGTGATTCGTAGGTTCATCCAAAAAAAGGATTTCGGGTTCTTGGGCTAGTGCCTGTGCCAGCAGTACCCGCTGCCTCTCCCCTCCTGATAATCGTTCAAAATGCAGATCCTGAAAATCGGCTACGCCCGTTTGTTCCATAACTCGTTGGACAATCGATTCATCTTCTCCGGACCAACTATGGAACCAACCTGATTGATGGGCATATCGCCCAAGTGAGACCGTCTCTTTTACTGTATAGGAGAAAGCTAATGAGGAATGTTGAGGGAGCACAGCAATGACCTGTGCAAGTTGTTTTGACGAATAATCCTTCAAATCCCTACCTCTTATCCGTACGCTTCCGCCCTTATAATCGAGCACCCCGCTAAGCATACCTAAGAGCGTCGTTTTTCCGCTGCCATTAGGCCCAAGAATCCCGAATAATTCTCCTTTATGTACATCAAAAGAGACAGAGTCCAAAACAGCTTTGTTGTCATATCCACCTGTTAACCCTTTAACTTCAAGCATTCGTTTTTACCCTTCTCTCCGTCTCTTTAATAAAATCAGCGCAAATGCAGGTGCCCCGATAAGTGAGGTGATAACCCCGATCGGCAGTTCCGATGGGGCAATGACCGTCCGTGCTACAAAGTCTGCCAAAATTAAAAATCCGCTTCCTATCAGCAATGACAGCGGAAGCAAATGTTTATGATCAGGTCCCCATATCTTTCGGACAAAATGAGGAATGACCAATCCTACAAAGCCAATCGCCCCTGAAACGGCTACCGCTGCCCCTGTCAATGTCGAACCGGCTATCAAGATCCACATTTTCCGCCGCTTAACATTCACACCTAAGTGTTTTGCCCGGTCTTCCCCGAAAGTCATCGCATTCAATTCGCTTGTATTCATGATCAAGATCAACGAACCAATGATAAAAAACGGCAAAATGATTGCAATATAATTCCATCCGCGCATTGAAACGCTTCCCATCAGCCAGCCGATGATTTGTCTTAATTCATCACCCGTCAGCGCAATCATCAATGAAATGAAGGCACTTAAAAACGAGCTGAAAATGATTCCCGTTAAAATGATCGTTTCCACTTTCATCGATCGATCCATTTTTTTTGCAAAAGTCAATACGCAGAGCATCGTGAGCACTGAGCATAAAATGCTCAATGCCGGAAGAGTGTATAAACCGATGAACGGCAGTGATATATTCAAGAATATTGTCAATACGGCGCCGACCGATGCTCCTGATGAAATACCTAATGTGTAAGGATCAGCGAGCGGGTTCCGGAGCAGCCCCTGAAATGCCGCACCCGCAATCGCCAGCGATGCCCCGACCAACCCCGCAAGCAACACACGCGGCAAGCGGATGTTCATCACGATATTCGTCAGCATCACATCCGGATCAGCGGAAATCGGCAAATGAAAGATCTCCTTGCCGATTATTTGTAAAAGTACGGGAATCGGTACTGACACCGAACCAAAGGAAATGCCTACCGTCATTGCGAATAACAAAATTAAAAACGCAATCAAATAGGCAAACGTCCATTTAGTTGTTAAATTGGTTCGGATAGACTGATTTGGCAAGTTCCTCTACTCCCTCTATCAAGCGTGGACCGGAACGGGTCACCAAGTCAGAATGGACATCAAAGACTTGGCCATTCTTAACAGCATTTACGTCTTGCCATCCTTTTCGGCCCTTCACTTCATTTGCTGAATCTTTCGTATAATAACCATAAGTTGTAATGATGACATCAGGATTTGCAGCAATCATCGACTCTTCATCAATCTTTGCCCAACCGTCCAAGTCAGCAGCAGCATTATCCGCTGAAATAATAGTAAGCATCTCATTCATGAAAGTATTTTTTCCCGGTGTGTATATTTCCGGTGAAGGCGAAACTTCCACTAAAACGGTCTTCCTATCCTCTTCCTTTACGGATTTGGCTTTTTCCTCGATATCCTTAAGCTTCGTTTTCATATCCGCAACGATTTCGTTTGCCTTGTCATGTTCACCCGTTGCCTGTCCAATCATTTCAATAGACTCATAGACTTGGTCAAAGCTTTGTGCATCATTGACTACGAGGACATCTATTCCAGCATCCTTAAGCTGCTGTAAACCCTCATTCGAATTATGGGCACTTGATGCATGGGCAAGAACAAGGTCAGGCTTCATGGAGACAATCAGCTCCGTGTTCATTTCCATTCCGCCAACTTTTTCAATTTCTTTCGTTTCTTCCGGGTAATTATCATTATCGGAAACACCAATGACCTTTTTACCCAAACCAAGTGCAAAGACCACTTCCGTATTACTTGGTATTAACGAAACGATTTTCTTCGGTTTTTCTTCTATCGTTACTTTTTCCCCAGTTGCATCTTTAATCGTAATCGGGAAAGCTTCGTGTTGAGCATGTTTCGTTTGCTGCTGTTCTTTTCCTTCATCAGTAGCTCCACTGCAGCCGACCATCATGCCTGCAGTAAGCAACATCAACAATATCAGACCAAAAATTTTCTTCATTTTCATTCCCCACAATCTTTTTATTTAATTTCTTTCACCCAATAATCCCGGAAGATGCACCCAAAACAAAAAGCACCTCCCGTTAAACGGAAGGTACTTGTATGGCAACAATATCATTACGGACTTCTTAGGGTCTGCCACACACCTTCCCATCCGCGTAGGTTACAGGTGTACGAATTTTGGCAGGTCTCCTGGCTCATGGTCATCGTCAACGGCACCTTCCCATATTTCATACAGTGGTACACAGCCGTCAGCTCCCATATACAGTGGCGGGACCGCGCTGGCATTTCACCAGCTTCCCTTTTAAGTCATTACGACACCAAATCGTTCATATGTATATAATTTTCATTGCCTTCATTATACACCATGTAAGAATCTATTATTATATGATTTTTCTGAACAGGTTCGAAATGACCCTTCCACACTCAATGATTTGAAGCATTTTCAATCAATGTCGCAAACCCATCGACTGATAAACCGGGTGAAATCCGAACTCGATGCAGGGCATGCATCCCTTGTTCCCTTGAAGCTCCCCCAGGTTCGGTAGTGACTGCCATCTTGTATCCCGCTTCATCTGACAGCCTGAGAGTCTCTTCGTTATACCGGCCAACCGGATAGGAAAGCACTGTCGTGTCCTGGTCGAGAATACGGTCGAATAGCTTCTTAGACTGGACCATTTCAGCTTCTTGCTGCTCTGCCGTCATGCGGTTCAGCTCCAAATGGTTGATAGTATGGCTTTCAATCGAAATCCCATTCCTGCTCATCTCCATCATTTGATTTTCAGTCAGGTGATGACCTTTATCAATGGACTTCCCGATCATGAAGACAGTTGCTTTCATATCATTTTCTTTTAATATCGGGAAAGCCTCCGTGAAGTTATCTGTATAGCCATCATCAAAAGTAAGCCAGACACACTTCTCACTTGGTATCCGATTCTCGGTTAAAACGAGGAATGCCTCTTCAGGAGATAATGTATAGTAGCCATTCTCCCGAAGCCAAGCCATCTGTGACCGGAATTCCTCACTTGGAACCCGAAGGCGATTACCTTCAGAAATGCTGTGATACATCAAGATTGGAAGCTGGACGGCGGGCTCGGCCGTTATCCAGTCTCCCGTATCGATCTGGCCCTCCAATTCCTGCCCTGCCCCATTATCCGCCGCTTCGACCACTTCGATGTCATCTTCCGCAATCGGTGCAGCTGTCTTTGTGCCTATACCTTCTAAAATCTCTTGTGAGCATGCAGGTAAAATCAAAATCCCCAGCAATGCAACCATCCTTAATACTCTATATTTCCCCACTATCATTCTCCTAATTTTCTTATAGTAAAATAGTACCAGAAAACTAGTGATTAATAAAGTATTCCATTAAATGAAAAAAAGGGAAAGACGAGAGCTTAGTGACCTGTTAAGCATTTATGAGGATTTTTTTTAATAAGTATGTGCTATTAGCTTGAAAAGTTTGCCTATAAGAAATATAATAAATAAGTCGTCGACTTTTTATATGTCCCAGTAGCTCAGCAGGATAGAGCGACAGCCTCCTAAGCTGTAGGTCGTAGGTTCGATTCCTATCTGGGACGCTAACTAAAAACCCTGTTACAATGCGGTTCTTCCGCGTAGTAGCAGGGTTTTTTTCTGTGATTTATGGGGCGGTTAAACAAGTTCATAAAAAAAATCCGAGCCCTGTGAAACACAGAACTCAGATTTTTTATATACAGATAACCAATAGACCCAAACAAAACTCCCTTTAGCTATACTTACTTTCTATCTAAGCCTATCTCGTTGATTTTTTCATCAAAAATAGGTCCGAAACTTTCAGAATAAGTATTCGTTAAATGCCTATTGTCCCGGTAAATTATAACATTACCAATAATGGGCTGAAATTCACCGTTCACTTTAAAGTAATCTGTTAAGTCAATTTTATGCAATGATTTATTCTCTTTTTCAAATTGTCTCCAAAAGCTTTCGTCTTTCTGATTATCTACTGAATTCATTTTTTTTGTTGTTTCTTCTATTCCATGTGTTTCTAATGATTCCAGTACATTAAAACTATATCTTGGATCATCACGAACCGCTAACACTTCAATACCATATTCATCTTTAACATACTGCAGCTGATCAACCATCTGTTGTTGTATTTTATTATTGGGCGTATCAGAAGCTGTGGCGTGAGAAATGACAAGATCTACATCTGCATCCTTTAGATAATCGAGAACATTATTGACCCAGATACCTTTCAAATCATCATCCGTATAACCTGTTGAAAAACGTGTACCTGAACGGGTCATATTCAATACACGATAATTATCATCTTTTGTAGCTTTTAATATGGCACCTAACCAATGCTCTGAATGGGAACTGCCGATCAGGGCAATTGTAGCATCGTAATTTTCAGTTTCGCCATATTCCCCAATTTTCAAGTCACTTTCCTTCAACCCTTGGTTACTGCCGTCCAAATGCGATTGTGGTAAATCATCAAAGACTTCAGAATATGATGGAATTGGTTCCTGATCAGGTATATCATCAGGGTTTTTTACAGCTAACGCTCCTGGATAATTTTTATCGTTTATATTATTTTCCAGCCTATTTTTATCTATATATACTCCAATTAAAAGCGATGCAATCAAGAGTACATTCACACTGCCCATTATCCCGAGTCTCTTGAATGAGAATTTGTTGTCCTTTGAGCTTCGGATTGGTTCTTCTATATATCGAGTCATAAAAAAAGAAAGGGCAATTGATGAAATGATAATAAGAGTTCCGACGATGAATCCTGGAGTTTCTTGGACATTATAACGATAGAACTCCAATAAAACCCAATGCCACAAGTAGATTCCAAAAGCGATTCCACCTAGCTTCACCATTACGGGTGAACCTAAAAAGCGTTTGACACCATATTTTGTATCGCGTGTACCAGACAAAACAATGAATAATGCGCAGGTCATTGGCCATAAGGCAATATACCCCGGAAACATTTCAGATACATTGAAAACTATTCCCGTTAAAATTAAACCGATTAATCCAAGCCACCCTATCACTGTTGCTATATATTTATTTACCTTAATTGATGATAAATTGATACAGAGCAAACTGCCTAAAGCAAATTCCCACACACGTGTCATCGTTATGAAATAAGCCCATGGCTGATTGACAGAGGTTAAATATATGGAATATATAAAAGAAGAAACAAATAATATTCCTAAAATCGTATTAATTAATGTTTTAACTTTAGTTAATTTATATTTTTTTATTAAAAATAAAATCAAAGTGAATAATAAAAACCAAATTATATAAAATTGTCCCTGTATAGACAAAGCCCAAAAGTGTTCAACAGGTGTTTTCATTTGACTGGAATCTAAATAATCCGTGCTCGAAAAAGCAAGTTGCCAGTTTTGATAGAAAAACATGGAGGCAAATACTTCATGTATAGTTTTATCTAAAATTGATTTAGGTAATAAAAACCAACTTAAAACCAGAACAATTGCAAGAATAAAAAATACAGAAGGAAGTAATCTTTTCATTAATTTGGTAACATATGGAAGAAAACGAAATTCCCCTGTTCGATTAATTGTGGAAACAATTGAAGTAGTAATAAGAAAACCTGAAATTACAAAGAATACATCAACCCCGCCAGAAACACGATTAAGCCATATATGATAAACCGCCACCAGCAGTGCGGCAACAACACGTAACCCTTCGATTTCGGGTCTGAACTTACTCTCAGTATTAATTAATTTTTGATTCATTTGATTCTATCTCCTACCTTTTGTCATGCATACAATTTAAAATTATATCACTTTACAATAATGATTTGTCAACATAGTAGAAAAGGTTCTTTAATTTTCACAAATACGGATTTTTTTCCAACTTTTCAACCAAGGCCCCTTACAGAAAATGTCGTTGCCTGGGCACGAAGCCTACAGCAGAACTTTACTTTATGAAAAAACGTCAGTCCACCATGGGGCATTATGGATATTTGGAAGCAGACGCAAACTCGGCATGTTACAACTTGTTATTCAGAAACATAATCATGTTTTTTTAAAAATATATGTTTTATCCTGTCCCATCCGGGTATATAAATACTGTAAGACATTCTCACCAAAGGAGATGATAGTGCATGATGAGTACAATCAGAAGCCAATGGAACAAAGAGAATGACGCAGCGGTGTTTAGTCCCGGTGATCAGCGTTAGAGTCAATTGAAGAGATGGATGATAATCAAATATGGGAATTACTAGTCTTCTCATCCAAAGGAGGAGGATACGATCATGAGTATTTACAGCCTATGGAATCCAGAGAATGATGAAGCAATTTTCAGTCCGGGTGATCAGAAGCCATTCAGTACGCTCATACGAGTAGATTCGGATAAACACACACACACTGACAAAACACTTGAATATGAATTACATGGCACCGTACTGAATGAAATTTAACAGATGCAGGATATATGGAAAGGGATGGAGCGAGCGCTCCATCCCTTTCTGCCGTCTTTTTCTTTTATACTAATTTTGCGTTCATAAAGCTGCAACCTTGTTGTCTGGAAAGACGGGCCTGCCGACAAGGAAATTTCCCCATACCTGCTCCATGCAATTAACTCCATAAAAAAGAGCCCTTCACCTTGGAACTAAAAGTGAAGGACTCTTTCCTTTATTTATCGAATTTCAGTTTTGCCAAGGCATCTGCCAATGCAGTATTGATCGGCTCTTCTTTATTTTGCTTTTTCATATAATTGGAAACTTCATTTTTGGATAATTTTTGATTTTTATTTTGCCCTCTACGTTTATTGTAAGAAGAAAGTTTTTCGTGGAAACCACATTTACAGGTGAATGTCTGTGCTTCTCCTTGACCGCGCATTTCCATCTTTTTATGACATTGCGGGCATCTGGCATTTGTTACACGTGAAACACTTTTTTTGTGGCCGCAATCACGATCTTGACAGACAAGCATTTTTCCCTTTTTACTATTCACTTCTAGCATCAGCTTGCCGCAATCAGGACATTTCGTACCTGACACGTTATCATGCTTGAATTTTTGGTCACTATTTTTGATTTCAAGGACGATATTTTTGGCATAAGTGCGCATATCGCCGATAAAGGCCTGCTTTGGCAGCTTTCCTTTTGCTATCGCAGTTAACTTTTGCTCCCATTGGGCTGTCAAAGCTGGAGATCTCAAGTCTTCAGGCGCCAATTGTAGAAGTTGTTTTCCTTTCGAGGTAACATGAAGGCCCTTTCCCCTCTTCTCGATCAGGAAGCTATTGAACAGCTTTTCAATAACGTCAGCACGCGTTGCCACAGTTCCAATCCCGCCAGTTTCACCAAGAGTCTTGATGAGCTCTTTGCTTTCCCCTGCCATGAAACGAGCAGGATTCTCCATCGCCGAAAGAAGCGACCCTTCATTGAATGGTTCCGGCGGTTTCGTTTCACCCTCTGTTTGTTTCACAGTCGAAATGGTTAAACTGTCACCTTTTTGAACATTCGGAAGCAGTTGCTCAGCAAGGCCATCCTTAGCTTCTTCCTCATCGAATTGGTGATCATAGACTTCCTTCCATCCCGATTTCAGGACGACCTTCCCTTTTGCCATGAACGTTTCCTGCCCCATTTTTGCGGTGATGGTCGTTTGTTCATATTCAAAAGGCGGCATCAATACAGCAAGGAACCTTTTAACGACCAAATCATAGATTTTCGATTCTTTGTCGCTCAGTTTTCCCGGCAGCGGCGTTTGCTCAGTGGGGATGATTGCATGGTGATCAGAAACCTTGCTATCGTCCACGAACGATTTATTGGTTTTAATTGGGCTGCGCAGGATCCTTGATGCATACTGGGCATATGGTTTAATGCTTACAGCCTGTAATCTTTCTTTTAGCGTATCAACCAAATCCGTTGATAAAAAGCGTGAATCCGTCCTTGGATAAGTCAAGACCTTATGGCTTTCATATAAGCGCTGCATGATCGATAACGTCTCTTTCGCCGAATAGCCGAATTTCTTATTGGCGTCCCGTTGAAGTTCTGTTAAATCATATAAAGAAGGGGCAAAATTTTTCTTATGGGACTTGTTTACTTCAACCACTTCTGCACTTTTCCCCTTAACGGCTGCAAGAACCTTTTCTGCCTTGGTTTTATCGAATGTGCGGATATCTTTTGATTGGGCATCTTGCCAGACGAGGCGCAAATTGGGTTCTGCAATTGCCGAAACGCCATAATATTTCTTAGGTTGGAATTGTTTTATTTCCTCTTCTTTTTTTGCAATCATCGCAAGTGTCGGCGTTTGGACCCTCCCGCAGGATAATTGGGCATTGTGCTTCGTTGTTAGGGCACGTGTCGCGTTCATCCCAACGATCCAGTCCGCTTCCGCCCTTGCTACAGCAGAGGCAAATAGGTTTTCATACTCCTTGCCATCCTTCAGATTTCTGAATCCATCTTTGATCGCTTTATCCGTTACAGAGGAAATCCAAAGCCGCTTGACCGGCTTCTTCACATTCGCTTTTTCGAGAATCCAGCGTGCAACAAGTTCCCCTTCACGTCCTGCATCCGTTGCAATGATGACATCCTTGACATCATTGCGATTTAATTGTGTTTTAACCGATTGAAATTGTTTGCCTGATTGCTTGATCACGACCAATTTCAAAGCAGGCGGCAGCATGGGCAGGTCCTCAAGGCGCCAAGTTTTATATTTTTCATCATAAGATTCCGGATCTGCATGGGTGACCAAATGACCTAGTGCCCAAGTGACGATATACTGATCGCCTTCAAAAAAGCCATTACCCTTTTTCCCGCAATTCAGCACTTTTGCTATATCTCTGCCGACCGAGGGTTTCTCGGCCAGTACGACTGTTTTACTCATAATAACATCCTTTCGCTTTTAAACTGGTTCCTCCATTATCTCATATAATTTAAGACAGGGCGATAATGCACGGCATGGCATTGGATCCATTGGTTCACATTAAGGATTACCCTTCGAGGGGCTCCCTGTACCCACATATATGTAAATTAATAGATTAGATAGCAATCCCGTGCAGATTTTAGTATGATGAAACGTAGGGATTTTTTCAAATTAATTGGGAGGTTCAATATAAATGAGCTTACTTTCTATAGATAAATTAGCACACAGCTTTGGCGACCGTACCTTATTCAAGGATGTTTCCTTCCGCCTGATGGCCGGCGAACATGTTGGTCTGGTCGGGGCAAATGGTGTCGGGAAATCAACGATGATGAATATCATTACAGGGCAACTTATCCATGATGATGGCCGGGTCGAATGGACACCTGGTGTCGAATATGGCTATCTTGATCAACATACGATACTTTCAAAGGGTAAATCGATTCGCGACGTCTTGAGGGATGCATACTTACCTTTATTCGAGCAGGAAAAAGCTCTGAATGAAGTTACAGAGAAAATGGGTACTGCCACTCCGGAGGAACTTGAAGAACTCTTGGAACAAATGGGTGAAATCCAGGACAAGCTGGAAGCCGGCGGTTTTTACAATCTGGATATTAAAATTGAAGAAGCAGCACGCGGTTTAGGGTTGGATGCAATCGGTTTGGACCGTGATGTCTCTGCCCTAAGCGGCGGACAACGGACAAAGGTTTTACTAGCCAAGCTACTTTTGGAACAGCCTGAAGTACTGCTCCTTGATGAACCGACGAACTACTTGGATGTAGAGCATATCCGCTGGCTGAGCAGCTACTTAAAGGAATATCCTAATGCATTCTTATTAATTTCGCATGATACCGAGTTCATGAACGGCGTCGTCGACGTCATCTTCCATCTTGAATTTTCTAAATTGACCCGTTACACGGCAACTTATGAAAAATTCCTTGAGCTGGCTGAATTGAATAAAAACCAACATATTAACGCCTATGAAAAACAGCGCGAATTCATTAAAAAGCAAGAAGATTTCATTGCAAAGAATAAAGCACGCTATTCAACGACCGGACGGGCAAAGAGCCGTCAAAAGCAATTGAATCGCATGGAACGCATCGATCGTCCGGAAACTGCAATGAAACCTACCTTTGACTTTAAAGAGTCACGTGCGAGCAGCCGTTATGTCTTTGAAGGTGAAGATCTGGAAATCGGATATGACCGCCCATTGCTTCCGAAGTTGTCCATGACCATCGAGCGGGGAGAAAAAATTGCCGTGGTCGGCTGTAACGGAGTTGGTAAATCCACTCTATTAAAAACGATTTTGGGTAAAATCGATCCTCTAGGCGGTAAAAGATCACTTGGCGATTTCCTTTTTTCTTCGTATTTTGAACAAGAAGTGAAAGCAGGCGATACGACGCCGATCGATGAAGTATGGAATGCATTTCCGCATCTGGACCAACCGCAGGTACGTGCGATTCTTGCCCGTGTCGGTTTGAAAAACGAGCACATTACACGTCCGATGAGCCATCTAAGCGGTGGAGAACAAGCTAAAGTGCGCCTATGTAAACTCATGCTTACCGAAAGCAATTGGCTGTTATTCGATGAACCGACGAACCATTTGGATGTCGTTGCAAAAGAAGAACTGAAACGTGCATTGAAAGAGTATAAAGGAACGATTGTCCTCGTATGCCATGAACCTGATTTCTATGAAGATTGGGTTACCAAGGTATGGGATGTAGAGGAATGGTCGGCACAAAATTAATTTTTTCGGGGATGTCGCGGAACGCGGCATCCCCTTTATTATGGAATAAATAAAAAAGCTGACTGAAAGGGCTCCTTCAGTCAGCTTTCATTTCCTCATCATGCAGCTTAAACACGTTCCGCCACCAAGGTATATGTTTTTGGAAGCCCAATATCATGGATTTTATGATTCGGTTCTTCCTCGAGCACTTTAATAACGAGCCCTGATTGACCTATTGACGTTATAAGTTCCCCGATTGTCCATTTACGCTGTACAACTCTTGAAAGGCTCCCTTTTTCCTCATCCGGCATATGCTTCGAAAAAGCGACCTCATTATTTTCGATTGCCGGAGCGAAATAGTTGCCTGTGACTTTGTGTTTTTTACCATTTGAAGTAATGAGCTTTGTTGAAATCGGGTGAAATTCATGCAGTACGAATCGGCCTCCAGGTTTCAGCATCATTTTAATTTTTTCAAATAACGGCTGCAGATCTATTAAGTAATGAAGTACACCGAGCTCCATTAAAACCAGATCCTGCTTCCCCGATTCATGGTCGGATGATAGCGAAAGGACATCCGAAACTATATACTCGATGGAGACTTTGGCGCCACTTGCCAGCTCATTTGCAAACATTGCGTTTTCCTGGGAAAAATCAACGACTTTCACTTCTGCTCCCAATATGGCCAGTGCAACTGCCTTGACACCGTTCGATCCCATCAAATGAGTGATTTTTTTGCCGGATATTTCCCCCATATATTTATAAAAAGGGTGCAGTCTCCATTTTGGGTTCTGTTTGATTTTTGATGCCAATTCAACGGGATCTCCATAACGATTGACAAGCGCTAAATAATTATTCTGGTTCCACGCCTGTTCATTTTCCGCTGTGAACCCCTTCTGCTCGGCTGATAAGTAAGCATGAATCTCGGCACTGAACTTTCTCATTTCTTCTTCGTATAAATAACTGTATAACGACCTGCACCAAACCTCCATATCCCCCATCTTTATGGATAAACGATAAGGGTCCGTTTTAATGGTCGTGTTAAACCGGCAGCGAACAGTGACAGAAATCCCCTCGACATCCATTAGAAAGAATGCAGTCTCAGGACTTCTTTCAGGCTTTGTTGGCGCGTATTCGGAAAAAAGATCCAAAGCCTCATTAAAGACATCCCATTGTACATCCATTTCGATTTTCTGATATTCATCGATATCCACTCCTTGTACGAAAAGAGCAGATCGACCTGAATATTGGTAGGGAATATTAGCTTGATCCAATATGTTCGCCATTAATGTGATTGTTTGATAATAACTTGCCTTCATATGTACCTCCTAAACATCAAAAGAGCATGACGATTATTCTTCTATAGCAAATTCCAAACCGGTACTCGTAATGGCAATCAGCTCTTCATCGTGGCGATCTATGCCATAAACGAGTAATGTAACAAGCATATATATGGCTCTGAACCGGGCTAGGCTCTCTGTTTCCTTTTCGATTTCACCATAGATTTCGAAAAAAAACCTGCGCGCCTCTTTCGGGAAATAACTGTATAAAAAGGAGAAATCAATGGCTGGATTCCCGATATGAACATCTCCCCAATCAATGATACCTGCGAGAACGCCTTCGTCATCAAGTAAAACATTCCGGATATGAATGTCTCCGTGAACGAGTGAAATCGGATGCTGAACGTCCAATTCGCCTAAGGCTTCAACAAAATCCTTAACCGCATGCGCCTGTTCAAAGTATCCTAGGTTTATTAGATTCGAGACATTTTCCATAAGTGATTTCTTTCGATAGGGTACATCAAGCCTCATCATCCCATCAGGCTGCACACCCAAACACATAGCCCTTTCGACAGGGAAACTGTGAAGAACCTTCAAAAAGCGGGCAAATCTTTTTGCCGATTCGACCTTATTTGCTTTTGTTCCTTCTACAGGCAAGTGTCCCTTCACCATTTTATAACCGGTAAAAGGATAAGGATACAAAGTGCTTGGTTTCCCAAAAAAGATTGGTTCAGGGATAGCAAGCGGAAAAGTGCCTGCAATGGATGGCAAAAGCTGATTTTCCACTTGAATCAACGTAACTGCAATAGGGCGGCGGGGAAAACGGAATACAAATTGCCCATTGATTTGTATGACCGTGTTATCGAAACCCTCCCCAAGTTGCTTGATCTCATTCAACTCAATTTCCGGAAACTGCAGCATGATCAATTTCCCTGCCAGATCCAGAGAAACTGGATATTCTGCCAACCAAGGCTTGTTCACTCCCGTCTCCCCCTTTTACCGGTTTCTCCCTCTATTGGGGCTGCTGCCAGATCCACCTCTGCGATTACTCGCCCCTTGTGTACTAGTTGATCTACGGCTGTCTCTTTGACCTCCTCGTGGATTGTCACGCTTTTGTCCACGGCTGTCTTCCGAGCGGCCACTCCGCGGATTCTCTCGCCTTGGTCCACGGCTGTTTTCCGAACGGCCTCCCCGTGAATCCTCACGTATAGGTCCGCGGCCGTTTTCCGAACGAACTCCCCGTGAATCCTCACGTATAGGCCCGCGGCTGTTTTCCATCCGGCCTCCACGTGGTTTCTCCCTCTCGACTTCACGATTGTCCGCTTGATTTACAGAACGGTGACTGCCCCGATTCGGTCCTCTCGTATCTATCCGTTCCCGATGTTTCCTTCCCCCTCCCGAACGCGGGCGGCGGGTACCCTCATCGGAAGAGTCATCATGACGCTTCCTTTTTTGCCTCACCTCATCGGGTTGGAACATTTTCACTCCTTCAATCGTCCTTCTTTCGATTTTCATGGATATCCCTTTTTCAATATCGCTTAAAAGCTGAAGATCCTTCGTTGCTATGAAGGTTACAGCCAAGCCGTTCTCACCCGCTCTGCCCGTCCGGCCAATTCGGTGGATGTAACTTTCTGCATCCTCGGGAACATCATAATTAAACACATGGGTCACGCCTTCTACATCAAGCCCTCGTGCAGCAACGTCCGTTGCCACTAAATATTGAAGCTTTGCGTCTCTGAAGTTTTTCATCACACGTTCCCGCTTTGCCTGTGAAAGGTCACCATGAAGCTCTTCAGAATTGAATCCAGCTGCCTTCAGGGCATCATTCAAAACCGAAACACGCCGTTTTGTACGGCAAAATATGATCGCAAGGTATGGCTGTTCTTCTTTGATCATGTTGATTAATGAAGATTGTTTGGCACGATCGGTCGTCTCGATGACAAGCTGCCTGATTTTCTCGACCGTTACTTGCTCTGCCTTCACAGCGGCAGTTAATGGTTTAGTCATGTATCGTTTTGCCAATTGATGCACCTGTTCAGGCATCGTTGCTGAAAAGAGCAGCGTTTGGCGCTCATCTGGAAGCTGTCCCATGATCTCTTCCACTTCTGGTAAAAACCCAATATGAAGCATTTGATCAGCTTCATCAAGCACAAGTGTTTGAGTTTGTGAGAGATCAATGGTGCCTCTTCGTAAATGATCTAATAACCTTCCTGGCGTGGCGACCACCACGGAGATGTTTCTTGTCAGCTTTTTCATTTGCTGCTCGACATCCTGTCCGCCATAAACTGCAAGCACTTGAAGTCCCTCGATTTCATCAGCGAATTTTTTCAATTCAGCAGTGATTTGCAAAGCCAATTCCCTGGTTGGCGTGACGATCAATGATTGTATGTGGGATGCGGCGGGATCGACCTTTTCCAAGATTGGCAGCAAAAATGCCAAAGTCTTCCCCGTTCCCGTCTGCGCCTTCGCGATGACATCCCTTCCAGCAAGGATATCTGGTATCGATTTCTCCTGAATCGGGGTAGGGGCGGATATTCCTATTTGCTTTAATATGTTATTAATCGCCGGGCTGACGCCAAGGTCGATGAATTCTGTCATGTATGGGCCTACTTTCTGAATTTCTTCATTTAATTGACTGATAAATCCACTTTAATGGTAACAGCTTCGTTCACTTCATGTCATTATCCTTAGTCTAAGCTATTTGTTAGTATATCATTATCTATTTTCGAGAAAACCTGTACCTTAAAATTTTTCATGCTATTGTACTTTAGTTATTTTTCTAATATAATTTATAAGATTTATTATCATCGAGCTACTTACTTGAAAAAGGGTAAGCATCTCCTCCTTGTAGATTTTTGCAAGGATTTTTTGTATAGAAAAAAGGAGTGACCGCATGTTTAAATTAAAAGAACGGAATTCAAATATTAAGACGGAAGTACTTGCGGGGCTTACAACCTTTTTAACACTGGCTTATATCATCGTTGTAAACCCCATGATCCTTTCTGATGCCGGTGTTCCATTCGACCAGGCATTCACAGCAACCATAATCGCAATAATAGTCGGTACCCTATGCATGGCCCTTTTAGCCAATTACCCAATTGTCATAGCACCGGCAATGGGATTGAATGCTTATTTTGCATACTCGGTATTGGGAACCCATGATATCTCATATACAGTTGCTTTCTCTGCAGTCTTTGTTACGGGCATCATCTTTATCCTTTTATCCCTAACCTCTTTCCGTTCAAAATTGATCGAGGCCATACCTAATAACTTGAAACATGCTATCAGTGCCGGAATCGGGCTTTTCATCACCTTCATCGGACTGCGTTTGTCAGGTGTCGTCACACAGCATGAATCCAACCTGGTTACCCTTGGAAGCTTCAGGGATCCCAGCGTGGCGCTTACATTGGTTGGTTTAGTCATAACGTTCGTTCTGATCGTTCGCAATGTGCAGGGAGCGATATTCATCGGAATGATCGTGACTGCCATAATCGCTTTCTTTACAGGCCAATTGGAAATTAACGGCCTGGTTTCCACCCCTTCATTACCTGAAGGCATTATAGTCGCCAATCCCATCACATCTATCGCCGATGTCATTAACTACGGGCTATATGGCGTCGTCTTCTCCATTTTGCTTGTAATGCTATTCGATACGACCGGTGCTTTATTAGGAATTGTCCGCCAAGCTGGATTGCTGAAGGAGAACAAGCTTGAAAAATCCGGCAGTGCCTTCTTTGCAGATTCCGTCGGCACTACTGTCGGTGCCATGTTCGGTACAAGCCCGACCGCTGCCTCGGTTGAATCATCAGCTGGTGTAGGAGCGGGCGGCAAGACAGGTTTAACCGCTTTGGTAGTGGCCATCCTTTTCTTGATAACAGCCTTCTTCAGTCCATTGATAGGAGCTGTCTCAAATGTAGCGGCAATCACGGCACCTAGCTTGATCATCGTGGGAAGCATGATGATTAAGAGCATTAATGAAATTGACTGGACACACTTTGATGAATCATTCCCAGCCTTTTTGGTCATTGTCGCCATGCCTTTGACATCAAGCATCGCCAACGGGATAGCACTCGGATTCATCGCCTACCCCATTTTAAAAATGGCAAGAGGCAAATTCCGTGAAGTGCATCCGTTCGTGTACATGTTTGCTGCCCTATTTCTTTATCAACTGATTTTCCTGGCTTGATCATCTCATGAAGGGCACCATGGGATAATAAAAAGGAGTGTTCAATTAGGCTAATTGAACACTCCTTTATTTGTTTACGTGCAATTATTTTATAACGTTTTCTTTCTGCTTACCTTTAATCACACTTGGCACCCCAACCGCCGTGCAATTATCGGGAACGGATGTCAAAACAACTGCATTTGCCCCCACTTTCGAATTCGTGCCAATTCGGATGCCGCCCAATATTTTAGCGCCCACTCCAATATATGCATAATCACAAACCTCAGGAGCTTTTCTGATTTCTTTACTTTGCCCGAACGTTACTTGATGCAATATTGTAACATGATCGCCTATTTTAGTAAACGGATTGATTATAATGCCTTTAGCTCCATGTGGGAGGTGCAATTTTTTTCCTATTTGAGATTGCGCAGGAAATTCACAGTTCATGAAGAGTCTTATAATTAACAAATCAATCATGCGGTACAAAATCCATAATACTTGTTTTAAGATTGGAACGTTCACTTTATAGTAAATTATATTGCCTATCCGGTAAACAAACATGACGATTATTCCGTGGATTCCGCCCAACCTCCCCCAGTTACTAATAAATGCCAATTTATTTATCCATTTAAATAATCCCATAGCAAACCTCCTAGGAACATGAATTTAATTCATCTAACAGAGATAGTAGTTTTTCCTTTTCATTCTCCCAATTATATTCTTGTCTATATGCAGCTTTTCCTCGTTCCCCCATGTTCGCTGCTTCCTCAGGGGATTCCAGTAAATAAACCGCTTTTTGAACCATATCATCCATGTTCGCTACATCGGCCGACACTCCACAGTTCCATTTATCCAGTACATCTTGAATAAGAAAATTAGAAACCATAAATGGAATGCCCGCGGCCATATATTCAAAACACTTTGTTGTTTTACCACCCATGAAATTAGGATCAGGAACTAAAAATGCCATGCCTGCATGTGCTTTCTGGATGGATTCGAATGCTTTATCAAAGGCCACTACACCCTCTAGGCTGATATAATCTTCCAAGCCGTTGTCCAGGATGAATGTTTTCAATTTTTCGATGTAGCCTTCACTGCCCGTTCCAATGATCTTCATATGAAACACTTTCTTTAATTCTACTAATCTTTTTGCAAGAATCAGCATGGTTTCCCCGCCACGTATATCAGAGATGCTTCCTAGGTAGATAAAGGTGAAAACATCTTCTTTTCCTTTGTTTTCTTTCATTTCAGGAATTTTCGGGTAATTGTACACATCTGTTGTTGGACAAGTTAAGAACTGATAATCCTCTTTATACGTCATTTCTGCAAACACGACTCCGCTGCATGCCCTTAGCAATCGTTTCTCCAAAAGACGATATATACTCAATGCAATTCCGGGGATTTTTTTTCTCATAAGGACCTTTGGTACATTTTCATGCATGTCATAAACAATGACTGGATGATAACGGGGAATCCTTCTTATGATGTTCATTAAAATCAGCAGCTCCGGATCATGAAACTGAATCACATCAGGTTTATCTTTATTGATCTTGCGGTAAAGAGCAATCCAATTCAACATTCGCCCTTTCCTTGATCTCTTAGTCAACAATTCAACTTCGATATTGGCAGGGATGTTTTCAGGGATCAAGTTATTTTCAATCGCTATATGCTTCACCTTGTACATTCCCGTTTCTCCAAAAGAAAAGGCTTGCCGGAAATAAATCCTCGTATCATTCCATGGGTGCACCGAACTAATATTATAAAATAACTTCATCTGTTATCTCCCTTTTGTAAATCTGACCCTAACAATAAATACATGATAACGAAAGTAAAAAACATCCCGCCTGTCACAAACGTTGTGGTAAGCGCAGTATCCGCTAAACACCATGCAGGTACAACAAACAGGATTATGCCGACACCTTGCCACTTTTCATTTTGCGTCAAGCTATCATAAAACCATAATATCGCTGCCAAGATCACTGTATAAACCAAGAATCCAATATAACCGAAATTAGCAAAAGCATCGGCGAACATATTGGCATTGGCTGCCATTTCTGGTCTGCCAAAGTACTCTGTACCGATAATGTATGGCGGACTCTTGTCATAAACAGGATCTATGAATTTTTCTAAAATATTATACGATAGCAAGGCTTTTGGATGAGTTGAAAAGAAGTCTACATAATAGCTTGTCAGCAAGCCCGGTGTGATGATCATCCTTCTGGCAAATAAATTAGAAAAATATGCCTGATCAAGGATAAAATCAAGAAAAATGCTGATGCCTAACAGCGAACAAAGACTTATACAAAAAAGTATGGAAAAATCCCTTCCCTTCTTCCGAAAAGCAATGAATACAATGATTAATAATCCAGTCGATAAAAGAGTGGACTTCAAGCCATTGACGGTGTACAAAAGGTATTGCAGCCCTAGTCCGATAACCACATAGGTATATTTTTTTTTGCATAAGCCAATGGTCACGATTAATGGATTACATACTTTTGCAAGCCACTGTATAATATAGCCTGCAAGAGGGGTTAGTTTCGTTCGAAAGGCCATTCGCTTATCATAGATATCCTCGGAATTTATAGGAGGCTTTAGACTAATTCCGCCCGAAACTTTGAAGATGTAAAGAAAAAAAATCAATAATGTTATAACAAAAATGATTTTTAATAGACCGAGATTAACATTAGGAGGTGTAATCCTCATGGCTGGCAATCTATTTACATTTCCAATGATAAGTAAACAAAAAAACAAAAGAACATTCGCATATATAAAATCAGGCTGCAGCGTAAATAAATAGTTCGGAACCCATACTACCGGTATATAGACAATAAAATACAAAATCCAGAAAACGAGTTCCGACGGCTTATCCAGTTCCTTTTTTATGAATATGGCTGGCAATATAATAAAAAACATGGAAATTACTATCATGACTGCACTTGGATGTTGCCGATATATATACCCCATATAAGCATATTCAGGGGAAATAAAGTAAACGTAGGATATATCCAGTAACCAGACGTATAATCCTACCAGACCCAGTTGAATCAGCTTCATTTTTTTAGATTATCCTCTCGATCTATGGAATGTATCGCCCTATAGCCAAGGAGAGCAAAAAAGTAGTAGCTGGCCCCCATACAAATGCTAAAGTATAAAATGGCTGTTTCAGCTGAACCCCCTGAAATGAATATGACCAGTACTCCAATAGAAGACAGTAACAGCCTTGAAACATCCCATAAGAGCTGAGTCCGTTGTTTTTTGATTAAAAACAATATTTGGGAAACTGGCATGACAATCACTTGACTTAAAAACATAAAAGACATCAATGTCACATATTCACCGGAAACACGCCACTCTCCTCCAAAAACAAAGCTGAAGAGACCGGGTGCCATCCATGCCAAAATTACCATTATCGGCACACCTAACATGGCCGTTTTAGTAATAATGCTCTTATACAAATGTAAAACTCTTCCCGGTTCATTTGAAATGCTTTTTGCCACTTCGGCATAGAATACTGTCGAAATACTCGCTCCCAACAAACTAATGGGTAAACCGATCGTTTTTGTAGCCATGGAAAAATGCCCTGTCACGTCAGGTCCGTATAGACGCATCAATAACAAAAATATGATTTGCATAGATAAGGAACTTAAGAGGGTTGACCATGTGGAGTATTTGGCGAATTTCTCATATTTTTTAAGCAAATAACCGATTCTCCTATAGTTCACTTTTGGCCAATGCATTCGCTTTAAGAAATATCGCCAAATGTACACAAGGGTTATTCCCCGTCCAATCATATCTCCCGCTATTAAACCTATTCCTTGATGATTAATGGAAATAAGTGAGAACTGACTTATTACATTGCTAATCGATTGAAGCAGTTTAGAGTGAGTTAACCCTTTAAACTTATCTTCTTTTAACATCCAGTAACTCATCACTTGATAGATTCCAGCAAAAAACAGGCCAACTGAAAGCAAAAAGTCATTCATTATCGAAGTTTCTATACCGTATAATCGAAATAATGATAGATTAAGGAAGCCTAAACCTATATTCAGGATACAAACGACGGCAATCGTAAACATGCTAATGTACATCAAGTGAACCGTATTACTATGGTTTTTTTCTAAAGGAATCGCCTTTTCTAAACAAAGAGATGCAAATGACATGAGAATGGCCAAAAGTGACGTATAGGTTGAAAACACACCAAAATCTTCTGGTGTATATATTCTTGTCAGTATGGGGGAACTTGCGAATAGAATAAGCTGTGCAAGTGAATTCCCTGTTAATAATAAAAGGATTTTATTCATAAATTCATTTTTTATTTTCATATTTTCAACCACGCCACATCTCTATTTTATATACTCATTTACATTGTTCTGATTTGCCTACATTATCTTCCGTAAACGTTTCTTTTATTTGATCCGCCGGATAGTGCATGATCCAATCTAGAATCGATAAATTTTTTACACATTCTTTTTCATTTTTCACATAATACACGGGATGTATGAACTTTTGATAAACGACTTCAATACCTTCATTATGAAACAATTCTTCTTCCAAATAATCCTTTCCGCTTTTCCCGCTTAAATAGCATGTACCTCTGGTTTGCTTAACTAAGCTGACTAATCTCTCTGTTTTTCCAAAGGAAGTGTTAAAATCATTGGAAAGGTGTGTTTCTCCTTCATAATTTAAATATTTTAAAATCAATTCAAATAAATGAATATTTAAATCGACTAACAAAACGTGTTCTTTTTGATATGCTTCTTCCAACAACGGGAAGAAATCTTGAAAGTGCCGAGTTTTTTTATAAACTTCGGATATTTGCTTCAAATGATTCCTTTTCCATTTTTGATTCGGGGAATGATAACTGATTAATTTTTCATGTAACATTTCAGGCTTTTTTTGAAGCGGTACAGTTAGCCTTGACTCTTTTCCATCAGCACCTAGAATATATGTTTTATTTTGAAAATTACTTGAAGAGTATTTCACATCGGCCAAATATATAAAAACGTCCGATTGGAAAACCTTATGAATCAAACCAATCCAGGGCAGGAAATTCGGCTGGTGAATTGTGACTATCTTCTTTTTTCCCACCTACAAAACCTCTTTTGAAAAAATTAATAGGAATGTCTCCGCGTATTTACAATTCACTTGGGAACCCCTCCAACTGCCGATATGCTCCGCATTCACTAAATAATGCCCCATATACCCGGTTAGCTGTGATTGGAACACGGTAATCATACGTTTTTTATCTTCCATGAACTCTGTAATATCACTATAAATATTCGGGTGAAATTGATTGGCAGCGATGTTATTATTTTGGTTGATTTGTTCGAATTCATATAGTGTAAATTGTTTTTTCCTGAAACAGCTTCTTACCACCTTTGATAACTTTTGATGATCTTGATGACTATCATTCATCCAATGTGTGTAGATTTCGTCTGGTTCCATCTTTTCGATGATATCGTCGAGCTCTTTTATTAATTTATGGAGAGGGATATCCTCAACGTTATTACCCTCGCAGTACTTAGAAAACTGTACCTCATATCCGAAATTCTTTGATGACTCCATTGCCTCTTGTTTCCTGACCTCGATATTCGAAGGGATGGAAAATATGATGTTGATAATGTAATGTCCTTGGTTCAGCAGCTTACGAACGGTACCGCCCATACTAATTTCCGCATCATCCGGGTGTGCTGTTACTAGCAATATTTTTTTCATCATGTTCCTCCATTTAAAGCTTGTTCAATGATAGATATCGCTTTAAGCGTAATGTTCTTTTGTTCCATGTAGGCCGTTACATTTTTCTTTAAAATCAATTCTGAAAATTCAGTGATTTCATAAAGCAAACTGTTATCACTGATAGGTTCACTTATCGTTTCTTCAATGTCATTAATGATACTGCGGTAGCTTATTGTGCGGATATCGTATAACGAGTGAAAACGCAAGGTTCCGTTCTCTCCGTAAATTTCCGATATTGAATCATTCGTTAAGTTAATTTTTGAAATCAACATCGTTATTTTAAAATCTTCATATTCAAAGATGCACGTACCGCCTAAATCAATGTTTTTTACGATCAATTGTTTAAAATAATAACTTTTAACGGGAACACCAAATAATTGGATGGCCGCATAAATAGGATAAATTCCAATCGTTCTTAATGTCCCGCCACCATGATTATCATCGAAAAGTGGAGCTTTCTCCCCTTTTAATAAGGCCGAATACTGCTTGGAATAGTTTTGGTACTTTAGGGTTGCCCCATGGATCTTCCCTAACTTTTTAATAGCTTTCTTTAAAATTTGAAAGTTGGGTTCATAAATGGATCTAACTGCCTCAAACACAAAAACATTTTGTTTTTCTGCAGCATCGAAAACTCGGTTGGCCTGATCGGCTGTCATGAATGCCGTTTTCTCCACAATAACGTTCTTTCCATGCTCAATGGCTGCCATCGCTTGATCATAATGGGAGGCATTTGGAGTGGCTATATAAACAGTATCCAGCTCATCATCTTCAAACACTTCATTCAGGGATCCATAAACTTTAGGAACTCCTTTTTCTTTTGCAAGCTCCTTGGCATAATGAAATCTTCTCCCCCAAATTCCCATCACCTCTCCATTTGAACTTTCATTAATGGCATCAATCATGGCACAGCTTATTGGACCTGACCCCACCACTCCAATCCTATTTTTAATCGCCATGTTCCGCTGCCTGTTTACATTTCGCTACAATGTATTTCAGATCCTCATCTGACAAATCCAAGTGACATGGCAACGTGAAATGAGATTCACGAAATCTATCGGCATTCGGGAGAGACGCAAGGGGATATTCCTCTAGCAATGTGGGCTGTAAATGTAATGGGACCCCATAACAATGCCCGGTGCTTATATGACACTCGTTTAAATGCTTTTTAAATGTTTCGCATTGCTCTTTGCTTTTAGACATGACGATTATTTTATAAAATGAAGATATATTGTGGTCAGATGAAGCTTGGAAGTAAAGACCGTGTTCATGAAAAATCTCGTTCAAATTTTCTTGATAGAAACTGAAGATTTCCTGCCTGACCTGGATCATCCCATAAGCTTCCTGAACTTGCAGATAACCAAGCAATGCATTAAATTCACTGAGAAGCATGTCACCGGATAATACTTGATTGACTGCACCATTTTCATTCCCATGGTGCCTTAACAACTCACAGTATTTGATTAAATCTATATCATCCGATGTAATGACACCGCCTGTTGCACTTGTAACAATTTTAGTGGGGTACATTGAAAAAACCCCAGCAAATCCAATTGTGCCTGCTTTATATCCATTTATAGTGGCACCAAAAGCATGTGAAGCATCTTCGATTAGATAAAGATCATTCTCATCACAAAACTCTTTAATCTCAAAGATGTTATCAGGGATCCTTCCGGCAATATACGTAATTAGGACAACTTTCGTTTTAGGAGTCACGGCGTTCTTCAGGCTATTTAAATCCAAATTGAAATCCTCTAAATTAATGTCACAAAGAACGACCCTTCCTTTCGCATTTTTCACCGCATATACTGGAGAAATGAACGTATTGCTTGGCATGATCACTTCTTTGCCTTCAACATCTAGATATTTTAAAATAATTTCAATGGCGGCCGTGGCACTGGAAAGTGCGACAGCATACTTAGAATCACTGTATTGTCTGACGCTTTCTTCAAATTTCCGAGTATACTCACCTAAAATTAACCTGCCAGAATCCAAAATCCGCTCGATGTTCTTAAGGTATTCCCGTTTTACCCAACCTGTTATCACTGGCTTTGTATTTACGATAGTCTCCATGGAACTCCATCCTTTTTCCAAAATTAGATCTTTCAATAGACCTTAAGTGAGATGCAGACAAATATATCAAATTCTGTATGACCCATTGTTCATGAATATTCAATGATCATTAACAACCAATTCCGACAGTGTTCGCTCCAGTTTTGAAATCAATTTGGTTTTCTCATAATTCAGGGTTAAACGCTTTATATTTTCTTGTATTTTCAGATACATTCGTTTGTCATTTTTCATTGCTTTTACATACTCTATCATCTGTGATTCTTCACTATATTCAAAACCGTGACCTGCATCATATTTTGTCATGACCTCATGCTGCCAGCCTTTATAGTTTATTAATGTTGGTTTTCCGGCTGCCCAAAAATCAAAAAGTTTATTTTGACTATTCCTATCCAATATTTCATTATCACGTACAAAACACAGACCTATATGAGATATGGCCATTAATAAGTACGCTTCTTTTTTAGATACCTGATCCAAGAAAATGACGTTGTTTAATCTTTTGCTCTCTTTCACTTGAATTAAGCGTTCTTTTTCCTTTCCATCACCTACAATTAGATAGACAATATCGGGGTCATCCGTCTTTTCGGCAAGCTGTAAAATATAATCGATATTATTGATAAATCCTAATGTGCCTGCATATAAACAGATAAACTTCGCTTTTAAACCTAATTTATCCAATGCTTCTTCTTTATCTTCGGAACGAATTCGAGAAAAATAGTTTATATCCGCAAAGTTAGTAACCGTAGCAATTTTTTCCCGTTTGACTCCTTTTCTCAATAAATCCTCTTTCATTCCAGGCGAAAGCACGATGATTTTATCCGCTGAAGAATAAATCATGCTTTCTAGCTTCAATAAAATTCCCTTTAACCATTCATGTCTGATGATTCCCAGCTCAATAGGTATATCTGGCCATAAATCCCTTACTTCAAAAACAAATTCGCTGCGCTTCACCTTTGCAAGAAGCATACCTATCAATCCAATTGTCAAAGGGGTCGAGGAAGCATAAACAACGTCTACCTCCTTCTCCTTCGCCCCAATGAAAAAACTTTTATACATATAATGAACAAACGATAATAATCTTTTCAGGTAACCATATTCTTGTTTATATTTAGTTTTGGTTGATAGGATCTTTATTCCCTCACGCGAATCTATGGAATTTCCGGTGATGATGGTGACTTTATTATTTTTAGAGACTAAAAATTTAGCTATTTCATAAGATCGGGTACTGCCTTTATCGGTATTGAAATATTGATGCAAATAAAGAATCTTCACTTTTTCACTTCCTCTTTTACCCACTGTGATTCAATTTGACTTACAGAGTAATGCTTTGCCTATTGCTTCACCCCAGAAAACAAATGTAACACTTAATATAGGTGGCGCATGTCCCTTTTTTAGAATGGGGCGTTTTAACTTTGAAACCCACTAGCATCTTGTACAGCACTCCCTTACTCTTGATAATTCGGATGGGCTTCACCATCTTCAATGATGTTTTTCACATTAGGTTTGTTCCAATCAAGGAATGCCGAGATGGCAATCCAGTCATCCAGGCGGTTATAAACCGTTTTGTCTTGTACATGGATTTCATGCCCAACTTCGGTAAATCTGTTATCCCCTTCAATGACGTTGCTTTTCATGTTCAAAGAGGTGATGGCATAGTCATTTGTAGGGCTGCCGTTATTATGCGACCCTCTGATGCCAATGCCCGCTGAAATGAACTTTTCATCGGATTTATGAATTTGGTTTATGATGTTTCCTTTGATTTTGGTGAACTTGTTGGAGCTAAGCATCGCGATCCCATTGTTGAGGCCATTTTCAATGATATTGCTTTCAATAAGGGCATTTTTGGTCACATGAATACTGATGCCTCCCCATTCCTCGACATTAGCCCGGACATCATTCACATAATTGCCTTTAATCACGACCGTTTGCAGGAAGCCCATCTTTGTTTCAGTAAGATCATGGTATTGCGTTCCGTTGACTGTAATGCCCCGTTCGCTGACTGTTGCATTTTTACCTATATCGTAATACGCATAATCATTAAAAGAATTGATTCTATTCCCCTCAATCGTAATATTGCCGGGTGGGTAAGCTGAGATAGATCCTCCCTTGTAATCCATTCCTCCGACAATGATTGGAAAACGCGTGTTTAAGATGACATTATTCGTGAAGGAAACATTTTGGCCTGAATGGGTGTCAATCCCTTCCCATCGAGGGTTATTCGCCACCACATTCCCCTCGACTGCGATTGTGTCACTTCGCTGGAACTTTGATTGAGTCATTGCATCTCCGGCACTGTCTTTCCGGTGACTAAAGGCGATGCCATAGCTTTGTTTGGTATTGCCCACCGTCTCCCCAGGCCCAAGGTTTCTCACCGTCGCATGCCTTACAGTCACGTTACTCGCGGAATAACCGCCGATGCCTGCATATCCAATATCCTTTATGGCCATTTTGTTTCTTTTTCTTGAATCAGACCCTTTAATCATGACTCCATTCACATGTTCTAAGTAAATGCCATATCCCTCATACCCGGAAATTTGAACATCCTCGATCAGGATATTTTGAAGCCTGTGCAAATCATTCACAGCCGAATAAACAGACACCAAATCCGCCGTGGATTTGGATTGATCGATTGCAGTGACCTCAATGCCCCTGTTCCTTGCTTCAAAATAGTTTCTCGGTTTCCCAGTTTTGGGGTCTTCCGTCCTTCGTTTTCCTTCTAGTATCAGGTTTTTGACACCAGTATGGCTCACCATGATTTTAATCGTGACAGAATTGCTTGAGGGCTGGGTACACATTGTCGTGACGGGGCGATCGTTCTCAACCGTCCCTTCTAAAATGACCCCTTCTTTCATTGCAATAAATGCACTCGCCGTAAACTGGCCTTTTGACAAACGGACCGTTCCCCTTTTCCCATTCGATACATCTTGCGGATAGGCGGAAACCTTTGTAATGGCATTATTAAGGATCGTCCGGATCGATGTCGCGGAATGGTTTGCGTCTAGTGACAGCGTTTGTTTTAACTCCCCTTTATTGTCCAATAACTGAATCGCGGTGCCCGTTGTGGGACTGCAGATCTCGTTTGCCCCGACTGCAGTTGATTGAAGGGAGAAGAGCGCCACGATAAACACAGTAAATATTCCTGTTATTTCATATAATCGTTTCATCTGAATACTCCCATGTCTTTTATTCATTTTTTCTACAGTTGTTTTGCATTTTCCAGGGCAGAAACCAGACACGACATCCTAGTCGACCTAGAAAAGAGTGGTGCCTATCTAATGTTACAAGGGATTTGAAATGTGGGTTTCTCAAAATCAACATAAGATGTTTTAATCTTGGAACAGTCGCTTAAACGTATAGTTCATTCGACAATTTTCACAAAAAAACTTCAATCGATCATAAAAGGTATAAACCGGATTGTGTTTGAGGAAAGCTTCACTATTGAAAAGTAACGGCCGTTTGATGTCTGTTTTATTCTAAGGAGGAATGTGTCCGGCGATTACAAGAGGGACTCGTCATCGACAGAAAAAACCTTTCCCCGATGTTGGCCGGGAAAGGCTGCAGCTTGATATACTCTTTTTTATGTGTCATTCCTCATAACCCCCGCAAAGAAAAAGGAGGATATCCAACTTGTAGTCAGATATCCTCCTATATGTTCACTCACTGGTTCATTTGATCGAGAAAATCACCAAGAAGATCATCAAGATTTTCCTCTTCAGGTTCTGGTTCCTCCACTTGTTGTGTGGTTTTTTCCAAACTCCAATCAAAGTCATCCAAATCTTTCTTAGATATTTCTGCCTGCACCACTTCATTATCCTGTTCTTCGGGCTCATCCTGCAAATAAATCTCCTCATTAATTACATTGCTGTCTAATGAGGCTAGCAAGGCTGTTGCGCGTAAAGGATCGGATAAAAGATGGTACATAATCGTTCCAAGCATAGCTTCTGAGTGGGAATGCTTGAGCCAGTCACGCTGAGATTTGCTAAGCTTGTTCGGCATGGGCAGGGCAATCATTTCCCGTTCCTGATGGGTCGATTGTCCGATTCCATCGAGAACATACTCGGCAATTTTACTGGAAAAATTCCTTCTTTCCGTTTCCTTCAATTTCTGCAGCTGCCTTAACGTATAATCTGATACATCTGAAGGGATACGAAAAGTGATGGCTTGTCCTCTTTTGATTTCAGAAGAAGCTGTTTTTTTCATTCTCTCACCTATTTAACAGCACCTGATCTTTGTTCTTTCTTCTTTTGGTGGGATTGCTGCTGTTCCTTTGAATTCCGGCGATTAAAATCCGAAATCAATTTATAATAGGCGTTGGCCATCATCCAAACGCTTTCCCGTTCATCTTCAAAAAAGTCGATATTGTAGCCATCAAAATTCTGATTGAGCGTTTTCAGGTAATCTTTCAAGACAATCGAACCTCCGCCAACAAAATAGCAGATTTCCGTTTGCGAGTTTTTCTGCCATACGTTGCGCAGATGGCGATATTGCTTTTTCGCAAGTTCTCCTAAAATCCGGTCAACGATATCATGGACGCTTGTCCGGCTTCCGCGAACCATAATATGGTTACGATCGTTTTTCTTCGTGATGATTTCAACGACATCTCGCCTGCTATCCAGCTCGACACCGTGTTTTTTTCTGATTTCTTCACGAATAGATTCAAGAGCCTCAGCTACTCCTAGATTGAACCCTTGCGCCTTATCATCGTCAACTTTACGGTTTTTAATGACCGCGATATCTGTCGATAGTCCGCCAATATCTTGAATGAGAATTCTTCTATCTATTAATTCACGGTTAATGATATTCAAATCATTGTCCATGACTAAATTAATGTATGCGGCGAAGCCCTCTGGATAGACTTTCACTTCATCAAATTTGATATTAACCTTAATACCTTGGTATTTAGGTGTAATTAAAAATTCTACTTGGTGAACGGATCCCAGTAGCTTCGAACGGTACCCAACATCTTTCCCTTCCTTAACTTCCCGAAGAGGTAGACCTGTTCCAAGCGTATAATTCGCTTCGACAACGTTATTTACTTTTTTGAACTTATCATTATTCCCTTGCTTGGCAGCATCCAATGCAATAGCCGCAAAAAGCATGACTAATGTTTGGTCTTCCTCTGATTTACTGCTCCCCAAATCTAGTTCTGTTGGGTTATCACTTTTTGTCGCTAAATTTCCGACACGATAAATGGCATTATTGTCTTGCAATGCTGGTGAATGGACTCTAATATGTAACCCTTCCAATGGGTTTTTTTCATCGAGTTCTTCGATTCCTATGACCGGACGATCTTCAATGTCTTTTGCAATGACATTTGGTATATATAGTTCAGACTCTAGCTTTCCAAAAATAGCTTTAATTGCATCATTTCCTACGTCTATTGCTGCGATTCTAGAACTCATCTAAAAACATCCCCTTTTTCATAAAAAAATTTAGGTGGAGCACTCTATTAAGCATAGAAAAGGTTTCTATATTAGTCAATGCTTCATAAGTTGTAGCTTTATTTGTCGAATTGTATTCATTTGTGTACACATTAGGAACAAATATGTACACACGTTATATATAGCCATGTGTACTCATTTGTAAACATGTTTACTTTTTTGCGTACAAACCAGCTATTTTTGTTTACATGTATACGATATTGCAAACAAACAAAAAAAACTAACTTTTAATAATCTTCTTCATATAAAAGAAAGCGTAAAAAGAAGAATTTGGTCATGGTAATAAATTGGACAAACCACTAATGAAACGTAGGAAGATATTAAAATCACCGAAAAAATACAGAACTTCCTCAATATCCGTAGCCATATTGGCGCAGCACTTTATCCTTCCTTCGTTTTGATATAACAACTGATGTCTTAATTGTTGGTGGCGGAATTACGGGTATCACTTCAGCTTATCTATTAGCCAAGCAAGGTGTGAAAGCCACATTCATTGAGGCAGATGAGACCCTTAATGGAACAACAGGCCACACAACCGCAAAAATCACGGTCCAGGCACGGCTTGATTTACGACCAATTTATTACTGATCACAGTGAGGAATAGGCCAGACTATACTATATGAGGCCAACACTGAAGGAACGGAGCAATCAAAGGATTGATAGAAGAACCATTCTATTGAATGTACAAGATGCTTATGTATACGCAAATACTAATGTTTGGTCCTCCTCTGATTTACTGCTCCCCAAATCTAGTTCTGTTGGGTTATCACTTTTTGTCGCTAAATTTCCGACAAGATAAATGACATTATTGTCTTGCAAGGCTGGTGAATGGACTCTAATATGTAACCCTTCCAAGTTTTTTTTACATCGAGTTCTTCGATTCCTATGACTGGCCGATCTTCATGTCTTTTGGTAATGACATTTGGTATATATAGTTTTAGGCTCTAGCTTTCCAAAAATAGTTTTAATTGCCTCATTTCCTACGTCTACTGCTGTGATTCTAGAACTCATCTAAAAACACCCCCTTTTTCATAGAAAAAATTAGGTGGAGCACTCTCGATAGAAGAGATTTCTATATTAGTCGATGCTTCATAAGCTGTAGCTTTATTTTCATTTGTCGAATTGTATTCATTTTTGTATACATTAGGAACAAACATGCATACACCTTATATATAGCCATGTGTACGCATTTGTAAACATATATACATATTTGTGTACAAATCATCTATTTTTGTTTGCATGTATACATAATTGTAAACAAACCAAATAATGTATTTTTTTAGTCTTTCTTCTTACAAAAATAAGCGTATAAATAGCGGATTTGGGTATGGTAATAAATGGACGATTCACTAATGAACTGTATGGAGGTATTCAAATGACTGAAAAAAATACAGACCTTCCCCGATTTCCGGAACCTTATTGGCGCAGTGCGTTGACATTCCCTACTTTTTCTAAATTAGATACAGATTTAACCACTGATGTCTTAATAGTAGGCGGCGGAATTACCGGAATCACATCTGCTTACCTACTAGCTAAACAAGGTGTTAAAGTCACACTGATTGAAGCAGGCGAAATCCTTACTGGAACGACAGGACACACTACAGCAAAAATCACAGCCCAGCATGGCCTGATTTACGACCAGCTGATCACTGACCATGGTGAAGAAAATGCCAAACTTTATTATGAAGCCAATATAGATGGAATGAAGCTGATTAAAGACTTGGTAGAAGAACAATCCATTGAATGTAATTTGACTGCACAGGATGCCTATGTGTACGCAAATACGGACGAATATATAAGCAAAATCCAAAAAGAACTGAGAGCCTATCAAAAACTTGGCATTCGGGGGGATTATGCGGAGAATATCCCTTTCTCCATTCCATGTAAAGCTGCTGTGATAATGAAAGATCAAGCACAGTTTCACCCATTAAAATATTTAACGGCCCTCATTTCGACAATTCTCGAAAGCGGAGGCACCATTTATGAACGGACAACGGCAATGAAGATTGAAGACGGCGATCCACCGACCGTTATGACCGATACTGGACATACAATCAAAAGCAATCAGGTAATCGTTGCCTCCCACTTCCCCTTTAATGATGAAAAGGGCTTATACTTTGCCCGTGTTCATGTAAGTAGGTCCTATGTGCTTGGCATCAGGACTGAACAGGAGTATCCAGGCGGGATGTATTACAGTGCAGACAGCCCTAGCCGCTCCCTTCGCTATACGGAATTGGACAATGGGGAAAAACTTATACTTGTTGGCGGAGATGGCCATAAAACAGGCCAGGGAATCTCGACGATCGAGCATTATGAAGCACTGAAGGACTTCAGTTCCCAGTATTTCGATGTGAAGGACATTCCCTACCGCTGGTCGGCACAGGATATCGTGACACCGGATAATATCCCCTTCGTCGGTCCAGTGACAGCCAACCAACAAAACGTCCTGATAGCTACCGGCTATGCGAAATGGGGAATGACGAATGGATCGATTGCCGCCAAGATCTTAACTGACCGGATTTTGCAAATAGATAACAGGTATGCGGAATTGTATGATCCTGCCCGTTTAAAAGGCGTGAAGAATATAGTCCAAGATAATGCTGATGTGGCGAAGCATCTGATTAAAGGCAAATTGGCCGTCATTCAAAAAACGCCGGAAGACTTAGGAATTGATGAAGGAGCAATCGTTAGGGTGAATGGAGACAAAGCTGGGTGTTACCGTGATCATGATGGCCAGCTTCATATCGTTGATTCCACATGTACACACATGGGGTGTGAAGTTGCCTGGAATAGCGGCGACCGTACTTGGGATTGCCCATGTCATGGCTCCCGCTACTCCATCGCTGGTGAAGTGTTGAATGGCCCTGCTGTCGAACCATTGAAAAAAATTCACTAAGTGCCAATTGTGATTTTATCTAAAAGTCGACTGGGCCCGCCGTTTTCCTTATACTGAAGTTACTGCATGATTGAATGGTTGCAAATAACTCTGAAAAGGATTGAATTGAACATGAACGGTAAAAACCGGAAAGATATTACCCCAGGTGCCTCTGTGGACATTGTACTTAAAGCAGATCAACGCACCGGAAAACTGACAAGCGGCACTGTAAAGGATATTTTAACCAACTCCAGCACTCACCCTCATGGAATTAAAGTAAGGTTGACTGATGGGCAGGTTGGCAGGGTTCAAGTCATTCATAATTAATGCGCACTCGGTCTTGGCCGAGTGTTTTTTTATGATCATTCGAACGAATTAATGACGATGGGGATATTTCAATCATGTTTCCCGTTCATAATTCGTACAATAGGGGTGAGATTATCTCTTATAAAGGCTGGTGTCAAAATGAATCAAGAATACAATGCCCCCGAAAGGGATTATTACCGCAATGATGATCATATATTGAAAGTTTCCGGCTCAGAGACGCTATCTGCTGCTCCGGATCAAGCCACGATCACCCTTGGAGTCATAACAGAGGATAAGGACCCGCAAAAGGCCCAGCAAGCCAATTCCCAAGCTATCGCAAATGTCATCGCATCACTTAAATCCGCAGGCATTCCCGAAGAGCAATTGAAAACGAGTGATTACAGAATCGATCCACAATATGATTATATTGACGGAAAGGAATTGTTCAAGAACTATAAAGTCCAGCACATCATACAAGCCCAAACGTCCGACATCGAGAAAATAGGCAGCATAATCGACACGGCCGTCAGAAGCGGCGCCAATTCAATCACCAGCATCCGCTTCTCTTTATCAAATCCAGATGCATACTATAACCAGGCACTTTCTCTCGCCTTAAAAAATGCATATGAAAAAGCACTCTCCATGGCTCGAACACTGGGAATCTCATTGAACCCAGTCCCTAATAAGGTTGAAGAGCTATCCGAAACGGCAACCCCAATGCTTTATCAAACAAGTACCTTTTCAAAAATGGCGACTACCCCGATTCAGCCTGGTGAACTGAACATCACTGCCTCGGTAAGGGTGGAATACACGTACTAGCACTCACTAAATTCCATCCTAAAAACCCTCCTTGGCAACCCAAAGGGGGGGGTTCTGACTGTAGACAATTTAGAGAAGAACTAGTTTACTTTCAATTCGTTTAAAAAAGTTCCAGCTGATTTCAGAAATCCGCTCCCTTTCCGCCGACTGTCTGCCAAGCCTCCTCGCCAGCAAGCGTCTCCGGGGTCTCGGCTAGCCAGTTATTCGGCAGGAGTGTCGCAAATTTCTTCAATCTAGTAAGGGTATCATTCCTATAATCAAGTTAAAAAACATGACTGATAATTCAGTATTATGCTAAAATCATGCTTCTAGGATGGGAGCAATCCGAACCTCCTTTTGTCGCAAACGGAACCCCCCTCGGCAACTCAAAGGGGGGATTTTCATTTTAAAAGACTACCGTTTTATTTTCATGAACAATGACGCGGTCCTCCAAATGCCATTTAACGGCACGTGCCAGCACCCTGCGTTCAGCTGAACGACCGATTTTCTTCATATCCGCGGCAGAATCACGATGGTCCACACGTTCAATATCCTGTTCGATGATTGGACCTTCATCCAAATCATTCGTCACATAATGGGATGTCGCTCCAATCAGCTTAACACCTCTGTCATAAGCTCGTTCATAAGGCCGGGCTCCAATGAAGGCAGGTAAAAATGAATGATGGATATTGATGATTCTGTTCGGATGGGCCGCTACGAAGTCCGGCGTCAATATCTGCATATACCTGGCCAATACAATAAGGTCCACCTTGAATTCTTCCAGAAGTCCAAGCTGTTTAGTCTCCACTTCCTTGCGTATATCCTTATTGGCAGGAATGTAATAAAACGGGATGCCCATCGATTCGACAATTTCCCTCGTATCTTCATGGTTGCTGATGACTAGCGCAATGTCAGCCAATAAATCCCCGCTTTGCCACTCCCATAGCAATTCCAAAAGGCAATGAGGTTCCTTGGAAACGAAGATGGCCGTTCTCTTCAAATCACTGACATGGTTAAATGTCCATTGCATCGAGAATGCTGTCGAAACTTCCTGGAATGCCAGTTGCATATCCGCTGCCTTATCCTTCAATCCTGGACAATCGAACTCGATCCTGGTGAAAAAGGTACCGCCCTCAGGATTCATCGAATACTGACTCAATTCAACAATATTTGCATCATATTCTTTAAGAAAAGCCGTAACTGTCGAAACAATTCCCGGCTGGTCCGGACATTTTATAATCAAACGGCCTCTATCTTGATTTCTTTCGCGAAATTCCTGTAACTGCTCTTGCACAAAGTTGCTCACCATTTTCCCAACTGCCCTTCTTCTATTTTGCTATATTATACTTCAATTCATGGCCAAAATTAAAGTCAGTCAATCAATTCGGGATTGAATGCAAAGACCCCCCTACTTTAACAGGGGGGCAGTAATCGCAAAAATGACTAATATTGAAACGAGGTGTCTCAGTTTAGAGGTGCTTTTTTATTTTATTATTTATTTCGTTTTTTTTCACCTAGACTTGCTGCTAGAGATAAAAAGATATAAGGGAACGCCAATAAAATTAAATCCGGGAATCCGTAGCCAATAAACACTAAGTTATAATCTGGATGTTCATCCATATAATAACCGGCTCCCGCCATATAAAATCCAACAATCAAATAAGTAATGAAAGATATAGTTAAAGTACTTATAGTTAGAGCGTTTAATTTTATAGTAACTACAATTAACGCAAAGTAAACTAAATAGACAATCCCTAAAATAATTAACAGTAAAAAAATATAACCTGGATCAAATATCGCTTGATTGGAACTGCTAAACATATGAAATCACCTCTTATTTCAAATAAAAATTAATGTAGCCCTACTACTCTGGGTTACATTTGTTTTTATAGGTTAATGCTAGCGATAAATCTGGACGCCAAGGTTCTAAGTTCCAAGGTGACTTGTAAATTGTTAATGGATTTACAGCATGACATTAAATCAATATAGTTCCTCCTTTGAATTGTAATAATTTAATCGTATATAAAAGGAACTTGTTATACATTCCTACTTTGGAACAATGGGTTTCATTTTTGAGTAAATAAAGAGAAAGTGATGATATGAAATGAGGGTCTTTTATTCCAAGAGTCACTAGTTCTACTTTAGTAACACTTACAAAATCAAATGGAGTTTCCATTTTATAAAGCTATCCTCTATTCATATTCATAGGTTTTAATCGCGGAAAAGTCGGCATGGTCACGGTCGGCTTTTTTATATTGAAATAGAAATTACCTATATGGAATTGAAAAGATACCATTAGTTCCCACCCTCTATTAATAGGCGCTATCATTCTTCCAATAAATAACTGGTGAATTTAAAGGAAATGAAGGCAAAGGCCGAGAACCTTTATGAAATGCATAGTTAAGGGGGATTCTTGAATGAAATGTCGGCATGATCTGGACAACCGTTTTTATTTCAGTTTTTATTTTCCCTAGTTAATAAGGTTATTCACTGCCTTATAAGGGTATAGACCATTCTATTAGTTTTTTTCAAAGGGGGAAATGAAATTATCATGAAATCATCAATTACATTCATTGTATCCATTCTGGCTGTTCTTGGTCTTCTGTCCGGCTGTGCTGAAAAGGACCAGCTGGAGGACGGGAGTAAGCTGATCAATGAGGACCAGTTTGTTTTCGCTGCTTCAGGTGAATTCAAGCCATTCAGTTATGTCAATGATGACATGACCGTAACCGGGTTCGATATTGAAGTTGGCGATGCAATTGCAAAGGAACTCGACCTAGAGCCAGTGCCTAAACGGATAAAGTTCAAAGGTATCGTGGAAGGTGTTAAAACCGGTCGGGCAGATGCCGCGGTTGCCAGTCATACAATCAATGAACAACGAAGTAAACATGTTGCCTTCTCTACCCCTTATTACTATTCAGGTCCTCAAATTTTTGTCCGTTCGGATAGTGATATTAAAACGGTTGAAGATTTAAAGGGTAAGGAAGTTGCGGCTTCTAAAGGCTCTACGTACGCAACCACAGCAGAAAAATATACAACCAATGTAAAAACCTATGACAGTGATAT
The DNA here is from genome assembly GCF_044767165.1 of Peribacillus sp. NPDC101481. Lineage (NCBI taxonomy): Bacteria > Bacillati > Bacillota > Bacilli > Caryophanales > Bacillaceae > Peribacillus > Peribacillus sp. NPDC101481. Next base: position 96,157 of record NZ_JBIWNJ010000003.1, on the reverse strand, counting down.
CACCGCCCTGAAAGCATTGAGCGGAGGGCGTCATGATGCCGTCATCACCGACTTCGTAACCGGCAAGGAAGCGACCAAGGAAGGTTTCGACATTGAAGGAAGGCAATTGATCGAACGAAGCGAGCAAGCCATCGTACTGCCTAACGACAACCCTCAGCTGCTTGCACGCATCAACGAAGCACTTGAAAACCTCCGGGAAGATGGAACTCTTGCGAAAATCAGCAAAAAATACTTCGGTGAGGACATCACAACTAAGCCTGAATAAAGATTGATAGAAAGGGAGTCATTACATTGCCAAGTTTTTCACATTTTTTTGATACATTATTTAGCTCCTCGGACGTATTCATCCGAGCCATGCTCCTCACATTGGAACTGACGGTAGTCTCCATATTGGTAGGTATCGTCATCGGTTTGCTATTTGCACTTTTAAAAATATCCAATATAAAAATTCTTGCATGGATTTCAGATACATATGTATTCCTGGTACGTGGAACACCTTTAATCGTACAGATATTCATACTCTATTTCGGTATCAGCAATCTCTTCTTACTGCCGGACTTCTGGGCGGCGTCACTTGCCCTGGCCTTCCATAATGGAGCGTATATCTCAGAGATTTTACGTGGGACGATTCAATCCATCGACAAAGGCCAAATGGAGGCCGGACGCTCCCTTGGCATGAGCAATTCGCTCACCTTAAGGAGGATCATCTTGCCTCAAGCCTTCCGCCGCGCATTGCCGCCGCTTGGCAACCAATTCATCATCGGACTGAAGGATTCATCACTTGCAGCCTTCATATCCATGAATGAGCTGTTTAATGTGGCGACTACGTTAGGCTCGAATAATTTCGATGAAATGACTTATTTATTGATTGTAGCGGTCTACTACTTGATTCTAGTGGCATTCCTGACCATTATCGTCAATTTATTCGAAAAGAAACTGTCCATTAGTGATCGATAGGGGGAATTGAAATGGAACAAAAAGAAATGATTCGGATAAGGAATTTAAATAAATCGTATGGAAATCTGCATGTACTTAAAGATATTGATATGAAGGTACTCGATAGCGATGTTGTCTGTCTGATCGGACCAAGCGGTTCCGGAAAAAGCACCCTGCTCCGCTGTTTGAATTATTTAGAGAAGAAAGACAGCGGCCAAATCCTCATTGAAGGAACGGAAATCAATCCGGGTACCCATGATATTAATAAAATCCGCGAAAAAGTCGGAATGGTATTTCAGCATTTCTACCTCTTTCCTCATATGACCGTACTGGAAAATGTCATCGAAGCACCGACACACGTCAAAAAGGTCCCTAAGGCCCAAGCGATTGAAGAAGCAAAGGCATTGCTTGCAAAAGTCGGTTTATCAGATAAAGCGGATGTCTATCCAAGCAAGCTCTCAGGTGGCCAGAAACAGCGTGTTGCCATAGCCCGCGCCCTTGCCATGAAACCTGATATCCTGCTCTTTGATGAGCCCACCTCGGCTCTGGATCCCGAACTTGTCGGTGAAGTTCTTGCCACGATGAAGGAACTTGCCTTGGAAGGGATGACAATGGTAGTCGTTACACATGAAATGAGCTTTGCACGTGAAGTCGGGGATTGGATTGTCTTCATGCATAATGGTAGGGTTGTCGAAAGCGGACCGCCAAAAGAATTCTTCACCAATCCAAAGGAAGAGCGTACAAAAGAATTTTTGCAAACGACAGTCTTTTGATTTCAATTCTAAAATCTGTCTGCTAGCGAGATTATAAGCAATACAGGCGTGAATTCCTGTATTGCTTTTTTTGAATGAAAAAGGATTTATTGGTTTCCTTAATATCCAGTTAGGTAGTTCCCTAAATTACCTGATTAAAGTTTCAGGGATATTTCGGCTCCGATTGTACAAACTAAATACTTGATGAATTGTTTCAGATAAACCCTGATTCCGGCTTGAACATGGAAAAATATCTGTATTTATGGTATATATACAGGTAAAATTAAAAGAAGTATATAAATGAAAGAGGTCGAATTCAGTTGGAAAATAACTCTTCGAATTTTATTAAAAATATTATAAAAGATGACCTAGAGTCCGGAAAACATGATCATGTCATCACCCGCTTCCCTCCCGAGCCGAACGGATATTTACATATCGGACATGCCAAATCAATCATTTTGAATTTTGGGGTGGCTGATGATTTCAATGGGAAAACTAACCTTCGTTTCGATGATACGAATCCGTTGAAAGAGGATATTGAGTTTGTTAACTCCATAAAGGAAGATGTAAAATGGCTCGGTTACGACTGGGATAACCTTTTCTTCGCTTCCGACTATTTTGATGAAATGTATAAAAGAGCTGTGCTGCTCATCAATAAAGGACTGGCATATGTGGACGACCTTAATGCCGACCAAATCCGTGAATATCGCGGAACGCTGACAGAGCCGGGGAAAGACAGCCCCTACCGAAATAGAACCGTCGAGGAAAATCTTGAACTATTTGAAAAGATGCGCAGCGGCGAATTCGAAAACGGCAAAAAAGTATTGCGTGCAAAAATCGATATGAGCTCACCTAACATTAATTTGCGTGATCCCGTCATATACCGTATCTCCCATACTGAACACCATAATACCGGCAACAAATGGTGCATCTACCCAATGTATGCCTTTGCCCACCCAATTGAAGATGCCATCGAGGGAGTCACACACTCCATTTGTACCCTTGAGTTCGAAGATCAACGCCCTCTTTATGACTGGATCGTTGAGAATTGTGAAATGGAAAGCAAACCAAAACAATATGAATTTGGCCGTCTTAACCTAACCAATACAGTAATGAGCAAGCGAAAACTGAAGCAGCTTGTCGATGAGGGCTTCGTGGACGGCTGGGACGACCCGCGGATGCCTACTGTTTCAGGCTTGCGGAGACGCGGGTATACACCAGAAGCGATTCGTGCATTCTGCCAAGAGATAGGCGTCGCCAAAACAAGCGGTGTCGTGGACTCTCAAATGCTTGATCATTTCGTGCGGGAAGACTTGAAGCTGAAGGCTCCACGGACTATGGCCATCCTGAACCCGCTTAAAGTGGTCATCACCAACTATCCGGAAGGCGAGATAGAATGGCTGGATGCTGAGGTCAATCCGGAAGTTCCGGAAATGGGCACACGCCAAATCCCGTTTTCACGTGAAATATATATCGAACAGGACGATTTCATGGAAAACCCGCCGAAAAAGTATTTCCGACTTTTCCCGGGCAATGAAGTTCGTTTGAAACATGCTTATTTCATTAAATGTGAAGAAGTGATAAAAGACGATGCCGGTAACGTCATCGAACTTCGCTGCACATACGATATTGAAACGAAAAGCGGATCGGGTTTCACTGGCCGTAAAGTAAAAGGTACATTGCACTGGGTAGAAGCTTCACAAGCCGTTTCAGCGGAATTCCGCAACTATCAGCCTTTAATCCTGGATAAGGAAAATGATGAAGAGGAAGAAAAATCATTCCTGGACCGGGTAAACCCTGATTCTATAGAAATTTTACAAGGATTTGTCGAGCCTAACATGAAAGATGTTAAGCCTCAGGATAAATTCCAATTCTTCAGGCATGGCTATTATAATGTTGATTCAAAACTCACTGCGGCCGATCACTTGGTCTTCAACCAAATCGTCGGGTTGAAAAGTTCATTCAAGTTATAGAATCACGAAAAAGAACCAGATTCCTAGCGGGATCTGGTTCTTTTTCATTTTCTGCACCCTTATATCATTTTTTCTCGTAAAGTTTGATCCCTTGCTTGGAAAGAGCCTGTTTAAGAGTACTATGTGTCGAAACCTGACTAAAATCAAGACCTAACTGAATCGATGTCTGGGCCACTTCAGGACGAATCCCGGAAATGGTCGATTGAATTCCTAACAGGTTCAGGGTACTTATCAATTGATAGATCTGTTGGGCAACCATCGTATCCAAAAGGGAGACCCCCGATAAATCGATGAATAAGTGTGTAATATTTTTGCTAATGCATTTGTTTGGAGTCCCATTCAATATTTCCTTTGCCCGATAGGTATCGATTTCACCGATTAACGGCAATACCGCAATGGCATCAACAATGGGAATGACAGGTGCGCCCAGTTCATTAATCAGCTCCTGTTGAACAAGGAGTCGTTCTTTTGTCAAAAGGTAATACTGCTCTGTGAACTCACGGTTCAATTGATCGAAGGCATGATTAATAAGCCGGCTCCACCGGATAATTGTATCCTTCGTTATCTTCGTATCCATGAGCATATAATCAGTGATGAAGGCCCAATATGTTTCGCGAACCTTATTAAGCGCTTCCAACACTTCGTAAATAGGGGTGTCAGATTCAACCCTGCTCTTCGCGACAAGTGTGGCCCACTGCTCCATCGTTTCAATAAAAGCAGTTTTATCTTCAAGCAAAGCACTGGTCACTGTCTTGATCGTCAATGTATTCTGTTCCCTAAGAAGCTTTTCGATTTCCTCATTAGAATCCATTGAATAGATGGATCCAGACTGCTTTTCCCTTAAAGCCAGCCAGTTTTCCGTAATCTTCGACGAGTTATCAAGGATATATTGATATAAATTTTCATCTATTTTATCCATTTGTGTTCCCCTATCTCCCTAGTTATTTCATTTTAAAAAGTAATAATAAGTCACCATATCCCTCTTTCTCCATTTCATTTCTAGGAATGAATCGAAGGGCCGCAGAGTTTATGCAATATCTTGTGCCTTTAGGGCTTGGGCCATCAGGAAAAACATGTCCAAGGTGGGAATCGGCGTCCCTGCTGCGCACCTCAGTCCGGGTCATTCGGTGGCTGAGATCGATTTTTTCATTGACACTTGCCGACATGATGGGCTTCGTGAAGCTAGGCCACCCACAGCCGCTATCATACTTATTCCGCGAACTGAATAGAGGCTCCCCAGAAACGACATCCACATAGATGCCTTCTTCAAAGTGATCCCAATAGGCATTATCGAAAGGCGGCTCCGTGCCATTTTCCTGGGTGACATGAAACTGACTCTCCGTTAAGGTTTTTCTAAGGTGTGCATTATCCTTAGGCCAATTTTCTTTAATGAAAGCATCCCGTCCTGAGCCTTTACGATATAATGCATAGCGAAATTGATTTTTTCGATAGAACTCTTGATGATATTCCTCAGCGGCGTAAAAATTCCCCGATGGTAGAATACCCGTAACAATAGGTTTCTTAAACCGCCCGCTCATAATTAAGTCTTCCTTCGATTGTTCTGCCTCCTGTTTCTGACGTTCATTAAGATAGAAAATGGCTGCTTTGTATTGCTTTCCCCTATCCGAGAACTGCCCCTCGTCATCCGTAGGATCGATTTGATGCCAGAATATCTCCAATAAGGTTTTATAGGAAATGATTGATGGATCGAATACCACTTGAACCGCTTCAACATGATCGGTCGAACCGGTAATCACTTGTTTATAACTAGGTGCGGCAAATTCACCGCCTGTATAACCCGATGTCACTGAAATAATACCATCCATTTCATCAAAGGGAGCAACCATGCACCAAAAGCAGCCTCCTGCAAAGATAGCCGTTTCTTTTCCATCCATCGTCATGCTAAAACTCCCCTTTCACGCCTGTCATTTTATGTATTATATACCAGCAAGCCAAACACCTTCAAAATATTGTATCTTTGCTGTACAAATATAAAAGAGGCACTTAGGAGTAGACCCAAGTGCCCTTTTATGATAGATTCGTTATTTAAAGTATCACACTTACAATGATCGCTGATAGGATGCTGACAAGAGTCGCACCGTAAAGCAGCTTCAAGCCGAAACGGGCTACAACATTTCCCTGTTTTTCATGAAGTCCTTTGACTGCACCGGCAATGATTCCAATTGATGAGAAATTGGCGAATGAAACCAAGAAAACCGAAACGATCCCTATCGTCCTTTCACTCAAGGCTGCTGATGCGTCCCCTAAGCTCAGCATGGCAACGAATTCATTGGTTACCAGTTTCGTCGCCATGATTCCGCCAGCAGTCACGGTTTCGGAAATCGGTATACCCATGATAAAGGCAAACGGTGCAAAGATATACCCCATGATGTCTTGGAAGCTGATGCCGAAGATCATGTCGAATAAGCTATTGATCCCTGCGATTAATGCAACGAAACCAATTAACATCGCTGCTACAGTGATAGCAACTTTAAATCCATCCATGATATATTCCCCAAGCATTTCGAAGAAAGACTGCTTCTCTGCCCCTTCTTCAACAGGGAGAATATCCTCTTCATCCGTTACGGTATAAGGATTGATAATGGATGCGATGATAAATCCACCAAACATGTTAATAACAATTGCCGTCACAACGTACTTTGGTTCAATCATAGTCATATATGCGCCGACGATCGACATCGATACAGTTGACATCGCTGATGCACAAAGCGTATACATGCGAGATGGCGGAATGGCACCGAGTTGTTTTTTCAAGGTTATGAAAACCTCGGATTGGCCCACTATTGCTGATGCTACCGCATTGTAAGATTCCAATTTACCCATTCCATTCACCTTACTTAGAAGGAATCCAATCCACTTCATGATGAACGGAAGGATCTTGAAGTGCTGTAAAATCCCGATTAATGCTGAGATGAATACGATAGGAAGAAGGACATTTAAAAAGAAAGGCGACGCTCCTTCGTTCACAATCCCGCCAAATACAAAGGTTATCCCTTCATTTGCCCATTCTAAGAGTTTCCCGAAACCATCGGCAATCGAATTGATGATCACTAAGCCAAACTTCGTGTTTAATAATAAATAAGTTAAAATAAGCTGAATGACCACCATGAGAATGATCGGTTTAATTTTAACTTTCTTCCGGTCACTGCTGGCTAAGATAGCTAGTCCAAAAACAATAAGCAGTCCTAAAATTGCAATCAGAAATTTCATATATTCTGCCTCCACTAAGGGTGAATTTAATGTTCGTGCATTAATAGTAGGATACCCTCAAAAAATTTATGCAAACGTTTTCTCTTTCATCCAAAATACATGTACGTACCTCTCCAGAAGTCTATATTAAACTAATATTTTTTTAAGTGCAATTATTATTTCCCTTTTTAAAATAACAATTAGTGACAATAAGCGTTTCGTGAATTAAAAAAGAAGGCTCCCCATCGAAGGGAACCTTCTCTTTCCTTAAATAGTTTCGACTATTTAGGCAGCTGTTTTTCTGGATATCATCGTAGTCGCTAATCCAGCGCCTCCAATTACAAAGATGATGAAGGATGCGGCCAAGCCACCTGCCCCTTGATAAAAGTCGATGAATTTCCCTGCAAAAGAGTCTCTGCCTTGGAAACCGCCACCGCTTGGCATCTCCCCTGGAGTCCCGGAACCATTTGGCCCTCCTTGTGGAGTGCCCTGAGTATCATTAGATGCCGTTTCCGTAGATGAATCATCGGTCGCCGTACTGCTATTAGCCGATTCTACCGTATCATCCGTTTCTGTTGTGTTGCGATCGGCAGGCTGACCCATCACCGCCTGTCGGTTCATGGGTTCAGTGCCGCTGCCATCCACATACATCATGATCCCGATGACTGCTTGGGCCATTAAAAGGATCGAAGCCAATATTCCAACCAAAAAGTGTAACTTACCAAGTCTTTTCATTAATGATTCCCCTCCGAAAATACTGTATTTATAAGATGATTATCTAAAAAGACCCTTAACTTTTCCTTAAGCAACAAGGAAGAAAGTAAGGGTCTTTTACTATTGGATAACTTCTTAAGGCGGATTAATTTTTCCTTTGATTTCTCGGAAAAGTGATTTCGAAACGGGTGCGTTCATTCAGTTCACTCGTAACCTTGATGTTCCCTTGATGTGTGTTTACAATCCATTTGGCTATGGATAGACCTAAGCCTGAGCCTTCATTTGTTGAACGGGATTGCTCCACTTGATAAAAACGGTTAAAAATCAAGGGGAGATCTTCCTGCGGAATGCCTTTTCCATTATCCTCCACAGTAAGAATGATGGATGAAGCATTCTTGATGCAGGATAGGGAAATCTTCCCGCCTTCCTCGGTGAATTTCATGGCATTATCCACCAATATCACCAACAGCTGATGAATTCTCTCTTTATCACCATGAAACACCACCTGTTCGGGAGCATGGCTAATGATTGATTTTTCTTGAAAAGATGCTATATCCGTATACTGTTCCACGATATCCATAAGTAAGTCATCAAGGAAAAAGTTTGATTTCTTAACCTCCATTTGATTTGAATCCGTTCTGGTCAAGGTCAAAAGTCCGTTTACAAGCTTATTCAATCGCCGGACTTCTTTCGAAATGATGGATATATCAACGGCTTTTTCCTCGATTGTCGCGTTCGGTGATTGAAACAGCAAATCAGCCCGCGATTGAATGACAGCAAGAGGCGTTCTAATTTCATGCGAAGCATCCGAGACAAACTGCTGCTGCTGATCCCAGGATTTCTTGACCGGGATCAAAGCCCGTCCTGCCAGAAGATAGCCTGCGCCAACCGCCACTAGACTTCCAATTCCTCCACCAACAAACAATATGAGCAGCAAGCGATCGAGCATTTCCTTTTCTGTATCCACATTCCTGATGAATTGTACGGCCATCTCTCCATACCCTGTATCGACCTGGGTGGAAAGGGCCCGATACGTGTATCCATTCACTGATATTTCTTCAATGTCATCAAATGTTTTAGGGAAAAATTGTTGTTCATTGACCTTAAAAAAATTGTCTACACTCAGTCTTGGCTCAATGATCGTATCATCCGGTCCCCAAACGATGACACTTGGCCCCGGACCTAAGAGAAACTCACCTTGCGGACGTCCGCCTGGCATGCCGCCATTATTGAAATCCCTGTAATCCTTTATAAGTGAATCATTTACATCCTTATAGATCTGGTCTTCCGTATAGAAATAAATCGTTCTGCTTAATATGGCTATTAAGACAATAAAGACGATAGAATTCAATAATGTTAGTTGAAGCCGTGTTTTTTGGAACATAATGATCCCCTTATGGTTGTTTTAGCATATAACCAATACCGCGTACGGTTTGAATATCTTTATGATAATTGAAAGGTTCCAATTTTTTTCTAAGGTGATGGATGAACACTTCGACAATGGCAATCGTTGTATCTGAATCAAACCCCCAAATACGGTCGAAAATTTGCTCACGGGTCAATATTTTCCCATTATTTTGAATTAGGTACTCCAGTAATTCAAACTGTTTCAAGGTCATTTTAATGACCTTTCCATCAACTAAAATATCCTTTTCCTTTTCCAGCAGTTCAATACCACGGTATTTTACATGCTGCGCAAGCGATATAATGCCGCTCCTTCGAAGCAGGGCACGAATCCTGGCCTTAAGTTCCGGTGCCTGGAACGGCTTGACTAAATAATCATCGCCACCCATTTCCAATCCTTTGACACGATCCTCAAGAGCATCTTTTGCCGTCAAAAACAAGACACTTGTATCGATTTTTGCGTCCCTGATTTTCCGTACGATTTCAAATCCATCGATTTCCGGAAGCATTACATCCAAAATGATGATATCGTATATACTTTGCTGAGCCATGAATAGCCCATCTTCCCCATTGTCTGCTGTATCGACTTCATATTCATCAGTCAGAATCTGTCGGATCGATTCTAATAATGAAACATTATCCTCTACCACCAAAACCTTCATTCAGGGTACCTCCCAGCCGCTTCAATTGTGATATATATGTTGATTTTATCCTTTTTCATATGCAAAAGAAAGCGGGCTTTTAATCGCCTGCTTTCTCTCAAATTGTATGTTCATTCGTGACGCAGTGCTTGAATTGGATTTAATCTGGATGCTTTATTGGCAGGAAATACGCCAAATATTATCCCGATTAAAATGGAGAATAAGAAGGCAAACAATGTCACCGACCATGAATAACTAATCGTTAAGCTTGAAAAAACTGAAATCAATTTTGCGATTCCCAAGCCAATTCCAACTCCCAACAGTCCTCCGAAGCAGCTCAAGACCATCGCTTCAATTAAAAACTGAAGAAGGATCGATTTCCGATTTGCCCCAATTGCTTTTCTAATCCCGATTTCCTTCGTCCTCTCCGAGACGGAAACCAGCATGATATTCATGATCCCGATTCCGCCTACCAGTAACGAAATACTCGCAATACCGCCAAGCATGAGTGTGAACGTGTCCGACACGGAGCTCATTGTATCCATCAGATCTTCTTGATTGGACACCGAATAGTTATCACTCTGTTCTGGGAATGATGTGGTCATCGTACCTTGTACCTGGTACATCGCCCTATCTATGATATTCTCGTTCTTCGCTTTTAAATAGACGGTTCCGATTGTCGTGCTGCCTGTAGCCCTTTCGGCAGTGGTGATCGGGGCGATGATTACATCATCCCCGCTCGATCCCATTGAGGTGCCTACCGATTTCAGCACACCGATCACGCGATAGGAAACGCCGCCGATGAGAACGTTCTGGTCCACGGCTTTTTGATTTTCAAAAAGCGTGGTGGCTGTATCTGCTCCAAGGACAACGACCTTGGAGCGTAATTCCGTTTCCATATCCGTCAAAAACCGGCCTTGACTGAGCTCCAGATCCCTGACTGATAAGTAGGATGAAGTTGCACCGGTCATTGAAACCTGTTCCGTAGCTTCTCCATTCTTAGCATAAACGCGTCCAGTGACCACAGGCGCCACTTCCGATATCCCGTTCAGCTCTTTAAACTGTTCAATTGTATCATCCGTCAGCTCCACGGAGTCGGTATCCGTGACACTAACCGTTATCAGGTTCGTTCCCAGGCTATTGATCTCATCCTGAACGGACTGTGAGGAACCCTGTCCAATCGAAACAAGGACGATTACGGAGGCAACTCCAATTATGATCCCAAGCATGGTTAAAAATGCTCTGACTTTATTGGTTTTGATACTGCGTATAGCCATCTTCATAGATTCGCTCAGGTTCAATCCAATCACCTCCGTTTTCAAATAGCTGACCATCCTGTATCCGGACGACACGAGTCGCTTCTTTAGCAACTTCCAAGTCATGGGTTATAAGAATGATTGTTTGTCCCTTTCCGTTCAATTCTTTCAGCATCTGCAGCACTTCTTTACTCGTTTTACTATCAAGTGCCCCCGTCGGCTCATCCGCCAATAAAACGGGAGGGTTACCGGCAAGTGCCCTTGCAATCGCAACTCTTTGCTGCTGTCCACCCGACAGTTGGGTCGGCAGGTGATTCTTCCGGTCACTCAGGCCGACCATATCAAGGCATGCATTGGCCACTTCTCTTCTTTCCTTCACGCTTGCCCCTCTATAAACCAGGGGAAGTTCGACATTCTCCAACGCTGTCAGTTTTGCCAACAGGTTGAAATTTTGAAAGATAAATCCGATTTTAATATTACGAATGGCAGCCAGCTCATTATCCTTCATCTTTTCCACTTCTTTTCCATCGAGAAGATATTCACCTATGTCAGGCTTGTCAAGGCAGCCAATCATATTCATGAACGTCGATTTCCCTGATCCGGAAGGACCGATGATCGAAATGAAATCGCCTTTATCGATTGTAAGACAGACATCTTGAAGGGCGTTGACCGTTTCACCGCCTAATTCATAAGATTTAGACATGTTCTTAATTTTTATGATGGGTTTCGCCATTTTACTGACCTCCCTTGCCACTCGGCATTCCGCCACCGCTTGGCATCCCGCCGCTCGGAACTCCGCTGCCGCTCTGCATTCTTATTTCGCCTCCTTGCCCACCCCTCATTCCTTCGCCGCCACTGCCAGTGGAGCTCTCATTGATGGTGATAGGCAAGGAAACGAACTGTCCCTCTTCAAGACCCGAAGTTATTTCAATATACTTATCGTTGCTGATCCCAGTCTCAACCACTTTTTTTGTACTGGCAGCTTTTTCAGTTGTACCGGATTGTTGTATATTCACATATTTCTCTTCACCTTCAATTTGGACTGCTTCAATCGGAACATATAAAGCATCTTTTACACTATTCGTCAAAATGCTCACCTCAGTCGACATCCCAATTTTTATATCGCCGGGTTTGTCAATTTTGATAGTGACATCGAACGTAGAAACTCCATTCTCATATGTACCTTCCTTTGCTACACTGGTCACTTCACCCGTAAACGTTTCATCTTCAAAAGCACTGGCTTTAATTTCAACTGTTTGTCCTTTTTTAACACTTGGGACATCCAATTCATCAACACTGATCGTGGTTTTCAATTTTTTATAATCCGTAACATGTGCCACCACTTCACTGCTTGATACACGATCTCCTTCTTCTACATCCAATGTTGTCACGGTACCATCGAATGGTGCCGTTATCGGGTCACTTCCATCCGTGAAGGTAATGAGTTCATCGCCTTTCTCAACCAATTCATTCTTCGCTACAAGGACTTCATCCACTTCATCCGTTACCGAGGAAGTGATGTCCTCACTATTGATTGCGGCGACCGATCCGGAACCGCTTATTTGAACTTCAAGATCTCCCTTTTCAACTGTAGCCGTCACCGACTTTGCAATTACAGGCTCAGCATTGTCCTTCATGAAAAACCAAACGCATCCACCAATCGCAAGAACTAAAACCGTGCCTATCATTATCAACTTTTTCATCACTTTTCTCCTTTCAGATTTCCTTCATTGAAACCAGTATCGTGAAAGAAGCTTAACTTTTCCTTAATGGCCATGTGTTTGATATCAATCAGCAAGCAGCTTTTGCTTGTACGTAACAATAAAAAACTATGTCGAACGAAAAATGGTTTATTTTCAGCATTTAAATTTACAATATATTCTGAAAAATATATACTGATACTGTTATCGGAAATTGGTAATGAAAACCAAATCAATGATGATGAAGGGGGAACCAACTTGGCATCAAACGATTCAATCGCTAAGGAAACCGAGGTAAGCGCTTCCACGGACTACACCAAGATCGTCCAATCACAATCTTTTCAAGAACTCTTAAGGAAAAAACGCAATTTCATCGTCCCGCTATCCATCTTTTTCATGGTCTTTTATTTCACCCTACCCATACTAACTTCCTATTCTAAAGTTCTTAACTCAATTGCCTTCGGGGCAATCAGCTGGGCCTGGATCTTTGCCTTCGCTCAATTTATCATGACCTGGACATTATGCATCCTCTATTCCAAAAAAGCTGCGACATTTGACCGGTTAGTAGAAAAAATCGTTAAAGAAGCGAAAGGATAAAGGTGAATTCACAATGAATATACTTGCTTTTATTTTATTTCTAATCATTGTCGGACTAACATTGGTCATTACCTATTTTGCTTCACGGCGCACCAAAACGACCGCGGACTTTTATACGGCTGACAGCAGCCTTACTGGCTGGCAGAATGGCTGGGCCATTGCGGGAGATTATATGTCCGCCGCCTCATTTTTGGGGATAGCCGGCATGGTCGCACTCTCCGGATTTGATGGTTTTTTCTATAGCATAGGTTTTCTCGTTGCGTATCTGGTCGTTCTTTATATCGTGGCCGAACCGCTCCGTAACCTTGGCAAGTATACATTGGCGGACATGATCGCTGCCCGTTTCAATGAAAAGAAAGTACGCGGGGTTGCTGCCCTTAACACCATTTCGATTTCAACCTTTTATATGATCGCCCAATTAGTCGGTGCAGGTGCACTTATAAAACTCTTACTTGGAATTGATTATCTTTACTCCGTCATCATTGTAGGTATTTTAATGACCGTCTATGTCGTATTTGGCGGTATGACGGCCACCAGTTGGGTCCAAATCGTTAAAGCCGTTTTATTGATGGCAGGTACATTCATCATCTCCATCATCGTGTTGGCGAAATTCGACTTTAGCGTGATCGAGATGTTCAAGCAAATGAAAACAGCCACTCCTTTGGGCGGGGATTTCCTCAACCCAGGTAACAAATTCAAGGATCCTTTGGATACTTTATCCCTTAATTTAGCGCTTGTACTCGGTACAGCTGGACTGCCTCACATTCTCATCCGTTTCTTTACGGTGAAAGACGCCATCACAGCCCGTAAGTCCGTAGTATATGCCACGTGGATCATTGGCATCTTTTATATAATGACCATTTTCCTCGGCTTTGGAGCGGCAGCTTTTGTTGGATACGACAAAATCATAGCCGCGAATGCAGCCGGTAATATGGCTGCTCCGCTGCTTGCCGAAGCTATTGGGGGTGACTTCCTGTTCGCCTTCGTCTCTGCTGTTGCTTTCGCAACCATTTTAGCGGTTGTAGCAGGTCTCGTCCTATCGGCAGCATCTGCTTTTGCCCATGACTTCTATGGCCACATCATCCGGAAAGGCCAAGCCACTGACAAGGAACAAGTCGTTGCAGCTCGTTGGGCATCCATCGGAGTATCCGTCCTTTCAATCATCCTTGCCTTATTTGCCCAAAACATGAATGTCGCCTTCCTTGTTTCACTTGCCTTTGCCGTCGCTGCCAGTGCCAATCTGCCAATTATTGTCTTCACGGTATTCTGGAAACGTTTTAACACTGCCGGGGCTGTCACGGGCATGATAGTTGGACTGGTCAGTTCTTTATTGCTTGTATTCCTAAGTCCCAATGTCTGGTCACCGGTAGAGGGAGCGGCAATATTCGTTGGGGAGCCATTATTCCCGCTTGCCAATCCAGGCATCATCTCCATCCCGATTGGTTTTATCGCAGCCATCGCCGGAACACTTCTGTCAAGCAAGAAAGCTGATGCCAAAAAATACGACGAAATCTTGGTCACTGCTAACACTGGGATGAAAGATCCCATATAAGCTAGATTTATTATTATTTTAAAATATCAAAAAAAGAAAGGAGATCAGGGTGTTCGACCTGCTCTCCTTTCTTTTTATTCAGATATATTCATCAGGAATATTCCCGCTAGCTTCTCAATCTTAACTTCCTTCTATTGTACTTAGTTACTAACTGGTTCATGACTTCTGCAAAGATCAGCCCCATCGCAATGGCACCAGCCAGCATGAAGACCTTGGCCGCCAGCTGAACGGCGACATAAAAATCATTTCCGACAAAATGCTTCATCGCATCATATGACAAACCTCCAGGCACGAGGGGGATGATTCCCGATACATTGAAAATCGTAATCGGCGTTTTATACCTTTTAGCAAAATACTGGCTGATGACCGCAACGATAAATGCAGCCGCTAAAGTTGCAATGATGCTGTTTATCTCATTTTCAACCAAAGCAAAGTATAAGATCCACCCCAACATCCCTACGAAACCACATTGAAACAATGAATTTTTTGGTACATTGAAGATGACTCCAAAGGCGGCTGAGGCAATGAAACTGGTAATAAGCTGTGCAATCATCATTCTTCCTCCCCTAAAATCATAAGAAAACAAACGCAGCCGATATTCCTGCCCCAATGGCTAAAGCAGTCAATCCTGCATCCGCACCCTTGGATAGACCCGAAACCAAATGCCCTGCAATTAAATCCCTGGCTGCATTCGTAATTAACAGCCCTGGCACAAGCGGCATCACCGCTCCAATGATTATCGTGTCCAGATGACTTCCAACTCCAATCTGGACAAAGAACATAGCTACTAATCCTACGACTAAAGAGGCGATGAATTCAGCAAAGAAACGAACTTCCAGTAACCAGTGCAAATAAAGCAGGCAAGAGAATCCCATTCCTCCAGCTATACAGGACCAGATGAAATCACTCCACTGTCCTTGGAACATGATTAAAAAGCAGCCGCTCGCTATAAATGCAGCAAAGACCTGTACCCACATGGGATACCCCATCCCGGCCTTTTCGATTTGTTTTAACCGTAAATATGCTTCCTCGGGTGTCATTTCCTTGCTGGAAATGCTTCGGGATATACTGTTAACCAGCGTTACCTTATGTAAATCTGTAGATCGTTGGGAAACCCGGATCAATTTTGAAGCTGGATGCATGCCATCCAGCGAAAAAATAATTCCAGTAGGGGTCGAAAAACTGTGTGATTCACCGCACCCAAACGCTGCAGCGATCCTAACCATCGTATCTTCCACCCTTGATGTTTCCGCTCCGTTCTGAAGCATGATTTTTCCCGCAAGTAAACATACATCTATAATTTCATTGTATGGTAAACGATCATCCATTTTATCCTCTCCATCACTTTCTGCATGAGTTTCTCTCAATAACAGATAACGATCACACCAATTTAAATCCACCTCATAATAGCCCAATTCCTGTGAAAAGGATATAAAAATATTACCTATTTAATTTATCAATTCCATTAACCTTCACTACTATCTTTCTTAGTACCAGTATTCCCTTTATTTCCTGCCAAAACCGTTTAGTTAAAAGAAAATTCAATTATATTCATAATTAAAAGGAATGCAGGCACTGCATCCCCCTTTTCCTATCCTGTACGTCTATACTCCCTTTTGAATGAAGCAATTCACTGTTTCATTAAACAAATCGCTTTCTTCCATAAATGGACAATGACAACTATCTTCAAAGATTACTAGTTTGGAGTTAGGAATGTTTTTATGCAAATGTTCGCCTGCAGCTACAGGAATGACTTTTTCATGCCTTCCAAAACAGAGAAGTGTCGGAATATTGATTTCTGGCAAGAATTCACGATAGTCCACAATCGATTGGTCAAATAGAATGCTACTGGCGATGGATTCCGGCATTTTGGTCACTTCCTTAAGCATCCAGCTTGCATCCTCTGCAGTTAATTCATTGTTGAACATGGAAGCAAGGAAGCTTTGCAAAAACGAGGAACGATTCGTTTGTATTTCAGTCATGAAGGCAATCAACGTATCCATATCAAATGCGCCGATATTAAAATCGGGCCACTTGAAATCAGATGCCAATTCATCCACAATCACGGTTGAATGAATATTTTCCTCACCGAATTGCTTAAGATACTCCCAGACGACAAATGCCCCCATCGACCAGCCTACAAGTATGACATCCCTTAATCCCAGTTCAACTATGAACGCATGAAGATCTTTTGCATAAACGGAGACCGTATTTCCGTAATGTACATGATTTGACTGGCCATGGCTTCTTAAATCAAGTAAGATCGTTCTATATTTTTCTGAAAAGTACGGAAGCTGCCTTTTAAAGAACCGGCTGCTCATCCACACACCATGGATAAAGATGATCGGTTTCCCCTGGCCCTTTTCTTCATAAAATAACCGAACGCCTTCTTCCACCTCAATAAATGCCATTCTATCCCTCCTTCTTGATATTTTCACCATTCATTCCCCATTATTATTTATTGCATTTCTTCTTTTAACATTCCTTCCTATAAAAATATATTGTCAAACCTGATTTTAGAGTTGATAATGAAGTATATTTTTATTGATATCTTCATCCTGAAAGGACGGAATTTTAATGAAGAGTTTTATCAAAAACTATCGATCCTCTTTAATACTGCTCACTGCCATTATTATCGGCGGGATAGCGGGTGTAGTTTTCGGGGATAAAACCTCGATCATACAGCCTCTAGGGGACTTATTCTTAAATCTGATGTTCACGATCATCGTGCCATTGGTATTTTTCAGCATTGCTTCAGCGATTGCCAATATGAGCGGAATGAAGCGTCTCGGAAAAATCATGGGAAGTATCGTTCTCGTATTCCTGACAACAGCCGCTTTGGCTGCCGTCATTGGATTTATTGGGACAACCATTGTCAATCCGTTGGAAGGCACAGATACGACAGCCATTAAAGAACTGATGGAAAACAGTTCCCCTGAAGAGACCATAGAAGAAGTATCTTTCTTCAGTCAACTGGTCAACACGGTAACCGTTTCCGATTTCCCAGAACTGTTCTCCAGAAGCAATATGCTTCAGCTTATCGTTTTCTCAGTACTAATCGGACTTTCCACTGCACTGGTCGGTGAGAAAGCAAGACCGATTACTGAGTTTTTGACAGCGGGTACAGCTGTCATGATGAAGGTCGTCAAAATTGTGATGTACTATGCTCCAATTGGACTTGGTGCTTATTTTGCGGCGATTATCGGGCAGCTTGGGCCGCAGATTTTAGAAGGCTATGCTCGCACTTTCATTCTTTATCTAGTCTTGGCCTTGATTTATTATTTTGGCTTCTTCACTTTGTATGCCTTTATCGCAGGCGGGAAAGATGGAGTTAAATTATTTTGGAAAAATGCCCTGACACCATCCATTACAGCCATCGCCACTTGTTCTAGTGCCGCTTCCATTCCAGTCAATCTGGAATCGGTCAAGAAAATGGGCGTGCCAAAGGATATAGCGGAGACTGTCATCCCACTCGGAGCCAACACTCATAAAGATGGTTCGGTATTCGGCGGGGTATTGAAAATCGTTTTCCTATTCAGCTTATTTGGAAAGGATATGACAAGTATTTCAAGCATTTTAAGTATACTTGCTGTTGCCTTTTTGGTTGGAGCTGTTATGGGTGCCATTCCTGGAGGCGGCATGATTGGGGAAATGCTGATTCTTAGTGTATTCGGCTTCCCTGTGGAAGTCCTGCCTATCATTGCCGTTATATCAACAATCATCGATGCTCCCGCTACACTGCTTAACTCAACAGGAAACACGGTTTGTGCCATGCTTGTCACAAGGCTTGTTGAGGGGAAAAACTGGTTAAAACAAGCTTTCGTTAAAGAAAACTCAGCTGTATGATTCCCTTATAACTGACTGGCTCCTGGTTAAACAGGAGCCAGTTTTTTCATTTTCACGACTTTTGACAAGGGGTTCCTTCCCCTTACATAGAATTAAAGATTGAAGGAGGGAATGGAATGTTAAAGAAATGCCTACCTGCCGCAATCCTTATCACGGGACTAGCATATATTTTTCTTATACCGGAAGAGCCTTTGATCATCAAAATACTGTTCAAGATACTCCCCATGTTATTGATTTTGCTCTACGCCCGGACAAATGTGAGAAGACGGGATCGTTACCAATCCTTAATCTTTCTTGGTTTATTCTTTTGTATGCTTGGAGATGGTTTGTTGATTTGGTTCGTCATCGGGCTTTCCGCCTTCTTGATCGGCCACCTTTTCTATATTACGGCATTCCTTGGACTATGGAACTTTTCATGGCACCGATTTGCGACGATTGTTCCGATTAGCATTTACTCCACTTGGATTAGCCGTGAAATTGTACATTCGTTAATCGAAAGAGGTGAACATAACCTCATCATCCCTGTGATCTGTTATGTAACGGTCATCTCCCTCATGGGCTGGGCGGCATTTATGACCGGAAATACGGCCGCAATCATCGGCGGGGTCCTATTCGTGATTTCCGACTCCATTTTATCTTGGAACAAATTTATCGATGATGTTGCCTATTCTGGCCCAATGATCATGCTTACCTACTATGCAGCCCAGTTTTGCATCGCTAACAGCATTCGCATGAAACCTTCCTTTCATTTATCGAAAGGTTTGAAAAGTGAACGGCCTATCCAGTGAATCTGAATGTCCAATCGTTCCACATGAAACATTTATATTAAAAAAGGCGTTCACAGCCCTGCTTGAACTGTGACGCCCTTACTTAACCTTTAATTTTCTTAATGAAGACTACTTTTAAATAATCCCCTTCCTTATATTCCCTTATCGTTTTAAAATCAGCCGGTAATGAGAATTCTTCCATGATCTCATATTTTCCATTCATTTCCTTAAAAGCAACATCAATGAAGCTCTTGAATTTTTTCATGTCAAACGTACTGCAATTAGTTGAGGCGATAATGATCCCATTGTCTTCCGTAATGGAAATGGTATCCTTCAATAGATTGGCATAGTCTTTCCCGGCACTGAAAGTAAACTTCTTCGATTTGGCAAAGCTTGGCGGATCGAGGATGACCATTTCAAATTTCAAAGCCTTCTTCACTGCATATTTAAAATACTTGAAAACATCCATCACCACGATATTGTGAGCTTCGGGATCTATTCCATTCACACTGAACTGCTCGATCGTCTTTGGTAAACTGCGATTCGCCAGGTCGACACTAGTTGTTTTAACAGCACCGCCTAAAGCGGCAAACACGGAGAATGCCCCCGTATAGGAGAACATATTCAACACGGTTTTCCCTTTTGCGTATTCATCCCGGATTTTCCTTCTGACATCGCGTTGATCAAGGAAGACACCGACCATTGCCCCATCATTCAGATAAACAGCAAAATGGACTCCATTCTCCTTTACAAGAAGCGGAAATGCCGGCTGTTCGCCCATGACAAAATCGTCTTCATCCACGTACTGCCCCTTTGTATCAAAGCGTTTCTTCTGATAAATCGATTTGACCTCGACCGTTTCCTGCAATGCCTTAATGATGTAGTCCTTAAAGGAATATATCCCTTTGCTATACCAGCTAATGACATAGTGACCATCATAATGATCAATGATTAAACCGCCAATTCCATCACCTTCCCCATTAAACAAGCGGAAAGCTGTAGTCTCCCCATCTTCAAAAAAAGACTTTCGGAATTCATATGCTGCCTGGATTTTGCCGTTGAAGAAGGATTGATCGATCTTTTCATTTTCTCTTCGGGTCAATACCCAGCCATAGCCCTTATTCTGTTTACCATAATAACCTTTTGCCAGAAAGCGGTTGTTTTCATCCACCAAACGCACCAAGGACCCCTCTTCCTGAAGGTCATTAAGGTTGGCTATCGACTCTTTAACAATCAAGGGAAAACCCTTTGCGATTTTACTCACGAACTTAGCTTTCACTTTTATATCAATTTCTTTTCCCATCCATATCATCCTATCTATGCAATTGCTTTCCTCCCCATTTTACCCTAATCCCTTTATAAATAAAAACCAGCCCGGTTCCTTAACCAGGCTGGTTTCCAAGAAAACTATGATTATGAAACTTCCAAATGAAGATCGCCTGGCTTAACTTTACCCATCATCTTCAATACCCGATGCAAGGCAAGTGTGATTACAGCTGGCAATACCATACCAACTGCCACATAAACCAAGAACGTGTACAGCCCCTGACCAGTTATGATGGCAATCGGGGCAATCATTGAACTTAACCCCATGCCTCCAAGCTCATACGGCACTTGAAAATCGAATGCCAGGGTAGCGATAGGCGCACAGATGATTGCCGCCACAAAAGGGGGAATTACATATAATGGCTTTTTGATCAAGTTAGGAAATTGGACTTTTGGTGTAACGACCATCTGTGCCAGGAACCCCCCCATATCATTATCTTTATAAGACATGACAGTGAATCCGACAAACTGAACGGTACATCCGATTAGAGCTGCAGCACTGGAAACGGGATCTAATTGCAGGGCAATCGCCAGTGCAGCGGAAGACGCCGGTGTCATCAATAAAATGCTCCATACCAAGGCTATGACCATGGAACCGATTAAGGGAGAACCCTCGACCGCAGCGGTGGTTTGACTGCTTATCCATGTTAGGAGCGGAGTGGTGACAAGAGCCAGGCCATATCCAGAAACTCCACCGACCAGAACAGCGCCCATTGGGATGGCCATGATATCCAACTTCGTTTTGCCGATTAGGCGCTTACCTATATATGTTGCAATCACTGCCGCCAAGACAGCACTTAGTGGCTGACCCGTTACAATCGTGAAGGCACCCTCAGCAGTTCTGTGAATGGCAGCACCTCCAACAGCACTTGAAGCCATGGCGCTAAAGATAATTAATGAATTTCCTCCGAGCTGATATGCGATACCTGCTCCTAAAGCTGGCGCTAGCAAGACCTTGGCAGCCCCGCCTATTGCCATGAAGACCTCCCAGCCTAAATAGCCCCCTATGGATTCAAACAATAACCCGATCCCTAATGTAACCAAGACTGCGTTGGCTATCCCTGTTGATGCCTTGTACATTCGATCGCTGATGTATTCTTTCCTGCTCACTTTATCTCCACTCCTTATCTATTATCTGAATATTCAATTTAGGAAAATCGAAAAAAAAATAAAGGTCTTCATTAAAAAAGCCTATCAAGTATATCGTACCGCTGCCTAAATGTCTGCTAATGTCTGTTCGTATAATAACATGAATTTTCTGATAATGTAAGTGGTATTTTTATTCTGAAAAAATAAAAGCGCTTTCAAAAATAAAGATTTAACACATTACTATTCAATAAAAACTAATAAATTATTATTCCAAAATAATTTATACCCATTTTAAGATGTCTATATGGAGATATTTCGGTACATTTGCAACAAAAAAAAGAACCCGATTAAGGATTCTCCCATTAGCTGGATTTATGACTTTACTAATATACCCATCCTATTTTTGAAAACCTTCCAATTTTGCAAAAGTGTCCTTCAAATATTGGTAAAACAATTTCTCCGTGGGCATCAGTTCCCTATCAGTTGGAACGATGACACCTACAGCCCTGGTAACAGAAGGTTCCTCCAGCGGCAATTTAACCGTAAAACGCGGCAAGCTATCGACTAAGGAAATCTCAGGTATCAAGGTTATACCCAGGCCTGCTGCCACCAGGCCTTTTATGGCATCAGTATCTTTTCCTTCAAATGCCACTTCCGGTTCAAAGCCATGCAGTTTGCAAGCTTTCATAACGAGATCCCTTAATACATAACCCTTTGGAGATAGGATGAACGGGTTTCCTTGAAGCTCATTCAAGTGTAGTGATTTCTTTAAGGCCAAAGGATGACTTTCTGGTAAAAGGGCAACTAACTTCTCAATAAATAGCGTTTCACCTTTGATTTTCTTTTCATTCATCGGCAGAGGACCGATCAATGCCATGTTAATGTTACCTTTAATTACCGAATCTATCAGGTATCGATATGAACCTTGTTTCAATGTGAATTTTGCCTGCGGATAACTTTCCCTGAAGTCGGAAATGACCCTTGGCAATACATAAGAAGCTAAACTGCTGGGAAAGCCAATCCGGATTGTCCCTTTTTCTGGGTGCAGGCTTTCAGCCATCTCACGTTTGGCACGATCGATTATATCCATAGCTTGCTCCATATTCGCTAAAAAGGTATGTCCGATAGGCGTCAATCTAATCTTTCGGCCATCCCTGATAAATAGTGGCACGCCTAATTCTTCTTCTAAATTGTAGATTTGACGACTGACAGCTGACTGGGCAACATGCAAGTTCACTGCTGCTTCCGTCATATGTTCACGCTTTGCCACTTCAATGAAATATTCGATTTGCCTTAATTCCACTCTAAGCTCCCTCTTCCATATCAAAACAGCATGCTACTTATCTAATATTCAGATTGTTTGTTTTATTTTTAAATTATATCATGAAAGTATCATATAAAAACCGATATCTTATTCAATTAGTATTTTAAAACTACTATATTACCTTAAGGGAGAGAGAACAATGACCACTTCACAAGAAGTCGAGCATGAGGAATTACAAGTTGCCAAAGAGTTTGTAAGTCAAGTATACGCACAGGTAAAGGAGCGTAATCCTCACGAAAATGAGTTCCATCAAGCCGTAAAGGAGATATTCCTTTCACTGATCCCTGTTTTTGCAAAACATCCAGAATATATGAAAAGCGGGATATTGGAGAGGCTGGTTGAACCCGAAAGAATGATCACCTTCCGTGTTTCTTGGGTTGATGACCTGGGCAATGTTCAAGTAAACCGTGGTTTTCGTGTGCAATTCAACAGTGCAATCGGACCATTCAAAGGCGGTCTCCGATTCCATCCCACTGTCAATTCCAGCATCATAAAGTTTCTTGGTTTCGAGCAAATCTTTAAAAACTCTCTTACTGGCCAGCCGATCGGCGGGGGAAAAGGCGGGTCGGACTTCGATCCAAAAGGAAAATCGGACGCAGAAATCATGCGTTTTTGCCAAAGCTTCATGTCGGAACTATCTCGCTATATCGGCCCTGATACAGACGTACCGGCTGGTGACATCGGAGTCGGTGCAAGAGAGATTGGATACCTGTTCGGTCAATATAAAAAGATGCAAGGCAGCTACCATGCCGGTGTTCTAACTGGTAAAGGTATAAGTTACGGAGGAAGCTTGGCCCGTACAGAAGCGACTGGATATGGAACGGTTTACTTCGTCGAGGAGATGCTCAATGACAAAGGGTTACAATTCCATGGCAGCACTGCAGTTATTTCCGGATCTGGCAATGTATCCATTTATGCCATTGAAAAAGCTACACAGCTAGGCGCAAAAGTGGTTGCATGCAGCGATTCAAATGGCTACATATATGATGAAAATGGTCTTAACCTGGATACAGTTAAACGGTTAAAAGAAGTGGAACGAAAACGCTTGAGCGAATATGTCGATGCGCACCCGGAAGCTGTATATCATGAAGGGAGCTACGGTATTTGGTCTGTACCATGCGACATCGCACTGCCTTGTGCCACACAAAATGAAATCGATGAAGAAGCAGCAAAACTACTGGTCAAAAATAATGTGAAGGCAGTCGGTGAGGGTGCTAATATGCCTTCAACCCTTGAGGCCATTGAAGTATTCCTTAATAACGGCATCCTTTTTGGACCAGCAAAAGCAGCCAATGCTGGCGGTGTAGCCGTGTCTGCACTCGAAATGGCCCAAAACAGCGCCAGGATGCCTTGGACTTTCGAAGAAGTCGATGCCAAGCTGCATGAAATCATGAAAAACATCTATAAAAACAGTGTAGAGGCTGCAGAAGCATATGGTGAGCCTGGCAACTTAGTTGTTGGGGCCAATATTGCCGGATTCCTTAAAGTGGCGGATGCGATGCTGACTCAAGGTATACTCTAGCAATCAGTTGATTTAGGAGGCGGTCCGACATGGGCCGCCTTACTTTTGTAAAAGAAGGATCTCACTTTCTTATACTCTCTCATTCATATCAATTCAAGCTGAATATCCACAATCAGATAACATCAATGGAATTAAAAAAGGAGTGCCGGAAAAGTTCCGGCACCCTCATTGTTTGTTTGACAATCATTCTTTGGTGACCAATTTCAATGGAACGGATATTGTGTCATCCACTTTGTCGCCTTTTAAGATTTTTTCAGCCGCATTAACCGCTTCTTCACCGATAAGTGCCGGTTGTTGGGCGATTGTAGCTTTTAGTTCACCGTTTTCAACTGCTTTCAATGCATCATCATTTCCGTCAAAACCAACCACGATGATGTCTTTTCCAGCTGCCTTGATTGCTTCAATGGCTCCTAGTGCCATTTCATCATTATGGGCGAATACCGCTTGGATGTCTTTATTGCCTTGCAGGATATTTTCCATGACGTTAAGCCCTTTTGTCCGGTCGAATTCCGCCGTCTGGCTTGTCTGGACATCTAACTGCTTGTCCGCAATATTGTGGAAACCTTTCCCGCGTTCACGAGTTGCAGATGCACCGGATACCCCTTCAAGTTCCACTACTTTCGCTTTTTCGCCAAGCTCCTTAACTAGATATTCTGCAGCCATTTCCCCGCCAGCCACATTGTCGGAAGCGATGAACGTTTCAATATCCCCTTCGTCTGAAGAGCGGTCAATCGTGATAACGGGAATGCCCGCTTCATTAGCTGATTGAACGGCTGAAGATATTGCCGCAGAGTCAGTAGGATTCACAAGAAGGACATCAACCTTTTGAAGGATTAGATCTTCAATTCCGCTGATTTGTTTTGCCGTATCATCTTGGGCGTCAACAACTGTGACTTTCATGCCTTTTTCTTTTGCTTCTTTTTCAATACCATCTTTTAAGGAAACGAAGAATGGATTGTTTAAAGTAGAGATGCTGACTCCGACTTTCACGTCTTTCATGGAGTCTTTCTTTTCCTTTTTATCATCTGTTAGACCAGAATCCATTGAACAGGCAGCCAAGACCATTAAAGAAAGAACCATGATGATCGATACTAATTTTTTCATTGATTACACCTCTTCTTATGATTTTTTACGGTCAAGTAAGACCGCGATTAATATAACTGCACCTTTCACCACTTGCTGGTAAAAAGAGGATACACCAAGTAAATTCATGCCGTTATTCAAGGTACCGATGATCAGGACACCGACCAGCGTTCCGAACAACCGCCCTTTACCGCCTGAAAGGCTCGTTCCGCCCAGCACCACGGCTGCGATGGCATCCATTTCATAGGATTGGCCTGCCGTCGGCTGTGCCGAATTCAGACGGGATGTCAAAATGGCACCGGCAATGGCCGCCATCGTACCGGCCAGACCATAGATGGCCACTTTGACTCGGTCAACTTTAATCCCCGAAATACGGGAAGCCCTTTCATTTCCTCCAATGGCATAAGTTTTACGGCCAAAAGATGTTTTATGAAGCAGGAACCATAGGATTAAAAAAGCGATGACCATCACAACGGCCGGTACTGGCACTCCAAGGAAGTAACCTCTCCCAAGCATCTGGAACATAACGGAATCGCCAATTCCGGTAATCGGCTTTCCATCCGTATACACAAGCGTTAATCCCCGGAAAATCGTCATGGTGGCCAGTGTCACGATGAAAGGGGCCATTTTTCCCTTTGAAACGAGTATCCCATTGATTACACCCATTATTGCACCTAGTAGAATGCCTACTAATATTGCTAAAATCGGATCTAATCCCGAGACCATCATACCAGCCATAAGTGCGCTGGATAGAGCTAAAATGGAACCGACGGACAAGTCGATGCCGCCTGTCAATATGATAAAGGTCATTCCAAATGCAATAAGTGCATTGATGGAGGTTTGACGCAATAAATTCAATATATTATTCGGTTCCATGAATGATGGATTTAAAACGGTTATTACGATAAATAAAAGTACCAGGGCGAGTAAAGGACCGAATTTCTGCCAAATCCCGCTTTTCCCTGTAGCCTCAAGTTTCATCCTAGTTCCCTCCTGTCGCCAATGCCATAATTTTTTCTTGCGTCGCTTCCTGCTTTAACAATTCCCCAGCTATCTCACCTTCGTGAACGACAAGGATTCTATCACTCATTCCAATGACTTCCGGAAGCTCTGACGAAACCATGATTATGGCGATGCCTCGCTCCGTCAATTCATTCATCAACTCGTAAATTTCACGTTTTGCGCCAACATCTATGCCTCTGGTCGGTTCATCCATAATTAAAACTTTAGGGGAAGTCCCGATCCATTTGGCTATTACCACCTTCTGTTGATTTCCTCCGGATAGATTGCCGATTACCGTTTCAGCAGAAGATGTCTTTACATGAAGCCGCTTAATCATCATTTCGGCAAAGTTCATCTCATCTTCCGTTTTTACGATTCCGTTAGGAGCAAAACTTTTGAGATTCGGCAAGCCGATATTTTCCCTTACGGAAAAGTCCAGGATCAATCCCTCTTCTTTACGATTTTCCGTAATGAAAGCCAGGCCGTGTCGAACTGCATCCGTTGGTTTTCGTATGGAAACCTTCTTGCCTTCAATGGCGATTTCACCCCTGTCTATTTGGTCGACACCAAAAAGGGCACGCATTATTTCTGTTCTTCCTGCTCCCATCAATCCGGCGACACCGACAATCTCACCTTGGCGAACCGCGAAATGGATATCTTCAAAAAGCCCCTTTTTAGTTAAACCCTTTACATCAAGGACTATGTCGCCAAGGTTCGCTTCACGATGAGGAAAACGATCCTCCAGCTCCCGCCCTACCATTTTTTGAACGACTTCATCGAAATTTGTATCTGCAATTCTTTTCGTATCGACGGTTTTTCCGTCACGCATTACGGTGATCCTGTCACAAATGGCGAATATTTCTTCCATCCGATGAGAAATATAAACAAGCGATACACCCTTTTTGGTAAGACCCTTCATCACTTCAAAGAGCTTCTCTATTTCCCTATCAGTTAAAGCTGCTGTGGGCTCGTCCATGATGATGACTTCGGCATCCGTCATGAGCGCCTTGGCAATTTCAATCATTTGCTGTTCCCCGACAGAACAAAATCCGGCTTCCTTATCAAAAGGAAGGGAAATATTAAGTGTTTTAAAAATCTCGTTTGCACGCGCTTTCATTTGTTTCGTCTTCAGGACACCGAAGGCATTCACCATTTCCCTGCCGATAAATAGATTCTCCAGCACGGTCATTTCTGGCCAAATATTCAATTCCTGACGGATGAAGGCCATTCCCGCCTCTTCCGCTTCCTTTGAATCCTTGAATGAGGTTTCTTTACCGTTAATCTCGATCGTTCCTTGATCTTGTTTATGCAGCCCGGTCAAAATGTTCATCAAGGTTGATTTCCCCGCACCATTTTCTCCCATTAGCGCATGTACTTCCCCAGCCTCTAAAGAAAAATGAACACCTTCCAATACCTTGTTTTGACCAAATGCTTTATAAATATTGTGCATTTCGATTTGCATGCTCATCATCTCATTTCTTTAAAAGAATACTCCAGACTGCAATATGCAATTTGAATATGGCGTCGTCTCCCCGGTCCGGATTATTGCTTTCGCGTTGCTTGTCAGCCTTTTAAAATCCTCATGGGAAACATATTCAATCGCTGCTCCGAATTGCTGCTCCATATATTGATGCTGTTCCGGGTTTTTAACCTTCACTTCTGTGGCAGCGATAACTTTTTCAACAACCATATCTTCGTGAATTGCCCGGACGACATCTTGAAATGATGGTGTTCCAGGCGTCAATGCTAAGTCTATCTTACAAACTCCAGGTGGCACCGGCAGCCCGGCATCACCTACGACAATATAATCGGTATGACCAAGGTCAACCAGGACCTTGGCTATTGAACTATTGATGATTCCTTGACGTTTCATGCTTCAAAGCCCCTCTCGACCTCTATCCTTTGCGGCATGCCGCCTTGGGCTCCTAACTTCGTCACGGAAATGGATGCTGCCCGGTTCGCGAATACCAAACATTCGTCAAAACTTTTTCCTTCTGCAACAGCCACGGCAAAGGCAGCATTGAATGTATCCCCTGCGCCTGTCGTATCCACCGCTTCCACTTCAAAGCTTGGAACAACCTTTTCTTCATGTCCGTCAAAATAACGGACGCCATTTTTTCCTTCGGTAATGAATAATTTATTGGGATGCTCAGTCAAGACTTCCGTTCTATCTCTCCCATTGAATAGTATTTCGAATTCATGTTCATTTGGAGTAAGGAATGATGCCTGTTGAATGACAGCCTCACTTAGCTTGCGGGCGGGAGCTGGGTTCAAAAGTAATCTCTTTTGAAGCGTGCTGCACAACTCAGCCAGATATTCCACCGTTTCCTCAGGTATTTCCTGCTGAACCAACACGATATCCGATTCCTCTATTACCTTTTTCGCCTTTTGTACATATTCAGGAGTAATGAAATCATTCGCACCCTTTACGACAATAATGCTGTTATCACCTTCCGAAAGGGTAATGTGTGCTGTCCCTGAAGCGGAACCTGTAACCGGTTCCACATACTTCGTGTTTACATGATTTTTTTTCAGGTTATCTAAGATGATCTCTCCATACACATCATCTCCTACACATCCAACCATCGACACTTCTGCACCAAGACGTGCCGCTGCAACAGCCTGGTTGGCTCCCTTTCCTCCAGGAACCGTGATAAATGACTCCCCTAAAACCGTTTCACCAGCCATTGGCCGCTTGGCTGATGTCACAACTAAGTCCATTGAGGAACTTCCCACTACAGCAATTCTAATCATGTCTTCTCCGCCTTCCTTCTCGTTGTTTGTCTCTCCACAAAAGAAACAGGGAGCTTTTCATGTGTTACTTCCAATTTTTCTTGATTGATCCTTTTAATTAGCATTTCCGCGGCTTGTGCCCCCATCTCATAGGCTGGCTGCCTAATTGTAGATAACGGCGGGTGCAATAACGCTGTGAAGGCGATATCATCATAGCCGATCAATTGTATGTCTTCCGGTATCCGTATTCCCCGTTTTAAAATCTCTTGAAGTGCGGCGGCTGCAACAATATCATTACAAGCTATAATTCCATCCGTTTCCGGATATTGCTCGAACAGCTGCTTCACGCAAGTTTGGCCGCCTTGAAGAGTTAGGGATGAATCCATGACTTGCACGTTAACTTTTGCTTGTTTCAATTCTTCGTATGCTGCCATGTACCGTTCATAAACAGGCTTTATTTCGACTGGCCCCCTAATGAGGACGATATTCGTACTGCCTCTATCCAGCAATACGCGTGCTGCCAGCTTACCGCCTGTCTTTTGATCGGAATAAACAGCTGGTAATTTCTCTGCTGTACGGTCGAGAAGGACAACTGGAATATCCAGATTATCGAAATTTTCATTGGCTTCTTCACTAGTTGAAGCAATCATGCCCACTACATTATTTTGCAGGAATGTGTCGATATATTCTATTTCTTTATCTCTCTTTTCATCACTATTTCCAAAAATTAACCGAAAACCAAATTGCTGAAGATAATCCTCCACACCTCTAGCCATTTCTGGGAAGAAAGGATTCGTAATGTCCGGCAAAATCAAACCAACCAATTTGGATTTACGTTTGTAGAGGGATCTTGCCACTTCATTCGGTTTATAATTTAATTTCTCAACAGCTGCCATGACCACCTTTTTTGTGTCCTCATGTGCATAACCACTGCCATTCATAACTCTGGAAACCGTTGCCACAGAAACCCCAGCTTCCTTTGCCACATCCCGAATAGTTGCCAATATATCACCCTCAATAATTTTGTGTAACCGTTTACACATAGCTTATCACCAATTTAAATGCACGGCAAGCCCTCTTCCAAAGATATTTTTTTGGGAATTTGACCCAAACTCGAAGTTCTACCTAACCGGTAAAGCTAAGTTGATTGGAGTGGAAGGTACGAGACTCCTGCGGGAAAAGCGTGTCTAGGGAGACCCCACAGGCGCAAGCCGAGGAGGCTCCCTGACCGCCCACGGAAAGCGAGTGCCTGGAGCGGAAATCAACGGTCAAATTGATAAACCCCATAAGAAAACTGGCTCAAAAGTCTGAGCCAGTTTAACTTTATAGCGTTTTTGCAGGTAACTTTTCATAAAGGGCATTATTCACATACCCAAACTCAGATGCATGCGGACGGTCTTCACCATCGCTATACCCATATTGAAGCATCCGATTTCTATTCAGGCAGAGTTTTGTTAATTTTGGCGCAAAGAAATTGAATGTATCGAAACGATCCTGTAACATAGGGAATTTTTTCTGATGTGTCAGGATTGTTAGGGCGACGCCTTCCCAGAAAGCATTCTCATCCAAAAGGGACCTCTTCATCAGAAGTGTTGACAAGTATCGGAAATGACAGATGAATAGTCCCGTGAAAATGAATTGAACAAGCCCCTCGGGAGTCTCACTTCTTAGTACTTTCCTTAAATCATCAGGAAGGCTGCTTAATTCAGGAAGCGGCTGATCACTGATGTTTACATCATCTACAAAATCCTTGATGGCCAAACGGTGAGGCTTGTAATCCTTCAAAACTAATATGGTATTTTGACCATGCGGTGAGAAGACCAATCCATATTGATAGATAAAATGTAGTAATGGTGATAGGATGACGTCGAATAATTGAGCTGTCCAGGCTTCTGCAGTCAATCCCGATTTTTCAATAAGGCTTTCCACATATGGTTTACCTTTGCTGTCCACATGTAAAAGGGATGCAAGCGTAATGGGCTTTTCGCCTTCCTCCATATAACTGTAAATACTTTCTCTCCAAATCCCCCCCAGCATCTCTAAATATTGATACGGTACATTCTCTAGCTTGGAATAATACGGGTGATCAACATTTAGACTGGCCACTTCACCAGGAAGCACTACTTTGCATTGTTCTTTCAAGAATGAGTCATTTTCATAAATGTTCTTTATATACGCTGTGATTTTTGGGGCAATGACTGTGCGTTCAGCTGGCAATCCACGGTAGACTAGCGTATTTAAAATGCTCATTGGCAGCTTGACATGGTTTTTATCCTTGTTCGATACATTAACAAATGTCCGGATGGATTGTTGCGGCAAATACTTATCGGGACCATTTCCCAAAGCTACGATCAGCCCTTTAGCCAGGTCATCGGTAAAGTTCTGGATGATTACATTTTTCCACTGCCATTCATGAACAGGGAGGTAGTAATAGTTTTCTGCGTTCAGCCCTTTTTCCGTCAATATCTTTGCAAATGATTTTTGGGTTTCCCCAT
Source organism: Peribacillus sp. NPDC101481 (assembly GCF_044767165.1). NCBI lineage: Bacteria > Bacillati > Bacillota > Bacilli > Caryophanales > Bacillaceae > Peribacillus > Peribacillus sp. NPDC101481. The sequence goes on along the minus strand of NZ_JBIWNJ010000003.1, from coordinate 64,235 downwards.
CCAGTTCATTCTCCATCAATTGCTTATAAGATAACGTTTCGACTGAATTGAATTCACCCCTCGTTTTATGGACGGCAATCCAAGATAACTGAACTTCCTTCTGGTTTTCTGGAGCGAACTGCAAATAATCATCATAACCGAAACCGATTCTTCCCTTATTATAAGCAATCCAAGGGTGACCGCTCATTTCTCCTTCAAGTAATGCATAATCCAGTTCGACTAAATCATCCGCATCCTGTTCAGGTTTGGAAAGCAGTTGGAGATCCGCAAGCAGCGTATGATGGAATTCTTTCATTAAATGTCCTGTTGTTTCTGCAGTCATCCCAATTAACGGCTGGATGTCCAAAATGAATTGAATGGCATCCTTGGCCTGTGTAAAGCCTTCCGTTTCACATACCTGGATCGACTCAGCCTGTACTTCGTAGCTGTCAAAAAGACGGGGCCTCGCCAAAAACCGATAAGATTTCCCCTTATTTATCTTTAACTCATATAAGTTTCCTGCTGTATTTTCGTTCAGGACAGCTGGATGGATCATATCTTCATACATATACTCAGAAATCATCTTGGCCAGCAGGTTTTGGTTTACTATCGACCAATTTTTTTCTGAAACTGCCTGTTCCACTTCATTTATGAACTGCATATAAATTCTCCCTTCCCTTCTCTTAGTAAGCCATGACGGGTGTTTTTACACGGAATGACTGAAATGCACCCTTTGGCTCGGATGGATAAACTTCTTTACCTGCCAATTGATTGATGATAATAGAATTTCGGAATGCTCCTAAGCCTAAATCCGGTGCACCCACACCATGTGTATGTATCTCGCCATTTTGAATAAAAAGATGATTCGGTGTAGAGATGGCCATTCCTACCCGATAGTCTTTCGTTATTGCAAGTCGACCCAAGTCATCGCGGACTAAATGGTCCTCCATGGTTTCAAGGAATGCCGGAAGGGTTGATTTATAGCCCGTCCCAAAAACGATCGCCTCTGTATCCACATCAAATTCGCTATCTTCTACCCACTGTCGGCATTTCAATTCCCAGCCATTTTCAGCAGGGGTAACTGCCGCAACTTCGGTCATTGCCCGAAGTTCAATGGACAGTTCCGCATTTCCAATCGATTTTTCATACATCTTGTCAAAAATTGCTGCGATTGTAGTGGCGCTGATGCCTTTATACAATAAATCCTGTTTCGGCAGGATTTCATCCTTTTTTTCCTGAGGCAGCCGATAAAAGAAATCAAGGTAATCCGGCGTGAAATATTCCAATCCGAGTTTTGAATATTCCATAGGGAAAAATCCCTTGGATCTTGTATACCAGTTTAGCTGGTAGCCATTTTCCTCCTGCTCATTAAGCAGATCCAGAAAGACCTCGGCTGCACTCTGTCCAGATCCGACAACCGTTACGGATTTTTTCTTTAAGATATTTTCTTTATTCCGTAAATAATCTGCCGAATGCAGGATGCTCTCTCCCATATATGGATGAAAACCCGATGGAACAGTCGGGGCGCTGCCAATTCCCATGACTACATGACGGCTATAATAGACTTCGATCTTTTGTGATTGTGCATCCCTTACACTGATTTGATAGCAGGGCTCATCTTGATCCCCTATATATTCAACCGCCTCCACCGCTTTTCCAAAACGGCAGCTATCAAGTTGATGGGCAGCCCAGCGGCAATAATCGTTATATTCTTTTCGTGGAATCAAGAATTTTTCAAGGAAGTAGAAATGATAAAGCCGATCATGCTGCTGTAAATAATTCAGGTAACTATATGGACTTGTCACATCTGCCATGCTAACCAGATCGGCAAAGAACGGTACCTGCAGAGTTGTCCCTTCCAACAGCATCCCTTCATGCCAATTAAATTCCCGCTTTTTCTCAAAAAAGACGGCATTCAACTCCGGGGTTTTCTCCAAAAGGGCCGCAAGTCCAAGATTAAAGGGACCTATCCCTATCCCTACCAGGTCATAGATAGATTGTTGCTTCTCCATAGTTCCACTTCCTCTCGAAATTCTCCCGTGTACATGACATTAGCAATGCCGTTTTATCTGGGAGCTTAATTTCTTTAATTGGGGTAAACCCGCATTTTTCAAATAAATGAATCATCTTTGCATTCCTGATATCCGGTTCTGCCATCACTTTGTTTGTTGTTGAAGTCAGTAGTTGGAATTTCACCATTGCACGTAAAAACGGCAAAGCCAGTCCTTTTCCAAGGTAATCCGAATCACCAATGAGTAAATGAATGCCTTGATCTCCCTCTTCGGTTTCATAATAATCTTCGATGATATCGCCTTTTACCCAATACGATTCCCAATAGCTCATGGGAATGGAGTCCAGACAGCCTAAATAGAGTGTTTGGTGTGTATCAGCCAATGCCTTTTTTAAATGAACAGCGAATTTTTCTTTTGTGAAATTCAAATTCCAGTAGGGTATCACATGATCTTCATGCATCCATTTATGCAATGTATCCAAATCCCTCTCAAATTCAACTTTGACAAATGAAAGCTGCTGATTACAGTCCTTAAGCATTTCTTCATAACTATTTTTCATGGACGGCCATAACCCCCTGTGCGAACGGATTATCAATCGTTGTATAAACGGATTGTGTCTCAAGTGAACCGACAAGCTCATCCATATCATGAAAACGTGTCAGTAAATTAGCCTTACAAGATAATTCCCGGGCATGAAGCAATTTTGAAACAACTCGATTCAAACCTTCATCTCCGCTTTCCGTGCTGCATGTTTCCAGTTGTTCCTGAACGAGCTGTAACAGTGTTTTTTCTGATACTAATCCTTCCGTACCAAAATTATTGATCAGGCCTAATAGGTGATTAAAGAAGAAATAGTATTGAAGTCTTTCTTCAGCGACTTCATCAGAACAAATCGTGAAGCTTTTTTCACTTAGTTCAGGCAAGATCTTCAGCAGCCTGTCTACTTTGGACTCACAGTAGTAATACCCTTGATTATCACGATAATAAAAAGTGGCTGGATACCCATCTTGAAGCTGAATGATGGAATTTTGTTGATGGGCCTCCAAAACAATTCCATACTCTTCAAATAGCCAAAGCATCGGTTTCAATGTCGTTGATAGATAGGTTTTGAACCAATCCTTACTCACTTCTGCAGTACTGCGGTTTTTATCAGCTGATAATTTGCGGATGATCGCTCCAAGTCTTGATGGGGCACCATAGGCATTATCCTGACATAAGCCGGCAATCAGGATTGCTTGTTTATCGTTTTCATAAAAAGGGTTTTCCCGAATATCAACATCGAATCCTGATTCTTCCTCGGTTGTTTTGATCGTTAGGTAAGCAGGGTCCTTGATGATACGGAAGGAGGGGTGCCGTTCTTTTAGATCGTCGCCCACTTTAGAATCTATTAATTTTGCAATTTCGACACCACGATCCAATTCTTTTTGCAGATTTGCACGTAAAGAATTCGTGATTTTAACCGGAACGGAAAATTTGTACATATATTTCGATGTGGGACTATATACCGTTCTAAATGAAGAGGTGGCCGTGAATTTTTTCCCAAGCGGTCCGGCATAAACTAGTGTCCCTTGCTCGAGTAGCCTCTTTACCTCTTCTTTTTCGATAAGCACTTTTGCCTGGAGCGGGTGTGCCGGGATGATGATATATTGGCTTTCCTTTTGGCAATAAGTTCTTCGGAATTCACTGGAAATCTCTAGGTCACCGGCTAATTCCTGTTTAATGATCTCACTTGCCGATGTGACTTCACTGGAATCCTGGATGACAATTGAAGGTTCTGCCAGGAAGTAGTGCAGCTGAAACTCCCCTTTTAATTCGGGTGAATAGATCCATTCATCTTTTTCTGAAATTCCCTGCTTACTTTTCGGTGTCGGGTGGAACAGGTGCCCGAATAATAGCGACTGCTCTGCTTCGATGTAGGTGAAATCAGGACTTTGAAGTGCATCAACGTCTTCTGTCCTGGCTTCAACATACCGTTGAATATTTTGGCTGCTTAGGATGACGCGCAGCATCAACTCATCTTCACTATCCGTCCGGCCCTGCTCATTCAATAATTCTTTAGAAACAATCGAGACCATTGTCACGTAATCTAATTCATGCACTTGTTTGGATGCAGTTTGATAGTAAATCGGGAAGTTAAAAATATGACGCCCCGTTTCCGACCAATATTTAAGCGGAACAAGCAATTCAATATCTTGGGATATGAGCTTACTGACCATTAATGAATCCGAAATGGATCCCTCCAAACTCGGCCAGTTTTTCGTTTCTTCTAAACTGCAATTTCCGGTTTCCCGGAAATAACAATTCAGAAAGCTTTGCATCGTCGCCCTTTCAGCTATTTGCTTACCATTCATATTCATTCCTCCATCATCTTGAACATTTCACCTAATACTCGAATTTCGTCTAAAATTTCCTCTATGTGTTCAAGCCTCGTCATTGGATTCAATAGTGTCATTTTTAAATATACCTGGCCTTCAAAACGTGTTTTTGCTAAAAATGCACGTCCGCTTTTCAGTAATTCTTGCTGAATCTGTTTATTTAATAGATTTACTAACTGATCACTTTCTCCTTCGGGATTATAACGGAATACAACCGCATTCAATTCAGGTTCTTTATTCAATACTGTGAACCCTTCCTCTTTATCGATCTTCACAGCCACTTCACGTGCAAGGTGACAAGTATAGTCGATCATTTCGGCAAAGGCATCCAGTCCAACGACCTTCAATGACATCCAGAGTTTCAGTGCGTCGAACCTTCTCGTCGTTTGAACCGATTTATTGACTAAGTGAACCATGCCCTCCGCTTCATCTTCCTGTGGATTCAAGTAATCGGCGTGATGCTGGATATATTGAAATGAGTTGCTGTCAGAGACAAGAAAAGCACCGCAACTGATGGGTTGATAGAATAATTTGTGAAAATCGACCGTAATCGAGTCCGCCCGTTCAATTCCGCTGATTAACTCTTTGTAATCCTTACTTAAAATCATCGCGCCTCCATATGCGGCATCGACATGCAGCCATATCCCATTCTTCCTTGCAGCTTCGGACAATTCGTGTAACGGATCGATTGAACCAAAATCCGTTGTTCCACAAGTTGCAACGATGGCAAAGGGAAGTAAACCCTGTTCCTCTAAATGCAGCAGTTGTTGATTTAATTCAGCTACGGACAGACGGTGATTTGAATCCGTTTTAATCGTGATTACAGCCTGTTCACCCAGCCCCAACTGTGCCGCTGATTTACGAACCGTAAAGTGGGCAGCCTCGGAGCACAAGATCCGCAATTTTTTCGCCTCGACCGGCAAGCCATGCTGTTGAACGTCAACACCCCAGAATTTCTTACAATAAGCGTCCCTAGCCAATAGCAGGCCCATATAATTAGATTGGGTTCCACCGCTTGTGAAAATCCCATCTGCTTTTTCCGGCAACCCTACCTGACTGCAAAGCCAATCTATTAAACGCTCTTCAACGAAGGTTGCCGCCGAGCTTTGGTCCCATGAATCCATGGATTGATTCAACGTACCGATAATCATTTCAGCAGCCACCGCAGGTATTAATGTCGGGCAATGCAAATGTCCGATACAAGCAGGGCTATGTACATTGATGCTGTCATTAATAACAAACTCTGCCAGCTCATCCGCTACCGCTTCAAGTGTCTTCCCTTTTGGAGAAGCGAGTGTCAGCTCGTTTAATCTTGCTTCGATTTCATACGGTTTTTTCCCAGAGTATGGTGAATTATTCCCTTTTAAAAAGCTGGTCAGCTTTTTTTCAATGATGTTTAATGACTGGCTGTAGTTATTGAAGCCTTCTTCGTTATTCAGGAAAAATCGAGAATAGGAAAAATCCGTTTTATTTATCATTTCGATCATTGATCATTCACCCTCTTGCAACAGCTGCACGAACAGCTTGTTCAAAAATTGCAGTGGCCTCGCGAAGCTGGGATTCCGTAACGATCAATGGAGGCAAGAACCTCACTACACTTCCATGTCTGCCGCCAACTTCGAGAATCAACCCTCTTTGAAAACATTCCTGTTGAATGGCACTGGCAAGTTGCGAATCAGCAGGATGGCTCCCATTCGCATTTTGCGGTTCTTCATGATTGATCATTTCCACACCGATCATTAATCCCCGGCCCCTGACATCCCCGATCTGCGGAATATCTTTTTGCAAATCTTTTAAAATATCCTTTAAGATTTCTCCCATTTTAGCGGCATGCTCCACAAGATTCGTCTCTTTCATGTATTTTAAAGTTGCTGTTCCCGCTGCCATCGCCATTTGATTTCCGCGGAATGTACCGATATGGGCACCTGGAGACCATAAATCCAGTTCTTTGTTATAAATAACCACCGATAATGGAAGACTTCCGCCTATTGCTTTGGATAGTACAAGAACATCCGGAACGATACCTGCATGTTCAAACGCAAACATTTTCCCTGTACGGCCGATACCTGATTGAACTTCGTCGATAATTAGCGGAATGCCCTTCTCTTTCGTTATTCTCCTGATTTCCTTAAGCCATGGAATTGGAGCTGGAATGGAACCTCCCTCGCCTTGTACTGCCTCCAAAATCATTCCGGCAGGCGCCAATAATCCTGATTCGGGATCGTTCAATAGATTTTCGATATACTGGCTGCTGATTTTATGGCTTTCTTCTCCGCCTATTCCAAAGGGACAGCGATATTGATAGGGATATGGCAGGAATTGTACATCCGGCATCAACCCTTGTATTTTTTCCTTTGGCTTTGTATTGCCGCTGATTGACATCGTTGCATGCGTTGCCCCGTGGTAAGCTCCTTGGAAGGATAATATGCTTCTATTGCCTGTCGCTGTTTTAACCAGTTTAAGTGCTGCCTCAATGGCATCTCCGCCAGTAGGACCACAGAATTGAATTTTTGCATTTTTCCTGAATTCCTCAGGCAGGCATTCAAAAATTTCATCGACGAACTGCTCTTTGATCGGCGTCGTAAAGTCCAATGTATGTAAAGGACGTTTATCCTTAAGAACTTTTTCCATTGCTTCAAGCACAGCCGGATGATTGTGTCCGAGCGCTAATGTTCCAGCCCCGGCAAGAAAATCAATATATCGTTTTCCATCCATGTCCGTTAGGTAAATTCCCTCCGCTTGATCGATCGCCATGGGTAATCTTCTAGGGTAAGATCGGGCATTTGATTCCCTTGTATTTTGTTGTTCCAGTAGTTGATCATTTTTTGTAAGCATATTCGTTACCATAGTGAACCTCCATGTATTGAATTAATTGAGAATAATTATCATTATCATGGACCTTATTCTACTGATAATGATAATTATTCTCAATGAGTAAATTAACTCATTTTTCTTCTAGTAAATTCCAATAAAATTAAGAAAAGGTTAAAACTGGGGCCTATTCTCTATTAATCTATTGAATATAAAAATGTTGTTAAGGTTTTATTAAGATTCTGTTTATAAGCTGAATGCAGTCAAAAATCAAGGAAAGTGAGGAACAACAATGAATGGTTTAAAGGGAAGGCGGGAGCTCAAACATGCAATCTCCAAGGCGGATTGTCATTTATTAAGAAAAAATCTGCAAAACTTCATGAGGCTTGATCCGCATGGGCTGGATGGGAAATATTTAATTCGAAGTGTCTATTTCGATAACTTTGACAATAAAATCCTGCGGCAAAAAACAGAAGGATTCTATCACAGGGATAAGTTCAGGGCTAGACTTTATGATCACAATACCGATTTCATCAATCTAGAAAAAAAGAGTAAGCGGAATAACCTTACCTATAAACAGAAGTGCAGGCTTTCTGCCGAGGAATACGAACGGATCCGTTCTGGGGATATAGATTGGATGTCCGAAGATTCAAGGGATATACTCAGGGACTTATACGTTCAAATGACCCTTTTCCAAATCAAGCCTACAACCGTCGTTGACTATGAAAGGGAGGTATTCATCTATGAGTACGGAAATGTGCGGGTCACCTTTGACAGTAATGTGAAAACGAGCTATCGGGATACGGACTTCCTGAATCCCGAATTAATCGTGGTTGATGCTTTAGACCCGAATTGTGTCATCCTGGAAATAAAGTTTGACGAATTTCTTCCGGATATCATCAAACATTTGTTATCCATCATCGATACTAGAAAAACGGCCTTTTCAAAATACCAACTAAGCAGAAGATACGGCTGATTGAGCAAACATAATATTTGGAGGAATAGTAAATGGATACGACGACAACTAGCACCACCTTTAATGATATTTTCAAATCAAGCTTTTTGGACAAGACCGGGAGCTTTTCAATCATTGACTCCCTAATTGGATTACTGTTGGCATTTGCCATCGGGTTGTTCATTTACGTCATTTATAATAAGACCTTTTCAGGTGTGATGTACTCACACAATTTCAATATATCCCTCATCATCATGACAATGGCCACGGCTTTGATCATCATGGGCATATCAACGAATATCGTTATCTCCCTTGGTATGGTCGGTGCACTCTCAATCGTACGATTCAGAACGCCTATCAAAGATCCCATGGATTTGGTCTTCCTATTCTGGGCAGCGGCCTCCGGGATTTTATGCGGGGCAGGACTAATTCCGCTGGTTATTATCGGTGCCATCTTAATAGGTATCGTCATGCTCATATTTGCCAATCGGATCACTGTTGAAAATCCATTTTTATTAATCGTTAAATATTCAGATGCTTCAATTGAAAAAACGTTGGAAGAAATGATATCCAACAAGGTGAAAAAGCATTCCGTCAAATCGAAATCCGTCATGGCGGATAATAACCTCGAAGTGACATATGAAATTCGATTAAAAGATAATAATGCCGAATTCATTAATCAAGTCAAGGACATGAACAGCGTTCACTCTGCCATCATGTTAAGTTATGATGGCAACTTCACAGCTTAAGATAGATGGCGGACATAAATATCCATGCCCACCCCTCTATATAAGACTACAGGAGGAAGGAGCCAAGGCATGTTAAAAACAAGATATGTTGTAGCGACCATTGGATTATTGATAATGATTTTTATAGCAGTGATGTTCTTCCTTCCCAATCTTCAAGTTGAAAAAGCCACTAAAGGAAATACCTATACAGAATCTGTATTTGATCAAAGTAAGGTGACAACCGTGGATATAACATTGGCTGATGAGGATTTGGATTCCATCCTGGATAACCCCACTGAAAAGGAGATCGTAAATGCCGACGTAACGATAGATGGGGAGACGGTTAAAAACGTGGGATTTCGCACCAAGGGAAACCTTTCCTTGAATTCCGTTGTTCAAATGGGAGATTCCGATCGTTACAGCTGGAAGATAGACTTTGATTATTATCAGGAAGATCAAGATTTACACGGCCTGAAGAAGTTGGCCCTAAACAATAATTACAGTGATCCAACCTATATGAGAGAATACCTTTCCTATGAATTAATGGATAAGATGGGCATAGCGACTCCAGGACATTCCTATATGTACGTGACCATCAACGGAAAGGAATGGGGCCTTTATCTAGGGGTGGAAGCTATAGAAGAAACCTTTCTGAATACCAACTTCACTGATGGCACAGGCGATCTCTATTATCCGGATGGTACGGGAAGCGATTTAAAGTGGATCAGCGAAGACATTGATGACTACACAGGATTAAACTTGAAAACAAACGATAATTCGGACCAATCCTCCATGATCAAAATGCTCGATGCCATCAATAATGGCGGGAATCTGGAGGAAGTCCTGGATGTCGATGAGATGCTGCGCTATTTCGCAGCCAATACTGCCCTTGTCAACCTCGATCACTATCAAGGAGATAAAAAGCACAATTACTACCTGTATGAAGAGAACGGGGTCTTTTCGATATTGCCTTGGGACTATAATATGTCATTTGGCGGTTATTCCGGAGGAGGCGGGCGACTGGCGGGCGACTCTGATCAAGAAACCGCTGACCAAAAAAATGGAACGGCTGCTGAGGGTAACGCCGATGTCGCTAAGCAGGATGACAAGGAACCCCTTGGAGGGGCACCGAATATGAACGGTGGCGGAATGATGGATATGAGCTCAAATTTCATGAATGAAAGTAATATCAACTTCAGCATTACCGAGCCTGTTTCAGGTACAACCCTTGAAGAGCGCCCTTTATTGAATGCCCTGCTTTCCAACGACGAGTACCGTGAAAAATATTATGATTATCTAAATGACATTGCCACAGATTTTTTCTCTGAAGAAAATATGACAGCAATGACCACTGAAATTACTAAATTGATCACATCATATGTGAAAAAGGACCCGACCAAGTTTTATACAATGGACGAGTATACAGAAGCAACGTCAGGCGAGGAAACCCTGGTTGACTTCGCTGTCAAACGTGCTGAATCAATATTGGCACAGCTTTCAGGAGATCTGGTCGTGAAAGCCGAGACAGAAAGCAGTATGGGCGGCGGAGCTCCTAATATCGGCGATGACGCAAATGCAGGCCAGCAACCGCCAAACATGGGCGGCGAGAATGGGGCTGCGATGCAGCCACCGGACATGGACCGGGGCGGGAATGGTGCACCTCCTGGTTTAACCGGGAACATGGCCCAAAAGGGGGCAGGTAACAGCGCCTCATCAAAAGATACGATCATTCTATCTTCCGTGCTTCTAATCTTACTATTAGGTGCAATGGCTTTCGCCCACTTCTTTAAACGAAGAGGTAAAAAAGGATAATAGACTTACGAAAAACTGAGGTATCCCTAAAATTCGGGATACCTTTTTTGAATGGCGTATAGGCATTCTCCGGGCTATTCCTACACATTTGAATTATTTTTAGCTGCTAATCAATATAAAATACCCTTATTTGGTATAAAATAGTAAAATAGAGAGGTAGATGAACCTCTATCCTGAGGATTGTTCACTTGTTTATCAATTGATTTTAGTGGGTAAAGATTTCCATCATTACTTTATCCGATCGCATTAGTTTCACTTTTGTTAAAAACAGGTCGGTGTCAGGGGGGGAACGGATGAAAAGAAATCATACGATGATGCAATTTTTTGAGTGGCATCTTGAGGCAGATGGTTCTCATTGGGAAAGATTGAAATATTCAGCCTCAAAGTTGAAGGATATAGGAATTGACTGCGTTTGGCTTCCGCCAGTCACCAAAGGGCAATCCGTTGGGGATAATGGATATGGAATATATGACGGTTACGATTTGGGGGAATTTGACCAAAAAGGAACCGTTCGTACCAAATACGGAACCAAAGATGAATTGCTGCAAGCAATAGCCACCTGTCATAACTACGGACTTTGCGTTTATATCGATTTAGTCATGAACCATAAGGCAGGAGCTGACGGAACCGAAAAATTTGAGGTGATTGAAGTCAATCCAGACAACCGTATGGAAGATATTTCAGAACCATTCGAAATGGAAGGCTGGACCAAATTCGATTTTCCGGGACGTAAAAATAAATACTCTGACTTTAAGTGGAACCATACTCATTTCAATGGTACAGACTATGATGCCGAAAACGACAAAATGGGTGTATTTCGCATCACAGGCGAAAATAAGCACTGGAATAAGCATGTCATCGATGAATTCGGAAACTACGATTATTTAATGTTTGCCAACATCGATTACAGCCTGCCGGAAGTTCGTAAGGAAATGATTAGCTGGGGAAAATGGATGGTTGATACGTTAAAGTGTGATGGTTTTCGTTTGGACGCCGTTAAACATATCGATTATGAATTCATCAACGAATTTCTCCAAGAACTCATTCCTTATACAAAGGAACATTTTTTCATGGTCGGCGAATTTTGGAAGGCGGATGTTAAAGCCTGTCAAACTTACTTAGAGCAAACCAATCATGACCTCAACTTGTTCGATGTTTCCCTGCATTATAAATTTCATGAGGCCTCAAACGCAGGAACAGACTTCGACCTCTCAACCATCTTTGATGATACCCTCGTCCAAACCAATCCAGCAGAGGCTGTCACTTTTGTCGATAACCATGACTCCCAGCCTCATGAATCCCTGGAGTCTTGGGTAAAGGACTGGTTCAAGCCATCGGCATATGCACTTACCTTGCTTAGACTTTGCGGTTATCCGTGTGTCTTTTACGGAGACTATTATGGAATCGGCGGACCTTCTCCGGTGCCTGGGAAAAAGGATATCCTGGATCGCCTATTATTCGCTAGGTATGAAAAAGCTTACGGAGAACAAACCGATTACTTTGATGATCCAAATACGATAGGCTGGGTCCGGCACGGAGTTGAAGAGCTAGAAGGCTCGGGGTGTGCGGTCATTATCTCTAATGGAGATCACAACAGTGAAAAAAGGATGTTCGTCGGTGAACATCGGGCTGGTGAAATCTGGAGTGATTTAACCTATCATAGAGATGACCACATCACCATTGAAGAAGATGGGTTCGCGACATTCCCCGTTCATGGAAAAAGCGTATCTGTATGGGCCTTGAATAATCCACTCTAAAAAGAGATAGCAAGGAACGGCATGTCTTTTGCAGATATGCTGTTCTTTGCTGATTACACCACCCAAGAAGGTTTGGAAAAAGATAATTTTTCCATTCCGGTCAATCATGGTAAGATAAGGGAAAAAGGAGTTGAAGGAAAAGTGAAAAATGAAATCATTGAAAGATTCACTTCTTATGTGAAAGTGGATACCCAATCGAATGAGGAAAATCCCTCATGCCCTTCTACACCCGGACAGCTAACCTTGGCAAATGCATTGGTCAAGGAACTTCAATCCATTGGGATGAAGGATGTGACAATTGATGGGAACGGCTATGTCATGGCAACCTTGCCAGCCAATTCAAATAAGGATGTCCCGACAATCGGTTTCTTGGCCCATGTCGATACAGCTACGGATTTCACTGGAAAAGAAGTAAAACCGCAAATCGTTGACAACTATGATGGCAAAGATCTTACTTTACATGAAAAATTGGATGTCATTCTTTCACCTGATGATTTTCCTTCGCTTAAGAACTATAAAGGGCATACCTTGATTACGACGGATGGGACAACCCTGTTGGGAGCAGATAATAAGGCTGGAATTGCCGAAATCATGACTGCCATGGATTACTTGATTCAGCATCCGGAAATCAAGCATGGAAAAATCCGTGTTGCTTTTACTCCCGATGAGGAAATCGGAAGGGGGCCCCATAAGTTTGATGTAGATGCTTTTGGTGCCCAATTTGCCTACACCGTGGACGGCGGCCCACTTGGAGAACTTGAATATGAAAGCTTCAATGCAGCATCGGCCAAAATCCTGATCAAAGGGACGAATATTCACCCTGGTACGGCTAAAGGAAAAATGGTCAATTCAGCCAAAATCGCAATGGAATTCCATAATAGGCTCCCAGTGGCGGAAGCACCGGAATATACGGAGGGTTACGAAGGATTTTATCATCTGCTTTCATTTCACGGTGATGTGGAAGAGACCAAGCTTTCTTACATCATCAGGGATTTCGACCGCCAAAAATTTAATGACCGCAAGGAATATATAACAAAAGTAAGCGAGGATTTAAAAGAAAAATATGGGCAAAACCGGATCCAGCTTGAATTACACGACCAATACTTCAACATGAAGGAAAAAATTGAGCCCGTTAAGGAAATCGTGGATATTGCCCATGAAGCAATGGAAAAACTCGATATAAAACCGAAAATCTCACCAATACGCGGTGGTACGGACGGTTCTCAATTATCTTATATGGGACTGCCAACACCCAACATCTTTACGGGTGGGGAGAACTTTCATGGCAAATATGAATTTATTTCCGTCGATAATATGCTACTGGCCACTAAGGTTATCGTTGGCATTGCATCGCTTTTTGAAGAAAAGGCAAAGTAGCATGATACCTGTTTATTGAAAAACCCCCAGACTCCAAGTCTGGGGGTTTTGATTCAATATTAAGCGCGTGTCCAGTGACGGTGCTTGGCAATTGCCTCGATAAAGGCATAACCACTATTTTTATCCGTAATAGCTACAATGCCTCCGGCTGGATCATTGGAAACGATGCCTGCCTTCGATAAGATCTCGGCTCCTTCTTTTCCCGCTCCAATCGCTTTGAAATGATTGTAGGCTTCATCAACAAAGTAAATGGGTTCCTTGGACGCCTTTAAGGCATCGACACTATCCTGGCCTCCTGCCACATATACAGCATCGAAAAGTACCGAATCGGCTGTCAGGAATGTCTGATTCACCTCGACCTGCTGTCCTTCAGAACTTGTAATCAACCCACGATTCATGCTGATGATTTCAGCCGTTATACCTGCAGATTTAAATGATTCCAAGACTTGATCAACCTCCGGCCCGTTGAAACCATCTGCGGCCAGGATTGCCACTTTTCTTGTTGCGGCCGTGTTCACTTTCATTTGCTCCTGGCTTAAAGCTGGAGAAGCCAAGTCCATTTTGACCTCACTTTTGTTGGATGGAGGCTTCACGCCCACTCCAATAGCGATCGTTTTGGCCAGTTCGACATCTACATTGCTGAACATCTCGACAATTTGCTGCTGAACGTCCTTATTTTTCACTTTTCCCACTTCAAAGTGGAAAGCCTGTATAATATGCTCCTTCTCCACTTCCGTCATGCTATTCCAAAATAGTTTAGCCTGGCTGTAATGATCCTTGAAGCTTTCACTGCGCTGCCGGACCTTTCTGCCATCGACTTTTTCCTGGTAATGTGCATAGCCGCCTTCCTCTTCCGAAGCAGGTTCAGGAGAGTTGCCTGCAAGGGAATTTTTGTGGTAGCTGACCGGCCCTGGATTTATTGACATTCTGTGCATGCCATCGCGCTGATTATTATGGACGGGGGCAACCGACCTATTAATCGGAAGCTCATGGAAGTTCGGTCCTCCCAATCGGGATAGCTGGGTATCGGTGTATGAGAATAAACGTCCCTGAAGCAGCGGATCATTTGAAAAGTCAATACCAGGCACAACATGCCCCGGATGGAAAGCTATCTGTTCCGTCTCTGCAAAAAAGTTATCCGTATTTTGGTTCAAAACCATTTTTCCGATTATTTTAACTGGGATTTGTTCTTCCGGCCATAGTTTAGTAGGATCAAGGATATCAAAGTCGAATTTGAATTCATCTTCTTCCTTAATCATTTGAACGCCAAATTCAAATTCAGGATAATTTCCGGTATCTATCGCTTCCCACAAATCTTGGCGGTGAAAATCAGGATTCTTCCCTGCAATTTTCTGTGCCTCATCCCAGACAAGGGATTTAACTCCCAGTACAGGCTTCCAATGGAATTTAACGAAATGGGCCACGCCCTGCTCATTTACAAAACGGAATGTGTGGACACCAAACCCTTCCATCATCCGGAAACTTCTCGGTATGGCCCTATCAGATAGATGCCACATGACCATATGTGCCGTTTCTTCATTGTTGGCTACGAAATCCCAAAAAGTATCATGGGCAGACGCGGCCTGAGGTATTTCATTATGAGGCTCCGGTTTAACCGCATGAATTAAATCCGGGAACTTAATGGCATCCTGGATAAAAAATACCGGAATATTATTTCCGACCAAATCATAGTTTCCTTCCTCCGTATAAAACTTTGTGGAGAATCCCCTTACATCACGGACCGAGTCTGCCGAACCTCGGGAACCTGCCACAGTGGAGTAACGAACGAATACTGGTGTCTTGACTGAAGGGTCTTGAAGAAACTTGGCTTTTGTATATTCGGTCATCGGTTCATATACCTGGAAATATCCATGTGCACCAGATCCCCGCGCATGGACAATCCGCTCAGGAATACGCTCATGGTCAAAATGAGTCATTTTTTCACGAAAATGAAAATCCTCCATCAAAGTTGGACCACGGGTTCCCGCTTTCAAAGAATGCTCATCCTCAGAAACACGCAAACCTTGGTTAGTCGTCATCTTTTCACCATTATCGTCCACTCGATATTGATCCAACTGCCGCTGCTTACTTTGCTCATCGATTCTTCCGCTTTCATTTGCTTTCGTCATCCCACTCAATCCCTCCATGTCTATGAATTCAGATTAAATCGTGTTGTATGTATTTATTGATTCATAATAACTGCATTATCCTTCCTCATATACCACTCTGTTTTGATGGATAAACAGAATTCAGAAAAAGAATCTTAACGACCTCATTAAACAAAGGTTATTATTCCTGGACGGATCATTTTGGCGTGGGTCGGATTATTCTGGAGGTAGGTCGAATTCTTCCTGTCCCCAGTTTTGAATAAAAAGAAGCGGGAAGACCGACTTTCGGTCTTCCCGCTTCTTACATTCCAACACCCTTTAGTTCTTAAAGGCCTCTGAAACCTTCAGAAGTTTGCCTTTTACTTTCGTATTTTTCATTACTTTCAAGACAAGCGGTCCCTTTTCATTCAATATTTCCACATAAGAAACATTGTCCTGAATCGTAATGATCCCGATGTCCTCTGCATTCACTCCATCAATCTTAGCGATGGTTCCGACAAAATCCACAGCCCTGAGTTTCTTTTTCTTGCCGCCATTAAAATACAGCTTCATGATTTGTTTATTCAATTGTTCGCTTTTATCTTTTTTGATCTTTGGACGAGCTTCCAGTTTCGCTTCGAATTCCATTTTTTTATTGGAGACTTCCTCTTTTGAAGGAACAGCCATCTTAGGGATTTCAAAACCGATATATCCTTGGATTTCAGCAAGGAATTTATCTTCATACGGCGTCACAAAAGTAATGGCCTTTCCTTTTTTGCCGGCACGGCCCGTTCTTCCAGTCCGATGTACGTAACTTTCCTTTTCCAATGGCAGGTCATAGTTAATCACATGGGTTATATTGTCGATGTCAATTCCACGTGCAGCAACATCTGTTGCAACCAAATAGCGGAATTCACCTCTTCTGAATTCATTCATCACTGCAAGGCGATCTTCCTGAAGCATGCCGCCGTGAATCATATCACACGGATATTCCAGCTCCAGCAGCTGTTCACATATTTGGTCCACCCTGTCTTTTGTCCGGCAGAAAATGATGCAGCTATCGGGGTTTTCCGTGATGGTGACGTCCCTAAGCAGGGAAAACTTATCATCTTCCTTCACTTCAATAAGAGCATGTTCAATTTTCTCCGTCGTTAATCCCTTTGCTTTGATTTCAATATCCAAAGGATCTTTCATATATTGCTTGCATAGCTTTTTTATACTCTCAGGTAACGTAGCAGAGAACAGCATGGTTACTCTATCTTTCGGAAGCTCTTTAATAATGGCTTCCACTTGTTCAATGAAGCCCATATTCAGCATTTCATCCGCTTCATCAATAACTAAATGAGTTAAGCGTTCCAAGGCGAATGTCCCTTTTTCGATATGATCCAGAACACGCCCCGGGGTTCCAACGACTACATGGCTTTTTTGTTTCAATTCCGCTTTTTGGAGTGCGAATGGATGTTTTCCATAAACCGCAGTAGCCTTTATCCTCTTAAATCTGCCAATATTCGTAATATCCTCTTTAACCTGCACGGCAAGCTCACGTGTCGGTGTTAAAATAAGCGCCTGAGGCTTATTCTCCTCCCAATCGACCATTTCGCATATCGGTATGCCGAATGAAGCGGTCTTGCCGCTTCCCGTTTGTGATTTAACGACAAGATCACGCCTTTTCAGCGCCACTGGAATCACTTCACGCTGCACCTCGGTTGGATGTTGATATCCCAAGCTTTCTAATGCCCTTACAATTTCATCGCTTAATGTATAATCAGTAAAACTCAATTCATTCATATAACAGCCTCTTTTGTTGTTTAGTATGTTGCCTTATTGTTTCCATAATCGTAATTTCCTTATACAGAGTTCTATTATACGCGATATGCATCGATAAACCTTGTAATATCCAAATCCAATTACCTTATTTCAATATAATGTAGCGTCCGTCTTCATTAAAACAAGGGTCATCAGGATCTCATGATCCGAGTTAATCAAAATGGACCCTGCTTCTTTCAATATGCTAAAATATGTATGAAATTGCGGAAAATAGGGTGTAGATTCTAACCGAAGTCCAAAAGGAGAGCTGATTTATGATAATCGTAACGAATAGAATCAGAGTCAAAAAAGGGATGGGCGCAGTCATGGCCCCAGGATTTACTGCACCAGGTCCACTTGATACTATGGAAGGCTTCGTAAAAGTTGAAGTTTTATTAACGCAGAATTTGTCGGATTACGATGAACTGAGCGTTAATATGTATTGGGAAAACCTTGATAACTTTACTGCTTGGAGAAATAGCGATGCATTCAAAGCTGCACATAAACGGCCTGAACCTGGTTCCGGTGATGCAAAAAAAGAATCTCCAATTCTAGGCAGCGAGCTTACAACGTATGAAGTCGCCTCGGTAAAGGAAATAGCCAAATAATGAAATCACGCCAAAAGAGGCCGCAAATATGCGGCCTCTTTTTGTTTTATCTTAATGGATTTACTTAGCTTCAGCCTTCTTGATTTGTTTGCTTCTAAGCTGACCGCAAGCCGCATCAATATCCGTTCCATGTTCTTGGCGAATTTTACAATTTACGCCTCTCTTTTTCAGCGTATCATAAAACGAGAGAACGGACTCTTTTTCACTTCTTTGGTATTGACTATGCTCATCTACAGGATTATATGGTATCAGATTGACATAGAGGCGATGTTTTTTGTCCTCAAGTAGATTGGCGAGTTGCTCGGCTTCTTCTTGGTGGTCATTGACATCTTTCAATAGGATATATTCAATCGTAATTCTCCTATTCGTTTTCTCTAAATAATAATCAAGAGATTTCATCAACTTTTCTATCGGAATACCTCGATTTATTTTCATGATTCGTGTCCTGAGTTCATTGTTCGGCGCATGCAATGAGATGGCCAGATTCACCTGTAATTGGGTATCGGTGAATTCATAAATCTTATTGGCAAGACCGCTCGTCGAAACAGTAATGCGCCTAGCCGCGATGGCAAGACCCTTATGGTCCATGAGCACCTTCAAAAAGTCTATCATATTTTCAAAGTTATCGAACGGTTCGCCAATACCCATTACAACAACATGGCTTACAACATCCCCTTGTTCCAATTTATCCAGATGCAGTTGAACGTTCATGATTTGTTCCACTATTTCCCCGCTGGATAAATCACGGCTTTTGGCCAATAATCCACTGGCACAGAAACTGCAGCCAATATTGCAGCCCACTTGGGTGGTGACACAAACTGAAATTCCGTATTTATGTCTCATCATAACCGTTTCGATAAGGTTTCCATCCTGTAATTTAAACAGAAACTTGATCGTACCATCTGCTGATTCTTGCTTAACGTGCTCAGTCAAAGTCTGGATGACAAAGTGCTCTTCAAGTAATTTTATGCAGTCTTTATTAACATCCGTCATCTCAGAGAAATTCGTCACACGTGTTCTATAAAGCCACTCCCAGACTTGGGAAGCTCTGAATTTTTTATGGCCATGGTCCAAAAGCCATGCTGTCAATTGTTCGAATGTTAAACCATAAATGGACTCTTTATTCATTCGTTACCCTCTTTTCATTACATTAAAATTTAAAATGTTAACTCTTTAACCTTACGGGGAATTCCCCCGGAATCAGTTCTTATTTATGATACGGTTCATTTCTATTTATCCGAAAAGCCCGATATATCTGCTCCACTAGAACCAGTTTCATTAATTGATGAGGAAAGGTCATTTTCGAGAAGGAAAGGGCATAATCACTTCTTGATAACACCTCGGTGCCAAGCCCAAGCGACCCGCCAATGATAAAAGCAATTTTGCTCTTTCCATAGGTGGCAAGCTGATCCATATGAGTGGCCAGCTGTTCTGAAGTAAGCTGTTTTCCACTGATCTCAAGCGTTATTACGTAGGTGTCCGGGCTGACTTTCGCCAGGATTCGTTCACCCTCCTTTTGCTTTACAATGTCCATGTCCGCTGCACTCAGGTTCTCCGGAGCTTTTTCATCCGGTACTTCGACAAGTTCTATATTAGCATAGGCGCTTAACCTTTTTGTATATTCAGCAATTCCTTGCTTTAAGTATTTTTCCTTTAGCTTGCCAACAGTAATAATCGTTATTTTCATATATATCCTCTAGCTTTCATTAATGTTTTTACTATCAATTGTTGGATTTGCCTACCTATTATCATACCTTACAGTGACCTATAAGCAAAACAAGCATATCCTTTCCAATTTTTTAAAAATAAAAACCGCTGCCCCTGAAAGCGGCAACGGTAACTTTCATTATTTTTTAATGTATATTGAAGAAATTGGGCTGGACTTAGTTTGAATTTATGGTTAATTATTCGTACAACCAAAAGCTTGATTTAAACAATTCAACCCTCCAGTTTATTCTTCGGAAAATGTTAAGAACAGGTTACAAACATGTTATCCACAAAAGTTATCCACATATCCACAAAATCTATCCACATCTTGTATGGGAATATTAGTTCCCTACTAGATATATTGCCACGTTTCGACAATATTCACAGGTTGTTGATAACTGATTTTCTTCGGAAACCAGCGTTAAAACAGGATAGGTTTCACATTCGTATACCACTTCATCCAGCGCCATGTCAACGTGTTCCTGACAGCAATATAATTTCATCTTTCATGTCTCCTTTCCTCTTCATTATTCCCAGTACTTCCATTCCCAATTATCCACAAGTTACTTGAGATTCTTAATTTCAGGATATATCCACAGGTAATCGTAACAAAAAATAAGAAAAGCGCAAGGAAATAGAAAGGACAGCAGGCATTTTCTGCCCCCTGTCCTTTTATGCTTTAAATTTCGCTGCTTGAAAGCGTGACTTCCGTAGTCTCTTTCTTTCCGTCACGGTAATAAGTGATTTTAACTTTATCACCGACTTGTTTTTCATTGTAAAGGTATTTTCTTAATTCCACGACATCATGGATTTTTTCATTATCCATTCCAACTACGACGTCAAATTCCTTCAATCCTGCTTTGGATGCTGGTGAGTTGCTTTGAACGCCTGTTATCGCAACGCCAAATGTAACTTTCCTTGGCAGCTTTAAAGTATTTTGTTGATGGTATTGGGAAATTTCTTCTACAGATGCCAAGTTCACACCCAAGAAAGCACGTTTCACTTCACCAAATTCCTCTATATCATTAATAATCGGGATAACTGAATCGATTGGGATGGAAAGACCGATTCCTTCCACTGCATTTTCTGCAATCTTCATCGAATTTATTCCGATGACCTGCCCTGACATATTAACGAGTGCCCCCCCGCTGTTACCTGGATTAATCGCTGCATCGGTCTGAATGACCTCCGCATTCCAATCCACTTGGCCGTCCTCATTGATATCCACCTCTATCGTGCGCTCCAAACCGGAGATGATCCCTTGTGTGATCGATCCAGAGAATTGTAGGCCTAATGGGTTACCAATGGCAATTACGGGCTCACCAGGTTTCAATTTGCCGGATTTTCCGAATTCTGCAATGGTTTTGATTTTATCACCATTCACGACAATGACGGCTAAATCTGTCCATGGGTCACTGCCTTGTAATTCAGCTGGCAATTTAGTGCCATCACTTAATGTCACTTCCAGTTCATTAGCGCCTTCAATGACGTGATTATTCGTGACGATATAGGCCTTGCCGCCATCTTTTTTGTAGACGACTCCCGAACCTGTGCCGGCTTCTGCCGAACTGTCCTCGGCGTTGCTCCCTTGACCCCAGAAGTTCGTTTCCTGAATGTTAGTGATGCCGACCACTGCGTCGCTGGCTTTATCAACGGCATTGGTGACGGCACTTGTTACATCAACAGTAAGGTTTTGCTGAGCCTGCTCCGTGGACTCACTTCCCGTTGATTTTTCCGTTGTAATTTCGTTATCATCGTTATTTAACAGTCCACTTCCCGGAAAGGCTAATAAAATAAGTAAGGCCCCGATAATGGCGCCCCCCAAGCCTGCTAGAAAATAGCTCGTATGGCTCTTTTTCCGTTTATTTTGGTTCTCATCATTCTGATCATAATAACCCAAGACCGCCCCATCCTCTCATTTTAGGAATGAATTATAGCAATTCTATTGTTTGGTATCCTCCCTCAATTATACTCAATTACCGAAATTTTTCTAAAAAAATGCATGCTTTTATTTAAGGGAAACTTAAAATTGACTAATATACAGCCATTCACCTTTTACCTATACAGTTCTAACCAAACGATACCCCTTTTAATCCGATTCGTAACTTACGATTCGAAATTATTAAAAATAAAAAGGAATGAACAAGGTATCCCTCATCCATTCCTTATATTTTATAATGTAACAAGTTCCGTTGGTCTTTTCGGGTCAGTATCATATAAGGAAAACTGTTCCCCGACAATGATCCCCTTTGTCTTTAACGTTTGTTCCACCGACATTCTTGCTAGATCCTTCATATTGTTATCAAGGCTTAAGTGGGCCAAGTAAATCCGCTTGGTCTTATCACCGGCCACTTCACTCATGGCTAGGGCGGCGTCTTCATTACAAACATGTCCGACATCACTTAAAATTCGGCGCTTGATGCTCCATGGATATTTTCCCATCCTCAGCATGGACACATCATGGTTACTTTCAAATACATATGCATCGGCATTAGAAATGATTCCTTTCATCCGATCACTTACGTACCCTGTATCGGTAATGACCACAAGTTTCTTATCTTCATGATGAAAGACGTAAAACATCGGCTCTGCCGCATCGTGTGAAACCCCAAAAGATTCTATATCAAGGCTGCCGAATGTTTTGACCTGTTCCATTTCAAATGTGAATTTTTGTGCGGTTGCAATTTCACCGATTGATCGATCCATGGCATTCCATGTTTTTGCATTCGCATATATCGGGAGTTTATGTTTTCTGGCAACCACGCCAAGACCTTTAATATGGTCGCTGTGTTCATGGGTAACAAGGATACCGGATAGCTTTGACATATCACGGCCTATATCCTGAAACAACGCTTCCAGGGCTTTACCGCTTAAGCCGGCATCGACAAGGAATGATTGATCCTCCGTTTCCACGAAAAAGGCATTTCCTGTACTCCCGCTTGCGAGAACACTAAAATGCATTGTCATCTATACTCACTCCAGTATTTTTTCTTCTGTATTCAATTCAATGACCTCTCCATCAAAAGCGTTCACGAAGAGATCCGTTTCGTCATCAATGACCACCCACCATGTTGGCACAAGTAAATGTGACACAGATGTGGTCTGCAGCGAATTGTAAAAACCTAATTTTACATTCGTGACTTTGCTTTTGGGGGCGATATCGCCATTATCATACAATTCTCCAATAGCAGTTAAAGCAGATACCAATTCTTTAGGTTTGTTGAATTTTTCGATCCCCTCTAAATACATCTGTTCATAGGAGACGATTTCACCCTTCTTGTTCAGATATAAAGTGACCTTCCCCTTACTATTATTATAAAACATCTTTTTATCTGCCACCTGATAGCAGATTATGGTCTGGCTGATTTCATCATAGCTCCAAAAATGATACTCACTTCCATTTAATATATACTCCTTCAGGAATATATCCACGTCTGCAGCATTAATTTCCGCTTTCATGCCAACCGGTATCTTAAATGTACCCACAAGGTTCTTATCATCGATGATTTTTGCTTTTTGATTCTTTAGGTGCTGTATATCTTTCTTCTCGAAGGTCTTGCTTTGAGCTATCAGGAATTGATCCTTCAACTTTTGTTTCGGAAGTGGGGT
Source organism: Peribacillus sp. NPDC101481 (assembly GCF_044767165.1). Lineage (NCBI taxonomy): Bacteria > Bacillati > Bacillota > Bacilli > Caryophanales > Bacillaceae > Peribacillus > Peribacillus sp. NPDC101481. Next base: position 40,612 of record NZ_JBIWNJ010000003.1, on the reverse strand, counting down.
TTCTATTGAAATCTCATCTTCTTTCAAAAGTTCATCCGTAAGAGGCTCCGTAAAGCTTTCTAATTGGGAGTCATTAATCTTTTCCAGGAATTGATAAAGAAGAAAAATATTCAAAATGAAGAAAACCATGATGAATATCGACTTTGTATTATTCCAATCCACTTTGATCGCCTCCTTCTTCAAAAGGCACAATAAACCATTTATCGCCTACACGATAATACCAAGTGGGTTCTAGTGTAACTAGAGTCACAAGTTTGGAATCGAGGGATTTATTCAATCTATAACCTATCGAGATGTCCTCCACGCTTTTGAAATCGATATTATCTTTCGATTTCAGCTGTTTCAATACTTCTTTTCCGCTTGCTAAGGTCACTGCGGCTCCTTCTGACGGGAGGACTGAGTCAAGTGAAAAGTACGGGCGGTCATAGCTATAAATTTCTTCTTTCCCCCAAATTTGCTCGATTTCAGTCATTCCGTAATCATTGAAGGTCGGATAACCATTCACGAATAAGCGGAATACCACTCGTTGTTCATTCTCAGACATGTAGGCAAAGCGGTAATTGTTATCTTCCCAACCAGCATGATCATTGATGAAATCGATGCTTTTTTGCAGAAGGTCACTGGAACTGCCGAAAAACTTGCTCTTTTGTGCCGGATTGATATAAGAAATTAAGTAATTCTCTTTATTGACCGTCATTAGTCTTGTTCCATCCGTGTATTCCTCACCGACCGAAACGGATTCCTGGCGTACGAACTTCGGATAATTAAATAATGCATTTTTCAAGTTTCCAATATCCAAATAGTCAATATAATACTCAAGTCTGTTGATCTCCACTGGATTTTCCGGGACGAACAGCGTCCTTTTGCTGTTTATCGTTTCGGCCGTGTATTCAGGGTGCTTATCGTAGGAATCCCTATAAAATGAATCCATGAAATTCCTAAGTTTTTTAGAATTCACCATGCCTTGATAAATCTTCTCTTGATCGTAGGAAACAAAATAAACGGCAGATTCATTTCCGCTGATATCCTTTTGTTTAATGATGATTCGGTCAAATGAAAATTCAGGCACTTCCTTATCCGTAATATTCAATACCGTTTTATAAAGAGCGATGGGTATATCATCGGAAAATTCGATTTCAATCGACCCATCTTCATGGACAAAATCATCAAATTTCCTTTGCAGCCTGTTTACGGATACCTCTTTTAAGCCTCTGAAACGCCATTGCGTAAATTCTTTTTCCATTTCATTCATTTCTGCCGGATTGGAAGTCTGGAAATGCTGCCCATTGCCATGGAAAAGGATACTGACTGGTTTAATGACATCACTGACAATCTGGACATCGCTTTTAATCTTTATAAATTCCGACGATTGTTCAAATGGATCATATTCAGGCTCGTAAGTCCAAATGCTCCATGTCAAAAAAATGCTTGTCCCAACCAAAATAATCAGTATGATACTTTTTGCACGTTCAAAATTCATGACCAATCATCCTCTTCTTCCTGTTCGTAAGGAAGTGTAAAGAACACGGTAGTTCCTTTTCCATCCACACTTTCCGCCCATATTTTCCCGCCATGCGCCACGACCATCTCTTTTGCAATCGCTAAACCAAGCCCTGTCCCGCCTAAGTTACGGGCCCTTGCTTTATCCACACGGTAGAAGCGGTCGAAAATTTTATCAATGACGTTTTTCGGGATACCCACTCCTTGATCTGTAATGCTCACAATGATAAAGCCATCAGATGCCCTGACGCGGAAAGTCACTTGACCCCCTTCAGGTGAGTACTTTAATGAGTTGGAGATTACATTATAGAGAACCTGGGTAATTTTATCTTCATCAATATCCACAAAATAAGCTTCCTTCGGCAAATCACGCTTAAACGTGATGTCATCATTTTTCGTCATTTCAAAACGATCGATGATGTGGTCATAGAATTTATTGAAATTCACCCAGCCTGTTTTAAGCCTGTAATCTTTACTGTCCATTTTTGAAAGCTGTAACAGATCATTAACAAGCCTGATCATCCGCTCCGTTTCATTTTGGGTAACACTTAAAAAGGATGGAGCGATCTCCTCGTCCTTCCATGCACCTTCAGCCAATGCCTCCAGGTAACTTCTCATCGTCGTTAGAGGAGTTCGCAATTCATGTGATACATTGGCAACAAATTCCCTGCGTTCACTCTCGATTTTTTCCTGCTCTGTTATATCATGCAAAACAGTAATCAAACCATTAACGAATCCCGTTTCCTTTTGAATGACCGAAAAGTTCCCCCTCAAAATGAAAGGCCGGTTTTTTTTGCTGTAATCAAGTATTACGGACTCTCGCTCTTCCAGTAAATCCTCAAATTTATACTCTTCTTCAAGACCCAAAACCTCAATGATCGGTTGATTCATGACGGTTTCACGCGAGACATTCAATAATTGTGCCGCCGGTTCATTAATCAAGTTCACCCGACCGCGCCTGTCCGTTGAAATTACGCCATCCGTCATATTGGCAAGTACAGATGATAGCTTACGCCGCTCTCCTTCTGTACTTGATTGCGACTCTTGAAGCTTTTTGGTCAAATTATTGAAAGTGACGGCAAGCTGGCCAATTTCATCATCGCCATATACCCTGACTTTTCTGGAGAAATTCCCTTTCGCCATCACCAGTGCCTGTTTTCTCATATCAGACATTGGCCTAGTGATCGTTCGTGCGAGCAGGATCCCCAAGATGGCCGTAATGACTAAGGCGATGGCCGTACCCGTCATGAAGATGCTATTGATTTCATCCATCTGCTCAAAGACATTTTCCATCTCAGCTATTACATAGACGGCGCCAATGACCTCCTCATTTGCTTCAACGGGTGTCGAAAGGACCCAGAGCCGCCTGCCTGTTTTCTTATCCCGGAATATATCATTATCTTCTTTTCCATAAATGAGCGTATTCTTAATAAGGACCTCTGTTGTCTTCTTCCCTACAATATCCTGGTTACCTGGGGCTGAAGTTCCGATCACGCGTCTGCTGCGGGTGTCGATGACACGTACTTCCGAAATATCATTCGATGAATTATCCCGGTCTTTCAATATCGTATCAATCGCTTCTTCGAGGGTTGGATCTTCCTCTCCCCTCTCTTTTTCCATTTCTTCACCAATGCTGTAGGTAAGCAGGTTAACGTGGCCTTTTATTGATTTCGTAAAGTTCCCAACAAGATTTTCTTCCAATTCCCCAACAAAATATACCCCGATTATTTGCATTGCTACGAAAATGAGCAAAACATAAATCAGAACAAATTTAAAATGGATTGAGCGAAAAAAACCAACCTTTTTCATAGAAACTACTCCTGTTCAGGGTTACGCAGGTAATAACCGACCCCTCTTCTAGTTACAATCCAGCCAGGATGGCTTGGATTGTCTTCAATCTTCTCACGAAGACGTCTGACCGTTACATCGACCGTCCTCACATCCCCGAAATAATCATAGCCCCACACGGTTTGCAATAAATGCTCCCTTGTCATGACCTGACCGATGTGCTTCGCTAAGTAATGAAGCAACTCAAATTCGCGATGCGTCAATTCAATCGTATCGCCCCGTTTGGAAACCACATAGGCATCCGGATGGATTGTGAGCGTTCCTATCGTAATTTCCTTCGGTTCATTTTCTTGATCGGGAACCGGAACAGCTTGCTGACGTCTTAGGTTCGCCTTAACGCGGGCAATTATTTCCCGGGTACTAAATGGCTTTGTCACATAGTCGTCTGCACCAAGCTCCAATCCTAAGACCTTATCTATCTCTGAATCTTTTGCCGTTAACATGATGATCGGCGTTTCATACTTCTTCCTTACTTCCCTGCAAACTTCCATCCCATCGCGCTGCGGCAGCATGATATCAAGTAAAATCAAATCAGGTTGCCGTTCCTCTACCATTTTGAGGGCTTCATTGCCATCATAAGCACAAAAAACTTCATAGCCTTCTTTTTTTAGATTGAATTGTAATATATCAGCAATTGGCTTTTCGTCATCCACTACCAGAATCTTTTTATCCATGTACTTATCTCCTTTTTAATAACTGAACTGAATCTATTAAAAACCGTGTCCTTATCCGGGACCTTATTCACTTTTCCTTCTGCTTGCACCAATCTTCGCAACCTAGTTCAGCAAACTTACATATATATACCCAATAAAAGGGGCTGAACACCGGAAATGAAAGCAAATTGTCTCTATTCTACTTTATCATTTTATAGGCATTAAATCACCTTTTTCCTATTATTCTCATCTATGTATGAAGCAGAAGAAGTCTTCGAATATTTTTCGAAGACTTCCACCGGTTACTGACTTATAAAGTTTAGCGGATTAACGAGAGACCCATTTTTATATATTTCAAAATGGAGGTGGACACCAGTCGAGTGCCCTGTTGAACCCATCATGCCGATTTTCATGCCTTTTTCAATCTTTTGTCCTGCTTTTACATCTATTGAATCCAAATGGGCATACACTGTCTTATATCCATTATTATGATTGATCGTTATCTTATTTCCATATCCTCCGGAGTTTCCTGCAGTTTCGATTATCCCATGATCTGCTGCCGTTATTGTCCTGGTGGCTGGCCGGGCAATATCAATACCTTTATGAAGTTTCCCCCATCGCTGGCCCTGCTTACTGGAAATATAGCCCCCATCTGCAGGCCATGAATATGTACCGCTTCCCTGTGAAGGAATGACCTTGGTGCCTTTTCTGGTGATTTCTGTTTTGGCTTTTTCCGTGACTTCTTTTTTTACGATAGTTTCACTGATTTTCTTTCCGTTTGTTTCAGATACATTATAGGTGAACGCAAGAATCCCCTCATTCCCTATTTGTTCAGTAATGATCTCGCCCTTAAGGAGTTCGTCATCCTCCTTCACTTTCTTTTGAAAAGGAATTCTCTCTTCCTTAAATACTTCTCTTTCTACCATTACGTTCAAATAGGGGGTACGCTGGGTCACATAGAGACGTTCGCCCTCTTTAACATCTTTGTTCTCATCCTGTCCCGGATTCAGCTCCAGCAGTTGATCCAGGTCCATATCATGCCTAGTGGCAATGGCTTCAAGATCTTCATCTTCCTTAGCCTCATAGATCGTCGTTTCTTCCTTTCCTTCTTCTATCATGGAGAGGGTTTCATCGACGCTCTTGATTTCGTCTGGATATACCATTGTCTTTATAGACGTAACTGGAAGTGAAAATTCGATGTCCAGAATTCTACTTCCTGACTCTTTTAACGGATCCAAATCTTTTTCACTTTCTTTTTTACCTGATTCGTATTCAGCGTATTCCTCTTCATCTACATATAATAAAGTGATTTTCTCCAGAACGTCCTCGGCATCTTCCTTTGACGCAACATAAGCGACCGCCTGATTATCTATGTCGATTTCATACGCCTCTGCCTTCACATTCAACTGATCTTGAATTCCCTTAACAGCCTGATCCTCTTTTACCTCTTCATCGAATACCTCTTCAGGTACAAAAGTCAGCTGTGTCTCCTTATCGAATGTAAAGTCAGGATAGTCTTCCTGTGCTTCTTCTACTTTATCGGCTACGATCTTTTCGATCTCCGTTTCATCCGTGACACTTCCGACGAACTCATCGTTAAGATAAACATGCTGTATGGTTGCAGTTTCCGATAGCCCAGCAGCAGTTGCCCGATTTCCTGCAAGCACTAAAATGACGGAAACCATCAACAGGATGATCCCCTTACCTTTTGAGCTAAACATATATTGTCCTCCTTAACGGCTCAGTCACCAATTAAGAAACTAATCAAATTTATTTCGAGTTTTATTAGTCCATTTTAAATATCAACATGCTCATGACTGATTGCTATAATGATTTTTTATCACTCATAACTCTACCATATTAAGAAAAAAAACAAGAAACAGACTTCATAATGTAATAGAACTGTATAAATGGTGACAACATGTACCAATAAATATGGTAAAGGGAAAGTTTCAATAAACTGCGGAAAAGGGAGTGGACCTAAGCCCAGCAAGGCTAAAAGCGGTTTATGCCGAATTGGTCTAAATTGGTATGTTACAAAACGTTAACAATCCATTAACATTATTTCATTCAAAATACATCTGAATGCAAAACAAAAAAACGCCCTAAAGGAAAGGCGTTTATTAAAGGATGGCTCAGGACGGAATCGAACCGCCGACACAAGGATTTTCAGTCCTTTGCTCTACCGACTGAGCTACTGAGCCAAATATTCTATTTTAGTATAAAAATAAAATGGCGGTCCCGACGGGAATCGAACCCGCGATCTCCTGCGTGACAGGCAGGCATGTTAACCGCTACACCACGGGACCAGTAAAGCATTTATATAAAGAAGTGACCCATACGGGATTCGAACCCGTGTTACCGCCGTGAAAGGGCGGTGTCTTAACCGCTTGACCAATGGGCCGGAAAAAATGGTGAGCCATGAAGGATTCGAACCTTCGACCCTCTGATTAAAAGTCAGATGCTCTACCAACTGAGCTAATGGCTCGTTCTAATGAAATGTTTCTTTGCATGATGTGAACTTAACATCTGCAGCTTGTTAATCGCTTGTTCTATTGTGACGACGCTTTTGATAATATCATGGTTAGTATAGTTTAGGCAATAGTTTTTTGAAATAAAATTATTTTTTTCTTATCTTTTTCATTTTCCCTACAGTTTAATCCATTCATTCGGTATCCTGGACCTCCCGAACGTGACAGATGATGCATTGATCTTAATAACGAAAGAAGAGCCGGCAAAAAAAGCCAGCTCCTTTTTCATGAATTACGCTAGACGCCAAGGGCTTCTCACGACATTAGTTTGGTTGCGGTCAGGACCGACAGAGAAAGTGGTCAAAGGAATGCCTACCAATTGAGATACGCGCTCTACATAATGGCGAGCGTTCTCTGGAAGCTCATCCAATGATTTGCAGCCTGTGATGTCTTCTGACCAGCCTGGCAGCTCTTCATAGACTGGTTTACATTCGCCAATCGCTTTCAAAGTCGCTGGAACCTCATGAATGATCTCGCCTTTGTAGTCATAAGCCACACAAATTTTGACCGTATCAAGACCTGATAATACGTCAATAGAGTTCAATGATAAATCGGTAATCCCGCTGACACGGCGAGCATGGCGAACGACAACAGCGTCAAACCAGCCTACACGGCGTGGTCTGCCTGTAGTTGTACCATATTCCCGGCCAATTTCCCGGATTTGGTTGCCGACTTCATCATGTAATTCTGTAGGGAAAGGACCATCGCCCACACGGCTTGTATATGCTTTACATACTCCAACCACATGGTTGATTTTCGTAGGACCTACACCAGAACCTATCGTAACTCCACCTGCAACCGGGTTAGATGAAGTGACAAATGGGTATGTTCCTTGATCGATATCAAGCATAACACCTTGTGCGCCTTCGAATAATACCCGTTTTCCTTCATCAAGTGCGTCATTCAATACAACGGATGTATCACAAACATATTTCTGCACTTGTTGTCCGTACTCATAGTATTCTTCCAAGATATCTTCGATTTTGAAACCTTCCGTTTCATAGAAACGTTCAAACATACGGTTTTTTTCGACAAGATTTTGCGACAATTTTTCCTCGAAAATTTCACGGTCCAATAGGTCTGCCATGCGGATTCCGTTACGAGCAGCTTTGTCCATATATGCAGGGCCGATTCCCTTTTTAGTCGTTCCAATTTTGTTGGCGCCTTTACGGTCTTCTTCGACTTCATCCAATTTGATATGGTAAGGAAGAATGACATGTGCACGGTTCGAAATACGAAGATTATCCGTACTCACCCCATGGCTATGTAAATAAGCAAGCTCCTCTACAAGAGCTTTTGGATCAACCACCATACCATTTCCAATGACACAAATCTTATCACTATAAAAAATCCCTGACGGAATTAAATGCAGTTTATAGGTAACGCCGTTAAATTTTATTGTATGTCCTGCATTATTCCCACCTTGATAACGAGCGATGGCTTCCGCATTCTGGGATAGAAAATCTGTTATTTTACCTTTCCCTTCGTCTCCCCATTGTGTACCGACTACTACAACTGATGACATCTGAATAAAGCACCTCCAAAGGTTCACGTAATACCGATCATTAACCGGTTCTTATCAAACAAACCTATTTTATCAATAATCCAAACTGGAAGTCAATACAAAATCCGAACAATACACTTTTTAAAAAATTCTTTGTTCGTAAATATGAGAAATTTCTTTCCGGTTTTTTTGGATTGTCAAACATTATTGTACCCTCTGATTTCTTTTTCTATTATCATAACGCACTTTCTTTTTCCCGAAACAGAGAAAGCCCGCCATTGCATAATGGCAGGCAGTTTTCTATGCGCCGGGAGACATCGAATCATCATCGAAGCGGCGTTCAAGGTTAACGAATTTATTATATTCTTTCACGAATGCAAGCGAAACCGTGCCTACTGGACCATTACGCTGTTTCGCTATAATGATTTCAATGATATTTTTGTTCTCGGATTCTTTATCATAATAATCATCACGGTATAAGAATGCGACGATATCCGCATCTTGCTCGATACTCCCGGATTCCCGGATATCAGACATCATCGGGCGCTTATCCTGACGCTGCTCCACTCCCCGTGATAACTGGGAAAGGGCGATGACGGGCACTTTAAGTTCACGAGCGAGCGCTTTGAGTGAACGTGAAATCTCGGATACCTCTTGCTGACGATTGTCGCCTGAACGACCATCTCCTTGAATTAATTGCAGGTAATCGATCAATATCATGCCAAGGCCATGTTCCTGCTTCAAACGACGGCATTTTGAACGGATTTCACCAATCCTCACACCTGGCGTATCATCGATATAAATGCCGGCATTCGACAAGCTTCCCATCGCCATCGTCAGTTTACGCCAATCCTCATCAGTTAAGGAACCTGTCCGTAAATTCTGAGCGTTGATATTCCCTTCAGCACAGAGCATACGCATAACGAGCTGCTCTGCACCCATTTCAAGACTGAAAATCGCTACATTCTCCTCCGTTTTGGTCGCAACGTTTTGAGCGATATTCAATGCAAAAGCGGTTTTACCAACCGAAGGACGGGCACCCACTATAATGAGGTCATTACGTTGGAACCCTGCTGTCATTCGATCCAGTTCAGCAAACCCTGTCGGTATTCCCGTGACATCCCCTTTACGGGTAGTCAAAATTTCTATGTTATCGTAAGTCGCAACCAATACATCTTTAATATTTTGAAAAGACCCGGAATTTTTACGCTGGGCCACTTCCATGATCGTTTTTTCTGCTTCCCCGAGCAGCTCCTCGACCTCGTCCTCGCGACTGTAGCCTTCCTGAGCGATGTTGGTCGCTGTCCTGATCAAACGACGCAGCAATGACTTCTCCTCGACGATGCGGGCATAATATTCAATATTGGCGGCGGTAGGCACCGATCCGGCCAATTCACTTAAATAAGAAACACCGCCAACTTCTTCAAGATTTTTTGTCGCAGCCAGTTCCTCTGTCACCGTAATCAAATCGACAGCTTTTCCTTCGTCATTCAATTTAAGCATCACATTAAAAATCTTTTGATGAGAGCTTCTGTAAAAGTCTTCCGGAATCAAAACTTCCGATGTAACGGTCAATGAAGAGGGCTCTAGAAAAATGGCTCCCAGTACAGCCTGTTCGGCTTCTATATTTTGAGGGGGAATCCTATCCTGAAATTGTTCTATCATATCTTAAAACCTCCCAATCTAAGAGGATACCTTTTATATGTTTCTAGTAAAAAAGAAAAAAGTGAAAGGACAACATGCCCAATCACATTTTTCGTCTATCTCTATTTTATCAATTTTTCACAGATATGAAACAGCTAAAATTAGTTAATTTCTTTCACATGCACAGTCAGTGTCGCAGTGACCTCAGGATGAAGCTTGACTGGAAGCTTTGTATGCCCTAAAGAACGGATGCCATCAGCAAGCTCCATTTTACGTTTATCAATCTTGATACCGTGTTTTTTCTGAAGCTCCGAGGCAATTTGTTTAGTCGTGATTGAACCGAATAAACGCCCGCCCTCACCGGCTTTGGCTGATAGTTCAACCGTTAACTTCTCCAGCTGCACTTTCAATTCTTCAGCTTGCTGCAGCTCTTCTGCTGCAAGTGATTCTTCTTTATTTTTCTGGGCTTCCAAAGTTTTTACATTTGTATTATTTGCTTCAACCGCCAATCCTTGTTTAAGCAGGAAATTATGTGCATAACCATCTGCAACATTTTTAACTTCCCCTTTTTTCCCTTTACCTTTTACGTCTTTAAGAAATATCACTTTCATTCTTTATGTCCCCCTTCTAAATATTCATCAATAGCTGCTTTCAATCGACTTTCGGCCTCATCAATGGAGCATACCTGCTGGGTGGCGGCATTTGTTAGATGTCCGCCTCCATTCAACATTTCCATGATCACCTGTACATTGATGTCACCGAGAGAGCGCGCACTTATGCCAACTGTATCATCAGATCGCTTAGCCATTACAAAGGAAGCGACAACGCCATCCATGGTCAATAGGGTATCCGCAGCCTGAGCGATGAGCACCTGATTATGAACCTGATCGGTTTTTGCCGCTGCAATGGCAATTCCCTTTTTATAAAAGATGACTTCTTCAATGAGCTTCGAACGTTTGATATAAGTGTCCACGTCTTCTTTTAAGAATTTCTGGACAAGTACCGTATCAGCCCCATGCGCCCTTAGATAAGAGGCGGCATCGAAAGTGCGTGAACCCGTTCTCAAGGTGAAGCTTTTCGTATCGACGATGATACCCGCAAGAAGCGCCGTCGACTCCAGCATATCAATCTTTGAGCGTTTCGGCTGATATTCAAGCAGTTCGGTCACAAGTTCTGCCGTTGAAGACGCATATGGCTCCATATAGACGAGCAATGAGTTCTTGATGAACTCCTCACCCCGGCGATGATGATCGATGACCACAACCTTATCGATCCTATTCAATAGCCGCTCTTCAATTACCATGGAAGGTTTATGCGTATCAACCACAACCAGCAGCGTCTCATCCGTAATCATTTCAAATGCATCATCAGGTGTTATGAACCGGGCATACAGCTCTTCTTTATTTTTGATCTCTTCCATTAAACGAAGGACGCTGCTATCGAGCTGCTGGGTGTTGATGACAATATAGCCTTCACGTTCATTCATTTGGGCAACCTTCAAGATGCCGATCGCTGAACCGATTGCGTCCATATCCGGGTTTTTATGGCCCATGACAATGACTTTATCGCTATCAAGTACTATATCCTTCAATGCATGCGAAATAACACGGGCACGGACCCTCGTGCGTTTTTCCATCGGATTGGTTTTGCCGCCATAGAATTTCACTTTTCCATTCGCTTGCTTTATGGCTACCTGGTCACCGCCACGTCCTAAAGCGAGATCCAAGCTGGACTGTGCAAGCGTACCTAGTTCCGGCAAGGATGACACGGCCGAGCCGACACCGATGCTCAAGGTCAATGGCACATTTTGCTTGGCCGTCGTTTCCCTGATTTCATCCAAAATCGAGAATTTCCCCTTTTCAAGCTGCTGAAGGATATGCTCATTAAAGACAGCGATGAATCGTTCCGAGGAAACCCGTTTAAAGAAAACGCCATTATCCCTTGCCCATTTATCAAGAAGTGAGGTAACCAAGCTATTAATGCTGCTTTTACGCTGATCATCCATACCCTGGGTCAAATCATCATAGTTATCAAGAAGAATGATCGCAATTGCCGTTCGCTCATCTTCATATAATTTCTCGATTTCCACTTGCTCCGTCACATCAAAAAAGTAAAGAAGCCTTTCATCACGCTTATGGACCACCTTGAATTTCCGATCGTGGAGCGTAAGTGTCTCTGTCTCGATCTCTTGCTTGATTAACGGTACTATCGAGTCTGCAACATCGTATAGCGATCTTCCTGCCAAGGAGTCTTCACTAAAACAGGAAGCCAGGAATGGATTGGTCCATTCAATGTAATAATCCTCATTAAAGAGCATGATCCCAATCGGCATTTCCAATAACGCTTCTTCGCCTACCTTCTTTAAACGGTAAGATAAAGTCGTTATATACTCTTCTGTCTTCCGTTGCTTTTTTTCTACCATTCTTAATGTTAAATAAAATAAACCAGCAAGAATCAATAATCCAACAAGTGCAATAACCCAATTATAATAAGCCAGGACGCCCAAAAGTAAAACGACCGCGGCGAGCACCCCATACAATGGGGACTTAATCGAGTATTCTTTCAAATAAGATGGCATAGTTTCAGCTCCTAAAAGCATCTGTTTTACAAAAAAGTCTTCTATTCCTTTTTCTTGATTGTCTCCCTAAATGGAAATCCTAAATCTATTATACCTAAAAACCGGACGGCCGTCGTAATAATCGGATTCGGCAGAAGCAAAGAAAAAACCACGATTAAAACAGGTATGGCCTTAACCCATGACTTAACATGAGCAATATAGAATATCAGGGAATACCCTTGTAATAATATGAAGAACTGCAGTATGAAAAATAGGTTCGTTATGGCCATATATACAAAACTGTTCTTGTCCGTATTCACAAAAAGAGCAAGAAGCATCGTAATTAAATAATACCATAAAAGGCTTTTCGGGAGTCGCAGATCTCGAAAATGTGGCCATTTTAACGCCTTATCACTGAATCTCTTCACAATGGGGTGCGCCGCAAGGAAAATCAATAAAACCATGATGACGGACATCAAGACGAACAAACTTGGCATCAGGGTGTTCATCATATCGATTGATTCATACACCCGCTTTTTTACTTGTTCCGTCGGTGCCTGTCCAAAAGAATCCATGATGCCGATTGAATTTTCAATGGACCCCTCAAGAATGTTCATCGATTCTTCTATGTAATTAACATCCGTTATCAAAACTGAAGCTGCATACATTAATAAAATGCCCCCCAGAAAGACAAGGACTGCGCTTATGAACATAGGTGCCATCGGTTTGTCCTTTTTCAAAAAATAGCCAATCGCAATTCCCGTCGCCCCCATGAGCAAGGTCAGCGGAACAGACAATATCGTCCCGATGAGGATCGACAATAGCGAGGCTACAAATAAGTAACCAAGGCTCCACGATAACTCTTGTTTGATTGTGACCAGTATGAATGGAATGGGTAAAAAGAAAGTAGTGAAAATACCCAATGGTGGGATTTGAATGGTGATGAACAATAAAATGCAATATAGTGCCAGAAGTGCTCCGCCCTCGGCAATTCGTCTCCCGCTATTCATCTTTATTTCACCCCCTGTTATTATTGATGTCTTTATCTCCATCTTTATATTGTATCCGTTACGGCCAGGATATTTCAAACATCACATTCTTTTTTAGGATATGATTATTTTTTCTGAGGAAAACGCGCGGATAACTTCCTTCTGAAATAAAAAAAACCGCAATTCAGCAGTTTTCAGGCATAAGCGATAACTTATAAAAAAGGCACATTAAGGATAACTCCTCAATGTGCCAATTTATTATTCACCAGATACGTATGGTAGTAATGCCATAGTACGTGAGCGTTTAATAGCAATCGTTAATTTACGTTGATATTTAGCGCTTGTGCCAGTTACACGACGTGGTAAAATTTTACCGCGTTCTGAGACGAATTTTTTAAGAAGATCTGTATCTTTGTAATCAATTTTAGTGATTCCGTTAGATGTGAAATAACAAACCTTTTTACGCTTACCGCGTCCTTTACGTCCACCCATTGCCATAATATATTTCCCTCCCTGCTTTTTGAATTTTCATTTTAAACGGCTGTTTAAAACGGAAGATCATCATCTGAAATGTCGATTGTCTTACCGTCATTTGCAAATGGATCATCATCTACACGAGTGTAGTTGTTATTGCTCCGTTGATTCTGATTAGGATTTTGTCCATACGAATTGTTGTCATTTCCGTTATTACCATAACTTCTTTGACCTCCACCGTAAGAACCGCCTTCATTTCTTTCACCCGCTGAACTGCTTCGTGGTTCAAGGAATTGAACGCTCTCAGCCAGAATCTCCGTCACATATACGCGTTTGCCGTCTTGTCCTTCATAATTACGTGTTTGGACACGTCCATCCACGCCAGCTAAACTGCCCTTTTTCAAGAAGTTAGCTACATTTTCTGCCGGTTTACGCCAAACTACACAGTTAATGAAATCCGCTTCACGTTCACCCTGCTGATTCGTAAAACTACGGTTCACAGCCAAAGTAAAGGTAGCTACGGGAACCCCATTAGGTGTATATCGTAATTCAGGATCTTTAGTTAAGCGTCCTACCAAAACTACGCGATTCATCATCAGAATCAACCCCTAGGTTTCAAGCTTGTTTCATGTGAAACAAGATTAGAATTTATATAAATATTGAATTAAACTTCTTCTCTAGTAGCCATGTGGCGAATAATGTCTTCACTGATTTTAGCAAGACGATCGAATTCTTGAATCGCAGCACTTTCAGCGTTAACTTTAAGAAGCATGTAGTAACCATCACGGAAATCATTGATTTCGTATGCAAGACGGCGTTTACCCCATTCTTTTGCTTCTACTTCCGCACCATTATCAGAAAGGATTGTGTTGAAACGTTCAACTAAAGCTTTTTTAGCTTCTTCCTCAATGTTTGGACGGATGATATACATAATTTCGTATTTTCTCATCACTGTCACCTCCTTTTGGTCTAAGCGGCCCAATTGGGCAAGGAGCAATTATTTATAATTACTCACAAGATAAAATTATAGCATAGTTAAAGAGGCTTTGCAATGAACGGTTCGACTTATTACAATTAATTGTAATCTGATGATTCAAATCGCAAAAAAAGACCCTACATATGGAACGGTAGGGTCTTTGAATCTTAAACGTTAAAACGGAAATGGATAACATCGCCATCGTTAACGATGTATTCTTTTCCTTCCAAACGGACTTTACCCGCTTCTTTTGCAGCACCATGACTGCCCGCTTCAAGTAAATCGGTATAAGAAACCGTTTCGGCACGGATGAAACCACGTTCGAAGTCCGTGTGAATGACGCCTGCACATTGAGGGGCCTTCATTCCTTTTCGGAATGTCCAAGCACGCACTTCCTGCACACCAGCTGTAAAGTATGTTGCCAATCCAAGCAGATTATAAGAAGCACGGATCAACTGATCAAGACCTGACTCCTCGATACCAAGTTCAGATAGGAACATTTCCTTTTCTTCACCTTCAAGCTCTGCAATTTCCTCTTCGATTTTGGCACAAATCACGATTACTTCGGCATTTTCCTTCGCAGCATATTCACGAACTTGCTGTACATATTCATTATCGTCAGCATTCGCCACTTCATCTTCGCTCACGTTCGCTACGTAAAGCGTCGGCTTCGCCGTAAGTAAATGCATGCCCTTCACGATTTTTTGCTGCTCTTCAGTAAACTCAACGGAACGTGCAGGCTTTTCATCTTCCAGTGCTTCTTTTAAAGCCACAAGGATTTCATGTTCTGCAACAGCGGCTTTATCTTTTTGCTTGGCCATTTTTCCGACACGGTCGATGCGTTTGACAACAGATTCCAAATCGGCAAGGATCAATTCAAGGTTGATGACTTCAATATCATCGATTGGATTTACTTTTCCGGAAACATGGGTAATGTTATCGTCTGCAAAACAACGGACGACTTGACAAATGGCATCAACTTGACGGATATGGGAAAGGAATTTATTACCCAATCCTTCTCCTTTACTTGCCCCTTTTACAATCCCGGCGATATCCGTGAATTCAAATGCTGTCGGAACCGTTTTTTTCGGTTTAACCAATTCAGTCAATTTTTGCAGACGGTGATCTGGGACTTCCACGATCCCGACATTAGGGTCGATCGTACAGAAAGGATAGTTGGCAGATTCCGCACCTGCCTGAGTAATTGCATTAAATAAAGTGGATTTACCTACGTTAGGCAAACCTACTATACCAGCTGTTAAAGCCATTTATATTTCACTCCTTCAAGATGATTCGTACATATGGGAAAAGAACCGATCTTCTATAAAGACCATCCAATTACCTAAACCTTTCCCAATTATAGATTTCGCTTCCTAAAAAGACAAGTAAATCATGAGAAACGCAGGACTACTTTCACTCCAAAAAAAAGCATGATCACTCCTCATGCTTTTGCAGAACTTTTTTCATTTTCTTTGCGAATTCACGTCGGGGCAGCATCACGCTATGACCGCACCCTTCACATTTTATACGGATATCCATACCGAGCCGTATAATTCTCCACTTATTCACTCCACACGGATGTGGTTTCTTCATTTCCACAATATCCTTAAGTGCAAATTCCTTTTCTTCCATAACCATGAGCCCCCTAACTCCTATGACTCGCTGCCATTGTACGTAGATTTAATCCCACTTGAATCAAGCGCAGCACTTATTTCATTTCTTAATATCCTGCTGATTTCGATGTGATGCATCGGCTTCGTTTCCGCTTTAACCCGAAAGACGATTTCTTCAGGACTGATTTTTTCAATTCCCAAAAATTCTGGTGCTTTGACCAGGGCTTCGTATCTGCCTTCCATACTGTTTAAAAGATCAATCAGCACCTTCTCGGCACGCTCGACCGATCCATCATTAGGTATGGTCACATCAACAACAGCCATACTGTTTAAAATCGAATAATTCGTGACCTGGATGATGCTGCCGTTAGGTATGAAGTGCAATTCACCTGCACTGCTTTTGATTTTTGTTGTACGAAGCCCGATTTCAATGACTTCCCCTTCAAAAGTATTGATTTTAATATAATCCCCAACCGAGAAATGATCTTCAAAAATAACGAAAAACCCGGTAATTATATCCTTGACCAAACTTTGTGCGCCAAATCCAATGGCCAAACCGAGAACACCAGCACCAGCGAGTAATGGCATCACATGAAGTCCAAAAATCTCCAGAATCATCAACAAGGCAATGAAATTGATGACATAAGTAATGATATTTTCCAGCAATTTAATGAGTGTCGCTTCCCTGCGCTCCGATACCCGAATTGGACTTCTTAAACGAGCTTTGAAAAATTTATTCAGAATAGTCTTTCCTATTGTAATAATAATACGCGATAACAACAGAACAAGGAAGATTTTAATAATGCCCTCGCCCATCAGCAGCCATATCTTTTCATCCAATATCTCTTTTGTAACACTATCATAAATGCGATCCATATTTTCCTCCTGCTTAATGCAAATAACTGCAAAACTATTATATCTTATATATGATTTTTCCCATATAGACGTATTCCTCTACCCTTCATGCATGGAGATAACCATGAATTAGAGAGATTTTCTCTATTTTATCAATAAATAATGGTTTCTGTACAAAAAAATTATGGGTATATAGGTAAAAGAATTAGAAGTTTTTTCCCAAATATTCAAGTAATTATTTACTAGAAAGTATAAATGAAAGCAATTGGTAGAGGATAACGTCGATTCATATCCCCTTCACCTGTTTGCATGTTCTACAAAAAATTCCCTCATCCATTATGTTAAATACCGTATATTTTCCCCTTTTTATCCGTATACTGTAATACCAAATAAAGTAAAGGAGTTGAGCCGATGAATCTGAATTCTAGTCTATTTAATAATAATAAAAATAGATTGAGTCGCATCCTGCATGAAGATACGGATGCACCCAAACAAATTTCCCAGGAATTGATCAACCTCCTACCTACCGGAAAGCTTCAACCAATCGTCATCGTCTGTATAGGCACAGACCGTTCCACAGGCGATTCACTCGGACCACTTGTCGGCACTCTGCTTAGTGAAAAAGCTGAAAACAGCTCTTCTTCATTCCATGTTTATGGTACTCTGGATGACCCTATACATGCGATGAATTTACAGGAAAAATTAAATGAAATCAAAAAGATGCATACCAATCCATTTATAGTCGGAATCGATGCTTGCTTAGGGAAAATGAAAAGCGTCGGCATAGTCCAAATCGGCCAGGGACCAGTGAAGCCAGGTGCTGGGGTCAATAAAGATCTTCCTTCCGTTGGAAATGCCCATATTACAGGAATCGTGAATGTAAGTGGATTCATGGAGTTCATGGTCTTGCAGAACACTCGTCTTAATCTTGTGCTAAAAATGGCCAAAACCATTGCCGAGGGAATTCATGAAGCACAAAATCATTATCCAATAAAACCTACCATCACTCCTTTCACATGGTCATTCAAGCAAGAAAAAACCCTTTGATCGATTTTTGCTTATGATAAAAAAGAAGGAAGGGGTCATCCCCTTCCTTCTTTTTTATACATAATACATGAAAGTAACCAGAATGGCGGTGATCATTATGCCTGGAAGCAGATTCGCCACCCTTATTTTGGTGATACCGATAATATTCAAACCAATTGCCAAAATCATGACTCCCCCAGTTGCCGTCATTTCCAATATGAAGGAATCCATTAAAGCAGTTGGGACCATCGTATTGATCTGCCTTGAAAAAATCGCCATTAACCCCTCATATAGAATGATCGGAAATGCTGAAAAAAGTACACCTATGCCGAGCGTGCTGGCGAGGACCAATGCTGTAAATCCATCGATGATCGCTTTTGTTATCAAAACGTCATGATCATTCCGGATGCCGCTATCCAGGGCACCAATAATGGCCATCGCCCCAATGCCAAATATGAGTGTAGCCGTTACAAACCCCTGGGATATCGAAGTTCCTTCCTTCGCTTTCATTCTGCGTTCAAGCCAATTGCCTAAAGAATTAAGCCTACCCTCAAGATTCAACCATTCACCAAGGACAGCCCCTCCGACAATACTTAAAATGACAACAAGGAAATTATCGCTTTTAAACCCCATCTGTAAACCTAAGACCATGACAGCCAAACCAATGCCGCTCATGACCGTTTCTTTTATCTTTTCAGGTATATGTTGTAAAAACCTTCCTAAAATCGAACCGATTAAAATGCAGGCACCATTCACCAAGGCCCCTAATAATACCATCTCATCCACCTAATTTTCTGCATAAGTCGTCACGATCTTTTCATAAAGGCAATCTAAGAGGAAAGGTTCTCTTGATCGATCAAGTTCAAAATTCTCTCTAAATCTTCTTTTGAAAAGAATTCTATTTCTATTTTTCCTTTTTTCTTGCTTTGTTTTATCGTTACGCTCGTTCCTAGTCTTTCACGCAGACTTGTCTCCCGTTGCTTTATGAATATATCTTTTTTCTCTTGTTTCTTTGTTTTGGTTTCACGTGAAACGGTATCATTCAATTGATGTATATATTGCTCTAGCTGTCTGACATTCATACCTTCTTTGAGGATTTTATCCACTACCGGCTTAAGCAACTCTTTTTTCTTTAAACCTAGCAATGCCCGTCCATGGCCCATGGAAATTTCCCCATCGGAGATATATCTCCTAATCCCTTCAGGCAAAGAAAGTAATCTAACATGGTTTGCTATATGGGGCCTGCTTTTACCCAGCCGATTGGCCAACTGCTCCTGGGTAAATTCCAATTTTTCAAGAAGTGTTTGGTAAGCGACGGCTTCCTCGATCGGATTCAAATCCTCCCGTTGCAGGTTTTCCAAAATCGCCAGTTCCATCATCTGCTGTTCGCTCAATTTCCTCACAACGACCGGAACTGTCTTTAAACCTGCTTCCTTGGCAGCACGGTAACGCCTTTCCCCAGCCACGATTTCATAGCCCTTAATGCTTTCCCGGGCAATAATCGGCTGTAATATCCCGTGTTCCATGATGGATTGCTTTAATTCCTCTATAGCTTCAAGCCGAAAGCTCTTTCGGGGCTGATAAGGATTTGGCCTTAATTCCCTTACTTTGATTTCGCGCACGATTTCATCTTTACTGATCTCCCCACTGTTGAAAAGTGCGTTAAGTCCTTTGCCAAGTCCTTTAGCCATTTGATACCACTTCCTTTGCCAGTTCTAGATAGACCTCCGCCCCACGTGACTTTGGATCATATATAATTATCGGTTCTCCATGGCTCGGTGCCTCACTCAAACGGACATTGCGGGGAATGATGGTTTGATAGACTTTATCCTGAAAGTATTTTTTTACTTCTTCTATGACCTGGAGACCTAGATTTGTTCTTGCATCCAACATCGTCAAAAGCACACCCTCGATTTTCAAATCATGGTTCAAATGCTTTTGGACGAGGCGGACCGTATTCAACAGCTGACTCAAACCTTCCAATGCATAATATTCACATTGTACCGGAATCAAAACTGCATCAGCAGCCGTTAAGGCATTAAGCGTAAGCAAACCCAATGACGGAGGGCAGTCAATCACAATGTAATCATATTGGCTTTGCACCTCTTCTAATGCCCTTTTTAATCGGACTTCCCTTGAGATGGTTGGAACAAGTTCAATTTCCGCACCTGCAAGTTGAATTGTCGCAGGTATGGCATATAGGTTTTCTACCTTTGTTTCCATGATAACGGTACTGGCCTCGACATCATCAACCAATACATCATAAATACATTGTTCCACATCTGCCTTGTCGATACCTGCACCGCTTGTCGCATTTCCCTGCGGGTCAATATCGACCATTAAGACTTTTTGTCCTATATATGCAAGACAAGCACTTAGACTGACAGAAGTTGTCGTTTTTCCAACACCGCCCTTTTGATTGGCAATGGCGAGAATCTTCCCCACGAATTCACCTGCTTTCAACTATCTTCATCACGCTATATAAATCTATTGATTTGTACCGTAAATCCATTTATTTCTTTCTATTTTATCATGAATGTTACTGGAAGAAATCGTTTTCTGAAATTCCTCTTAAAATTTCAAATACACTTAAAAGCATTAAAAATCCGGGGAAAGTTGAATGTTTTCAAGGAGGAAAATGCCAGTTTTGGAGAGAAATAAAAAAGCTTGGTAATCGAAGACTACCAAGCGGGCTAAGGATAGGGAATCAAGTTTTTTTCTTGGGTATTTTAATCGTGAACTGATAATACTCCTCGAATTCTTCTTCCTCTGCATCCAAATTTATTCCATTGTCTGTAACCATATTGAGTGATTGGCGTATGGTATTCACGGCAATCCTCATGTCTTTACTAAACGCTTTTCGCTTAGGTTTCGGCTTCTGCACAGTACCCGTCAGGAGCTTGACGACCTGCTCTTCGGTCTGCTTGACGTTCAACCCTTTTTCGATGATTTCCACAAGCAGTTTAAGCTGCTTTTCAGGACTCTTTAACGGTATCAACGAGCGGGCATGGCGTTCCGTAATTTGCTTTTGAAGAAGTGCATCCTGAACCTCCTGTGGCAGCTTAAGCAGCCGAAGCTTATTCGCCACGGTAGACTGACCTATTCCCAGTCTTTGTGCCAGAGCTTCTTGGGTTAAACTATGCAGCTCCAATAGTTTTCCGTAAGCCAAAGCTTCTTCAATCGGTGTCAGTTCTTCACGCTGAAGGTTTTCTATCAGCGCGACGGAAGCCGTTTCTGTATCGGTGAAATCCTTGATTATAGCAGGTGCCAATTCCCAGCCAAGCTTTTGCATGGCCCGGAAACGTCGCTCACCTGCAATGATTTCATATTTTCCCTGACCATAAGCCCTTACTACAATTGGTTGAATGATCCCATGAGTATGAATCGTTTGAGCCAATTCAGCAATTTTATCGTCATTAAAAACGGTCCTTGGTTGAAATCGATTAGGCACAATATCAGAAATGGAAATTTTTCTTATCTCTTCATTATTATTGCTAGGTGTCTCCATCTCTAGTTGCTCTTCTTCTTTTTCGCCAAACCCAAAGAACCGCGAAAAAGGATGCTTCATCTTCCTACACCACCTTTTAAAACTCCCAAATAACATATTCTCTATTTAAAGGACAAGTCCTGCATACATTTCCCGACATGGTTATACATATGGCCCTTCACTGTAAAAAACATGTCGACTGGCGCCATCAAGGCAATAATGAGGAATGGAAGGCCGGTTATTATGAATATCGGCCGGCATGCCCTAGACTATTTCCCTGAATCAGCCAGCACAGGGCACACGTTTTAACATGTACCTAAATGTCTTTTTGCTAGCAAATGCAGTATTGAGTGAAAATAATAAGTTCATACATTTATAGTAAAAGAAAATAAGGGCAAGTACCAGCCATATATCTGAATCATCTGCGCTTACTATGAAAACATACTCCTCTTTCAAGGATTATTCAATAGGCTGTTTATTTGGTGTCCCTGGTTTTCTCGGGTACTTTTTAGGAGTCTTCTTCACTTTTTTTACAGTAATGATGTTTCTTTCACTATTTTCCTCTGGCAATGTGAAAGGATGAATTTCTTCGATTTCTCCGCCTAACGTAAAAATGGCCTTCTTCCCAGTGTCCATTTCATCTTGTGCACTAGCCGCTTTCATGGCAATGAAAGTCCCATCCGGTTTAACAAGCGGCAAACATAGTTCACTTAAAACGGACATCCTGGCTACCGCCCTCGCCATGACAATATCATAGGATTCGCGATGCTCCGGTTTTTGGGCGAAGGTTTCAGCCCGGTCATGATAGAAGGAAACTCCCTTTAATTGCAAGGAATCCGCAAGGTGATTCAAAAAAGAAATCCGCTTATTCAAGGAATCCACAATCGAGACGTGGATATCAGGGAAACAAATCTTCAATGGAATACTCGGAAATCCAGCTCCAGCCCCAACATCGCAAATTCGATATGATTTATTAAAGTCAAAATAGAAGGCTGCACTGATTGAATCATAAAAATGCTTCAGATAAACTTCTTCTTTATCAGTGATGGCTGTTAAGTTCATCTTTTCGTTCCATTCCACCAATAATCGATAATAAGTGTCAAACTGATCAAGCTGTTGAGGAGAAAGCTCGATTCCTTTCTCCAGCAGTGCTTGTTGGAACTGTTCAATATTCATGTCTGCTTCAATCCTTTTCGGGTATTTCCATTACTGAGATACTCTGGCGATCTTACCTTGTTCCAAATAAACAAGCAAAATGGAAACATCAGCGGGATTCACACCTGAAATTCTTGAAGCCTGAGCTACTGATAGCGGGTGGACCTGCTTTAATTTTTGACGTGCTTCCGTTGCAAGACCAGAAATTGCATCATAATCGATATTCTCTGGAATCTTTTTATTCTCCATTTTTTTCAGGCGATCGACTTGCTGCAAGGATTTTTCGATATATCCTTCATACTTGATCTGGATTTCGACCTGTTCCGTCACTTCATCACTCAGTTCGACATCACTTGGCGCCAACTTCTGAATGTGGGAATAATCCATTTCAGGCCGTTTCAATAAATCGGAGGCACGGATTCCATCCTTCAACTCACTGCCGCCGCTTGCAGTAATGACTTCTTGAACCTCTTTGGTCGGTTTGATGAAGTTTGTTTTCAGTCGTTCCTTTTCCATTTCAACCGCTTCTTTTTTCATAAGGAAACGATTGTAGCGTTCTTCTTTGATCATCCCGATATTGAATCCAATTTCCGTTAAGCGTAAATCGGCATTATCATGGCGCAATAATAAACGGTATTCTGCACGTGAAGTCAGCAAACGGTATGGTTCATTCGTACCTTTCGTCACAAGGTCATCAATGAGAACACCAATATAGGCATCCGAACGGCTTAAAATCAGTTCTTCTTTACCCATTGCATTCAATCCTGCATTAATACCGGCCATCAACCCTTGTCCTGCTGCTTCCTCGTAGCCGGATGTCCCGTTAATTTGGCCAGCAGTATACAGATTTTTGATTTTCTTCGTTTCAAGTGTGGGCCATAGCTGCGTAGGAACGATAGCATCATATTCAATTGCATATCCAGCACGCATCATTTCCGCCTTTTCAAGTCCTGGAATTGTTTGCAGGATTTTCACTTGTACATCTTCAGGCAGACTGGTGGATAAACCTTGCACATAAACTTCCTTTGTATTACGGCCTTCAGGCTCCAGGAAGATCTGATGCCGTGGTTTATCATTAAAACGAACGACTTTATCTTCTATCGATGGACAATAACGCGGTCCGGTTCCTTTTATCATTCCGGAATACATTGGCGAACGGTGCAGATTTTCATCAATGAGCTGATGTGTCCCCTCATTCGTGTACGTTAACCAGCATGGCAATTGATCCGTTATGAACTTTGTCGTTTCATAAGAAAATGCGCGTGGCACTTCATCGCCAGGCTGAATTTCCGTTTTGCTGTAATCTATGGAAGAGCTATTCACACGTGGCGGCGTTCCTGTTTTAAAACGGACCAAGTCAAATCCTAACTGCTCTAAATGCTCAGAAAGCCTGATGGAAGGCTGCTGGTTATTTGGGCCGCTTGAATATTTCAATTCCCCTAAAATGATTTCACCGCGTAAATATGTTCCCGTCGTGATTACGACTGTTTTCGCACGGTAAACCGCGCCTGTTTTAGTGATGACACCCGTACATACGTCGTTTTCAACAATTAATTCCTCTACCATTCCTTGAATCAATGTCAAATTTTCTTGGTCTTCTATCGTCTTTTTCATTTCTTGTTGATAAAGAAATTTATCTGCCTGCGCCCGCAGCGCACGAACAGCCGGACCTTTTGCCGTATTGAGCATCCTCATTTGAATATGGGTCTTGTCGATATTTTTTCCCATTTCACCGCCTAAAGCGTCAATTTCCCTAACGACTATCCCTTTTGCCGGCCCGCCAACGGAGGGATTGCATGGCATAAAGGCGACCATATCCAAGTTAATGGTGATCATCAACGTTTTAGCTCCTACTCTTGCAGCTGCAAGGCCTGCCTCACTGCCAGCATGACCGGCACCAATAACAATGACATCATAGCTACCTGCTTCGTATTGCATATCCTTTTCCTCCTTTTACACTTATTTTCCTAAACAAAATTGAGAGAACAATTGGTTGATCAAATTATCCTGAACGCTTTCGCCAATGATTTCTCCAAGTAGCTCCCAGGCTTTCGTGAAATCGATTTGAACCAAATCAACCGGCGTACCCATTTCAATAGCATCGATTGCATCTTCAATAGACTGTAATGCCTGTCCAAGCAAAGCTATATGCCTGGCATTGGAAACATACGTCAGGTCTCCCGTTTCTAAAGAACCTTCAAAAAATAAAGAAGCGATGGCTTCTTCCAATTCATCGACTCCTCGATCCTCCAGTAATGAGGTGGAAACAACTTTATGGGATGCCGCCTTTTCCTTAACCTTTGCCATATCGATTTTTTGTGGAAGGTCGGTTTTATTGATGATAACGATAACATCCATACCCTCAACCGCTTGAAACAGTTTCTCATCTTCGGCAGTGAAATCATCCGAATAGTTCAATACAAGCAATATTAAATCAGCCTCTTTTAATACTGCACGAGACCGTTCAACTCCAATTCGTTCAACAATATCTTCCGTTTCGCGAATTCCTGCTGTATCGACAAGTTTAAGCGGTACACCGCGAACATTGACATACTCCTCAATTACGTCACGTGTTGTACCTGGAATATCAGTGACAATCGCTTTATTTTCATGAACTAAGCTGTTAAGCAAAGAAGATTTTCCGACATTAGGGCGCCCTATGATAACGGTCGCAAGCCCATCCCTAAGTATCTTGCCCTGTTGGGCCGTGTGAAGCAGCTTCTCTATTTCATTCTTCACATAACTGCCCTTTTCCAAAAATAAACGATGCGTCATTTCTTCGACATCATCATATTCCGGATAATCTATATTAACCTCGACTTGTGCGAGGGTCTGTAAAATTTCTTGTCGCAGGTTTTGGATTAATTTCGAAAGCCGGCCTTCCATTTGACCTAATGCAACATTCATCGCTTTATCCGTTTTAGAGCGGATTAAATCCATAACGGCCTCAGCTTGCGAAAGATCGATCCTGCCATTCAAAAAAGCCCGTTTCGTGAATTCACCAGGTTCCGCTAAACGAGCACCTTGTGAGAGAATGAGCTGCAATACCCGATTGACCGAAACGATTCCACCGTGACAATTTATTTCAACTACATCTTCCCTTGTAAATGTCTTTGGACCCATCATGACCGAAACCATGACTTCCTCTATGATTTCACCTGTTTTAGGCTGGATAAGATGGCCATAATGAATCGTGTGTGATTTCACATCAAGCAATCCTTTTCCACCTGGCCCTTTAAAGATCCTGTCGGCTATTTCTATGGCCTCATCACCGCTGATCCTAACGATGGCGATTGCCCCTTCCCCTAAGGGAGTAGAGATAGCGGTGATTGTATCGAATTCCATGCTTTCACCTCTTATATATTGATGTTTCTATTTTTTATTCTGATAACAAAATCGTCGAATCCCTAAATTACTACAATACCATAGTATATAGATGAAAAAAAGTAGATACTCCTTCCTCTCGAGAGTTATCCACATGCCATTAATCCATATTCTGTAACATTCATTTTAACTTATCCACATGTGAATAACAAATATCGTCCGCATCCCTTTACGGATCAAGAATATATAGAGAAATATGTCACTTATTGTTGAATTGATACTTTTTAAAAAAATATTCGACACACATTGATAGCAGCCCTAAAAAAAAGAACCCCTGCTTAAAAGCAGAAGGTTCATTTAAGTGGAGTAATGACTAAGTGGCGATATGGTTCCGTCCCACTCGAAGTCGTTTTTATTTTTGGATAATCCAAGAGAGCATTATGGATGACCTTTCGTTCGTAGGATGGCATCGGCTCAAGTGAAACAGCTTTACCTGTTTTCAAGGCTTTATTTGCCATTCTTTCGGCCAATTGGATTAAAGTGTCATTGCGGCGATTTCGATAATCTTCTGCATCTACAGTAATATTCAAAAACTGCTTCGAATATCGATTTGCTACCAGCTGTGCTAAATACTGAAGTGAATTTAGTGTTTGACCCCTTTTTCCAATCAATAAGGCAATTTTATCACCTGATAAATGGAATGTTACGTTCTTCCCTTTACGGGTGACATCAATTTGTGCATTGACTCCCATTTCCACGCTGACATTCTTCAAAAATCCAAGTGTCTCTTCAATGGGATCCGGAGGCAATGTCACATGGACGATTGCCTTCCTTGCACCAAATAAACCAAAAAATCCTTTTTTGCCTTCATCTTCTATTTCAATCTCCACGCGATCCTTAGTGCTGTTCAATTGAGCTAAAGCTAAATTTACTGCTTCTTCGACAGATTGTCCTGTAGCAGTCACTTTTTTCACTTTTTCTTTGCCCCTCCCGCGTTTTCCGCAGCTGCCTTTCTAAGATCCGGACCTTTGATGAAATATGTTTGAACGATACCAAAAATGTTACCAACTACCCAGTAAAGAGAAAGAGCAGCGGGGAAATTAATAGCAAATACAACAATCATGATTGGCATGATGTAAAGCATCATCGTCATTTGTGCCGCCATTTGTGGATTCGAATTCATTCCAGCCATGGACATCTTTTGCTGGATGAAAGTCGTGATACCTGCAACGACCGGTAAAATATAATAAGGATCCGGGGAACCTAAATCAAACCAAAGAAAACTATGTAAAGCAATTTCTTCCGTACGGCTGATTGCATGGTAAAATCCGATCAAAATTGGCATTTGCACCAATATCGGCAAACATCCCGCCAATGGATTCACATTATATTTTGAAAATAGAGCCATTGTTTCTTGCTGTAGTTTTTGTTGTGTGGCAGCATCTTTTGAGCTGTATTTTGCTTGAAGTTCTTTCATTTCAGGCTGAATGGCCTGCATGGCTTTCGAGCTCTTCACCTGTTTAATCATTAATGGAAGTAACGCTAAGCGAATGATTAGTGTAACACCGATGATTCCCAAACCATAGTTCTCGCCAAATGCTTCAGAAAGCCAGATGATCAGGGCTGATAATGGATAGACAATGTATGAATTCCAAAAACCTTCACTATCCGCAGTAATAGGTTCTTTAATTTCCGTACACCCTGCTAACAACATCATTATCGAGGCTAGTCCAATAATGAGTAATATTCGTTTTTTCAACCGTAATTTCCTCCTAACTTCAATCAATCTTTTTTGAAACAATTGTGAACTGTTTGATAGAAGATTTCAAGGAAAAACAATCCACTTTTTCCACAGTTACAATCGGGATTTTCTATGTCATCTTTCTCAAGTAACCACATGATCCGAGGAGTGCTTATTCGATATTAAGGGGACTTTATTGTTTTTTCATTTTAAAGTTTAGTGATTTAGAACGTTTAAGGACATGGATCAAGCTGCTTTTCACCTGGCTAAAGTCCATCTCCGCCGCTGGTTTTCGAGCAATCACAATATAATCCTTACCCTCTTCTATATCTTCTTTCAATTCCAAAAACGCTTGCCGTATGTATCTTTTGATTTGGTTCCTAACAACGGCGTTCCCGATTTTTTTACTGACTGAAAGGCCGATCCTAAAATAATCCTGACCTGGCTTTTCAAGGACATAGACAACGAATTGCCGATTAGCAGAAGATTCACCTTTTTTAAACACAAGCTGAAATTCGTCCTCTTTCTTAATCCTTAACTTTTTTTTCATTTTTACACCTTCATTACATGAATTGAGTCTCAGTAAATCCCTTATTTTGCGAAAAAAGACCACTGAGACTTTTCAGTGGTCTATGCAGATAATACTTTTCTGCCCTTACGGCGACGTGCAGCGATTACTCTACGTCCGTTTTTCGTGCTCATACGTGCACGGAAACCGTGAACTTTACTATGTTTGCGGTTATTCGGTTGATAAGTTCTTTTCATTATATGACACCTCCCTGAGGAATAACAGTTAAAGACAGTCTTTACAATTATATAGATGGAGGTTTCTACTTGTCAACCTCATCCATAAAAATATTTCTTTTTTAATGCTCAATGTCCAGTTGGCCTTTTTTTACTACCTAGCCTATTGTAAATGATTTTGCTCCGAACTGATATAGAAATTTTTGGGGAAAGGCAAATTTCCATCATTTTATCCATGAGCACAAATATGAGATTCGCAATGAATCCTTCCTTGATCGAAACAACATTCGACAAATAATAAGAATGGACGTGAATCATCTTTCGATCTGTCCCATGCAGTACTTTCGGCTTGAACAACTTCGTTCAAAACAAATTAGTTCAGCCGATAATCACGGTCTGTGGATAAATTTCGACATGTTTTTTTCTATCCACATCCCATTTCATGGACTTTTGCACATAACAATGGCCTGTGGAAAAGTTTTTCCCACAAGCTCGGTAAGTTGTGGATAAAGTTTTCTAACCCATTGCAAGACGCCTGAATTTCTGATATTATATTTGTGTTTTCACTCTGAATAACTTTATCAACAGGTAAGGTTTATCCACAGACTGTGAATAACTTGTGGATAGTTTATCCGACCTGTGTATATTAATCTGTCCACAGATGGTGGATATTGTCGAAAACCCTTTTTTCTTCTTTATTATATATTTCTTAAAATACCTGTTGATGAATAAACATTCAAATCTACACTGGTTCACCAGATGTAGTCTGTACAAAGGTTGTACAGCGCAAGATATAGTTTTTAGGCACTTCATACACAACACAAAAATCCCTTAATACAGCTCACCGAACCTTTGCTGTCAAAATTAATATAAAGACGGCAATCGATGAGTTTATTTGTGCCTATACATTTAGATACAATTATTAAAAATATTTTGCAAAGGAGGGATAAGTTTGGATAACATCGATAGCCTCTGGAACCAGGCGCTCGGAAAAATCGAAAAAAAAATCAGTAAACCAAGCTTTGAGACTTGGCTTAAATCAACCAAGGCCTATTTACTGCAAGGTGATACTTTAACAGTCACCGCTCCCAATGAATTTGCCAGGGATTGGCTTGAAGAACGCTATTCCCATCTTATTTCCGATGTATTGTTTGAACTTACCGGTGAGGAATTGGAAGCAAAATTCATCATTCCCCCCAATCAAGAAGATGATGATTTTACCGTTCCTGTTCAGCCTAAAAAGATAAAAAAGCAGGATAAAGAGCATGCTGCATTTCCACAGCATATGCTTAATGCGAAAAATACATTCGATACATTTGTCATCGGCTCCGGCAATCGTTTTGCCCATGCCGCGTCTCTCGCTGTCGCAGAAGCTCCGGCCAAAGCCTATAATCCCTTATTCATTTACGGGGGCGTCGGCCTTGGAAAAACTCATTTAATGCATGCAATCGGGCATTATGTTCTAGAGCATAATCCGAATGCGAAGGTCGTTTATTTATCGTCTGAAAAGTTCACGAATGAATTCATCAACTCGATCCGGGACAATAAAGCTGGGGAATTCCGTGATAGATATCGAAGCGTGGATGTTTTATTAATTGATGATATTCAATTCCTTGCGGGAAAAGAACAAACTCAAGAAGAGTTTTTCCATACATTCAATGCGTTGCATGAAGAAAGCAAACAAATCGTCATCTCGAGTGACCGCCCGCCAAAAGAGATACCTACACTAGAGGATCGCCTCCGTTCAAGGTTTGAGTGGGGCTTGATCACGGATATCACGCCACCTGATCTAGAAACGCGGATTGCCATATTGCGTAAAAAGGCAAAAGCTGAGGGTCTTGATATCCCGAACGAAGTCATGCTCTATATCGCCAATCAAATCGATTCCAATATTCGTGAACTTGAGGGTGCACTTATTCGTGTCGTCGCTTATTCTTCATTGATTAATAAGGATATAAATGCCGATTTGGCAGCTGAAGCATTAAAAGATATCATCCCTAGCTCAAAACCTAAAATAATCACCATTTTGGAAATCCAGAAAACGGTCGGTGAACATTATAGTGTCAAACTTGAGGATTTCAAGGCGAAAAAACGGACTAAATCCGTGGCCTTTCCGAGACAGATCGCCATGTATCTTTCCAGGGAGTTGACGGACTCATCCCTGCCCAAGATAGGTGATGAATTTGGAGGTCGCGATCATACGACCGTTATCCATGCGCATGAAAAAATCTCCAAACTCATGCAAACGGACACCCAGCTTCAACGTCAGGTTAAAGAAATCCAGGACCAACTGAGGGTATAATGGATTCTGGATAATGTGAATAACTGACGACTACTTACGCACAGTCTGTCCACATGTGGATAGACTGTTTTTCCTTAGGTTGAGTAGACTTATCCACATATCAACAGGCCCTACTACTATTACTACTATCTTTTTTAATAAAAATTATTAATAAATATGCCTATTCGGCAATAAAAAATTGGAGGATGAAACATGAGATTTATAATCCAAAGAGATCGATTAGTTCATAGTGTCCAAGAAGTAATGAAAGCAGTCACATCAAGGACGACGATTCCGATTCTAACGGGGATAAAAATAAGCGTTACTAGTGAGGGTGTCACTCTAACAGGAAGTGATTCTGATATCTCCATCCAATCATTCATTCCGGCTGAGGTTGACGGAGATGAAATCGTTGAAGTTAAAAGCAGCGGCGGTATTGTCCTGAATGCCCGTTTTTTCAGTGAAATTGTCAAAAAGCTGCCGATGGATACTGTAGAAATTGAAGTGGAGAACAACTTCCAAACGATTATTCGCTCTGGAAAAGCTGAGTTTAATCTAAATGGACTGGATCCTGAGGAATATCCACATCTTCCGATCATTGAAGAAGAAAATATTTTCAAACTTCCAACGGACCTTTTAAAGACCCTTATCAGACAAACTGGCTTTGCAGTGTCCACGTCAGAAACACGCCCCATCTTAACAGGTGTAAACTTGAAGGTTCAAGATGACGAATTGACCTGTATTGCAACAGATAGTCATAGGCTTGCAATGAGGACAGCCAAAATAGAAAATAAAATTAACGGGACCTATAGCGTTGTCATCCCAGGTAAAAGTTTGAATGAGTTAAGTAAGATCCTTGATGATACAAACGAACTCATTGAAATCGTCATTACCGAAAACCAAGTACTTTTCAAAGCTGAAAATTTATTATTCTTCTCAAGACTTCTTGAAGGGAATTACCCTGATACATCACGCTTGATTCCATCAGATAGCAAAACCGATGTGACTGTTCACACCAAGGATTTCCTGCAAGCGATCGACAGGGCTTCTTTATTGGCGAGAGAAGGAAGAAATAATGTCGTCAAATTGACAACCCTGGAAGGGCGTATCATCGAAGTCTCTTCCAATACTCCTGAAATTGGTAAAGTAATTGAAGAGGTTCAGGCAGAAGCCATTGAAGGTGAAGACCTGAAAATCTCATTCAGTGCCAAATTTGTAATGGATGCTCTAAAGGCATTGGAAGGTTCCGATATAAAAATTAATTTCACAGGGGCAATGCGTCCGTTTGTCATTCGTCCGCTACATGATGATTCCATGCTGCAATTAATTCTCCCAGTAAGAACTTATTAAGCTAAAATAATATTTCAAAAAAATTAAAGGCTTGTATAGCAGGTCTTTAATTTTTTTATATTTAAACATAGGTTTCCAAAGGGTTCTTGGCGTTTTTTTAATACTGTACGGAACGGTGAATCGCTAAAAATAAGAACTGAAAAAGCTATACTTTGTCTTAATGGGATTAATTTAGTAAAATGAAATATTAAAGACTACTTAGAAATGAGTGAGGCATGAAATGGACTCCATAAAAATCAATACTGAATATATTACGCTTGGACAATTCCTGAAATTGGCCGATTTAATCCAAAGCGGCGGAATGGCGAAATGGTTCTTAAGTGAATACGAGGTTTACATTAATGGCGAATTAGACGTGAGAAGAGGCAGAAAATTAAGATCAGGTGATAAAATAGAGATTCCTGGATTTGGCACCTACACAATTACAAGCTAAAACATAAGGGAAGAGCGGAATATGTATATTGAAAATATAAGTTTGAAAAATTACCGCAACTATACCGAATTGAATCTGACTTTTGAGAATAAAGTCAATGTAATCCTCGGCGAAAATGCTCAAGGAAAAACAAATGTCATGGAATCTATTTTTGTTTTAGCAATGGCAAAATCTCATCGCACCTCAAATGATAAAGAACTTATTCGCTGGGATGAAGAGTATGCTAAAATAGAGGGAAGAGTTAGAAAGAGAAATACCTCAATACCACTTGAGCTGACCATTTCAAAAAAAGGGAAAAAGGCGAAGTGCAACCATATTGAACAAAGAAAGTTAAGTCAATATGTCGGAAATATGAATGTGGTCATGTTTGCGCCTGAGGATCTAAACCTTGTAAAGGGAAGTCCTCTAGTCAGACGCCGTTTTATAGATATGGAAATTGGCCAGGTTTCTCCCGTATACCTTCATGATATGAGCCAATATCATAAAATACTTCAACAAAGAAATCATTACTTAAAGCTTCTGCAGACCCGAAAACAAACGGATACGACGATGCTTGACGTGCTGACCGATCAATTTATTCAGTATGCAGCGAAAATTGTCGAAAGAAGATACGAGTTTCTTTTAAAGCTCCAGCAATGGGCAGAGCCGATTCATTCGGGGATCTCCAGAAATCTAGAAGTATTGAAAATCCAATATAAACCGTCGCTTGATGTATCAGAATCTATGGATTTGACGAAAATGATAGAAGTATACACAGAAAAATTTGATAAAATAAAAACAAGGGAAATTGAACGGGGTGTAACACTGGTAGGTCCTCATCGTGACGACCTGGTTTTTTTTGTGAATGACCGGGATGTCCAGACATACGGTTCACAAGGACAACAGCGAACGACGGCCCTGTCTTTGAAACTTGCCGAAATTGAGCTGATCCATGAAGAAATCGGCGAGTATCCCATTTTATTATTGGATGATGTGTTATCGGAACTTGACGATTTCCGCCAATCCCATTTACTGAATACAATACAAGGGAAAGTGCAAACATTCGTGACGACACCCTCCGTTGATGGAATCGATCATCAAACCCTAAGAGAAGCGTCCACCTTTTATGTTAGTCAAGGAAGTATAAAAAAGGTTAAATGATGAGGTGAATGTATGTATCTCCATATTGGTGAAGACATTCTTGTGAAAACGGACGATGTCATAGCCATTTTAGATAAGAAGCTGCTTCAGGCCTCTCCAATCATGAGTGAATTTTTGGAGAAAAAGTCTGATGTAACTTACCATTTAGCAAAAAACTCGGTTAAATCGATTGTAGTGACGGACAAACAGGTATATTATTCACCGCTTGCGTCGTCCACTTTGAAAAAGCGTTCACTGCAGCCATCGCTCTTAATCGATGATATAGATATTCTTTGAATTGTAGCTAAACGTATAATTACTCCTGAAAATTGATAAATGCCAAAAGAAAAGTGTAGGTGATACGTATGACAATGGAACAAAAAGAAGTACAAGCTCAGGCATACGATGAGAATCAGATACAGGTTTTAGAAGGCTTAGAAGCAGTTCGTAAACGTCCGGGGATGTATATCGGCACTACCTCTGCAAAAGGACTTCACCATCTTGTTTGGGAAATTGTCGATAATAGTATTGATGAGGCACTGGCTGGTTTCTGTACGGAAATCAAAGTGACGATCGAAGAAGACAATAGCATAACCGTAGTCGATAATGGTCGGGGAATTCCAGTGGGGATCCATGAAAAAATGGGACGCCCAGCTGTAGAAGTAATCATGACGGTCCTTCATGCGGGCGGTAAATTTGGCGGCGGAGGTTATAAGGTCTCCGGCGGTCTGCATGGTGTGGGGGCATCAGTAGTTAATGCCTTATCCACGGTATTGGAAGTTTACGTTCATCGTGAAGGTAAAATCCATTATCAGCAATTTAACCGCGGTATCCCAAAGGAAGATTTGAAAATCATCGGGGAAACCGATCATACCGGAACGACTGTACACTTCATTCCTGATGGTGAAATCTTCACGGATACCTTGGAATATGACTTTGATACATTAGCCACACGAATCCGTGAGCTTGCATTCCTGAATAAAGGGTTGAAGCTGATCATTGAAGATAAACGTGAAGAAGAAGAAAAAATCAGGGAGTTCCACTATGAGGGCGGTATCAAATCTTATGTTGAGCATTTGAACCGTTCTAAAGAGGTATTGCATGAGGAACCGATTTTCATGGAAGGCGAGAAAGATGGAATTTCCGTTGAATTGGCTTTGCAATATAATGACAGCTATATCAGCAATGTCTTTTCTTTTGCCAATAATATTCATACCTATGAAGGCGGTACACATGAATCGGGATTCAAGACTGCTTTGACCCGTGTCATCAATGATTATGCACGGAAAAATGGTCTTTTAAAAGAAGCGGATGCCAATTTCTCAGGTGAAGATGTCCGGGAAGGTTTAACGGCAATCATTTCGATTAAGCATCCTGATCCGCAATTTGAAGGTCAGACGAAAACCAAACTCGGAAACTCTGAGGTAAGAACGGTTACTGATTCCATTCTTTCGGAACGACTTGATGCCTTCTTATACGAAAATCCTGCCGTGGCCCGAAAAATAGTAGATAAAGGGCAAATGGCAGCGAGAGCCCGAATGGCTGCGAAGAAAGCACGTGAATTGACCCGGAGGAAAAGTGCTTTGGAAGTATCCAATCTACCAGGTAAATTGGCAGATTGTTCTTCTAAGGACCCGAGTATCAGCGAATTATACATCGTTGAAGGAAACTCTGCGGGAGGATCGGCAAAACAAGGGCGGGACCGCCATTTCCAAGCTATCTTGCCGCTAAGGGGTAAAATCCTGAATGTTGAAAAAGCGCGATTGGACAGAATCCTGCATAATGAAGAAATAGGTACGATCATCACAGCACTTGGAACAGGCATTGGTGATGAATTCAATACTGAAAAAGCCAGATACCATAAAATTGTTATCATGACCGATGCGGATGTGGATGGTGCCCATATCAGAACACTGATGTTGACATTCTTCTACCGGTATATGCGAAAAATCATCGAGTATGGATATATATATATTGCTCAGCCGCCACTTTTCAAGATTCAGCAAGGGAAAAAAGTGGATTATGCTTATAATGACCGCGAGCTTGAAGAAATCATGGCAAGTTTGCCAAGTACTCCAAAGCCTAACCTGCAGCGTTATAAAGGGCTGGGGGAAATGAATCCGGAGCAATTGTGGGAAACGACCATGAACCCAGAAACGAGAACGCTGCTTCAAGTCAGTTTGAAAGATGCCGCCGAGGCAGATGAAACTTTCGAGATGCTGATGGGCGACAAGGTGGAACCGCGACGTAACTTCATTGAAGAAAATGCAATTTATGTAAAAAATCTCGATATCTGATTTTTGACAGGATGCTTTTTACATCCTGTTCTTTACATAGTGCACGAACAGTTAAACTTAAATGAGATATAAGCTTTTAATAGGAGGTTGGCTCCATGTCAGAAAATGAAAGATCAGGTGTTAAAGAAATAAATATAAGTACCGAGATGCGGACATCGTTTTTGGATTATGCGATGAGCGTTATCGTGTCGCGGGCTTTGCCTGATGTAAGGGACGGTTTGAAACCGGTACACCGAAGAATTCTTTATGCAATGAACGATCTTGGAATGACTTCGGATAAACCATTTAAGAAATCAGCCCGTATTGTCGGGGAAGTCATCGGTAAATATCACCCGCATGGTGATTCGGCAGTATATGAAACGATGGTACGGATGGCGCAGCCTTTTAACTATCGCTATATGCTTGTAGATGGACATGGGAATTTCGGTTCGGTCGATGGTGACCAAGCTGCCGCAATGAGGTACACCGAAGCGAGAATGTCGAAAATCTCGATGGAGTTACTCCGGGACTTAAATAAAGATACGGTCAATTTCCAGGATAACTACGATGGTTCAGAAAGAGAACCAGCCGTCATGCCTGCCCGTTTCCCGAACTTGTTGGTGAATGGTTCATCAGGAATAGCGGTAGGAATGGCAACCAATATTCCGCCCCATCAATTAGGTGAGGTAATTGACGGCGTATTGGCTTTAAGCAAGAATCCTGAGATTACAATTCCAGAGTTGATGGAATATATTCCTGGTCCGGACTTTCCGACAGCCGGTTTGATTTTAGGGAGAAGCGGAATCAGAAAGGCCTATGAAACCGGTAAAGGGTCAATCATTCAACGGGCGAAAGTCGAGATTGAAGAGAAACCGAATGGTAAGCAGGTAATCCTTGTTAAGGAAATCCCTTATCAAGTGAATAAAGCAAGATTGATTGAAAAAATTGCAGAACTTGCCCGAGATAAGAAAATCGAAGGCATCACCGACTTACGGGATGAATCGGATCGCAATGGCATGCGTATTGTCATGGAGCTTCGAAAGGATGTTAATGCGAATGTCCTTTTAAACAACCTGTATAAGCATACTGCGATGCAGACCACCTTCGGAATCAATCTGCTTGCTTTGGTGGACGGTCAGCCAAAGGTGCTGAATTTAAAACAATGCCTACGCTACTACTTGGAGCATCAGCAGGTAGTCATACGGCGCAGGACTGAATTTGAACTGCGGAAAGCGGAGGCCCGTGCCCATATTTTAGAAGGTTTGCGTATTGCACTTGATAATTTGGATGCAGTCATCTCGTTGATCCGCAGTTCCCAAACGACAGATATTGCCCGTGAAGGCTTAATGACACAATTCTCACTTTCCGAAAAACAGGCGCAAGCTATCCTGGATATGCGTTTACAGCGCTTGACAGGTCTGGAACGTGAAAAAATTGAAGATGAATACCAGGCATTAATGGCTATAATTGCAGAATATAAAGCGATTCTTGCTGATGAGGAAAAGGTTCTTGAAATTATTCGTGAAGAACTTCTTGAAATTAAAGAACGTTTTGATGATAAACGGAGAACTGAAATCACATTAGCCGGGTTTGAAAGCCTGGAAGATGAAGATTTAATCCCAGAGGAAAATATAATCGTGACACTTACGCATAACGGTTATATTAAACGCTTGCCTGCAACCACATACCGCAGTCAAAAACGCGGGGGGCGCGGAATACAGGGTATGGGCACGAATACAGATGACTTTGTCGGTCACTTGTTAACCACTTCGACTCATGACACTCTATTATTCTTCACCAACAAAGGTAAGGTCTATCGTTCCAAAGGTTATGAAATACCTGAATATGGAAGGACAGCAAAAGGATTGCCGCTTATCAACCTGTTGGAAGTCGATAAAGGCGAGTGGGTCAATGCAATCATACCTGTGAAGGAATTTGCGGACGATTGGTATTTATTCTTCACGACCAGACATGGGATATCGAAGCGTACACCTTTATCGTCTTTTGCAAATATCCGTAATAATGGTTTAATTGCCCTAGGCTTACGTGAAGATGATGAATTGATTTCTGTCCGTCTTACGAATGGAGAGAAACAGATCATAATTGGAACGAAAGCCGGGATGATGATCCGTTTCCCTGAGACGGATGTACGGACAATGGGACGTACTGCGGCGGGAGTGAAAGGGATTTCCTTAGGGACGAATGATGAAGTTGTCGGAATGGAAATTCTTGAAGATGATGAAGAAGTCCTGATCGTTACGAAAAACGGCTATGGAAAACGGACCTCTGCGGAAGAATACCGTATTCAAAGCCGTGGAGGAAAAGGAATAAAAACATGTAATGTCACTGAGAAAAATGGTGAACTTATAGCTGTGAAAACAGTTACGGGAGTAGAGGAAGATTTAATGCTGATTACAGCAGCTGGTGTATTGATCCGAATGGAAGTCGAAGGCATTTCTAAAACGGGCCGTAATACACAGGGTGTTAAGCTCATCCGACTCGAATCCGCAGATAATGAATATGTTTCGACGGTTGCCATCGTAGGAAGGGAAGAAGAAGAAGAAAAAGACCTGGATATAGAAACGGTCACGACTCTAGATCCGGATTCTGATCCTGAACCTACCGTAATTGAAGAAAATGATGAAACTGAAAAAGATACGGAAGAATAATCTTTTCATAAAAAAAGGGGTTCGGAATTTTAATTCTGAACCCCTTTTGAAATTCCCTTTGAATTTTAAGGCAAAGGGTTCTATCAAAAGTTAAAACAAAGTTGATTGGAGCGGGACTCCTGCGGGAAAGCGAGTACCTGTAGAGGAAATCAATGCTCAAATTGTATAGACCGTAAAAAAACTGTAGACCCAGCAATTAAGCTGGGTCTTTTTTTTTTGCGCATTAGCGTATTTCAAAATGATAATGTGGGTAAAAAGACTCGTTATTTTTGCATAAGTTTGCTAATAAATTGAATTTTTTTAGGTATTTAATCATAATAAAGATAGTTTTTACCATGTTTTTCAAGTAAAATGATACTCATTAATACTACCGAGGTGAAACGTTTTGCTAGTGAAAACTCGCTATTTAATTGAAGGCTGCATCCTCTCGAAAGAGATTAGAGGTCTCCCCATTATGTATGAAAAAACAATATTGACCAAGCGATTGATTGAGGCTTTGCAAGCCTTTTTAATAACAGAGGTAAGCGTTGAAAAAACTTTGATTGATGGAAAGAAATTTCTGCCGAAAGAAGTAATGGATCCAGAATTGGATGAAATCGAAGAGTCATTGGATTTTACGGATTTGTATCTTAAGTCAGTAGAAACATATAAACGATTATTTAAAAATTGGCAGGCGGGCAGTAAAGTCGAGGTGGCCATGATTTGTTTAATCATGATTCCCCTTATGGATAAGGCTTTAGAGGAACCAGGAAACATTTTGATGCTGCACCACTATTGCACTAAAGAAGAATATGTATATCATCATGCCATTTCCATTGGATTGATAGGAGGATATATTGCATATAAAATGAAATGCAATAGGGCTGATGTCTACCAAGCGGCAATTGGCGGATGTCTGGCAGATTGCGGGATGGCAAAGCTGTCACCAAGGTTATTAAATAAAACGGAAAGCCTGACAGCGGATGATTATGAGGAGATACATGCTCATCCTATTTTCAGCTATAAGATGATTAAAGATAGTTCAAGCATAAAGGATAGTGTGAAGTTAGCCGTTCTAGAGCATCATGGAAGGTTAGATGGAACGGGTTATCCCAAAAGATTGAAAACAAAGCCCATGAATCTATTCTCAAAAATCATTGCCGTTGCAGATGTATTTCACGCCATGACTTCCGAAAGGACATATAGAAAGAAACAATCACCGTTTAAGGTATTGGAGATGATCTTACATGATGACTTTGGTAAATTCGATATTGGGGTAGTTAAAACCTTGTTATCAAGCTTCGCTAATTTTTCCATGGGAAGCATGGTCAAACTGAACAATGGATTCATTGCTGAAATCATTTTCATTGATGCCGTCTCGCAAACAAGACCGGTCATAAAGGTGATGGATAGTGGACAAATTATCAATTTAGGGATTAATCGTGAATTATATATAGAAGAAATACTATAAAGTTCAAAGAAAAAGTTTACTCTTAAAAATGTATGCTTTTTCTTCTTGATTAGGTGTACAGTCATAGGATTTGAAATCTATGAATTCATGTATATTATTTATTTTAAAATAACTATTGCTTTTATTTCTGATACTAGATATAATAACTAAGTCGACAGCGAAAGAAAAAAAGTTGTTGACAAAAAATAATATAGTTGATATATTATTAAAGTCGTTTCCAAACGAACGACGATAAATTGCTCTTTGAAAACTGAACAAAACAAAGCGCCAACGTTAAATTTTAAGTGAGCACACACTATCAAAAAAGCAAATGAGCAAGTCAAACATTTCTTCGGAGAGTTTGATCCTGGCTCAGGACGAACGCTGGCGGCGTGCCTAATACATGCAAGTCGAGCGAATCGATGGGAGCTTGC
>NZ_JBIWNJ010000002.1:1601481-1817648 GCF_044767165.1 Peribacillus sp. NPDC101481 | reverse complement strand
TACTCTGCCAATTCTGGCAGCTCCTGCTGTATGTGAGCTTGAAGGTCCAATCATGACGGGACCGATTATATCGAATGCAGATCTGTATTTCATCGCGATAACCCCCTTTTCTGGGAAAAGATTTGTTTAACAGCCTTAATTATGCCGCTTTTGTTTTTCATTTGCCGAAACGGTCCTAATCTATTAATTATATGAACACGATATAGCCATGAATTGAACCCGTACCTAACTCACAACACTGCGATTGGTGTGGCCCGTCACGGTTACATGTACATAAGCATGGAAAAAGCTATACAAGCAGAGAACAGCAATTGAGCGCTTCAAAGCTTAAAAAAGAGTTTTTTCAACTAATAATAATTTCAGTTATTGAACAGGCGAAAAAGCTAAAAAACTTTTCGATCTTATTATGTTTGTTTATATTGATAATGCTTTGAAATTAGCATTTGAGTGCCTCAATCTACAAATGTACAAAAAAATCAAGCCGTTATTCGTTTTTTGAAATGAATGACTTAAATTCTATCACTCTAACCACGGCAAACTTTTATGGAATGGAATTGATTCGATTTTAATAGAGATTGAGATGTGGGTATTAATATAGGAATGGGAATAAATAGTAATGGTATCCCGTTTGAGATATGACAAAGTATTCCCCAAGGTCGAGTAATTAGTCTTTTTCAAGAGAATTAGTAGAGAAAAACCCTTTGAAATATTGGAAAAATAATAAGTTCTTCAATTATCTATAAATTTAATGTTTATCTTTATCTTTATCTTTGAAGCCATAATATTTTATTCAATCAAACACGATTGTTTTATTGCCATGAATAATAACTCTATCTTCAATATGCCAAGAAACAGCTTGGGCAAGAACCTGTCTTTCTACATGACTTCCGGTAACCTTTAATTCTTCGATTGTATGTCTATGATTAACCCTCTTTACATCTTGCTGAATAATCGGTCCTTCATCAAGATCATTCGTAACATAATGAGCAGTTGCTCCAATTAACTTAACTCCCCGGTTATAGGCCCTCGCATAAGGGTTTGCACCGACAAACGCCGGTAGGAAAGAATGATGAATGTTAATAATTTGATTTGGGAACTCCGATACAAATGCAGGAGAAAGAATTTGCATATATCTAGCCAAGGCAATGAAGTCTACTTTCCCTTTCAATAGATCTAGTGCTTTCTGTTCTGCTTGTTGCTTCGTTTCATGAGCTAAAGGAATATGATAATAAGGGATGTCATAACTTTCAACTATTTTTTTAAAATCAGGATGATTACTGATCACCATCGGGATTTCCACTGGAAGTTCATTCGATTTCCAACGCCATATAAGCTCCATAAGACAGTGATCCATTTTGGATACAAAGATGGCCATTCGTTTTCTTTTATTATTACCGCTTAAGCTCCATTCCATCGCGTAAGCCTGGGCCAACACATGTAAGTCCTCTTCAAGTTTTGCATAGGAAGCATCAAAGTCGTTTAAATCAAATTCGATTCTCATAAAAAACATACCTGATTGTGGATCCGTCGTATGTTGGTCAAAATGAACAACATTTGCTCTGCTTTCTAATAAAAGGTTGGATACAGCCGAGATAATACCTGGTTTTTCTGGACAAGATATTAATAATTTAGCACGGTTTACATTCACTTCTTTATACAATGGAATCTCACCATCCTTTAGATTTGTAATTAAAATATGTAAAAACTTTCAAATTCAGAATGCTGGCCACACAACCGCGATAGGTGTCCAAACAATACTGTCACTACAATTTCATTACTAGTAATCTTGAACTACGGTGAGGGAGGGTGGTAGACCTTAAAATTGACGCTTTCTCTTCCACAATTTCACACCATAAGTTTTCAGAGTGATACTGCCTAATGCCTTGCTTCTCCACCTATCAAATGGTTCACCTCAAGGAAGAAGTATTCAACTCTTCTATTAAGATTATTATAACTATGCGTGTATTTCCTTATCATATACCGCTAGGGCAGCTTCCCCAATTGCTTCCGCTAATGTAGGGTGAGGGTGTATCGTATGCGCAATATCCATAGCTGTTGCATTTAATACACGTGCAAGACCAACTTCTGAAATCATATCGGTTACATGAGGCCCAACCATATGCGCTCCCAACAATTTACAAGACTCTTCTTCAACAACGAGTTTAACAAAACCGTCTGATTCACCAAAAACAAGAGCCTTTCCAATTGCACGGAAGGAGAACTTCCCTGTTTTTACTTGATACCCTTTCTCCCTCGCATCCTCTTCTGTTAACCCAACACTAGCTACCTCCGGGTTACTATATATGCATTTTGAAACAAGAGATTGATCAAGCGGATCAGGGTTTTCTCCTGCCATATGTTCAATTGCGATGATCCCTTCATGTGAAGCAACATGGGCAAGCTGTAATCCTCCAATCACATCTCCAATTGCATAAATGTTTGGCTCATTCGTTTGATAATACTCATTTGTTTGAATAACATGTTCGACTTCAACTTTGGTATTTTCAAGGTGAATGCCTTCTATGTTTGCTAATCTTCCGACAGATACTAATAATTTTTCCGCTGTAAATGTCGTGTCTTTCCCCTTATATTCCGCCTTTATAGAGACACCGTCTCCTTTTTCTAACGATTCTGGAAGCACTTTTGCCCCTGTAACGATTTTTACACCTTTTTTCTTCATTAGTCGCTGTACTTCCTTTGAAATATCCTTATCTTCCGTCGGTAAAATGCGTTCGGCATACTCAATCACAGTCACCTCTAATCCAAAGTCAATAAGCATCGAAGCCCATTCTATTCCAATAACACCGCCGCCAACAATAATGATGGAATTTGGGAGCACTTTCATTTGTAGCGCTTCATCAGATGTCATCACATATTCGCTATCTGCTTCTAGGCCGGGTAATGTCCTTGGACGGGAACCTGTAGCTATTAAAATATTTCGAGGGTTTAATATTGTTTCCCGTTCATCATTATTCAATCTCACTAAAACATCCTTTGGCTGTAAAATACTCCCTTTTCCTTCAAACACATCTATTTTCCCTTTT
Source organism: Peribacillus sp. NPDC101481 (assembly GCF_044767165.1). NCBI lineage: Bacteria > Bacillati > Bacillota > Bacilli > Caryophanales > Bacillaceae > Peribacillus > Peribacillus sp. NPDC101481. The sequence goes on along the minus strand of NZ_JBIWNJ010000002.1, from coordinate 1,814,604 downwards.
TTCATTAAATGTTGTACACCTTTAAATAAGCGTTCAGTAATTTCTTCTTTCCTGGCCTGTACTTTTGAGAAATCCAGCCCAACTTCAGGTGCAATAACACCAAATTTATCTGCATTCTTTGCATTGGAATAGACCTCTGCACTTCTTAATAATGCTTTACTTGGAATACAACCTGCATGAAGGCAAGTTCCACCAAGTTTACCTTGTTCAACTACCGCCGTTTTGAATCCTAATTGAGACGCACGTATGGCCGCAACATATCCACCGGTGCCGCCACCGATGATAACAACGTCATATTGTTGATTCACCTAATTCTTCCCCCTTTGGTTTTCGATAGATATGTGGATATTGTAAGAAAACTACTAACTTATTAAACACGATCTCTTCTATTAATAGGTAAACGATCACGATACTTTAATTTATTTCAATGGCACATGCACTGGATGCAAAGCTTTCTCCAACAATAAAGCCACTATCATCTATATAATCAATTTGTGTTTCTTCATCTAAATAGCGTTTTGTAAAATGATCTAATCTAAGCTGAACTCCCTCATATTCAATAATTACATCATTTCTGCGGGGCTCGTCCAATAAGAGGGAGAACTTTACCGACACCCCGCAGCCGCCGGCAATATCAGCGTCAATGCGAGGAATTTGCTTACCTTTACATGTCATTTCCTTCAGTTTATTCATGGCTGCCTCTGTTATTTTTAATTTAGCTATCATCTGCTTCTCCCCTTTCTTAATGGTTTAATGAAAAAAGATTACGCATTAGCTTTAGTTGCACGAACTTGTTCATCTGCGTGATAGGAGGAGCGAACAAGCGGACCGGCTTCGCAATGACTAAACCCTTTTGACATGGCAATGTTTTTCAGTTCTTCAAACTCTTCTGGACTCCAATATTTTTCAACCTTCAAATGTCGTTTAGTCGGCTGCAAGTATTGACCAATAGTCATAATGTCCACATCGTTATCACGAAGATCATCCATTGTTTCCATAATTTCTTCTTTTGTTTCTCCTAGACCAATCATAATGCTTGATTTCGTAGGAATAGTTGAATTCATTTGTTTTGCCCGCCGTAAAAACTCTAATGAACGTTCGTAAGTTGCACGAGCACGAACTTTTTGGGATAAGCGTTTTACTGTTTCAATGTTGTGATTCAATATGTCTGGTCTTGCATCCATTAATGTTTTTAAATTGTCATATTCCCCATTCAGATCCGAGGGGAGAACTTCAATGCTGCAAAATGGATTTTGCCGCCTCACAGCATTTACAGTTTCTGCAAATACCTTTGCTCCGCCATCATTTAAGTCATCACGAGCAACTGCGGTAATCACCACATGCTTTAGGTTCATTTGCTTTACTGATTCTGCGACACGTTCGGGTTCTTCCCAATCTAGCTCTGATGGCAGCCCTGTTTGAACTGCACAGAACCTGCAAGCTCGCGTACATACACTTCCTAAAATCATGAAAGTTGCCGTTTTTCGTACCGCCCAGCATTCATGAATGTTAGGGCATCTCGCTTCTTCACAAACAGTATGAAGTTTTTTTTCACGCATCATTTTCTTTAAGCCAGTATATTGTTCATTCGTATTTAATTTAATTTTAAGCCATTCCGGTTTACGAAGATCTTTGATGGACATTTTATTTCTCACTCCTATGAGAATGTATTTTAGCTTGAAAGAGGTTGTTCAATTGCCTAAAAAAGACCGATAGAGTTTCTCCGTTGCTCTGTCTTTTCAGTTCACCAGACTATTTTCTCCTTGCACCTCTTGGCACTTTTTTCATCCTTTTTAAACATGCTTATGAAACCACCTAGAATGAAATATCGAAATTCATTTCTTCATATTCCATCCTTGGCGGTTCATGTTCATTCATTTATGACGTTACCGTTGCTTCCTCTACTACTTCTTTGGAATAACGCAAGATTGGTTGTCTAGCAGCTTGGACCTCATCCAATCGCCCAATCAATGTAGTATGTGGTGCTTCTAAAACAATCCCTGGGTTTTCTTCCACTTCTTTGGCAATTGTAATCATTACATCCGCAAAAGCATCAAGTGTTTCTTTCGACTCTGTTTCAGTCGGTTCAATCATCAAACATTCTTCAACATTTAATGGGAAATAGATGGTCGGCGGGTGGTAGCCGAAATCTAGCAGGCGTTTTGCTATGTCAAGCGTTCTTACACCCAGCTTTTTCTGATTGGATCCGGATAGGACAAATTCATGCTTGCAAATTTGTGAATAAGGCGCTTCAAAATATGGCTCTAATCTTTTACGAAGATAATTAGCATGAAGCACGGCACTTTCTGATACTTGGCGCAGCCCTTCAGGACCCATCGTGCGAATATAAGTATACGCCCGTAAGAGAATTCCGAAGTTTCCATAATACCCTTTTACCCTTCCGATAGAGTCCGAATAATTCGCGTTCAGCACATATTTATCACCTTCTTTTCCGATGCGCGGTACTGGCAAGTATGGAGTAAGTTTCTCTTTCACACCGACAGGACCTGCTCCTGGGCCGCCACCTCCATGAGGAGTCGTAAACGTTTTGTGAAGATTTAGGTGTACGATGTCAAAGCCCATTTGACCTGGTGTTGTTTTACCTAAAATGGCATTTGCATTCGCTCCGTCATAATATAAAAGGCCCCCTGCGTTATGAACAACCTGAGCGATTTCCACAATTTCTTTTTCAAAAAGTCCAAGGGTATTCGGATTAGTCAGCATAAGCGCAGCTGTATCAGATCCCACATGTTTCTTTAATTCTTCTAAGTCTACTAATCCATTTTTATTGGATGGAATCGTGATCGTTTGAAAACCAGCAACACTTGCACTTGCAGGATTTGTACCGTGCGCTGAGTCTGGAACAAGTACTTTCGTTCTGGTTTCACCTTTTTGAGCATGATACGCTTTAACCATCATTAAACCTGTCCATTCCCCTTGAGCCCCAGCGGATGGCTGTAATGTAACAGCATCCATTCCTGTAATGACCGCTAGCTCTTCCTGTAATTCATATAAAACCTCTAATGCTCCCTGTACTGTTTCAACGGGCTGATAAGGATGAATGCGGCTAAATCCTTCCAAACGTGCCACATCTTCATTTATTTTCGGATTGTACTTCATCGTGCATGAACCCAGAGGATAGAATCCATTATCGATTCCATGGTTTTTATTAGAGAGCGCTGTGTAATGGCGGACAAGCTGCAACTCTGATACTTCTGGCAGCTCAGCAGGTTCGTCACGAATTAAATGCTTTGGAAATTTTTCATTTATATCAACATAATCAACATCACTATCTGGAAGACTTGAGCCCACTCGTCCTGGACGACTTATTTCAAAAATCAACTCATTATATTCAACCATTTACAATCGCCTCCAAAGCATCAACAAATTGGTCAATTTCTTCTTTTGTTCGCTGCTCAGTCACAGCTAGCAGCATTTTATTTTCAAAACCGTAATCACTTTCTAAATCAAATCCACCGATAATACCCGCCTTAAGAAGTTTTGCATTGACTTCCTTTACCGGACGAGGAAGCCCGACAACAAACTCATTGAAGAATGGTGCTTCATTGTATATAGTAAAGCCTTTCTGCTCTAGGGTTTTTGCCATGTAATCAGCTTTCTCAATGTTTAGCTGAGCCATTTGACGAATCCCTTGCTTTCCAAGTGATGTCATACAAATAGAAGAGGCAAGAGCATTTAATGCCTGGTTGGAACAAATATTGGATGAGGCTTTATCACGGCGAATATGCTGTTCACGTGCTTGAAGTGTTAACACAAATCCACGCTTTCCTTTTTCATCTGCTGTTTGGCCTACAATACGTCCTGGGATTTTGCGCATGAGTTTTTTATTTACCGCAAAATAGCCGCAGTGTGGCCCTCCAAAGGACATCGGGATTCCTAATGGCTGCATATCACCTATCACAATATCTGCCCCAATTTTCCCCGGAGCCTGCAAGAGTGCTAGTGCAAGAGGATTGGCGCTTACGATTAAAAGGGCACCTTTTTCTACTGCAATTTTCTTAATTGCATCTATATCCTCAATGGAACCGAAGAAATTTGGATATTGAACAATTACGGCAGCAGTGTCTTTGTCAATTTGTTCTTGAAGCTTCCCTAAATCCGTAATTTCACCGGCAAGATTCACTTCCTCAGCTGTGTATCCCGGACCTGCTGCTACTGTATGTAAAATTGCACGGGATTCAGGATGTACCGCTTTGGATACAAGGACTTTTGAACGTCTTGTAGATGTAACAGCAAGTGATGCAGCTTCTGCAAGTGATGTAAAACCATCGTACATCGAAGAGTTAGCCACATCCATTCCTGTCAACTCACAGACCATCGTTTGAAATTCAAAAATTGCTTGTAATTCACCTTGACTGATTTCCGGTTGGTAAGGTGTATAGGCCGTGTAAAATTCGGAGCGTGAAATCATATGGTTTACCACACTTGGAATGTAGTGATCATATGTACCTGCACCTAGGAAAGTCGGGTAATGATTCGCATTTTTGTTTTTTGTAGCAAGCTGGTTCATTCTTTTCAAAAGAAGCGGTTCAGGAACCGCCTTTGGGATGTTTAGCTCACCCTGCAGCCTAATTTCAGCTGGAATATCTTCAAATAACTCATCTATAGAAGAAATATCTAAAAATGAGAGCATTTCGTCTTTATCTTGTTTCGTATCAGGAAGGTATCTATAAGTGGCTGTCATATTATTCCTCTCCTTCATTAGTAAATGCTTGATACTCATCATCGTTTAGAAGTGAGTCTAGCTCTTCTGGATTGGACATTTCTACTTCGACTAACCACCCTGCTTCAAATGGATGCTCGTTAATTGTCTCTGGGGCACCTTCTAACTCTTCGTTTACAGTAACCACCGTACCTGAAACAGGTGAGTAAAGTTCGGAAACTGCTTTAACTGACTCGATCGTTCCCATCGATTCATTGACTGTTACTTCATCATCAATCTCTGGATTTTCAACAAAGACGATATCACCTAATGCCTTTTGTGCATAATCAGAGATTCCAATACGTACACGATTTCCTTTTAATTGTTGGACCCATTCATGTTCTTTGCTATATCGAAAACTTGATATTACTTTCGTCATTGTATTTTCCTCTTTTCTTTTTGTTTTTTAACTATTGCCATAATTCAGAATATATTTTAGGCAATTTAACTCTTAGGTAATCGATTTCAGGCTGCATGCCAGGTAACGGTAATTGACTTAAGAAAACTACTCGAAAAATCTATTAAAATATTTCCGCTTATCTTTTATAGAATGGTGTATTAACAATAACGGCTTCAATCTGTTTATTTCGGATTTCCACTTTTATCGGCGTACCCACTTCAGCTTGACCGGATGATACCAAGGCAAGACCTAAGCTTTTCTTCAAAGATGGTGATTGTGTTCCTGATGTAACAATACCTATTTCCGCTCCATCTTTAGAAATTACCTTGTAACCATGACGCGGAATCCCACGGCCTGTTACTTCAATTCCTACTAATTTTCGTTTTAATCCAGCTTCTTTTTGTTCTTTAAGAGCAGATTTTCCGATAAAGTCACTTTCTTTATTCGTCTTTACGACAAAGCCGATTCCTGCTTCAAGCGGGCTGATGTCTTTACTTAGTTCTTGGCCATAGAGTGCAAGACGTGCTTCAAGACGAAGCGTATCCCGTGCACCTAGTCCGCATGGTTTTAATCCACTCGTGGCTCCTGCTTCTAAGATCTTTTCCCAAAGTACTGCCGCTTTGTCTGCAGATAAATAAATTTCAAATCCATTTTCTCCTGTGTAACCTGTACGGGATACAAGTACGTCGGTAATCCCAGAGATGTTGACATGCTGGGCGAATTTAAAAGAACCAATTTCTGATAAATCTATTTCCGTTAGCTTTTGCAAAATGCTTTCTGCCTTTGGTCCTTGGATGGCAAGTTGAGCAATGTCTTCTGAAATATTCTGGAGCGCCATCTCTCCTTTTACTTGCTGCTTCATCCATTCGTAATCTTTCTCAATGTTTGCAGCATTAATGACAAGTAGATATTTTTCATTATCTAATTTATAAACTAATAAATCATCGACCGTTCCACCGTCTGGATAACACATTGCGGTATACTGTGCTTGATTGATGCCAAGCTTTGTTACATCGTTTGTAACAAGGTAGTTAATATAACTCTCGGCATCTTTCCCTTCCACAAGTACTTCTCCCATATGGGAAACATCAAAAAGTCCTGCTTGAGTTCGAACAGCTTCATGCTCTTCTAAAATGCTGGTAAATTGAACCGGCAGAGCCCAGCCACCAAAATTTATGACTTTTGCTCCGTATTTTTCATATACTTCAAAAAGCGGTGTTTGCTTTAATGCTGTTTCAATACCCATGGTTTACCCCCAATTATGATTTTCTGCAAAATAGTTCAACTGTTTCCGGTTTCTTTATTGCCAGGAGACATATCTCGCTGCCATGGCCGTTGCTCAGGTTTTCTGCAAAGGCATAATTCCATTAAGCTGTCCCTTTCTTTACACAGTAATTGGCTGTTGAAATAACGGATAACCATCACAAATCCCTTTGGTCGTTTCTCTTGCTTCCTGAAGAACGTCTTTATTCCCTTTACTCTTTAGAACGGTTGCAATCACTTCACCAATTTTCACCATCTCTTCTTTCTTCATGCCTCGAGTTGTTAAAGCTGCTGTCCCCATTCGGATACCGCTCGTAACAAATGGCTTTTCAGGATCATAGGGAATCGTATTTTTATTAACGGTAATGCCTGCGTCTTCCAATAATTTCTCTGCTTCTTTTCCTGTTAAATTCCACGGACGCAAATCTAAAAGGACAATATGATTATCTGTTCCACCAGAAACAAGGGCTGCACCTTCATTTTTTAATGTTTCGCCAAGTGTTGTAGCATTTTCAATGACTTGTTTCGCATAATCTTTAAAGCTTGGTTGTAAAGCTTCGTTGAATGCAACTGCTTTTGCTGCAATGATATGCATAAGTGGACCGCCTTGAATTCCAGGGAATACGGATTTATTAATCGCTTTGATAATTACTTCATCGTTTGTTAAAATGATGCCCCCCCGAGGTCCTCTTAATGTTTTATGAGTTGTACTTGTCACAACATCCGCATATGGGATTGGGGATGGGTGAAGACCAGTAGCTACCAGACCGGCTATATGAGCCATATCCACCATAAGTTTTGCACCAACTTGATCGGCAATTTCTCTAAATCGTGCAAAATTAATCGTTCTTGGATAGGCACTGGTTCCTGCAATAATCAATTTAGGTTTTTCTTTCTTTGCGATAGCTTCCAACTCATCATAATCAATTAACTGAGTATCTTCTCTAACTCCATAGGACACAACTTCAAACCATTTTCCTGAAACGCTGACTGGGCTTCCATGAGTTAAGTGGCCACCATGTGAAAGGTCCATTCCCATCACCTTATCACCAGGCTGAAGCAGTGCGAAAAAAACTGCGAAATTGGCTTGTGCACCTGAGTGAGGCTGAACATTTGCATATTTGGCACCGAAAAGTTTTGTTAGCCGCTCAATAGCCGTTTGTTCTGCCACATCTACAAATTCACACCCACCATAATAGCGCTTTCCTGGATAACCTTCTGCATATTTATTTGTCATCACGCTTCCCATTGCCTCTAATACATCTGGGCTAACAAAGTTCTCTGATGCAATCAACTCCAGTGTTTGATGTTGACGTTGTCCTTCTTTTTCAATCGCTTCAAAAATAGTTAAATCATTTTGATGTAAACTCATTTAAATTTCCTCCTAGACATTTTTATTAATTCTGAATTTTCGTTTAATTACTAATTCCAATATGGTACTAGACACTAAATTTCTTGCCCGCTACAAGCCTGCTTTTCTATAAAACTGTTAAAAATAGTATGCTTTACAACCTTTTTTGCACGCAAAAAAGGACAGAAAAGGGTCGTAGCGTTCTCTACCCTTCTCTGTCCTTTTACCTGAGAGTTTAGCTCCATTTTTTAATAGAGCCTTTCCCCTTTGGTGGCGTATATGTTAATACGCGCTCTCCAGAGGTGCGTCCATTTGTGGTTCCATCTACCTGAGAGATTTGTTCCAAGGGTCTTTTTGGAACTTGCTCCTTCGGTGGCTTGTCGCTTTGCACTCTCCCACAACTGTCATCCGCTTATTCAATTTAGTACATTTAGAATAATTGTTGAGCATAATTATGTCAAGTATTTTTGAAAGCGCTAACAATACTATTCTAAAATATTTATTTCGAATTATCATAAGATCAACCAGATATCTTTGTTTTTTTAAAACGGACAGATTTTTTACTCACCGAGTTGGAAAATATGGAGCGGCAACTATCTGGACAAACACCGCAAATAGAATCAAAGGATTTCTTGACTCTTAATTCCCCGCTATCTCTCTCTGATTCGCCTGATCCACCTTCGTTTTGCCCATCTTATAAATCGCAATCAGCATAATGAACCATACAGGTGTAACGAATAAGGCAACACGAGTGTCGTCCGCAAGTGCAAGAACCACAAGGACGAACGCTAGGAAAGCAAGGATCAAGTAATTGGAAATTGGATAAAGTGGTAATTTAAATTTGTTCTTTTTCACTAGATCTGGCCTTGTTTTACGGTATTTCAAATGACTGATGACTGTAATTCCCCAAATAAAGATGAAACATACTGTAGAAATACTTGTAATCAAGGTAAATACACCTTCAGGCATTAAATAGTTCAAAACAACGGAAATTAAAATGACAACAGTTGAAAAGAACAATGCATTGGAAGGTACTTTTCGGTCATTAAGTTTTGCAAACGGTACAGGTGCATTTTTATCTTTGGCAAGTGAATATACCATCCGGCTTGTACTGAAGATTGCGCTGTTACATGCCGAAGCAGCCGATGTTAGGACGACAAAATTAACGATACCAGCTGCACCAGCGATACCTACAGCCACAAATACTTGGACGAATGGGCTTTCCGTTGGGATGATTGCGTTCCACGGATAAACACTCATAATGACAATAAGTGCGCCAATGTAGAAAATTATAATCCGAATAGGAATATTATTGATCGCTTTGGGGATAACTTTTTCTGGATTTTCTGTTTCACCTGCTGTAAGTCCTACAAGTTCAATGCCCACAAACGCAAACACTACCATCTGGAATGAGAGGACAAAACCATTTATTCCATTTGGGAACATCCCTTCGTGTCTCCATAGATTCGTGAAACTTGCTGCGCCTGAATCAGTGGAAAAGCCTTTAATAATCATGAAAATACCGATAACAATTAGTGCTAGGATAGCGATGACCTTAATTAATGCGAACCAGAATTCCATTTCGCCAAAAAGTTTTACGGTTGCAAGATTCATAAATAGCAGAATGACTAGTGCAATTAATCCTGGCATCCATTGCGGTACGGAAGGAAACCAATACTGAGTATAAAGACCAACTGCCGTTAAGTCGGCCATTGCGATTGAAATCCAGCAAAACCAGTAGGTCCAGCCGGTTACAAATGCAGCCATATTACCTAAATAGTCTCTTACAAAGTCAACAAAGGAATGATAGTTCAAATTAGATAAGAGCAGTTCTCCAAGTGCGCGCATGATTAAGAAGCAAATGATGCCTGTAATCATGTAAGCAAATAGAATTGATGGCCCGGCTAAATGAATAGATTTTCCTGCCCCAAGAAATAATCCCGTTCCGATTGCCCCTCCAATAGCTATGAGTTGTACGTGCCTGTTTTTTAGCCCTCTATCCAACTTTTGTTCCTGCATACGATTTCCCACCTTCTACTTTTTTAGGCTACTTGGAATTTTCCCCTTTTAAAGGGTCAGCCTTTCAATGAGTGTGAATTAATAGCGTACTGGAGACTGCCTCACCGATGTAAGCGTTTTCTTTGATGGGTACTGGATATAGATTTTTAAACTAAAGCTACCAACCATTTTTGAAAATATAGCATTAATTGTACAAATCAAAGGATAGATCATTTATCTACAGATCTCAATTAACACTCCTCTCTTTTTATCTTCCCAAGTACAAAAAAGGGCAGAGGAAAGATAGGTATTTTCCTACCTTCCTCTGTCCTTTTACCTGAGAGTTTAACTCCTTCGGTGGCCTATGGCTCTCTTCAGAGACGCGTCCAATTGTAGTCCTTTTACCTGAGAGATTAGTTCCTGCTTTTATAGGATTTGCTCCTTCGGTGCTAAACATTGTTTAGACTCTCCCACAATCATCATCCGCTGATATAAAGTTGTTTTAATAGTTGTATATTATCGGTTTTTAATGGATGTTTCAATGATTATCTGAAAAAACTATATTTTCTGAAATCTAAAAATGGACAAATTTGAACTTTATGATCAGGATATTTTAGAGGTTATTAGCTATGAAAAATCAAGCTTATTAGCAGCTTTTCTATGTTGTTAGAATCCCAAACACGCTTATGTATATGCAAAAATATCGGCATTTTTCGATTGACAATACGGCAAAATTCAAAGCCGGGAGAGGAAATAATATCTATAGTTTTAACATAATTGATGTATGGAAAAAGAGAAAATTCGAGACTCGTGAAATTCCTTGCAGCAGTAAAGATTGTCTAGGAGCTTCCTCCCTAAGTTCAACAGTATTTTCAGAAGCCTGCTCTTCTTTAGCAACTTCCTCTTTGTCCCCACCACCAACTGTATTAGCTATGATGACAAATGCTAGAACCCATCCCCACCACTTCTTTGGCTTCTTTAGCTTGAGTTTCTTTTCCTTAACCATTTTAACCTTATACCCCCTTTACAGTTTTTCTGACGGACTGATGTAAACAAAAATAGAATAACATAATCTGGGTCAATAGGGTTTATATATATCATCACGTATCCATTTTCACAATGCTTGACGTGTTAACGAAACCATTCCCGATTCATTTTACCAGCTTCTTTTAAAACATATTCATAAAGTATGATCAAATCTATATATACTTATTATTTTTGTATATTTCTTTTATAGATAGTAAGATATTTCACTAACAAATATTCACATCAAAAAAGGGAGGTGAATACTCAACTTAGCAAGTAAATATACCATTCGAAAGAAGTTTTGCTTTAAAATAGAAAAAGTCATTGGAGCTCATAGCAACAATGACTTTATTATATAATCACTTTTCTAATATAAAAAATGAATTCCATTAATCGTTAAATAGGAATAAAGAATGTCTTAAACAATTTTTTTTAGTAAATCATATAATTTAAATATACTCGTTCTAATTCCTTTGGTTTAACAGATGTATTATAAGGCATATAAAGAGAAAGTCCCAAGTACTTAAATAGATGCGCTGTATACCTGTAAACAATGCTTCAGAAAACCATAAAGCTTTTGAAAAATAATTTTCTTCATTCGCGGTCATTTATTGATATTCAATTCTGGTAAAAAAAAATGTACATTCAAGACACATCTGATTTAAAGTAAGGTGAACTTGTAGCAATAACTTCATTTGTTTCAACATTGCTGTATCCGTTTCTACGATTGATCATGTTTGGTTAGTACGGTTTCCAATATAGCTTAAAATTTCTGGTGAATTGATCAATGTTTCTGTTTCTTCTATATAATACTTTTTAACGAATCAATATATTCTAAGCATGGTGTAGCTCCATACATTTCTTTAAAAAGACTCGTTAAGGACTTTTTATTCGCAAAGTAATAGAAAGATGCGAAAGAAAATTAAAGAAACATTTACTTTTTGCCCCTTCGGGCGTTTTATGTGCCCATATAATCGCACAGTTTGTGTCAACTCTACAATAGGTCTTATAGAACTAACCAATGGTTTGTCACCATTTTCAATAAACATATTAAATATTCCGCTATACTAAATCTTTTAAACTAGGCTGAATTTTAGAAGGCAGTTTTGCTTTTTAACTGTGCATAATCCATGTAAGAGTATAGTGGCATGGCAAGGAAAGCTACTTTAAAGGCGGTTAGTAAACTATCAAGCTTATCTTAATTTTTTTAAGGCACCGCTCCATGCAATCGTTTGATCTAACATTGCATTTACATTCCCAAGGTGTAAATCAGCTGGTTTAAACGTCTTGAAGTTTTCAAAGTCTGTAAATAGCGATAATGTTGGATTTACCCGAACGTCCGCAACTAGTAATTCCCCTAAGATGCCACGCAAATGTTCAGCTGCACGGGCTCCGCCAGTTGAACCATAGCTCACGATGCCCGCAGCTTTGTTGTTCCATTCATCACGTGCGGAATCAAGTGCGTTTTTTAGGGCCCCTGTAATACTGTGATTGTATTCTTGTACGATAAACACAAAACCATCCAAGCCAGAAAGTTTTTCTGACCAAGCTAATAATCCTGGTTCTTTACCAGTGCCTTCTCCAACAAATGGCAAGTTAAAATCTACGATATCGACGATTTCATAATTTGCGTCTTTTCGTTCATCAGCTATTTCTTTTACCCAACTTCCTACTTGTGGACTTACGCGTCCTATACGTGTGCTTCCTAAGATAATTCCGATATTTAATTTTTCCAATGTTTTCTCCTCCTCGTTAATGACTGGCAAATAAATTGGTTAAGAATAAAAACCTCATAATTTGTTTGATTACATATTTTTTATCTCTTCCACTAACGTGTAGTACCCACCTTCTGTATCTTCAATGAGATGGTTTATTTTGTTAAGATGTTCTCTAAATTCACTTTTTTCTAACCAATTTTTATGAAAATCAATACTCTCAAAGGTAGTTACCATAATTGCCTTATTATTTTCTACAGAACGATGCCAACGACTGCTGATCCAACCAGGAACACCTTGTGATCCTTCTTAAAATTGAGTAGTTCTTCAGCTTGGATAGCAACCAATTCATCTAGTTTGCCTGGTTTAGCTGTAAATACATTAATCCATACTATTGTATTACTTGATTTCATATTCATAATCTCCTGTCATTTAACATATTTTTTTCAATTCATTAATAATTGGCATCTTCTTTTATCATTAAAGGGTGTCAGTGCTGACTGTCATTATTTTTAATAAAAAACTAGGGAGTTAAAGCCCTAGTAAATATTTGCACACTCTCAGTTATAAATGCCTCCAGGGATACGGTTGGATAGTTTTCATCGGCATCCAGGTTGTTCATAAAGGCTCCAAAATTCATCATCATGAACGACAGTGCCTGAAGCTCTGGTTCAGTGTGAATAAGCTTTCCTTTCTCATACATCGTGTTAAAATAGTTTGTCAAAATTTTCAGTAACTGTCGAGGATGCTTTTGTGTTTTTTCTCGAAACCCAGGTAAATTGCCTTCCTCCTTGATACTTATCATAATCATTTTACGGTTACGATTCATGATTTCATGATATGTTCGACTGATCAGTTGTAAGTCTGAATGTAAGTCCCACACGATTTGCTCTTCATTAAAAAGTATTGTCATCTCTTCGGCATAATGATATCGATCAAATGCTTTTTCTAGAAGATTTAGCTTGCTTCCAAACCGACGAAACAGTGTTTTTTCACTCAAACCTGCGGCACCAGCAATTTCCTGAGTAGTAACAGCATTGTATCCCTTCTCTGCGATTAGATCGATTGCCGCCAACAGCAGCTTATCATCGGTACTTAGCTTATTACTGCTGCTCATGCTCTCACTTCCCCTGAATAGACTGTCAGTACTTACTGACTATATATTTTATTCTATTCAGCTGTTTTAAAATTGTCAAGGAAATATTTCCAGCAATACATATTCTTTTTAAGACGGTAGGCCAATCCAAATGATAGAAACTTATTGGAGAATTAACACCATACCCATTCAGGAAAACTAATAATAGACGGAGCATTTTGCTCCGCCTGATTGCTAGAATATTTTTTTCTCATTCAACTCGAGAGCTAATTCTTTAAAGAACTGTAGCGATTCTGGATTTCCCATGGAGTCTGCATTCACTACTTTATCAAACTCGAAACCTAATAACACTTTACGTATCGGGACTTCCATTTTCTTTCCGTTCAAGGTTTTCGGAATTTGTTCAACGACATGGATTTGGTCAGGGATAAAGCGAGGGGACACATGCCCTCTGATTTGTTCCTTGATTTTTGCCGTCAATGCTGTATCCAGGCCATTACCGGGTTTAAGGACAACGAACAGCAGCAGTGAGGAACCGAGGCCAAGCACTTCCCTATCAATGACAAGGCTTTCCATCACCTCGTCGATCGCTTCGACGACCCGGTAGATATCACTAGTTCCCATCCGTACACCAGAACGGTTGATGGTCGAGTCGGAACGACCATAAATGATACAGCTGCCCTTGTCGTCAATCTTTATCCAATCACCATGTTTCCATATGCCAGGATACGTATCGAAATAACTCTCGTAGTATCTTGTCCCGTCATGATCATTCCAGAAGTATAGCGGCATGGATGGCATCGGTTTGGTAATTACCAATTCACCGACTTCATTAATCAATGTTTGACCATGCTCATCAAAAGCTTCCGCACAAACACCCAATGCTCTTCCTTGTATCTCTCCGATTCTTACGGGCAATGTTGGAACGCCACCTACAAATCCGGCACAAACATCGGTTCCGCCACTGGATGAACTGAGCCAGATATCCTTCTTGACATTCTCATACACCCATTTATAACCGTCGCCAGACAATGGAGCCCCAGTTGAAAAAAGAGCCTTCAATTTCGATAAATCATATTTTCCCATTGGCTTGTTTCCTAACTTCATGGAATTCGTAAGGAATGGTGCACTTGTTCCAAAGAAAGTCATGCCTGTATCTTCAGCCAATTCCCAAAGGGCATCCATATTCGGAAAAGAAGGACTGCCGTCATAAAGGACGATGGTCCCTTCATTAAGCAAACCGCCCATAAGGAGATTCCACATCATCCAGCCTGTCGTCGTAAACCAGAATACAGTATCCTCGGAAGTCATGCCTTGATGGATTCTTGTTGATTTTAAATGCTCCAATAATATACCGCCATGCCCTTGTACAATTGGTTTTGGCATTCCGGTTGTGCCAGATGAATAGAGAATCCAAAGCGGATGATCGAACGGAACATTTTCAAAAGATAATTCTGTCTTTTCTTTTAAAAGGTCATCCCAAGGAATCGTATCTGCCAGATTCACTTCCAAATTCTTTTTTTCTATGTAAGGTACCAGAACGGTATGCTTTACAGTGATCAATTCCTGTTTAAGCTGGGAGACGACTGATGTTTTATCATATACATTTCCATTGTACTGATATCCATCAACAGCCAGTAATACAACCGGTTCAATCTGTTTGAAACGATCTATGACGCTTCTTGCCCCAAAGTCAGGTGAACAACTGGACCAAATGGCACCTATGCTTGCTGTTGCCAAGAAAGCTATGACAGCTTCAGGTATGTTTGGCATATAGGCAACAACACGGTCACCGGATTTCACACCAAGTTGCCTTAATGAATGGGCGACAGAAGCTACTTTTTCTTTCAGCTCTTTCCAGCTGACTTCCTGCTGCCTGATATGTTCGGAACGGAAAAAAATCGCCGTTTTCTCTTCTTGCTCATTCCATAATGCATTTTCAGCATAATTAAGCCTTGCCCCCTCGAACCATTTCGCACCTGGCATTGATTGCTCCGCTAAAACCCTGTCATATTTCCTGGCTGCTTTTACATCACAATAATCCCAAATTGAAGCCCAAAATTCCTCCAGTTCATCTACCGACCATTTCCATAATTCATGATAATCATGAAACGTTAAACCTTTCTTTTCTTTTAACCATTTCACATATTGAGTCAATACCGTTTGCTCGATTTGTTCCTTTGTCGGTTCCCAAATGATTTGTCCATCTGTAAGCGATTTCATACAATCATCTCCCTTAGGTATCAAATGCGTCATTGAATCATTTCATAATATTGGTAGTTTACTTAAATTGTAATCTATGTGTATAAAACCGTCAATTTACACTAAACTAAATAGGCTCGTATTTATGTATGGGCAGGTTAATAGAGAAACATGTCCCTTTCCCTTGTACACTTGACACATGTACCGTTCCTTCCATGCTTTTGATAACGCTATATGAAACCATCATTCCTAATCCCGTCCCTTTATTCTTTGTCGTGAAGTAAGGTTCACCTAAACGGTATATCTGTTCCTGTGTCATTCCAATTCCCTGATCTTGGATCTTAATTTGGATGGTGGAGGCAGCATGAATTAAATCTATGTATATTTCGCCAGCATGGTCCATCGATTCTATCCCATTCTTTAAGATATTGAACAAGCACTGCTGGAATTTCTTCCTTTCCCCCATGATATAATAAGCTCCATCTTCGAATAAGGATAATTTCAATTCAGTTCCATTATTGCTAGCCAAGGGTTTTATGCTGTTCACGACATGCTGAATTTCTTCTGATACCCTTAATCGCTCCGTGTTTTCAGGGCTTATGGCAGCAAACGTCAAATAATCATTAATGACATCCGTGGCCCGATCCAATTCCTTCAGTGCAATATTTGCATATTTGACCTTTGTATGGGAAGACACGTCTTCACTTAACATTTGAATATATCCCCTAGTAACCGTAAGGGGATTTCTGACTTCATGAGATATGCTTGCAGCCAGATGACTAACGATCTGCAATTTTTCCGCTTTCACTAATTTTTCGAGAACCTGAAAATTAGTGAGGATGACCTCCCATAGTAAGATTACAACAACGATTCCAATGACTTGGATCGTGAAGTACTGTTTCCATATGCTTATGCCGATAGTAAGTTCAAATACGACTGTTGAAATAAACTGCGTAAGAATATGGACAATGAATATTAATGATATGCCAATAAGGATTTTTTTACTGACAGACATTTTTAGATAGTACTTAGATATAAAAAACAGGGAAATGCCCATTAGTGGAAAAGTGATGCATGATATATAAAATCCATTATCACCCCCTGATAAATAGCGGATAACAAGAGTGATGACTATCAATATGATTCCTAACCGGTAGCCTCCATATAAACCGCCTAATAGAAAAGGGATCCATCTAAGATCCCAAACAAAATCCTTTTCTATAACAACGGGAAATAACATGCATAGAACAAGTGAAAGAATAGGGAAAATCGATAGGAAGGATCCTTTTAATGCATCTAAACGGTATACGTACTTCACTAGATAGCTCATTTGCAATAAAAAGATCGGAAAAAGGATAATTAAAAAGTTAATCAGTAAATCTTTTGTCATAAGATTCATTTTTACACCGAACTTTCGATATTTTTCGAAGATTTAGACAGGTATATCAATCTTAACAAGATAGAGAATAATAAGCTAGTGAAATTAACATGAAGGAATTAAAAGTTTCCTCTTCCTCCATCCAGGAAAATACCCGTTCGTAAAGTGTACTTTTACGAACGGGTATTTTTCCCTCAGATTGGTAAAAATATTGAATTTTCTACTACTCACCTGTTAAACAATGAAACTCCAATACTTCTGGCATAGACGCTAATGCTCTTTCCAAAACTTCCATTTTTTCTAATAGACCAATTTTCAATTAGTATTAATGGGGAGAAGAAACGCTATTGATGGAAATATGGGCTGATTGGTATAAATGATCAGTCTATTGAATATCTCAATTTTTTCCAGAAAAGCTCCCTGTACAGAAACCTTTTTAGATATAAAATAAGATGTTACAGTTCATTCACTCTCATGGTTCTTGTATGTTTTCCCATCATGGTAATAAAGTTCTGAACCTAGATGAACATTTTCATTTTCTTTCAATTGACGAATAAGTTCTTTACTTTTTGTTTTATTCATTTCTTTATACCAGGTTCCTTGTGGATATAAAACAGTTATCGGCCCATGCTTGCATTGGCCGTTGCATAATGTTTTTGTTGTGTGAATCTTTTTTTGTAGTTCTAAGTTTTTCAATTCCCCTCTAATGGTCTCTGTTACTTCTTCTGCTCCATTTTTCGTGCATGTTTTCCCGTTGCAAATTAATAGATGTTTGCTAACCCCATCTAAGTTCATAAGAAATCCCCTTTTTCCTTTTTATTTGACCTCTTTGACTTTACATCAAATTTAAATTCTCCCCACACTTTGTAGCAGCCAGTTTTATCAAATTTCATTTCAATAGGATGTTAGGAAACAATTAACGACCAGGGTTATAATAAACCATACCTTGGTAAAGTATATGTTATTCTAAACGAAATCGTGATTCAATATTAAATGTTATTGTACATGTCTGGATTTAATTCCACTTCAACAGTTCCTGAATCCAAGTTTTCTTTCACAGTGTTAACTCCAGGCAATTTCTCTACACTGCCTTCAATCGCTTTAATGCAATGCCCTCAAGACAAAAAAGCCAAGCACCGATTCAGAGACTTTCTATTACTAGGAGTTATTTTAGTTGCATGGGTTGGCGGATTCTCTCCGATTTCGAGTGCTTTGTTTCTCGGTATTGGTATTTATGTAAAACCAATAATGCTCATTAAAGATCATATAAAACATTAAAGCATCTGTTTCATGGTTAAACCTTTCCGGATTGGGGCAGAAGGTTCCTTAATAATAACGAAAAGAAGTGTGGTTATCATCTTCATAGGACTTCTCGATATAATAACCTATTTGTAGATTAATAAAAAAAGCCAGTCCTTGAAAAAGAACTGGGCTTATTGTTATAAAAGTTAAAAGTCAACCCTATCAATTATATGTTTTTGCACCTAAATATCTTTCTGACCAATAGCTATTATTCATCGAAGTAATACTTACACCTTTTGAAGAGGAACTATGAATGAATTGGTTCCCTCCAATATAAATGCCCGCATGAGAGGCGCCAGGTTTATAGGTTTCAAAAAAAACAAGATCCCCAACTTTTGGTGAAGAAACCTTTTTCCCCTTCTTATACATTTCCGCAACAGTTCTAGGCAAAGTCACATCGGTACTTTTTTCGAAAACATATTTTAAAAATCCGCTGCAATCAAAACCTTTTGGTGTACTCCCTCCCCATACATAGGGTACACCCAAATATTTTTTAGCGTTACTTACCAGATTAGTAGATGAATTACCGTTTGACTTTTGAGCAGTTTTTTTTGTAATCCCCAAAGCCTTATATGTATTCGGACCTACAATACCGTCAGCTTTCAAGCCCTTCTTTTTTTGAAATTTCACTACCGAACTTTTAGTGACTGTGCCAAAATATGTAGTAGTGTTTTTATTAGTGAAGTACCCTTTATTCTTTAAAACCCCTTGTAATTGTTTTACTTCGGTATGAGTCATTCCACTTTTTAACGTACGATCTCCTAATGCAGCATTACTTACCAAAGGATTCGAAAGTAACAATCCCGTCACTACTACTGAAGCAATAATTTTTTTCATTTACTATTTCCCCCGATAAAATCTCTTTTTTATAATTTTATCATCCTTAAGTGACACACATATTTTCCTTAATTTACATTATCATTACAAAATTATGCAGTATTTGAGCAGAAGTGACAAAATATCTATAATACCCCAAATATCTTCCGGAAATTGATATGTTCTTTGGTAGATTTTAAATTACTAACAGAACTTAAAATTGTGGGTATCTTATGAAAATTATCCATATTTTATCCATCAAAAAATTGAACCCAAAATGGTTCTATGAGTTAGCTTTCAACTAATATTTGGGTGGTAGGGCACCTTCCCTTTGATTCGGTGTGAATAGTATTTTTCCTGACTCTTTTTATTTTGTATTTGAATCCATTAAATTCGTTCAGATGTTTGTTCTTAAGTTTGTGAATACCTGGCTTTTCCAATCTTAACTTTATAAATGTTTTGTTCTAATTTTCCCCACACTCTAGAAGTGGTACATGTGTACAAAAAAGACTACACCTAATAGGTACTAGCCCCCTCCTAAAAACTGCACTTGCAACGAAAACACAAAATAATATTAGAAAAAGAATAGCAAAAAACACTGAAAACGACGAAGTCATTTCAGTGCCATATTCGAATATGAACTTAATAAAGAGCGGATTTTGCGAGCATCGTTATAGTCGCATCATCCATCGGAGGATTATGGAGACCTGCGCGTACATCCCTATAGTAGCGTTGCAGGGGATTGTTTCGTTGTAAACTTTTGGCTCCGACGACTCTCATCGCTTTATCGACGATGGAAATCGATTTATTGACGACCGATAACTTAACAGCACCCAATTGCTTCGATAGTTCATCATGATCTTCAGGCTGCCGCACCCATTTTTCTGCGACAGAGTAGAGGAAATGGTGTGCTTCCCCCAATTCCAGTTCCATCTCCCCAATTGTACGTTGAACATTCGGAAGGTCCCTGATTGGTCCTGGTAAGCTATTGGGAGAATAGGTTTTCGCAAATTCGACTGCGTAATTTCTGGCAGCCACTGCAATTCCCAAGTAGCAAGCCGGTATATGTAATAGCCACGCTTCAGGTTTTCTTTTTTCACCAGTATTGCTTTTCATGACATAATACTTTTCAGGCAGGCTGACATCAGTTAACACCAAATCATGACTTCCTGTTCCTTGCATGGAGATCATATCCCAAGTTTCTTCTATACTTACACCCGTTACATCACGATGAACTAAAAAAGTGCCTAAACACTCATCTTCGGGTACCCATGCCGTTACAAGAAAAATATCAAGGATGGGAGAGAGTGTAGTAAAAGTCTTTCTGCCATTCAAATTCCATTGTTTACCCTTTTTGATAGCGATCGTTTCCGGTCTGCCACCGCGCGTCGGGCTTCCCGTTCCAGTCTCAGATGCTGCCGTATTGATTAGAGCACCTTTCGACACTTCATCAAACAACTCTTTCATGACTTCTTTTTCCCACGGTCTCTTCTCCGTTAAGGAGAGGACGGTTCCGACATGCCAGCCTATTCCTAAGGCTGTTGGGCCGCAATATTGAGCTATTTTTTCTTGGCATAGGAGAAAATCATATAAGGAACCGCCGTACCCCCCATCCTCTTTTGCTAAAGTTAATCGGGGATATCCGAATTCCTTTAACTCCTGAATGTTTTCAAAAGGAAATCCCTTTGAATCATCAAGTGCCTCAGATCGACCGGAAAACGACTGAATCGCTTCTTCTAATTTTTGTATATATTCTTTTTGCTTCTGTGATTGAAAAAACGACATGAAGATCACCCCTCCTGTGGTAAACAAAAATCCTGGACCATCCAGCAGCAGAAACAGAACTGCTAACTCCACTTTATCATATCACCTTAGTGTAGTTTATGGTTCGAATCTGCCCATTAAGAGTCGATGTCTTCATTTTTATATTCTTTGTTCGCGTTCTTGTATGCTTCCTTAGCCTGATCAATATTTTTGTTTTCGAGAAAGTAAGCTATCGCCGCTTGCCCGATTCCATATGTGACTGCGCCCGCTACCGCACCCGAAACGGCTAGGCCGGCTCCTGGGATGAAACGGACTGCAGCCCTGACACCTTCCCTGACAAGGAGACCGATTCCGACATTGATCCCTAATGCAGCAATGAATTCACTTGCCGTTTTTGTATTGATTTCTTTATCCGCGATAAAACCGATCACCACAATCATCAAACCTTGAATGCCGGTCAAAATGGGAAAATCGGCAAAAGGTATTGGCTCTGCACCGATTAAACCTGCGATTGCCGTAAACGTTCCCACTATCGTCCGCGCGAATTTTTTCTTTACGAATTGGCTCTGCATCGCTTTGGCTGTCTTCAGCTTCGCTTCACTGGGTAAGGCCTCAATTAAGTAATCAGACAGCAAATCTATGTTCCAACGCATATCATATTCAATATTTCCACTTTCATCAAAATCAATATACGAACAAGTAGGAATGATGTTCAAAAGTGGTATTTCACTCTCTTTAAATCTTTTTGACATCAAAGCGATGGCTTCATCAATATTCTGTTTTTTCTTAGGATTGGCATCAAAAGGTGCTTGTTTATAATGAGGCGGATCTAATTCATCCACTTGGGTGACCACACAAATGACGGGTACATCATAATGGTGATTCTCTTTAACGATCTTGCGCAGCTTATTCAATTCTTGTAAATCTTCTTCAATCCGTGAATCCGTTTCTTTTGCTTTAATCAAGAAAAGAAACACATCAGGCTGTTCTTCTGTTACCGCTTTTATCAATTCACCCAATGGTGTTTCTTCATCGAAATCTTCCGTAGGAGCTTCACTCTCACCCAGCCCGCGGGAGTCCAGCAAACGAATCTTGGGCTCGGCATCACTCGGGTACCATAGCCATTTTCCCTTACCCGTTCCGGATTTAACGGAACTGACATATTGGAGCTCCTGACCAAACATCGCATTGATCAGTGATGATTTTCCGGAACCACGCCTGCCGACAAGAGCAATTCGCGGTTCCCTTGCATCAACTGTCATCGTTTTAAGCTTTAAGAGCTGGTCGAGCATTTTGTTCTTTTTTGATTGTGAAATGGGCAGCTTATCTACCTGGCCTTTAATGAAACTGAATATGCTTCCCATTTCATCATGTTTTTCCACCATCACTCATTCCCCCTTGTTAAGAAGTGTTTTTAAGTAACATTTACCCTTGAACGATTCAATTTAAGCATGTAACTTCATTCTCCTTGCAAAATTAAGGGGCTCCATATATTCATTTAACTCTTTTCTTTTAAGAACATAATGACACTGGCCATGTATTTTTGGATTTCCTGAACTTGAAATGCTGCAGAATCCGCAATCTGTTTGTAATGATGCTGTCCTTCATCGGTGATTCGTAAATAGCGTTTAGTTCGTTTTTCACTTTCCCACCTGCCGACAAGAAGCCCGTTCTCTTCCATTTCATGAGATAAATCGTATAAATAACCGTTAGAAGCGATCCAACCGAACTGATTCTTAAGCAGATCGCCAATTTCCCCCATGTAAATGGGCTTCTTAGTGAAAGCGGCTTTTAAGGTTACATAACGGACTAGATCCTTCACCGATATTATTTTCGAGAAATACGACCTGTATTCTTCAGGAAGCTCATTAACAACCGGTGGGTTTTCACCAGATCCCCTTAAATCGAACATGAAGCGATCGATGACCTTTTTCACTTCGGAGAACCGTTCCAGGAAATTTTCTTGGTACCATATGTAAAGCTCTTTCCCTTTTTCCGTTATTTGATAATAATTTCTTCCCTTATTCGTATATAAGGATAAATGATTGGAATCGACTAGCGTATTGGATATTTTACATAAATAGTCATAGCTATGTACTTTGCCAGTGAACGTATTTTTCAGGTCCTGATGAATCGCCCTTGGATAATTCGCTTTTATCCTCAAAGAGTGAAGTAAGAAAATCGTTAAAAATTCCCGCTGGCTCAACCCAACCGTTTCAACCGTTGCAGACAGTTTTTCCCCTTTCTTCACTGTCAAAACCCCCTTTATTTACTGTTTATATAACATATCATCTAAATATTTCTTCCTTCCCCTTATTATCCTGTGCTGCCACATAATAGTAAAGTTTTTAATGCCTAACTGCCTAGTACTAATTTTTCGGATTCTATCTAATGTTGGATGGGGTAGATTCTGAATATTCTGTCGAGGTTTATTATGAAATAGTGTAAAAAATAAAAAGAAGAAACGGCCCATGTTAAGGCCGTTTCTTCTTTAGGTTTACTGTTCCGTTAAAATGATCGGTTCACCTTTTGTAATGACAAGGGTATGTTCATATTGCGCGGAAAGCTTTCCATCTGCCGTTCTCGCCGTCCAGCCGTCTTGATCCATTTTCATATGCCATGTTCCTGCATTCAGCATTGGCTCGATCGTGATGACCATACCTTCTTTTAGACGGGCACCTTTACCTGGCTTACCATAATGTAGGACTGTTGGGTCCTCGTGCATGGTTTTACCAATTCCGTGGCCTGTAAAATCGCGAACAACAGAAAACTTTTCACCTTCTGCATATGACTGGATTGCATGCCCGATGTCCCCGAGACGATTTCCTGCACGTGCGACTTCGATGCCCCTGTATAAAGCATTTTTGGTTACATCCATTAAACGCTGAGCTTCATCGGAAACTTCACCGACCGCATATGTCCAAGCGGAATCCGCCAAACCACCGTTAAGGTTCACCACCATATCAATCGTAACGATGTCTCCCTCTTTTAGGGCTTTCTTTTGCGGAAAGCCGTGACAAATAACATCATTCACTGAAGCACACGTTGCATATTTATATCCGTTATAGCCCTTTTGTTCTGGTGTAGCACCATGCTCTGCCAAGTACTTATCGACAAATTCTTCGATTTCCCAAGTCGTGATGCCCGGTTTTATCATTTTTGCAATTTCTCTATGCGTCGCAGCAAGAAGTTTGCCCGCTTCATGCATCAAATTTATTTCTCTTTCACTTTTAATGGTTATCATTTAAAATCCTCTTTCGTTTTATAACTTTTCTGATTGAGACTCCTTGTTTATCATATGCCTTTTTTTATATAAAAAGCAACCAAAAACCCGGTAAAAATCACCGGGTTAATTAATTCATGGCCTTTTTTGTACCAGTAATTCCGAGAAAAATAAAAATGGAAGCCAGCGTTTACGTTTTTTACACAAATGAATATTCCAGGTGAGAATTACCTAGAATTTATAATCACGATTGGACTTAATTGTCTCAAAAATTTTATATAGGCCCATGTGTATTAACCGGGTACAGATTTCCATCTAACGCAAATGAAACTCTTCCTGTTTCTTCTGATACTACCAATACCAGGGCATCACTTCGTTCAGATAAACCTAATGCAGAGCGGTGGCGTGTTCCAAGTTTTTTTTCCCCTGTTGATCTGTCTGAAAGCGGAAGGACATTTGCTGCGGAAACAATCTGATTTTTATTAACCAAAACGGCACCATCATGCAGTGGATTTCCAGGGAAAAAAATTGATTCGAGTAAAGAATGGGTTAACTCCGCGCCTATTGAAATACCGGGTTGAATCAATGAATCAATAGGGTCTCCCCGTTGAATCACAATCAAGCCGCCGTGTCTCAAATTCGACAAATTTTGTACGCAAGTTGATAACTCTGGATATTTGTCCGTAAACGGTGACAAATAACAATTCAAATAAAATGTAGCTGCTTTCATATCGATGTATATAAATTTATCCTTTATTTTCTCGAAATTTCCAAGAAGACAATAATTTTCATCACCCATTGCTTCTAAGTTATCCTGTAAAGCTGATATTACTTGTCGTAAATCCTCTTTTAACATTTGTTTCATTGGTGAAAAATCACAATTGCCATGATTCACAGTCATGCACCTCCCCTTTATTATTTCACTCTCTTTCTTTCAATAAATCTTAATTGGCCTCGCAAAGACCAATCTTATTTTTCGTAGCTCTAGTTATGCCTAGTTAAATTTATAATTATGAATGTACTTAAAGTTTGTCTTCACGATAATTAATTATTCATCTTTACTATCAATTAAGTAATGACTTCACATTTTTTTATGTCATATGGACAACGTAAAAGAATAGATATGTTAATGACCTGTTGAAAGATATTCTATATAAGAGGTGGTATTGGATGCCTTATGTAACCGTATTTGACCAAGGAACATTTGAAGTTGAAATGGGAAAAAAATTAGTATTAGCATTGGAAGATAACGGTATAAATATTCTCCACCGATGCGGCGGGAAGGCTAAATGTACAACTTGCAGAGTTGAAATATTGGCGGGTGATTTTTTGGAGGTCACACATAAAGAAAAAAAGATCTTTGAGGAAAAAGGAATGGAAGATCATTTACGTTTATCTTGTCAAATTTACGTGAATGGAGACATTACCGTTCGGCCGATCAAGACGGTAGAAAACTCTGGAATTCCTGCTGGGCCAAGGCCTGCCGACTGAATAGTTTCGTAAGTGTCGCAGTTTAATCAAAAAACATCAAAACAATTGTTTTGATGTTTTTTTAATCTTTAGCCAAATGAATTACTTCTTTTCCATGACCGCAAAATAATTATCTTCATTATCAGCAAAATTGAAGACTCTTCCAGATGGCATAGTTACAAGCTCTCCCACTTTGATATTCTTCTCTGAAAAGTCTTTATATAATTCATCAAGATTATCCGAGTAAAACATTAACGAAGGTGTATTAAGATTTAATTCAGGCTGCATTTTAGCAATGAATTCTTTATTATGCAGGATGATACTCGTTTCTGCTACCTTTGTTGGGGCTATTTCAATCCATCTTAGCCCTTGGCCATTATCTTCTTCAGAAATTACGCTAAAACCGAAATTTTCCGTCCAAAATTTCAATGACTCGTCTTGATCATTTACATATAACATAATTTGCCCGACTTTGTTAATCATTTGCTTCTCTCCCTTTCTGCTGGTTCCGTTATTAATTGAATCATTTATGTATAAGCATCATGTTGGTTGGAAATATATAACTGATTAAATCGTATTATATATGCTAGATTTAATCAATATTTACCAAAAATGAATTTTTGGGAGGTTTTTGAACCTGCACGATTGCTTAAGAAAAGCAGTTATCTTTTACGAATTTTGCTTAATTGTTTCTTCTACGTATTTCAAGAAATCTGTATATGTCGAATTCCCTTCCAGATATTGCGCTACCACAGTTAAAGGAACTATAACTCTATCTCTCTTTTTAGAGTAAAGAACCGTTGCTGTTTTAATGCCCCTATGCACCCCATCAAGTGCAGAAGAAAAATGATATACAGAATCATATTCATACCATTTAAAATCTTGATTTATATTCCTTTTTATAATTTCTCCAATATAGGCACCTATTCTTATCACAAAATTATCAAAATGATTCTTTAAAAGTTCACTACCCATTTGAGTAGTACATAATCTTTTCGTATAAGCATCTATATAGCGAATGCTTTCAATAGTGAAATCTAAATTTCTCTTTGTTAGGTTCTCTTGATCCCAAGTATCTTTTGATACATCCTGATACATTAATTTCGCAATGCTTTTTAAATCATTTTTTATTAATTTTGTTCTATTTAAGGAACCGAACATATGACATTTCCCCTTTATTAATTATTTAAGTGTTACTTATAAGTCTACACCGGTAGATAAAAAAAGCTATGCAATCTTTAAATAAAGTAATTAGCAGGACTTTTTGATTTTTCACAGAACTTCTATACAGAGTATTTCTCAAAGGAGAGTGAAATTGTGGTTCTATCGAAAGAGGGTTTGTTAAATATATTGGAAGGCAACAGGAGCTTGACGTTGAGGGTGGTTGAAGCTTTCCCTGAAAAGGAATTGTTTAATTATGCACCGGCCAGGGAGCTTCGCCCTTTCGCAGATATGGTTAAAGAAATCATGAACATTGAAACTGCATATATGCGTGGAATTGCACTGGGTGTTTGGGAGTTTCCAGATTCGTTTGCCGGAATTTCTACCAAAGAAGAACTTGTATCAGCATGCGAAGCAGTAAGGGATGATACGAGGAAGCTGTGGGAGGAAATGACCGAGGAAACGCTTGGAGTGGTCGAAAAGGATCCTTTTTTCGGTCCCTCACAAAGCCACTTTGATAGACTTCAATATGCGTTGGAAAACGAAATCCACCATAGGGGCCAGGGTTATATCTACCTTAGAACACTCGGAATTGAACCGCCGGAATTTTTCGTAAGGCAATAATGCATTATGTAATAAATTTGGAGCATTGAATAACAAATAAAAAAGTAGGAGTGAAAGAAATGTCAGTTGATGCATATCTTAATTTTAATGGGAATTGTCGACAAGCAGTAGAGTTCTACGCAGAGGTTTTTGGAACGGAACTACCAAATATCATGACCTTTGGGGAAACACCGCCTAATCCGGATTTTACTCTTCCAGAAGAAGCGAAAGATTTAGTCATGCATACAAGGCTAAATATAAATGGAAGCAATATCATGTTTTCAGATACTTTTCCTGGAATGCCTTTTGTTGAAGGAAACAATATCAGCCTGGCTTATGTCAGTAATGATTTGGATGAAATTAAATCGATTTTTAACAAACTAAGTGAAGGCGGTACGGTTGGTGTAGAGCTCCAAGAAACATTCTGGAGTAAAATTTATGGTCAGTTAACCGATAAATTCGGAATCAAATGGCAATTTAACTTCGAGAGCTGAGAAATGGAATTTGGATATAGTGCTTTTCACTGGTGAAAAGTTTCTATATCCTTTTGTGTTTTAGGCAAGGATATTGTAACTAGCAAAGGATTAACGCGATTAGTTTAATGATCGGTTGGAATACACAAAACGGCACCCTAACCCTTACAATAGGTCATGATAAATGGTATATAGTAATAGGGTACCTTCAAGGTATTTAATCTTATCGAATAAATTCGCATTTCCATGATAATAGCAGTGTTTAGTTTTCCTGGCTAAACTTGAGAACAATAAAGGAGAAAAAATTATGAAAAATAAGATTCAAAAGATCACAACCAACCTGTGGTTTGATACACAAGCTGAAGAGGCGGTGAAGTTATACACTTCCATATTCGAAAATTCTAAGATCGGAAGAATCACTCGCTATGGTAATGCAGGAAATCAAATCCACGGGAAACCAGAGGGATCAGTGATGACCGTGGAGTTTGAACTGGACGGACAAGCATTCGTAGCATTAAATGGCGGTCCGCAATTCAAATTTACCGAGGCAATATCATTTATCATCAATTGCGAGGATCAAGAAGAGGTGGATTATTATTGGGAAAAACTCTCTGAAGGTGGAGATGAAAAGGCGCAAGTGTGCGGTTGGCTGAAAGATCGATTTGGTGTGTCATGGCAAATTGTCCCTGAATATCTAACCGAGATGGTAAACGACTCCGCCACTGAAAAATCGGAAAGAGTTATGAAAGCGCTGCTCCAAATGAAGAAAATTGACATTAAAACTTTAAAGCAGGCGTATATAGGTTAGGTTCCTAAGAAACATCTATCTAGTAAAGTTGTATTCATTCCTGAAAATCATACGATTTTGAAGTAACTAAAACCTAGTTTCTCGGTATTGCAGGTGTGAAATTAGGTTTTGATATTTGAATTTCCTAAAAGTTTAAATCCGCATTTCCTGGCGATAGCCCCTATTAGTAAGAATAAACTTTCTTAAGTATATTATCATAAATGATCTAAATGGTTTTAAGGGAGAAATAGATACAATGGAAAATATATTTATACCAACACTACGACATGGCGATGAAATCATAGAAAGAAAAATCCGTTACGACTCTATAGTTGTAGAGCATAACTGTTTGCTGTTAAAAGAACAAAATCAACATGTCGTGCTTTTTCATGAAATCATGGATTCGTTCACGATGAAAGCGGGTTCTATAAAATTAACCATTCCTGTAAGCAGTTATACAATTGCTTATTATTGGAAAGACCGTCCTTATAATTTATACATTTGGAGAGATAACGACGGAAATTATTTAGGATCCTATTTTAATATTGTAAGAAATACATATATGGCTGATAAGTTGGTATCCTTTGAGGATTTGATTATAGATATATTGGTGCTTCCGGGTGGGGAATATTTTATTTTAGACGAGGAAGAGTTACCTGTGCCATTAGAGCAATTTGAGAGTGGTTCTGTTAAACAAGCCCTAATCTCCTTACTTGATTCCATTGATATTCTTCTTTCACAAACCATTTCAGAATCCGAGAAGCTCTATAAACATAAAGACCTCCTTCCATGGCTGAACAACAAATGACATACAAAAAGCCTACTTCATTCAGTAGGCTTTTTGTTCTCCCTCACTCACTATCAGCTTGAGCCGATATACTGTCGCCAAGCTCCTCAATGTTCTTAGATACCTTCGCACTGTATGTGTAGTCACCGTAGCAATATGGATATCGAAAATTATCTTTGTCACCGCCGCAATCATAGAGCGTGGGGTTTTTTTCGACCTGAAGCATGGAGAACTTCTTTGCAAGCTCTTCATTATGCTTGCCCCCTTCATTCGCAACGAAATCAATATAACCAATTCCCATGTTATATGCTTGAAGGATCGTGGCAAAATCAACGCCCTTTTCATTGCCATATTCATTGATCCGCTTAAAATGTTTCACTCCATACTTAATGCTTTCCGTTGGATCAGTGATTGTATTTGGATCAAGGCCCGCTGACTCAGATGCCTGCATTGGGTCACCGCCCCGCCCTCGGCTTTCCTGCTGCATCAAAGCAATCAATGTCGAAGTATGCTCCTCAAGTCCGTATTTAGTCAACTCGTCTTGCAGAAGTGAACTATACTTTTTCACGTTCGCAAAGGAATCAAGCGTATTTACTGATGTGGTAACATTTTCGGAATATGGGGTTTGCATGATCTCCTTAATGAGCAAAAATACGAAAATCAGGATGAAAATGTTAAAAACTTTCTTTGATTTCTTACGTTTCTTCTTCACATTCTCTCTCCGTTATCTCTAAGTTAATATATTTATATCTTAACAAATTGTAAGAGTAATAACTATTTAGAATACCCAATTAAATGTTCTGCAAACTGGATTAGCATTAATTGTAATTAGTGTATTTTCTCAACCACTTAACTTAGCCGCCGCAAAATCTTAAAAGGAACAGAGTCACACAGTGCATATTTTTAGGACAATGAGACACCCTACTGGTTGGAGGTGATATGTATGGACAAGAAGAGTGAAAAAGAAGAAATCCTTGATGATAAAAAGGGGAAATATAGAAACGAATTTGGGGCAGATCCAGATGAACAAGAAATGAATGGTCTATATGGTATGTTGGAAACTGAATATGAAGATAAGCTACACGATAAAGAAAAGTAACGATGGGGTTTCTTGAATATTTGTAAATCGCCTTTTATGGCGTTTTTCTATGTGTTTAAATTCTAAAGGATCGTATATAGTTTCATATGAACTGATTTTTGAATATGCAAAAAAACGAAAACCGAAAAAGTCTTCGTTTTGTCCAAATTTAAATTCATTTGATCATTAACTAAAAGGATACAAAAGGGGTTCGGAAATTAAAAAACTCCGAACCCCTTTTTAAATTCCCTTTGAAATTTTGACCAAAGGTTAAGAGATTTGGGCTCTTCGAGCCACTATGTTAAACCATTTTAGGACCTTGCCATGTCCAAGTGGCCATCTTCTTTAAATTAATGGCAGCGAAAGTAAGCATCGCTTGCATCAACTAATTTTTAAGTCCCTTTAAAGTAGTCCAACGCATACCATGCTTTTCTTTTGCATCTGCGAATACACGCTCAATTGTTTCTTTGCGTTTCGCATATATAGGTTTTACCTCTTGATGATGACGCAGATTATCTGCTTCTTCCACATATGCTTGCCAAATATGCCGTGTCACTACTTTTTGATGGTCTTTGCTTTCTGTACACCGTGATAAAAATGAGCATGTTGCACAATTTTGTTTTGGCGATTTGTATTCGCGATAGCCCTCTTTATTTTTTGTTGTGTACTTTAAAGTTTCGCCCGAAGGGCAAAGGTAACAATCAAAGTGTTCATCGTAAACATAGTCATGTTTGCGAAAGAATCCTTCTTTTGTACAAGGACGTGTATAGGGTAAAGCAGGTGTGATTTCTTTGTTAATTAGGTAGCAAGTAATCTCTGGTGTTTTATAAGCTGCAACTGCTTCTGGTTTTCCAACTTTCTCAATCACTTGCTCAACAAGTGGCTCCAAAATATGACTGTCATGTGTATTACCAGGTGTTACAATCGTTCCCAATTCAAAACCGTCGCGGTCTGCGGTTGCGTGGAATGAATAGGCAAATTGTTTTGTTCGTTCATCTTTCACATAGTAGCCACTCTCAGGATCCGTGATACTTTCTTTAATTGCTTTGGTTTCTTCCTTATCAAATTTATCTGCTTGAAGACGTCCTTGATAAGCTCGTGTTTCTTTGCGTACGATTTTCCTTTCAAATTTACGCTTATTCGCATTGGCTTTCACATGTGTGGAATCGACGAATACGTGTTCAGCACTTATTAACTTTCTATCAGCAGCTGTCATTAAGATGCGATAGAAATCTGTTCAAACAGGTCTGTACCTTTATAACGTCGCTCTAATTTTTCCCGAACGTTGAGAAATGAGGTATTTTATCATGGAAACCATAGCCTAAGAACCAACGGTAAGCCATATTTGTTTAAGCTTCTTCAATCGTTTTACGCATGCAAGGAATACCGAACTAAAATAACTGGATCAATACTTGGGCGTCCTACCTCTGAATACATATCTTTCACCAAGTCATAAATGAAAGTGAAGTCAATGGAAGCCTCAATTTTACGAACCAAATGATTCGCCGGCACCAGTTAATCTAAAAGTAATCATTTCAAGTTGGTCTCGCTGAATAGAATTATGTTTCGAAAGCATGCATCCTCATCACCTCAAATTTTAATAGTTCTATTTTAAAACAAAAAAGACTATAGGCATAAGGAGTTTCATCTAAAATTTTAAACATAGTTGATTGGAGCGGGTGTGCGAGACTCCTGCGGGAATAGCGAGTCCAAGGGAGACCCCACAGGCGCAAGTGCGCCGAGGAGGCTCCCGGACCGCCCGCGGAAAGCGAGTGCCTGAAGTGGAAATCAACGTCCAAATTTGTACAAGCCCAAAAAAAGTAGACAAACTCGATTTTCATCGAGTTTGTCTACAGTCTGAAAGGGAGTGACCTACTGTCACTCCCTTTCTCAATTAGTATTGTGAAGATTGTCCGCCATCAATCGGAATGACTACACCGTTGATGAACTCTGATTCCCCTGATAATAGGAAAGCGACTAAACGGCCGACCTCTTCAGGTTTACCGAAGCGTTTCTTAGGATTCACACTGACGAATTCCGCCATTGCTTCTTCCCAATTCTCTCCGCCTATTTGCCTGAATGATCCCTCTACCATCGCTGTTAAGATTACTCCTGGTGCAATGGCATTTATGCTGATACCATATTGGCCATATTCTATGGCAGCTGTTTTTGTTAAGCCTGCTACAGCATGTTTACTTGCAACGTACGCAGCTTGGTTAAGCACAGCACGAATTCCGCCTACAGAAGCCACGTTCACCACTGCCCCTGATCCTTGTTCTTTCATGATTGGCAGAATGTATTTCATACCATAGAAAACACCATTGATATTGATGTCCGTTACTTTGTTGAAAACGTTGCTATCGTATTCAGCCATAGGGGCCTGTTTACCTTCAATACCCGCATTATTATAGAATCCATCGACTCTGCCATATTTGCTGACTGTTTGGTCTACATAGTTCTTTACTGCTTCTTCATCCGATACATCTGCAGTGACCAGAAGCACTTCCGAGTTTGGTGCCAAGTCTAAGATTAATTTTTTTGTCACTTCCAAAGATGCGTCGTTTAAATCAACTAATGAAAGTTTAGCTCCTTCTTTAGCTATTTCCAATGCGGCTGCTTGACCTAAACCTGATCCTGCCCCTGTAATGATTACAACTTTGCCATCGAATCTTTTGCTCATATGTCAAAACTCCCCTTTTAAGTTATCTTGAAAATTTAATTAATTATACTGATTACCCCTTAAAGCTTAAGAATCCATCATCAACTGGAATGACTTGTCCATTAATGGCATCCGCTTTTTCAGAGAACAAGAACGTTACAACTTCAGCAACTTTTTCTGGCTGAATCAATTTTTTCCTCATATGAAGTTGAGCCAAACTGTCCAGGAACTCTTGATCTTCACCAATGATCGGCGTTTCGATAAATCCTGGTGCCACTCCGACAACACGAATCCCATATTGCGCAAGTTCAATTGCACCGGATTTAGTCATCGCGATGACTGCTGCTTTTGCAGCATGGTAATTAAAGCTGCCAATAGAAACCATCGTCCCGTATATTGAAGCTGTATTAACGATCGTTGCGCCTGTTACACCAAGCTCAACCATCTTCCTTGCTGCATAATACATGCCATAATAAACGCCGTGTTGGTCAACATCAACTACTCTGTGGTATGATTCTGGATCCATCTCCAAAAATGGTTTTACTAGTCCAATTCCAGCATTGTTGAAAATGCCATTGATGGTGCCATGATTGGCAATTGCAGCTTCGACCATCGCTTCCACTTCTTCCGCACTAGCTACATCCACTTTCACGAAAGATGCCGTGCCTCCCTTTTGTTGAATAGCTTCAGCCGTTTCTTTAGCGGCAACATCATTGTAGTCAGCCGCTACGACAATAGCTCCCTGATCAGCTAATTTAAATGCCGTTTCCTTTCCAATTCCGCTGCCTGCTCCTGTAATAATTATGACCTTTCCTTGTAAACTCATGTATTCGTCCCCCTTTAACTAAGTTTGTTGCTTATCAGATTAAAATGGCCCCTCCGTCGATTACAAGTTCTTGACCCGTAATGTGGCTGGAAAGATCGGATACTAAGTACATCATTAGATTTGCAATTTCCTGCGGCTCAGCATACCGGCCATCCGGAGTCGTTGCTTCCAACTGTTTTCTAGCCGCTTCAGCTGCCGCGGAATCTCCTTGACCAAATCCGCTTTCAATCGACCGCATCATAGCCGTGTTGACGACACCTGGGCAGACGGCATTCACCCGGACACCATGTGGAGCTACTTCGACACCAGCTGTTTTCGTCATTCCTAGAACCGCATGTTTACTAGCGCCATACGCCACCATGTTTGGCGTTGCCAGTAAACCAGCTCCAGAAGCTGTATTCACGACCGCCCCGCTTTTTTGTTCAATCATATGGGGCAATACATGTTTCATGCCCAAGAAAACACCTCGTACATTTATTGACATTAATTGATCGAAAACCTCAGCTGGATAGTCGATAAGCGGCATTATTTTGCCTTCCCAACCTGCATTATTCAAGAAAATATCGATTTTTCCATAGAAATCTATCGTTTTTTGAACATAATTTTTTATATCGTCTTCCTTTGTAACATCGGCTTTAACGAATTTGGCTTCGCCGCCTTTTTCTTTGATTTCATTTACCGTTAGCATGCCAGCCTCTTCGGAAAGGTCTACAACAACCACTTTGGCACCATTTTCTGAAAGTGTAATAGAAGCTGCCCGGCCGATACCCCCGCCGCCACCGGTAACAATTGCTACTTTTTCTGTAAAATCAAATGCTTGCATAATATTCTCCCTTTCTCCCCTTGATCTTGGTGATAATATTCTTGCTTGAATACGATTACATAATAACATTCTTTTTGTCGATTGTCGACAATTTGGTTTTAGAGTCAAAGACTCTACATCACTCCACGATTCAAGGCTTCATGAATTTCATTTTTTGCTTTAACTAAATCATCTTCTAGAATGGCCTCAATAGACATCTTTAATCTGAAATGGAAACTTTCCATCGTTTCCGTATTCCATTGACTTTGGGCAAAAACCATGAGGATATGACTGGCTTCTTCAAAAAATCTTGCTAATGCTTTGTTATTAGCGATTGAAAAAATATATCGAAATATCTGTGTTGCCCTTTTTTGATACTCGATAACATTACCTTTTTCACACTCATCGGTTGCACTTTCCAAATGCTTTTGTAATGATTGCTTATTTTCTGAGTGCCAATTCCCTTGGGAAAATTCAATGCCCATCTGGATCAGTCCGATCGTAACATCATTATATTCAATGATTTCCCTTTGTGAAAATGGCTTGACGATCGTTCCCCGCCTAGGTATTCTCTCAACAATACCGTCAACCTGCAGTAAATAAAGGGCTTCGCGTACTGGTGCACGGCTAGTATTCAATTCTTTGGAAATGTCTTCTTCCACGATTTTCTCACCAGCTTCTATTTTACCTTCAATAATTTTTTTTAAAATGTGTTTAGCGATTTGTTGTGGTAACGATTCTCCAAAATAAATGCCATCTGTCAAATTGGAAGTATTTCCAAACATCTTTCAGCACTCCTATACTTCTATAATTAATTGTGGTTTTTTTAGTATAACATAAGGATAGGAATTAACTTCCTTTAATGCTAACCAGCCAAGAAAAACGTATTTTCCTATATGGAAAAAGCTCAAAAAGACTTAATGTCAGATCGCTTCTTCTAAGTGTTTTCCATATTCTACTGATTTTGGCGGTAAAAATGCAACAGATCTAGAGCCCCTTTTATATAAAGGGCTCCATGTGTATTTTTTAATCAACTAGCCTCGGTTTCGCTGGATCGCAGTTTGGCTTTTCCATGTCTGTCGATTCAGCGAGTTTCGTTAAATAATAACATTCCTCTCGCCACATATGATCTGCCATTAATGGCGAAAGCGTTCCAAGAGCCTGCGCACTAAGGTCAAGCTCCTCCAATTCAAGCAGGAAGTGCTGGAAGAATTTAATTTCCAATGTGACGTCGGCATTCATTTTTTCCAATGCTGGGAATGTTGACAGATTGGTTCGTAAAAATCCAGCCATTTCAACAGCTTTTAAATAAAAATCATTAAAATGTTTTTTATATTGGTCACTTTTCTCTTTTAACCTTTTTTCAACGTCATCCATATTGGATGATATTGCACCTGCATGTCCTGCTGCATCTAACAGCCAAACTAAATGGTGATGAAGTTCATGAAAAACCGGCGGCATTTGATCTGAATTGAAATATTTCAATAATCTTAAATATTCTTCTAATTCGTTCACCATATGATTAATGAATGAAGGTGAAAGATGTATTTTTATTTTACCTACCAGATGTTCTTTAATTAGGCTTAGCTTAAACTCCCGAAATCTTAATGTCTCTTCTTCTGCGATGGCAGTAAGTTGCGAGATCTCTTCCGAATTGGCTTGACCAAGGAGAGCATCAAAAACTTGAATGAATTCAGAGGCAATTTCAATGTTTTCCACTTCAACCGGCGCTAAAGACTCATGGATGAACCTGGCATGGTCTACTAAGATTTGCAGCCAAAACCGATGCTCGAATCTAGCTGTTTTCTCCAAAAACTCGTTCATTTTCTCTCCCCCATAATTTAAAGTATAAGAAACTCACTTATAATTTGTATTCCTAAACCTACAAACATATTAATATAAATTAAATGGGGCGTAATGAAGCCTAAGCTTGATCCTATACCCTCAGATTACCCACACACACACAAATTAATGGGGTCTTTGAGTCGCTTTAAAAACGGTCATTTTAATACAAATTTAAACCAACCTTATATTTATATTGATTTAATCGTTCTGGAAGTCTTGAAACTTTTAAATTAAGGTCGGTAGGAGGAAGGTAGATTGTCAAAGGAAATAATGAGTTACATTAACTATTCAATGGAGAAAATTCCAGGGGGCGAAATAGAATTAAGGGACGATAGAATTAAAAGCAAGTGGAAAGCTGAAATAAGACCGTTCCTTCTTGCACGTTATCCTGTTACTATGGATTTCTACTATGCAATTACAAATAAATCACCTAATTCTTTTGATCGGGATCTAAAACCTGTTGTGAATATCTCTTGGAATGATGCAATTTCTTTTTGTAATCTGCTTTCACAGAAAGCTGGACTGGGAGAGTGTTATTCTAAAAATGGGGAAAACATTGTTTGTGATTGGGAATCAAGCGGTTTTCGACTTCCTTCAGAAGCGGAGTGGCAATATGCATGTAAAGCCGGGACTCCTGGTTATAGATACGGAGAGCTGAATGAGATTGCCTGGTATAACGAAAATTCAGGGGGCATGATCCATGAAGTAGGAACAAAGGAACCGAATCCATGGGGGCTGCATGATATGTTAGGGAATGTATGGGAATGGTGCTGGGACTTATATGATGAACAAGTGTACGGCACCTACCGTATTTTTCGAGGGGGGAGCTGGGCTGAGGATGCTAGAGGTTGTGGAGCTTCATGTCGCCGGCGCAGCCATCCGACATTTTGTATAGACGACCTAGGATTCCGTCTTGCCCGGTCTTTTTAACCTTAGCAAACAAGCCAAATCCATTCAAAACTCAAAGCTTTATCTTAGTTGTACATCTATTCATATTTATTACCAGTTTCTTGGTAGAATTCCGATGGGAACAAAATAAAAACCTGAAAAATTTTCAGGTTTTTTATAATTTCTTCATTCGATTACCAGAGAAATGCGAGAAAAACTAAAGATGCAATTGCACCAAATGCAAATCCATTTGCGGCACCCCAGCCATATCCTGCATTAAAACCTCCATAACCAAAACCCCCAAGGTTTCCGCCTCCGTCAAATGGACGAATATATACACGGTTCGGTGTAACCCGGTGTATGATTCCCCGATGTACGGTTCCTCTGCTTGTACGAATTTCAACCGGTCTTCCCACACCTTGCCTGCATTTATGATAATAATTATGATATCCCATTTTGCACTCCCCTTATCAGTCGATTTTACATCGTATGCATTCAGGGACTAGCATGAATGGATTAAATACCCACCAATCATTTAAAAGTCTTTCCCATTTTCCTTATCACTCCTTGAAACCAAAGCATAAAATACATTTATACATGTACCAAAGGAGATTATGCCATGAACCACTCATACCAAGACGCACTAGCCATACTTGGAATTGAAGGGGCACACCCTGGTGGATTTGAACTGACTAAGCAGATTTTGAAAAATGAAAAAATCGATCATACGTCAATAATCCTTGATGCCGGATGCGGGACAGGGCAAACCTCATCTTACTTGGCAAAAACGTTTCTTTGCCAAGTATCCGCGCTTGATAATCACCCTGAGATGGTGAAACATGCAAAAAAAGGATTCCAAAAAGCTAACTTAAGCATTGACCTATATAAGTCTTCAATAGAAGAACTGCCTTTTGACAATAATTCTTTTGATTTTATCATAGCCGAATCAACGACTGCATTCACGGATATACAAAAATCACTCCGAGAATTTTACAGGGTCCTTAAACTAGAAGGAACTTTGTTATCCATTGATATGACAGCGGAAACCAGCCTTAATCCTGTCTCAAAAAAAGAAATCATTAACTTTTATAATTTAAGGGAATTATTGACGCAATCCGAATGGTTAAAGGCCTTCCAACAAAACGGATTTACAGATTTAAAAATCTTGAAATCAAGTACCGTCTTAGACGAATTAATGAATTCTTCAGCATCAAATAGATCCATTCAGCCTTTGAATGGATCCTTGGAACGAGTCATGGACGCACATTACCGCCTCATTTTATCTTACGGAAACAGCCTCGGTTATAGAGTATACAGAGCAAGTAAAAAATAGGGCATTCATCATGAATAAGGCAGCTTAATATGTGTCTGGAACCTTGAACACAATGATAAAAACCTGGAACAAGTTCAAGGTTTAAAGGGATGGTCCTATTTAGACGATGATCTGTACACAATTTCGGCCATTCTTCTTTGCGGCATATAAGGCTTGGTCGGCCCGTGGCATCAATGTTTTGATGGAAATGCTTCGGTCACCAGCTTCAATTAATGCAGTAGTCACCCCGAAACTGCAGGTAACGGAAATCATCTCTTCATTAACCAATGCAATACTTTCAGAAACCTTTTTCCTTATCATATCGGCCAACTCATATGCAGCGGGTAAAGCGGTATTCGGCAAACATATGATAAATTCTTCACCGCCATAACGCCCCAACAAATCTCCTTCCCGAATGTTTTCCTTTGCAATATTCGCTACAAGCGTTATAGCCGCATCCCCTGCTTCATGTCCAAAAGTATCATTTACATTTTTGAAATGATCGATATCAAACATGATGACTGAAACATTGCCGCCTTCCATGCTTAGAGCATCAAATAAAATTTCCGATTTTTTGATGAAAAATGTTCTATTCAATATTTGGGTTAATCCGTCCAAGCTGGCAAGTTGCTTCATCTTTTCCAGCATGAGTACTCTTTCAGTTACATCGGCGAAGGTAATGATCTGTCCGATAGACAGGTTGTTTTTGTTGAACACGGGTGAAAAACCAATATGGTAATGTACCATATCACCATTTATGCTGCAATTAAAATCACTGTCCTGTTTAAGGTCGATTATTCCCCTAAGAAGTTGATTCCCATTTAGCACACTTGTAATCGATTTACCAATGGAATGTTCATCCAACATGGGCAAAAATTTGCGCATTCCACGGTTATAGTCGACAATCAACCCCTGTTGATTTAAAACGATTACTCCCTCTTTCATACTTTCAAAGACGGTTTCCCGAGCGATCGGGGCTACATTGAACATTTGAAAAGTCAAAAGTGCCGCACCATGAAAGATAAACGTGATACTCATGGATACAGGACCAAGATCGATACCATATGAGCTTAGTCCATTTATATAAAAATAATTTGCTATTATAGGAATAAGAAGACCTGCCACCATCATTGATATTTGCATCCTGAATCTGAATGAAGATTTTTTCACCTGTTTTAGCAATATTATTATACTTATCATCACACATAAAAAAAGAAACAGGGAGTGTACGTAAAACCAAGGGCCGCCCACCAGTTTAATAATTGGAAAAGGACTATTGCTTCTCAACTCCATTGATTTGTAATATAAGTGATGAAGGTCATTTGTAAAATGCATGAAAATGGTGATGAACGGTATGATGAAGAGTGCATATTGCCAGACCTTCTTAATTCTCTGACCTACATATTCAATGCACATCAACAAAAGGAATACTGGGATGAATGGTAATGCCAAGTACTCGACCCTTAACCAGAATATGATTTGTTCTAACGATGTACTGGAAAGTTCGAAAGCATAGGAAAAAGTAAAGATGGAAGACAATAATGTCACGAGAATATAGGCTTTTGCTCCAGGTGCATCCTTGATCTTTAAGTGTGCAAATAAACACAGAAACAAGCTTGAAGCACCTGCTATTATAAGTACGAGTATGTATAACAATAACTCCCGTGGCAATGCGAATCAACTCCGTTTAACAAAAAAATAGTTTTCCGTATATTATATAGCACTTTATGACTAGGTGACTAGAGTTTATTCAGGGAATTCT
This sequence comes from Peribacillus sp. NPDC101481, assembly GCF_044767165.1. Taxonomy (NCBI): domain Bacteria; kingdom Bacillati; phylum Bacillota; class Bacilli; order Caryophanales; family Bacillaceae; genus Peribacillus; species Peribacillus sp. NPDC101481. The sequence continues at coordinate 1,773,894 of NZ_JBIWNJ010000002.1, read as the reverse complement.
GAATTTTAAATCCCTTATTTACTTACACCCCAAACCGCCGAATAAAATAAACATCCATTTTTACAACATGAAAAACCCTGCTTCATCACCTTGAACGTGAGTGGCAGGGTTGATAATTCAAATAAATGAAGTATTTAGGTACGGATTATACCTTCTCTGTTACTGCTGTGAATCGCTTTAAGAATGAAAGTATTTTTTGGTAGACCGCAATTTCATTTTCTTTTTTGGAAAATCCATGTCCCTCATCTTCCAGAAGCATATAATCGACATCTCTTCCTTTACCCTTCAAGGCTTGAACGATTTGATCTGATTCCTCTTTGACGACACGGGGATCGTTTGCTCCTTGAATGACGAGCATTGGCTTTATCATCGATTCTAAATAGGTGATAGGCGAATACTCGATTAGTTTTTCTTTATCTTTTTCCGGATTTCCTACCCACTGATCCATGATTGGCTTCCAGTCTTCTGGAACGGAATTGATAAATGAGAAGAGGTTGGATGGACCGAAAATATCGACAACTGCCTTAAAATAATCTGCATGTCTTCCGTGGAGCAGAAGTGCCATATACCCTCCGAAGCTTCCCCCCATCAATAAGATGTTACCTTTTTGTGCATGTCCTTGGTCTATTAGCCAATCAAGGCCGGCTACATTATCAAGTCGTGGCCCATTTCCCCAATCTCCCTCTACCATTTTCGTGAATTCCAAACCATAACCAGTGGAACCGCGGAAGTTTGGCGCAAAAATACTGTAACCGTGATTCAGGAAAAATTGAAATGAAGCTCTGAAGGACTTCCGTTCTGCCGCTTGAGGTCCTCCATGAGGCCAAAAAATGATTTCACCATTGTCATTTTCCTTTTTTGCCCTAAAAAATAACGACTCGATCTCCAGGCCATCAAAGGAAGTGTATGTAATGATGTCGGGTTCAACCAATGCATCAGAATCGACGCCAGGAACAGTATATTTAGTTAATGATACCCACTTATCACCTGTATTTTTATAGATATTATGAGGTTTTGTTGCGCCCATGCCAAATAAGTAAAGCGTGCCTGATGCAGCAACCTCAAGCTTATTAATGACGCTGCATGGTACGGGGATGTTTCTCCAATTTTCATTTTGCAGATTGAATTCATATAATTGATCCTCTACACCCTTTTGGCTGGTTATATATAAAAGTTGATTCTCTTTACTATAATTAATGGCAGTAAAACTCTCATTCTCCAATTCTTTAATTTTACAGAATTTATTTGTTTCAAGGTTGTATGAAGCCATATAGGTAAAGTCTGAATCATAATCAGTCAATAAATATATCATCGAATCTGAAACAAAAACACCATCACTCACTGTGTGCTGTTTCTCAGTGGGCGGAGTGAGCAGGATATCTTCGTTCCCATTTTTTGCATAGAGTAGGGTATTTGTATTGGAAAAGTGTTTATAGTAAAGTAAGGTTTCTTCATCAGGGCTAAAGCCAAATAAATAGGTCGCTGCATCCTTCCCCTCCAATACCAGCTTTTCCTGTCCTGATTCTAAATCTAAACAATAGGCATTTAGAAAGGAAGCATTTCCTCTGGATGTCGTGTAATAGAGCTTTTTACTGTCATTCGATAATTTCGGCATGAAATTACGTGTATTTTCATGATGAACGATTCCCTTCATTGTCCCGCCATTCAAAGGAACCCCGTAAAACTGGGTATTTTCATTACCGTCTTGATCGAAACCAGCAATTATGAACCGGCTCTTCTTATCATATATCAGCGCTTGGCAGCTTTGATCAATGGATGTAAGCGGATAAGGAAAGGAGTTTGGCAAATCCATTCCCCATAAATTATACTTGCCGCTCAAATTGGTACTGAAAACCAGATGTTTTTCATCTGGACTTACGGCAAAATCAGCAATGGAAAAAGTTCGTAAAAATTGCTCAACATCAGGTTTTGGAAAAGTGATCATTTTGGCAGCCCCTCACATTTTTAATATAAAGAAAAATCTGTAGTTAATTATACCATATTTTTCCTTTGTGGTATAAGTAAACTGTCTATGGAAGCAGAGGATTCTAGTTTGCTATTCTAGTAAAAAAACTTATGTAACTATGCCTCTATTTTGGAAAAACGATTATTCAGCGTTTTGTCATCCGATATAATGATGTTAAAAGCAAGTTTAAATACGAAAAAAGCTTAAGAGTATTGGGCTCTTAAGCTTTTTAAGCATCAATCGATATATCTTCTTGCTCCGGCATATTCCTCCCCGTATCCCGATGTTTTTATTTCATCTATCCTTACATGTGTTGAGCTGTTAGGCGAATGGATCATTTTGCCGTCACCAATATACATTCCGACATGATGGACCCTCCCTTTCCCTTTTTCATAAGCAAAAAATAGTAAGTCACCTGGTTGAAGATTTTCTTGTTCTACCTTTTTGCCATGTTGCGCCTGAACGGAAGAGTCCCTTGGGATCGTTATTCCATTAGCATGGTACATTGTATAGGTAAATCCCGAACAGTCAAATCCAAAACCGGACATTCCAGCCCATAGGTAAGGAAGCCCTAAAAATCCTTTTCCTGATTCAACGATGTCATTTCCGGTTGGAGCAGCTATTTGTTTGTCATTTTGATAGACTGATACGTCCTGCTTTTCTATCCATTTTGCTCCATTACTCGGTGTCATCACCTTCACTTTATCTTTTTTCACCTGCAATAACGGGAGGCGGGTATCGAAGCTGACCTCCATGAATTTGGACCGAAGTTTCGAATCCGAATAAAGCCAAGTCTTTGGGGCATTTACAAGGGCATATCCTCGTTTAAATTGCTTCTCAAAAGAATTTCCGCCTTTTAATTGTGCCTTTGGCATCCATCCTGGATAACCAATATCATTGCGAGGCGTTGGTTGATTGGCAACGGCTACTTTCACCCATTCACCCCGTTCTTCTAAAATCGTCACTTTAGAACCGTATAATGCTTGTGTTTCCAGGTTACCAACAAGCCACAGCTTGTCTTCATATTTCATCGAGCCGATCCATGCATTCATATCAACGGGATTCGATGCAGAAGGAGCATCGATTTCCCTTGGTAATCCCGGCTCAGTCCAAAGAGTGGCCACGCTTACATCAACATAGGCAATTCTCTCCTTCTCTCTTGAACTAGCTTCATTAGGACTGAATACTAAAATACCAATAGCAAATAAAGACAGCACAAAAACGGTTAACCTTTTCAAAATAATCACCCTTTCGAATTTGTTTTTATTGAGAAAAAGAGGATTTCCTCTTGACTCCCAGTCCAGGTTTATCGGAAATTAGAAGTTGATCTTTCATAAATTGAATGCCTACATATGGCTCATTCTTAATCCATAATGGGGCATCTAAATCAATCTTCGTTATATTTGGGTGGGCGGTTGCCAGATGAGCCGCGGCCGCTACACTCACGGATGATTCCATCATACTCCCGATCATGCATTCCACCCCGGCTGCTTCTGCCATATCGGCAATTTGGAGTGCACGTCTAATTCCGCCTGTTTTCATTAATTTGATATTAAGGAGATCAACAGCATGTTCATTAAGGAGTTTCATGGCGTCGCGAGGTGAAAACAAACTTTCATCGGCCATGATCGGCACTTGGACAGACCTCTTTATTTCTTTCAACCCTTCGATATCATGGGCTTTGACGGGTTGTTCCACTAAATCAACATTCAGCTTTCTTTCCTCGAGTTCATGAATAATGGAAATCGCTTGTTTTGTTGTCCACCCTTGATTTGCATCAATCCTGATCATAACCTGGTCGCCAACAGCAGCACGAATGCAGGCAACCCGCTCCACATCACTCTCCCAATCTTTCCCCAGTTTTATCTTCATCGTAGAAAACCCGCCATCAATGAGGGACAATGCCGCCTTTGCCATTTCTTCGGGTTCTCCAACGCTGATTGTCATATCATTTTTAAGGACGTTCGATTTACCGCCAAGATATTGATATAAAGGGAGTTGCCATCGTTTGCTGACTGCGTCGTACATAGCGATTTCAACAGCCGCTTTTGCACTTGTGTTACCTACACAGGATCGTTGGATAAGCTGAGACAATGCATTGATATTCTCGATGTCGTGCCCAATTAGATGTGGTGTGATCACTTCTTCAATGACCGTCATGATTCCTTTTGTAGAGTCACCTGTGATGGCAACCGTGGGGGCTGCAGCCCCCAAACCTTCCGTCCCATCCTCCAACTTTACGGAAACCATGATATTTTCAATTTCCATTGCTGTACGTAATGCAGTCTTGAATGGCTTGACAAGCGGCAAGGTTTCCACTGATACTTGTAATCTTTCTATCTTCATATTAACAACCCTTCCTTAAAAGCTTGAGAGTATATATGATGTAAGAATTCCAAAATAGGTGCCCAGAAGACTGCCCAGTACAGCCATCAATATCCCGACCGGTATTAGCGCCCGGTTGAAAGAACCTGCCAATATAGGAGCTGATGCCACACCCCCTATATTGGCCAATGAGGCAACTCCCATTGTAAATAGATCCAATTTAAATATCTTGGCCAAAATGACCATGATCAATCCATGAAAGAATAGAATCATAAATCCGGATAAAATATATACAGGTGCTTGAAACAGCTGTGAAAAATCGGCATGGGAAGCAATTAAACCAATGACTATGTAAAGCATGACTTTGGAAATTTCCATAGAACCGGCAATACGTCCAACCTTTGTGACAGCCAGAATTAAACCTAAGGTAGAAGCGATGATGATCGTCCAAGTGGTTCCATTCACAGCGGCACCGAGTACCGGCAGTCTCTCCCCAATTTTTGTTGCCCCTGCTGAAACAATTAATACCAGCGCCAAGAAACCGATCAATTCCACGAATCCAAATTCCGCCTTGGCGGTTTCACCGGCTTCAAGCTCGGAAGTCATTTGATCAATGAAAGATGTATCCGCTTTAGTCCAAATGTTGAATTTTCCAGCAAGAGGCACCAGCCAAAACAAGAACATGACCCAAATGGAATAATTGACTGTATCCATGATCAACGCATAGCCAAAAATATTTTCAGGCACATCGAGTATGCCTTGCAAGATCACCATATTGGCAGATTCCCCTGTCCAGCTTGCGCTCAAAGCCGAGAATGCCTTCCAAGTTCCTTCCGCATAAAAGCCATTCATTAAAACTTAAGTAAGTGTGAACCCTCCAATAATGCTGAATGAAGCTGCAAAAAAAGTTAACAGCATCTTTGAGCCAAGTCTGATTATTTTCCGCATATCGCATTGCAAAAGCATCAGCATCAACATGGCAGGCAGCAGGAGTCCTCGTATGGTGCTATATGCACTTTCGACTGACTCACTATCTGAAAAGACCCCAAATGTTTTCATCAGAGCCGCTCCAATATAAATAAGGACAATCCCAGGAACATACTTGAAGAACTTTCCTCCAATCTTTTTTCCGCTACGGCAATCACGGCAGTAAATGCCAATAAAAAACAGACAAACATCACACCATCTTGAATCATATTCCATACCTCCTTATATTTAGGGATTTAGGGGATTTCATGATAATAAAATCTATTCAAACCCGCCAATGAAGTCTTCATGGCCCTACATAAAAAAATCCAGCTGCCAAAGAGCGCCTACACACTCTTTAACAGCTGGATTTCAATTGCGATTGACAAAAGAAGCAGCTATAACTTATAAAGTTGCTGATATTTAATGCTGGCATTTCTTAGGGCGACGGTCAGTGCTTTCTGAGATGAACCAAAGTACCGTTGCTCAATTTCTTTCTCCAATTCATCGGGCCTAAGAATGGATTTACCAACTAACATGGAATGAATGAAGCGTGATGTAATCGATATCGTGGTCGAGCATTCCGCATCCACTATTTCATGCGTTTCTCGATCAATGACGAACCCGATAAAAAAGCAGTTGAATTGCTGTGTAATTGGATTATTGGACGCCGCCTTCGATTCGCCGACTATATATACTGTATTCTGCTGAAACATACTTATTGTGCCTCCTGCCATTACAGACATCATAACAGGTATAAATAGGGTGACTATCTATATTATTACAATATGAAATGGTTACATATATTCTAATATATATAGCCAGCATTTGACAATATATTTCGTATATTAAGTCAATTACCGATTCCTGCGCAATAGGGTCATGATTCGACTTCCCCCGCACTTTATTAGGCCGTTCATGGATTAATTCGGCCTTCACAATCATTATTCGGGCTATGGTTCGGGATCCAACAGATCATTTCAGCCCTTCATACGGCTTATATTTCGCATACAACTCTTTTCGGCGATTGCGATCCTCGAAAGTGGTTGCTGCACCACTTTTTCGATTCTCATAAAGCTCGTCCATATCGACTGTACCGGTTATGATCGTATGTTCATTCATTACCGCCTCGGCTACTATACCATTTGCTGGCCAAGCGCTGTCACAGGGGCTAAGAATACTGGCGCTGCCATACCCGTTCGGCAGGGGTGCCCCTGGTTCTCCAACAGTGGGGCAATGAACAAAATATACCTGATTCTCGATTGCACGCGCATGAGCGCAATGGCGCACTCGCCAAAAACCAGCCTCTGTAAATGTGTATGATGGGCAAAAAATGATGTCGGCCCCATTCACTGATAAAATCCTTGAAATTTCAGGTATCTCCGCTTCATAACATACCGCTATCCCTATCTTAACCGGACCCACGGAATAAACTTCCAAATCATCACCTTCAGAAGTATGCCAATTTGCTTCAGCGGGAAAGATATGAGTTTTTTTATGCTCAACGACTGATCCGTCTTTATCAAAAATGTATGCAATATTGAAGTATTCCTTTTCGCGTCGTTCCAGATGCGTGCCGGCAATGATGACCTGTTTTCTTTTTCTTGAGAGTGACCTGAAAAGATCTTTGTATTGATTGGTATATTCATCAATCCTGGTAAGGGACGAAGCATCCTGTTCTCCAAAGGCCGCTGATAACCCTATGGTTAACAGTTCAGGAAAAATGATATAATCCGAGTTTTCGGGAACTTGGGTAATCAACTCTTCTACTTGTTCCTGAAATTCATTGAAGGCTGACACCTTTTCTACACGAAATTGACAAGCCGTTATTTTAATTTTCACAAAAGCCCTCCCAAATCATGCTTTTATCCGTACTTCGATTAGTCTTGTTTAAAAGAAATCAGGATATCTTATCCAGATCATTCATTTCGGTCTGTTGCATAGAGATATGTTTAGTCAGTGCACTTACAATGAATGTTACTAGTATATTAATCAATAAAGCTATGACGCCTGTACTGATATCATTAATTACATGTGGGGTATCCGGCAGGAATGTAGCAACCTTCACATCTGCAATTGTCGCATATAAAACAATCAGGACGCCTGCCAATATTCCTGCCATTGCACCATACTTATTGATAATATTTGTTTTTGGCAAGCTGCAAAACAAGGAAGGTGCCAGTTGGGTAATTAAACTGTATGACATGATATTCAAGATGGCCAAAGCCTCGCCGCCCGTTACCGTTACAATTAAAGCAATGCTTGAGATACCAATAATAATGATTCTTGAGACAATCAATTGATGTGTTTCAGTTGCAGCGGGAACCAGAACTTTATAAAAGCTATTTGTCAGACCTACCGATGCAGCCATTAGCATGACTGAAGCCGGTACAAGTGCCGTCAATAAACCTGCAGCACCGATAACCCCAATCACCCATGGATCGAATGTTTGGATCGCCAGCCTTAAAAGTGAGAGATCCCCATCAGCTCCTTGCAAACCCGGGATTTCCATGATGGCTGTAAACCCAATGAAAAAAACGAAAAGCAATAACAATGTGTATAACGGTAAAGCAATCGCATTTTTGCGAAGGGTCCTTTCCCCATTAGACGATAAAACGACCATGAATGTTTGTGGCAGCAAATAAAATCCTAGTGCATTCAGCAAAACGGTGGACACAAACCAGGACTGACTCAATCCCTGATCTGCAAAAACCAACATTTCCGGTTTAGCAGCCTGCACGGTCTCGAACATTGGCTGTATGCCTCCGAAATAATGAAATGGAATGTAAATCCCTAAAAAGATAACGACCACCAAAATCATGAAATCTTTCAGTATGGCTGTCCATGCTGAACCATGAATGCCTGAGATCATCACATAGGTAGTTACAACTACAGCACCGATGACACTTGCAGCAACTGGTGAAATTGCTCCGTAAGACGCTTCGGAAACAATGATACCTAATCCTTTGAGCTGTATGACTATGTACGGCACGAGGGCTAAGCTTCCCAACACAGCAACGATCATTCCCATTGACCTGCTTTTATATTTAGCCGCAAAATACTCTGGCTGAGAGATAATGGAATGACGTTTTGAATATCTCCATATTTTAGGAACGAGCCAATATGATAGGACGTAGGCTAAGAATATATAGGCGGGAACATAATAAGCAGCGGCACCTTTCGAGTAAGCCCACCCACTTCCGCCCAGGAATGTAAAAGTTGTATAAATTTCACCTGCTATCAGCAGAAAAATGAAGAATGTACCGAAGCCCCTGCCTCCTACGGCAAATTGCTCCATGTCCATATCCTTTCCTTTTCTTGCTTTTATCCCTAAATAAAGTGCTAGAACCAAGAAGATGGAAATGATGAGTAATGAGATATTCATTCAGAATCACTCCCTTTATTATCAGGATCGAACTTATAGACAATCATTAAGATAATCGATGCCATCACCATCCAAAATGCAACCCAAAATAACAAAAAAGGCATCCCCAATATGTACGGTTCTATTTTATTTGCGTAGGGCAATAAACCTAAAAACCCTATAAACGGAACAAAAAGCAATAGCTTAATAGCATCCAAATTATACCCTCCCCCATTTAGGTTCCTTACACGGATGCATCACCATCAGTCAAGCTGACTTTCATACTGAACTGATGGTTTGAAGCACCCTTTGTTTACTTTCATTACCTGCTTACAACCGACCATATTTTCGTCTTAAGATGACTGGATGGCCAGGACCGTTTCCAGTATTACATTGACGCCTTTTTCACAATCTTCCCAACTAGTAAGTTCCTCTTCACAATGACTTTTACCGTTGATGCTTGGAACGAAAACCATGGCAGTAGGTATATAACTAGCTATAAACTGTGCATCATGTCCTGCACCGCTTACCATTCTTTTATAGGGTAGGTCTAGAAAATTGGTCGATTGCTCAAGCAAATTGCAAATGGATTTGTCGAACCAAACGGTATCCCTGTCCCACAATTTTTTCGCTTGGATGTCGCAGCCGTCTTCTGAACCTTTAGTTATAAGGCTTTTAATGACTTCCTCCACCTTTTCGATGACTTTGGAATCCTTATGTCTTGCCTCTAGCGAAAAAACCACTTTATTAGGGATCACCGTATGGATATTGGGAAACACATTCACCCTGCCCATCGTGAAAACCAAATCGTCATCAAGCATGCCTAGCTTCTGACGAGCCTCCATAATCAAGCTATTCGCAGTGAAGAAAGCATCTTTTCTCATATTCATTGGGGTGGTTCCTGCATGATCGGATTCGCCTGTAACTTCTATCTCATAGCACACCATACCAAGGACACATTCAACGACACCGATCGTGAGAGATTCACGTTCAAGAATGGGCCCTTGTTCAATATGCAACTCTAGAAATGCAGTCGCTTCTTTTAAACGAGACTCTATATCCCCTGCATATCCAATGGCATTCAAAGCACTCTTGAAAGTGGTTCCTTCACTATCCGTCTTTTGCAGCATGATGGATTTTTCGAATTTACCTGAAAGAACTCCCGACGACATCATGGAAGGTTCGAATCTGGCTCCCTCTTCGTTCGTAAAATTGACGATCATTACCGGAATTTTAGGTTGGATATTATTTTCGACCAGAGTCCGAACGACTTCCAAGCCAGCAGCTACACCCAAGATACCATCAAACCGACCGCCTTTTTTTACTGTATCCATATGTGATCCCATTACAATAGGAGGTTTATTTTCAAGTCCCGCCAAAGTAGCGTAAATATTCCCCATATCATCAACCTTAATTGTCATACCCAATTCTTTACAGCAAGCGCAAAAGTAATCACGGACTAATCGATCTTCTTCGGAAAGGGATAGCCTTGTGACTCCGTTGTTTTCTGTTCGTCCAAAATCAGCAAATTTCTCAAGCGTTCGACTCAGCCTCTCACCATTAATTAATAATTTTTGCTTTTTCATAGCGTATATCCCCCTTTTTTAATAACTTGCTAAATCCCACTTACGTTCGCTTAAGCCAAAAAAATGAAAGTGAAGGTCTTGTTGTTTTAGAGTAGTTACGCTAGATTATATTTCTACCAATGTTTCCCTATGATAAAGAATCTCCCCATTCAGAATCGTTGATTCAACTTTCAAATCCTTGATATTTTGGGAATCCACTTTCAATATACTATCATTCAATACTACTAGATCGGCCAGCTTACCTGCCTCCAGGCTGCCTTTGACATCTTCATCGAAACTCGCAAACGCGCCATTCCAAGTGTATAGTTTAATGGCTTCCAATACGCTAATCGATTGAACCGTACCTATTTTCGTACCTGACCTGCTTGTTCTATTAACTGCAACGTGTATGCCTAATAAAGGGTCGTGATCAGTAACAGGAGCATCGGAACCGCCTGCGGCCAAGATTCCATTATCAATAAACTCACGGGCGGCGTACATGTGGTTGACCCTATTACCGTAATGTTCAATATATATATCACCGAATTCATAAGGAAATGGGGGGTTGGGGATTGGGATGATTTCAAGTTCTTTCATCCTCATTTGTAAATCTGGAGAAGATATTCCGGCATGCTCGATCCTATGTCTATGATCTTTTCTTGGCGATTCATTCAAAGCCTTTTCCACGCAATTTAAATACATCTCTATCGCTTTGTCTCCTTGGGCATGGACTGTGATCTGATAGCCTTTTTTATGTGCTTGACCTAATACTTGATAGATTTCCTCTTCTTTATAATAAAGAATTCCGGAATAACCTGGATCACTCGAATAGGGCTTACGGGTAGCAATTGTCGGACCGGTACTGCTGCCATCCGTAAACAATTTAGCTGGTCCGATTTTGAATCTTTCGTCCCCAGTTCCGGTTATGACTCCCGAATCCACCATTTTATTTACAAATTCATGGGAATTATTCAATGAACCGACCATCGCATAGATTCGAACACGAATATCCTTATTTTTTATGGCCTGCTGCATTAAACGGAAACTTTCAGGACCATGGGCACCTGCTTCATGAATGCTTGTTATGCCTGCTGCTATGAAATGCTCAGATGCTATTTTCACTGCTTTCAACAGTTCACTCTCAGAATAACTTGCTCTGTCGGCCATTATCATATTTGCTGTTTCAATGAGTTTGCCTGTAATTCTTCCCTTCCTATCCTTTTCAATGATTCCTCCAGTTGGATTCTCTGAGTTCTCATCTATTCCGGCAATCTCTAACGCCCTGCTATTCACCACACTAATATGGCTGCATGTACGGGTTACAATAATGGGATGGTCCGTTGAAATAGCATCCAATTCCGCTATTGTAGGATAACGTTTTTCTTTCACAGCAGTCTCATTGAAGCCCCAGGCACGAATCCATTCACCTTTAGGGATTGTCGAAGCTTGCTTCTTCAGATCGACTAACAGATCTTCTACCGATTTGATATGTTCAGCTTTACAACTTACTGCCAATTGATTGACACCGTACAATATAAGATGAATATGAGAATCTATAAATCCAGGTAGTAATGACTTTCCCTGCAAATCAATCACATTTGTTTCATCACCGATAAATACCTTGATTTCCTGATTCGTTCCGACTGCCAAGATACGATCACCTTTAATAGCAAGGGCTTCTGCTACTTCATTTTTTTGATTTACGGTTATGACCTCGCCTTTTATGAACACAATATCTGCTTTCAAACAACACACCCCTTCCTTATTGGTCATACTCATTACCACTTCATCATCATTTACTGCCTTCCACTTTCACATATCGGAATATTCTGTTTTTAATAGATTCATTATATCCACACCAGTTAGTGAAATCATTAGACAAATAGTCAAAAATTCCATTGTTTTTTTATACCTTTTATATAATTATGTCTTATTTCCAATGGTTTGCTGGCCCAGTCGCTTAAAGGACAAAAAAAGGATAGATAGCTGCTGATATGCCTATCTATCCCTCCATTTTTCAATTTACAACCCATTCAATCTCCCGATAATGCCAATGGTCAAATACTGTTTGTTAGCATTAAAATCCCATGTCCAGTATCGAAGGCTTAATTCACTTTTTTCCACTCTTTCTATAAACGTTTTTACCCCTATCAATGCTGCCCCGTATCCCACGTTCGAGGCCAATGCAAAGATGGCATTCAGCCCTTCATTAATGGTATCCATATACTCAGGTTCGATTTTTAAGATATCGGACCATGTAATACAGAATCCTTTTTGCTGGGCACATTTAGATATAGAGTGATTCATTGTACGAACGATTTCATCCCTTAAATCTAAAATTCCATTTTTCAGCTCTTCTGCGTCTTTATTCTGATAGTGGTTTGCATGATCAGAAAGCAGTTCCTTGGCCCAATTATAAAATAGTTGGGTATAAATGGCGGAAGTTGCCACGATATCAAAATCATTATAATAATTAGCAAAAACCCTTTCAGAAAGCTGACCTAACCGATTCCCGGTATCCTTTAAATATTGAATAATTCCCTTTGCCGTTTCACCACGATTCAGCATGGAAGATAGGTGGCGATCAAAATCCACTTTATCGAGGCCTGTTACATCAATTGCAACAAGTTGAATTTTCTCACGGGTACGTTCAGGCAAATTCGCCGTACCCTTTTCCATACTTTCCATATCAATATCAAATAGATATATGGAGTTGCACTTAGTTGCCAGATATTCTAAATCCAAATCATCGCAATTGCCTGCACCAACGATAGCCACTTTATCAACGAACGCTTTTTTCGAAAATACGACATCGAATAAACCTGTAACTTGTAGACGATGCTGTTTCCAACGCAACTTTCTGTATTCATCCCGATTATGATTCATTTTTCTTTGATAGGTTTCCAAGTTGATCTCCCCCTTTGGGTATTAACCATTTAAATATTGTAACAAAGTATCCCGATATTTTGGAGGTAAGGTAATTTAGATTTCGCATAGTAAAATAAGCGGTAAAAATGTTAGAATAATATGGGAATTATTGAGAAATAGCAGAGATAACAGGAGGGTGTTCCTTGAGTAAAACAAAAAAGATTTTACTGGCTTTACTAGGTGTTTTTTTTATCATCTTGTCCGGTGTGATGCTTCTTATGTTTTCATTCACACAAAGTATGAAAGCAGATCCTGATGAGGAAAAGAAAGTCCGGGATCAAGCTGAACGATATTTAGAGAAAACTTTTGATGAAGGAACCGAAATATATGATGTCTTATACGATAATATGGGAAACTGGGGCCATTTTGAATACGCAGCTAAAGTGAAACATGAAAAATATGGGACTCAATTTCTAGTTTTCTTCAATGATGAAACAGGGGAAATGGAGGATACATTCCTATCTGAAAAATGGCAAGATGATGCAGAAAAAGAAATCCGGCCTTATGTTGAAAAAGAACTGGGTGACGTGTTGATATCCAAGGAACTGGGAGATATTACAGAGAATGAAGATTGGGAGGAGATTCAAGAAGAAATAGGCGATTATAATCAATTACTCTTGGTGTTTGATGAGGGTGTCGGGAAAGAATTGAAGATTGATCCGAATATACCGGCCAGCTATAAAGATTATGATGTTTCCCCAACCATACGGATTACCCTTTCACGTAAGAAACAGGACGCAGATGAAGACCGTTTTACCGCAGTCATCAATGCCTTAAAAAACGATAGAGTCCTTAAACATGGAAACATGATTGTAGAATATATCAGTACTAATGGTGTGCCGCTTGAAGATGAGGAATGGAGTGAAAAATTTTAAAACAATCATATAGTTTAACAGTAAGGTAAAGAGCAGCAATCCAGCCTGCCGCTCTTTATCCTGTTTTGTTTAATGGAAAACAAACCCTTCCATATGACTTTTAGCCCTGTCAAACTATCCAATTTTTTGGTCGGAAATATTTTTGATTCTTCTGATCGTCTTTTTTTTCATGCTATTTGCCGCTAGTACACAAACCATACTGAAGATGAATAAACAAAGAAAGAAGATCCAGGCTGCACGGTAGCTTTCTGTCAAATCATAGATTACACCCGAAACGATCACACCCAATGAGCCTGCCGCCACAAAAAAAACTTGCACTATGCCAAAGATGGAGCCGAAGTCCTTCTTTCCAAAGATATCATTTGTCATGAAGGGAGGCCCAAGAGTGGATATCACAATGCTAAAGCCAAAGGCGATGGCGAATAAGAATGCGAATGCCTGTGTCTTCGCTAACAATAGCGCTGCCATAGCAATCGTCATGCAGGCGCCTACATAAATGGCGCCGCCTGCCGTACCGTACTTATCCAAAACAGCTCCTAAAATCAATTTCCCAACCGTATTTGCCAAAGAAAGTATTCCAAAAATGGTGCCAGCAAAGATGGCTGGATGCCCTATATCTATCAAGTATGCCGGGATATGCATTTGCACCCCGCCAGCGACTAATGCAAAACAAACGATTCCAAGTACGAAAATCCAAAACATTGCTGTCTTCTTTGCTTCCCCCATCGTTAAGCCATTCTGTTCAGATTCCACATTAGTTTCGGCCATTTCCATTTTGTCAGAGCCCAATGGAACAAGGCCCTTTTCTGCGGGACTTTTCTTTGCAAATAGAAGAACCAAGGGTAATGTTAAGACAATTATCAGTATCCCTGCTATTACGTAGGCCGTTCTCCAACCATAATTTGAGATTAATTTTGTAATGATCGGACTGAGTACCGCTGCCCCAATTCCCGATCCCGCAAATGCCAAACCCATGGCCTTCCCTTTTTTCTCATAAAACCAATTGGTTAACATGATTGATATGGGAATATTGGAAAAGCCTGCAACACAGACGCCAATTACAAAGCCAATGATACTAAAATATACAGCTGAGTTTGCAAGCGAGTATGACATGAATCCTGCTCCGGCCATTACTACGCAAATTGACATGATCAATTTCATATTCCCTTTTGTGAGTAATTTACCCATGATCGGAGAAGCAACGGCCACTCCAAGGCCAGCAATGGAAAGTGCAATGGAAAAAGTGGTTCTGCTTATTCCTAGATCCTCTGTAACCGGGACCATGAACAAACTGTGCAGGGAATTTATTATCGAGAAACCGGCGAACATGATGAAAAAGCCACACAACACTACATACCATCCATAAAAAATGCCTTTAGAATCTTGTGCCATTTACAGAACCCCCAGTCCACTATTTACAGCAAATTCCGTGCTAATCTCATAAGAACTCATCCTATTTCCATATAAACGGTCTTTTCACGGGTATATTCAAGAATGGTATCCGTTCCAAATCCACTGCTTTTTTGGCCTCCAAATGGGAGTTCAGGCCCCACCCTGCGAAACAAGTTCACCCACACATTACCCGATTCCAGTTTGCGGACCATACGGTGTGCCCGATCCAAATTCGAGGTCCATACTCCAGCTCCTAAACCAAAATCACTGTCATTAGCTATGGTGATGGCTTCCTCTTCCGTATCAAAGGGGATAACGGTCGCTACCGGACCGAAGATTTCTTCTTGACAGATACGGAGAGAATTACTATTGACCTTGATCAATGTTGGCTCAACCCAATAGCCGTCAGCTAATTTGGGTTCATCAGGTAATAGGCTTACACCTCCATGACGGCCACCGATGATGATATCCCCTCCTTCCTTTTGGCCTAACTCTATATATGAGAGGACTTTTTCATATTGAGCAGCGTTAGCGATCGGTCCCATTGAAATGGCTGGATTCATTGGATCACCCAGTTGAATTTGCTGTTCCATCACTTCTTTCATCCTAATGATCATTTCATCGAATATGGACCTTTGAATTAGAATCCTCGATCCACCTACACATAGTTGGCCTGCGTTGCCGCTAAATATCCCAAAGTTTGTCACCCCTTGTGCTGCTTTTTCAAGGTTTGCATCCGCAAAGACTATGTTGGGCGATTTTCCGCCAAGTTCCAAAATCATGGGCTTAGGATTTCGTGCGGTCGTTTGTGCTATCGCCCTTGCCGTTCCTCCAGAACCTGTCAGACTGATTTTGTTCACATCTGGATGGCTTACTAGAGTATCTCCCACTTCCGCTCCAGTTCCTGATACGACATTGAGGATTCCTGGCGGGAGGATTTCATTAATCAGGTCTCCGTATCGTAATGAAGCGACAGAAGCCAATTCAGATGGTTTGATAATGACAGCATTTCCTGCCGCAATCGCATAAGCCGCTTTAATGGTAAAAGTGAAAAGCGGTGAGTTCCATGGAAGGATTCCTACTACTACCCCTAGAGGTTCCCTCAATGAATAACCTACACTTGAAGGTCCCAATTGGACGGTATCTCCCTTACTTCCAATAGCTGTAGCACCTGCTGCATCATACCAAAGGCTTGCTAAACTGGGAATTAGGCCGTGGCTCGTTTCCCTGATCACCCAACCATTGTCTCTTGATTCCAACTCAGCTAGCTCTTCACCATGCTTTACGACCAAGTCACCTATTTTCCTCAGGTAAGCTGCCCGGTCCATAGCTGGTCTCGAAGACCAATCGGCAAAAGCGCTCCGGGCTGCTTCTACCGCCGCTTCAGCATCTTGGGCCATACTGCAAGGAATGGTTGCCCAAACCCTGCCTGTTGACGGATCGTAGCTCTCAATCCGATTCCCGGAAGAAGCGGGAACGAGATCGCCATTAATCATATTCTGGTACTCTTTCACTTTATATGAAATTTCCAACCTTCATCTCCACCCTTCGGCTTAGTAAGACATGAATGTAACCCCTTCTGCTTTTCTACCAACCTAATGCCATAGCGGCCTGTTTGTAATATTGTTCAGTGCTTCCTAAATAATTCTCATAGAACCTTGCACGCTTAACAAAAAGGTGACAATCAATTTCCTCTGTAAACCCGATTCCACCATGAATTTGAATATTGTCTGACGAAATACGTATGAATGCTTTCGTGGCAAATATTCGTGCACAGGATATGGCTTGCACTCGATCTTCTGCACCGCTTTCCAATGCCCAGTTAGCATAATAAGCTAAAGATCTGGCTGTTTCGAGATCCATTTTCATATCGACGATACTATGTTTAATCGCTTGGAATCTCCCTATCGGCTGACCAAACTGTTCACGAATCTTCGCATACTCTGCTGCCATTTCCACCACTTTCTCCATACACCCGACTATTACTGCCGAGAGAGCCGCATTGAAAGAGAGTAATCCTTCTTGGATGGCATCCCACCCTTGATGCATCGATCCAAGTACCTGATCCATTGGAATTTCAACATCATTGAAAGCCAATGCTGCCAATTGTCGGGTTTCGTCAATGTTTTTCTGGCTTTCAAGCGTCAAATTCGTTTCATTTCGATCGACGATAAGTAATGTAATCCCTTCATTTCGGTTACCTTTGCCTGTGCGGACTAACACTATATAATGATCAGCCAACTCAGCATCGGGAACCATTGTTTTCACTCCGCTTAATATCAACCGACCGTTTAGGGATTTTGCCTCCAGGTTGATACCAGAAGGATCGTAACTTCCACCTGGTTCTAACCAAGCTAGCGAGAATGTTTTTGTACCAGCAGAAATTTCTGATAAATACCTACCTTTTTGTTCTTCAGTACCGAATTTCTCTAATAATGGCACAGCTAGTGCATTGGTTTCTAAGTATAAACCCGGGAATAAAGAACGGCCGGTTTCTTCAAGTACAGGTATTAAATCAAGGTGACCTAAGCCCATTCCCCCGTAATCTTCCGATATATTAATGCTTGTACATCCTAATTCGGCAAGCCCCGAAAATAAGGCCCTTAGAGATCCAGTTTCACCCTCTATGTATGCACGGGCCGTTTTTGTTTGCCCGGCACCATCTAAATATTTCCGGACATATCCGCGGAACATCTCTTGTTCTTGATTTAAAGAAAAATCCACCTTCATTCCCCCTTTTCAACTTAACGTCCCATATCTTTTGGTAGACCTAGAATTCTTTCCCCAATAGTGTTCTTTTGAATTTCGCTCGTTCCACCTCCAATTGTTTGTCCAAAAGAATAAAGATAATTATCCTGCCAATATGAGTTGGAGGTGATTGAATCTTCTTTCCACAGAATACCGTTATGTCCTTGTAATGAAATGGATTGGGACAACAGCTCTTTAGTAAGTTCACTTACCATCAATTTATCCATCGAACCTTCTGCACCAGGATGACCATTTTTTAATGTCTTAGTTAAATTACGATAATAGTTCAAAAGTGAACCGCGTGAGCGAGTATATAAATCTACCATTGTATGACGAACAAGCGGATTGTCCATCAATGGCTCTTCATCTTCCTTCAATTCTTTAGCTAACCCTACAAGTTCATTAAATTGTTGCTCCAATGTAAAAACTTGCGCTCCGATTCCCGTTCTTTCATGCATAAGCAATGCAATCGTAACTTTCCAGCCTTCATCTACCTCCCCAACTATTTCAGCATCGTATGCAATCGCATCATTCAGATAGACTTCATTAAAATCATGCTGACCATCCATTTGAATGATGGGCCTTGTTTCCACCCCCGGCTGATTCATATCCAATAGGAAAACCGTTATCCCTTTATGCTTTTTATCAAAACGATTCGTCCGAGCCAGTAAAAAGCATCGATCAGCTAAGTGGCCAAAGCTTGTCCAAACCTTCTGACCATTAATGATCCACCGATCTCCGTCCTTTACGGCGCTTGTTTGAATGGCGGATAAATCGGATCCAGCATTCGGTTCGGAATATCCTTGACACCATACTTCCTCCCCTGTGAGAATTTTTTGGATATATTTTGCTTTTTGTTCGTCCGTTCCAATCTGCATTAGAGTGGGTCCCACCATATGGATGCCTACATAATTCACAAGCGCCGGAGCCTTTACTCTAACCATTTCCTGTTGATAAACTATTTCCTCCATCAACGTCGCTTCTCGTCCGCCGTATTTTTTTGGCCAGGCAATCGCTGCCCAGCCTCCTTCATATAATTTCCTTTGCCAATTCCTGAGGAAAACGGCATACTCACCTTCATCTTTTGAAACATTACTGGTTCCTTCATGCCAACCTTCAGGTAAATTTCCTTCAAGCCACGCTCTCAATTCAAGACGGAATTCTTCTTCCTTGGTTGTAAACGAAAAATCCATAGATATCTTCCTCCTTTAATGCTTGCAAATTACACTTCTATGACTGAATCCATTGCGGCAGTGACCGTTCATCCGTAATTTCCTTCCAAACCATCTTAACTGGCATACCCATTTCAATATCTTCTGGTGAACAATGCAGAATATTTCCGATTAACTTGACCTGGGGCAGAGTATCTAATTCGACTATGGCAATTACAAGCGGTAAATCATCCTGGAATCCAGGTAAGAAGGGCCGATAGGAAACGATATATGAATAGACTTTACCGTTAATATCGCTGCCTTGGCTTTCCCAGCTAAGTTCCGAACTGCCACATTTTGCACAGCTCGGACCGGGAGGATGGGAATATTGATGACAGCAATTGCATTTTTGAAGAATCAGTTCATGACGATCTGCGCCATCCCAATATGGACTATTATCCTGTGTTTTTAGCGGAATAGGTTTTTGGTATTCCATTTTGTTCCCTCCTAATTTCTTAAAATCATGGCACCGGCCATATCCGGTCCAGCCCAGCCAGTACAGATTCCGATTTCACAATTTTCCACTTGCCGATCGGTTCCTTTGTATTCGTGACGAACTTGACGTACGATTTCCAATACGTTATTCATTCCATGTGTATATCCTTCCGATAGCATTCCTCCTGCTGTATTCGAAGGTAATTTCCCGCCGATCCGCAAGTTTCCTTCGGCTACAAAGTCACCGACCTCTCCGCGCGGTGCAAATCCATAAGCCTCCAACTGCCGAAGTACAACCCAGCTATAACAGTCATATATGGATGCAACGTCAATATCTTCAGGTTTCACTCCAGCCATTTTATATACTTCAGGCGCGACATAGTCAGCAGCCACTTCGGTTAAATCATTCCAATAATGTGCATGGGACACACACTGCCTAGCAGATAAACCCATGATGTATACCGGTCTGGACTTGCATCCTTCAGCACTTTCTGCTGAAGTGACAATGATTGCATTTGCTTCATCGGATTCCAGGCAGAAATCATGTTTTTTAAATGGATAGCTTAAATAGGGCGTTTTAAGATATTCCTCCATCGTTAATGGTTTACCATAAAAGTATGCTTTAGGATTCCTTTGAGCATGTTCGTAAAAAGCTAAACAGACATGCCCAAGATGTTCCTTTGTCAGCCCGGTTTCATGCATATGTCGCGTCGCAAAAAGTCCGAACCACTGAGCCGGACTGCCAGCACCGTAAGGAATGATGAAGCTTCCGCCTTCTATGGCTGTTTGAAGCATATTTACATCCCATCCGCCTCCGCCCATCCTCACGCCTGAGCGTCCATTCATGGAACGATAAATCAACACCGTATTCAATTGACCTGATTCGATTAATCCAACAGCGTCAGCTATCAGCATTTCGGTACTGCTTCCCCCGCCCAAAATATCCTTAACATATTTGGGACGGACCCCTAAATATGTTGCTAATTGATGAGATGTACAAGAATCGTTTTCCGAATAGCTCATGAACCCATCAATATCTTTCGCTTGAAGCCCAGCATCATTCAATGCAGCTCGAGCAGCGTCCAACGCCAAATGTAACGGGGTTGTACCGGAATTCTTAGAACGCTCACTTTCCCCTACACCGACAATGGCATAGCGATTTTTAATGCTTTCCATAATAAACCCTCCTACTATTGATAACTTGTAACCTTTATTTAATCCGTAAAACCACTTCACCTGAACCGACAACTTGTTCTGGTTCCTTTTCTGCAATAATGTCCAGCCTTACAAAGCGTTGACCTCTTTCTTCATACCAATTTTTAACGAAAGCAGAACACGTGATCCGATCTCCTGGTACGGTTACAGCACCAAATCTCATTTTAAAATTTGCCGGTACAGCTTGATCACCAGCCAGTTTCATTACATATTCACCGAGAAAGCCCATTACAAGCATCCCATGAGCAATCACACCCTGCATGCCAATCTCTTGTGCGAATGCATCATCGGTATGTAATGGATTAAAATCCCCTGAAGCTCCGGCATATTTAACAAGTTGTACCTTGGTTACAGGTGGCTTGAAGAGAGATTCAAGTCTTTGACCTTCATGTAAACTTTCATAGTTCAACATCCCTGATTCCTCCTGTTTTCAGTTTGCTGGAATTTGATATTGATACTTTAATGCCATTAATTATCATCATGTTTTTTCAGACAGGAGCGTGATCACTCCTAATGGGCCGATAGATGATATTTGTTCGGCTTATGACCACCATTTCACCTGACTCATCTTTCATTTCTGTATCAAGTACCAAGAACTGCATCTTTCCTTTTCTTCCTTCCCGTTCGTATACATTTGATACTTTCATCTGACAATGCAATCTATCACCTGGCCTAATGGGGCGGGAATAAATAAACTCCTGTTCACCATGCAGCATTCTCTTTTGTTCGAGGCCCAAGTCAAGGCTTTCGCCGCTATCCTGACCAATGGCAATCGGGAAGGTTGGCGGTGCTATAATGCCACCATATGAAGTTTTCGCAGCATATTCTTCATCCACATATAAGGGATTAAAATCACCAATTGCCTCAGCAAATTGGCGGATATGCCTCTTTTCGACTTCAAATATAAATTCAGCTCCTGTTAATCCGGTCAAATGATCAAGTTCCATTTGCTCTCTACCCCCTAATAACGGTTTTATCATCCACATTATTTTTTACAACAATCATGGCATCAGCGGCCTTGATTCCATTTTCATAGACCAGCAATGGATTAATATCCAATTCGTCAATGGAATGTTTATAATCTGTAACTATAGAGGAAACCTTTAATAACACATCAATGATGGCTTCAATATCAACCGGTGCTTTCCCGCGTGCTCCCATTAAAATGTCCTTGCCCTTGATTTCTTCAATCATTTCAAGTGCATCTTGCCTTGACAGTGGAGCAATTCTAAACGAAATATCTTTGTAGATCTCAACGAATATTCCCCCTAGACCAAACATGATAACCGGTCCAAATACAGGATCATCACTTGCACCAACAATGATCTCCACTCCATCAGGTAACATTTCCTGAACGGAAATGCCGTTTATTGTAGCTTCAGGTTTATAATTTAGTGCATTCCGCTTAATATCTGTAAAAGCTTTCCTGACCTCAAGATCGGTCTTTACATTCAATCGAATGGCATCAGCTTCCGTCTTATGTGGTATATCCGGTGAATCGACCTTTAACACAACCGGATAACCGATACTGTTAGCGATTTGTACTGCATCGTTTTCATTTGCAGCTATAACACGCTTCGTGGTAGCAATCCTGTATCTTTCCAAAACCATACTAGCTTCGGATTCACTTAAAGCAGTACCGGGCTTCAGCATGTCCTGTAAGTTTTGTTTCTCTATTTTCTTTGTACTATTGGAAACTTGATTTTCAAGATTTTTTCGATAAAATTCACTGTATTCAACTAGTTTCGCCAGCCCTCTTATCGGATTAAGGTTCCCAGGGATCACCGGTATGCCATTTTTCACGAGCTCATCGGTACCAAGGGGAAGGGTCATGCCGTCTAATGGAAAAGTGGTAATGAAAACAAATTTATCTGAGCTTGTACAAATTTCAATAAACTCTTGAAGTAAAGGGTGCTCGGCAGTCCAATTAAAGGGAAACTCAGTAAAAATGATGTTATCGACATCCGGATCTTCTACAAGTGCCCTCAATGGTGCAAGAAATAACTCAGGATTGGAAACAGATGCGGCCGCTGTTAAATCCACAGGGTTGGAAGCGCTTGCATATTCGGGTATATTACGTTTGATTTCTGTTATTGTCTTTGAGCTCAGTGGGTTGATGGTAAGTCCGTATGATTCACAGCGATCCGCTTCATTTATTCCCCTCCCGCCTGAACTGGTGATAATAACCGTATTGCGTCCATTTGGAAGCTTCTTTGATAGGAATAGCTTTGAAAAAGATATGATATCTTCATAATCATCGGCCCTTACGATGCCAGCCTGCTTAAAAAAGGCATCATATACTTGATCCGATCCCGCAAGTGAACCTGTATGTGAAGCAGCAGCTCTGCTTCCAGCCTTGCTCCTTCCGGTTTTCATGACAATTATGGGTTTATTTCTATCCAATGCCTCTTTTGCCAGGCTTCGTAATTTTTCCGGGTTTTTTGCACCTTCCAAGTAGCCGCTTATCACACTTGTTTTTGAATCATGGATCATATATTCAATGACATCCGAGAATTCAGTTTCCATTTCATTTCCTACACTCACGAAATAATTGAAACTCAATCCATTCTGAGCTGCTGCCATATAAGTCAAAACACCAAACGCACCGCTTTGGGAGACATATCCTACCCCTCTTTGGTCATTTATTGGCACTGATTGAATGGCAGGGGAAAAAGTGCCAATCAAGCCATTCGACAAATTCACTAATCCAACACAGTTGGGACCCACTATCCGTATTCCATTCTTTCTTGCAATATCTGTTAACAATTCCTGTTGCTTGATGCCTTCTTTTCCTGTTTCAGAAAAACCAGCAGCAAAAATGATGGCTGCTTTCACTTTCTTTCGTGCACATTCCTCTAATCCTTGCTGCACCTGATTCGCCCCAAGGCAAAAAATGGCTAAATCAATTTCATTCGGAACATCGGACAAAGATTCATAGCACTTAATCCCTTCAATCTCTTTTGCTTTACGGTTGATTGGGTAAATCTCCCCATTAAATTGACCATCCAAAAGGGCTTTGACCTGTAAATTCCCGATTTTGTATTCACTCTTGGAGGCACCTAGGATTGCGATGGATCTTGGATTGAATAACGGCTCAAGCGTTTCATGAGAATTGTTTGAATGTTTATTTTCTATCATGAATCTTCCCCCCTACTTAAAAAAGATATCTTTGAACTAATCTTACATGGAGGGGGTTAATATTCTAGAAATTGATAGTTTGTTAAATTCATTTAAAACATTAGGAAGTTAATTATTTTTAAAAGGCGAAATTTCTCATATACAGCAGGGTCAAAAGAATAGAATGAAAAATATGTGTTCTTGATGACCCCGACTTCTTACATTCATAGCCCCGACATTGGAACAAGATAAACGCCAATACTTTTTATGTATATGGCAACACAAACAACCCTCCTCCTGATAAAGGAATAGGGTTAATTTGTTCATGATCAATTAATATGTTCCTGTTTTTCCAGCCATTTCTTCATTTTCGTTTGAATTTTGGAGGATGGAATTTTCATCCCTCTCTCAATGTTACTGACATATGGGGCTGATATCTCCAGTTCTTCTGCTAATTGATATAAAGAGAGGTTGAGTTTTTTTCTTGTGATTCTTATTTGCTCACCAATATGATCGCTGCTCTTCAGGTTAGCCTGGTCTTGCTTTGCAAGACGATTGCCAGTGTGTGATTTTTGTTTCTTTTCTATGGAGCAATATTGCTCTTTTATGATATCAGGCGGTTCTATTAATATCATCGAATTCAGCCAAATACTGGCCCATCCTTTATAATCGGCTATGGATTCATCCCACTTTTCATAATGCCATGATGCAATTACGCCATCATCCAGTAGAACATCCAAAGCTTTCTCGAAACGTTCCCTAGTTCGGGATGGTGTTCGGTCATTTAATTTTTCACCGATCGATTCCAATAGGGTACTGGTTTTATTCGGCTGTAAAAAGTCTCCTTTTCTTGCTTGGGTCCTCCAACGCCAGCTTAGATATCTTGTAAGCCGTTTTTCCCGAAGTTGCCTATATGGATTATATTGAAGTGCTTTTATTGAAAGTAGGGCAACTTGCCGTGCAGAACCATTAAGATATTTGGCGAAAACCTTATCGATCGTGAACGTTATCTTTTTCCTGTCTGCTTCTTCTGATATATCATATTCAACGCCATTACGATCTTTAAAGATAAACGTCCTCCCTTGTAGTTTTGTCTGAACAGGCTTACCTTTTTCATAGATGGTAGCTTTGTTAATGTTAATCCATATGCTTTGTATATTTGTAAGCGATTTCAAAATTTGAGCACGCTGTTTGGCCTCGTAACCACCTCGACGCCCAAACCCACCAAGTTTTGGCTTTAATCCTCGAATTGAAAGGAGGTCATTTAAATAAATTTCCACTGTTTCCTCATTATGAGCAGCCTTTGACAGGAAAAGGCTGCAAAGAGCATCAAAAACATCTACATCCACATCAGATAAAGAGTGGACTCGGTTCCAAGCTTCTTTCACATTCGTCTGCCCATAGGTTATATGATCGTTACCAAAAGGGATTATTTGTATGAAGCCTTCTGTATTACCCTTTAATATTGGGGTTGCAGGGTAAGGAATGTTTCCAATGATTTCGAAATTTTTTTTATAAATTGCATCTCTAACTGACTGATATGGAGCACTATTCATAACAAGCAAATGATCTTGGACGGTAAAGTTGAAAGTAAAATCCCTCATTGTGGATAATAATAAATCTGATGTCTGAAAATCCCTCTTAAAACATAGCAGGTTTTCTATCTTTTCGATCGTATTGTTTTCGATATTAAATTCACTCATGATTTTATCGATCCACTCTTTAATATATTCATTAACGATATCTGTTACTCTCGATAAAAATCCAGTGTTTTCAGTAAAATGTTTTGTGAGATGCTCGTAAAATAACTTATTTAATGCTTGATCATCAAGTCTTTCCATTTCATTAAAGCCTATTGATAAGGCTATTTCTTCAAGGACCCATTCTTTTACTAGCAGTCTAAACCAGCTGTAAAATTCCTCCCAAACCGATCTCTCTGCCAAAAAAGTTTCATTTTTTAATTTTTTTTCCATTTGGTAAATTGAATCTTCCATTAAATGTTTTTCTTTTAAAACAGCATGATTTTTTGTAGAAACCCTTTCATATTCACTTAATAGATAGAATACGACATGTTGGGCAATATGTGACAATGTTTCGTTTCTCGCCGTTAACCTCAGTTTGGCAAATAGCTCTTCATTCTCTTTATATGCTTGTTCCCAAATAACAAAACTTTTATTGTTCAATCCATCTTTAAAGGTTAGAAACCCCTTCGAATTTTTTAATTTGTGTGTTTTGAATTTATTATTGAAATCATGATATTGACTGTTTTGCTCATATATGCAAAGAACCAAAAAATTATTAATTTTGCTTGACCAGCGGTTCGATAAATACTTAAGGCTCTCATTCTTTTGGTTCGGTTCCATTTTTCCACTCTGTCTATCATTGCTATTCAACATGAATACCTCCTAGTTCAAACTGCGTCTAAATACAAAGTACTCAGTGTGTTTAGATGAAAAAAAGTCGTGATATTCTAACTGCAATTAAAATATTTTTAGTTTTTTTTTATATATTCCATATAAAAATGAAAAATCCTTCCATACATTATAGGTGTAACGGCCCCATTTCCTGAATAAATGTATCTAGTAAATTATATTCAATATCTTCTGAATCACCCTTGGCGAAAGATTCTGATTGGCAGCGCTATCACTTCCATTCCTGGAATAAAAATCTCAACAATTGCAGTTTTTACAAGGAATCACCCATTGTCACTAATACCCCTTAAGGTATAATATTATGTTCATAAAAAATCAATAATAGGAATTTTAACCCAGGACCTTTACCCTTTTCTCAATCGTATAAATATTCAAAAAAATGTCGAGTTGAGTCATCACTCCTTTTACCCTTATACTAGGGAAGAAAAATCGAAGGAGGAATTACATATGAAGAAGGAAATTTCAATTATTGGTGTGCCGATGGATCTTGGTCAAACTAGAAGAGGAGTAGATATGGGGCCTAGTGCCATTAGATATGCAGGGTTGAGTGAAAGACTTGAAAACATTGGCTATACTGTCCGTGATGAAGGTGATATTAAAGTAGAAATACAGGAAAGAGCACAAAGTGATAGTGACACAAATTTAAAGAATCTGCAGGACGTAGCAGAAGGTAATGAAAAATTGAGTCAAAAAGTGGATGAAGTCATCCAAGCAGATCGTTTTCCTTTAGTTTTAGGTGGAGATCACAGCATTGCTATCGGGACATTAGCCGGTTTAGCGAAGCATTCTGAAAACTTAGGGGTAATATGGTATGATGCACATGGAGATTTAAATACTGCCGAAACATCCCCATCAGGAAACATACATGGTATGTCCCTAGCGGTAAGTTTGGGCCTTGGCCACCCTGCACTGACTAAAATTGGCGGATATTCTCCAAAAGTCAAACCAGAGAACATTGTCATCATTGGTGCCCGTTCTTTAGACCAAGGTGAAAAAGAGTTAATCAGGGAAAAAGGAATTAAAGTCTATACTATGCATGAGATTGATAGAATGGGTATGACAAAAGTGATGGAAGAATCGATTGCCTACCTGAAAGAACGTACGGACCTTGTCCATTTATCACTTGATCTTGATGGTCTTGATCCAGATGATGCACCAGGTGTAGGAACGCCTGTAATGGGAGGTATTAGTTACCGCGAAAGCCATCTTGCCATGGAAATGCTAGCTGAAGCTAATATCATTACATCAGCAGAGTTTGTTGAGATAAACCCAATATTGGACGAGCATAATAAAACGGCTGAAGTTGCTGTCGCATTAATGGGCTCATTACTTGGGGAAAAATTATTATATGGAGCGGAAGATCATATCACTCCTGATTTATTGGCTCATGTTAAATAATCGGACTCTATGATTTTGATAGAAATATAGAGAGTTCGTTAAAGTGATGCTCCATAGGGAAAAGCCCATACTTCTTTTATGAGCTTCTTCCCATTGGCGGATGATCGACATGAATCAATTTACATCCCTAGTTTCCTGACGCTTGGCTTCTCTTTCTTTATTAAGCGGCGCTTTCGAAATTAATTCTGCATAGGTACCTATGTTCATTGAATCATGCTTCTTTAATGCAGAAGTAATCTCTTTTCGGAGGGAATTCGACATCATCTAAGAATCAAAATCAAAAGCTATTAGACTTGTAAGAACACAAATTCCCTAATAACGTCCCAACATAAATGAAACCGTTTGCACCCATCAGGTAAAGGAGTTTTTCAATGAAAACAGCAGAAAATCAACCAAATGAATTAAAACGGAGCATGAAAGCAAGACATTTATTTATGATTTCAATAGGGGGATGTATTGGTACGGGCTTTTTCATCGGTTCAGGCTATACCATTCATGAAGCTGGAGCCTTCGGTGCCATCCTCTCTTACATAGTCGGCGGCTTCATCATGTATTTAACGATGCTTTGCCTAGGTGAACTATCCGTTGCCATGCCTGTTTCCGGTTCGTTTCAGACATATGCGACTAAGTTCATCGGTCCAGGAACCGGGTTTGCCATCGGATGGCTATACTGGTTAGGTTGGGCCGTTACAGTCGCCTTAGAGTTTCTGGCAGCAGGACAGCTAATGCAAAGATGGTTTCCTGAATCACCCGTATGGATGTGGTGTGCAATCTTTGCTTTTCTCATCTTTTCACTAAACGCCTTATCAGCAAAGGCATTTGGCGAATCGGAGTTTGTTTTTTCCAGCATAAAAGTATTGGCCATCATTCTTTTCATCATCGTTGGCGGTGCTGCTATGTTTGGTATGATTGATATGAAAGGTGGACAAGAAGCTCCATTTTTCTCAAACTTTTTCGCTGAGGGTCTTTTCCCCAATGGGATATCGGCCCTGCTAATCACAATGATTACAGTGAACTTTTCCTTCCAGGGCACTGAATTAATCGGAATAGCCGCAGGAGAAAGTGAAAACCCGGAAAAGGTCATACCAAAATCCATCAAACAAACCGTTTGGAGAACCCTTTTCTTCTTTGTTCTTTCTGTCACTGTACTTTCTGCGCTGATCCCAAGGGAAAAAGCCGGTATCTCAGAAAGTCCATTCGTTGTTGTACTTGATAGTCTCGGAGTTCCGTATGCAGCTGACATCATGAACTTCATCATTCTTACAGCACTTTTGTCAGTGGCGAACTCCGGTCTTTATGCTGCGACACGTATGCTCTACTCGCTTTCAAGGGAAGGTATGGCAAGTCCGAAGCTCGGTTTGGTGAATAAGAGAGGGATTCCGCTCAATGCCCTGCTCATCACCCTGGCGATTGCCGGTTTGTCATTACTTTCAAGTGTAGTAGCTGCGGACACAATATTTGTCTTTCTTCTCTCCCTTGCAGGGTTAGGTGCACAAATTGGCTGGATTGCCATTTCGGCTAGTCTTCTTGCTTTTAGAAGATCCTATACCCGCCAAGGCGGCAAGATAGAAGATCTGAAATTTAAAGTTCCGCTATACCCATTCATCCCCATACTTGCATTAATAACAAACTGCATCGTAATGATCAGTTTAGCATTTGTTCCTGAGCAGCGAATGGCCCTTTATTGCGGGGGAGCATTCTTCATTGGATGTTATGCGGTTTATCACTTTAGAGTGAAGAAAATCAAGAAAATTGAAACTCCCAAGCAGGAAGTTGAATTAAATGCCGGTAAAAAAATGGTCATTTGATCCAGAATACCGTGGAGTATAGTTAGTGGTGAAAAGCGATCTTTGGCTTTTCAAAGAAGAAATACCCTGGATGTAATCACACCCAGGGTATTTCTTTTATATAATCACCATTTCCTGCATAGCTAGCCAATTGTAAACCGCTGTTAGAACTCTTCCTTTTCCCTTCCAGCTTTTTTAGTTCCACAAACTATACCCTGACTATAATAATGCGCATATAATAGGAAGTTAAATTTCCAGCTCCATCTAGGCAATAAAAACAAATATCAAAACAAAAAAAATCATCTTAATCGATGATTTTATATTGTGCAAATTCCTTTAATTTAGGCAGGATTGGCTCTAAAATTTCCTTGGCTATGTAATCGGTATCCAATCCAATGAAACGTTCACTTTCCATGTCGACCGATCTCGCATTTTCCGGGTCATCACAAAAAATGAACGATATGATTCCGTTCTCTTCAGTCATATCTACATACTTAAATGTAATGTCATGTTTCGTAAGACAACTTTCAAACGCAATGCACAATTCATCTATATTTGATTGACTAATAGATGTGAATTTCATATTGATCATCCCCTCTGCTAAAGGATAGCAAAATAAAGCATGAATTTCAAAGCGAAATTCATGTCCCATTCTTATATTCATGATTCATCTGACACTTTTGAAAAGGAAAATGACATAAAAACTTGCCCTTGTTTGTAATTTCACCATATGAAGCCATTTGATGAAGATGTATGGGTAAGGATTTCCCCATTATAAATGTATGTAACCAATCGATTTCATACAATTTTCCACCTTTATCCTGATTTAATTTTTAAGCGATTAATAAGGATTGCCATAGGCATAATCGCATTTTGTATCGCCGGGATATGCAGTTCCTCATGAATATTCCATGGCATGTCTCATATCTTTATACAAACACCTTGTTAGGAGTGGTCCAACATGAAGTCTTTTTATAAAGGAACGCTCATTTTGATTGTTGCAGCGTTTTTTGGTGAATGTATCGAATTTTTAGTGAACATGCTCCTAGCCAGGGAATTACACGAAGAGGGCATGGGGCTTTATATGTCCATATTGCCAATTTTCTTTTTGATATATGTGATCGCCAGCCTTGAATTACATATTTCCATTTCAAAATTCGTCGCGGAAAATAAACAGGCAATGCATTATAATCTTATCGTTCATGCACTTAAAATGGCTGCAGTCGTCGTATTGGTAATGTGTGTAGTCATGCCTTTCATACTTTCCTTCTCATCCATAATGGACAAATACCATCCCTATATTAAATGGCTGCTCATCACAGTGATCCCAATAGTTGCCTTTTCGTCAATTGCAAGAGGCTATTTCATGGGTGTCCAGCAAATGGGGAAGATTGCTTTTTCCAACTTTTTGAAGGATATCATTCAATTCGGCTTACTTTTCCTTATCTTTAACTTATTTCATTTTAACCAGGAAAAGTCATTATTGATGGCCTTTTTTGTTTTGATTGGCAGTGAGTTCCTCGTTTTTCTATACTTGATCAACCTTTTGATTCTTCAAATGCGAATCATGAGGCGCGGTACAAACTCACGGACAACCGGTAAACATGCCCGGCAAAAGTTATTGGCGGTTTCGCTGCCCACCATGGGGTTAAGGATCTTTCATGCGATAACAAATGCGATCCAACCTTTTTTGATCCACACTGCCCTTCTCTCGGCAGGATTCGGTGCGGTAGTGGCTACAGAGCATTTTGGGATGCTTACTGGAGTAGCGATGACGATCGGCTTCTTCCCAGCCTTTATCGCACATTCCTTAATGATCATGCTCATTCCGAATGTTTCGAATGCTTACAAAAGGCAGGATAAGGAAAAATTGAGGGTTTTATTGCAAAAATCGATGTCTTTCACCGTACTGTATGGAGTTCCGGCTGTGATCTTCATTTATTTCTTTGCGGAACCTTTGACCTCCCTCTTTTTTTCTTCAACATCTGCCGCATACTATTTAAAATTATTATGTCCTTATTTCCTTTTTCATTTTTTTGTCATTCCCATGCAAGCCTATCTCATCGGCCTTGGTTTAGTGAAGGATGCTTTCATTCATACCGTATGGTCCCATATTGTTGCCTTTTTAATGATGTATATCCTAGGCTCCCAGGCTTCTCTTAATATGGGAGGAATCATTTTAGGAATGAATACTGGTGCTGTATTATTAACTTTCATGCACTACTTGACCATTTGCAAAAAAATCGGCATAAGCATCTTACTGACGAAATCAAGATCGATATCGATAAAGTGAGGCAAAAACCAAAGCAAAATCTCTTGCTGTTATTGGTATATAAAGATTTAGATTAAAAAAATTGAGCCTTTCCCTGTACATATCACCTTCGTTACTGTATATTTCAACATACTTGGGTAATAATCAAGTAAAATGGTTTAAACTAACCATACAATAGTAATGGAGTGATTTCATGAGTAAAGCTAAGGCTAAGAGCGGAACGGGTAAAGGTACCGGCACAGGAACGGGCAAGAAGGGCTGGAATCGTTGGAAAACAGGTGCCAATAAGAAAAAAAGCGCCAAACCATATGTAAGTAAAGGCATCAAACATTCCAATGACTCAAAAGCATCCGGTCATGCTGAAGGTGACAAGACAGATAAATAATTGCTTGTCCTAAAGCCCATAATTTTATGTTTGTTCCATATTCTCATACAGGGTGTTAAGTGATCTGTATGAGAGAAATGGGTCTTATATATAATAAACCACGGGCGATATCCATATCACGCCTATTATACATATCATCAAAAAAGACACTCCAATTCCCGGTAGTGTCTTTCACTTTTTTTAATATTTTCTTTTTATCTAAATTGGCTTTTGGGTTTGATGGCATTGATTTTTTTCGGGGAAAAATCTGTACGGAAGCCGTTAGTGGCTTTTTTAACAGAGTCTGTAACTGAATGTATCGCTTCACCAACATCCTGTGCAGAATCCAATAATGGTTCAACCGTTTTCATTTTAGTTTTTACATCGTCTGTGATTTCATTTGCAGTTTGCAATAGTTGTTTCGATTCGCCAGATAGATCATGAATGGCATTTCTCACTTCAGCCAAGGTTTGATTGGCTTCTCCTATCGTGGCCATTCCCTTTTGAAGGGTACCGATTAAAAATACGACCAACCAAATGAAGGCTAAGGCTATCGCAGCCACACTATATTCAATAATCATGATAAAGCTCCCCCTCTAAAATAAATGATAGAAACGATTGCTTCAAATATGTTAGTGTATCCCGGGGTGCCTGTTTTTAATGTTAAATGGTACTACTTGATTTTGATTTGCACCCCCTCAGCTTCAGTTCGAGTCAAAGGAGCTGTCGGAGATAATTCCTTGTGGCGGCCTTCCAAACTGGCTTCTTTCATGGAATTGGTTACATTATGAATCATTTCCCCAACATCTTGAGCGGATTCTAGCAATGGATCGACATTTTCCATCTTCCCTTTTACATCCGCTGTAATTTGATTGGCAGAGTGGATCAATTGTTTGGACTCTTGCGTCAATCCATGTACTGCATTCCTTACCTCTTCCAGTGTCTTATTTGTTTCTTCAAGCGTTCCCATTCCTTTACGCAGCGTCTGGTTGACATTATATATCAAATACACGACGGCTCCGGAGACACTGGCAACACTTAATTTAATAAACATTTTCATATATCCACTCCCTTCATTTAAATTTATGCACTGTCCCTTCCATTCATTCCCTAAAGTCCATCACTTGTCCGTTCAGTTTTAATGAACCTTTTACCTTTATCCTAAAAGAAGTTAAGGGTAGTTTAAAGGTTAATAGTAAGGGTGAGACCATATTTAGGAGGAGATTTGTTCATGTCACATGTGTATCATTCATCTGTTATCCAAACTTTAAATGATTGTATGACCGCGTGTAATCATTGCTACGACGCATGCTTAAAAGAAGATCATGTAAACATGATGGTGGAATGCATTCGCTTGGATCGGGAATGTGCGGATATTTGCTCTTATTTAGGACAGGCGATCGGGAGAGGAACACCGTTTATTTCAGAGTTGGCTGAAGTGTGTGCCAAGATTTGTGAAAGCTGCGGAAACGAATGTAAAAAACACGATCATGAACATTGTCAAAAATGTGCTGAGGCCTGCTTGAGATGTGCAGAAGAATGCAGAAAATTAGTCGCTTGATGTAAGGAATAGCAATTAAGCTATTCCTTTTATTATCCTCCCCCCTTACCTACCTATTATTTTGTTAGTACTATTAAAGGATGATGATATTATTAATATATTCTAGCGAGGTATATGTTAAAATTTATATACCAAGAAATTTTAACAATACGAAAAACATATATTGAAAACCGCCCTTTTTAGGCACACTAGTATTAAAAACAGGAGGATATTATGACACCTCGGAATGTTCCTGCTAAAGATGATGCAGAAGTGAAAGATACCACGGCTTCACCTGATAAGGAAAGCGAAACAGCCAAACTCAATCGGTTACTAGGTGCGGTCATGCGATATTTATCAGATGATGAGCAAGAAGAAATTGATATAGAGTATCTTCTCGAAAACACCGAAGGGCTGCGTGATTGGTGGAGCGAATATAGGGAGCTTGATCGAAAACGGGTCGAAGAAGAAATAAAAAATTCCCTAACGAACCTATCCCTTGAAGAACTTGAAAACATCCGTGAACAAATCCGCACGAAGGAATAATAAAAAATTCCCTGGATCGGGATTTAACCTAATCATGCAGGGAATTTTTCTTTCTTATTATATATAAACACATATTTTTTTGTATTTACGATCATGCGACACCAGAAATCCTTTATTCAACACTCAATGACTTTAGTTCCAGTTGATCGATCATGTAATCCACTAATGCATGTAATGGATTTAAAACTGCCTTTCCTGTCTCAAGCTCATAACTCATAGCTGCTTCGACCATTGACAGTTGAGCGACCGACATCGGTCTTTCTTCGTTATTAAACTGGTAAAGGAAGTTCATGATTTCCTGGTTATATTTCTCTCCCAATCCCTGCATAATCAATTCAAAGGCATTGTCGATAATGATAACTTCAAAATCCACAGCGGCATATTCTTCAGCATGGGCATTTAAACGTTTGATTGTTCCTTCAACAGTTGCTGGGTTCGTGAATAAAATCATTTGCGGTTGCTGCAATTGGCAAATTTGCTCAAAATATGGTTCATCGATTTTAATGATAGGCATGGGTAAGGATAGTTGTTCTTCGTTTAAAAAGGCGATGTAGTTTGTACAGGTTATCAGAATGGCATCCACTTTACATTCGGCAATCCATTCGACTTGTTCTTTTACCCTTTTTTGAGCATCCGAATTGTTAAAAGTTGCATCAGATGACACCCGATGCATCAATCCCGGTTCAACAAAATGAAGCCATTCAATATCAAATTTCGAGAATGCGGCTTCGATGTATTTTATATTTGTATAGTGTGCATGCAAACAGCCTATCTTTTTTTTCATAAATCTCCCGCTTTCATCAGTTAGTATTCTGATTATTCTAACACAAAAAGCGGCGGTACATTGACCGCTCCGGAAAAAACGATCATTTGCCATAGCCCTCTCCTGCCATTATCGGGGGAAAAAGACTGCTTCTTTGAGCCAGAAGGCTCAGTTGGTATGAATCCTACTCTCGAGCATATATTTATCAAGTCGATAGCAAGAGGTATCATCAGAAAACGGAATAAAAAAATTATCAAAATGAGAGAATTATACTGTAATAGTAGATAAAAAATATTTATATTGGAGAGTGTTCACCATTCTTTATTTAATTGCGATTATTTTCCCTCCATTAGCCGTATTATTAGCTGGTAAACCCGTTCAGGCAGTGCTAAATTTGGTCCTCACACTATTTTTTTATGTACCTGGTTTAATTCATGCAATCTTAGTGGTGCATGATAAGAAAGCTGATAAACGAATGAAGCAGCAAGCAGCGATTATTTCTAAATCGAAACAAACAACTAAGTGATTTAGACAACCACTAATAACCCGAATGAAGCACAAGGTGCATCTTATTCGGGTTATTACTATCGAAAGATTCGTTTAATTGAATCTGTGCGTCTTCCTAAGCCCTCTATGATAACAAGCGTCACATATTTGAAAACGCGAGTCATCCGGCAGCCTTTTTCCACAGCGCTTGCATTTTTTTTGATAATTCAACATTTCGTCTTTTAACTGATCATGAACGCCATCACTGATTTCTTCACGGATACGCTCCCAATAAACAGCTTCGGTCCGCTTACCCATGCGATATAAAAATAATAGATGAAGACCTATCGCTTTATAAGATAGCTCCAATTCCTCCAGATTCCTTGTTTTGATGACCGGTTCAGGAAGGTCACTGTTCTCGGCAATCGCTTCGACTGTCTCCAGCCACTGTCTGATAAGACTTGGTTCTTTTGCGGAAAATGGAATATGCAGGAAACCATATAAATCCATTAATGAAAAACGGGCTTCGATTTCAGTATCCCGTATTAGTTCGTAAAGCTCCCTTTCTTCCGATAGTGATGCCTTTTTCGTGCCTTTAGGGGGCTCAAACCTCTCCCACATTTCGAAAAATGTCCCTAGGTTCCGGTAATATTTTTGAAAACGTTCAAATACAGCAGAAGTTGGGGCGATTGTAAAGGTTTGAACTGGCTCATCAACTTGTTCCAGCAACTTATTCATAATTTTGATATCTGCTGTAAATGCTACCTTTCCAGTGTCATAAATCCCCTTTCTACCCGCTCGACCTGCGATTTGTTTGATTTCTTGAGAAGTCAACCTTCTTCTTCGTGTCCCGTCGAATTTTTCATTTTCAAGAAAGACGATACGGCGTATTGGCAAGTTCAATCCCATTCCAATTGCATCGGTGGCAACCACAACTGATGTTTCACCGCGATTGAATAGCTCTATTTGCCGTTTCCTATTTTCAGGAGGCATACTTCCGTATATCATGCTCACATTATGTCCACTCTCTTTTAGCCGGGACGCGGTCTCGAGTACCTGCCTTCTCGAAAAACAAATAAGCGCATCTCCTTTTTTCGTATACTTCAGGCCAAACTCCCTTTGTTCTACCTCAAGCGGTATTTCCCGTCTGTATTCGTGGAGTTCCAAATCAGCTTCATTCAGAAGGTTCAGAAGCATCTTTTTGATATTATTGCTCCCGATAATGTGTACTTCTTTCGCATTAGCTTGCGTGATTGCCCTAAACCATGAAAAGCCTCGATCTTTATCGGCAATCATTTGGGCTTCATCTATGACGATTACTTCGTGGTAATCCTTTTCATGAAACATTTCAACGGTGCTGGAGACATGTTTAGCACCCGCCACTGCCTTTTCTTCTTCACCTGTTTTTAATGAACAAGGTACACCGTCAGCATTTAATTTATCAAACACTTCAAGGGCCAGCAGTCTAAGTGGAGCTAGGTACAAACCGCTTTCCGCTTCTTTCATTTTTTCCAGGGCCTTATGCGTCTTCCCAGTATTTGTCTCTCCTATATGCAAAACATATCGAACTTTTTTCCCTAATGATGGAGTATAGGCCTTACCGATGATGTCATTGATCATCCTTTGCTCTTCTGCCAGCTTCCTGGCTTGCTCTGCCAATACTTCAGCTTTTCTTCTCTCTCTGTTCTCCACGTCTTTTTCGTATATTTCTTCGTGCAATGTTTCATTAAAAGGAATTCCTTCCAGCTTCAGTAAATCAGAAAGGTATTCTTCCTGAAGTTCATCAAAACAGGACTGAGACAAATCGGCCAATTCATCGCTTAGTATACCTTGAAGGGCTTCAACCGTCAGCCTTTCCCCATATGACTCTAAAAAATCATGATGCAGTGCAGCAGATAGATTGTTCAAGTATTTGTCAGGGGCTATTTTCATTATGAAATCCGAAACTAATCTTTCATACCTGAAGAAGTAATTTTCATATTCATAACGGTTCCTTCCCCAACCGACTAACGAGTGAATATCGCCTGTCAGCTCTTCAAAAAAATCAGTGACCATTAAGTATTCGGCAGCTTGAAAGTCCCCCTCTTCCACCAATTGTTCTTCAAGCAAGTATGGATCGACATATTGGAATTTAGGCTTATTCTTAAGATCTTTTGTCAATATACCGGCAATATAATACCTGGCATGTAAATATAATAGAAGGGAGTTATTTTCGAAAAATGTATTTGCCTCTTCTTGAAGCCTCGCACGTATTTTCCAACGTTGCTTGGCAAGCCGCTGTTCTTCTTGTCGCCTAAAGAATTTTTCCCTTGCATTTTTATATCTCTTTTCCCAATCTTCCTGATTGTCAGCAAAGGTTTTTTTAATCCATGTTAAGCTATCAAACGGACGATACTTCTTTAATTCGTTCCGGAACATGCTATTGATCAGTTTATGATCTGAACCTTCCGTTACAAAGCCCCTTTCGCTTAAAAATGCCTTTTTTTCCTTTCTGGGCACATCATTTGACGCTTTATTTATCCAAACATTTATCCAAATTTGCTCTATAAAGGTCGTCCTGTCTGATATATATGCTGAATAAGAAGGCATTGTCTCTTGATTCTCTAAATAAAAATCCATATCCTGGATTATTTTTTCCTTTGTATTCTCAATCGCAATAGGATATATACTTTCTAATTTTCCCATAATGATCCCCTTTTGAATTATCCAATATGTACTTTAATACTTCCTTTTATCCTCCCCAAATTATTGTTTAAAATGAGCGTGGGTATATTCGTTTTATCTATTTAAATTCAAGTGCTCTGTTAACATGAGAAGGTTAAGAAATGCCAAATACTATTCTCTCCAAGGTAAATATGCAAAATCCACCAAATATGCACCTTGGAGTTACTCTTACCAATTCATTTAAAGTATAATTCATGAAGAATAGACTGATCATTGATTTGGAATTTTTGGTTTATGCCCATCCCGGAAACCCGGAAATGGATACATAGGTTTAGTAATTTTGTAATCAGGTAAATTAAAATTTAATGATATTAAAAAAAAGCCGAAAATAAAGTAAAGGTAAATTTTTAAACTTTCTCGATAACATTATTCATCCATAAAACGAATCCATCCCCTTAATTGAGTTTAGTGGAAATTCGGACAACTGTCACGGTATTGAGATTCCGATTTTGTGTCCTTGGCGTTCAATATGAGAATTAACATCCGGAAATCTAAAAAGACTATAAATAAATGAGGAGCCTGAGAATGATTCAGCAAGATATCAACTATTATAAGAATTTCGATTCCATCGCTAAAGAAGTATTAGCACTATTAGATCAAACCATAGAGGTCAATACATTCTTCGTTTCTATATTGAATCCGATACATAGTTTCATGATCAAATCCTTAAATAGAAATGCAAAGTTGATTTGTGAAGGTGACATCCTTCCTTATAATATGGTTTATTGCAAATTAGTTGCTGAGAATGGCTTGGAACCACTCGTTATCCCGAATTTGGGGGAACATGAATTGACTAGTTGTCACCCCGTAACGAAGCTTATAGGAAATGGGTGTATTATGGGAGCTCCCCTTACTATTGAGGGTGAAATCATTGGAACATTATGTGCATTCGACATTAAACCTCATGATTTTAAAGAATATGATCTGATCCTCATTAAGTCCATGGCAGCTTTGATTAGTCATACCATCAATCTTGAAAAAGGGATTATCAGGGATCCTTTGTCAGGTCTATATAATCGGAACTTCATTTATAATTATTTTGATTATCATAAAGATAAAACAAACGATGAAATGGCTCTTCTTTACATCGATCTTGATCATTTTAAATTTTTCAATGATTCCTATGGTCATGATACTGGTGATGAAGTTATTAAAAAGGCAGCCGAATGTTTTTTGCAAGCCGTTCCCGAAGGCAGTCATGTGGCTCGAATTGGTGGTGATGAATTCATTGTATTATTACATCCAGCACATTGTGAGGATTTAATGAAAAGCACTCAGCAAAACGCTGAATTAATATTGAACCGTTTATCCACCATGCCCATTACCATTAATGGAAATGAGCAATTTGTATCAGCTAGCATAGGGATAAGCTTTTACCCTCATCAAGGTACGGAAATGGACTCACTTTTGAAAAAAGCGGACCGTTCCATGTATATGGCTAAGAAATCCGGCCGTAAGAATATTCAATACTACCACCCGCAGTGATTATCTTAAAAATAAAAAAACCAGTTCTCCTTAGAGACTGGCTTTCTTTTACCTTAAAAAAATCCAACGTTTAGCTTTCAGCCTTTGCAAAAGCTTGAGCAGATCAGCATTTCCCTTATGTATCCGTTTTTCGGACGGTGAAGCGGAGGGGATCGGGATGTTAACTCTCTCGGGTTTTTTGTTCATATTCTGAAAGACCCTTCCTATTCTTTGATTTTGAATAGTATATGCGGGTTTTCCATTAAATATCATAAGGAAAGGAAAAACCCCTTCCCCTTATAAAACATTTTTTAACCGGCTGAAGCGTGCAGCTTTTTCTTTTTGATTCAGGATAATGCGTTCGTTCTGTTTCATCACTTTTTTAGTGTGGGGACTTAAACCTACATCAGGTATTTTCACCTGTGGTTTGATTACGGCAACTGACACATCATTGCCGGCTTTATCATAAATGCTCATTTATCCTCACCACCTGGTTTTTGTTTTATGACCATATCGAACATCATGATTAGTAATGCTATTAATAAACAATCGACTTCTGAAACGAAGCTTTCCGATTTAACGTCAATGATATAGGGTTCCATCAAAATGCTTACTGGCTGCAAAGCCATTTTTTCTTCATCATTATAATACGTATCTTCTCTTTCCAATGTAGCACGGATGTTACTGCCATTCAAGTTCGGATGCCCATTAATCACCAATTGCTTGTCCTGTTCCGTTTTGAAAGGAAGAATTTTCACGTTCATGCCTTCCTTAGCTGCATATGCTTGAAGGAGAATGCTCAAATATGCCAAGTATTCCTTATTCGATTGATAATACTCAGGTATTCCTTCTTTCTTTAGGAGATGAAACATATTTTTGACCTTTTCCCTATTATCCGTTAAAAGTTTGTCACTTTCCGCAACCGCTTTTGTTGCATAGGACAGCTCGTTATCGCCAATCTTCGATATATACATGCTCAAGAATACAAACATATCAATAAGGATGAATACGATAGCCATAATCAAGAAATTTTTCCACTCATTAAAAATGCTCATCGGATAGAAATTCCAATAAATCAAAGCTCCCAGTACAAAAATGATATACCAGGTTTTTCGAATCGCTTCAATCCTTTTACTTACCTTGTCCTTATATTTCCAAGAAAGTATGACATATGCCAATAAAGCAATAAATACTACCCATACAAAGACTCTGAAAAACATTAACAATCGATTTATCACCCTACCCTTCAGCAGCTACATTCATTATCCCGCTCTCTATATTATTCATTATATATACCACTATTCCCTGCCTAAGACGGGTGAAACTTAAACACTTGCCAGAAGTTTTCACTAGCTGAATGACATCATAGTAAATAACCCTATATATTCTGTGATATGATATGTTTTAATAAAAAGGCATGATTAATATGGGAGGAAACTATCATGATGAAAATTATTAAGATCCTCATTTCTTCTTTTATACTATTATTACTTTTCCTAAACCTCTATCCTCCACTTGGAAGAAGGATAAACAAAGAAAAAGTGAGAAGATTCACTACAAAAGAGAATTTTTCCAAGGGAAAATTCCAAAATCAGATTCCAGCCAGTCAAGCGATGAGTCTTAAGCATACTGGTTCGATTTTACGTGATTTCATAAAACCCAATCCAAAAAGGAGGCCCGACCAGCCAATCGTAATTGGAACAAAAGAACCTGGATCTATGAATGCCAATAAAATCACCTGGTTTGGTCATTCTGCATTCATGTTGGAGTTAGATGGGAAAACCATTTTAGTGGATCCCATGTTTGGCAAAGCACCAACTCCCTTTCCTTGGTTTGGGAACAAGCGTTTCAGCGGGGAGCTGCCTATTGATTTGGATATGCTGCCTCCTATCGATGCCGTCCTGCTCTCACATGATCACTACGATCATTTGGATTATTACTCAATAAAGAAACTAAAGGATAAGGTCAGTCAGTTCATTGTTCCACTAGGTGTCGGCGGACACCTTGAAAGATGGGGAGTTAAACAAGAACTGATTCAGGAACATAATTGGTGGGATGAGGTTTCATTCAAGGGTTTGCGATTTGTCTGCACGCCTGCAAGGCATTTTTCTGGAAGAAGTTTACGCGATGGCAATACAACACTTTGGTGCTCTTGGGTAATTAAAGGAAAACAAGAAAAGGTATTTTTTAGCGGAGATAGTGGATATGGCAGCCATTTTAAAGAAATAGGCGAAAAATTCGGGCCTTTTGATATTACTTTAATGGAATGCGGCCAATATGATGAACGCTGGTCAACCATCCATATGATTCCAGAAGAAACTGTACAAGCACATATAGATGTGCAAGGTAAACGGATGCTCCCCATTCATTGGGCTGGTTTCACATTGTCTTTTCATGACTGGACAGATCCGATAGAACGGGTAACAAAAGCGGCCAATGATCTTGGAGTCCAGGTCTGCACACCTCAAATAGGCGAACCAGTGGCCATTGGTTCAACGGATTTCCCTCAAACAAGATGGTGGAAATGAAAAAGATCCATCCCAAATGGGATGGATCTTTTTCATTCATTCACAGTTTCCCTTCATTATATTCAAGATTCACTTTTATTGAATGCTCTTTCTTCACTCCAAAATAATTCGTTCCTATTACACCTAAAATGATTAGTATCGAACCCAATATATCGTAGATTGTAATCTTTTCATTTAAAATGAGAGCCCCTGCTGCAATCGTGACAACAGTGGAAAGATTTGCAAACACACTCATTTGGGACGCTTTGATTTTTGATAAGATCGTATTGGATAATAACGAAGTGACCAATGAAGCCAATATTCCCAAATACAAAATGGAACTGATGAATTCCATGCTCGACCATGGTGTAAAGAAATTCGGCATCGTTCCTTGTTTTAAGTGGGTGAAAAGCGCAGCTACGTTAAAAATGACAAAGCCTGTTCCCATCATGAAAAAGGACATTTCACCTGGTGTATAGTCCTTGGCAAGGGAACGGGTCATCGTTGTATAACATGCAGTTGCAATACAGGATAGCAGGATCAACACCATCCCTAGCATGTCGGAAAAATTGATTGTGCTCCCTTTCATCACAAAAATGAATAATACCCCAACTACCGACAAGACAATCGAAAGTTTTTGATATAAAGATGTTTTCTCCTTAAGGAAATATCCAGCTATCATCAATGTTAGAATCGGGGTGACCGCAGACAGAATTCCAGCATCGGTGGATTGCGAATACTTAAGTCCGAAAGTTTGAAAGGCAAAGAAAAGAGTTGGGAATAACAAAGATAACGGAACAAGATTTTTAACCGACTCCCAGGAATAGTTCACCTTAATGACTTTAAAGACGACCAGGAATAAAATGATGACGAAAGAAACGGAGAACCGG
Source organism: Peribacillus sp. NPDC101481 (assembly GCF_044767165.1). Classification (NCBI taxonomy): domain Bacteria; kingdom Bacillati; phylum Bacillota; class Bacilli; order Caryophanales; family Bacillaceae; genus Peribacillus; species Peribacillus sp. NPDC101481. The sequence goes on along the minus strand of NZ_JBIWNJ010000002.1, from coordinate 1,730,614 downwards.
AACGCCAAAGTATCCAGCGGATTCGATTCTGCAATCGCCATTTTCGTAAATAAGAAAGATAGGCCGACAATACTTGAATGAATTAGCGCTAACATGTATGCAAATGTTCGGGTTTTCATGGCTGCAACTCCTCAACTAAATTACTATATTCCTATTTAGGTATAGTACCCTTTGCATCTGTATTGCAATCCAAGTTAGAGTCAAAAAATAAATATGGCATTTTTTTAAGCTAAACTGTTCAACTATCAACAAAACCAACCTTTTAAAAAATAACTTTTTAAAGATTAAGATCATTTTCATGCCTTAATGGAAATGCTCCAGTTAACTTTCAATTATTAAGAACTCTGTAAAGTATGTCATTTGCAGTTTCATATATGATAAAATTTCAACCAGGAAGAGAGGTATACATATATGTTAGTTACTACCGTAATATTCCTTATGGCTGGTCTAGCTGAAATTGGCGGCGGTTACCTTATTTGGCTTTGGTTAAGAGAAGGTAAATCCATTTATCTAGGTTTAGCCGGAGGTTTTGGGTTGGTGTTATACGGCATCATTGCAACTTTCCAAACGTTCCCTACCTTTGGACGTGTTTATGCTGCATATGGCGGGGTTTTCATCGTTTTATCGGTTTTATGGGGATGGGGCATCGATAAGAAAACTCCTGATTTATATGATTGGATTGGAGCTTTAATCTGCTTGGTCGGAGTTTCAGTCATTATATGGGGCCCCAGACAATAAAAGAATTAAAGGGCATAAGGCCCTTTAATTCTTTTACCAAGATCTCCACTTGTTGATTGGGCCTATCTTCATTTGAACATTTTCATAAAGTGATTAAGCTGGTTGTTTATTATATCAATTTCTTTTCCTGCCTATTGGCGGTCATATTACTGAAGTTATCCTGAATGAACCAAATCGCCATTGCTGCAATGATGCATGGTATGGCAAAAGCTAAAAAATTGACTTGCAAGGATAACTTCATATCAAGCAGGACCCCGCAGAAAGTAGGAGCGAGTATTCCGCCAATTCTGCCGATACCCAATGCCCATCCGACTCCAGTAGAACGGATTTCATTCGGATAATACTGAGATACATATGCATTCGTTACAATTTGTGTACCTGTTGTCGTACCTCCTGCAATCGCAATCAGTATATAAAGCATGATCATGCTTGGCTTGAAGCTCAGCATCGTAAGGGTAATGAATCCAATGACCAAGAAAGTAACCAGAATCCTCTTGGAACCATATCTATCTGCAAGCTTCCCTCCAACGATCGCTCCAAAAACCGCTCCAAGGTTCAATACGACTAAGAATGTCAGGCTTGAACCTAATTCATATCCTGCCCCACCCATGATCTTTGGAAGCCATGTACTCAAGCCATACATTACGAACAAACACATGAAAAATGCAATCCAGAACATGAGCGTGCTTAAAGTCCTCCCATTTTTGAATAACTGTTTAACTGGAAACCCTTTCATTTCACTTTTGAGTTGCTCCTGAAGAACATAATGATCATTCATCGTATATTGACCGTTTACATTCACTTGATTCAGAACGTCCACCAATTTGCTTTTTTTATTATTTTTCATGAAAAAACTTATTGACTCTGGCAACAACTTATATAATATTGGCATGAATATTAATGGAAGTGCACCGAGCCAAACCACTGCCCGCCAACCAAAGTTCGGAATCAGGTACATCGCTCCCAGTGATGCTACAACTCCCCCTAGAGCGTGCCCGCTGAACATGATCGCTACCAGGGTACTTCTAAGTTTTTTAGGGGCATATTCAGTAATGATTGCAATTAGATTAGGCATGACTCCTCCCAAGCCTAGTCCTGCAATAAAACGCTGTATTCCAAAAGATATTGGATCATCGGCGAAACCTGAAGTAAATGTAAATACGGAAAAAATGATCGTACAAATCATTATGACTTTCTTTCTGCCGGATTTATCGGCCAGCGGTCCAAAGACCAACGCTCCTATCATCATTCCAAACAAAGCATAGCTGCTGAATAACCCTGCCTCTACGGCAGTTATCCTCCACTCCGCCATCAAAGATGGCAGGATCGTCCCAAGCATGAACATATCATACCCGTCACAGATGATGATAAAGATACAGCATAATAAAATCTGTAAATGAAAACGGTTAAATTTTTGTTCATCCATCATTTCAGACACTTGGATCGTGCGCATTTCCTTCCCCTCTTTCTGGTATTCCTTTTGACGTGGTCTTAAGGATTTCTCTTTTTTGGTTCGAGCTAACATTTAATGACAATAGATTACAAATAAAAAATTATACGTATATAGAACTGTGTTCACTATATATTAACTTAGTTTTCAGAATATTGTCAATACTCATTGATGATTTGCCTATTAATCAACAAAAAAACCCTCTTATCGAAGAGGGTTCAGGCAATAGACAAACTTGGAAGAAATTCCAGCTTACCTGCAATATTTCTTGATACGTTTCAGTTGATTTCAGAAATCCGCTTCCTATCCGCCAGCTGTCTGTCAAGCCTCCTCAGCGTAAGCGGCTGTGGGGTCTTGGCTACAGCGATTTTCAAGGAGTTCCATCCATTAGAACCAGTACATATAGTACTGATATATTTATCGCCATACCATTAAACCTATTCAATCACTTCCTTACGGTTACTCTTTGGGTATTTCATGACGCATCCTGGCAAGAAGCTTCTATTTATGGGCAGTGAATTTGGAATTAGCGCTGAACAGAATTTATGTGTTGAATATAGTATATTCCTTCTTCATGGTTTCCTCTTTGTACACGCTTATGATTTAACGAAAATCTTGGGCGAACTGAACATAACTCTTATGACTATCAGTGCAAAGGAAAGAGTTATCCCCTATATGGCCATTAAAGAGCTTATTCTTGATGTGTCATTCTGCCCTTCGTTTACCTTGTTTAATTTACCTTTGTCTATCCCATTCCGAACCCTTTTGGACACAAACTAAGCCCTCTTATCAAAGAGGGCTTTTTAATGAAGATAAGATTAAGCGTCCAAGGCTTCTTTACGCTTTCTTTTCCTTGATTCTGTTATAAGATCATAACCTAGATAAAGGATAATGGCTCCGCCTAACAATTTAACATATAACGGAATGTCCGCTACAAAGAAATAAATCATAGAGAATAATGTCCCTATAATGCTTAACCAAAAAATTACATGTTTTAAAATTTTCAAAGTAATGACTCCTCACAAAAGATGAGATTAATTTATAGTTCGCTCCACTTCAAGGAGGAATTAATTATCCATATCATCATTCTAACATTTATTCTTTATATTAAGAGTGACTCATATTGCGAAATTATGAACATTTAAGCAACTTTTCTCAAGGATAGGTCAAGCGAAGCAATTCCCGGAAAATCTTTACACTAATTCTTGTGAATTTGCGGTTTTTATATAGACCCTTTGCTAAGGAAAAAAGGAAGCTAATACAAATATGCATGAAATGACAGCGAGGGTATCCCAGCACTGCATTTCATGCATTTAAATCACAGGACGTTCATTTTATTGGATTCTACGACCATTTCTTCAGTTGGCTCCGAATGATCATGTTTATAATAAGCCATTTTCACTGGAACGAATGATAAGGCAACCGCAGCAATGAGACCAGGTATGGCGAAGGCAATGAAATTCAATTGGATGGGTAGCGAGATGGACAATAAAAATCCGCCGAGTATGGGCCCGAGCATACCGCCAATCCTTCCGATACCAGATGCCACCCCTAGTGCAGTCGATCTTATATTTGGTGGATAGTACTGGGAAACATAGGCTTGTACAAGGTTTTGGGCACCAATGGTACAGGCTCCTGCAATGGCTACCAATGTGTAAATCACGAAGGGGCTTCCGCCCATTCCCAATAGCGTCAAACTGACAGCTCCAAGCGCATACATCGGCACAAGCATTTTCTTGGATCCATAACGATCACAAAGTTTAGCGATGATAAGCGTGCCTACGATAGCGCCCCCTTGAAGGACGATCAAGAAACCTAAGCTTGAATTCAGCGCATACCCTGCCTCGATCATTAGCTTTGGAAGCCATGTATTCAATCCATATACCATCAATAGGCACATGAAAAAGGCGATCCAGAACATCAATGTGCTAAGGGCACGGGAATCCTTAAACAATCCAACAATCGGCATATTGGCTTCTGTTTTTTTCACTTCCACAAGTTCGTCATTGATGTCGAATTTACTTTCCGGACTTACTTTTGATAGTATTCTGATCAGTTCTTCCTTTTTATTAATTCTGATCAGATGCGTCGAAGCCTCTGGTAAACGCTTCATCATGAAGGGTAAAAATAACAATGGTATTCCTGCAAACCAGAATATTGATTCCCAACCTAGTGTCGGCATAACCAGGATACCCAGTATCGGAGCAAGCATCCCTCCGAATGAGTAACCGCATAATACGATTGAAACGACCATGCTCCGCATCGTTTTCGGTGCATAATCCGTCAATAAGGCAATGACGTTCGGCATGATGCCCCCAAGCCCTAATCCCGCTAGAAATCGGAAAGTTGAAAACATCGTAGGCGTATCCGCAAATCCACATAAAAGCGTAAATAAACTAAATAAAATGAGTGTAATCGCGATTACGTTTTTTCTGCCAATCCGATCTGCTAATGTACCAAAGAAGATCGCCCCAAACAACATTCCAAATAGACCGTAGCTACCCATAGCCCCCGCTTCCACGGAAGTAAGGTTCCATTCCTCCGTCAATAACGGGACAACCGTACCGTAAACGACAAGGTCATAGCCGTCAAAAAGGATAATGATAAAACACCATGCCAGCAATCCAAAATGAAAGCGGTTAAATTTACTGTTGCTAATTACCTCTGTCGTATTAATTTTAGCCATAAAATTTTCTCCTCTCTAGGTGACTGCAGTAATTCCATCCAAATGATAGCGCTTACGTAATCATGTAAAAAATATTCGACTCACTTATTTTTATACAAATAGTGAACCGAGTTATCTAATTGTTATTATAAATGCTAATTATCTGATATTTCAATAAAAACTTTCGCATATTTTTCATAAAATCTTAATATGTTTTCTGATGCTATCGTTAATTACAAGTTTTGAACATGCGTAAAAACAACAAAAAACCAGTCCCTTATCGGAACTGGTTTCTAATTAGTGAAGTAGGAAGCCGCCATTGCCGTATTCAAGTAAGAAAGTTTTAAACCACCACTCCTCAAAGTGGGTGTTTGCAGAAGCAATCCTGTTGTCCAAGTCAGTGACGAGGCATAACATTCCTGTTTCAATATAAAACTCCCTATTACAGCTTAAAGGTTAAAACTTAATTATCATTACGAACAACGCAGCTTGTATAGTTATAATACCGAAATATCTTCATTCTTGCAAGTTAAATCATTCCCAGACAACAAAAAAATTTCATATTACACATTAAACAGGTGAATCCAAATTATTCATGCGCAAACGGCAAAACTAACGGCTGCACTCTGATTTATGTTACCGTCCCCCACTTTCATTGATAAATTATTATGTAATAGCATACTTGGGTAAGTAATTTTTAGATAGAATGTGCAAGATAAAATTGGACGGAATTGAAAGTGTTGTCTTGTGAGAATCATCGGTTGCTGAACTCTATAATATATCCTAAATAACATTGGCAAATACATGGAAGGAGTCTATAATATTAACTAACAGATTTGATTGGAGTGACTAGTTATGCTTTCAAACATTGGTTTTCCCGGTTTAATTTTAATACTTCTTTTAGCTTTAATTGTTTTTGGACCGAACAAGCTACCTCAAATCGGACGGGCAGTCGGCACCTCGCTTAGGGAGTTTAAGGATGCAACCAAGGGAATAACAGAAGAAATACAAGAGGAATTCAAGGATGACGTACAAGCTGCAAGAAAAGAATCGATAAAATGAAAAAGACGCCTGCACGCAGCAGGCGTCTTTGATGCGTTTGTGGCGCAGAACCGTCAGGCCACATCCCGACGTTTAGCTAAAAGCATGTTCTTCGACTTACACAAATTAGCTCATCGCTTTATTAATATAACATTAAACTTATTTTATATCAAGTGATTTATTGAACAGCTTGTTAACGGAGTCCTTATTCCTATGCTATAAACCGCTTGGGGTTTGTTCAGAAATATTCTATCGAGTTGTTTATTAAAATACGAATGAGCACCATTAAGCTGTTCTTATAAAAATGTTGAACTTCATTACAAGTTCATCGTCATTTGAGTTAATTGATCCGAGGAAACCGCCACTTGATTGAATGCTTCATTAATTTCGTCGAATATATCATTCAGCTCTGTCATTTCCTTGGTGATTTTAATATTCTGCTCTTTAACAGAAAGCATGTCCTTTGCTATATCAGTAAAAAATATGCCAGTTTCTTTTCCTTGTTTCGTTCCTTTAGTAATTTCCCCGCTAACCATGGAAATTGATGTGTTCATGACATTGGTAAAATGAGCAATTCCATTAACCAGTTTCACTACTTCCGAAACTGAGTCCTTGGTATTTTCCGACAGCTTCCTTACCTCACCAGCCACAACCGCAAATCCTTTACCATTTTCACCAGCTCTTGCCGCTTCAATCGCTGCGTTCAACGCCAACAAATTCGTTTGCTCTGCAATTGAAGTGATGATCGTGACAATTCGTTCAATTTCCTTTGAAGTATTGGATAGCTGTTCCATATCTTTTGAGATGATCGTCATTTGCTCCTGCGTTTTTACCAATCTTTTCTCTAATCCCTGTAACAGTTCGACTCCCTCTTTTGATTTTCCCTCTGCATGTATCGCAATCTCTGAGCCCTTTTTAGTGAAATCATGAATTTCGACTACCTTATTTGCCATTAATTGAGTTGCTGAACTAGTCTCTTCACTGATTGCTGCCAATTCCTCTGCATTATGATTGACCTGCAGTTTAATCGTTTCTTTTTCTGATTGGTTTTTTTGGCGAATCTTCTCATTTTCAAGTTCATATGCCTCTAAAACTATTTGCTGCTCCAGATTAAAAATTTTAGTGACAGCCAGAATGTTTTCTTGATATTGCTCAATATTTTTCATATTGGAAATCACATGAATGATTAATGACTGCAATAAATCCTGAAAAGCACTCATATACCATTTTGGCTGCAATCCAATTCGCACATGTACTTGTGCGATAATATAACGTTGTTTAATATACGCATCATCAATGTTCCCGCTAAACATTTCGTACATATGACGATGCAGTGTCTTTTTCAACCTATCAACAGAACTATTGTCTGATATGATTTTCATTAATGAGGGTTCATTTTCTAGATTTTTATAGAAATTTCCTACTATTTGGGTCAAATGTTTCTTCACTTCTTCCTGTAAAGAACGAATTATGCACAAATCCCCCATCGTCAAATGAATCATTTCCACTTGATTCAATACGCTCGGATATTCCCTGATATTGATACCGACGTGTTCCTTATATTGCATATAGTCCATCGAATCTATCTTTTGTTTACTTCTCCATATACTTTTCATGATTGAATTGCCTCCAATTTTTTCTACCCATATATACTATTTCGACATAAAGTCTGTTAATCTTAATTCACTTCGATAAATTTTCTTCTTACACAAGACTTATGAACTATTTATGTCCAAATAAAAAAAGACACTCCAAAGAGCATCTACAGTTTTTTTTTTTGCTTGTACAAATTTGGACGTTGATTGGAACGTTGGCACTCGATTCCGCGGGCGGTCCGGGAGCCTCCTCGGCGCACTTGCACCTGTGGGGTCTCCCTTGGACTCGCTATTCCTGCAGGAGTCTCGCACACCCGCTCCAATCAACTATGTTTAAAAATTTAGATAGAGCTCCTTTTGTCTGCAAACTGAAACACTCCAGAGAGTGTCTTTTTCAATGTTCATTTTCCTGCTGCTGGTTAAGATTCGAGTGTTTACGGGAATAAGTGAAGTAAATGACTACTCCGATAGCCATCCAGATCAAGAACCTCATCCATGTATGACTCCCTAGCTGAACCATCAAGAATACGCAAAAAACGATTGCCAGGCCTGGAACGAGCGGTACAGCCGGACAATAAAAAGCACGTTTCATATCAGGCCTTGTTTTCCGTAACACGATGACCGCAATGGAAATCATCGTAAACGCAGTCAATGTTCCAATGTTGACAAGCTCAGCCAATTCACCAAGCGGTATGAATGCCCCCAATAAGGCCGCTAATAAACCGAATATCCATGAAGCCGCATAAGGTGTTTTATATTTTTTATGAAGTTTTGATAAGGATTTAGGCATCAGACCATCACGTGACATCGCAAACATGATTCGGGTTTGTCCATACAACATAACCAAGATCACCGTTGTCATTCCGAGGAAGGCACCTAGATCAATGATACCTGCAATCCAATTTTGTCCTGCGCTTTGCAATACCAAAGAAATCGGATGGTCAAGAGCCTGGCTGAATTGTGCATACGGTACCACACCGGTCATGATCAAACTTACCGCCATATAAAGCACTACACAAATGACTAATGAACCAAGAATTCCCCGTGGTAAATTCCTACCTGGATTTCTTGTTTCTTCAGCCGCAGATGCAACTGCATCAAAGCCGATGAAGGCAAAGAACATTAATGCGGCAGTTGAAAATACCCCATCGATTCCAAATGGCATGAACGGCTGCCAGTTTTCCGGTTTCACATAATATATAGAAGAAACGATAAACAACAAGACTACCAACACTTTAATAACGACCATTATATTATTGATTCTAGTCGTTTGTTTCGTACCTATGGAAATCAAAAAGGTAATCGCCATGACTATCAAAAAGGCTGGTAAGTTCATATAAGTCGTGACTCCTTCGACCGAACCCGGTGCTGCCGTCAATTTCTCCGGAAAGTTAATTCCGAATCCACTTAAAAATGATTGGAAATAGCCCGACCACCCCGCCGATACGGCACTGACAGCCAATAAGTATTCAAGGATTAAATCCCAGCCGATTATCCAAGCGGCGAATTCACCTAAAGTTGCATAAGCATACGTATAAGTCGAACCGGATACCGGCACGGAAGCTGCAAATTCTGCATAAGAAAGTGCAGCGAATAAACAGGCAAGTCCAGCAATGACGAACGATATTGAAAGTGCAGGACCAGCATTCACTGCACCAGTGCCTGTTAGAACGAAAATGCCAGTCCCAATAATCGCTCCAATTCCTAGCATCGTTAAATCCCAAGCTCCCAATTCTCGTTTCAATCCCTTACCGCCGGAACCTGCGTTTTTCAACAAGTCCTCAATGGACTTCTTTCTAAAAATACTCATGTTCTCTCCTCCATAATTTTATAATTATTCTGAAAACTATAGACAAATAATTTCACTTATCATTTATATCGGAGAAATTTCGACAAATTTCTGCAATTCCTGAATTATCTGACTTTTAAATTATACGTATTAACCTTTTTAACGTCAATGATTTATTATTTTAAAATTCTGTTTTTTTATTCCCTTTGGAAGGTAAGCTATAATATTCAACAGGTTTATCCATAATTAACAAAGAATGATTAACAATTCATTATTTTAATATTAATAAAGTGAGCTATTGGTGTATGTACTGTATTCCATTAATTAATTTTGCAAGAGTTCTAATATTTTTAATCCTATAAAGAATCATTATTTATTTTTCTTTATGTATTATTATGAAATAACAATTCAATATTATTCTGATCATTTATGCACCAATAGTTTGACGGAATCAAAGTACATCACTATACTTATTAAGTCTTAAAAAAAGTACGGGAATTATGCTTAATATTTGAAGAAGGTGACATTCATGGATTTTGAGATTACCTATCTGTCTTTTTATTTAATCCAAGTCGAAGGAAAAGGCGATCAGGCTGATAAGCGTTTTAAACATTTCCAAACTCTTGATACTGAAGAATACGAAGAAAGTCCTCTAAAGGTTTTTTTGGATGGGGAATTGATGAAGATTTCCAAACGGAAAGTCGACCGTCATCCAAAAACTGAACAAATACCGACGAAAATTGGTTCTTTTATTGTAGAAGAAGGACATGCACTTGATTCCAACCCTAATTACAATGTATTTAACCGTGTTCGATATGCTAAAACAAAACAGGAATTCCAAGAGGAAAATGAACAATTCACTCGGTCTTATATCGATACAAGTGCCGTCCGTGGCGGAGTCTTCATAATCGCATCGGCAAAATTAACGAAATATCTTGATGAACCATTCGTTTTCTTATTAAAATGTGATTTCGAGCCGAAAGTTGCTTCCATATCGGATGAACGAACTTTGATTAGGCACGTTGAAATGGCAATCACCACTAAAAATATGAAATCCATTCAATACCCATACATGCCCGAAGAAGGAATGGTCGAAGAAGCCGAACTGAAAATCCACCAGGCCTCACATGCCCGCTACTTCGAGGACTTTTTGAAATTCGTCGAATACGGTGAATCGATGCCGGAAATCATGAAAAACCAGGTCATCCATATGGTCCATGAACATGTATCCGCTCAATTCGAAGAAAACAGTGACGAACTGCAGAAATTCGAACAAGACCTGGAAATCTGGGAAACAAGCGAAAAGCGTGAAATTCAAGAACGCCTTGAAACCCACCAAGTCGTCGAAGCCACAGCCCAGATTGTCGAGCATACACCTGAAGCCGAACTGCGAATGAAGCTTGGGAGTACATCCATCAAAGGACTGTTAGCCGATTTTGGCGATAGCATCCATTTAGGCAAGATTAATGGGAAGTATGTATTGATGATAGAATCCGATACGATAGAGTTCGATAAAGGTGTCTCGCCGATTGAATTTCACAGACCGGATGATTTACAAGTACTAATTGAAAAAATCATAAATAAAAGTTGATGAAAACCGAGTCACAAGAAAATTTGATGATTTGTGACTCGGAACGTGACTCTAGAGTCACAAAATACCTGTGTTGTATCCCGATAATGGCGGTCTTTGTGACTGCCTTTTTTATTTTTCTTCTATTATTACTCCTCCTGGTTTTTATTGGGGGAACTATATTTCATTCCCCTAATGTAAATTAAGATTTAGTTGATAACCCGGTATTCACAAATATAATCCTCAGCAGCTTCGTAATCTTTTGACTCTGTAAACCACTGAACTACCCCTTCGGATGTTTCAACGTTGTATGTAAAATATTCACCTGAAGCGGATCCCTCCTTTCATTGCATAATAAAAAGCCGTTCCCTCATTAAGAGACGGCTTGTATTTTGTTGATTTATCGCAAGTTTTCAAGCAGTTTTCAACGCATTAACTTCCCTAATCCAAATCTTCTTCTTCTACTTTCATAATCTTTCCTGTCTTGGCATTTATCTCAACCTCATAAATTCTGTTTTGGTTTGTCAAAATAAAGAATTCGTATACTAGAACACCATGTTCCATATCCATATCAACATGTAGTACTTGGCCAGTCACTCTCTGAAGTGCGATTTCTTGTGCCTGTTGCATGGTTAATCTTTGTCTATATAAAGGCGTTTGATTATTGTAGTAATTATCATACAGAGGGAACATTCCCCTCTTTTATAATATATTCAATTTACACTATGCATTTGACCCAAGTTCTGTGAATATATGTTTAGGAACTACAGAAGATTCCCATGTGAATAGTCTTACTACAGATTAAAAAACATAAACAAAAGCCAGCATCAAAATGTTGGCCCTGTTAATAAGTATTATTTTATAAATTAATGAATATCTCTCTTTTTGAACCGTCCTCCACGTACTTCTGCAATATTTGCTATTGCTAAGAAGGATGAAGGGTCAATCTCTTCAACAATAGTAGTTAACTTAGATTCTTCAAGTCTGGTAATTATACAGAAAATAACCTTCTTGTCCTCTCCAGAAAAGGCACCTTCACCATTTAAGTATGTCACACCCCGTCCTAAGCGACTATTGATTGCATCACCTATCTCTCTTGCCTCATCGCTAATTATCCATACTGACTTTGTTTCTTCCATTCCAGTAATAACAATGTCAATGGCTTTAGCAGCTATTACATAAGCTAAGATTGAATACATAGCTCTATCCCATGTGTAAACGAATCCGGCAGAACCAAGTATAAATAGATTGATGAACATAACAATTTCGCCAACAGAAAAAGGCACTTTTTTACTTATTACAATCGAAAGTATTTCTGTACCATCAAGTGCACCACCGTTACGAATTACTATTCCTACACCTACACCTAAAAAAATGCCGCCAAAAATTGTAGCAAGAAGGATATCTTCAGTGAAGGGTGGAATAGGATGAAAATATGTTGCAAAAATGGAAAGCATTATAATTCCATATATAGTAGATATAGCAAAAGTTTTTCCGAACTGTTTATATCCCAGGTATACAAATGGTAGATTCAATAGAAAAAGAAAGATTCCTAGTTTTATCCCAGTAATGTGAGAAAGCATAATTGAAATACCTGTAATGCCACCATCAATTACATGGTTGGGAATTAAAAAGATTTCCAATCCCGTGGCCATTAGCAAAGCACCAATTGTAATAAGAATGGTCCGTTGGATAATTATCAAACTAGATAACTTTCTATGCTGCTTTTTTAGTGCTTCCGTCAGAAAAATCACACCTTTTATTCATTTTTTTCTATTATATCCTAATATCAAATCAGGAAAAATAAATTTAAATAAAAGAAGTTCTAACCTACCGCACAGTTTGTTCCTACTTTAACATTTCATGGATGAATTTTTATGTATACTCATTTTCAAGTGAGGGTAAATGAATGAAAAACAGTTTTAAGTTACTTGTTACACCTGATGAACCCTTTCCAATGCTACTCAGGGAAATAGGAACTCATTATATAACAGATATAAGCATGCCGAACCTAGAAGCATTAATAACACTTAGAAGGCGAGCAACATATCACCAAAAGAGATTGAATAAATGTCTAGATGAATCAGTTAATCGATTCCTTAAAACATAACTTATTAAGGAATTTTGATGCTGAATCTGTGTCTGTTTATTAGGATAGGATGTTGCCACTAAAGGATATTATTGATGCAGAGTTAATTGCTATTTTAGATTTTAATAATGGTCTACTGGTGCTCCTAGGTTATCCAAATCTTGTGAAATATTAAGAATGATTAAATATCTCCACTCGTTTTTAAGTTTCCCTAAGTCCACAACCTGATGAACCTCTACTTCATCATTTTCATACTCTTTACTAGTCTCACAAATCTCATATAATCTTTCTACTAACTCTGTATTATCCCAATTCCTTATGTCTAACTGTACGAATTTTTGGCATTTTTTTATTTTCATTTTCTTCACTCCTAGTTTTTAAAGGATAAGGAATATTGAGTACTCCTAGCTGGTTTAGTTTTGTTAATTACAACCCTATGGATTTTGTTGACGTATCCTTAGTGCTACTATTAGAATCATGACTCTTAGCATATTGAACCTGAACTTGATTAGAGTCTTTGTCTTTAGTTGTCCACTACTTTACAGCCAAAGTTGTTCCATCTTCATACATGGGAATATATATAACTTCACTTGTTGTACTCTTTTAGAATGCGGCTTCTCCTTGAAATTCAATGGTATCTAATTATTTCAATCTCTCAAACTCCGCTCAATCCCAATCTGTTTCTTCTGCAAAAGAAATATTAATATTACTAAACGTGAACACTCCTACTAATACTTATACTAAAAAACGATTAACATAACTGTCCATCTCCCTTCCAAATTTCAATTGGGAAAAACACAAGTTATACCACGAAAAATAATTTTTGTTTATTTTTTCATTTAAAAGTAAAAAAATGATAATTTCATTAAAAAAAATCACCAATCATATTGACTGGTGATTTCTAAATCTGTCATTCTGAACCTTTTTTTAGTTTTGAGTTTCCTCCAGATCGATAAATTTCTTCGATTGTCTGCCCCTTCGCCCGTGCAAGGATTTCAATTCTTGCCATTAACTGTTTTTCTGAGTATTTCTTAATATCAGAATGGTATTCCTTTACTTTTTCCCCTTCTCCAATAACGCCCTCTGCATTTAAGGAGATAGAAATTGGTGCCAATTCCTCAAGCTTCTTAACCACCCTGTCAAAAAGATGAGGATGTTCACAAATCAAGCGCTGAAGAAGATATGTTCCATATGCAATATGCCTTGATTCATCTTTCTTTAAGTGGTCAATGCCCTCTAAAAGTCCGGGCATTTTACCCATCTTTTTAAGTACATCGTAAAATGATTTATATCCAGTTTCCGCCAACACTCCTTCTGCAAACATATTGTACACTGTAGCTGCGTCAGCTATTACCTCAGGGGTTTGTTCATGCCATAGCCGTTCCATTGTTTCGGGGAGAATTTCATAAAATAACTTACGATAGGTTTCAGAATGCAAGTGGGAAAGATCGCCTTTTTCACCAATAGCATTTAACACCAGTCGAAAGAATTCAGTATGTTTAGCTTCATCACATAAAAAGGTTGTAAGGAACATCTCTTCTTCCAATCTACCTTCTCTCGCAATCACCCTAAGCAATGGGAGTAAGTCAAGAGTAACCGCCTCTTCCCCTCCTTGAAATTGAGCGAGAAGTTTCAGCACCCAGTCTTTTTCTTTAACAGATAGTGTTTTCCAGTCCTCTTGATCCTGTGAGAAATTGATATCCTGGGGATTCCAAATTCCAAACTTTTTTGCCTTTTGATACAACTGGTAGGGATATGAATCTTCCATCAAACCCTCCGAGCTCGTCGTTAAGAGTTTCTTTCTCAAGTATAGTCCTCCTTCAAATTATACATTTACCATTTTATGCAAAAAGCGGATCATACGTATGGACAAATTCAGGACTGATGCAAAAATTAAAATAAAAGAGAATAACGGGCTCTGCACAAATGGGTATTGCACTCTATAAGAAGTAATAAAACCAATTAATAAATCAATAGTCGCCTCTCATACCACTTTTTCAAATTGTTAAAAATGTGTTCATTATGCAATATTTTTTGCTCAACACAAAGATCGTATAAGAAAACCTGAGGAGATGGAAATCCAGGAACGCTTTTAGACCCACCAAGTCACCGAAGCCACGGCCCAGTTAGTCGAGCATACACCTGAAGCAGAATTGGCATGAAGCTTGGCAGTTTTAATCACTGTAACGTAAGATTAAGATATAGAAAAATGGAAATAAACAAATTAGGAACCGATTAGAATTGGCTTTTGCAAAGGTGAATTTATAAATAAATGTATAAATTACTATGCTTCCTTCCCAGCTTGTTCAATAATAGGGCAATAATTATTTTGCTTTTTTTATTGGTTAGCGCCATTATTTGGAATGTAAATAATATCTAAGATCTTTAGGAATTAGATTACATTTTCTATTGACTAAACGTTCATTCAATAATAAAACAAAACTGAAAATTCAGTGAAAAATGGAGGGGTTGCATTGGATTTACATTTCGAGATTACTGGCAATGGTCGTCCTGTTGTTCTTATTCATGGCGGTGGGACTGATTTGAGGCAATGGACATTTTTAGCATCTCTTTTATCTAAGGATTACAAAGTTATTGCTTTTGATGGCCGTGGTGCCGGTAAATCACCATCCCCTATAAAACATGTAAACTATGTAGACGAAGTACTGGACTAATGAATTACCTGGAACTTCATCAGGCAACGATTATTGGCCATTCCATGGGCGGGCAGATTGCAACTGATTTCGCTCTTAATTTCCCTGAAAGAGTATCGAAACTTGTGTTAATTGCTCCTTCTTTAACTGGTTTTACCTATTCAAAGGAGTTTGGACAATATCATGACAGAATATTGGAAAGTGCACCCAATATAGATAAGATGTTAGAGCTTGCCCTTCATTCACCAACATATCAGGTGGTAATCGATAGTCCGCACAAAAATCTCACTGTCCAAATGCTCAGACATCATTTTGAGCGCATGCTTAAGTGGCCCGCTGATTTCTGCATGAAATGGCCACAGCCGCCAGCAATAGGACGATTAGAAGCATTGAACGCCGAAACCTTATTTTTTATCGGCAAAAAGGACTTGGCAGACAATTTTCGAGTTGCCGATTGTTTCCGTAAGGTTCCAAACATCGGATTCATCGAAATAAAGGATGCGGATCATATGCTGCCCCTCACCCATTCTGAAGTTTTATATGAAGAATTCACTGCTTTTATGGAGGATTGAAAATAAAATGCCACGTACACCTGAAGAAAATGACCGTATTCGCCAAGCATCAAAAGAAAATATTCATACTGCAGCCATGGAGTTATTTATGAAACAAGGATATTACGCTACTTCTATAAGCGATATAGCCAAGAAGGCGAGTATTTCTAAAGGGTTACTCTATAATTATTACAAAGGAAAAGAAGAACTGCTTTCTGAAATGGTCGAGGCCAGAATCAGGGAAGTGGTGGAAGTCATGAAAGTAGCGTTCGCCTTAAATACACCTCGTGAACAGCTTGAATATATAATCAATGGTGCCATTGATTATATCCACCAAAAACCGGAAATCCATCGCTTCTATCTACACCTTCAAACTCAGCCAGAGTCAGATGAAGAGTTGATAAAATTCAGTCATCTCATTATTGAAGAAAATGCTAGACAATTTGAGTTTCAATGTAAAATATTTGAAAGTATGGGTGAAAAGGAACCAAGGAAACGATCGTTATATTTTTCATCTGTGCTGCAAGGTATTATGTTGATGATATCCACATATCAACAAGGGTTTCCGGTAGAAGAAATAAAGAACCAGATTATAAGGGAGTTTTGTAGCTAGTCTACCGTTTTAATAGGTCATATCTTGAATAAAGATTAAATGAGGAACTTCTACAATCGAGCGCTTAAAATACAGTAAAAAGGTTCTTCAACAAAAAAAATCCCCATGATTATCTTTAGACCTTATATTATGCCTGAAGTTCAAACAATTAATAGCTGACTTCTTTGTGATCTTGATCGGATGATTCCGTTTAAAATCTCTTCAGAAACCTATCTGAAGAGATTTTAAGTTTATTTGATAATTGAAGTCGTTAATCTCTGCCCATCTATTCTACTAACATTATACCGTCGGCAATCGGGCGTTCACCTGCTGCATCAGAGGGTCTTGTGACTCGCTCATCCCCAACTGTCATGGTCGTCGATCCGCCGCCGTCTAGATTGATGGCATCGATTGCCCCTAATGATTTCATGATTTTCGCACTTTCTTCAAAATTAGCTCCCACACTCCATCCGGGTGCGCGTCCATCGATGGTGACAAATAATAGATTGCCATTTTCTTTGATTCCTGCAAGCGTTCTAGGATTACGGCGCTCCCCAAAACGATAATAAAACCCAGGGTTTTCTTCCCAGTGAAAGCCTTCCTCTACGGCATTAATGGAAATTTCCCCTTTTTCCATTAAACGAGGACCTCCATTAATCATGCTGGTGGTTTGGTCTAATTTTAATAGCTTTGCATCCCCGATGATTTCACTCTTCACCTGAATCTTCATCCCTTGTCGGGCATGGTCACGAAGCCACTCTGCTGCCTCCCCTGTTCCCGCTAGAACAGAACCACTGCCCGGAATGACTCCTCCGCGATGGTTACGAATTACCGTCACTTCTCCGGCATGATTTACGACTACTTCCACACCGTCGCCCGATTCTGTCTTTCCTCCAAATACGGCCGTATATTGGATAAGCTCACTTTCATCATTACAAGTAAAATCATGTTTCGCCCGTTCTGTTGTCGTATCTCCTCCAACACCGCCACAATTGCGGATTAATCCTGGCTTCCGATTTAATCCATCCACTTCCCTGACCGCACCATCAGATGACGTAGCCTGAATTGACGTTGAAACGGACGCAATGTTTGCCTTCTCTTCAACAGAAGATAAAATTAGAGCTGAACGGCCATTTATCGCCTCACTGACAAGCTGACCTTCGCTGGCGAATATACCGGCAAGATCGCCTGGTGTTCCATCCTTCTCTCCTACAACAAAGTATCCGGCATTAACTCCTGCAATGGCATCATTTCTGTCAGCGATTTTGGTCAATGTTTCTTTCCCTGTCACTGTATCATTTGCCAATTCAGGTTCCACATGCCCTTGAAATCGATCCTGATCCACTTCAAGGACGTTCACTACCCATGGTCCTGTTGTTTTCTCTCCGTCTTCTCCCGTATACACAGTCCGTAGACCCGAATATCCCTTTTCCGATAACTTGTTTCTCATTTCGGCTGCATCCGCTTCCAGCTGATATTGGCCAATGCGGACAATGTATCCAAGTGGACCTTTTTCCCCATCATCCATGGCCCGATCCGCTTCTCTTATGATACGAGCTTTTTTGAAACCATCTCTCTTTAAATTTCCCAACAATATCTTTGCCTGCTTCTTTGTTTTTACAAATGCCACATCCACTGTGAAATAGTCTTTAGAAGATGCTTCACCACGATGGATATTGATATACGTCACTCCTGGTGCTGGATTCATGGAAGTTCTTTGCTCAATCAAATTGGGTGTTCCTAACGGAAGCACATGATTCTTCACATGTAATTGAGCATTCAATTCTGCATGAACTGGAGTTTCTGGAATGGCATTTACAATCATCACAGATGCTAGACTAATAGTGGCGATAGGCAAAATGGGCTTTTTCCATAATTTTTTCATTTATTCCTCCAATAAAGTTATGTCCTGCTTTAACTTTATTGGAGGAATATGATGGAAAATTAAAAAGACTATTATATTTCAGTCAATTTTAAGTGAACAAAAATGAGCATAAATACTCGATAAATATTACAATTCATATTTGTGAAAGGATAACTTTTAGGACATCTTCACTTTGATAACTTAAATAACAATGTTTCCTTTGAAGAAAAATGTAATAGTTGTACGAAGAGCCTTTCGGGCTTTCCATTTAGGTAGAGTTGTCTGTAATAAGTTAAGTGTATCAATGACCAAAAATTTTTATACAAAAAATTTCCCTGTGGTTAACGAAAACAACTCAGAGTTTTGTTTTATTTTTTGAGATAAATTCATTCATTTACTTCTTGCCTCATTTGCGAAAGATTCGATCGAAAAATGTTTTCTTTTTCTCAGGAGGCACAGGAAGATAGAAACGATTCTTATTTGTTACTTTAAGATAAGGCGTTAAGATGTCAGTCTTCTCCTCTACAGAAATTGCGGTATTAAGCTGTTCTTCAATTTTCGCAAAATGTTTCGCTGTCGAGCCTTTTGGCGTATAAACAAAACGGACATCTGGGAAATTTTGTGATTCAACTGTTTCTTTTTCAGTATATGCATGTACAGATGGTCGTGCCCAAAAAACACTTTTCCGCACCACACGTGCAGGACTTCCTGCAGCTGCTACATTTGATGGGATGGATTTTGCCACTAGTGACTTTGCACCTAAAATTGAACCTGTACCTACTTCTACTCCTTTTAGAATCATGACGTCCTGTCCAATCCAAATGTGGTCACCTAAGTACACACTCTTTGTTGGATTTATCCGTTTTTGAGTTGTTACATCGTAGATCAAATGTGGATCTGCCAAACGAACGACTACACCACTTGAAAACATATTATCATCACCGATGAATAGATTCTTTTGCTCAGAGAGAATAAATCTCGCTAAACCATTAAATGAATAGTTGCGACCAAGGAAAAATGTATTATCATTCCAAACACTGACGCTCATCGTTGCATTGCGATTTGATTTCCCAATGATTATGAGCGAGTTGTTGCCATTAAAATTTAGCGTTGCATTTTTAAATTCAGCTCCGCGTTCAATGATTAACCGATTTCCTTTACCCCAAAATTTGATTTTACTATTCACAAACGAAATCTCATCTTCGGTATTTCCTATAAAGTGTATTTCATTATTTGTTTCCGGTTTATGCAAGATGTTAGAAATGCTTTCCATGCTGTCCATACCCACTTTCAAAGTGTTAAAAACGCTTTCATTATACATCATTTTTAGCTCACCACAAAGACCGCATAAGAAAATCTGAGGAACTGTTAAGTTGAAGCCTTCAGATTTCCGAAAAAGGGTAATTGAATTAAAGGTTGTAAATCACCATGAACAATTGCTGGTAGATAGTCGTGAAGTTGCAGAAATGGTTGGGAAACGTCATGACTATTTAAATTGAGATATTAAAGGATACGTAAAGGTTTTTTTAGAGTTGTCCGTCAACAACTAACCTTTTTCGCTTCTGATAAGCTTTCACAGCTGCTTTCGTTTCCTCACCTTAAATCTATCATCAGCTCGATATTTAAATTATTGGAGTATTCACTTTTAATGAATGCTATTATTCATACAAAAAAAGCCCTCATTTTAAGGGCTTTTTTGCTAAGCTAATTGCATTTAAGCATTATATTCTATTACATTTCATATATTTCATCCAAATAATTTTGCGAAGGTATTTTCACCGGCGATCCCGTCTGCAGATAATCCATTAGCCCTTTGTAATGCCTTCACCGCTATTTCCGTTCCGCTTCCAAAGATACCATCTATACCATGTGGATTATGCCCTTCCAAATAAAGTGCAGCTTGAAGGATATAAGTGATATTCCCTTCCGCCCCTTCCCTAACATTAGGTGAAGCTGCTTTTGTTTGGGGTCCCCATATTCCATCAACATTAACCTTTGCACCATATTGTTTATTCAATTCGGTTTGAAAACCCTTGATCAGCGCTTTTTTAGTATTGGGACCATAATAACCATCAACATCTATTTTTGCAGTATACCTGCTATTTAATGTCCTTTGAATGGACTTGATAGTTTGATTGCCGCTGTCCTTTGCTGGCGTATCTTTTACTATGACTTCAAATTCGACTTGTGTAGCTGGTGGAGTGGTTCCATTCACTTTTGATACCAGTCTAGGCTTCACTCCCGCTTTTAACTGAGAATAAGTCAGTCCGCCCGTCATATCCAAGTGCGGATAGTCTTTAAAGCTTGACCAATCCCCTCCCCATGAAAAGCCCAAGGATTTACCAATTGCCGCTACCCGTTTCCATTTTGTATCAACCGTCCATATTGCATTCTTTCCATCATCGCTGACGATGAAATAATCAATGGCTAGTCCAAAGTTATGGTAAGATTGACCTGGCTTCGCGTTGGTCACTCTCGGTTTCGATAAATCACTATAGTTTTTACCATCGTAGATATATCCTAGGCGACCTTGACCATATAGCTTTGCTTGCTCTTCCATAGATCGATAACCTGCGCTGATTTGCACGAAAATTCCTTCTTGGTATGCCCGCTTAACCATTTCCAATGCCGATTCTTTTACGACTGGATGAATTCCGCTGCCCATATTCTTTTCTGAACGATCCAATAAAGTTTCTAATTTAACTGTCAATTTTATCACCTCCTAATATGTTATGGTGCCAATTAGGAATTGCTTGTACACCTACCTTGACGTTACAAAAAAACGCCCTTTTATGAGGACCTAGTATAGGTTCATGGTTCTTAAATAAAAAAAGCACAACCCTAAATGGGGCTGTGCTTTTAATCTATTATAAAGGCATATTTTGATCTTCTTTATCTTTAGCAATTACCCTTATCAACTCATCCAGCTTTTCATTTCTTTCTTGGTCTAATCTTGTCTTTGCATTGATGAATTTAATTATCTTAATTATGAAATAAACACTTAATACAATAAGTCCCAAATAGAACAAAATCGGTATGATTGCAAAAAGCCCTATTAAACTACTGGCTTGATCCATAAATAATTCCTCCCAAATGTAAAATATAGTATTATTATACAGGAAAAATAAAGAAGGCGTCCGATATTGATTTTTTATTTAAATAATTATTTTGCGAAAAAAAACTGAAGCTAGCCATATTTTAATGATCTCCAAATAGTCATCAGAAAATTTCTTAAAGATGGGGTGAATCCATATTGAAGGATTTGAATCAGAAAAAGGGAGAAGTTTAAATTACCATTATAAAAACCCCCATCTTATCTATTCAAATATAGACATAAATTAGGGTTATATATTTTTTGTAGCGTTTCTTTCACGATTATAAAATAGATAAATTGAATTAAAGAACTTCATATGATCAGTACATACTTCTCTAACCCCCACTTATCTTTGCTCTCTACAAAATGTTTTCTAAAAAGAAGTACACCTAGAACAGTGGATGAATCACATCATGGCCATATCTTTCGATCTAATTAAAAAAATCCCTCGTGGATCCCCTATACATTGTCAGCCTTTTCCGGGTATAAGAAGTTCGTGTATACGTAATTTTAAGAGTTACCTAAAGTATTGAAACTCCATGAATTGTATCAATCTCCTCCGATTCCAAGTCATTTTAAAGCAAGTAAATTTATCTTACTGCCTTTGTAAATCAGTAGATTGATGTTTATTTCATGCTTATTAATAGATCTTATATGATGGTTTGAGGAGATAATGGGGTTCCTCATACTCACTGACCAGCAAATGTGAGTCTATGAAAACCGATCATTACTTACAATGGTACAAGGATGACAGAACTTTTAAGGTAAATAGATGCTTAGACAATCCAGTTCAAGTAAATCCTGGTGAAGTTAAAGATAAGTTCCTCCGATTTAGTACTAAAGTGTAATTCTTTAATTCGAATAAGGTTAGTGTTAACATATAGTAAGTATATCTTCTATTGAAGGAGCTAATTATGAATCCCAATATTTTATTGCGTAATAATGTAAAGTTTAAAGGAAGTGGTACACGACCAATGATATTTGCTCCAGGTTTTGGTTGTGATCAAAATGTCTGGCAATCAGTTGCAAAAGACTTTGAAGATGAATACCAAATTATCCTATTTGACTATGTTGGGTCAGGTAATTCAGATATACAGGCATATAACGTGGAAAGATACAGTACTCTTGAAGGGTATGCACAAGACGTACTTGATGTTTGTTCCGCATTAGACCTAAAAGATGCTATATTTGTTGGACACTCTGTTGGATGTGTGATTGGCATGCTGGCGTCAATTAAACATCCTGAATATTTTTCTAAACTTGTTCTGGTTGGTCCTTCTCCTTGCTACCTGAATCTGCCTGATTATTACGGGGGATTCGAAAAAGAACAACTTTTAGGATTGATTGATATGATGGACAAAAATTATATAGGCTGGGCAACCGCCTTTGCTGGAACGGTAATGAATAATCCAGATCGGCCAGAGCTTAAACGGGATCTAGAGAATCGTTTTTGCTCTACTGATCCTATTATCGCTCGACAATTTGCGGAGGTTACCTTTTTTGCAGACAACCGTAAAGACTTACCAAAAGTAAAAGTACCATCACTCATTTTGCAATGTTCAGAAGATGTTATTGCTCCGTCAGCAGTAGGAGAATATATTCATAAGCATCTTCCTGATAGTACATTGAAAGTGATGAAAGCAACAGGACACTGTCCACATATGAGTCATCCTGAAGAGACGATATTCTTAATTAGACAGTTTTTGGATGAATTTCCGACAAACGATTTATAGATAGAGATGGGTGTGAATTTTTGTGAATGAACAACTGAATGAGGCACCCTGCGGATATTTTACTTTATCAGAAGAAGATGATATTTTATCCGTTAATCAAACCTTACTTAAATTAATGGGGTATAATCTCGATCAATTGCAAGGGCAGCCTATTAATTTTATCCTTTCGGCTTCTGCTATACTCTTTCATCAGCTTTATCTGGTTCCTCTGATCAAGTTAGAAAATCAGATTGAGGAAATATACATATCCTTAAAGTCTGAAGACGATGAAGAAATACCTGTGTTACTAAACGCTGTTCAAAGAGAGCGTGATGGAAGAACTATTATTGAGTGTGTGGTGATTCCAATGCGAAAAAGAAACGAATTAGAAAATGAGCTTCTTATAGCGAAAAAAGAGGCAGTGACAGCTCTAAATGCTATGAATAAGGCTTATTCTGATTTAGAGAATGCTCATGAAACGATGAAAGTTCAAAAGGATAAACTTAGTGAATTAAACGAAAAAAACGAAAAATACAAAGTAGATACAGAAAGAGAACTGGGTCTTGCCAAAAAAATCCAAGAGACATTATTACCAGTTCCTATTATTAATGAACATCTTGAAATTCAAGCATATTATAAAGGCTCCAATCAATTATCAGGTGATCTATATGGATTTTATCAAATTGACGCCCAACGGTATGGACTTATCCTACTTGATGTGATGGGGCACGGTCTTTCTTCAGCTCTCATAACCATGTCACTTCATTCCATATTTCAGAGATTAATTTTAAAAGGTTCTGAAGTGAAAACTGTGATGAAGGAATTAGATGATCACCTTCATTCTTTATTCAAAAACACAAGTGAAACTTGGCATTACTGCACAGCCGTCTACCTTTTAATCGATACTGATAAGAGAGAAATTAATTATATCAATGCAGGCCATCCTTCCGTTCTTTTACAGGATATAAACGGAAAACAATATCAGTTGCGTTCTAATCGGCCTCCACTCGGGATGTTTGAAGAAATTATTTTTAAAACAAATACCCTTACATACAATAAGGACAGTAAGCTGTGCCTTTATACAGATGGAGTTGAAGAACCTCTAGGTTCAAACCGTTTATGCTCATTGTTAAAGACATATTCGGCTGCCCCTTTATCTACACTTAAAGAGGAAATTATACAATCGCTTAGAAATGAAGAGGACACTGACCAACGTAAAGATGACCAAAGTCTTATTTTGGTTAAACTAAAATAAGACTTTCGGGTTGTGCTATCCGTTACATAAACTGCTGTTCAATTTCTTGGGACTTCAGGTAATAGATACTAATTTAGTCGGTTCGAAAACCGAGAGTCTTAATGGACCAGTTTTGTAATTGTCATAAAATAAAACAAATGAGGAGCTATCTATTTTGGGTAGCTTCTATTTTTTATGAAAAATAACTATCAAAAATCATCCAGCTACCAGCACACTTTCAATCGATCTAACCAGCTTTTCATTAATTTTGCCCCATTTACCTTCCAATCATTTCCATAATATAATGAAGCTATTAAAGAGGAAGGGGGCATGGCAAATGAACGAAGGTAGAGATCCATTCGTTTCTTCACTCGCTTCTCATTTAAACATGCGGCTCACTCGTTTGGCAGAAGAAAGGGAAATCCCACTGGAAAGATTATTGGATAAATCCGTCGAACTGTTACTTGAATATATGGAAGACAATGAATTGATCAATGACCATGTTAAATTAAACAATGTTGAAGCGATTAATAAAAATAATGAAATCATTCAGCAAAGCAGGCAGATCCTTAAGAAAGACTAGCTTAAAAACACTCAGCCATCACGGTTGAGTGTTTTTAAGCTTTTATATTTCAGAGCATTACTCACCATCAACTTCAAGTCCAAATAAAAAAGGCAGCCACTAGGCCTGCCTCTGTTGAACAACTTATGTCCAGTCATTCATTTAGTGATTAATAAAAACGGCGCCTGTTTTTTTTGCATTTGCACTTACATTTACAACGCTTTCCAGGAAACCATACTGTACTTGGGTCATTGTTCTCAAAACATTTTTCTTCATAACAACAATTTATCTGCATACTAACACCCTCCTTACTCTTGTATATGCATGGACTGATGGAAGGTGTGGACAAGTTGCTTAAAGATTAGAAGTGAATGAGAATTAATTAATTCATTTTCCATGATTCTGGACAATTTCCAATGTATGTGGAAGCAAACTGAAATCTCCCCAAGTTTTATGGCCAGGAATAACAATCTTCGCATCATTATAAACATACATTAAATTCTTCATCGTATTTGGCAAAGCTTCCATGTTAGCTTCATCAATGATTCCAGAATTCTTTTGTTTCAGTGCAAAAATCATATCACCAAATAATAAGGCCATTCGCACCGACCTTATTACCTTGTATTTCCGTATGTTGTATGAACCCATACATCCTTTTTTATTTGAGTTAATATTATTGATCCATCTTCACTCGTTAATACCGTTTTTTTGATTTGCTCACATGAGCTGAAGCCGGTGTCGAAATGTTTAGTAATAAAAGACAAAAACTTGCTAACACGATTATTAAAAATCCTTTTTTTAACTTTCATATAATTCCTCTTTTCTATACTATATTTATAGAATTATATACACTTCCAAATTTTAGTTTGAATATATATGACCTCTCAACGATTAGACCATAATATAGTTATGTAAACAATTACTTATCAAATTGAATATTATAGATTAATCAAAATTTAACGGAAGACTTCAACATCAAGTATTTAACGACGCAGGCATAAAATGATGATTGCGAACACCGCAATTTGTAGTACACAGAGTTTAGCCATCTGGCGAAAGTTATTGACAATGATTATCATTACTATTAATATATTGATGTAGTCACTGAAAATGAATATCATTATTAATTAGACATTTTTTGGTATGTTTTTAACCTACTCTATAATTAATAAGGAGCAAAATCAGAATGAAAAAGCTATTCATCCCCTTCCTACTCTTGTTCGTACTTATTCTTAGTGCCTGTGGGAGCAAAGAGACAGCGAACGAAAATAATGCATCCAAGGCTAAAAAAGAAACAGTTACATATCAATCTGAAACTGGCCCTATTGAGATTCCTAAAAAACCAAAAAGAATAATTGCTCTCTCTAATGGACCTAATGTATTGGCTTTAGAAGGTAATGTCGTTGGGATAGACCAATGGACTAATATGAATCCCCTTTTTAAAGAAAGACTAAAGGGAGTGGAAGTCGTATCAGAAGATAACCTCGAGAAAATCATTGAACTGGAACCGGATCTAATCATAGCGGGATCCGAAATGAAAAATATTGGAAAGCTAAATGAAATTGCCCCAACTGTAGTATTCACTTGGGGAAAATTAGATTATTTATCACAGCAAATAGAAATCGGAAAACTCTTAAATAAAGAAAAGGAAGCAAAAGAATGGGTTAATGATTTCGAAACGCGTGCAGAATCCGCAGGAAAAGCGATACGTGCAAAAATTGGTGAAGATGCAACCGTTTCTGTGATTGAAAATGATGCTAAGGAGTTTTATGTATTTGGAAATAACTATGCACGCGGAACTGAAATATTATATCAAGCAATGGATTTGAAAATGCCTGAAAAAGTAAAAGAAAAGGCACTTAAATCCGGCATTTATGTACTCTCATCTGAAGTGCTTCCTGAGTATACTGGAGATTATATTATCTTTAGTAAAAACCCAGATGTGGTTAACTCATTTGTGGAGACCGAAACGTGGAAAAATATACCTGCAGTTAAGAACGATCGTATATTTGAAATAAATAGTAAAGCATCCACTTACAGTGATCCAATCACTCTAGAGCATCTTCTGGAATTTTTCGAAAAATCATTTCTTGACAAATAATATGCAAAAAGGAATTCTTTAAATGAGAATTCCTTTTTGAATGTGTTTTATACTTGAATTGCTTCTCAGAATAATAAAAAGAAACTGTTACCTAAAAGGCACTCAAGTGTTAAATCTAACTGATATTCATATCAACAATGAAAAGACCTAAACTTTACCGTTAAGGTCACACAAAATCAAGCTTTTCTTATCCTCCATTATTCTTTCTTGAGGTATTCTTCTAAAATACTCTTATCATAAATTCCTCTTTCGTGATCATCTGCATTGGATATATCCTCATATTCATAGTAACCCATCTGCTAACAATTTACATAACCTACTTTGTTGTTTTATTAGCGCGTGTAAAACAAGAACTTAAAGGGAAAAAGCTGAATAACCCTTTGTATAATTACTTATTCAATGCTAGATAAAATTTGTTTTCTTATATTTGCATCAATTTTATTATTTGAATAATTATCTTGTAAACTATCAATTAAACTAAAAATCATTTCATCCGTTCCATAGTTAATTTCTAAGAAATTATTTATGAAATGTTGGAATAGATCTTCATCCACTGATTCTATTGGAGCAGGTAAATATTTTTCCCCTTGCTCAATGTAAGCTTTCCAATCAGCAAAAGCAATTGCATCAATAATGCAGTTCCAAGCCTTCATCTTTAATTCGTTCTCCTCAAATTGCATTAGAATGAATAGACCTGTTTCATCAGCATTATCTAAAAATTGATAGATAGTATCTCCAGAAATGTTTTTGTTTTCAACCCAACTCCAGCATAAGTCAATTACTTCTACTGCATCTTTATACCCAGAAGAGTTCGAAAGCATGCCAATAACTTTTTCAGACAAAGTTAAAAGAAATGCTACCTGTAAATCAGCGTTCATTTCATTAATTTTTTCTATCACAAACTTTACCTCCTTATTCAATCAAAACTCCATTTTTCAAAATAAAGGACAATTTCCAGCAGGTTTAACCCCCTCTACTGTCTCAGAAGATAACTTTATCGTTAACTCATGGTACCTTTTACTTAGTTACATGAATATTCCTGGTTTAACATTTGGATTAACAATTCCTTGTATACAAGTTGTACAGGCACCTTTTGGATTAGATTGATGTAAATTTAATGAACCGGTAACCTCTTCTGCCTTCAATCCTATTCTTTCAACCTCCAAAATGAATTCATTAATTACACCTTCCTCAGCATGTCTAGTAGATAAAGGATGGGAAGAAGGTGACTTAATTGGCCTATTGGGCATTACTGTATCTAAATCAGGTAAACCTGCTTCTTTTCTAACTTTAGGTGAGCCACCCTCAAATATTTTACCTTCTAAACCTTTTACATCTGTTTTTCCAATTGCAATTGTTTGAGTTTCAGGAACACCTAGTTTTATTCTAAGAGTTTCCAAATCCTCTTTCCCAATGGTAATACCCGGTTTACTACCAGTTCCATTTAAAGCCTTACCACCATCACTCTTCACCGCAAACTTCTGCACGATATCCTTAATCGTCGTTATCAAATGTAACATGTTTATAGTTGTTTCCATACGCCGTCGCTAATTCTTCGACCCTAATCCGGAGAGGTACTTCCACCTTGCCGGTTTCCCTGCCGAAGGTTGAACCTTCTGAACCTGTTTTTGCGCAAATTCCTTGCTGTAAGGGATGAACTTTGTACCACTCGTACTTTATCGGCGACTTTGGCTGCACCAGCTACACCGTCGATTCCGAGCACCATCAACAGGCCGTTCTGGCGCTGTTCCTCGGTTAGCTGGTTGCCGAACATGTCTTTGCCGGTGGCTGCTTCACCGAGGCCATTGGCTGCGAGGAGTCCGTATATCCTGTATTCGGCTTTCTGGAGGAGGCTATAGTCCTTCAGTCACTATAATAAAAGGACCTTAACAACATACGTTAAGGTCCTTTTATTTACCAACCAAGATTTTCAAAAAAATACTATTTTGATTTAACAGCTTCTTTTATTTGTTCTACGACATTATTAAGCCACTGTATAGGAGTTAATCCAATTGCGGGATAATAAATTTCAGCATTAGTTTGAATATAGTTTTCCTTTTCTTGTTTTGTTCTATTACTAGTTAGAAATTCGTCACAATACTTTATTGTAAAAAGCAAACATTCTTTATTAGCTTCGTTTATAAACTCAGCTAATGCTTGTTCAGGCGAACTAATATCCTGGTGGAATGTTCCACCTAAAAAATCTTCTAACTCTTCTAAGTAATCATAACTTTCGTCCATTTAAATTCCTCGCTTCATTATTTTTCTGGATATCCTGTTAGAATAAAATTACCGTTTGAATCCTTTTTAAGTACAATTTTTGCATTTGTAACATTCTCCACAACTTCGGAGTTTCTTGATACACTTCTACCAATTATCTCTCTTTCATTCTATATAATGTTTTACTTTAGATATTCAGCTTCCCATTTATCTTGTTTTTCTACTGGGCTAAGTTCTGAAATATCCTCATATCCATAATTAATTTTCATTTTTCCTGTGTTATCTAAAATGAAAGTTAGGTTTGTCCATAGTTCCTGTTCTTGCTCCTTAAATTCTTCACGCAATCTTGAAAAATAATTATACAAATCATCATCAAGCCCATCAAACTCTTCCTCATCAACATTAAATAAATCTGTTATATCCAGACTATATACTGGTTCCCCTCCAGTTTCAGGGTAATAATAGAAAAAAACTTTTTTATAACCTTCTCTAAATTCAGCGTATAAAAAGATTTGTTTCCAATCCTCTGGAATTATATTAATTAATGTATTCGCAATTTGTTGATATGTCTGCTCCATTATTTTGGTTTCCATCTACTTACCTCCTAAATAATTAGTTAATCTATCTGAATATTTTTTTACCATCTATTACATAGTTGATTTTAAACTCACTTGGTCTAGCTGATTGTGCCTCATATATGGGTTTTACTTTAATGGTTACTTCTTTACCCTCTACTAAAGCCTTCTTCCATGTATTCTCTAGAGTCTTATATTCACTCCTATTTAAAGTAGCATTCATGGGTACTAAGTTATCTATTTCACCAGAACCTTTAAAGATACTTGCAATTAAATGTCCACCATCATCGTTTGATAGTCTATCGTCTCCTCCAACCTTTCTTTGGGCATAAGGATTTCGTTTTGCTTTACCCAATTCTAATTTAGCTTCAGCAATCGCAATACGTCCGTTATCATCAGTGGTATATTTATATCCTTCTTTTGTTGTATACTCTACATTGGGTTTTAAGGTCTTCTTACGATTTACTTTCGTGTATTGTTCACCATATCTAACGTTATCTATACCCTTAGGAACACTTTTCCCTGAAGCAGCCTCTACTTTGCTATCCTTCACCGCAAATTTCTGATAGGCTTCCTTAATTGTCTGCTTTTCCATCATAACTTGGCGAAGGGTTGGTCCTCCTGCGAGGGATACTTGTTCCATACTTATCCGTTTAGGGATTTCTTTTTTACCTAGTTCGTCACCTACATTTTTTAACGTGGTTTTTCCTGATCTCGCTATGTCTGTTATTGTAGCTTGAACCTTTTGAACCTGCTTTTGCGCAAATTGCTTGCTGTAAGGGACGAACTTTGTACCACTTGCTATTTTTTTCTTAGCCACACTTGCCTGAAGTAATTCTATATGATTTTAAGGCCTCACGGCCTATTATCTGAGGAACCTGTATGGCTTAAGATGATACATATTCATATCAAAAGTGAAAAGACCTTAACTTTTGGGTTAAGGTCATATAAAAGAAAAACAAGTTGCACCTTATTCGGTAAGCTCTCTTAGCCGATTAAACTGCACATCCAGCCATGTAAAATGTCATCTCGCCTATTTATCTTTATTATTTTCACAAACCAAGTATTAAAACAGAATGCCTTGATGGTACAACTATCATGAGTTATGAATTTTTCATTAGCATTTTTTATGTCGTCCATAGCAATTTCTCACATAAAACAAAAAGCACCTGTTGTCCGTTTGACAATCAAGTGCTTTATTCAATGTTTTACTTCCTGTATAGTTTAGTTGTGTAACTTAAATTCCCGTAAATAAAATCTATATAGAGCCTTTAAAAACATCTACATCGTTTTCGTTTAATACTGCTTCTATTTCATTACCTTCAAAAACAACCATATAATCATTTGGTAAAGCAAGAACTTGAATGATTTCTGGTTTAATTTTTAGTAGTTGATAAGCATATAGAGCATACAACTCTGTAGTATTATTATCCTCTACAGGACCTATATACCAACCTGAATCTCCTTTTTCAACATCTCCATTTCTTTGTAAATATATTTTCTCAAGTTCTAGTACACCTTTAGTAAGTATGATTTTATCACTAAATTTTATTGATAAACCATTGACATTTATCTTTCTCAAAAAATGACCTTGTTCTAGTTGTACCCACAATGCTAAAGTTAAATCTTCTGTTATATCTTCAAATGGATTTCTAGAGTAATCAGGAGAAGTCAATATAAAATTCCCGGTTTCTCTCTCATGTAAATAATAGACAGACCAACCAACTTGAAGAGAGAATCCATGAATTAATTTATTACAATCTACCTTTTCTAATATAGCAAACAAATTTTCTATTTGAGGTTCTAATTCTTTTTCGGCAGTCACTACAATGGTTTTACCCATAATAATCTTTTCAAATTTCTTCATTACTTCAACCTCTCCTCTATAGCTACTTTTAGCGCTTCTCTAGCTTGTTCCTCTTTTTCTAGCATCTCCATTCTAACATTAACAGGAACCTCTCCCATCTTAGAATGTCCTTTCCAATCAGCCCAACTATGAGCCCCCTTAGAGGCATTCGAAGATTTCCCAAGACCAACAAAATTATCTTTTAGATTTAGAATTTCTATCTGTTGTTCTCTAGTTAACCTACTGAATCCTTCGATTTCAGTTATTTCTTTCATTGAAACAATATGGTCTGCTTCAAACTTATCAACTTCATACCCGTATACTGGGTCTACTTTAGGACCATCTGGATTAACCATTTTTCTTATCTCGTTACTTGGTGTCTTTTTCCTCAGGTTTTTATATTCACCTTTTGTAATACCCTTAACCTTACCCTTAGGAACACTCTCCCCTGAAACAGCCTCTACATTGCTATTCTTCACCGCAAATTTCTGATAGGCTTCCTTAATTGTCTGCTTTTCCATCATAACTTGGCGAAGGGTTGGTCCTCCTGCGAGGGATACTTGTTCCATACTTATCCGTTTAGGGATTTCTTTTTTACCGATTGCTTCACCTATATTTTTTAACGTGGTTTTTCCTGATCTCGCTATGTCTGTTATTGTAGCTTGAACCTTTTGAACCTGCTTTTGCGCAAATTCTTTGCTGTAAGGGACGAACTTTGTTCCACTAGCTACTTTATCAGCGACTTTAGCAGCACCTGCCACACCGCCGATTCCGAGTGCCATCAATAGTCCGTTCTGGCGCTGTTCCTCGGTCAGCTGGTTGCCGAACATGTCTTTGCCTGTGGCCGCTTCGCCGAGGCCGTTGGCTGCGAGGAGTCCGTATATCCCGTATTCGGTTTTCTGGAGGAGGCTAAAGCCTTTTGTCGTTTTATAGGCATCGAGCGCGTGGTCCGCTGCGTTGAGTCCTTTGGCCGTTTTGTATAGGGCGCTTCCGCCTTTGATGGCCCGGCCGGCCCAGCCAACGACGGGGATGAATCCAGCGGCGGCCATGGCGCCTGCGGCGATTCGTTCGGCATCGGACAGCTTGCGGCCCGTTACTGGATCGACTCCGGTTGAGGCCCTGATAGAATCATAATATCCCGTGAATTCCCCTGTAAAGGTTTTTGTCGTATCCCAGGCTTTTTCGTACCATGGGCGGTTTTCGAGTTCTTCCATTTCTTGTTCGATTTTCCGGGCTTCGGCTTGCTGCTTTTTGAAGGTTTGATAGTCTTTCATCTGACCGGCGACTTCATCCTTCACTTGATAGACATCACTGCTCTTGAATGCCGATTGATTGAATGTCATCGGCGAAACGTTGCCGTCCTGTTTGGTGGCATCAAGCAAGGCACGAAAGAGGCCAACGGCCACGTTTTCCTGGCCGACGGACACATCATATTCCTCGATCAATTGCCGGTCGACATTCTCGACCTTTGTCACGGTGTCATCCAGCCTGTGCCCGGCCAGCGTGATTTTTTCATTAAAGTCCTTTTGGTCGAATATATCAAGAGCCAGGATATCGTCAATGCTGTTCAGGATTCTTTGGAGATCGTTCGCTTGTTCATCGACAAGCGATTTCGCTTGGTTGATGCCGTTTGACACTTCGCCATCTAAAAAGGGAACCTCGACCACCGTATTTCCGGAGAGGTCCGCCTCTTCCAGGGTGGCCGGTATACCTTCCAAAAAACTGATCTGGGTCGTGAATAGTTCCATCCAGGCGTCCGCCACCTCGATTTGCGCTTCATAGAAGCTTTTGATGGCGGTAGCACCGGCTCCCTGAAACTCGTTATCCAAGCCGACGATGCCCTGAAATTCCTTTTTCAGGGCTGCGACTTCCTTTTTTAGTTCTTCATATTGCTTGGCGCGCGACTTGGTTGCGGCCGTCAATGTCTCGGCTTCATATATTTTCATTTCACAGGATACCCATGTGAAGACGTATGGGCGATGGCTTCATCCTGTTCTTTTAATAAGTCAATGTTGGCACGGGTATCTTCCACATTTTTCTGGACGATTTTGATATATTGTTCAAAGACCTTCTCCAGGTTCGTTTCCCGATCGATCCATTTCGAAGTGAATTCCAATTTATTGCTGCCAAGCTCGCCTGCCGGCAAATTTCCAAGCGTGACTGTACCAAGTGCCGTCTTCACCTGATCGACTTGCTTCGTTACGGCAGGATGATTCAGTTTGATTGTCGTCATTAAAACAACCGCCTTTTTAAATCGGATATTTTACTTTCCAGCTGCTCAAATGCCTCTTCACCTTTGCTCAAAAGGGAATCGGCTTCTTGGGCTATATTCCCCGCTATGCTCAGAAGCGTGTTCTCTGCATTCAGCTTGGTAATCATCGCTTCGATTTTCCATTGGTAATCATCATAATCGTCATGAATGATACTAAACATCACATTATAGGCATCATGACGGGCTTCCTGAAAGAGATCCGAGCGATTCCCTGTCCAGCTGCCACCTAGCTCAGGGTCTTTTATTTTCCTAATCTCGCTTAAGCACATGCTTTGCTCTTTTATAATATCGTTCTTCGCATTTTCTAAACGCTCTATTTTCACATTCAAATCAGCTTTTTTACCGGAGATAGCAGAGTGTATATTACTCAAAATATCTGCATAAACCATGAAACTCACCTCAGAAACAGTATAATCCTACACTAAATGTCATATTTTCCTATTTAATATTATAAGGATTATAGTCCGAGAGTTAAATAGGGAGAAATATGCTATTTTGTCAGTTAAAAGAGAAGATTGGCATAAAAAAGTTCCTACATACCATATTCTTTATACCCGGCATTTTACCAATTTTAAACAAGTTAGCAGAATGTCATCTTATTAGATTCTCTATAAAAATTTCCGACACTTCATTCAAACTGCCCTTGACTGTATCTGCGCAGTAAGTCATCCCGAACAAATTCCCTGCAAGAGGAAGATAAATGTGACCGCTCGGGATGTATCAAATCGCCAAAAGGCAAATCACCGACAAATTTAACTTCACCTTCAAAATCCTGTCCGGATTCAGCATCAAAACCGATGACCTTCACAAAACAGGTTTTGTGTCCGGTTTTCATAAAATCAATTACTGTTAACACATGATTATGTACATCATTCATCCTTTTTTCCTCCAACTCTAAGCATTAAGTTTTACTAACTTTATAAATAAAGAAACCGATCAAACAATCATGGCTAAGGTTGCTAAAGGCATTAAAAACATTGGAAATAGGTACTCCTGCTTTCCATGAATTACTTTATTTTTCTATGTATTTTGTTCAATCTCCCCTAATTTAACTGAACTTGCATGTCCTGACTTCTTTCATTCACATATGCTTTTATACGTTTCCCATAATATACTTCTCTTAGCATGTGTATGATTTCACATTACTTCCACCAAAGGTCAGTCTGGCAACCCCGAGGACCTTCCCTCTTCTATATAGATTTATAACCTGCTATAATCTAAGGATTGGAGGTGTGAAAAAATGAAAGAAATCATCCAGATATTAGCTGAAATCGTCAATAATCTTCACGATTTCATCCTATTCTTTGTAAGTGACACATTAAATTCAAATGCAACGGACAAAGATTTGCATTTTTGGATAATGGGAATCATCGGTATCATCATATTTTTGTTCGTGTTATTTTTATCTAATTTAATTGCCCGGATGCGTTTTGGGATAACGATACTCTCTTTCCTTTATACCTTTACAGTCATGGTTGTTTTAGTATTTGCCATTGAGATACAGCAAGCCCTTACCAGCAGGGGAAATATGGAGTTTCAAGATGCGGCGATAGGCCTATGGGGGTTCATCGTATTTTTCATGGTTTTTGCTGTACTATCATCCATATTCCTATTGGTGAAGAATTTTTTCAAGCAATCAAAATAAAGGTAACGATAGGTCACCTTGCTTAAAACATTCCTAATGCCTTTCAATAACTGGAAATTCGGATTTTGTATTGGCGGGAATGATAAATTCTCTGTAGCAGCATCTTAAATGGAAAGGAAGGTTACAGAGAAGCAAATTTGATTCGGGGAATTACTTCGATTCATTTTCATTGAATAAATCAATGCTGAACAGATTAAAAGAATCGTCGTCATTAATACGTTCTTGGTCATTTCCTGTTATATCAGGACTATTTTCCCTGCGACGGCGATTTACTTCCCTTAATTCCGCTTCCAGAAATTCCGCTTGTTCGTGGGAAAGCTTGATCGTGATTTCATTATTTTGGTCATCTGCAGCTTTCAAGAGGACATAGCTATCCGCAGCATTACGTAAAGTCACATTGCTTACTGTTAAGTTCATGTTCGCGAGTTCATATCTTGCCTTCATAAAGTAAAAAGAACCTCCATCGGAAAATACCGGTTAAAATAATGTATATTAAATATACTCTACTTCAAGATATTTAAATATACAAATTCTTTGTTTGGAAAAGCCTTGAAACCTAAAGAATTCTACCTCCTTAACGAGCTTCACAAGACCATATATGGAAAAGTGATGAACCATATCATTAAAGCCGCGTTCTTGAATAAAGGTCCAGGTGAAGTTTCATCCCTTTTAAAATACAGAAGTTTTGGAACCAATGGAGCAATTGAATGCTAATTCGTCCCTTTCTTAAAAAATACTTGAATGAATTCACATTGACTGTAAATAAATGGAACCCTTCACTATCGGAAAGTTTCCATTTGTTTATAGTTCTTTCTCGATCGCGGAAGTAATATGGTATGGACCCATGCTTTTATTTGAAGTAATGACGGTTCTCAATCGATTTGCCGGATATACCGCAGAATTGAAACTTACACCCGGGTCATACCCCATAAGATGATATTTGAAAATCCCGTCATTTTTTTTACGGATCCATATACCATATCCATAATATTCCCCTTCATCTCCAGTTGCAATATGGGCTTCCAATAAGAGAGTGGTATATTCTTGATTCAGTAACTGATTGGAAAATAACCCATCCCAAAACCTGAACATATCTGATGCGGTAATATACGCTCCTCCATCCGCACCGCCTTTGATGGGAAGGGAATAAACGTTAGTTCTCCATGCTCCATTTTCTTCGTCAATATACCCTAATGCAGTATTTTTAGGAAGCTGGTCCATGGAAAAATAACCGGAATTTATCATTTCACAAGGAAGAAAGATGTTCTTGTCGATATATTCAGAAAATTGAAGTCCGGTTAGTTCCTCAACAATCAATCCTAATAAAATATAGCCTGCATTATTGTAATGAAATCTTTCCCCGGGTTCAAATATCATCACATCATCTTGAAACATTGGGAGGAAATCTTTTAATCTTTTTATATGGTACATCGGATTTTTCTGCCAAAGCTCTTCAAAATCATCCATCACTTTCTCATCAAAGTAATCAGGAATTCCCGAAGTGTGTGTTAAGAGGTGATGAATGGTTACATTTTGATGGAAATCAGGAAACACGATAGGAAGACAGTCTATAAGCTTAGAATCAAGCCTAAGTTTTCCTTTTTGTATTAACTGGCAAATGGCTACCGCTGTAAACAGTTTACAACCGGAAGCAATTCCGAATCTTGTTTCGGCCGTATTCATGAT
The DNA here is from genome assembly GCF_044767165.1 of Peribacillus sp. NPDC101481. Lineage (NCBI taxonomy): Bacteria > Bacillati > Bacillota > Bacilli > Caryophanales > Bacillaceae > Peribacillus > Peribacillus sp. NPDC101481. The sequence goes on along the minus strand of NZ_JBIWNJ010000002.1, from coordinate 1,693,069 downwards.
TTCATCCGCTCGATTGGTATAGCCATGTGCTGAGCTATGAATCAGGTCATCTCCCGCTTTCACACCGATAACACCCGAGAATTCAATTTCCTTGCATGTTTCTTCAATAATCCTGGATATATCCATATGTAGAGTCGACATTTCGTTTTCCCCTTTGCCTGTAAAATTTTCATAACCGATGTGTTGGCCAAGGTGCTCATTAGGTCTTGCCAAAAAACCCGCATCTTATGTGATGCGGGATAACTTATTTCAGATTTCACTCGTTCTTTTATTTCCACCAAGTATCATAAACATTAATGGCTTCATTGCGTTTATGTTCGGTTTTAGTATACCATCCTTCGATGATTTCGGCAGCTTCCGTTCTGATTTCCTTGCCTTCAAGATAATCATCGATTTCATCGTAGCTAACGCCTAAAGCCACTTCATCAGGAAGTAATGGTTTGTCATCTTCTAAATCTGCCGTTGGTATTTTCGTATAAAGACGCTCAGGAGCACCGACGAATTTGAGGATTTCTTTTCCTTGCCTTTTATTTAAGCGATATAAAGGTAGGATATCCGCTGCACCATCACCATGTTTCGTAAAGAAACCTGTGATCGCTTCAGCTGCATGGTCCGTACCAAGCACAACGCCTTTATACAGTCCGGCTAAATCATATTGTACCTTCATTCGCTCACGTGCTTTGACATTTCCCCTTAAGAAATTCGATAGCTTTTCAGAAACCGCTTCTTCCACAGCTTTTACTGAAGCATCCACCGCTTCCTTGATGTTAACAGTAACCGTTTGGCTTGGCTTGATGAATTTTAAAGCCAGCTGCCTGTCATCTTCATCAGCCTGTACTCCATATGGCAAGCTTACAGCAACAAACTTATAGTCGCTGCCATTTTTTTCTTCATTCAATTCATTGACAGCGGTTTGAGCAATATACCCCGCCAGTGTTGAATCTTGACCTCCGGATATCCCAAGTACAAAACTTTTCAGAAACGTATTTTTCTTCATATACCCTTTTAAAAGATCAACACTTTTCCTGAATTCGGCTTCAGGATCGATCGTTGGTTGGACAAGTAATTTTTTTACGATTTCTTTTTGTAATGGACGCATTGGCATAGCCCCGCTTTCTAATAAAATAGATTGGTCATTTCGTTAGCATTCTTTCTACATTTGCTTTAACTTCATCTATATTCCTCATTTTATTATCCCAACAATCCTGGCTTAGATCTACCGGGTATTCTTCAGGGTTCAGTGCACGAAGGTACTCCGGCCATAATACTTGGAGATTTTTTTGCGTGAAGGCCTTGATTTCATCTATGGTCGGCAATTCATAAATCAAACTTCCATCCTTGAAAATATCCACATGCAGATCAACCGCATCGAAATCCGTGACGAATTTACTTAGGAAGGTATGGACAGGATGAAACATCTTTAATTTTTCCTGTTCCTGCGGCTTCTCATATTCCATCGCCAAATAATCACCTTCAGCATGATGGTTCACTTTATTGATGATTCGATATACTCGTTTTAATCCAGGTGTCGTAACCTTTTCAGGGTTAGAAGAAATTTTGATGGTATCTCTCATATTCCCATCTTCACCCTCTATTGAAACCATTTTATAAACGGCACCGAGCGCTGGCTGGTCATAAGCCGTAATCAATTTGGTTCCGATGCCCCAAATGTCAATTCTTGCTCCTTGTTGTTTCAAATTGATGATCGTATATTCATCCAGGTCATTGGAAGCGACTATCTTAGCATCATGGAACCCTGCAGCATCAAGCATACGCCGTGCTTCTTTTGATAAGTAAGCTAAGTCACCGCTGTCAAGACGAACGCCAATGAAGTTGATTTTATCGCCCAATTCCTTGGCAACTCGGATTGCATTCGGGATGCCAGAACGCAATGTATCATAAGTATCAACCAAGAATACACAGTCTTTATGGGAAACAGCGTATTTATGAAAAGCTGTATATTCATCTTTATAAGCTTGGATCATGGAATGTGCATGCGTCCCTGAAACCGGAATGCCGAACAGCTTTCCAGCACGTACATTACTAGTGGAATCAAAGCCAGCAATATAGGCCGCTCTCGCTCCCCAAATTGCAGCATCCATTTCTTGCGCCCGCCTTGAACCGAATTCAAGGGCAGATTCTTCACCGATTACCTGTTTGATGCGTGAAGCTTTTGTTGCCACGAGTGTGTGATAGTTCACAATGTTAAGCAACGCAGTTTCAATGAGTTGAGCCTCACCAAGCGGTGCCTCCACCCGTAATATCGGTTCATTGCCGAAAACGAGCTCTCCCTCTTTCATGCAGCGAATCGCTCCCGTGAAACGAATGTTCTTCAAATAATTCAAAAATTCTTCATTATAGTGCAGATCATTTTTTAAATAGTCGATATCACTTTCCGAGAAGGAAAAGTTTTGAAGGTAATGGACAATTTTTTCAAGTCCCGCAAAAATCGCATATCCGCTATTAAATGGAAGCTTTCTGAAAAATATCTCGAAAACTGCCTTTCGGTTATGTGTTTTGTCCTGCCAATAAGTTTGGGCCATATTGATTTGGTAAAGGTCAGTGTGTAATGCGTAACTGTCGTCGTTGTACTTTTTTTCCATGGATAGTTCCTCCCAAAAGAGAAGCATCGCTTCCCTTCTATTCTGTTGCTTGAATGGATATTATAGAATGGTTGCTCCAAGAGATCCTTTAAAATGTCCAAGCGCCCAATGGTGACCGGCATCATTGAACGAGGCCACTGCATTTTCATATACAAAGATATTATAGCCTAGATTATAAGCGTCGATTGCCGTATGCAAAATACAGATATCTGTACAAACCCCGACTAAATATACATCGGTGATGTGACGTTCCCGCAGGCGGATATTAAGGTCCGTCCCTGCAAAGGCCGAATAACGTGTTTTATCTATATAATGAACATTCTTTTGATTTTTATTAGTTTCATATTCCTCTTTTAACGCCCCGTATAGGTCTCTACCCATTGTACCGCTAATATTATGCGGTGGAAACAAATTCGATTCGGGATGTAAGCGGTCTCCTTCTTCATGTAAATCAATCGCGAATACCGTATATTCGCCGCTTTTTATAAAATCCCTGGTTATATTGACTAATTCCTTCTCGATATCCTGACCTGGCTTCCCGCAGGTCAAGGAACCCCCGTCTGCCACGAAGTCATACGTATAATCTATATTGATCAATGCCTTTTTCCCCATATCATCAATTCCCCCTCAATAGTAAATAGAGTCCATGACAACCTCTGCATTAAATCGGTAAAGCTGTGAAGGCCGATACGAATTCCGTTTCGTTTTCTTATGCATTCCCTTTTCATCCAAGACTTTTTCCAGAAACGGGAGCTTCGGGGCTTTTGCATAAAAAAGTGAGTCTGCACTGATTTTTGCATCATCTCTGGCTGTCAGCAAAACCCGTTGCAGCTCAGAAAGTGTAAATTCATCCGGCAGGAATTTTTGGGCTATCGTCGTTTGCACCATTTCTTTTTTCATTAAATTCATCGCATCGTTAATAATTGTATAATGATCGAATGCAAGATCTAATTGTAGGGCTTCCTGAATCGTGAACAATTCAACCTCGGCTGCGTCGTCATTCGCTTTTCTTTGATGAAGAAACTCTTCCTGGACAATGGCATAAAAAGCATTGGAAATGATCCAGCCCCTGGGATCTCGTCCTGGCCGGTCATAAACCCCGAAATGCTTGACATGGAATCCAGCTACGCCCGTTTCTTCTTTCAATTCTCGTTTGGCTGCTTCATAGGCAGTCTCGCCAGCATTGACAAAACCTCCGGGTAAAGCCCATTTATCTCCTTCAACATTAGGGCTTCCTTCCTTATCTTTTGTGGCGCGTTTGATTAATAATAGCTTCAAAAACATTTCAGGCGGAGCTTTCTCTGCCGTTTTCTTTGTTGTAATAGTAAAAATCGCAATATCTGCCGTATATCCATCTGGAGTAATATATTTCTTTTTTTCCTGCTGAGCCATGGCAACTCTCACTTTCTTTCACTAAGTATGGAATTCAAGTAATTAGTAAATCATTAATTACTAATTATAGTACTCTTCCTTGTGTGATTTAGCAACTCTAAATCAGAAAAATTTTCTAATTATTTAAATAATCATTTATTTTTCACATGAAAACAAGCCCGGTCATGATGACCGGGCTTGTTTATCGATTTCTTTAAACGGGATAGACTCCATGTTTACGATCGGTGAATGTCAATTGTTTACTGCTATATGCTTCAAACCTGGCGCACAATTCATCACGCAGGTCATTTGGCTGGATGATGCCATCAACAATCATCTCGGAGGCTAAGTGGTAGATATCAATGTCTTCATTGTATTCATTGCGTTTCTGTTCGATGAATTTAGGGCGCTCTTCTGGTTCCATTGCATTGATTTTATTGGCATAGACTGCATTGACCGCAGCTTCTGCCCCCATGACCGCTATCAATGCCGTCGGTAAGGCCAGAACGCAGTCCGGTTCAAAAGCTGGACCGGCCATCGCGTATAGTCCAGCACCATAGGCCTTACGGACAATGACAGAAATCTTGGGAACCGTGGCTTCACTCATGGCCGAAATCATTTTTGCACCATGGCGAATGATCCCTGCCCGTTCGACCTTAGTCCCGATCATGAATCCTGGAATGTCCACCAGGAACAACAACGGTATATGGAAAGCATCACATAAATTGATGAACTTGGCTGCTTTATCAGCTGAATCATGGAACAGGACGCCGCCCTTGACACGCGGCTGATTGGCTATGATCCCTATCGTTTGTCCATTTAGTCTTGCAAGTCCAGTGATTAATTCAGGGGCAAATAGCTTCTTGATTTCACAAAACGATTGCCTGTCTATGATCCTATCGATCAGGTCATACATATTGAAGGCTGCATTCTGATTTTTAGGAATCAGTTCTTCCAACGTTTTTTCGAAATCCGCAGGCAGCTCAGGCTTTGTGGCTTTAGGCCTTTCTTGATAATTTCCTGGAAAATAGCTTAAGTACCTGCGCGCAAACGCGATCGATTCTTCTTCTGACTTGACAAGCACATCCCCGCATCCTGAAACGGAACAATGCATTTTCGCCCCGCCCATTTCCTCTTCACTCACCTTTTCGCCAATGACCATTTCAGCCATTCTCGGTGAACCTAAATACATGGATGCATTGCCATCAACCATTACGACGATATCACAAAAAGCTGGGATATATGCCCCGCCGGCAGCAGACGGACCGAACAATAGACAAATTTGAGGGACTTTTCCTGATAACTTTACTTGGTTGTAAAAGATGCGTCCTGCTCCGCGGCGTCCCGGAAACATTTCTACTTGATCTGTAATTCGTGCCCCGGCAGAATCGACTAAATAAAGAAGGGGCAGCTGTAACTTCTCAGCTGTTTCCTGAATGCGAATGATTTTCTCGACGGTCCTTGCTCCCCAGGAACCAGCTTTTACAGTCGAATCATTGGCCATGACACAGACCCTCTGACCATTGATTTTCCCGATGCCTGTAACCACACCATCGGCAGGCAGACCATCACTGGCACAATTAGCAAAGAAAGCGTCCTCTATTTCAACCCCTTCATCGAAAAGCAGTTCAAGCCGTTCACGTACGAAAAGCTTTCCTTTTTCAGCGTTTTTTTGATGATATTTTTCTAAACCGCCTTTTTTAATCGTCTCAACCGTTTCGGTTAGTTTATCCGTCGTTACCATCCCTGTTCCTCCTTCAATTGAAATCATTGGCCCTTAAATACCGGTTTGCGCTTTTCCTTGAATGCTGACAGACCCTCCAGTCGGTCACAGGTTTTTAAAGTTGTCTGATAGCAGTCTTTTTCAATTTGCAAACCTGTTTTCAAGTCAGTCTCAGCCCCTTGATTGATTGCCGCTTTTGCAGCCCTTAGTGCCAATGGGGCATTGACCGCAATTTCCTTAGCCAATTTTTTCGCTTCCTCAAGTAAATGCTGGGGTGAATATACATGACTGATGATTTTCAAGGCATGTGCCGTTTTTGCATCCAATCTCCTTGCCGTATAAATCAGTTCTTTCGCTGTCGGCATTCCGACTATCCGCGGCAGGCGCTGAGTACCGCCGGCGCCTGGGATGATGCCTAACGATGTTTCTGTCAGTCCCACCTTCGCCGTTTCCGATGCGATTCGTATGTCACAAGCGAGTGCCAACTCCAGCCCTCCGCCAAAAGCCGAACCGTTAATCGCGGCGATGACCGGTACTGGAAGGTTTTCAACAGCCGTAATCGTGTCTCCGATCAACTTGACTGTCTCCTTGACTTTATCATCATTCATACCCGCTCTTTCCTTAAGATCCGCACCTGCACAAAACGCCTTTTCACCTGCTCCCGTTATAATGACTGTTCGTAAATTGGAATCTCTCTTCAATTCATCCAGCCCTTCGACTAAGCAATGAAGCAATTCTGTGGATAAAGCATTAGCAGCATCCGGCCGATTCAAAGTCACGAGGGCAATTCCCTTTTCTTCATACCTTATATCAACTAATGAAGTCATAATTTCACCTCGATTTCGCTTATTGTGCGTTATTTACAGCCATCTGATGGCTAGGCAATGGTTTTTCCAAAAAGCTTTGCACCATGGCCGCAGCCTTCATTAGCTTTTCGGGATTGATTCCTGTGTGAATCCCCATTTTATGTAGCATATGAACCAGATCATCCGTAGCCACATTTCCGCTCGCGCCTGGTGCATACGGGCATCCCCCTAAACCTCCAAGTGAAGAGTCGAAAGTGTCAATACCATAATTCAGTGATTCTAGAACATTTGCGAGTGCCATTCCCCTTGTATCATGAAAATGGAGGGCAATCCGGCTTATATCATATCTTTTTACAGCTTGTTCCAGGAACAGTGCAACCTGTCTTGGAGAAGCGACCCCAATGGTATCACCCAATGAGACTTCATCGATGCCATATTCAAAAAGTTGATCACAAACACGGAAAACCTGATCAGTCGAAACCTCCCCTTCATAAGGACAGCCGAAAACGGTTGAAACATAGCCCCTTACCGTTTTCCCGCTATTTGCTGCTGTCCTGATGACATCCTTCAATATTGGAAAGGTATCGGAAATCGACTTATTGATATTTTTTAGATTATGCGTTTCACTGGATGACATGAACACGGAAATATCATCGATATTGGCTTCTAGAGCCGACTCCAGTCCCCTTTGATTCGGTACAAGGGCCGCATAAGTGATACCAGGCTTGCGCTTTATTCCCTTAGCCACCAGGGCGGCATCACTCAATTGGGGAATCCACTTTGGGTGTACGAATGAAGTCACTTCTATATAAGATAATCCTGTATCAGAGAGCTGATCGATCCACTCCATTTTGCTTTGTGCAGGTATTATGACCTTTTCATTTTGCAGCCCGTCACGGGGTCCAACTTCCTTAATTGTCACTTTTTCAGGCCAATTCATCATACCCCTCCGTCCCTTTATTCAATGACGGCCAAAACGTCGCCTTCATTTACGAAATCCCCTTCATTCACTTTTAGTTCTTTTATGGTGCCAGCTTCCTCGGCTGCAATGGGGATTTCCATTTTCATCGATTCCAAGATAATGATATCCTGTCCGTCGGTTACACTTTGCCCCTCGTTCGCTACGATTTTCCAAACGCTTCCTGCCATGCTTGCCTTTAATTCTGCCATTTTATTTTCCTCCCGATCATTATGTTTTAAGTTATACAGTCAATTTTTGAATATATTTCGCAATGAAATCAGTAGTCGTATCTCCTTGGGAAAAAGCTTCATGAGAAATTATTTCCATCAGCAAAGGAAGGTTTGTTTTAATTCCTTCTATTTTATAGCTTGCGAGCGCTTCTCTTAATCTCTCGATCGCATTATCCCTCGAGTCGCCGCTCACCACCAATTTGGCGATCATCGGATCATAAAAGTGGGATACGACCGAAGTTCCATGAACCGCCAATTCATGACGGATCCCTTCACCTTCCGGAAGTTCCATAGTGGTGATCTTCCCCGGTGCTGGATAAAAGGTTTTCGGATCTTCAGCATAAATGCGGACTTCAATGGAATGTCCGTCCTGTTTAATCTCACTTTGGGTGAAATCCAATTTGTTGCCCGATGCAATTTTAATTTGCTGTTCGACTAAGTCCAATCCCGTAATTTCTTCAGTGACAGGATGCTCTACCTGAAGGCGTGTATTCATTTCCAGGAAATAAAAATTTTTATCTGCATCAACTAAAAATTCGAGGGTGCCCGCATTGCTATAACCAATGGATTTTACCGCTTTCACTGCAGCCATTCCCATCCTGTTCCTTGTTTCTTCGTCAAGGAAAGAAGATGGAGCCTCTTCCACGACCTTCTGGTGGCGCCTTTGAACGGAGCATTCCCTTTCCCATAAGTAAACAGCATTCCCAAAGGAATCCGCCAATACCTGAATTTCGATATGACGAGGCTTCTCAATCAATTTTTCTATGAACATATCTCCATTGCCAAAAAATAATTGGGCACGTTTTTGATTCCCTTCGAAGGCTTTGGTTAGTTCATCTTCATTAGCAACGGCCTGCATGCCGATTCCCCCGCCGCCTGCTGCTGCTTTTAACATGACTGGATAGCCAATCTTTTCGGCAACGGCTGCCGCTTCTGCACTATCAATTAACGGACGTGAAAATCCAGGCACCAATGGAAGTCCCGCTTGCTCCATCTTTTTCCTCGCCTCGACTTTATTGCCCATTTGCTGGATGATCTCTGGTTTGGGACCAATGAATATCAAGCCGGCTTCTTCGCATGAACGTGCGAAATCTGCATTTTCACTAAGAAAACCATATCCAGGATGAATGGCCTCCGCTCCGGTTTCCTTAGCTATTTCCAAAATCTTATTGACGTTTAAATAGCTTTCCTGTACTCTCGGGCCACCCAATAAATATGCCTCATCCGCCAATCCCACAAAAGGCGAATCCGAATCTGCTTCCGAATGGACAGCGACAGTAAGTATTCCCAGCTTTTTGCATGTACGAATAATGCGTGATGCTATTTCTCCCCTGTTTGCGATAAGAATTTTTCGAATCATTCGATATCCTCCTTATTTAGTGCGTTCCGTTAGTAGGTCAAGAGTTTGTTGCCGAAGCTTATACTTTTGGATTTTTCCGGATGCAGTCATTGGATAAGCATCGGTAAATTGAATGTAACGCGGAATTTTATGAAAAGATATTTTCCCTTTGCAATACTCTATCAATTCTTTCTCCGTAAGGGTTTCTCCTGCTTTCAAAATGATCCATGCGGCTACCTCTTCCCCATACTTCTGATCCGGAACGCCGAGTACCTGGACATCGACAATTGCAGGATGTTGATAGAGGAATTCTTCAATCTCACGGGGATAAATATTTTCCCCTCCGCGGATGATCATGTCTTTCAGCCGGCCAGTAATCTTGCAATAGCCCCTTTCATCCATTACCGCCAAATCTCCCGTATGAAGCCAGCCTTCCCGGTCAATCGCCTGCTCAGTGGCTTCCGGGTTATTATAATATCCCTTCATTACATGGTAACCCCTAGAACAGAGTTCACCCTGTTTGCCCCGCTGGACTTCTTCCCCGGTAGCTGGATCGACAATTTTCACTTCCACTTTCGGCAAAGCCCTTCCCACTGAAGAAACACGAAGTTCGATCGGATCGTCCGTTCTTGTCATCGTAATTCCTGGAGAAGATTCCGTTTGACCATAAGTAATCGTAATTTCCGAGATGCCCATCTTATTCACCACGCTTTTCATGACTTCGATCGGACATGTGGATCCTGCCATGATACCAGTCCGTAACGAACTTAAATCATACTGGTCAAAGTCATCGAGATTAAGTTCAGCAATGAACATCGTCGGAACACCATGAAGCCCCGTACATTTTTCAGCTTCAACCGTCTGAAGGACAACGCGTGGGTTAAATTCCACGATTGGCACCATTGTTGCCCCTACTGAAACAGAGGCCATCGTGCCAAGGGAACAGCCGAAACAATGAAAAAACGGAACCGGGATGCAAAGCCGGTCAGCTTCGGTAAGCTTCATGCATTCCGCGACATTCAATCCGTTATTGACCAAGTTGGAATGAGTCAGCATCACTCCTTTTGGAAATCCTGTCGTCCCTGATGTATATTGCATATTAATCACATCACCGGGAGCCAATTCCTCCATCCTCATGTCCAGCGATTCCTCCGAAACGGATTCGCTCCTGCTAATGACTTCATCCCACGAAAACGTTCCGGGATAACGCTTTTCACCTAAAACGATGATATTTTTCAATTTTGGCAGTTTCTCAGATTGTAATTTTCCTGGTTCTGCATTTTTCAATTCAGGAACGATTTCGTACAGCGTATCTATATATGAATGATCTTTATATTGTTCCATCAGGATGATCGTCGTCGAATCGGATTGCTTGAGCAGGTATTCCAGTTCACTTGTACGGTAATTAGTATTGACCGTTACCAGCACTCCGCCCATTTTCGCGGTCGAAAATTGGGATATAAGCCATTCCGGTTTATTGGATGCCCAAATGGCGATATGTTCGCCCTTTTTTATATCTAGTGACATGAACGCCCTGGCAGCCTTTCGGCAAATCTTTTCAAATTCGCGATAGGAATGGCGCAGGCCTAGCTCATGGTAAACAACCGCTTCATTATCACCATATTGTTCAGCTGTCCTTTCAAGCAGTTTCCCGATAGTAACATCTAGCAAATCAGACATCAAACTCCTCCTAATCAAATAAAAGTAAGAATGAACGCTTTTTGCTGTATAGATAACATCTGCTTTTCACCAAAATGAACCAAAGCATCATTGTTCATTTTACGTTCCGTAAAGATTAACAGCCTAATTGCCTGGCGATAACGAGTCTTTGAATTTCGGATGTACCTTCACCAATCTCCAATAACTTAGCATCTCTTAAATAGCGCTCCACCTCATATTCACGCATGTAACCAGAGCCGCCGTGTATTTGAATAGCTTGATTGCTGGACCGGAACGCGGTCTCACTTGCAAAAAGCTTGGCATATGCCGCTTCCTTTGCAAAAGGTTTTTTATTGTCTTTTAACCATGCAGCCTTATATACCATATTCCTCGCCAATTCAATTTCCATCGCCATGTCTGCAAGCTTGAATTGAATGGCCTGGAAATTGGATATGGTTTTACCGAATTGAACGCGCTCTTTTGAAAAAGCTAAAGCTCTATCAAAGGCAGCCTGGGCGATACCGACGGCCAAAGCAGCAATGGAAATCCTTCCTCCATCAAGCGTGAATAAGAATTGTTTGAACCCTTTGTCTGGATCTCCCAGTAAATTTTCCTTTGGCACCCGGACATTATCCAGAATGATTTCACAAGTATTGGAAGCTCGAACTCCCATTTTTTCATAATTGCTATTGATCGTCAGCCCTTGGGTATCGGTTGGCACGATGAATGCAGAGATGATATTTTTGCCCTTGGAATCTTTGCCCGATACAGCCGTGACGGTAACCGTTCTTGAATAGCTGGCATTTGTTATCCATGTTTTCTCGCCATTAATCACATATTCATCACCCTCCAACACGGCAGTAGTTCTCGTACCGCCAGCATCGGAACCAGCATTAGGCTCTGTTAACCCGAAAGCTGCCAGGGTTTCACCGGTCGTGATTGGAACCAGATATTTTTGCTTCTGTTCTTCGGTTCCAAAATAGTAAATTGGACTTGCCCCGAGCGAAACGGCTGCTGCATAACTTAAGCCGGTTCCCCCGCATGCCTTTCCAACCTCTTCAACTGCAATGGCATACGAAACCGTATCTCCGCCCGAACCGCCATATTCTTCAGGAAACGGAATTCCAAGCAACCCGAGTTTCCCCATTTTTTTGAATACATCCTCCGCAAACATGGACTTTGCATCCAACTCTATAGCAATGGGTTTAATTTCATTTTCGGCAAATTCCCTAACCATTTCCTTAATCATCTGCTGTTCTTTTGTAAGTGAAAAATCCATATATTCATTCCCCTTTCTATTGAGACCGACTAGTTGGTCTGTACAAATCAAGTTTATAGTTTAATCCATAACAACTTGGTTCTTCAGTAAAAATGGCTGGGTGATTTCCGCTTCTTTTTGTTTATCCATCAATAGGGCATTCAGAATTAAATCTACGTAAATATCACCGATTTCATCTATCGTTTTTCCACCGTCCCTTTTGTACCATTTGTAGGACCAGTTCACCATGCCCAGAATTGACATTCCGGTAATTTCCACTGGCAATTCGCTGCGGAATACTCCCTTGTCAATACCTTCTTTGATAACGGAAAAAATGATTTCTTTATACATTTGGCGCTTTTTTTTGATTGCTTCAACATAGGGCGGTTTTAAGTAAATGCTTTCTTGATAGAAAACTGAGATGTGTGGTTTATAGAGGTCAAAAACTTTAACAAATGATTGAATGATCTTTTGCATTTTTTCTGTTGGATGGGTACTTTCTGAGATGGCTTCCTGTGCTTTTGTTAAAACATATGAAATAAAGTAATCATGGATGACAAATAAAAGTTCATCTTTGGAAGAGAAATGGTGATAAAAACCTCCCTTGCTAGTTCCGCAAGCCTTAACGATTTCGTTAACGGAGACACCATGAAAACCATGCTGATCGAAGAGCGTCAACGATGTTTCAATTATTTTTTCTTTTAACTCCGTAAGACTGCACCTCCTTCTTGTATCCGCTTACATTTAACGACATAAAGAAGATGTGGTTATGTAGTTAACTGGATTTATTTAGATTTTACCAAATATTTAAAAATTGTCAATTTTTAATTATCAATAAAAAAACAGCCCTCAAAACCAAGAGCTGTCAACCTACTTTATATAGTAATGCATGCGATACATATTGTCATTCACTACCCTTGACCGGTTTAACCTGTGCTTTTACAAGCTGCCATCCATTGTCATACTTCCATACTGATTTAATCTTCAAAATCGGAACAAGTTCATCGGAACCTTTTACGTTTTGGACTCCCATAAGTGCTTTTCCTTTTCCAAAAACGGTCTTGGGATCCAATGAGGAGTATGGATCAACCAAAAGCTCTGTCGGTTCATTTAGTTTTCCATTTTGATAAATGCCTAATTCATCGTACGCTTGTTTTCTGGAACTGACATCTATCACCACAGGCTTTTTACCTTCGATAATGATTTCCGCTTTGTATCCGTCAAGAAATTGTGCTATTACGGGAACGGATGGAGGGACTTCCAGTTCCTTCACTTTTCCATCCTTGAACGTATAGGCGTAACTGGATATCAACCGCTCTCTGCCTTCCATCAAAACCGTGACCAATACATCCTGGACTCCATCATTATTCAAGTCCGCCACCTTTAGGTCTGGAGTATACCCAGCTTCAAGCGGGACGCTGATTGTACGGCGATTGCTTTCCACACTTAACTCAATTTTCTTCAGAAACTTGCTTCCTTCCTCAAATGGCAGTCCCTGAACCTGGATGATGTCTATTTTCTGGTCACCTGTTACATCTCTTTTTGTTGAAATATATGTGCCATCTACCTGAAAATTTTTATCATGGGCTTCAACTGCTTGATAGCTCAAAAATAGTGAGATGACTAAAACCGCATATTTTAGCAGATCTAACTTTTTCATAGTGATAACCTCGCTTTTCAAAGATGAACTAATTTGACATTTGTCGCCGTTTGAACTTTCGACGCTGATCTTTCATGAAGATGGACCAGAAATAATAGAACCCTGGCACTAATATCGCAAAGCCCACGATATAAGTGGCAAACACGGCCCGGAATGAGGTTGGATCGGTAAATCCTGAAAGAATCGTGACATTTGGATATATGATATAAGGTAAATGTGCGATACCATAAACATAGCTTCCGATTAAATACTGTATGATGATCGCTATTACAGCGAGGCGAGGCATCCCTTTAACCTCCTGCTTAGAAAAATAGGGTAAGTACAGTGCTATCCCGCTAATGATGAAAAAAATGAGCGAGACGAATAACAATCCAGAGTTTTTCATCATTCCTTGGTAGATCCAATTCGCTTCGTTTCTTAACGTGAGCATAACCAACAAAGCCATGACCAACATAAGCGGGCCCGTTATCATCGCATCTCTGCGATATATTTTGTATGCTTTCATTTCATCGGCCTGTTTTGAGTAATCGGACAGGAGCAAAGATGATAAAAAAAGCGTGCTCATAATTCCGAACCCCACAAATGCATACTCATTTGGACTCGTGAATAGTTTAGATAGATTCAATTCTTCATTTCCTCTTACACCTTCAACAAATCCAAGGTGGGTGATTGGCAATACGCTGATTAATAGCCCGGGTATGATCAATCCCGTCAATCCTGAAATATACGTTAACGCTTTTTCATATTTGTCTACGCTATGCGAGAAAACCAAGAAAGCACTCCTAATACATAGCAGGACAAGTATCAGGCTTGCAGGAACGATCAAGGCTACCCCTATCGGGAAAACCGCACCTGGAAATAAACTGTAAATCGCAATCACAAGACCAACGACAAAAGTATTAGTCACTTCCCAAGTTGGTGATAAATAGCTATTTGCGATCTTGGTAGCATTCGTTTCTTCCTTTTTAATGTAAGTCATTGCCCAGAAGCCAGCGCCGAAATCCATGGAGGCCATGATGGCATAAAGAAAAATAAAGCCCCAGACCAGTGTTATTGCAAGAAGAGCATCACTCATTCGCCTTCCCCCCCTTTTATGAATTCGAATCGAAAAGCCTTACATCTTTCTGTTCGGCCTTATATATATCATCCATCACGGAATGACGTTTGAAATAATACAAAAGTGTAAACACGACAGAAACGCATAAAATGATATATACAATAATGAACATCGTGAATAAAAATCCAAGGTTTTCGTACGAAGTGACTGAATCCTCCGTGGTCAGCATCCTGTATATCGTCCATGGCTGTCTGCCTGTACAGGCAAAAATCCAACCGCATTCAATTGAAATCACAGAAAGCGGCCCTGACGCAACAAACAGCCAAAGAATCCATTTCGGATATGTCTCCTTTTTCAGCCATTTATTCCATACCAATCCAAATAGTGCCAACGCGATTAAGCCTGAACCAATGATGACCATGGCGTTGAACAAGATATGGACATAAAGCGGGGGCCAATACTCTTCCGGAAAATCGTTTAAACCGGTCACGACCGTATCAAAGCTATTACCAGATAGAAAGCTTAATAACCATGGGAATTCAATCCCATACTTCACTTCCTGTGCTTCCCTATCGGTATAACCGAACAAGGTAAGTCCGGCATGGTCCTTTGTTTCAAACAACCCTTCTGCCGCAGCCAGTTTTTCCGGCTGTTCCCTATATAAATGCTGTGTAGTCGCATGACCGTTCAATGCCGTCAAAAAAGAAAAAACCAAACCCAATACAATACTGAGTCTCAGTGCTTTTTGGTGAAAGTTAAATTCAGCAGTGCCATATTTATTTTTTAGCATCTTATAGGCTGCAACAGCCGCTACGACAAAAGCTCCTGTAGTATAAGCAGTCAAGGCCGTATGTCCTGCCGTCACCAAGAAACTTGGATTGAAAAATGCCGCCCAAGGATCGACATCGACGATCTCCCCATTTTCAAATCGGAACCCAGCCGGTGTCCCCTCAAAAGCATGGACATTCGAAATCAATACAGCCGAAGCCAATGCTCCGAATGCAACAAAGAATAAACTCACGATTCGGGCCCATGGCTTGATTTTTTCAGCAGCATACACGTAGATTGACATGAACAGCGCTTCAACCATGAATGCATAAATCTCGATCTGGAATGGAAGCGCCATGACACGTCCAATCACTTCCATGAACCCAGGCCATAATAGTGACAGCTGCACACCCGCAATCGTTCCAGTCGGAATCCCGACCCCAAGTAAAACCCCTAATGTTTTCGTCCAGCGTTTAGCCATGACGACATACTGTAAATCCTTTGTCCTTTGATACATCAATTCCGCTGCCAACATCATCATCGGCAACCCGACGCCGATCGTTGCAAATATGATATGTACAGCCATATTCGTCCCGAACATTGCGCGGGCCATTTGTATATGATCCATACTGTCTTCCTTTCTAACCTTTGTCTCTTGGTAGTATCTCCTCTGGAAAGGAAAATATTTAATAATATTCCACAAACTAATATTTCATAGGTTTTACAGAAGGTCAGCTTTTTACTTAATGATGTTTTTGGTTGAATGTTCAGAATATATTCTATCGAGGTTATTTTTGATATATATATTACGAAGATTTCACCATTGCGATAAAAAATTACACTAAGCATTTAGATGACAAATTATTGAAGATCCTTCATAAAAGGTGGCCCTATAGGAATAAGATAGCGTAAATCCCATATAGAAAGTGTAACAAGAGAGGAGAAAAACACTTTGTCCTTTTTCAAAGATCCGCTATCACCCGATCAAATGCTTGCTGTTATCAGAAATGGCCTGGGGCCTTCCCAGATTCCAAAAAAAATCATTATCCTTGGTGCCGGCATGTCTGGTTTGGTTGCAGCATCGCTTTTAAAACAAGCCGGGCACGATGTTACGATATTGGAAGCAACCGGGAGGGTCGGAGGGCGTGTTTTGACCATACGGGAGCCATTTTCAGAAGGTTCCTACCTTGAAGCCGGTGCCATGCGCATTCCGAATTATCATTACTTAGTTGCTGAATACATCAAGAAGTATGGTTTACGAGTCAACACTTTTGTGAATGCGACACCTAATGACCCCATTTATGCCAATGGAATCAAGACGACCGCTGCCATATATCAACGAAACCCGGATATACTGAGGTACCCTGTAGCTCCCCATGAAAGAGGTAAAACAGCTGAAGAATTACTCAACATGGCAATCAAGCCTGTGACTGACTTCATCATTCAAAACCCACGTAGAAATTGGGAAATAGTCATTAAAGAGTTTGATAAATACTCCATGAGCTTCTTTTTGCAGTACAATCCAGTCGGAATCAGCCTTTCAACAGGGGCAATTGAAAGCATCAAAGTCCTGATGGGTTTAGAAGGATTCCCGGAACTATCTTTCCCGGCCATACTACGGGAGCTTATGCCGCTCTTTAATCCAGATGTAAATTTTTTTGCAATCGAAGGTGGAAACGACCGGCTTCCATATGCTTTTCTACCGGAATTGAAGGAAAATCTTAACTTCAGATATGAAGTGACAAAGATCATCCAACATGATAATCAAGTCACCATCCATTCCAAACATACTCAAAGCCAAAACCCCTTAACGGTTACCGGTGACCTGGCCATCGTGACGATTCCTCTTCAATTGTTGCAATTTATGGATATTGAACCCCGGAATTCCTTTTCTCATAATAAGTGGAAGGCAATAAGAGAACTTCATTATGCCGCTTCCACAAAAATTGGACTTCAGTTCACGCATAGGTTTTGGGAAAAGGAAGGTATCTTCGGCGGTAAATTGACGACCGATTTACCTATAAGATTTTCTTATTACCCCAGCCAAACGAGTAACCAGAGTGAATCCGGTCTCATCTTAGCAAGTTACACATGGGAAGATGATGCCACTTTATGGGATATACTACCAGAAAATGATCGTTTACAACACGCATTGAAAAATTTAGCAACGGTCCATGGAAAACAAGTATATGATCATTTTTTATCAGGAGCTTCTTATAGCTGGACACTGAATCAGTATGCATACGGCGCTTTCTCCATGTTTAAACCTGGTCAGGAGACGGACTTGTTTCCATACATCCCAACTCCTGAAGGAAGGGTCCACTTCGCTGGTGAGCATACATCAACCGTACCTGCTTGGATTGAAGGAGCCATTCAATCCGGCATCAGGGTTGCACATGAAGTGACGAATCTGCCAAGAACGTTCGGTGAGCCTTGAATGGACCTTTTCTTTGAATAATAAATGATCGATAATTTAAGTCCATTGACAAAAAACCTTCCCGTTTGGAAGGTTTTTCTACTTATAATCATTCACTTTATCCCTCCTTTTGAACCGAAGTCTACGATCCTTATGTCCACTTCATAATTAATATCAGCTTTACTGAAAACCTCGTCCCATTTCTGCTTATTTTTCTCCCAATACTTTGGATGCTGATTTTGCACATAACGATATAATCCTGCTACCCCTGTTTTATAATCATGCTGTAATTTGTATACGATTTTCTCGACATCTTTCTTCACTTCATCCTCAGCAACACGCTCAACATCTTTTAAATAGCCTTCCTTAAATGAGTTTTCATTACCGTACCAATCTTCCGAAAGTCTTCCTGTGTAACCGACCTGAATATTGATCGTCAAATGATCACCGTTCAATTCCGTCGTGATTTTCCTCCTTATCCTATTGATCACTTCAACACTTAAAGGCTCACCGTGTTGGACAGCTTCGATTATTCCGCCCTTTACCTCTCCGTTTAACCAATTTAATGCAGCTATATCTTCATCATTCATGACCCCGACCAACTTTGAATTGTTGATCACCCCTGCACCCTCCAAAATTAATTTCCCACCCCTAATATCAACGGCCTGAATGGCAAAGCTTCCATCTGACTGCAAATTTGAGGATGCTTTACCTAGTGTTAAAGGCGGAAGTATCTTATTCGTTCTGTTCTCATTATCTTTCAATCCATAGATTACATTCGAAGGGATCTCCCCATCTTCGGAACGGCCCAAAATATCTTTCGTCGGTCTCTTTGTTAAATAAACATGACAGCTTCTCCTTGTATTATTATCACGTATCGACTGATTAATGATCGCTTCCATAGGGAATTTCTTTAATACATCTTCATTAATAAGGATGATACGCTGATGATTGGTTAAAACCGTATTGGTTATGAGTAACGAATCCCTTATTGCTTCATGCAGCGTTTTGGCACTGACGGAAACATTTTTATATTTTAATTGAGCTTGATTCCCCTGAACACTATTTCCTGGAGGCACCAGAATTTGCTCTGTTAACATGATTTCGTCTTTCTTTTTGCTTTTATCGATTCCCACTCCCACGACAAGGGATAATTCTTCAATATTTTCACTGTCCCAACAGCCAGCAAGTAAAGGAATAAGCAAGATCAACCATAATCTTTTCATCCGCTTCTTCTACTCCTTTTCAATTGAACGATTACGAATGTAATAATGGGCAAGCCAATCAATATAACGGGAAATAGATATCCCAGCAAATCGCTCATTTTAAAGATGTCGATTGTATTTTTAGGAATTTTGGCCAGAAAAAAAACGACGGGAACCAGTACAATGAGATTAGTCGTATATGAATTGTTAAAAATTTTCGTCAGTCCTTCTGCTGCGAAGTAATAGTAAATCGCATGTGTTAAAAAAAACTGAAGAATCCAAGTTATTAAGAGAAATAGCTCCATACGTTCCAAAAATATGCCAGTTACTTCATAGGACTGAATAAAAGAAATGGTTGGCCACGTAACTGCTTTGACTTCAGGGACAGTCAGTGTAGCCACTACCAATACATATGTAATCACATATAAAATAAGCGGTATGAAAAAACCGATTAAAACGCCACTTTTTATTTTGTTTTGATTTTTAACGACGCCAAACAAAAAGATGAAAAGTTCTATTCCAAAAA
The DNA here is from genome assembly GCF_044767165.1 of Peribacillus sp. NPDC101481. NCBI lineage: Bacteria > Bacillati > Bacillota > Bacilli > Caryophanales > Bacillaceae > Peribacillus > Peribacillus sp. NPDC101481. The sequence goes on along the minus strand of NZ_JBIWNJ010000002.1, from coordinate 1,673,487 downwards.
AAGACAAAGTTCCGGATCCCATTCCTTTCATGACAGGAAGAAATCCTTTCGCAAGAACAGGCTGGAGGTTTTTTATCTCGACTACTCTGAGACTGAACAAATAAATGAGCAAGACGATGACTATTGTCAAAGGAAGAAAGAAAACACACGCCTTTGCTATGGCTTTAATTTTTCCTGTCAAAAGATGCACACCCGCTAAAATCATGGTAAGTATCACGATTTCAACTGGGGTTTCCTCCAACAAATAAAACCGGACCATTTCACTCATCGCAAGAACTTCAAAGCTGGCCACACCTATAAAGTACACGACCAGGATCAATCCAATAAGTTTGGAAAGCCACTTTCCATAGGCCTCCTCCATGTATGTGTAATAGTTAGCGACCTTATGTTTTTTTAACAGAACAACCAATAAGCATATCAAAAGGGCAATAGCGATCCCATTTAAAATCAAGACGATCCATCCATCGGTCGAATCGATTTTTTCCGTTATGGTTCTTGGAAGGGTCAGCATTCCAACCCCTAACATGCTGCAAGAAATGATCGCGGCCAATTCGCCACTAAGAATTTTGCCGTCGGATTGGCTCAAAAGAATCCCCCCCATTTTTCCGCTTCGTTAACCGCAGGAACGCATCCTTCCAGGTCTTTTTACCGATAAAATCCATTGGTTGAAAATAAGGTTCTTGAAAGCTCGTCAATTTCGACAAATGGCTAATAACGATGATAAAGAATAAAGTGGTTCCGTATAAACCTAAAACGGCGGCAAAAATCATCGCCCCAAACCTTAAAGCCCTGAACGCCAATCCAAAGCTATATTGTGGTACCGTAAAAGAGGTAATCGTCGTGATCGAAACGATTATGACCATCAGGGAACTTACAATATTGGCTTGAACGGCAGCTTGTCCAATAATGACTCCGCCAACCAATCCAACCGTTTGACCAATGGGCGATGGGAGCCGAATACCTGCTTCGCGAAGCAGTTCAATCGTTACTTCCATGATGATAGCTTCAACAAACGGCGGAAATGGCACATTCTCCCTTGTACCCGCGATCGTCATCGCCAGTTCTGACGGCAGCATTCCAGGGTTGAACGATACCAGGGAAATATAAATCCCTGAAAGAAATACGGTAACAAATAAAGATAAATAGCGAAGGACACGTAAAAATGATCCTGCGACCCATCTTTCATAATAATCATCAGGAGACTGAAGCAGCATCGTGATCGTCGTTGGTGCCATCAACGCAAATGGCGATCCGTCAACCATGATGACCACCCTTCCCTCCTGCAATGCAGCCAATACTTTATCCGGACGCTCCGTATTCTGGATCTGCGGGAAAGGGGTTAACGCTGTATCTTCAATTAATTCCTCAAGCATCCCCGAGTCTTGAAGATCAGTAGCTTTCACTTCATTTATCCGTTTATTCACTTCTTTCAATAAAGAATCGCTCGCTTTTCCTTCATAATAGATCAACGCAACTTCCCGTTTTTCCATCGTCCCGAACTTCTGTTGTTTGACGATAAGGTTGGGATGGTTTGAATATTGCCTTATCAAGCCGATATTTTCCTGGAGACTTTCGATAAAACCAAGCTTCGGTCCACGGACAACCCTCTCTGTCGAAGGTTCGCCCAGTGTACGAACCTTTTCCTTTTCCAGATTCAAGGCATAACCATTTGCCATTCCCTCTATAAATAAAAGCGTTTTCCCATCAAAAATATGCTCTATGGCTGTTTCATAAGTTTCAACATCCTGTTCCCTGACTGAACAGATTTTGGAAATGACCAGCTGCTCGATTGAAACCGGCTGCCTGGATTCAACCTGGGCAGCCGATAAATCTAGGACTATCTCATTGAATGCAGGGTAATCCATCGTTCCATTGACAAATACAAATAATCCCGAAACTTCATAACCGGGAATGAATATCTGTTTAAAAACTACATCATCCTGCATATTCAATTCAGATTTCAATTTTTCATGTTTTTGATCCAATTTAATATGCAAGGGTTTACTTTTCATGGTGAACTCCTTTGATTAAATGAGTTTTTATTGTATCAGTTTCCTCTATTTTCAATTTTTTTATGCGAAGAGGAAATGGGACACTATTTAAACCAAGTTTTTTTTGAAATCCCCTTATAAAGCGAGCAACATTTACATCCAAAATGGTTAATTTGTAATTAAATTGCAAATGCTAGGATAATAAGTTTTATTGCAGAGGTGACAACATTGTTTAACCGCAGAACGTTCAAAAAAAAGCCAAATCAACCAAACGAAAAAAATGATGAATTAAATACGATTTCGGAAGTAAGGGATCTATTCAATACCTTATCTTCATCCACTGATTTCATTAACCATCAAGGAACATATAATGGCATAGGCTATTGGGTCTCTTTTTATCGCTCTTTGATCGATGCACAGGTACTTCATGAAAGTGTTCTTTCTGTCATACCTACTCTGGAAACGATAAATTTGGAGCAAATAAAAGAAAACGTTCCTATTGAAAATACACTGATCACCTGTACCAAGGTTGTAATTGAAGAAAGAATCATGAGAGGCGAAATCGCACTTCGTTTAGATGGAAGTCTTGATGAATGCCTATTAATCAATGTTGCGGCCCAACAAGGGAGACAAGTTGAGAAACCTGAACTTGAATTTGGAATCATAAGTGCTCAAGAAGGATTTGTCGAGGATCTTGATATCAATCTGAATTTAGTCAGAAAAAGACTTCCTGTCCCCGGATTGCAAGTAAGTGAAATGACTGTGGGATACTTGTCTAAAACGAAAGTGGCAGTTTTATCGATAGAAGGGATCGTTGATCAGGAAAATGTCGATAATGTTATACAAAGGATCAATGACGTAGAGTTTGATGAAATATTGGACGGGTCCAATCTCGCGCAATTGCTATATGATAATTCAAATACCTTGTTTCCCCTTTTTCTAAATACGGAAAGGCCTGATCGCATCGCAAGTGCATTGGCTGAAGGTAAAGTAGCCCTGTTAATCGATAGGTCGTCCTCTGCACTTATTACTCCAACCATTTTCTTGGAATACTTTATCACCATGGAAGATTATAATATGCCGTGGATTCCCGCATCTGCATTTCGTTTATTAAGGATATTCGCGGTAGCTTTTTCGATATTTGCCACTCCTATTTATGTAGCCGTGCTGACCTATCATTATGAACTGATTCCTAAAGATCTTTTGGAAACGATCGTCACTTCCAGGAACTTAATACCTTTTCAGCCTTTGATCGAAGCATTATTCCTGGAGATCTCCATTGAGTTATTACGGGAAGCAGCTGCCAGGCTGCCAACAAAGGTAGGTCAGACATTAGGTATCGTGGGCGGTATCGTTATCGGTCAAGCAGCCGTTGTAGCTGGTTTGACCAGTAATATCTTATTGATCATCGTTGCCCTCTCGGCATTGGCATCATTTGTTACTCCCATTTATAAAATGGGGAATGCCATTCGGCTGCTGCGGTTCCCCTTCTTAATCGGGGCCCAAATTTGGGGGCTGCTCGGCATTACCATAGCAACCGTGTTTTTGATGACCCACCTTATCAAATTAACATCAATGGGACACCCGTACCTCGAACCGATCTACCCATTTCGCATGCAAGATTGGAAAGACAGCTTTGTTCGGCTTCCTTTTAATCTTTTCAAGTCGCGGCCTGTAAATTTACGGCCTGATGATATAACCAGACAGCAACAGCCCAAAAAAGCAAGAATCAAAAAAAATGATTTTAATGAATGATTTAAATTTAAATGAGGGTCCTATATGAACCAAGCTGGAGTTAATGAAAAGTATAAAGTGTCACCGTTTTATGTGTTTTTTTTAGTGCATTCCATGCAAACGGGAATAGGCGTTTTAAGTTTTCAAAGAGTTTTAGCGAAGACAACGGGAACCGATGGCTGGATTTCGATACTACTAGCCGGCCTGATCGTTCATATAATGATTTGGGTCATATATAAAATTTTCAGTATCGTCCCTGGTGATATAATTTCGGCCAATAATCATGCATTCGGAAAATGGATTGGGAATTTCTTCAGTCTATTATTCATTCTTTACTTTTTGATCCTAGGAATGACAGTCATGATTAGTTATATAAATGTCATACATGTATGGATGTTTGAAGAGGTACCATCTTGGGCGTTTGCTTTAGTATTTCTTATCCTGATTTATTATATAAATACGGGAGGGTTCCGAACGATTACGGGTATTACTTTTTTAAGCTCCATTTTGACATACTGGCTTTTATTTGTCCTATTCTATGCCATGAAATACTCTGAATTCACCAATTTGCTCCCTGTTTTCCACCACACTCTATTGGATATATTGAAAGGAACTAGAAGTACTTCATTAACAATGCTTGGTTTTGAAATGATCGTGATGTTTTATCCGTTCATCAAAGATGCTAAAGCCTCACAAAAATATGCTCATGGAGGGGCCTTAACAACAACCTTAATAACCGTATTCGTTTATTTGGTTTCAATTGTTTTTTATTCACAAAAACAGTTGGAACTGACTATATGGCCGACACTGTCATTGACCAGTATTGTCGAATTGCCCTTTATTCAACGATTTGAATATATAGACGTTTCTTGGTGGGCCATCGTTATTATACCCAACATGACCATTTCCTTGTGGGCTGCAAGCCGAGGTTTCAAGCGTTTATTCAATGTTCAGCAAAAGTATCCATTATTAGGAATGTCCATTATAATCCTGCTTACGAATATTTTTGTTTTTGATGTCGATTCACTATATATATTACGTAAAATCATCAATCCATACGGCGCACTCTTTGTTGCTTTATACTTGCCTCTTCTTTTGGTCTTCATTTATATAAAGAAAATGAGGAAACGTTTATGAGAAAATTATTTCTTGTTATATTGGCTTTTCCCCTCCTTTGCAGCTGTGCCGAGCCAAGGGTGGTTGACGAAGTCAATATGTCCCAAGCCATTGGCTACGATATACTTAAGAATGATAATGTCGAAGGAATGTTCGTCATCCCTATCTTCCAACAGGACAAGATGGGTAAATATCAAATCTTAACTGGAACATCGACGACAACAAGTGATGTCCAGGCTGTCGTTTCCAAAAAAGCGGATAAGCCGGTAATGCTTGGACAGACACGCATCGTTTTATTTAGCGAGAAAATGGTTCGTGAAATCGGAATGACAGAACTGACCGATTATCTCTACCGTGAGCCGCAACTTGGAAACAGGGTCATTTTGGCCATCGTGGAAGGAAAGGTCAAGAATGTCATAAATACGAAACCACCAAATACGAATGTGAATATTGGAATCTTTTTATCGGATTTGATTAATCAACAAAATGAAACGGGGAACGGACCCGATACTAACCTCCATCTTTTTTTAGGAAACGCTCTAGAAACTGGCGGCGATTCGTATCTTCCTTTAATTAAATTAATTAATAATGAAGTTGCTGTTTCTGGAGTGGCCCTATTTCATGAAAATAAGATGGTCACGAAAGTTCGAACCGATGATATGTTCATTTTTAAGACATTAGTTCAGCATCATAGGCGAGGAATATATAAATTCAAATTAAAAGATAAGAAAGAAAGCGATATCGTAGTGGAAAGTATCCGAAGCGGTTCAAGTTATGAGGTATCAAGTTCAGAGAGAATTCCCTCTATCACGATTAAGATCAAAATTAAAGGACAAATCAAGGAATCCATGCGCAGTGAAAACCTAACCAATAGAAAGATGATAAAGAAAATTGAAAAGGAAATGGAAGCTGATTTAACCAAGCAAGCAAACCGACTTATTAAAGATCTTCAGAAAAAATCCCTTGATCCAATTGGCCTTAAGGAAAAATATCACGCCAAAAATAAAAAACTGACCTATGAACATTGGAAAAAGATTTATCCGGTGATGGACATTAATATAGAAACTAAAGTTAACATCATCCAAACCGGGGTCTCAGAATGATGAAATATCGATAGGCCATTTAATATTCTTCATCTGATTGGAAAACTACTTTCAAATCAAATTGTGAACAGAGAAGTAATTTAACTGGTTGACTGGCAGGTGCATTTGAAACATGGTTAGCCGGATTCCTGCAGAATTATTAAAGGAAGGTAAAGTCCCTTCTAAAGCAGCACAAATGAATCAAATCATTTACCTATCGTTGTTACATAAATAACAGGAGGTGACTTTATGAAAACACCTATGAAATCGATCATCGCTGCCTCAGTATTAGGTATAAGTTTAATCGCAGGATTCTCTTTTGCTTCCGCAGGTAACGTACGAGATGAATTGAAATCGGATAAAGTGACCTTCTTTGGGTCCCCAACTTCTGCGATTTCCAGTTCCGTTGCTGTACCTCAAAGTTATAACCGGATATTGTTTAGCGGTACAGTAGCCCCTCTTTTAAACAAGGATGGAAAAACCACTTATGAGAGATATGGCAATACAGAAAAGCAGGCAATCGGAATTTTAGAGAAATTAAAAGCAGATCTGAAAACAAAAGGACTTTCCCTCGCTGATGTAACCTTTCTGCGCGTGTATGTCGCGCCAGATCCAAACAAAGGAGATGCACCAGACTATCAAGGTTGGTTCGATGCCTATGCTCAGTTCTTTAATACAAAAGAAAATCAAGTGAAAACAGCTCGTTCAACAGTAGGCGTTGAAAGTTTGGTTTCGCCGGATTTCCTCATTGAGATTGAAGCAGAAGTAGCCTATCAAAATAACAGCAAGTCAAATAAATAGGCGATAGCTGTGTATGGTCATGATTGAGTATCGGTGTTCCAGGCACTTCGGAAAACCTTCGAATACCAAAAGAGACAGGAAGCTATTCCTGTCTCACAGACTGTACAATTTGAACGTTGTTTGGAACGTAGGGCAAACTCGCTTTTCCCTCAGGAATCTCGTACCTTCCGTTCCAATCAACTTTTTTTAAAAATACAGATAGAACCCCTTTTGTCTACAAACTGAGAGAAGAACCAGTTCACCTTCAAATTTTCCTGTTATAAAAGTTCCAGCTGATTTCTGAAATTCGCTCCCTTTCCGCCGACTGTCTGCCAAGCCTCATCAAAGCAAGCGTCTGTGGGGTCTCGGCTAGCCAGTTTTTCGGCAGGAGTGTCGCATATTTCTTTAATCTAGAGAGGTTTTCATCATACAATTAAGCAAAAAATCATGTAGGAAAATCAAGTTTTCTTTTATATTCGGGGTGAAAGCATTCCGAACTTCTATTGTCTCTCGTTTGTTTTAATCAATCATGAAAATTCGTTCCATCCGTCACTTCTTTGACAATGCCTGCATTGATGACGAAGTCGCCGAAATGCTCTCCTTGCTGACGTTCTTTTGCATAACGGGAAAGAAGTACACGCAGTTCTTTTAATATCTCTTCTTCACCGATGTTTTCACGGTACATTTTACTTAATCGGCTTCCATCGAATGCAGCACCTAGATACATATTATATTTGCCAGGTGCCTTACCGATAAAACCAATTTCCCCAAGTGCATGCCGGGCACATCCATTCGGACAACCGGTCATGCGAATTGTGATTTCTTCGTTCCTCAGGCCGTTTTCATCAACGATGGTCTCGATTTTATCAAGCAGAACCGGCAAATAACGCTCTGCTTCGGCCATTGCCAACCCGCATGTTGGAAGCGCCACGCATGCAATCGAGCTGCGTCGGAGCGCCGAATGATGCGCACCATCCGTCAAACCGTATGTTTCAAGCAATTCTATGATCTTTTTCTTTTTCTGGCTTGACACATCTGCAATAATAAGGTTTTGATTGGCCGTCAAACGGAAATCACCCGTATGGATCTTTGCGATCTCGCGCAAACCGGTCATCAGCTTGTAATCATTGATATCGGCAATTCGGCCACCCTCGACAAATAGTGTAAAATGCCATTTTCCTTGCATTCCTTTTACCCAACCATAGCGGTCACCATTATTATCAAAATGATATGTTCTCTCTTCCTCCAGCTTCCAGCCTAAACGATTTTCCAGTTCAGCCTTTACCGCTTGGAGCCCAAGCCGGTCTACCGTATACTTGAACCGAGCATTTTTCCGTACAGATCGGTTCCCGTAATCTCGCTGAATCGTTATGACTTTTTCAGCCACATCCAGTATTTTGTCTGGCTGGCAAAAGCCGATTACCTTGGCTAGTTGAGGATATGTCGCCTTGTCACCGTGGCTCATTCCCATTCCGCCGCCGATCGCTACATTAAAACCAACGAGTTTTCCATTTTCAACAATTGCTATGAAGCCAAGATCCTGGGAGTAAACATCAATATCATTGGATGGTGGTACGGCAATGCCTATTTTAAACTTCCTTGGCAAATAAAGCTTTCCGTACATTGGTTCGACTTCCTCCACTTCAGGAGAACCAACCACTTTTTCTTCATCCAGCCAGATTTCATGGTACGCCCTTGTACGCGGCAATAGATAATCACTCAATTTTTTTGACCATTCATATACTTCAGAATGGATTTCGGATTGAAATGGAATCGAATTGCACATTACGTTCCGGTTTACATCTCCGCATGCAGCGATTGTATCCAGCATGGAAGCATGGATTTCCTGAATGGTTTTTTTCATATTCCATTTTAAAATACCATGCATTTGAAACGTCTGTCTTGTTGTCAATTTCAAAGTTCCGTTTCCGTATTTCTGAGCGAGGTCATCCATAACAAGCCATTGAGAAGGCTGTGCTACCCCGCCGGCCATACGGACACGCAACATAAACTGATAGGCAGGCTCAAGCTTTTGTTTTTGACGCTCATTGCGCAGATCCCGGTCATCCTGTAAATAGCTGCCGTGATGTTTCATTAATCGGTTGTCATCATCCGGAATACCGGCGCTGATCCGATCCTGCATCACTTTTCCAAGTGTACCTCGCAAATAATCGCTTTTTTCTTTAATTTGCTCAACATCACTGGGCGGGCCTTCTGGTGCTTTTAATAGTGTTTTCACCATGTTGTTATCTCCTTTTCATTCAAATTTCAGTACACATCACGTTGATAGCGTTTATTCTGTTGCATTTCTTCAATATAAGCCTTCGCATCAGCATGGCTCATATTGCCTTCTTTTTCAATGATCTCAATAAGCGTATTATGCACATCATGTGCCATGTTTTTCTCGTCACCGCAAATGTATACAGCTGCACCTTCTTGAAGCCATTCGTATAATTCCCCGCTATGCTCGCGCATCCGGTTTTGAACATACACTTTTTCGTCAGTATCTCGTGAAAAGGCAACATCCATTTTCGTAAGTACACCTGTTTTCAACCACTTTTGCCACTCAGTCTGATAAAGGAAATCCGTCACGAAATGCTGATCGCCGTAAAAGAGCCACGTTTTTCCTGTCGCTTCAGCTTCTTCGCGATCCTGAATAAAGGATCTGAACGGAGCAATGCCCGTTCCCGGTCCAACCATGATAATTGGAGTGTCTGGGTTCTCCGGCTGCTTGAAGTTCTGGTTATGCTGAATGTAAACGGGCAGCGTTTCCCCTGGCTGTAATCTGTCCGCACATAAAATGGAGCAGACACCGTTTCTTTCCCGTCCGTGACTTTCATACCGGACAGCTCCGATTGTCAAATGCACTTCATCCGGATATGCGGATAAGCTATTCGCAATCGAATATAGACGGGCTGGCATTTTCCGGAGTATCGATACGAACTCTTGCGCCGATTCGCCCCATGCGCCAAAATCACGGACAAAATCAAGCAAATCACGGCCTTCACGATATTCTTTTAACCTTTCTTCATTACCAGGCTCTAAAAGCTCCTTTAAATCCTCATTACCTGAAAGCTGTGCCGCTTGTTCAATGAGCGATTTTGTCAAAACCGTAATTTCAAAATCGGAGATGAGTGATTCCCTAAGCTGTCGAAGGTCTCCCTGCTTATTGACCTTCACGGTTTCTTCAGGGTCCCAATTGAGTTCCGTAAGAAGCATATCCACTAAATCCGAATCATTTTTCGGATAAACACCAAGGCTGTCACCAGGTTCGAATGTAAGACCTGAGCCCTCAAGAGATAACTCAAGATGATGTGTCTCTTTATTGGAGCCACGGCCGTTCAAATTTATATTTTCCAACACTTCCGCTTTAAACGGATTTGTTCTCGAATACGTTTGTTCACTTACTGAGGCTTTCGATGCGGGAACAGCAGCAATTGAACTGACTTCCCCTTCACTTAAACTAGAAAGTACTCCATCCAGCCATTCGCTAGCAGGCTCATCATAATCAAGGTCACAGTCCATTCTCGGAAATAAACGTGTCCCGCCAAGTTCCTCCAAGCGTTTATCGAATTGTTTTCCCGTTTCACAGAAAAACTCGTATGAGCTGTCTCCTAGCGCCAATACCGAAAAGCGGAGACCTTCAAGGCTTGGTGCCCTCCTGCCATGAAGGTACTCATGGAAGGACAATGTATTATCCGGAGGATCACCTTCTCCATGCGTGCTAACGGCAATCAGGAGATTTTTGACTTTTTTCAAATTGTTGACTTTAAAGTCACTCATGGATGAAATGGTAACCTGAAAGCCATTACCCTCAAGCTTACTCGCCGCATTTTCTGCCAGCCCTTGAGCATTACCCGTCTGTGAACCAAAAAGAATGGTCACCTCTTTTGATATTGTCTTCCCGCCGCTTTGAGCTTCCAGTACCGGGGCGACGGCTGAACTGATATTCGAAACTGACAAAGATGCAGTCAGATAACCGCTCAACCAAATTTTTTGTGTTTCTGTCAAGCTTGGCAGTAGGCTGTTAAGGAGCTCTGCCTGCTCTTGATTAAAGGGACTGTTACTTACCTGAAGTTGCACGATTTCCACCTCACAAAGGGATATTAACTTATCTTAGTTGACTATTATGTATAACGAGTGGGTTTAAACATTTTTATATCCATCCATAAATTAATTAACTCGTTTACTCCTATAGACCAAGTCGGTTTTAACTGAAAAAAAAATAGTCATATAGGTTCATAGCTCGCAACAAATAAAAAAATAAGGTTATAAAGGACAATATCCTTCCTCAGCCTATACTCTTCCTAAAATAAGTTTCTCATTAAAACTTTACTGGAAGTCACATCATTAGTAAAATATATATAATTTATTGTAACTATTAAGAATATTAATAATAAGGAGAAATTTCTATGTACTATGATGCTCTAAAAACATTCGTGACCCTTGTAGAGGTCAAGAATTTTACAAAAACAGCAGAAATGCTTCTTATGTCCCAACCGAGTGTAAGTTTACATATAAAAAAATTGGAGGAAGAGTTCCAAACGAAATTATTTCTCCGTTCTCCTAAATTCCTAAAAGTCACCTTGACGGGAGAAATTCTTTACGACCGGGCCAAGCAAATGATCACAATCTATGAACAGACCAGACAAGACATTCAGGAACACGATAGTTCCATCAAGGGCGAATTAAAGATAGGGGCAAGTTTTACAATAGGAGAGTATATCCTTCCTTCTTTACTCATCGACCTTCAAGAGGACTACCCTGAACTCGAACTTCAAGTCGTAATTGGAAACACGGAAGAAATCGTTCAAGCCGTTCGGCTATACAAAGTGGATATTGGCTTAATCGAGGGTCAAACTAATGAAAAAGAGCTTTCTGTCCACCCATTCATGCAAGACGAGCTATTCATTGTGTCTTCTAACAATCATGTACTCTCAAATAAAGACGAAGTGGAGATTACTGATTTACATGACCAAGCATGGGTAACCAGGGAAGTTGGATCTGGTACTCGTGAATACCTTAATCACGTCATACGATCAAACGGATTGAAAATTAAATCGATACTCACGATAAGCAGTAATCAAGGAATTAAAGAAACACTTATAAAAAACGGCGCAGGGCTGGCTCTGCTTTCCCGAAGTGTTATTGAAAGGGATGTACAAAATAAAATCCTTTCTATTATTCAGGTAAAAAATGAATCCTTTAACAGGACACTTTCGTACGTCTATTCCCCAATTATGGAAGATAAAAAGAATGTCAAGACTTTTATAACTGAATTAAACAAAAAATGGCCCATGAAAGCAAAGCCGATAGGATGATCTTTGCGAAGATTGCTGTTATAAAGTTACAGACTGGGAAATCCGGGAGCACGCTGTTAACAGGTTGCTTATGTAACCAAAACGGGGAAAAGTTGCATTAAGTAAATTTCGACAATAAAGCTGAGGTTTGCCTACGTTAAGGAAATATGCTTAATTAAGAAGTCTGAGTAAATCCCAACTTGTCTTTCTTATACACATTAACTTATAAACAATTGGGTATACGAATAACTAGAGCAATCTTCTTTGGCTTGTTTTTTGTTTTCCTTGTATAGATAAAAATAATATCAATTTTGTATGGGAGCGGGTTTAATGAATATTGAGATTAAAGAAGCAGCGATTGAACAACTATTAAAAGTGGGTTATAAAGAGAATGAAGGTGTTCGTATCGAAGCCATTTATATTGGAAGCTGTTCGATTTATGTTGAACACGAATTGAAAATTGATAATAAGAAAGAAGATGATGAGAGATTCATAATTAATGGGGTCCCCATCTTAATATCAAGTGAGTCTAAAAAGCATCTTCCAGATAAAGTCTTTCTTAACTACAGTGATGGACTTGGATACAAATTATATTCAGACGAAGAAACATTGAGATACAATCTACAGTTGAATAGAGTGAATTAAAAAAATGAATATAGTAAAAAGCCCTTCTGTTTCAGTTGGGCTTTAATGTTTATACTCAGCGAATTTATCTTCGGTATCTACTTCAAGGGATCAAACCATTAGGCAATTGATTTTAGAATTTAGGGTCTAATTCATTATTATAATATTATGTAGATAATTTTCCAGAAACTCTCAGATTCTAAAACGACTATTGTCTAAAAGGCTTCCCCAAAAAGGTTGCTTCAGCAAACTCCCTTATTTGAGTATAGCGCCTTTAAGCATAACCAAATTAAAAATAATACCGATTATTCCAACCCCGTTTTTTTCTTTGTAAACAAACCTGCCCCGTTAGTTCCATAAAAAAAGGCTGCCGCAGCAACCCCTATTAATGAACCTAAGCACCTGTATGTTGATTAACGCTTACTTAAAAGTTGATAGAACATAAAACGGTTCTATGTTGAATTTTAAAACCACACAACTTCCTCGTAATTATATTTTGAATAAGAACTCCATGGTTGATGCCGTTATTTATCCGCGGGATTTCCCACCTGAAATATTAACGGTTGTACCTGTAATATAACTTGAACGGTCTGAGGCTAGATAAGTGACCAATTCACCAATTTCATCCAATTTACCAGGTCGTCCAAGTGGTATCGTTTTGCTGTAATCTGTTCCAAGACCTTCTACTGTCACTCCACGTGTGTAAGCCAATGCTTCATTATAAGCGTCTGTTGTTAAACCTGTTTGCTCATTGATCCCTGGCGCAACACCAACTACACGGATGTTGAATTTCCCCAGTTCTTTTGCCCAGGAACGGGTAAAGCCATTAACAGCACCTTTAGTTGCCGAATAAACACTTTGTCCAGAAGATCCTTCCATACCTGCCTCGGAAGAAATATTAATGATAACGCCTTTGTTATTTTTCACCATTACTCTCGCAACTGCCTGAGCACAAAGGTAAGGTCCTTTCTGATTGACGGCAACCATGAAATCAAAGTCCTTTTCACTTAACTCATACTCTGGCTTTTCGCCACGGAAATCAACAAGTAAACGTGGTAAGTTTACACCAGCATTATTAACTAAAATATCTATGGTTCCAAATAACTCGGTGGCTTTGGTAACCATATTTTCAACGCTTTCTTTATTGGTAACGTCGCATTGTATATGATAAGTTCCATCAGTTTGTTCGCCAGTATTTACATTTAGATCGGAAACAATCACCTTTGTACCGTTCTTTACTAAATGTGCTGTAATTTTCGAGCCAATTCCAGAGGCTCCACCCGTAACAATTGCCACTTTATTTTCTAATTGAGGCCATGATTCATTCATTCTTTTTCCTCCTTATTTTATATAGATTCGAGAATCATAGTTGAAATTTAAAAATGAGTAACAAACTCTAAATTTTTTTCTAGTTTTGGCTGTGTTGACTCTTACTAAATGCAATTTTCCGGTGTGGGAACTTTCCTCTTCTTGCATTCAATCATTCTATATAAATCTTTGACAAGCTTATTTTTTCAAGATTTGAAGAGTTGTCCCTGCTTGGGGCATTTGAATATCTCTTTCTTCAAGATGTAAAGTGCCAGGTAATTCTGCAGTTTCAGAACCATTGAATTTTAACGTGATATGTCCAAGTGAACCTAAATTCTTTTTCACCACGTCACCTACAGAGGTAATGGTGTATTGCTGATTGCCTAAGACGAGAATGTCACCCTTTTCGATTTCTCCATTAATTTCATTTACATCAATTAATAGGCAATAATCCGCTAATTCACTCGGGGCATTCGCTCCGAATAGGATGAACATTTTTTCTCCAAGAAAATCAGAGACAGATGGACCAAGTTGGTTAATTTGAGTTTGAAAAACTGTCTGCACAAGAAACTCCTCCAATTCTTTACTTTAAATAATCTATTCACAATCTATTCTAGTAATTATTCATACAAACCGAAGCTTGCAAGCCAAGCTATAAAAACGGTTGGTGCTCCGGTTAAAAAGCGTCCGTACAATACGGAAGGAACCCCGACTTCAATGGTTTCCACTTCTGCCTCCGCTAAACCTAGCCCAACTGGAACAAAATCAGCTCCAGCCTGTGAGTTAATTGCGAAAAGAGCTGGCAATGCAAGGTGTGGTGGTATATTTCCTTTTCCAATTTCCACTCCAATTAATGTCCCAATGACCTGTGAAATAACAGCTCCCGGTCCCAAGAATGGTGATAATAATGGGAATGAGCAAATTAAAGAGATTAAGAGTAAGCCCGGCAAAGATCCTGCAAATGGTGATAAATATTGTGCGAACACATCCCCAATTCCAGATGCTTTAATCACCCCGATTAACATGGCCACAAAAGCCATAAACGGTAAAATTGTTTTAATGACAGTATCTATCGTGTCACGGCCAGCCTGATAAAAGACATTGACGATGGAACCCATCGCCATCCCAATGCGTGCTATGACACCGTTAGGCTTTCTTTGTTCACTAATTTTTTTATTTGCGCTATACTTAGGCTTAGAAATTGTTTTTTCAATTTGTCCGTTAGCATTGTTCACATTGGATGTTGGAGGTGTTGCAGCACCTTCATACAATTCAATGTTTAGAGGCTTTACTCCAGAAACGTAAATGTCCTCGGTAATGTGCATTGCTAACGGGCCACTTTGTCCAGTAGGCATGATATTGATCGTCATGATTCTTTTTTTGGGGTATAAGCCACATCGAAGCGTTCCGCCACAATCAATGATGACACACGCCATTTCATCCTCAGGTACACTCGTTTTAAAACCGTCGACTAATTCACAGCCTGTAAATTCTGCAATGGTGTCCGCTATATCCGGTCTTGTTCCGCCCGTTACATATACCACTTTATTTTTATCTTCTGTCGGTGAAATCACTAAAGGCCCGCCAAATCCGCCTTGCCCTGCATTGACGATAATTGACTTGTACTTCGTAACCGTTTGAGTCATTCCTTTCCCCTCCTTAGAGATCCACTGTTTCTTTCAATTTAACGCCTTGCTGTTTAGATACATAATAGGTTGTTAAATCTGTTACCCAACCTCTTAAAAAGTTTGTGAAAATCCCCACCAAGAAGTAACGAAGGGCTAGTTCTGTTGTTTCAAATCCCAGTGCTGTAATTCCTGCAGCAATTCCCAAGAATACGAACAGCTCTCCTGGATTAACGTGTGGAAAAAGTCCGTTATGAGTGTGGCAGGAATAAGAAGCAGCAGCATAATAGCTTGGTTTGTATTTTTCCGGCAAAAATTTCCCAAGTGATAATGTCATTGGATTTGCCAAAGCGAACGTCCCAATTACCGGAAGAACAAAATATCTTGTAAGTGGGTTCTTACTCGATTTCTTCGCGATCAGTTCCACTCTTTCTTCTCCAACCAACCGTATAAGGGCATTCATTGCAACTAAAAGCATGATAAGGAGTGGAACAATACCTGTTACTAAATCGACAAAAGTTTCGGCACCTGCTCTAAATAAATTCATAAAGTCATCTGCTGCATTTGTAAGCCAATCCATTCAATTCACCTCAATAATTCCTATTTTTTTGATAAAAGTAAATCAATCCAGCCTTTCTTAACCTTCAATTCACCTCCCTTAGAGATAATATGATAGCTGTTCAGTGCATCCTCAATGGCTAACCTTGTTAACTTATTTACTTTATTAAAATCCTCTTCACCGAGGTGTAAGAGATTTTTCCCTTCAAATCCTTTTAAGTTCCTTACTCTTGAAAGCACGGTTACTCCCTGCATTTTGGTGGCTTTCAAAATGTTGTTTTTTCGGTCAATTGCAAACATGACGACCGTGCCTGATTTAATAAGTCCCGTTTTTTTCCCAATAGCGACCCTTCCAAGCTTTCTCAACTCTGCATACTTTTTATTGAAATGCTTGATTTGCAAAAATCCAAAAATGCTTTGAAGGAGCCAAGAAAAGCCAATTAATAAAATGACATACCATAGCATTTTCATTTCCTCTTTTCATAATCTTACATCTTGATTCCGTTACAATCAGATAATTAAATTCATACTTCCTAAGATAAGGATGTTCCATTTTCTTCGATGATTTCAATGATTTCATTTGCCGTTTCCTCAGTGGTGATCAGAGTGTTGATGTATCCTCCTCTTAATCCCCCAATAATGGAAGGAGCTTTTTCAACAGACTCTGCAATACCGATTGAGTATGGAATATTTTTTAGTTTTTCCAGCTCAATGGCTATTGTTCGATCAGATAAGTCAGATTGTATCAGGTTTCCATCTATATCATAAAATCGTGAGCAGATATCACCTATGGCACCTTGTTGATTTAAATCTTCAATTTCCCGATTGCCGCAAAAGCCGGCCCAGACTAAATTAGATGATTGGTTTGGGTTTCCAATCCCTACTACTGCAATTGTTAAGTTATCCCAAAGCTCCGTTATTTTAGTGAAGTAGTGAGATTGAACAATGTCATCCTTTGTCTCCTTTTTTTCCACTACTGCCGCAGCATCAATAAAATAAGAAGTTCCTCCAAAATCTTCTGCAATATTATAAACAATTCTATTGACGTGATGCTTCGTATCCATAGGTCCAGGCCCCCCTACTAAAGGGACAAAATGAGCGTCTTTTTTTCCGGCGTTCGTAAATTCACCAATCAGACTGGCCATTGTGCTTCCCCAGGCACAGCCTACGACATCGCCGTCTTTAATAATCCGTTTTAGTAATTCAGCCCCGGCCATCGCTACCACTTTCTTTTTATCCAGTTCGGTACTGTCTCTTTTTTCAGGAACGATAATTACTTCTTTTAAGCCAAACAACTTTTCCAATTGACGTTCCAATTCAAAAGCTCCATCAATATCGCTACTGACAGTAATTTTAACTACTCCATCTTCCCTTGCTTTTTTTAAAAGTCTGCTGACGGAAGTTCGGTATATACCTAATTCTTTTGAAATGGCACCTTGTGTCATACCTTCTTCATAATACATTTGTGCAATTTTAACTAAGAGTCTTTTTTCTTCCCTTTTATCCATTTAGTCCCTCACCCTTTCTGATGTGCACATTTGTGCAAATGAAATCATTTGTGCTTTATTGAGTTTAGTATACGCTTACAAAAATAGCTACGTCAACAAAAAAATACCACTTGTGCAAATTTTAAAAATATTATGTCATTTGTGCAGATTTGTGGGCTTATTATCCATCGAAAAAGCACAAAAAAATGAAGCACCTCCATTTAATCAGGCTGCTTCGTTTTTATCAATTGTTTGATAACATTGATTTTCGGGGAACTTACACCTTACAAACAACATATTGTCACCCCTTTTTCTTGTATGAAATTTTTTTGTTGATACATTGATAAGGATAGATTTGAAAATTCAAGTAGACTAATTATGAAAAAAGAACCCATTCAGAATTGAATAGATTCTTTATGTTTAATGATTATAGTGATTATGGTTCCAACCTCCTGGACTCGAAGTAGCGCTCCAACTTCCTTTTTACCCGCTGAAGTGCATTATCGATCGTCTTTTTTTGAACATTCAATTCCTTTGATATTTCAAAATAAGTTTTTCCTTCCAGGTACAAGTCAACAACACTAATTTCCAAATCACTAAGGACTTTTGTTAAAATTAGCTCAATATCGCAAATTTCTTCTGATTTTATTATGATCGTAACTGGGTCATTTTGTCTCTGTTCAGGGATTAGATCAATTAGGTATTGCTCCGACTCCCCTTGATAGATAGGCTTATACAATGAAACATAATTATTTAAGGGAGAATGCTTTTGGCAAATAGCCGCTTTAACAGCCGTTATGATTTGTCTTGAAATGCACAGTTCCGCAAATGATCTGAAAGACGATTTTTTGCAATTCTTGTAGTCCCGAATGGCCTTGTATAGTCCAATCATCCCTTCCTGAAAGACGTCTTCCTTATCTCCACCCGTTAAAAAATACTTCAAAGCACTTGATTGAACGACACATCTGTATTTTTTAATTAAAAAGTCCAGTGCATCTTCATCACCATTATGGATTTTCCCAACCAACATTACATCTTCCATATGAGCATAGTTTTCCTGTTTGTTCTCGATGATTACACTCATTTATTTTCCCCCACTCGCTAAGTTGAGCCCCGACATAAAAGTTGCATTATCACTTCAATGTATTAAAGTACATTCAATATAATAATATCTCAGAAATGACGATAATGATATTCGCAAATAACGACATTTTTCAACAAAATACTGATATTTATAAGGCCTGCACTATAACTATACAAATTCGGTCATCTTTAATTGATTTGGTAAAGATCTCGTCTTTTTATTAATTCCTCATCATTGACGGATACAGTTGTGCCGGTGGTTGTGGCAATTACGGCGGGGCGCTCAGGATAGGGTGGCTTAATAATAGCATAATTATAAATTATACTACTAAAGAACTATTCTGCAATAATGGTTTAACATAGCCTATTCAAAGGTAAGGCTGTAATCTATTGCACCTTTTCTTTTACTTTAATAGCTTTAATTAAAAAAAAGGAAAATGCCATTTAAACCCTTCTTTAGCAAAAAAGCACCCTTCAAAGGATGCTTTTTTACTCAATTATAAAAGTGAGAACTGGGTTTACTTATTCGCAAATTCCCCGTTAGTTTAAGGCATTACGTAAGCATGCATAAATTATTAAAGTGGTGGACTCTCAACACCTAGATGAATCCAATCTTCTTTAGGCGGTCCATAAACCCCATAAGGTTTTATTCCTGCTTGACGCATCAGAACCGTCACTTGTCCGCGATGATGAACAATATGCTTGATTAGCCCCATAAGGATGGAAGCATTTGTTTCCTGTCTACCAAACGCTTCTTGTATTTGCTCTAGGGATGCGTCTGTCCATTGTTGTTCAATAATTTTGGCTGCGTGAGAACTTACATTTTTAAAAGTGATAGCAATTTCCTGAGCTGAAGATGGAACGTTTTCCGAACTTTCTATACGGTCCATCTTTAAACCGAAATGAGCTAGATAATCTGGAATATTCGTGGTGAAATGCCACGCAATTCTTCCTAAAGTGCGACCTTCGGGATAAACTTGTTGTTCTAATGAATCATCTGTCAAACTATCCAAAACATTCTGAGTCAGTATTGCTTCTTTATTCCATTCTTTAATAAAATCCGAAATTGTACAATACATATAATACCTCCTCTATCCGATAGATAATTACCTACTCAAGGCACATTATAAAACATATGTTCCCTCATTACAAATTACTCATGTAATCCAGTTCATTTTGAAACTAAAATTTTAGTCTTTGACCGTCATGACTTTATATATACATTGGCTTTAATCATTTTTGTGCCTCCTGGAGTTTTCTGTTACAAGCTTCCAGGAAAAATGTTGAACTGCACTTTTACTTCCTTTAAATTCGTATATTCCCATCCTTCAAGAGTTGTAATGGATAACCCACGTCCATTACATTGCAGACCATTATTCGACTTAAACCTGGAAGTTCAATGCTCTACAAGTCATCCTACTACTAGCTATACACAACAAGAATCACTACTTTATAATAAGGGGTAATCATGTTATTAATATAGATAAATTCAGAGTTGGTTAGGAGATAAAGCCATGCAAAATAAGCTGAGTATAGGTGAAATGGCGAAGTTGCGAAGCGTAACGGTAGATACATTGCGTCATTACGATAAAATTGGATTGCTAAAGCCCTATCATATTGACCCTGAAACTGGCTATCGTTATTACTCCATTTCCCAGTATGAAGTTCTCGGAACGATAAAAGAATTAAGGGGAATCGGGTTTACCTTAGGGGAAATCAAGCAATTTCTTACGAATCGCAATGTCAAAAAGTCGGTTCAATCACTTAAAGAATCAATGGCAAATATACAGGAAGAAATTAAGAAATTGCAAGATATCCATAATATATTGATGACTCGATTATACAATATTGAACATTTCACAAACAGTTACAGGAATTCGGATATTGTGATAAAACAATTTGACGAACGGGAATACATCCAGCTAGCCAGGCCGGTAAGTTGGGAGGATACAGAAAATCTATTTCTTGGATTCTTGGAGCTGGAAAACAGGATTGGTGGAATCATTCCTGCTTTAGCCAGCAATAAATTTGGAGATTTCATCAAGAAAGATTACTTTGATATAATTCGTCAATCATCTGACTTTACCGGTAACCTAAGTGCCTATCAATCTCAATTATTCATTCTTGTTCAGGATGGAGAGTCAGACCAACCAACCCAAAAAATTGAAAAAGGGCAATTTTTATGTTCCTACTATGGAGGACTCACAAGGGAGAAAATGCTTACCCAGCTAAAAAAGCTACTCCATTATTGCGATACTCATGGCTATGTTATTACTGGTGATGCCTTTCGAATTATGCAGGTTGACGTTTCTCTGACTGATCAATATGATGAAGCTTATTATGAAATACAAATTCCGATTCATGATAAAGTAAACTAACAGTAAACAGCCTTCGAAATGAAAATATTATCATTTCAGGGCTGTTTTTTTTGTATATTAACTGTTTACTCTGCTGTTAGACGAGACTTTATAATGAATTTATACATACTGAATGGAGTGATGCTTTCCTAAATGAAATAGCAAGGCATTATTTAAAAATAACTTTGTACTAAGGAGTGATGCCATTTATTAAAAAATTTAAAATCAAAAAAAGATAATCCGTTTTGATGGCGTTCCTTTCGTTTTTCTACTCTTTCACTACCAACTCCTCCATGCGTCCGCTTCGAGGAAAGCACTAAAGAGAAATTATGAAAACGCTTAAACACCATCCTGTCATGGCAGCTATTTCGTTCACAGGTGAATACTTTTTCCATTGCCTATAAATATATGGAATTACCAATTTAATATTCGGAATAATCCATCTATTTACTATGTGCGCTTTAATGAATTTTATCCACGATCTTTAGCCAAGACATTCACAAGGAGGATTGATTTATGGAAAATACGAATTCAGCAACTCTTAAACGTACTCTTACTTTGAAGTATGTCGTCTTTTTCGGATTGGCTTTCATGGCTCCAAAAACGTTTTTTTCAACATATGGAGTTGCTGTACATAGTACCAACGGGATGATGCCAACGGCTTATGCCATTGCTTTAGTTGTCATGTTATTTACAGCTTATAGCTATGTTCAATTAGTGAAAGCGTTTCCGAATGCAGGAGCAGCATATACGTTTACGCAAAAATCGATAAGTCCGCATCTTGGGTTCATCGTTGGTTGGACAATCATCATTGATTATATATTTAGCCCGATGATCAGTGCCCTAATTGTAGGAATTTCACTGAAAGCTTATTTTCCATCCATTCCGATGTTTGTTTGGATCATTTTATTTATTGTGGTTATTACGACTGTCAACATCCTTGGCATTAAATTAGCAGCGAAACTTAATACGTATATGCTTTTCTTGCAATTTTTATTGTTTGCGCTATTTTTTATTTTGTGCATTAAAGGGCTTATTGCAGGTAAAGGTGCAGGGTCATTATTTTCAATTCTTCCCTTTTATGATTCTGAAATTAGCGTACCCACTCTTCTATCTGTTATCCCTATACTATGTTTTAGCTTTTTAGGCTTTGATGCAGTAACTACATTATCAGAAGAGACGAAGGATCCTACGAAAACGTTGCCAAAAGCGATCTATTTCATAACGATGATCGGCGGTTTTTTATTTATCACAGGTTCCTATTTTGCTCAACTAATTTTTCCGGAGTTCCATTCTTTCAATAACCCTGAATCCGCCTATTTAGAGATAGCGATGTATATCGGCGGAAACATTTTTGTGAGCTTCTTTGTAGCAGTAGGATTAACATCCACCACTGCCTCAGCCGTTGCATCGGGAACGAGCGCCTCTCGTATTTTGTATGCGATGGGAAGGGAAAATGGATTGCCGAAAAAAATCTTCGGCTATCTATCCCCAAAATACCGGACACCTGTGTTCAATATTTTACTCATTGGTGTGGTTGCATTAAGTGCTCTTTTCTTAAATCTAACCACAGCCGTATCGCTTATTAGTTTTGGAGCTTTATTTGCCTTTTTCTTTGTGAATCTTTCGGTTGTTTCTTATTATTTTCTACAAAAGAAACAGAGGTCTTTTAAAGGTACGATTCAATATTTGATTATCCCGCTTACTGGAGCAGCACTAATTGGATTGTTTTTTATAAAACTGGATAAACATTCACTAATACTAGGTGGAACTTGGCTTCTAATCGGATTTATTTATCTATTAAACTTAACAAAAATGTTTAGTCAACCGCCTCCCGAGCTTGCCTTTGAAGAAGCTTAATAATAAAGCACTAAAAGAAGGGAATGATTGATGATGGATCAACGACTAGCTGACATAATTATTTCAGGCAATGCTGTATTTACAGGTCTTTCCGACCAACCTGAACCCGCTTCTATTGCAATTATGGACAACAAAATTGTTGCGATTGGTTCTGGGGAAGAACTTAAACACTACGCAGGTAAGCACACGAAAATCTATCAGTTTATGGACCAATTAATAATACCTGGGTTCCATGATTTCCATCTTCATATTATGCAAGGTGCCGTTGCACTAAATAGTGTCAATCTGTTCGCAGCCCGCTCAGAAGATGAAGCGCTTGAAATGATTTCTGAATTCGCTGAGTCAAAACCGGAAAATCAATGGGTAATCGGATTTACATGGGATGCAGGTTATTGGGATTCACAACAATTACCGACTCGACATTCATTGGATCGTATTCTTCCTGACCGTCCAGCACTCATGTTTCACGCAGAAGGACATTATGCATGGGTGAATACGAAAGCATTGGAGATTGCAAATATTACTCGTCATACGGAAAATCCTTCTTATGGCATTATAGGAAGAGACCAAAATGGAGAACCGAATGGCATCCTATTTGAAAAAGCAATGGATGCAGTTATCCGTCATGCATTTAATTTTTCAAATACACATAAGAAGGAAATTTTCTCCAATTTCTTGGCACACACAGCAAGATTTGGGATAACAGCTGTCAATGACTTACATGGTTTAAAAACAATAGAATCACTAAATGTTTTCAAAGAATTTGAAGACAAAGATAAATTAACAACGCGCATTCATTTATGGCCTGCTTTAAATGGCGATCTCGAGCACTCCAAACAATTGCGAGAGACGTATCAATCGGATAAACTCCGTGTGTCAGGGCTGAAACAATTTATCGATGGCGTCATTACCGCTCGGACAGCTTATTTACTCGAGCCTTATGCGGATCAACCACAAACACGCGGTGAAACGTCTTACCCTCCTGAAACGATCAAAAAATGGGTCGTTGATGCCGATAATGAGGGCTTCAGCATTCGTTTTCATGCGATTGGAGATGGAGCGATTCGTCTTGCTTTAGATGCCTATGAGGAAGCGCAAAAGGCAAATGGCAAACGAGATTCACGGCATTCCGTCGAACACATTGAAGTGATTCATCCAGATGATATCCATCGTTTCAAAGAGCTTGGTGTAACTGCTTCGATACAGCCAGACCACTTGGCGATGTCAGAAAGAGGAGTTTACACCGAGCGAATTGGTACTGAACGTGAAAAGCATGTTTTCTCGATTAATGCATTGCAAAAAGCCGGTGCGAATTTGGCATTTGGAACGGACTTCCCAATCGATATCCTCAATCCGCTTCTACAAATCTATCGTGCAGTAACGAGGATCGATAGCAGCGGAAAAACGGTATGGCATCCACATGAGCGCATAACGCTTGCCGAGGCATTGAAAGCTTATACAGTCGGACCAGCCTACGGTGCATTCAGAGAGCAGGAATTAGGGACATTGGAAGTAAATAAGCTTGCAGATATTGTAGTCTTAGAGCGAAACCTCTTTGAAGTAGCCGTGGAAGAAATACCAGATACAAAGGTACAATTAACAATCGTTGATGGAAAGGTAGTTTATGATATTTTGGGGCATTGATAAACGGCTGTATATTAAGAGGCTCCACTTAAGGGCGTCTTTATCACCTAATGTTTACTTTATATTAATGTAGCCATTTAAATACGGAGGACTGATATATGGATAATGCAAACTCAACAACTCTTAAACGTTCACTACCATTAAAAAATGTTGTGTTTTTTGGTTTGGCCTTTATGGCTCCAACTACTTTGTTTTCAACATATGGAGTAGCTGTTCAAAGCACGAACGGGATGATTACAACCGCATATATCGTCGCCTTAATCGTTATGTTATTTACGGCATACAGCTATGCGCAAATGGTAAAAGCCTTTCCAAATGCCGGTGCTGCCTATACGTTTACGCAAAAATCCCTAAGTCCTCACATTGGTTTTCTCGTAGGTTGGACCATCATTCTGGATTATATGTTCAGTCCTATGATTAGTGCTCTATTGTTAGGAATTGCAATGAAGGCCTATTTCCCATTGATTCCTATGTACATTTGGATTATCCTCTTTATCGTCACGGTTACGATTATAAATATACTAGGGATTAAGATAGCGGCTAAGCTTAATACGGGTCTTCTATTCTTGCAATTCGGAACACTTGCATTGTTCACGATTTTTTCATTAAAGGGTCTTTTAAATGGTCAAGGGGCAGGAACGATTTTTTCGATCCTTCCTTTTATTGATCCAAATATAAATATGCAGGGCTTCATGTCCATAATCCCTATATTATGCTTTTCCTTTTTAGGATTTGATGCAGTAACAACTCTTTCTGAAGAAACGAAAAACCCTCGAAAATCTATACCCAGGGCTATTTATCTTGTAACAATCATTGGTGGATTATATTATTTTATCGGTTCTTATTTTTTACAGCTTGTCTGGCCAGACTACCAATCGTTTAAAGCCCCGGAATCTGCCTATATGGAAATTGCAATGTATATCGGGGGTAACTTTTTGATAAGTTATATGCTTGCTGAAGGGATCATGTCAAGTTTTTCATCAGCTATAGCGTCTGGAACAAGTGCTTCACGTATTTTATATGCAATGGGACGTGAACGTGTACTTCCTGCCAAAATATTCGGATATCTTTCTCCTAAATATCGTACACCTGTCTTCAACATATTAATTATAGGGGTCGTTGCTTTAAGCGCTCTATTCTTAAGTCTTACGACTGCCGTATCTCTTATAAATTTTGGTGCATTATTCGCATTTACTTTCGTTAATCTTTCGGTTATCGCTCACTATTATTTCCGAAAAAAGCAGCGTTCCATACTGGGGACAATTCGGTACCTTATTATTCCGTTAATTGGTGCTTCTCTGACAGGTTTCTTTTGGATAAAGTTAGATATCTATTCGCTAATACTAGGAGGAACTTGGTTTGCGATCGGATTTATGTACCTATTAAATCTTACGAAAATGTTTAGACAACCGCCTCCTGAGCTTGCTATTGAACAAGCTTAATAATAAGGAAGCTAATCTATGGAATTGAAAGGAATGATTGATAATGAATCAACAACTAGCTGATGTGATTATTTCAAGTAATGCTGTATTTACAGGTCTTCATGATCAACCAGAGCCCGCCTCAATTGCGATAAAGGACAACAAAATCATTGCGATTGGTACTATGGAGGATGTTAAATCTTATTCGGGCAAGAATACGAAAATCTATCAATATAATGACCAATTAATTATACCGGGTTTTCATGATTTCCATCTTCACATGATGGATGGGGCTGTTTCGATGAATAGTGCCAATTTATTCTCAGCACGTTCAGAAGAAGAAGCTTTGGAAATGATTCGTGAATTTGCCGAATCACGTCCGCAAGATCCATGGATAATCGGCGCTTCATGGGATGCGGGATATTGGGATACGCAGCAATTACCGAATCGATATTCATTGGATCGTATTCTTCCCGATCGTCCGGTGCTTATGTTTCACGCAGAAGGTCATTACGCATGGGTAAATTCAAAGGCACTTGAAATCGTAAATATTACCCGTCATACGGAAAACCCTTCGTATGGATTTATTGGTAAAGACGAAACTGGAGAACCTAATGGCCTTTTATACGAAAAAGCAATGGATGCGGTTATCCTTCATGCCTATGATTTTACTAAAGAACAAAAGAGAGAACTTTTCACGAATTTCCTTGCCCATGCGGCTAGTTTAGGAGTAACATCCGTCCACGACTTATTTGCTATAGAAGCATTGGAAATGCTTAATGATTATGATGTTTTCAAGGAATTTGAAGACAATGGAGAATTAACAGCACGCATTCATTTATGGCCGGCATTAAATGGCAATCTTGAACGTGTCAAACAATTACGAGATACGTTTCAATCGGATAAACTACGTGTATCAGGACTTAAACAATTCATAGATGGCGTCATTACTGCCCGTACCGCTTATTTACTTGAACCATATGCTGATCAACCGAAAACATGCGGTGAATCTTCGTTCCCTCCTGAAACGATCAAAAAATGGGTCGTTGATGCAGATAAAGAAGGCTTTAGCATTCGTTTTCATGCCATTGGAGACGGAGCGATTCGCCTTGCTTTAGATGCCTATGAGGAAGCTCAAAAGACAAATGGTAAACGAGATTCGCGTCATTCTGTTGAACACATTGAAGTGATCCACCCCGATGATGTTCATCGTTTCAAAGAGCTAGGCGTGACAGCTTCAATGCAGCCGGATCACTTTGCGATGTCCGAAAGAGGTGTTTACACCGAGCGAATTGGAAAAGAACGAGAAAAGCATGTTTTCTCGATTAAAACATTGCAAGTAGCCGGTGCGAAATTGGCATTCGGAACCGACTTCCCAATCGATTCCCTTGATCCGCTTCTGCAAATCTATCGTGCAGTAACGAGAATCGATAGCAGCGGTGAAACGGTATGGAATCCACATGAGTGCATCACACTGTCCGAAGCATTGAAAGCTTATACAGCCGGATCTGCTTATGGTTCTTTTAGAGATGAGGAGCTGGGTACATTAGAAGTAGGCAAACTTGCTGATATCATAGTATTAGAACGAAATCTCTTTGAAGTACCGGCAGAGGAAATTCCTAATACAAAGGTACAGCTAACGATCGTTGATGGAAAAGTTGTTTTTGATCATTCGACGACTCTAATCAATAAGTAAAATAGTCATTAAAAGAGGATTCTACAACTGTAGAATCCTCTTTTGACCATGGACAATTGTCTATCCGCTACCAATGCGTTAGACTTATGTTTTTCGCTTAATAACCATGCCTACTTTATTGAAAAATGTGAGATTAAGCCTCCTGCATGATCAGTACTTCAATTAAATAGAGAAGTATTGGCATATAAAGATGAAGCACCACCAGAGTGAACAAATAAGATGTTATCCTCCGGCTTAAATGTGCCTTTTTGTATTAAATCAATAAGTCCCGCTGCCGCTTTACCCGTATATACCGGATCCAGCAATATCCCTTCTGTTCTTGCCATGAGCTTGACTGCTTCCACCATTTCAGGTGTAGGCAAAGCATAACCCGGCCCGACATACTCATCAAAACATGTAACAGCTTCACGAGGAATTGAATTTGGAATGCCGATATGTGTTAAAGTTTCTTTAACAAGCTGAAAAACTTTCTCTTCTTGTTCCGCTTTTCCTCTGCTTACGTTTATTCCAATTACTGATACTCCACTTTGATTTCCATGAAATCCTGCCACCAATCCTGCATGCATTCCCCCACTGCCGCTTACACAAATAACTGCTTTCAAATCAATTCCTTGCTCAAAGGACTGTGCCAAGATCTCCTGAGCACATGCAACATATCCGGTTGCACCAATGACATTGGATCCCCCAACCGGAATGATGTAAGGTCGGTGTCCTTTCTCTGTTACCTCTTTAGCCACTTTCTGCATTTCTTGCATTAAGTCCGCTCCATTAGGTACAACTATAATTTGTTCAGCCCCCAATAAATGATAGAGAAAATAGTTACCGTTAAAATCCGGCTCTGAATTTTTTGAAAGTCCCTCTTCCAAAACAAGGATGCATTTCATTTTCTCTTTAACCGCAGCAGCCAGTGTCAAGCGGCAATGATTTGACTGAATTCCTCCACATGTAATCAACGTATCCGCACCTTTTTCCAATGCATCGGCAACAAGGAATTCCAGTTTTCTTGTTTTATTTCCCCCAGCCGTCAAACCAAGCATATCATCTCGTTTAACGTAAATGGATGGTCCCCCAAGAACATCAGAAAAATGATCTAATCTCTCAATTGGTGTATATGTCGGTGTATATCGCTTTCTAGGAAATTGTGCTAAATTCATTTTAAAACTCCTCCTGTATACTCTATGTAGTATATTAAAGAAAATATCAATCTGATGTATTCTTTTCTTTAGTATAAGCTTCGACTTCAATCATAGCATCTTTATGTAATCGAGCAACATGAATCTCACCTATTGTATTGTATGGTTATCTGTAAAAAGGATCCCCATATACATCATTCATCACGGCAATGTTACCAATATAAACCGATGATAATAAAACAACTGTGAGCTTCCTCTTACTTTATGACACCCTTGGTTCCCCAAAAGTATCAGCAGTTCCCCAATTTCAGCATGGATGGGGATTCCATGAATTTTATCCCCTGCCAATATGTAAAGATAGCCTTGTGAGAGTATTTAGCAATAATAGTTTCATCCATCCAATGGAATTGTATAAATAATCAAAAGTATGAAGCATTGAAATGACTTAAATCGGTTTAAGATAAAATAAATACACTTGTATATAATTGGATTTTAGAAAGGAGCACCATGGAAACCAATAACTATCAATTTATTACAGATCAAATAGAACATTATTCTTATAAGCCCTTAAGGGAGCAATATTTTTTGGTATAAAAAATGCGATCATTGAAGGGATATTTTTGCCTGGAGACCGTTTAACGGAAGATGATATCGCCCAGCAATTCAATTGTAGCCGTACACCGGTTCGTGAAGCTTTGAGGAATTGGAACAGGAAAATTTACTTCAGGTGAAACCTGGTATAGGGATGGTCATATCCAATGTGGATATTGAACTTTTACAGCAGGAATTGGAATTCAGGAAAATGCTCGAAAACTATTCGATATAAAAGCTTGTGAAGGAATTACGGAAGAGGAATTTAAAAAACTGGAATGGGCAACGGATAAACTTCAACAGGCAATTAATAGTAATGAACGAATAGCGGCAAGCCGTGCGAACATTGAATTTCACCGCTTATTATATTCTTACTCGAGAAATAACTTTCTCCAAAGGACTACGGATTCATTATGGCTTTCTTTTCGAATTTCCTTTTTATCCGCCCGTAATGAAGATGTTACAATGGTTGATAAATCTTGGTATGAGGAACGAAACAACGAGCACTTACAGGTAATCCATGCCATTCGTGACAAAGATGCAGAAAAGGCAATAAAGGTCAATACGATCCATATCCAAATGATATTACCTAGATTACATAAAGCCTGTATCACAATAAAATTTAATAAATGGGTTCCTTTTTGTGTTTTTTAATAATATTAATATTATGAATTATTTTTCACTTCCCCATTTGTTGTTAAATTTTTCACTTTTATTCCAACCGTACAAGGCCATGGTTGAAGTCCCCTTCCTGCCCATTGCCTTGTATACTTTTTACGTTTTCACTACTAGAAAGTTAATCAGCTGATTAGGTGGAAAAATTGCTAGGATTTGATTTAATGACCTGCGGAGTTCATTATTTTAAATTATGTAAGTTCCAAATGCCCAGACAATTGCATCCAGAACACCTTTTGATGATCAATTGGTACATGTTTACTCATCAAAACGTTCTAGCAATTCAATAATGACTTTATAGGTCGATGTTGTATCCATATAGGCATATCGACCTTTTCCGTTAAAAAAGTTACCTGTCTGTATGACCGGATAGCCCATTTCTTCTAACATCTTCATTTTAGCCTCCATGTCTTTAACGACAAAAGAGATATGGTGAACACCCTCACCATATGTTTCAAGATGGTCTTTCCACGTACTGGGTGATTCACCCGGCTCGATTAATTCAATTTGAATTAACGGCGTATCGATGAACATATATTTTGACTTACCTTCAGTGGGCTTCCCTTTGTAAATCACGTTTGTAATATCCGTTGAACCAGAATGGATGATTTGAGGTTTTTCAATCCCCAACAACTTACAATATGCTTCTGCAGCCGCATCCAGGTCTTTTACAACTAACGCAATCTGTTCCACTTTGTTAGTCCCTAATAGCGGCTGAACGCTAGCATCTTCTGGTCTTTCCCATTCCGTTTCTCTCGGCTCCGAACTTTCAAGCATTTCAATTAACGTTTTGTGATCATTTAGTGTATCCACATATACATATCGGCCGTCACTTGAAGTGAATTCTCCCGTTTGCAAAGCTGGGTATCCACTTTTCTCCATGATTGGCAGCCTTTTTTGGATAGAGTCTACATCAAAAGCAATATGGTGAATCCCTTCACCCACTTCATCCAGGAACTCACGCATCGTTCCTGGATTTTTATCGGGTTCTATTAGTTCAAATTGGACGGTTGGTGTATTCAGAAAAGCCAGTTTGGATTGTGATTCCGTTGGTACACCTCTAAAGGTGACTTTCGAAACAGAACTGTCACCAGTTAGAAACGGTTCTGCCTTCTTAATGCCCAGCAATCTTGTGAAAGCTAGATTAGCAGCATCAATATCATTTACAACAAATGCGAGTTGATTAATAATCCTATTGCCCAATAGTGATTCAGCCATACCTATAAACCTTCTTCCTGTAGTTTATTTTGTTATGAACTCAACCTAATCCGCGAACTGACAATCCTCCATCACTGGAGATGACTTCGCCGGTGATGGCACGAGCAGCGTCAGATGCTAACAGGACATAAGCAGCTACATGATCTTCTGGCATCTGTGCAAGCTGAAGAGGGTTTCTTTTTTTAATGCTATTGGCCTTCGTTTCATTATCCACGATTTTAACGAATGGACGTAGTGGAGGAATGACCGATAATGCTGTCAGAGTGCCACCAGGCGCTACAGCATTCACCCTTATGTCAGGAGCAAGTTCAAAAGCAAGTTGGCGCATCAGCCCTATTTGGGCATGCTTGCTTGCTGTGTACCAAACCCCGCCGCCATCCGGATAGAAACTAGCACCGGATACGGTGAAAATAATATTGCCATTCGATTTTTGCAGTTCTTTAAGAGCGGCTTTAGCACCAAAGAAAGATCCTTTAACGTTAATATCGATCAGAAAATCAAATGCTTCTGAAAGTGCATCTGGCGTTACGTCGGCAAATTTTGCAAATCCATCAAAGACTCCTGCATTGGCAACGAAAACATCCAGCTTTCCAAATTGCTTGACAGTGGCCTGAACAGCCCTCTCATTGTCTTCATATTTACTTACATCACCTTGGTTAATGAGGATTTCTTCACCAAATTCCTCTTTCATTTTATTTAGCGTTTCTATCGAGCGTCCGATAATGCTGACTTTTGCCCCTTCTTGTATAAAACGTCTAGTGACAGCCTCTCCTATACCTGAATTGCCTCCAGTAATCAACACTACTTTATCCTTTAACGCCATTGCCATTGTAACCAGCCTCCTTGTTATCTCTTTTTATTCAAGTCAATATTATACGAAGATAGCAAGATTTCTGGTATTTATCGTTGATTGATCAACAATGAATATCCGTTTTGAAAGTTTCCATTTACCTTCTTCGAAAATGAATTCATCATTTCGTTCCCCTGAAATCAAATCATGCTGAATATCCGTGCTGCGGCTCCGATAGATAAGCAGATAGCTCTTGACGACTGCCTTTTCACCTTCAACATAGTCTTTAACACGTACATTTGAGACAAAACGCCGTGTTCTTGATGGCGGTATTTCCGCCCATGCATAATCCGTTTTCAGACGATCCACTCGCAGTTTCAGCAGCTCAATATCATCATTAAATGTAAACATTTCCGTTGAATAATCCGGGCGTTCCACCCCTTCTTTATTAACACGTACAGGCATTTGATAGCGTAAGCTCGAGTGCATTAAATCGAACCAATCATCAAATTCAATATCATCCAATAATTGAGCTTCATCATACAGCCACTGTTCAAATTCACATTTGAGCAACATTTTCTCCACATTCATTTCCGTTCCCCCTCCCACTTATCATTTCGTCATCAATTCAAGCCAGTATTTGTAAAAATTCCTTTGGCTCGCTTCAGTGAATTTATCATCGTATGCAACACCAGGTCCTATAAAATCAACTGGTTCACGATGAAGACCCATTGTATAATTGTAGGTTAGATTCTTTAGGAAAGGCATTGGGCCTTGGGCTGCTTCAGTAATATCCGTAAAAACTTCCGTATCATCCTGTTCAAAAATACCGGATGGACTAAAAGTCAAGATAAATGAATCTCTTGATCTATCTTTCCAATCTTGGGAGGCGTTTTTTTCCACGAGCATCCAAGCGATCACTTCCATTTTATTGTGACCGATTGGCCGCCACATCCTTATTGAAGTGTTGGAGATGAATTGGTCTTTGATTTTTGTATGGGATATTAAAAATGATAAGTTAGGGAAGACATTCCCAATCATATTCTTTAAGTTTGATAACACTCCATATTGTTCTTCAGACAAATTTGTTTTAAATTCATCTTTCAATTCTTCCGGGAAAGCGAAGTCAGGATTAGGTGTCCCTAAGTTTAGTCCATGCCCGTTATCCGTATGGATTTGAAAACCGCGCTTTGAATAGGTAGCATTGGGCACCATGCCCAGTTTTGCAATGGATCCGTGTGTGACCATCGTATGATAGGAATCACCAACAAAGTTATCGGAACCAACTTTCCAGTTGGAATTAACAACGAATCTTTGCGGAACCCCGATCACTTCCATTTCTGCACGTCCTACAAGGATATCCAAATACCATTTAATGTCTCCAAGAAACTCTTCAAGTGGCTCTGCATCTTCATTCCAAGTTCCAAATAAAAGACCTTTATAGGATTCAAGCTTCACTTTGTGGAGTCCCATTTCCGAGCGGTCAAGGTCCCCCCCATATATGTCCTTTTGTAATGGCACTCCTACGAGCTCACCAGTGTTTTTAAAATTAAACCCATGGTAAGGGCACGTAAATAATGACTTGTTCCCTTTATCTGCACGGCATAGTTTCATTCCGCGATGGGTGCACATATTATAAAACGCCCTGATTTCCCCTTCAGCATCACGAGTTATGATGAGCGAGTAGCCAGCAAGTTCACGGGTCATGAAGTCTCCTTTGTTCGGTACTTCAGATTCATGACCGATAAAAACCCATGTTTTCAAAAACACTTTTTCATGTTCTATATCATAAACTTTTGGGTCTCCAAGGAGGTATGCAGGTATAACGCCTTCCTCTGGTTTAACCGTTTCGTTCAAATAGTTAACAACTTGCTGTTTCGACATTTCTTCTAAGGATTTTTCAGTTTTAAGCATACTTTTTCTCTCCCTTCCAAGCTTTACATCGTAATGCATTACCCGATTTGAACGCTCTTTTCCTTATTTTGCAGAGTCGCCAAAACACTTAATGCCGCTAGATAACTCGTTTTCGGATTATTAGGCATCGGATCATTTTCCACTTCCAGTTTCAGTTTCCCGAACGAACCTGACGCTTCTATCAGGTGATTGTTTTTTAACACATTTGGATCGGCAATGATTTTCACTTTCGTCTTTTCTGATCCAAGACCAGCCATAGACAGCACAATCGCAACATTAATGTTTCTCGGAAACTGTTTTATCGCTTCTGCAGCAGATCCTTCAAATAATAACGTTTCTTCTGTCACTGAAGACCCTGCGGGCAATGCGTTTGGCGGTTTTCTTGTGGTGATGCAAACAGATTCAAGGCCATTCACTGCTTTTGCCGATTTAAGTAAATCGAGACCTCCAATCGCACCAGACGGAAGGAGAATATTCACGTTATTCAATTTACAAATCTGGTTTGATTGTTCTTCAAAGGCAGAATTCGCCATAACGCCAATGCTGCTTAGCAAGAGATCCTTCCCGCTTTTAAGCACTTTCAATGCATACTCTTCAGCTGCTTCAATCGTTGCAGCCTCTATGACTAAATCTACATCGGATTCAAGAAGTTCGTCGACATCACCATATGACTGTGTCCTGAATTCTTCAGCTAGTTGTGAGGCAATTTCTTCACGGCGGGCATAAATCGCAACGATTCTCCCACCTGGAAGAAGCCCGTCGTTATTAATGGCCTGAAGCAGAAATTTTCCGATATTACCGCACCCTATTAAACCTAACTTCATGTAGTTTCATCCTTCCTCAATCAGCAAACCCGTATGAGTCCGCAAAGAATTCCAACCCGCAATGTCTTGTTTCCCGAGAAACACCGCTTTCTTTTAAGCCAGGGAAATCCAGGGCCAAGTCGCTGAAAACGGTATGATTATTATGGAAAACAGCACCAGCTTCAAGACGATCTGCCATTTCGACAGCGATATCTTCATTCTCGGTCCAAACAGATGCACGCAGCGCAAACTCACTATCATTCGCTAATTTTACAGCTTCATCAATATCTTTGAAAGGTAAAATTGGAATGATGGGCCCGAATTGTTCCACTCGAACCAATTCGCTCTGCTGATTGACGCCAGTAATAATGGAAGGAAGCATATAATAACCTTTATCCCAAGTTTCCGGATTCAGCTGGATGCCGGTTGTGATTATATTTCCTCCTGATTTAGCGGTACGTTCGATCAAGCTATTCACAAAGTCATATTGTGCTTTATTATTCAATGGACCCATAGTTACATCAGGCTGAATGCCATCACCGATTACCATCCGGCTAAACTCTTTGGTCAGCTTCTCCACAACTTCATCATAACGTGATTCTTGGACATACACTCTTTTTACAGCAGAACAGACCTGACCCGCAGCTCGTAAAATCCCCATCCTCAAACGTTTGATAGCCGCTTCATCTATATTGGCATCTTCCAAAATGATGGCAGGATCATTGCCGCCAAGTTCCATATATACTTTTTGCAGATTTCCAGATGATTTCTGCATGATATCTTTCCCGGTTTCCGTACTTCCGACAAACGCCAATGTCCGTACGCGTGAATCGGTACATAGTGTGTCGCCGATTGCTTTTCCAGATCCTGAGACTATATTGATGACTCCTGGAGGAAAATGTTCGGCAACTACTTTTAAACAGGTCATGATCGTTAAGGGACAATTCGTTGCAGGTTTTACGACAACGGCATTGCCTGCCAAAACAGCAGGTATGACCCTTTTAAAGGTCAATATCATCGGAGAATTCCATGGTGTGATTATTGCCGTAACACCTCTTGCCCTTCTTCGGATTTGGACTTTTTGTTTTCCTGGGAGGACTTCAGGCTTCCACCAATCAAGTAACTCTGCTGCACAGCCCTTCATGACTTCAACACAGCGCAATAAATCCTTTTTAGCTTCAACAAGTGTTTTGCCATTTTCACGTACAAACACTGTAACATTTTCCTCGATAACTTTTGAAAGCTCTTCTGCCGCAGTATTCATACGGGTTGCCCGTTCCCCGATATCAGAGCGGGACCACGTATCAAAAGCATTTTCCGCCGCTTCAATTACGTCATTCACGATTTCTTCAGAGCATTTTGCCACCTGGCCAACTACTTCCGATGTATTTGCCGGATTCACTACATCGACTTTTTCCGGTAATTCTCTCCATTCTCCATTAACTAGATATTTTCCTGAAACAAATGGGTATGTCGAAATCATTCTCAATCCTCCTTATAGTTTTTTTGGCTTGAATGCTTCTGCAGCTCCTGGCGGTCCGCCAAATGGCTTGGCCATTGGCCCCACAGCTTCCATATCAACAACGATCATTGAAGGTTTACGTCTTTCCTTAGCCTTTTTCAGTTCGGATATGAATTCATCTCCAGAACCAATACGCACCGCTTCAAAATGCATGGACTCAGCCAGTTTCACAAAATCAGGGCTCAATAAATCCACGGCTACCTGCCGGCCATATGCGGCTGTTTGAATATTGCGAAGAACCCCATAACCTGAGTCATCGAATAATACGATG
Source organism: Peribacillus sp. NPDC101481 (assembly GCF_044767165.1). Taxonomy (NCBI): domain Bacteria; kingdom Bacillati; phylum Bacillota; class Bacilli; order Caryophanales; family Bacillaceae; genus Peribacillus; species Peribacillus sp. NPDC101481. Next base: position 1,636,904 of record NZ_JBIWNJ010000002.1, on the reverse strand, counting down.
ATAACTGGTAAGTTTTCTTCTGCTGCAGTAACCATTTCCCCGACGTTAACCATGAACCCACCATCTCCAGCCATAAGAACGACGGTTTTATCTTGACAACCCATTTGGGCACCGATTGCTGTTGGAAGACCTTGACCAATTCCTCCCCCTGATGCATGAATGGATGTTCTCGGTTCATAGATTTCAAATAAACGGCTGCCCCAAACGTTTGCCTGAACGGTTACATCACGGACTAGAATAGTATCGTCTGGTAATATATCCCTCATGCCATCCACAAATTGCTCATAAGGTCCAAGCGTTTCCCTGAGTTGGGCACGTACTTCATTTCTAAGCGAAAGAACTTCTTGTAAATAAGATGGCTCCGCATGAACTGAATGTTCTTCAAGCTTTTCAATGACGGCAGCAAGCATATCTTTTGCATCGCCAACCAATCCTAACGTGGCTTTATAGTTCCGGTTAATGGCCTGCCAATCCGCATCGATCGCTATATGTTCTTGTGGCACCGGCACTTTCCAGTTGGATGTTTCATTCCCCCTAAACCTAACACCTACGCTAATCAATAAATCTGCATTTCTTAAAAACTCTTTAGTTGTTTCATATGCCGCAAAATGTCCTATGCATTGTTCATGGTTTTCTGGAATCGAACCTTTTCCTGACTGACTGGTTATAACCGCTGCACCAAGGATTTCCGCTAATTTTTGCAGCTCTTGCGAAGCATTGGCACTGATGACTCCACCACCGGCCCATATCACAGGACGGCGTGCCCCCACCATTTTTTGCACAGCTTGTTCAGGAATGAATGGCACTGGATTTGTTTCAGATATTGAAGCTCGTAGCCCTTCGAGTGAAAGATCTTCTATGATCGCCGATTGATAGTCGATGGGAATTTCCAATGTAACCGGGCCCGTTGGTGCAGTTAACGCTTCTTCGATTGCCTTCCTAACTACTGCTGCGGTTTGATCAGGGTTTCTAAGCCTAACTGCATTTTTACAAGCCCCGCTCATCATTGAAAGCTGGTCTTTACACTCATGTATGTATCCTTTGCCTGTACCAAGATAAGAAGAAGCCACCTCACCTGTAAGGTGAAGAAGGGGAACACCAGCTGCCCAAGCTTCCACCAAGGAACCAGCAGCATTTCCTGCCCCTGTTCCAGTACTGGTAATCACTACACCCAATTTCCCAGTGGCGCGGGCATATCCATCAGCCATGTTTACGGCACCGCTCTCACCGCGTGAACATATGAGTTTGATGCTCCCTTCTCTAAGAATTGCATCATAGATGGGCATATTGTGAATGCTGACAATCCCGAAAGCTGCTTCCACTCCTGCTTGAACAAGCTCCTTTACGATGGAATCGGCGGTCGTAAACTCTATTTCTTCTTTTATTTTCATCGCGTTATCCTACCTTTTTTAGTAATATATTTATAGTGCCTTTCCAATCGCTCCTGCCGTCTCAATCGTCGAACCCGCTACATAACTTGCTTTGTCTGAAGCAAGGAAAACAATGACACTGGCCACTTCTTCCGCTTCGCCTACGCGGCCGAGGGGGATATTCCGTTTTTTCGCAAGGTCCCCGTAATACTCTTCAGGGTCCATATCAGGCGCATTTTTCAATCTTCTTCGCTCCCATTGATCAGTCCGGATCAATCCAAGACTCACTGAATTGACCAATATATTGTCAAAGGCCAATTCCTGGGACAAGGTTTTGCTTAAATTAAGGAGGCCAGCCCTTGCTGCTGCAGTCGCTACCATATGACGTTCAGGTTCTTTAGCAAGCGTCGCATTAATATTAATAATCCGCCCTCCTCCCCTTTTCACTAAATGAGGATGCGAAGCACGAACTGCATATATGATGGCAAAGAACTTTAACTGAATCTGTTCTTCCCACTGCTCATCCGTTATGTCAAAAAAGTGACCCATCACGCTTTGACCGGCTGCATTCACCAATATATCGATTCCGCCAAACCTCTCAGCGGTACCATTAATGAAAGAATCCACATCCGATTTTGAGGTGACATCACATGTTGATGCAAAAATATCTGCCTTTTCACCAAATGAGAGTAATTGACTTTGTGCACTTTCCATACGCTCAGCGCTTCTGCCGCAAATAGCCACTTTCGCTCCTTCAGCTAAAAACATTTCTGCTGTTTTTAATCCCACGCCCGACGTGCCGCCCATAATGACAGCCACTTTTCCTTGCAATCCTAAATCCACTCTCTTCACTCCTTTTCAAAGCCATTTTCCTCAAATGCTGTCCTTTAATCTACAAGAAGCTAACTACGCGCAAGTATCATGGGAGGAAATCAAAATCCTCCTCATTTTTCCGCCATGACAGAACCATCTATATGAGAATCAACCCATCCTGGATCGGGATCTCCTCCCATTGCTTTGCGGGCTTCAGGTTTCGGAGGCCCTGCAATCCCCCACTGATCCATTAAATGCGGAACCCGTTTCCATACACGTGCTCTCCACTCAGATTCATCTTCGATCGTTTCCAGATAACATGTATACTCCATAACAAAACCGCCTGGGTCTTGAAAATAACAGAAAATATTGTCTCCAGGCCCATGACGCCCAGGTCCCCAAAGTTCTGACAAGCCCGCTTTTCGGACATTGCTTATTCCTCGCATCAGTTCATCCACGGAATCGACTTCGTATGCGATATGATTGACTGACGCATGCTCATCTTGATTGAAGGCAATGGAGTGATGCTTCCTGTTGCACCGCAGGAATGACATTTGGTGCTCACTCCAATCAGTAACTTTAAAACCGAGTACGTCCGTATAAAACTCAACGATCATATCTAAGTTCTTCGTGTTCATTACAACATGATTCAATTTCACTGGATCAACATTTTTCTTGCTCCAAATAGACGTTTGCACTTCCACCCAAGCCGAAAGCTCGATCACGCGGTTTTCCGGATCAATAAACCGAAGGCCATAACCGGCACCTGCTTCATCCAAATATCCAGGCGGTTCAATAATTCGAACGCCCTTCGATTGTAATATCCCTGCTGCACGGTCCACCGCATTTTTATCGACCATGCCAAAAGCTATATGGTGCAACCCTCGTTTTTCTCCCTTGTGAAGGCTAAGAATATGATGTTCCGGTCCAGCCCCCCGGAAATAAACCGTATTCTCCTCTTCCGGAACATCCACTTTATCCAGACCCCAAACCTTTTCATAAAACTCTGCTTGATCGTCGAAATTCGGAGTTATCATGCTTATATGTCGTAAATGAGTAATACCAAGCATTTTTTATACCTCCCATAATTTAAATTGCCCTTTTGATCATTCGCATTGGCCATATTTAACATCTAATCGAAAAGGGCGCCTCATTAATTTTCATAATGCAGGTGCCCTTTCGGCTAAATGATCAATCTTTAATGATGGCTTCTCTTTCTTTAGAGCGTTGTTTACGCAGTTCTTCCAGTTCACTGCCTTCAGGATATGTCGGTAAGTTAGGCTTCACTGCCCCAAGCATCACTAGCATGCGCGCCTCTACATCCCCGTCATTCCTAATTCCCCGATAAACCCCTGGTGGGCTGCTTATGCAGTCTCTCGCACTTAATTTAATTTCATGCACTTCACTGTAGCTGTCCTCTTGAATTAATGCCGTGACTTCACCTTCAAGAATGAAAAACACTTCTTCAACATCGTCATGAAGATGCAAAGGACCGATACATCCCGGAGGAAGCACCATCGTACTTAAAGTGAAATGTTCACCTGCAATTACATTCGTATCGTTATTGGCAGTGGCACCACGTCCGATATATCTCATCTGTGCGCGTCTATAAGCGGGATCAATTTCTTCTTGGAACTTCAAGACATTCCAATCAAGAGTACGGTCTTTCAATCGGGCAACATATTTTTTTTCAAAATCCTTCACTGAGAAAGTTTCTTTTGTCATTTTAAAATTCCTCCCTTATTTGTTGTTTCTAAACCGAATTATGTTTCATAAGCAAAACATTGTTTTGTCTATGAATTAAGTCTAAAATGAAACCGCTTCATTGTCAATGAGTTTTTAGAATATTTAAAACTATTTTTATAATCCGAACGTTCACCACTATAGGATAAAATTGTAACGATTTGCTTTTCTTAACAAAAAAAAAGTGTGGATTTCCCTATTGGGAGATCCACACTTTCGAAAGAGGTTATTCACTTATTAATCGATTTTAAATCGTTCAGACATCTTCGTGTTGATAAGGCTTAACCCCGCTATATCCCATATAAACGGATAACTGCCGAGAAACTTCCAACAGTTTCGGCAAGGCAATTTTATCGATGAAATCCTCCTGGTAAGCAGATTCTGTTGCCACGACATTCAAGGCAGCCAATACTTTCCCAGTCCTTTCAAAGATCGGGGCGGCAACGGAACGGATGCCAGGGTGGAATTCCCCGCTTGTCATCGAATAACCATTTTGCCGAATCGATTCCAGCTGTTTTTGAAATTCACCAGGCGCGGTGAGTGTTTTGTCTGTATAAGGAGTAAGGTTTGAGATTTTGAACATTTGCATGAGCAATTCTTTCGGTTGATATGCCAAAAGTAATTTTCCATTGGCCAAAGCATGTGCCGGCAGCCGCAAACCTATGTTCACATTGACAGCGGATACACCTCTGATCGGGGCACTTCCAACATAAACAACTTCCTGTCCATCCAAAATGGAAAGATGGCAGGAGGCTCCGATTTCATCACGCAAGGTCTCCATATAAGGTTGGACAATTTCCTGGAATTTCAAGCTATTCAAATAGCTGAACCCCAGTTCAAGAACTTTAGGAGTTAAACTATAACGTTTGGTATGTTCATCCTGAGACAAGTAACCAATATTTTGTAATGTGAATAATAAACGATATGGTACTGTTCTGCTTACTCCCAGTTGTTTTGCTATTTCTGAAAGAGACAAGCTCGGCTGTACTTCATTAAAGAGCTTAATGATTTCCAAGCCCCTAACCAATGAATTAGCACTATATTTCTCTTTCTCTTTTTCTTCGCTTGCCATTTGAGTATTCCCCCCGTTGTGAATAAATCTCATTTTCTCCTGACTATAACCCAAGCTTTCTTCATACCTAGAAAGAAGAACTTGTAGTATATGTACATTTTTTTCTGATCGTTCATTTGGTGAATGTTTTGATGCATACTTCAATGGTTGCTTGTTTTCTTTACCTTCCTTAACACCCCTGGATCCTGCTGCAACTTAAATGGCCTATCTTTCCGTGTATAATGGAAAACCCGGAATTAGGAATCAATTTTTAAAATATGCTTGACTCACTATCAGGTCTGACCTGATTCAGTCACTACACAAGACACTGTCGGGACAGATATTGAAGATAGGATGTCCATTTGTTTTAAATTTGATATAGAGAAGGAAAATGACCAGTATCCTGACGTGAGCACTTGTGCTTCCCTAACTAGCCATAACATTTGGCGTCAGGAGTGCACTGCCCTCTGCTTTGCAAGTTCATCCGATCACATTTCGATGGATTGTAATCAAATCAGAAGTTTCCGTTTACTTTCCTTCATGTTAACAACAGCTGTCCAACGAGTCACATCAGATATAATCAACGCTTTCACCACTTCCGGAAAACAGCTAGTAAAAGCCAAGAGCGATACCCGAGCAAGTGTCACCGTGTTTCACACTGCAGGATAACAATTGCAATTCCTGATAATGAATCAGGCAGTACTCTAATTGGCAACCATTTCTACCTTACAATCCTTTACTCTTCATGTATAAATAGAATAGTGTATATGTGTCAATTAAAGCATATTTACATATATAAAACTATTTGGAATGCTCAGCGTAATTGACGTATCGAAAGACCAGCTCTTTGTTATACAACCAAATATAACCAATTATAAAAGTAAAAACAAATAAATTTTAATACATCGATATTCTTCGCTAACAAAATTTTCCATATTAAGTATTTCATATATAAAACAATATAAATGAATTATAGATTTTCCTGATTTTAAATTCAACATCAACAAGTCAGAATTTTTGATAATTTGTAAATAATTTGTTTTTTGGACACAAAGAAGTAGAATTAATTCCATTTTAAAGTCCTTGCTTGATAGAGTTCCATCTACTCCATAGGATGAAACAAAGTTCGATATCGAACTGAAAGCGCTTATATTCTAAAAATAGAAAATTATCAAAATATTAAATTGACAATCAAATTATTTTAATTTATCGTTAAGAAAGTAAAACTATGTTTTCCTTACAAAACACTACCGTTACTTTTTATCTATCAAAATTATAAAGAAAGGCGGGATATAGCTCTTAAATGAATATTCAAAACTAGTACCTTTCTAAAGGGATAACCGAAAAAACACTTATTCTCAAATGTAAGCGTTTTAAGGAATGTTAAAAAGCGATAAGGAGATGGTATTATGTTAAATGGGCAAAAAAGATGGTTGTATATTGCCGTTCCAATTTTTTTCTTTTGGTTTTTTGGACAAATTGATAAAGTTGGCATTTCCATCATTCAAACAGATCCGGAATTCTTGCATGCACTCGGTATGACAGGCGATGACAAAAATGCAAAGATCGGTCTTCTATCTTTTGTATTCACCATTGCTTATGGAGTTTCAAATCTTTTTTGGGGCTTCATCATTGATAAATTAGGGGCCCGAAAAACAGCCATCGCCGGTTTATTCGTTTGGACACTCACGATGATCACGTCAGGACTGGCAAATTCATATGAAATGTTTTTAATAAGCAGGATCATTCTTGGTTTTGGTGAAGGGATGATGATTCCGGTTTCCGGAAAATTCATTTCTAACTGGTTTAATAAACGCGAATTGGGGAGGGCCCAGGCATCTTGGCTTACCGGAAACTATTTAGGACCGGCAATGGGAGCCATTTTCTTGGTGCTCGTAATATCTTTACTCCACTGGCAAGCAGCTTTCTTTATGCTTGCAGCTTTCAACTTATTTATAAATATCCCGATGTTCATCTTTATGACAAGGAATACACCAGAAGAGCACCCCCGGATAAGTAAGGAGGAATTGGCTTTCATTCGCCAAAATGATGATGAAGTGACTGAAACCGCCCCCTCCGAGAACAAGAAAAGTTTCGCCCAAGATTATCGTTTCTGGATCGTTTGGTTCGGCATGCTCGTATGCTCCTTCTTATTTTTCGGAATCAGCATTTGGCTTCCTACCTACCTCATTGAGGCAAAAGGATTCGAAAAGGAAGGAATGTCGAGCATTACTTCACTTTCCTGGCTATTCGCTTTAGGATTTGTCTTGGCATGCGGTTTTCTGGCTGACAAAACCAGACGTCCAAGTTTGATGGCCACGATTCTATTTTCATTGACGGCTGTCTTTTTGACTGTAGCTGTCTTCATCCCCAATCCTATTTTGGCCGGACTATGTATGGGACTGGCAATGGGATGTCAAGGCGGTGTGTTCCACCTAAGCAATATGCTCATGGTAAAATACTCAACACCTGAAACAGCAGGACGAGCCGCAGGTCTAATTGGATTCACGAATATCATGGGCGGCTTTTCGAGTTATATCATGGGATGGCTTCGTGACTTGTCTGGCGGGGACTTCAGTTCATCGATCGCCATGCTGATTTTTACAGCCCTCTTAGGTTTGGCAGCTTATTTATTCTCCATTAAGAGAGAATCCGCAGAACTGCGCTTATCACCAATACATGTACAAAAGATACAGGCATGAAGTCCTTGTAAAATCGTTTTATTCCTCCAACCCTTGAATTATCAGGGGTTTTTTCTTGTGCCGACTTAAAAGTAAGTCGAAATAATATCGCTCTTTTTTGCATTTCCCAATAAAATTTCCCACCGGTTACTCCGAATCAATCCTTTATTTGTATAAATATGTCGATAGTTAAAATATTCAAAAAATGATATTTTTTTGAATACCCATGTTATATTGTTAATGGAAAAAAATACTTGTCAAGTAAGGTGAGTGTGTGAATATAGAAGTTTTAATTCTCCATTATATTCAGGAAAAACGTCAAAAGCCTAACCATGCCAATGAATTATTGGATTATATTCAGAATGAATATGTAAACGGGAAGCTGTCAATCTTGCAATATAGAAGTCTCTGTCAGGACTTATATCTTCGAGGAGCCAAACAAACGTCACCCGGATGAAACTACACCCTTGTCAATAGTAAAAATAACTACGATTTTGAATGAATTTTATTACTGTTTTTTCTGCAACGACCTATCTTTAAGAGTACAGCCGCTCCTTTTCTCCCTCCCCAGTATGTTCATAACTAAATAAAAGCCTCCGTGATCTGTCACAACAAGACAGTTCACGGAGGTAAATACTACATAATCATGTTTTGCAAAAATTTTCTTTAATTATATGAATATATCGAAAATTAAAACCAAACCGAATGCCACGAAGGAAAGTAATGTTTCCATCACTGTCCATGTTTTGAAAGTTTCTTTAACGGTTAATCCCATGTATTCTTTTACTAACCAGAAACCGGCGTCATTAACATGGGAAAACATAAGTGAGCCTGCTCCCGTGGCAATTACGAGCAATTCTAGATTAACACCCGTCATATTGGCAACGACCGGTGAAACGATCCCTGCTGCCGTGGTCAAAGCTACGGTTGCAGAACCTGTGGCAATCCGAATCAATCCGGCCACAAGGAATGCAAGAACGATCGGTGATAAAGAAATTTCTTCAGACATGGAAGCGATTGCAGTCCCTACGCCACTATCAATTAAAATTTGCTTGAACCCTCCGCCAGCACCGATAATTAGAATTATGGATGCTAATGGCAATAAGCATTCTTCCGTCAACTTTTTAATTAGTGATTTGTCCATTCCCTGTCTGTAGCCCAAGAAATAGTAAGCTGCAAAACAGGAGATTAATAGGGCGATCACTGGACTTCCGATAAACAATAAGAATTTTTCAATCGAACCAGGTAGCGGCAGATAAGGCGCCACTACAGTTAAAACCATCAACAATACTGGCAAAAGGATGATGAAGAACGATACTCCAGTGCCGGGTAATCCACTTGACTTTGTTTCGACACGGATCAATTCCGGTTCTCCAACAGGAATAACCCGTTTATGAATCCATTTTGCGAATAGCGGTCCCGCAATTACAGCCGTCGGGAATGCGATGATCAATGAGTACAAAAGTACCTGCCCCATGTTAGCATTATAAATTCCAATAGCTGTCATGGCTCCAGGATGCGGAGGCACCAGCCCATGTACGATCGATAAACCAGCAAGTACTGGAATACCAATTAACAAGATGTTCACTTTGGTTGATTTCCGAATGGAAATGACCAAAGGAAGCAATATTACTAAACCAACCTCGAAAAATACCGGAATGCCGATGATGAAACCAGATAAAAGCATGGCCCATGGCAGGTTTTTCACACCGAATTTATTAATGAAAAAGTCAGCAACCTGCATACCAGCTCCAGAGTCGGACATCATCTTTCCTAAGATGGTACCCAATGCCAATATTCCAATAAGGTGACCAAGGACCGCTCCGACACCCGTTTCATAAGCCCCAACAATCTTGTCCATTGGCAGTCCGGAAAAAACCGCTAAAAATAAACTGGCTACAGTCAAGCTAATGAATGCATGCCATTTCCACCATGATACCCCCAAAATAACTATTACGATTGCTACCAGCGTGATTCCTAATAAATATAGATCCATATGTTCTCCCCATTCTCAAGAAATCGCTTACAATCAAACCAACCAATACAATAAATGGGATTATTGTACCGGCTCGTTATATGTCACAATGTAGTTCTGTTTAGCCGTGTTGTAATATCCTTCACTGTATTCCATAACATTTCCGTCCCCATCACTGGAAATCCGAATCCTCTTTAGTACTGGACTATTGTTTTCGATTTTCAGTGTTTCGCAAATGTGATCCGGAGCGATAGCAACGGCAAACTCATCTCTGAAAATTTCAAGTTTGACGTTTTGATCTTCCAAAAAGCGGTACAAAGAATTGATCTGGACCTCTTCTATTTCTTCTTGGTTTAAATCCAGTGAAACATAATGTGTAAAGTAAATATAAGGCTCATTGTCCAATAAATATATCCGTTCAATACATAAGCAATGGTCACCAAATAAAGAATGCAGCTTAGAGTCTGAAGAAAGGTCAACATGACTTATGTTTAACACCTTTTTTAAAATGGAGTGCCCTTCCTCCACCAAAAGCTCTGTGAAACGCTTTCCTTTGGAAAATTTGACAATCGAACCATTAGCTATGACTCTAGTGCCTTTGCCGCTTTTCTTTTCAACATACCCCTCTTGAACGAGTTCTTTGATTGCATTACGGACAGTGACCTTACTTACGTTAAATTCTTCTTCCAAAAGAGGCTCAGAGGGAATGTTTGTGTCGATGGCATAAACCCCATGTAAAATACGATCCTTTAATATTTCTTTTATCTGTAAATACATCGGTCCATTTTTTCTGTTCACATTCATTCCTAATCTCCTGCCTTTATCTCTTAATATCTTCCATTTTACCTTCCATTGCCGAGAGTATCTCCTTTTCGGTTGCCAAAGGAGTATCTCCAACGACAGTACATGCCAGCATTCCTGATACAGCCGCAAACCGAACTGTCTTTTCAGGGGAATATCCTAGCAATTCGCCATGCAGGATTCCGCTTGTGTAAGCATCGCCTGAACCTATTCTATCATATACGGAAAATGATAGGATATCGGAAAAGTAAAATGTCTCTTCTTTGTATATATACCCCCTCAGCGTATGGCTATTATCACTGTTGATTGAACGATGTGTCCCTGCTATCGATTGAATATTGAATTTCTTGGCCACTTCAGGGATCAACTCAATAAGCTGCTCTTCCCTTGTGGAGCCTTCTGACTTCATTCCTAAAATATATAGGGCGTCTTTCTCATTCATCATGACGATATCAGCCAAAGAAAGCATTTCTTCATAATGAGGCTTTGCGTCAGAATAACCTCCCTCCCATAAAGAGGGACGGTAATTGCAATCGAAACAGACTGTACCGCCTTTTTCTTTGACTTTTCCAGCCAGCGCCTTCATACTTTCCCGTACATTTTCCGCCATTGCAAGCGTGATTCCGCAAAAATGGATGATATCCGTACTTTCCGAAATCATATCCATATCATAATCGGATAAGGTGGCTGTATTAAAACTGCTTTCCAGTCGATTGGAATATGTGACACGGCTCGCCCGCTGTCCAAATCCATTTTCCAAAAAGTACATCCCCATGTATTTGCCGCCTCTGGAGATGTAGCCCCTTCCAATTCCTAAGCGCTGCAGAGCTGAGATCGCTGAATCCCCGAGGGGGTTATCCGGTAACTTGGTCACAACATACCCATCATGTCCAAGCTTTGTCATCGCAGAAGCTACGTTTACTCCCGTGCCTGAAAAGGAGTATTGCAGAGTGTTAGCCTGTGATAGTAATTCATACCCTGGTACCTGCAAACGCATCATAACTTCCCCGAATGCCACAATCCTTTTAGGCATATTTTTCAACCAATTTTTTTGTTATGGCCAATAATTTCCGTACATCCTCATCATTCGTTTTACCAGTCTCTTCATCGATGATAGAAGAATATACATGGGGAATGACTTTAGGCACTTTTGCTTCTAATGCAATTTCTAAAATGGTCTCGAAATTATTTAAATCGATTCCACCTGTTGGTTCCAAAGCAAATCCCTCTTCACCACAAGCTTTTGCCACAGCACGATATTCATCTTCATGCTTCAGGCCTTTCATCGGAAAGTATTTTAATGCATTTCCTCCCATATCACGAACAAGCGCAATGGCAGCTTTTATAGGCACAATGGCAGTTTCACTTGCACCTGCACTTACTGGACCAGTGGAGATATTCACATAACCGACTTTCCCAGTTGGAGAAACAAGTGAATTTATCCAGCTATCCTTCTCACCTAAATTGGCCCTGGTGGCACCAACAGCCGGAAAAACCTGGTTAATATGACTACCTGGATAGTATTTTGCTATTTCTGCGACAACTGCTGCCTGTCTATTATCGCCCGCGCCCAATCCTATTGAAACGGCCTCATCAATGGCTTCTCCGTATTCTTTCATTGCTGTAACACCAGCTTCCACAGTTGGATAGTCCTTTGAGAGTACACCCACCAATACATGGCCTTCCGCTGCTTCAAAGACTTCCGCTGCATTTTCTACACTATTTGCAAGTACATTTAAGGCTACACGATCATTCAATAACCGTTTGTTTATGTTTGTCATCCTTGTTTTCCTCCTAATATTGTTCTTAATTGTGCTTCTATGACATGTATATCATCACCTTGCAATGGACGCGGATCTATATCGAAAAAGCCTTGCCGAATCCCATAATCACGTGTATAAATGGCAATATCCCCATTTTTGAGCTGCTCGTTCACTTCTTTCGCCGTTGTTTCCGTTATCAAAGGATCAATGGAAATGCGGGCTCTATATATGGCACGGCCGGCTTCATCCTGTACTATCGTTACTTTTACGCCATCAATGGAGTCAAGTGATGTGAGAATTTGTAAACTAGCCTTTTCTTTTTCGCTATTATCTGTCTTGTCAAAATACTCATTCAATGCCTGAAGCAGCCCAAAGGTAGTTTCCTTTCCAACCTTCATGCTCCTTCCGATACAGTGCAGTTGAACCTTTACCCATTCGATATATTTTTTTCTGCCAGCAACGATACCTGATGTGGGTCCTTCAATGGCTTTTGATCCACTATAGATCGCCAAGTCGGAGAATTGTATATATTTTTCTAAATCCTCCTCAGCTGCTGCATCGACAATCAGAGGGATACTATTCTTTTTGGCCACTTCCCATGCTTCTTCGACCGATATCATATTTTTCTGAACAGCATGATGCGATTTCACATATAAAATGGCGGCAGTATTTTCATTTATGGCATCAGCAATATGCTCTGCCTTCCCTTCATTTGCATACCCAACTTCCACCAAGTTTCCTCCACCAAGGTAAATCATGGTTTCAACCGGTGCACCATACTGAACGTTATGGCCTTTCAGCATGATGATTTCATTCTTTTGAATGGGATCTTGATGAAGCCTTTCACTTTTCCTTCTGTTTCCTTCAGTCACGATCGCCGCTACGGAAAGCGCAATTCCACTTGATGCTGAGTTTACGACGACCGCTGCTTCGGAATGAAGCAAATTCGCTATATGCTGGCCTGACTTATCGACTAAATCAGAAATTTCAACATAATTTTGCCCACCTTTTTTCATCGCGTCCATCACTGTGTCAGTTGGGGAAGAAACCCCCAATATGCTCATTCTTCCACTTGCATTGATGACTCTTTTCAAACCGTATTTAGCGTTCAATGAATTCTCCATTTATAACCACTCCTTTTACAACAACTCTTTTTTCTGCCATCCTTTTTTCACCTTCGGAATCCAATAAAAGGGTCTGTTCATTCTCGATCGAGAATAAGGTCAAGTTCGCAATATCCCCAGTTGAAATCCTGCCAAGCTCTGGTTTATGCAACCAAGCTGCTGCATTGACCGTAACGGCATCTATTACTTCTTTTAATGGATAACCGAGGTACAAAAATTTTGTAAGCACATTTGCCATATTAAAAACTGGCCCATTCTCCCTGTTTTTACGATATATATCCGTACTGATCGTATTGAAACGAATCCCCCGCTTTTTTGCCATTTCGGCAGTTTTAAAAGAAAAGCTTGCCGTTCCATGACCTACATCCAAATGAACACCACGTTCAATCGCCTTACTTAACTCAGGCAGTGGCTCTTCTCTTACATCAAATAAATTATTCGCTTTACCATTTAAGAAATGTGTAATAATGTCCTTTTCCTCAAGTAAATCAAGGACTTCCTTAATATCAGGCGGCCCTGAACCGATATGAACCATTAATGGTAAACCAGTTTCAGCCGAAAACTTCCTAGCGATTTTTAATGGCTGGACACCATTTGGACCAACCACACTTTTACTTATTCTCGCTTTAAGTCCAACGATAAACTCCCCGTACTTGGAAATTGCCTTCCTTAATTCCCCTTCGTCCAGCCATGAAATATCCGATAACTCATCAATCCTTTTCAAACCTATCCGCGAAATATTCAGAAAGGCGAAAACATTCGTTTTGGAATTTTCACAACTGATAACCAGATCAGATATCCTATCTGCCCCCGTGCTTCCCGCATCGATGACCGTTGTTACACCAGTTTTATATCCAATCTCATCAACCTCATCACCATAAGGATCGAATTCCGGGAAAGCATGTACATGCATATCAATCCATCCGCTCGAAACATAAACTTTTTGATCATAATCTATTATCTTATTGCCTGTTGCAGTTCCGGGAAGTGCGATTTCTTTAATCATCCCTTTTTCCAGTATGATATCCGCTGCATTCCCCTCTAACATCTTTACATTCTTCAGAACTAACGTATCTGTCATTTCCCTCATCCTTTTCGATACTTCCTACCGATTGCAAGTACTTTGTATACGGTTACACTGAATAAGAATTCATTTCATTTCTCTTTACAAAAATAGATTATCATATTTTACCGAACTAATCAATATAACGTTATAATGTTTGATTTAAGTTTACAGAATTTTTAATAGAATATCGTTTGTTTTTCTATGTGCTTCTTAGTTTCTTCATATAATAAGATCTCATTAGGATTTTTAAAAATTTTCGTGCTATTCATAAAAAAGGCGGGAAGAAAAATAGATAATTTTTCTTCCCGCCTTTTTTTTAACGAATTCACAAAAATCCATTGATATAAGTTTTTTTAATAAAAAACTAACTCTAAGTCAGACTAAAGGGGGTTTGAACATTGCCTCAAGACACTCGCTCCAATCAGCTTTGTTTCAAAATTTAGATAGAACCCCTTTTGTCTATAAACTGATTTAGATCCTTTTTTCTTTTTATTCAACCATATAATTAATCCAATAATTATTGCTATAAATAAAATTAATAAGTCTATGTTTTACATTTAAAATTAATTTCGATCAGCTATTATTACTGAGGACATCCTGATCACTTGCTTGCAGTCCAAATAGTTTAATAGCAGCATATTATTCCGGAAAGCACGCCTATCATGCATCAGTTATGCTAGTTGTAAAAAACCAAGTTTATCTAAAATACGTATATATATTACAAGTCAAATCTTTCATTTAGAAGCCCTCGTTAATTAATTTATCCCGCTCCTAGTATTACAGAGGAAATGTTGCTTTCCATAATATAAAAACCAAGAATGCTTATTTAAAAGCATTCTTGGTCTTGTTAATTGCCGTACTTCATTTGATTTACCTTTTTATGACACCCCCTCAATATATATCCCGTTCCGATGAAAGCCTTTAATTTACCTTTTTTGATCCTTTCCAATGGATTTCCCTCAAACGGTATTTTTGTAGCTTACCTGTTGCCGTTTTCGGTAAAGACTCTACGAATTCAACTTTTGTCGGTGCTTTAAAATGAGCCATTTTTGAGCGGCAAAAAGTAATGATCTCTTTTTCTGTCACTTTTGCATTGGGCTGCAGCACAATGATTGCCTTAGGCGTTTCTCCCCATTTATCGTCTGGGATGGCAATGACCGCAGCCTCCAAAACCTCTGGATGATTATACAATACCCCTTCTACCTCTGTTGAAGAAATATTTTCCCCGCCGGAAATGATTAAATCCTTAGCCCTGTCCTGTATCTCAATATATCCATCAGGATAGGTAACTGCCAGATCCCCGGTATGAAACCAGCCATCTCTAATTGCTTCGGCCGTCTTTTCCGGATCCTTATAATATCCTTCCATTACAACATTGCCGCGAGTGATGATTTCCCCCAGTTCCTTTCCATCCCAAGCGACTTCTTTCCCTTCTTGATTGACCACCATCGTTTCCCCATTGAAAACCAATTCAATACCTTGTCTTGCCTTTATTATTGCTTGTTCGTCCGCCGATTTAGCTTCAAACTCATCCTTCCACTCGTTATATAGGATGAAAGGGGAAGTTTCTGTTAATCCATATACGTGGATCATATTCAAACCAAGGATTTCTTGTGCCTTTTGTATAAGCGCTGCTGCTGGAGGAGCACCGGCTGTTGCCATCCTTGGACGCACTTTGATATTTGTTTCTTTTGCTTTAGGATCATTTACCAACATATTGACGACAGTAGGTGCTCCACATAACAATGTAATATTATGACGGCTGAATAATTTGAGGATAAGAGGGGGATCGACCTTCCTTAAACATACATGGGTCCCGCCAGTAGCCGTTACCGACCATACACCTCCCCAGCCATTAGCGTGAAACATTGGCAAGGTATGTAAGTATACATCGTCATGCTTCACTCCAAGGTGATAAATGAAATTAGCGGCATTCATGTAATTCCCGCGATGGGTCAACATTACCCCTTTTGGTTTTGAAGTAGTTCCACTCGTGTAATTTATAGTCAAAAGTTGATTTTCATCGATTGTAACCTCTGGCAGACCACCATCATTTGCATGCAAAATGAAATTCTCATAGTCTATCCCAGGTAAAGTGGTTTCATGTCCTTCAACAGGCACGATAATGATTTTTTCCAATGATAGTCTAGTAATGATCTTTTCGATTGGAGCGGTGAATTCTTCATCGACTATCAACATTTTTGAATCGCTATGCTTGATGATATATTCCAAATCCTCTGCAGCAAGCCTATAATTCAAAGGAACCATTACCGCTCCCATTTGACAAATGCCATAAAAACATTCCAACATATAATGCGTATTTGGCAACATTACTGCAATATGGTCGCCTTTTTCAATTCCCGAAGAATGCAATGCTTTGGAAAGTTGATCTGTTCGCTGCCCGAATTCCTTATAAGTAAACTCTTTCTCTTCATCAATGACTGCCACTTTTTGAGGATAATATTTTACGGCCCTGCGCTTCCATTCCATTGGAGTTAATGGGGAAAACATTTTACCATCTCCTTCTTTTCAGATTCTTTGTATTCAGCACCCTGCCTGGTTCGTCATGATGAATCCTGAGAAAAAAACTTCTTATCCTTTTGATACATATTCATTTTCCAGCCGTCATATCTTCTTTAATGGATTACTTACACCAAAATAAAATCATTGAATGACGTTTTTACCTAAATTTTTTTAATTATTCTGATAATTAACCTCCTAAAACAGTGAAATTCACTGCTTTAATAAATATATAGTGCATCTTCATTCTATTATAATGGAAACTGTACACGTCAGGAAGACTATATTTTATTCTCTATGCATGACGACAGATGTTCGGTAAGCTTCCCAACGATTTGTTTGAGACGTTCCGTTTCCTCTCCATTTAGGACGCTATAAAAGTCACGAAAGATTTTGGTAAAACACTTATTGATGGAATGATAGGTATTCCTTCCACTTTCAGTGGATTGGATAAAAACTACCCGCCGATCATCCTCACTATGTACCCTCTCAATCAACTTCTTCCGTTCAAGCCGATCAATTAGTGCAGTTCCTGCCGCAGGTTTAATCTTCAAATGATTCGAAACATCTTTAACAGCTATGGATTCATTCAAGACTATTAATTGCAATGCGCGATACTGTACAGAAGTTAAATCATATTTAACCAATAACGGTTCAACCAATTCTTGTGATAGTCTGCTTAGTTCCCTGATCTCTAGATGTAAATTATACAATTCACTTGAATTCATGTTTGACAATCCTTTCTTATTGACACTATCTATCTAAAACTATAACATAATTAACGTATCAAAAAATTAACCATGCGAATTAAATTGGTTATTGATTTTTTAAAGAGAGAGAGAGGCTGTCCATGTCAGCAGAACAACGTAAAAAGATCATTATCCTCATGATCAATATGTTTATAGCAATAGGAAGTTTCGGTATCATCATTCCCATTTTACCAGCATACCTGGCCTCCATTAATCAAGGCGGAACCGCCGCTGGCCTAATGATCGCCATTTTCGCGGGTGCACAACTTATCTTTTCGCCAATTGCCGGAAAATGGACTGACCAATTCGGGCGCAGAAAAATGATTATTTATGGATTGGTCGGTTTGACATTATCCATGTTTATTTTTTATGCAGTCAATTCCATTTGGTTATTATATGCTTCACGTATCATCGGCGGGATCGGGGCAGCTTTGCTAATACCCGCAATTTTTGCTTATGTAGCCGATATCACCACATTTGATCAACGCGCCAAAGGCAATAGTTTAGTATCTGCCGCCATGTCCCTAGGAATTGTAGTCGGTCCGGGAATTGGAGGTTTTTTAGCTGACTTTGGCTTGAAGTTTCCCTTTTTGATTTCTGCTCTGGTATCCCTATCAGCTGTTGTATTTTCGATTTTTGTTTTAAAAGAAAGCGAAACGGCACAGGTTCCACAATCCATGGATGCAAAAACTGAAACAATGATTCGGAAGATTGCCTTATCTGTGAAAATGCCTTATTTCATCCCACTCATCATTACTCTTGTAATGAGCTTTGGCCTAATGGCATATGAATCTGTAATTGGTCTTTATCTTGATAATCAATTCAATTCAAGTCCTAAGGACATCGCCATCATGGTTACAGCCACCGGTATCGTCAGTGTAATAGTGCAACTGTTTGTCGTCGACCGGATTGTACAGCGTTTCGGGGAAGTGAATGTGCTGAATATCTTTATCAGTGTTGCAGCAATCGGTTTCCTTCTATCACTTTTTGCTACAAGTTACCTGATTTTCTTTTTGATTTCGCTTATCATCTTCCTTTCCACTTCCATCTTGCGTCCAGTTCTTAACACACTGATTTCCAAGATGGCAGGGAATGAACAGGGCTTTGCAATGGGCATGAATAATGCGTATATGAGCATTGGAAATGTGCTCGGACCTACACTTGCCGGAATGATGTATGATGTACACATTACCTATCCGTTCATGTTGGGCCTTATCCTTTTATTCATTACTTTGATGATTACCATGGCTTGGCAAAAGCGATCTCTTCATGCGAAGGCATTATCCTAGAGCTTAGAAGGCATTTCAAGTTTAATGCCTTAACAAAACCCCCGAGTAGCAGCCGCCATTCGGGGGTTTTTCATTTATGATTTTTATATCAATTGAAATCCTCCAAAACTGTATATTCACGAGTAAAAGTAAAATCTCGCGGATATTCCCTCCATTTTCCGTAAGCAGCTCTAAATCTTCCGTAACATTCAAATTCACGAGTAAATGCGTCAAATTCACGAGTAAATGGATGAATCTCACGAGTATATGATCCGAATTCACGAGTAACGCTTCAATCTCTTGGATATTCGCTCCATTTTCATGCGGAAACAGCTCAAAATCTTGCGTAACAATCGAAACCATTTGCTTCTTAAGTTAATGATTTTATTTGACCAAAACAAAAAGCGGCCTTTTTCCTCTAATAGAGAATAAGGCCGCTTATCATTCAGTTTTTCTCATTTATATTGTTATTAGGGGAAAATGATCATTTAATATATACGGCTTTTTTCCCTTTACTGCTTTCAAAAGCTGCATCAATGATTTTAATGACCGATAATCCCTCTTGGGCGGTTACTGGAGCTTTTTTTCCGCTCAATATACTATCTGCAATTGCCTGGTAATATGTTAAATAAGATCCATTCAGTGTTTCAATGGTTTCATGTGTCTCATTTTCACCTTCAACCGTAACCAGCTTACCATAGAATTCGGGTTCATCTGCACCCCAAGAGTCATCCAAAGGTTTTTTCCCCTCACTTAGGGCTGCCTCTTGGCAGTCAAGACCGTACTTGATAAATGATCCTTTACTTCCATGCACCTGATAGCGCGGTCCATTAAACGGAACGATTGAGCCTGAATGCAAGATAACTCTCAGCTTTTCATATCCTAATATTACATGGAAATAATCATCCGTTTCTGCATTTTCTTTTTGGGAAAATACATCTGCCCAAACGAATTGCGGCAACCCAAACAAATGAAGTGCTTGATCGATGAGATGTGATCCTAAATCATAAAGCATGCCTGATCCCGGACCTGGTTTTTCCCTCCATCTATCCCTGACCACAGGCCGGTATCGATCATAATGGACTTGGTATGTATTGATTTCCCCAAGCACTCCATCATCCATAAGTTTTTTCACGGTCAAAAAGTCATTATCCCATCTCCGGTTATGATAGACACTTAATAGCAGATCCTTTTCCTCGGCAATCTTAATGAGCTCCTCCGCCTCCCAAGCTTCCACTACCATTGGCTTTTCAAGAATGACATGCTTCCCTGCTAACAAGCTTTGCTTGGCCATTTCATAATGTAAACCACTCGGTGTCGTAATAACAGCCAAATCAATGGATGGGTCTTCAAGAATCTCCTCTAAGCTGCTTACCACTTCAACATCTTTCAAATCTTTTTGGACTTTTTCCTTATTGGAGCTGACAACTTTCGCTATTTGAAACTGCCCTAAAACACTTAATAACGGCGCGTGAAAAGTAGCTCCTGACAATCCGTATCCAACTATGCCCACTTTAATTTTTCTCATTTTCGTTCCCACTCGCTTTCTTGTTCCTCTTAAACATACATTTTATTATATTTCATTGTCCGGGTATGTATCTCTCAAAAACTTGACAGATTGATTAATCAATTCTTTTAATACGTTAATATCGATATCTGCCACTTTATTGATGTACACACACGCTTTCCCGGAAGTGTGTTTACCAAATGCCTGTAACAATTCTTCTCTTTTTTTGTCTCCCGTAGCAAAATATAAACTGATTTTTGCTTTTCGAGGCGAGAAGCCTACCAGGGGGGCATCGCCTTCGTGACCTGATTCATATTTATAATGATAGGTACCGAACCCAATTATGCTCGGTCCCCACATCTTTGCCTCATAACCTGTCGTTTGGGTAAAAACATCCAACAATTCGTATGCATCTTCACGTTTTTTCGGATTATCGACGTTCTCAATGAACTCAATGACACTACTGTCAGTTTCTTTGGTTTTTTGTTTATACATGACCGGAACCTCCCTTATAAAAGGTAGAAAAAATTCATAAGATATCGATTGCACAGTATATTAGTACCCTATACAATCATGTTTTTAGGTTGATATGTATGTATATTACCTTCATCCCCGATATATCAATGATTGGCGGACGATCTTCATTATTAGTTCTCCAAGCTTCATGGCAAATCCTTCATTCAATACCCTTTTATATTATAGAACATTAATTCGTTTTATTCTATTTTAAGAACAGAGTTTATAAAGATAAATCTTTTGTGCGTTAAAAATCGGTACTTATCATAAAAATCTCTACGATCAGAAAATATAATTCTGATCGTAGATTTTTGCATTAAAAGGCAAAATGCAGTTTATCCAGACCTATTGCCGCCGGATTTTTTCAATTTCATCAGCTATGAATTGTACCTGTGTCCCTACGATGACTTGAATGCTTTGGGGACCCACGATATTGATTCCAGCAACCCCTGTTGATTTGATTTTATTCTGATCGACAGCTCCCATATTTTCCACTTCAACTCTTAAACGGGTAACGCAGTTATCTACAGATGTAACGTTTGCGTCTCCGCCTAATCCCTCATAAATAGCGGAAGCCATTCCAAAGAATTTACTCTCATTATTCCCGCCTTGACTGCTGTCTGCTTCCGCAGTCGCTCCTCCGCCATCAAGCTCATCTTCTGTATCATCTTCTCTTCCGGGAGTCATTAAATTGAACCTTGTAATCAAGAATCGGAATAAGAAATAGTAGATGACAGCAAAAGCCAGTCCTTGAAGAAGTAGCATATACGGTTCATTTGCCAATGGCAACCTTGAACTTAAAATAAAGTCAATAAATCCTGCACTAAAACCGAAACCTGCTGTCCATTGGAAAGTCGCAGCAATAGCTAATGATATTCCTGTTAATAAGGCATGCACAACGAATAGGGCTGGTGCAACAAACATGAAAGCAAATTCCAACGGTTCAGTAACTCCTGTGAAAAATGAAGCGAAACCGGCTGCGAGCATTAATGAGGCAACTTGTTTTTTCTTCCGTGATTTTGCCGTATGGTACATGGCAAGAGCTGCTGCCGGCAAACCGAACATCATGACGGGAAAGAATCCGGCTTGATACATGCCTGTGGTTCCTTTTACTCCTGTTCCAGCCCAGAATTTACCGATATCGTTAAGTCCTATCACATCGAACCAGAATACGGAGTTTAACGCATGATGTAAACCTGTTGGTATCAAAAGCCGATTAAAGAATCCATAGAGTCCTGCTCCAGCAGCTCCTAATTCACTTATTCCTTCCCCAAATATAACTAACCAGGAATAGATGAGCGGCCATACGAAGAATAATAATAGGGAAACCAGTAACATGACAACCGCAGTAAGGATCGGGACAAGGCGTTTACCGCTAAAGAAAGCGAGTGCATCCGGCAGCTCGACCTTACTGAACCGATTATACATAGCTGCCGCTATAAGGCCCGAGAGGATTCCGACAAATGCATTTTCTATTTTCACAAATGCTGGATTTACATCTTTTGCATCAATTCCCTGCAGCATCGCTACAGAGTCCGTGGAAAGCAATGTCGTTACAACCAGATAGGCTACCAGCCCGCTTAAAGCGGCGGCTCCATCTTTTCCTTTCGACATCCCCAACGCCACTCCAACAGCAAACAATATAGCCATATTGTCTATAATCGAAGAACCTGCTTTTATTAAGAAAGCCGCTAAAGGACTTCCCGCTCCCCATCCTGCCGGATCTATCCAATAACCGATCCCCATTAAAATGGCGGCTGCTGGTAATACGGCTACTGGCAGCATCAAGGAACGTCCAATTTTTTGAAGATATTTTTTCATCCCGCTTTCCTCCTGTCAATTACTGATTTAGGGCAAACCCCATATTCTATTAGACAACGGTTCCTTCCATTTTAGAACTTCATTTCATATATAAAGTTGGCTATATTCAGAAATAAAGTCTTAGCGATTTAATCCTCCATCAAAAGTTCATAAAAAAAAGAAAAGTCCAACCGGACTTTTCTTTTTTCACTTATTTATAGAGCAAGTAGTTTTTACGAACCTTTTTAAAAGCATCCTGCTTTACTTGATACTCCTTCATGATTTCATTTACTGATGAACCTTCTTCAATTCTGGACATTACCCAGCCATTGCCAATCAATAAATTGAAATTTTTGGCTGCAAGGAATTCGAAATCATCAGGATATAGATCCTGAATGGTCTTGATGATGTGAAGTCCAGTAGGGACAGCCTTGAATTCCTCTCTATCTGTTATATAAATTTCCACTCCGTGGCTGAGTTTACCTGCATGTTTTGAAAATGTAGGTGTAAAGGAGGCTGCCCTGAATTTTACGCCAGGTAACCTTAATTCATTTAATTTCCCAGCAAGCTCATCACTGTTTATATAAGGAGCACCAATCAACTCGAATGGTTTAGTCGTCCCTCTGCCTTCCGAGACATTTGTTCCCTCGATCAAGCCTGTAGCCGGATATACGAAAGTAGTGGAAACTGCGGGCATATTCGGTGACGGCAAGACAAAAGGGAGACCAGTATCATCATAGTCCATATCTCGCTTCCAGCCTTTCATCTTGATGACCTTTAGATCTGCACCAATATTAAATTCCTTATTGAACAAAGTCGCGAGTTCCCCAACTGTCATCCCATGCTTTAGCGGTATTGGGTACAAACCGACAAACGATGAGAATTCAGGTTCAAGTACCGGCCCATCTACCGACTCCCCGCCCTGTGGGTTCGGCCGGTCCAGCACGATAAAGGGGATATTATTTTCTTTGGCTGCTTCCATTGCATATGCCATCGTGTAGATATAAGTGTAATAGCGTGTTCCGACATCCTGGATATCAAAAACAAGGACCTCCACATCCTTTAACATTTCAGGCGTCGGTTTTTTCGTTTTGCCATATAAGCTATAAACAGGCAACCCTGTTTTTTCATCAATATAATATTCAACGCTTGCACCAGCTTGCGCATCTCCACGCACTCCATGTTCAGGACCAAATAACGCTGTCAAATTAATGTCTGGATCATCATGAAGTAGATCGACGATGCTGGTTAATTTTGAATCGATGCCAGTTGGGTTCGTAATCAAGCCGACTTTCTTTCCGCTTAACACGTTCTTTTCTTCTTTTAAAAGGACTTCAATACCGGGACTGACCTTTTGTTTTTTCTTCTCTTTAACAGCGGTTACACTTTTTGAGGATACAATGCCGAAAGTCAACAGACAAATGGTAAATAGGATTATCATTCTTTTCAAACTGCTTCCCTCCCTATTTTTTAATGGGTCTTCCAGATTTAATATCTAATCCATATCCAAATTTATAAAGACTTTCAGAGGGCTTAATTACTGATGGTATATCAACCGGCAAAGTACCTTTAGGTTTTGATACTCCAAAAATGGCCGAAATTCCTGCCGGGATATTCGGCTGTCTATAACGCCCATTCGAATACCCTTTGAACCCGTAAACAGCAAGAACCGCTTTCGCTTCTTCAAAGTTTGCAACATCATAAGGGTTTCTTAAACTCATTAATACAAATTCTTTATCTTTCTTATTAGCATGATTCATGACCGCTCTAGGGAAGGCTGTTGCCCACTTCGAAGAATCTTGAATGCTATCATCGATCACTCCATCATTGACAGCCGGATCGTTTTTGACAACATAGGAACCAGTTATGACAAAGTCCGATTCATCAATGAGCCTTGCCACTTGATCAGTAAATGACTTTCCTGAAAAACTCATACCCGTTATTTGGACTTTCTTTATTTTCTTTTTATCAGCTAATTCGCTGATGCTCCTGGACATGGATTCAACTTGGTCATCAAAAGGAGCAAGAATTAAAACTTTATCATTTTTCTTAGGTTTGAAAGGCAATGTTTTGTCTTCATTTTTCAATAAGGTGATGGCATCTTCCGCGATTTTCCGTTCTTTTTTCAAATGATCTTCATTCCCTACCACTTGAAGCGCGGTGTCGATTTTTTTATCGATCGGAGTTTCATCAGGGTTTAATATCCCTCTTTTCACTTTTAGTTCAAGGATCCTCGTTACAGATTGGTTGACTTGATTTAGAGGAATTTCCCCGCTTGCCACTGCTGCCTTCACTGCATTGAATACAGAGGTTAAATTCTTTTCCATTTGAAGCGAATTAACCTGTGCAGGCATCAATGCAATATCAACACCAGACTTCAGGGCAAGGACTACGGCTTCTTCCTGTCCGAAGTTGTCCGCGATGGCTTTCATATTCAATGCATCTGTAACCACAACACCGTCAAAACCCATTTCTTCACGTAATAGACCCGTAATGACTTTATGTGACAACGTTGCAGGAACCATAATCTCTTGACCGTCTTTTTTACTGATATAGGTAGTGTCATCGAATGCAGGAAACTGAACATGTGCAGTCATCATCATATCAACTCCAGCATCAATGGCCCTTTGGAAAGGCATCAACTCGATGGAACGCAAACGACCTTTATCATGAGAAACAAGGGGAAGACCATAATGACTATCGACTGCTGTATCTCCGTGGCCGGGGAAATGCTTGGTCGTTGCTATCGTGTTCTGATTTTGCAATCCTTTTATCGTTTGAATGCCCAGCTTTGCTACAAGTTCCGGATCAGAACTGAAGGAACGAACGCCAATAACGGGATTTCCAGGATTATTATTGACATCGACAGACGGCCCGAAATTGACATTTATGCCAAGTGACGACAGTTCCTTGCCAATGATTTCTCCGGATTGATAAGCATAACTTTCTTTTCTGGCTGCACCAAGTGCCATATTGCCAGGAAGGTTCGTTCCAGTTTGAAGGCGAGTTACGATTCCACCTTCCTGATCAATCGTTATGAACAGCGGAAGGTCCGGGCTTGCCATCTGCAAACCATCGGTGAGCCGTACCGTTTGTTCGGTATCGACTACATTCTCTGCAAACAGAATAACACCGCCCAGATGATATTTTTTGATGATGCTTGCAACTTCTGAGTTCATTTCAATAAACCCCGTCGTCTTCGCTTCTCCTTGTTTTTGCCAATTACGAAAATCAGGCATGAGCATTTGACCGACTTTTTCATCGACTGTCATGTTTGCTACGATTCCCTGAATATCCGATACCGTTTTTTCAGTCTCTGATCCTTTTGCTGTCGCATTCCCTCCCAGAATGGATAAAACCAAGAATAATGCTATTCCAGCAGGGGCACATATCCTTTTTATCATTTAGGCTTCCTCCCTTGTATACTTTCTAGCTCTGTTAGCAGCAATTCCATAACCACTTTCATGAAGGGGTATAAATGAATGGAAAAGAACTATATAGATCCTATAAAGAAACCAAGGCAGCATTGGGAATCCCTTCTGCCGCCTCTTTTAACAAGCCATCATGAAATATATCCTATTATCTCCGTATAATTGATTCATAGAGCCCAATTGGTCACTCAATTATAAGTTTTATCGTTTGACCAGGCTTTAGAAGGGACAGCAAGGGAATATCTTCTTCTATAATTCGCCCAATCACATTAACTCGATGATTTGCCCCTAGGTCTCTTTTGCAAATTTGGACCTCTCCCCGATATCTTCCGTAACCATCATTGTCCATCGTTATGGATCCAAGGCTGCGTGCAACTGTATTACTCGGCTCAACATTTGCTGTGACCCGGGTATTCTGCAGCCGGAAAACATCTTGAGAAACATCTGGCCTCAATTCGTACTGACGGCTTTGTAAGAGTCGGGATTCCGCTCTAACAGTTAGAATATTTTGATTTTTATAGGCAGTCAGATTCTCAAGCAGATTATTCTCCGTTCCTTGATCTCCAACGTAAACTCCTTCCACATGCTGAAACAGCTCGATACCGGCAGCGTAAGGATTCATCAACCTGTGTTTTTCAAGCGTTGGAAGACCTTCATGAATTGGACCGCGTTTACTTCCTGCACCTGGGATGAAAGCAAAGATCGGAATGCCGTATTTCATGAACATTTGATTTTGTTCATGAAAGAATTCTTCCTCAAGGCCCGTTTCAGGCCTTGGATAAAAGTTGTGCCAAGCTATCAGATTTTCCGGTTCCACACCGCCTCCAAGCACGGCTAAAAGTTCATCTTCATTCAACGTGCTTGCATTCAGTGAAAGTGAAAACACCTTGGATAAGGATATGACCGTTTCTTTATCAAATCCATCATCAAGGCGAATACCTTTAATACCTAATCTCCATAAATCCATAAATTTGCTAATCCCCAAATGATGAAGCGTTTTTATTGAGATATCTGCATGGATTTCCATTCCGCAGGATTCTGAAAGCTTTAAAAGCCTGATCATTCTCTTTACCAGTTCGCCCTTTTCTTCAGGAATATGAAGCGAGGTAAATGCTCTCTTCACTCCCAGGTCAGCAGCATGTTTGATTTGTGTTTCTGCATGCGGGTCTTGTAGATAAAAAGAGATTCCGATCACTTGAATTCAACCGCCATTTCATCATTAAATCCAAACAGATACGTAAAAATAAATCCTGCTATATAGGAAATGAACAGTCCAGCGAGGAACAGAGCGATTTGATTTGGATGAACTAAAAAGGTAAGCGGCAGTCCGGACACACCGATGGACGACGTTGCGATTCCGAATTGAGCCTGGAATGCTCCGCCTACTCCTGCACCTAAACATGCCGTTAAGAAAGGCCGGCCCAATGGCAGGGTCACTCCAAATATAAGAGGTTCGCCGATACCTAGCATCCCGGAAGGAAGGCCTCCTCCGATTGCTCTCTTCAAACTTGCTTTCTTCGTTTTCATATAGATGGCAAATGCCGCTCCCACTTGGCCCGCGCCACCCATCGCCAAAATGGGAAGCAGTGGATCATCTCCAATCGAATTTATCAATTCTAGATGGACAGGCGTTAAACCTTGATGTAAACCAGTAATGACGAGAGGGAGGAAGGCTGCACCAAGGACGAATCCAGCTACAACACCGCCGAAATCCAATACATTCAATAACCCAGTCGTAATGGCATCCGATAAAAACCCACCTACCGGCATAAATACAATGTAAGTGACAATCCCAGTAATGAGTAAAGCGATGGTTGGCGTCAAAATGATATCCAGTGATTGAGGAATGAATTTCCTGACCTGTTTTTCCACCAAGGCTATGAAAATAGCTGCAAAGAGGACTCCTATCAACCCACCGCGGCCAGGGAGCAAATTTTCACCGAACAATGAAATGTCACCGACAGCGGGGTTGATGACCAAAATGCCTGCAAGTGCACCTAGTGCAGGTGATCCACCGTATTCTTTTGCTGCATTGGTCCCAACCAAAATCCCCAAGTAGGCAAACAGCCCCGATCCGATAACGGTTAAAATGATGGCTAATTGTGATTCTGCTGCTAGCCAGCCTGCTTGAACGATTGCTTTTGTAATACCGGTTATCAAACCTGATGCCACTAGGGCGGGAATTAAAGGGATGAAAATACTTGCAATCCTGCGTAAAAAAAGTTTAAAAGGTTTTGCATTTTTCCTATCAATCTCTGATTTATTTTTCGAGGCTACTTCCTTTAAGTTCAAATTGCCTGAATAATCTTCCAAAAGCTTTTCAAATTCTGCATGAACCTTGTTCACCACGCCTGGACCGAGGACGATTTGTATCGTTTCCTCTTCAATGACGCCAAAAACGCCTTCAGTATTTTTTATATCTTCCATTTTTACTTTCGAACGATCGATTGGCAATACCCTTAGTCTGGTCATACAATGTGCAGCATCGGCAACATTTGATGCCCCGCCTAATTTCCCCAATAATTCTTCGGCTAAACTGGCGTACTTATCCCCCTTACCCATTCAAAAGCCCCCTTTGTCAAATCTCGTATCAATCATTTATATCGATCTGTCATCGATTTAATGGCAGACCTGGTGTTATCAATATATTGGACAGTCTCTTCATATTGCTCTGAAGCCATCCCCAAAAACAAAATGTCAATCATATATAATTGTGCCAATCGTGAGGATGTGGCTGCACTTCGAAACGGTGCTTCATTCGAAAAGGATGTATACAGTGTAGCGTCACACAAAGAAGATACCGTTGTTTGGCCATAATGAGTCAGCCCAATCGTCTTTACCCCACGTTCTTTTGCCAGCTTTAATATATTGACAACTTCAGGTGTTTCCCCTGAGAATGAAATGGCAAAAACGATATCATTTTCATCAGCATTTGCAATCAAGGTTGCAACTAAATGCATATCTGTAAAAGCCGTTGCCCCTTTATTGATGCGAAGTAATTTTTGCTGAGCGTCAGCCGCAACTATATTCGAAGCACCAACACCGCAAAAGTGGACAGTTTTAGCATTCAGCATCAGCGTTATCGCATGTTTGAGATTATCGTGATCGATTATTTCAGATGTGTCCCGGATGGTCTGAATCGAATTACTCGTTGTTTTCTCAACAATCCGATACAGTGATTCGGAAGGTTCGATATCCCGGTAGCCCTGTTCAACGGTCTTCATCAAATCTCCAGCAATCCTTATTTTCAGATCTTGAAATCCTTTTATGCCAAGCGACTTACACAACCTAATAACAGCAGCCCCGCTTGTTTGGGCAGACGTACTTAATTCCTGTACAGTGCTGTTCACAACTTCATGAGGATTCTTGAGAATATATTCTGCTAGTTTTTGTTCAGATTGCGGCAGCTTGCTCAACATTGTCTGTATGATTGATAATCCTCCTGTAGCCATTTCTTCCCTCCTTAATCTTCATAGATTGAGATGGCTTTTCTGACATCTCCATCAGCATTTTCCAGTAACTCCATTGCTTTTTCATAATCTGTTGCCGTTTTTATCATGACAATCGCTGGCTTAACTTGATTATTTGCCTTTTCAAGCGTATTCAATGCTTGATCATAGTCAGCATTCGTTACAGTTTCTATGATGCTTATTGCACGGTCTTTCAGTTTTTGATTACTGACATTTACATCTACCATCAGATTTTCATAGACTTTTCCCAGCCGGATCATGGTTGCCGTTGAAATCATATTGAGTACCATTTTATGTGCGGTTGCGGCTTTCATTCTCGTGGATCCTGTTAACACTTCCGGTCCGACAACCACTTCAATCCCTATATCCGCTGCTTCTGTGATGCTCGCGTTTTTATTGCATGATAAAGCAACCGCTTTAGCCCCGACTTTTCTTGCATAACGTAAAGCGCCCTTCACATAAGGGGTACGACCGCTTGCCGCAATGCCAATAACCGTATCATTTGCTGTAAGGCCCACATCCATCAGATCACATTCCCCAAACTCTTCTTTATCCTCTGCTCCTTCAACAGCCCGAACAAACGCCTTTTCCCCTCCTGCGATTATTCCCAGTACACTATCAGGCGGTGTGCTGAAAGTCGGGGGACATTCCACTGCATCAAGCACACCGAGTCTTCCGCTCGTTCCTGCTCCGATGTAAATGAGTCTCCCCCCTTTTTTTAACGATTCGCAAGCCCATTCAACCACCGTTTCAATTTCTGACAATACCTCCTCAACCGCTGCTGCCACTTTAAAATCTTCTTTATTGATTGCAGAAATGATTTCCATCGTATTTACACTGTCGATATTCATTGTCTTTTCGTTCCGTAATTCAGTCGTTAATGAACGCAAATGTTCTTCCATAGACAATTAAATCCTCCCATAAACAATTACTTAAATATAATTTCGTTTTTTAATAGAAAATAATGAAATTATATTTCATATTATATTCAATGATAGCGTTTTCATTACTCGGATACAAGATATTTTTGGTGATCTTGCACCACAGGATTTTTTCAACAATAAAAAAACGTGTACCGTCCCCAAACTTGGGAACGATACACGCACAAGTTATATAATAAAATGCCAAACTAGTATACTACTTCGGCCCCAGGATACCTCATTCCTTTACCCAGTTAACGAATAGGGACTACTTTCCCGTTTTCTACTGCACCGACGACAATAGTTGATGCAAATCCTCCATTTTCATCAATCGAGGGAATATCGTATATTTTTTGATCTGGCCCTATATTGGAAAGTCCATCTTGCATATGCTTACGGATGGCCTTGGCATCATCAACGCTGCCTGCAGATTTCATCGCTTCTACAAACGCATACATGGCGATATAATTCAATCCTACTTCTGAGCTTGGATCTTCCTTATAATTCTTTTGATATTTCTCAACGAAAGCAGGTATTGCTTCTTCATCTGAGTCCATCAGTGGCAAAACGCCAATCGAGCCTTCCAATGTTTCATATGACCCTGCAATCGGCTTCATTTGATCCAGCTTTGCTTGATCCATGATGATGAAACCACCCTTAAAGCCTAGCTCCCGAGCTTGCTTCGCTACTTTTGCCGTAGGTTCCGAAGCACCACCGATAAATAGCACATCAGGATCTTTTTTCAAGGCATTGGTGACAATCGTAAAGAAATCGGTTTCTTTGGCGAAATCAATCGATGAATTATAAACGACTTTTCCGCCTTGCTTTTCCCAATGTGGGAGCACGGCCTCCGTCCAGTCTTTACCGTATTGCGAAGATGTTGGCAAAGCGGCAATCTTCTTGCCGAAATGTTCCATTGCATATGTTGTAAAAGGTTCAATATACCCCTCGTAATTCGGTGGAATTCGAACGGTTAATGAATTTCCGCTTTCGGTCACTGCCGGTTCACTCGTATATGCCCCAATTATGAATTCCTCTTGTTCATTAAAAACCTGAAGTGCCAGCACACCTCCGCTATGAGGCGTGAAAATGATCGGCGTATCATATTCCTGAATTAACCGTTTAGCATTCGACCCTGTTTCATTTGGAAGGTATTTATCATCCAACGAAACTAAATTTAATGTGTATTTCTTACCATCTACTTCAAACCCGCCAGCATCATTAATTTCATTGACAGCCATTTCTACACCATTCAATGTCCGTTTCCCATATAACGCTGCCGCACCGCTTAAAGGACCGCTAAAACCGATGTTAACGACATTATCACTTTTGCCTTTACTGCCACTGCTTGACACAGTGCTATCCCCTTTATTGCACCCAGTCAACACAGTGATCATTAGCAGGAGAAAAATAAATAATACTTTCAGTTTTTTCATGAAAATCCCCCATTCAATTTTTTCAGGCTCCAATATACGCTTTCCTTACTTCATCATTGGCTAATAACTCACTTGCTGTCCCTTGAACGACAATTTCCCCATTTTCAAAAACATATCCTTTATCTGCAATGCCGAGAGCAGCATTCGCGTTTTGTTCAGCAAGCAGGACCGTGATTCCTTCGCGGTTTATTTCTTCAATGACCAGAAACATTTGTTCAACAATAAGTGGAGCGAGTCCCACCGAAGGCTCATCAAGCATCAACAATTTCGGTTTCGACATCAAAGCTCTTCCAATTGCGAGCATCTGCTGTTGCCCGCCGCTCAGGCTTCCCGCTTCATCATGATGCTTTTCTTTTAAAATCGGGAATAAGTGATAGACGTATTCCAAGGAATCCTTGATCTCCGCTTTCTTCTTTCGATGCACATAAGCACCCATCCTCAGATTTTCCTGGACGGTCATTTGTGGAAACAGTTTACGTCCTTCGGCACACTGGACGATTCCCTCCCGAACATTCTTATCCGGGGCACGGCCCGCTATCGGCATGCCCAGAAAATGAATTTCCCCCTTGGACAGCTTACTGATTCCGCTTATGGAACGAAAAGTCGTGCTTTTTCCTGCCCCATTAGCTCCCAACAAAACAACGATCTCTCCCTTGGCAACTTCGATATTCACATGTTTTATCGCAGTGAAACTACCATAATTCACGGCGACATCGGTTAACTTAAGCACTGGCACTCCCTCCTAAATAGGCTTTAATCACCGCTTCATTTCCGCGGATTTCCTTAGGTGTGCCCTCGGCAATTTTTTCTCCGTAATTAAGGACCATGATGTGGTCTGCCAAGTTCATGATCATATGCATTTTGTGCTCGATTAAACAAACGGTCAGTCCCGATCGATTCAATTTTTTAATCAGTTCTGTCAAGCCTTCCGTTTCATCAGGGTTGATTCCCGCAGCAGGTTCATCAAGAAAGATAATTTCCGGTTCAGTCGCAAGGGCAAGGGCAATGGCTGTCCGTTTCTTTTCCTCCTGCGAGATGCTGGAGACCATTCTGTCAGCCGATTTCGTCAATCCGACAATATCAAGAACCTCCATTGCCTTATCCCTGCAAGCCGCTTCCTCCCGTTTTAAACGTTTTGTTCTTAGAATGGCATCCACCAGATTGGATTTGGTTCGCAGCCTATGACCGACAATGACATTATCCAACACGGTCGTTTGATCAAAAAGGCTTGTCGTTTGAAAGGTTCTTGAAATTCCGAGCCCCGCTATTTCATTGGCAGGAAGTTTGGTGATATCAATCCCCTTAAATAGGACCGTCCCGGAAGTTGGTCGATGAAAGCCACTGATCAAGTTGAAAAAAGTTGATTTTCCTGCACCATTTGGTCCGATTATTGCATTGATTCTACCTTTTTCAATCGTAAAATCCACATTATTGACGGCCGCCAATCCTCCAAACCGCTTTGTCAAACTCTTCGTTTCGATTAGCAAATTCATCCCTCCTCAGCTTTTATGTGCATTTCGCTTCTCACCCTGGACAGTTCATTATCTTTTCGCTTTCTTTTCCAATCAAAGAAGGCACCTGCGATTCCGCGCGGATAAAAGATAATGATCACCGTAAGCAATGGCCCGAATATCAACATTCGATATTCTTGAAGGAATTGCAGATTTTGCGAAAGGATTACTAACAATAATGTTCCTACCAAAGGACCTGAAAGTGTCCCGATTCCACCAACCAATAAATACATCAATAGATCGAACATTATGGCAGTTGATCCGATATCAGGTCCAATGAAACGAATGAATGAAGCATACAAAGCACCTGCCAAACCTGCAAAGAATGTGGAAAGGACAAATGCGGTTAACTTATTCTTCATTGTGGATATACCAATGGTTTTTGCAAGGTCCTCGCTGTTCCTGATGGCCATATACGTCCTGCCGGTCAACGAGCGTATAATTCGATACACGACTAAAATCACTGCAAGCAGGAAAATGAGGACTAGATAATATTGGGATGCTGCAGTATCGAAGGTGATCGGCCCTATATTGCCAGGAGCAGGGATACCGATCAATCCCCTAACCCCCTCTGTAAGTCCTTCCCATTTATCGATGACCAGATATATGATGTAACCCACACATAGGGTATAAATCGCGAAAAAGTGTTCCTTTGTCCTCAGCGCGATCAAACCGATTAAAAACCCAATTGCACATGTGATTAAGCATGCACATACAAGTGCCAGCCAAAAGTTCATTTCCGCTTTTACCGTCAGGAGGCCAAGTGAATATGCTCCAATCGCAAAAAATCCAGCATGTGCAAGCGAGAGATATCCAGTATATCCTGATAATAAATTGATTCCATAAACAGCTATCGCCCAGATGAACGAAAGTGTCAGCATATGGAGATAATAATCGTTTTGAGCGATAAAGGGGAATGAAAAAGCAAAGATGATAAGTGCGATAATCCCATTTCTTTTCGTTAATATCTTCACGCTACCTCTCCCCCTTGGCAAAAAGACCTGTTGGTTTCACGGTTAATATTACGACTAAAAGAATGAATGCAATGATGTCTTTATAATCATTTGAAATATAAGTTGCGCCCAGGCTCTCACTGAAACCTAGGATATATCCGCCTACGATCGCCCCCGGGATGCTCCCCATCCCGCCCAATATGATAATGACGAATGCTTTTAGGATGACTAAATGCCCCATGCCGGGAAAAACAAGGTTAATCGGTGATGCAAGGGATGAAGCGATGGCTGCTAATCCTCCCGATATCATGAAGGTAAGCATTGCGACTTTATTAATGTTGATTCCCACTAATGAAGCACCTTCACGGCTTTGGGACATCGCTATAATCGTCGAGCCGGCATAAGTTTTCTTTAGGAAAAGGTAAAGTAAAACCATCACTGCGATAGCTGATATGATGATCAATAATCGCTGAAGTGTGAACGTCAGGCCCATGATATTGACCACTTGGCCGTATGGAGAAGGCATTGTATGGAAGTCGGCACCCCAGACAAATTGGGCAAAGGCTTCAAGAAAAAGGAGAATTCCGATTGCCGCTATCTTATCGTGCAATGGAGGTGCCTCCCTTAACAGGCGAAACACGAAACGTTCCAAAAGGACTCCCAACAAACCAACAACGATAATGGATACGAACATGGCAATCCAGTAATTGACCCCATATAAGGTCATCATTGATAACGTGATATATCCACCCAACATATATAGGGCACCGTGGGCAAAGTTCGGGATATGCAATATTCCATATACTAGCGTCAATCCCAGGGCAACAAGACTATATACGCTGCCAATCGTCAAACCATTAAAAAGCTGCTGGATCAAAATTTCCATTTACTTCCTCCTTGAAAATTATTGAATTTCACTTTGCTGTTCATTCCCTGGCCTACCATCCTGTCCATA
>NZ_JBIWNJ010000002.1:286494-1601384 GCF_044767165.1 Peribacillus sp. NPDC101481 | reverse complement strand
ATATTTTGAAAGCACACCTCTGTGATGAAAAACACTTTAATTTTTCCCTCACAGGCTCAACCTCCCGGGGAGGAATAGTAAGTATTATTTCCCTATAATCCTGTCCATATTTTGAAAGCACACCTCTGTGATGAAAAACACTTTAATTTTTCCCTCACAGGCTCAACCTCCCGGGGAGGAATAGTAAGTATTATTTCCCTATATTCTCCACCTACAGATAAAGATTAGGTATAGCGAAAAAAAAAACCGATTGTTTGTTAGCGCTTTCATTTTTAATGACAACTTATTACTGTACATGACGTTTTGTCCTCATTCATTCTGCCTTATGAATCTAGGCGGTACGATTGTGCAGACAAGCAGATGCTGATTTTAGGGATAGCCAATGATTACAACTTCTCATTTAATAACGGTTTACCCATGGTAATCGTCTTGTTCGTTCACCCCTTCCACACCACTAAAGGACCATTACGCAGATTAATTTCCTGTATGTAGATTATTTCTTGTATTATAAATGCAAGTGCCGTGCCAACATGAACTCACCGACAATTAGGCTATTCACCAGTCAGTGAATTCATTATTGAATTGTAAAAATCAAAAGTAACGATTCCATACGGGATGTTCGTCATTCACTATTGACTGAAAAAATCATTTCTGAATCAATAAAATAATTAAATGAAGACATTAAATGAAAGGGATCCAATAATAACCTTCACAGCCTTAATCGTTTTAAGCAAGTCCAGGTTAAAATGCACAAAAAAACAGCACCCTCCATTGTTGGATGGTTTCCAACAATGGAGGTGCTGTTCAAACTAACCTATTCTTTTCCACTGACCTTTAATCGGTATTTTTTAAGTTTCCTCACAATTGTTGCCTGACTGGAATCTAGGGCCTCTGCGATTTCATATGTAGTTTGGTAGGTTTGAGCCGCTTTCGTCAAGATTTCCTTTTCGGCTCTTTCCACCGCTTCTTTTAAAGTTAGGGTATCATTGAGGTTCGGCTGATTCCGATTTTCCGGCTGATATTCTTCCGGAAGGTCGTTAATCGATAATATTTGATTATCCGTCAGCACGACGAGCCTTTCCACTATATTAATCAATTCACGGACATTTCCTGGCCAATCATGTTGATAAAAATATTCCTTCAACCGCGAATCTATTTCTTTTGAGAATTTATATTGTTCGTTTGCTTTTGTTAAAAATAAGTCAGTCAATGCCAAGATATCCTCCCTTCTTTCCCGTAGAGGAGGAATCGTAATCGGAATGACATTCAGCCTATAAAAGAGGTCTTCACGAAACTCACCCGCTTTGACCATTTCCGATAGATTTCTGTTCGTGGCTGCTATTATGCGAACATCGATCTTCTTTGGCTTTGTTCCACCGATTCTTTGAATCTCCCTTTCCTGAAGGGCCCGAAGCAGCTTCACTTGAAGTTGCAGGGGAAGCTCACCAACTTCATCCAGGAATAAGATCCCACTCTCTGCAAGCTCAAACATCCCTGGTTTGCCTTTTTGATTGGCTCCGGTAAATGCCCCTCCTTCATATCCAAAGAGCTCGGATTCCAATAAATCAGCAGGAATTGCCCCACAATTTATTTTGATGAAATCTCCTTTTTTAGATCGGATGCTCCGATTATAAATATTTCGGGCAAGGACATCCTTTCCAACACCCGTTTCTCCCAGAATGAGTACTGTCGCATCTATATCCGATATTCTTTCAGCAATTTCATAAATCATTTTCATTTTATCACTGACAAATACGACTCCATCCTTACTTGTTATCTTCCGCAGTTTTTCGATTTCCTGCTTATATTGATTATTCAGTTCATTTACTTTCGTCAACTCGTGCATCAGTTCATTTAAATCGGATAAATCTCTTATATTCGTAACGACTTGCTCTATTTCCCCTTCTGCATTAAAAACGGGACTTCCTGTAATCAATGTTTCCTTTCCAGCAAAATTATCCTGTACGACTGATACCGTTCGTCTCAGCTTCACTACCTTATGCGTCACCGAAGCATTCAGTATGCCGCGTTTAATTAATTGGTCCACCGATTTGCCGATATAATACTCTTTTGGTATGCCCGTGATCCGTTCAATTGCCGAATTGGTATAAAGCGTGATTCCATCTTGATCGGTGATGTATATTCCATCATAGGAATTTTCGATAATGGCATCCAGTGCGCGATTCAATTTATCCGTTTCATGCGCATCAATCAATAAATCGTCCAAAAATTCTGTTTCACTGCCTATATATAGAATATTGTCAGCATCCATTTGTTTCATTAATAAAAATAAATACCGCTTATCATGCAGCCTTGCAGCTGCAAGCCTTTTATTATCGAGAAATTGCCACTCATCGAATTGTTCGGTTAGTGTATTATTACCATCCTGACTTAACGATTGATTAAAATAGTTGCCCCAATCCTTTATCCGATTTTCAGAATCCACGACTAGTGCAGGGATGGTCGACTCTTTGAGCAAATTAATCCGAGAATCCTGTTTCACTTGATTCATTACTATTCACCGCCGCAAAAAGAATTCTTTTTAAGTACAATTCTGGATAATTTTCGAAACTCCTTTAAAATTGTCGAATTTCGCTCCAAAAAAAGTAGTGATGAAATAATTTTCATCACTACTTTCCCTCAGTAAGTCTTAAAAATAACCTCTCCACTGATTGCTTCCTTACCTGACTGGTTAGTGGCCGCAACTTTGAAAAAATATCTATCCCCATTTTTTTCTTTTAGATCCGCTTGAAGGGTTATGACATCATTCAAGAAAACCATACCTTTGAAACGAATCTTGTATTCTTCGATAAAACCAATTTCATATAGATTACTGAAAAGCTTAGCGAGGTTTCCCATCGTCCACATTCCATGCGCGATGATACCGGGAAGACCAGCATTTTTTGCTTCCTCATCAATCGTATGAATGGGATTGAAATCACCTGATGCGCCGGCATATTTAATGAGGTCCAGTCGCGTTACAGGCGCAAGCTCGATGGAATGTAACGAGTCACCAATATGCAGTTCGGTTAATGTCGTCACTTACTCATCACCATCCTTCTGATCGTTTCATTTATAATGACAAGCTGTTCAGCAGTGAAGACGATTTCCCCATTTGCATCCGTCCCATAATTTTTAAAGGCTAGAAATCCCATTTCCCCTTGTTTTCCTTTTTTCTCATAATAGTCTTTCACTTCCGTATAACAGGTGATTTCTTCCCCTACCTTCAGCGGCCTGTTATAGCGATATATCTGCTCACCGTGAATCAACCCTTTATTCGGTAGATTTAAGCTTTCAATCGTCCCAAAATCAAATACCCTTGGGAAAGTTGGTGGAGCGATATTCGTTCCGTACCTTGATTGCCTGCCTATTTCTTCATCTATGAAAATTGGGTGGGGATCACCAATCGATAATGCGAATTTTTTAACGGCTCCCCGTTCAACTATATTTTTAACGGGGTTGGATCGTTTTCCAATACTTTCGTTGAACATAACATCCCGCCTTTTCCCTTAATTTTTTGGACCGCCCGCAACATATAAAACCTGCCCGCTAATGAATGAGGATGCTTCATCGGCAAAGAATGCAACAGCATGAGCGATATCACTTGGCAAACCGCTTCTGGCAACAGGAATACTGTTTGCCCTGTCCTGGATGAATTGCTCAAAACTCACTCCCACCCGCCTAGCTGTTTCTTTCGTCATTTCTGTTTCGATAAAACCTGGTGCTACCGAATTAGCCGTTATCCCGTATTTGCCCAGTTCGATTGCCAGTGTTTTTGTTAACCCCTGAAGTCCGGCTTTAGCAGCTGAATAATTAGCCTGCCCGCGGTTCCCGAGGGCCGAGGTGGATGATATATTGATGATTCTTCCGTATTTATTTGCAACCATATGCTTCTGGGCAGCACGTACTGCATTGAAAGTACCTTTTAAATGCACATCCATTACCGTCTGCCAATCTGAATCGGTCATTTTGAAAAGTAGATTATCCCGGATGACCCCAGCATTATTCACGAGAATATCAAGCGATCCGAATGTGTCGGCTATTTCTGTTATGGATGCTTCCACTTCTTCGGGATTGACCACATTGGCAACTTTTGTAAAAATGGCATAACCCTTATCCCTTAATTCATTTCCCGTTGATGTCAAAACCTCTTCGTTGATATCGATAATCGCTACGTTTGCGCCTTCACTGGCAAATAGTTCGACGATCGCCAGGCCAATCCCCCTGCTTCCACCTGTAACTAATGCCGTTTTCCCTGAAAATCTCCCTGTCATAATCGTTTCCTCCTAATCTATTATAAAAATTGCCCTACTTTAACATGTCCCTTAATCAAATTTCGGGAAATGATCATACGCTGTATTTCATCCGTACCATCATAAATCCTCCAAAGCCTGGCTTCGCGGTACCAACGTTCGATGGGAAGCTCCTTCGTATAGCCCATGCCACCGTGAATCTGCAATACACGATCAACGACCCGATTCCCCATATTGGCTCCATAGAGTTTAGCCATTGAAGCTAAATGGCGGTTGTCTTCTCCATTATCAAGTGTAAAAGCCGCATTCAATACAAGCCATCTTGCAGCTTCAATTTCTACGGCCGAATCAGCTATCTGCCATTGAATGGCCTGGCGCTCCGCGATCGGTTTACCGAAAGTTACTCGTTCTTTAGCGTATTCTATAGCCATTTGCAGCAATCTTTCTGCCGAACCAACAGCACGTGCGCCCACGATCCATCTTGCAAACCCAATCCATTCCAAGCCTAGTTTATAGCCGCCATGCACTTCCCCTAAGATGTTTTCTTCGGGTACCCTGACATTATCAAAAACTAAACCTGCCGGTCCCCATTCTCCCATCGTATTGATATATTCTGATCTCCAGCCCATATCACGGTCTACAATGAAACAGGTTACCCCTTCCGTCCCGGTTGCTTGATGACGTTCTTTGTCAGTTACAGCAATGGCCATGACGAAATCGGCATCATTTCCTCCAGTGATGAATGTTTTTTCTCCGTTAAGCACCCATTCATTCCCTTCTTTTACTGCCGTCATTTTAATATTTCGCGTATCAGACCCAGCCCCCGGCTCCGTCATGGCAAAACAGGACTTTTTCTCACCATTAATAGTAGGGATCAGATATTTCTGTTTCTGTTCTTCATTTGCATAATAAAGTATGTTATCAGCCGAACCTCCAAAGCTGAATGGTACAAACGTTTTTGATACTTCCATCAAGACAATTGCCATCATAAGCTGCCCTAAGTCTGCCCCGCCATATTCCTCTGGGGTATTGATGCCCCAAAACCCAGCTTTTTTTGCTTTTTCCTGTAAATCTTTCAATGTTCCCTCTGGTAAACTAGGCTTCCCTGCCATTTCATTGCGAAGCACTTCATTTTCCAAGGGTATCAATTCATTTTCCACGAACTTGCGTATTGTTTTTTGTACCATTTTTTGTTCATCTGATAGTCGTAAATCCATATTAACCCCTCCGCTTTCCAATTAGACTAGTTTTGATATTTTCTCTTCAATTGTCCGGTAATGATATTTTTTTGGATTTCGGACGTGCCTTCATATATTCTAGTGATTCGGGCATCCCGATAAAAACGTTCAACTGGATAATCCTTCATGTATCCCATACCGCCATGAATTTGAACGGCCTTATCAGCGACACGATTATATACTTCCGAACCATACAACTTTAGCATTGCCGCTTCTTTAATGATTTTTTCTTTCTGATCGACCATCCATGCAACCCGGTATGTGAATGAGCGAAGTGCTTCTATTTCCATTGCCATCTCGGCAATCATATGGGATACAGCTTGATGATCTATGATCGGCACATTGAATTGTTCACGTTCTGTGGCATATTTAGTAGATAGATCGAGCAAGTACTGACAGGACCCTAAATTACGGGCAGCAAGGCCTGCCCGGCCATTTGCAAGGATCTTCAATGCATTTACATACCCTTGTCCAACGTCCCCCAGTACATTTTCGGCAGGAACCTCGCAATCTTCAAAAACCAATTCGGCAGAATGTGAGCCTCGAAGACCCATCTTCCTTTCCAGGCTACCAACTCTAAAACCCGGAAAATCCTTTTCTACTATGAATGAGGTGATTCCTTTTGCCCCTTTATCTTTGTCCGTTACGGCCATAACCGTAAAAATATCTGCTACATCAGCATTCGTTATATAATGCTTAGTCCCGTTAAGTATATATTTATCGCCATTTTTGACTGCCGTCATTTTGAGGTTCGTAGCATGTGACCCCGCTGCAGGCTCAGTTAAAGCAAAAGCACCAATTCTATTACCGCTTGCCATATCTGGTAGATACTTTTCCTTTTGCATTTCATTGCCCATTTCGACTATCCCTACCGTCCCTATGCCGGTATGGGCCCCAATCAGAGTGGTATACCCATTATGTGTTTTGCCGATTTCCTCATATAAAGCGCATTTTCCCACCATCCCGATTCCGAGCCCGCCATACCTTTCCGGGATACTAAGCCCGAATAGCCCGATTTCCTTCGATAAATTTATAATGGATTCCGGGATATGATCTTCATCCTCTATCTGCATGGAAAATGGATCGATTTGCTCTTCGATAAACTGGCGTATATTTTCTTTTAATAACAGGATGTCTTCATCTAAGCGAAAATCCATTTGCATTCCCCTTTATCTTCGAATTGGTTGTTAGCGCTTTCATATATTATCCGAATAAGCGATATGTTTTTCCTGAAGTTTGCGTTTTAAGATTTTACCTACTGCCGTCTTAGGAAGTTCACTTTCAAATGTGATTGCTTTTGGGACTTTAAAGGCAGCGAGCTGCTTTCGGCAATAATCCTTCAATTCGTTTTCAGTTATTCTTTCACTTGGTTTTAGAACTACCGCTGCATGTACCGTTTCACCGCGATATTGATCGGGAACGCCAAAGACGGCAGCTTCCAGAACCTTAGGATGGCTGTATAAGACATCTTCAATTTCTATTGGATATATATTGAACCCGCCTGCTATGATCATTTCTTTCTTCCGTCCCACAATGTAAAAGAAGCCATCTTCATCCATCTTGGCAATATCACCGGTATGAAGCCATCCGTTTTGAATCGTCTGCCGCGTTTCTTCAGGCATGCCCCAATAACCTTTCATTACCTGTGGACCCTTTATGACCAATTCACCTGGTGTATCAACCAAGAGTGCAGGCTCTCCTGTAATACTGTCAATTATGGCGGCATCCGTATTTTGTATCGGAATCCCGATACTTCCGGGTTTTTGCAGGCCGCTAACTGGATTCCGGTGCGTGACTGGTGACGCCTCGGACAGGCCATAGCCTTCTGCAATCTTTGTCCCGCTCAGTTCGTTAAACCTTGACAATACATTCAATGGCAATGGTGACGAACCCGAAACGCAAGATTTCAATGTATGCAAATCAAATGGATGGGACTGGTAATATTGTAATAAAGCAATGTACATCGTCGGTACCCCTGGAAAAATAGTTGGTTTAAGATCATTGATAATATCGACGATCTCCGTCACCTCAAACTTGGATACAAGAATTAATTCCCCGCCATTATAAAATGTCAGGTTCATCCCTGAAGTCATGCCGTAAACATGAAATAATGGGGAAACGCCAAGTACCCTTTCCTTACCCTTTTGAGTATTGATTCTTGAAGTGGCTGCACTCTGCAGCGTATTGGCTACTATATTACGATGTGTTAGCATCGCCCCTTTAGAACGCCCTGTCGTTCCTCCTGTATATTGGAGGACGGCGACATCTCTAGCAGGATCAATCTCCACACTGAAATCCGCTTCTGTTACTGTTAGCAGTTTTTTTGTCATTTCACATTTGCCCTTTTCCAGCGACACGCTTAACACCTTTTCAACATCGGTTGCAGCTATAACGGCTTCAACTATTGGTTTTAAATCATCTAGCACAATGATGTGCCTTGCACCTGAGTCTTTCAGGACATGTATTAATTCGTTCGCCTTATACATTGGATTGATTTGGACAACAATGGCTCCATTCAAAAGAGTTCCAAAAAAACCAATTGGATATTGTGGACAATTAGGAAGCATAAGAGCCACTCGATCTCCCTTTCCAATCCCTTCAGCAGCAAGCAAGCGGGCACATCTTTTCACTAATGTCCCCAACTCTGAATATGTATACCTTTGCTCCCTGAACGTAACCGCTGTTTTATCCGAATATTGTTCGACTGATTGATAAAATAGTTCCGTCAAAGACA
This sequence comes from Peribacillus sp. NPDC101481, assembly GCF_044767165.1. NCBI lineage: Bacteria > Bacillati > Bacillota > Bacilli > Caryophanales > Bacillaceae > Peribacillus > Peribacillus sp. NPDC101481. The sequence goes on along the minus strand of NZ_JBIWNJ010000002.1, from coordinate 1,593,159 downwards.
TGTCAGGAATATCAATCTCGCTTGGGTTTCCTTGCGGGATATGTTTTTTCCAAGGTCTATCCATTGGCCCACCCCTTTCTTCATTCAAAAAAATAAAGAAGTCATACTAAACAATATGCAAGGAGTGTGCCAAAAATAAATCGTTATGTTACGCTGATTCATTCAATGGTAAAATTCAAAATTGAATTATTTGCTGCGCCCTTAATAATATTAGGTTCATAATGCTAGGATTTAAAATTGACTCAATAAGTCATTTTTGAATTTAGAGATGCTTTCGTAAAAGGTATCAACTTGTAGTACGGGGCATGTGGAGAAGGATATTATTTGAAAATAAAACGGGATGCTGATCAAGATCAGCATCCCGTTTTAAAAAATGATTCACTGCTCTATGGCGGAGTCATCTTCCAATGATATTTTCCATAATTCTTTCGCTTTTCCACTGACCGTTTCATCAAAAACAAATGATCCATTCGTATATCGATCATGATTTTTTAATGAAGCGGCATGAATCGTTTCAATGGTTCCCTTTTCAGAAAGAATGAATAGGCTGTCCGTTTTGTTAATGATATCAAATCCAATGACCCTATGAGGATTCGATTTCAATTCCCTCAAGACCACGACACCGCGTTTTGCCCGGCTCGTTTTTTCAAACTCGGTTAATTTCATTTTCTTTATGGCCCCGCGCTGTGTAACGATAAAGATCGATTCTTTACTATCCTTGGCCAAAACCTTTCCGCCAATGACATAATCATCTTCTTTCAAATTAATCCCTTTGACTCCTGCTGCCCGAACACCGACAACACTTACTTCTTCTTCATCAAACCATAAACCATAGCCATTATGGGTGACCAGGAAAAGGTCAGCCTGTCCATCGGTATGATGGACATCGACAAGTTCATCGTCACCTTTTAAATTGACACCAACCAGCGGTTTTGAATGACGCTGGGCTTTATAGGAAGCTAATTCTGTCTTTTTCACCATACCATTTTTCGTGATGAACAATAAGAATTCCGGCACGGCAAACTCTTTGATTGGAATCGCTTTTATGATTTGTTCTTCCCTGTCGATTGGTATGATGTTCGCGATATGCTGACCGGTTTCCTTCCAACGAATATCAGGAAGCTGATGAACTGGACAATAGAGGTAGTTCCCTTTGGATGTGAACAGCAACAGGACATCAGTTGTATTCATCTCCAGCCTCTGGAGCAGGCGATCGGAATCCTTCATGCCAAAATCAAGACCGCCTGATGCTGCATAGGATCGTAACGAAGTCCGTTTTACATAGCCTTCTTTCGTCACGGTCACCATCACGTCCTCACTCGCAATCAATACTTCAAGATTGATTTTGATTTCTTCAATTTCTTTTTCGATTTTGGAACGACGTCCGTCATCAAAGCCCTTTTTAATGAATCGAAGTTCTTTTTTAATTACTTGAAGAAGAACTTTTTCACTGCCAAGAATCTTTGTCAATTCCTCAATTTTGTTTTTCAATTCCGCCGCCTCTGCTTCAAGTGCTGTAATATCCGTATTTGTCAGCCTGTATAGCTGCAAGGAGACAATGGCTTCAGCTTGCGCTTCTGTAAAATCGAATTTAGCAATGAGGTTATCTTTGGCATTCCGTTTGTCTTTAGATGCCCGGATGACAGCGATGACCTCATCTAATATGGACAAAGCCTTCACTAAACCATCGACGATATGTGCCCGGTCATGTGCCTTTTGCAACTCATAACGTGAACGGTTCACGATTACCTCTTTACGGTGTTCGATATATGCATCGAGCATTTTTGGCAGGCTCATCAATGTTGGCCGTTTTTTATAAATCGCGACCATATTGAAATTGTATGCAATTTGAAGATCGGAATTTTTGTATAAATAATGCAGGACTCCATTTGCATCTGCTTCTTTTTTCAGTTCGATGACAATCCGCAGTCCCGTACGGTCGGTCTCATCCCTAACTTCGGCGATACCTTCCACTTTCCGGTCCAGACGGAATTCATCCATTTTCTTAACAAGGTTTGCTTTATTGACTTCATATGGGATTTCAGTGATGACGATTTGCTGTTTGCCCCCCCGAATCGTTTCCACTTCCGCCAACCCGCGAATGATTATTTTCCCTTTACCTGTCTCATAGGCCTTACGAATGCCTTCAATGCCTTGGATGATACCGCCAGTAGGAAAATCCGGCCCTTTAATGACCGTCATTAAGTCAGCGACAGTCGCTTCCGGCTTATCGATTCGCATAATGGCCGCATCAATGACTTCACCTAGTTGATGTGGCGGGATTTCAGTGGCATAGCCTGCTGAAATTCCTGTAGAGCCATTTACAAGCAGGTTAGGGAACATTGCTGGCAATACAATGGGCTCCTCTGAAGTATCATCAAAGTTCGGTACAAAATCGACCGTCCTTTTTTCAATATCCCGCAGCATCTCGGAGGCAATCGACGAAAGCCTTGCTTCCGTATACCGCATCGCAGCAGGCGGATCGCCATCAATACTACCGTTGTTTCCGTGCATTTGGACCATGACCTTCCGCAGCTTCCAGTCTTGGCTCATCCGAACCATTGCCTCATAAACGGATGAATCTCCGTGAGGGTGATAGTTACCAATTACATTACCGACCGTTTTTGCGGATTTCCTGAATCCTTTTTCCTGGGTATTTCCTTCGACATGCATCGCATACAATATCCTGCGCTGCACCGGTTTTAAACCGTCCCTTGCATCTGGAAGTGCCCGATCTTGGATGATATATTTACTATAACGCCCGAAGCGGTCACCAATTACCTCTTCTAGCGGCAAATCTCGAAACGTTTCTTCAAATACCATCGTTAATGACCTCCTCTTCAATCGACATATTTTCATTATCTAAAATATTCGATTCCTCTTCGAGACCAAAAGCGACATTGGCTTCAATCCACTTACGACGCGGTTCAACCTTATCTCCCATCAACGTTGTCACACGTCTTTCCGCACGGGCACCATCATCGATCTTCACACGTATCAATGTCCTTGTTTCCGGGTTCATGGTGGTATCCCATAATTGATCGGCATTCATCTCACCCAGCCCTTTATAGCGCTGAATCATATAGCCTTTTCCCACCTTGTCTATCGCTCCCTGAAGTTCCTCGTCGCTCCAAGCATATTCAATGACTTCTTTCTTCCCGGTCCCTTTACTCACTTTATATAAAGGGGGCAAGGCAATGTAAACCTTTCCAGCCTCTATTAACGGCTTCATATAGCGATAAAAGAATGTCAGCAGCAGCACTTGGATATGGGCTCCATCGGTATCGGCATCAGTCATGATGATCACTTTATCATAGTTAGTGTCAGGCGTATTGAATTCCGCACCGACACCTCCGCCGATTGCATGGATGATCGTATTTATTTCCTCGTTTTTAAAAATATCCGCCAGTTTTGCCTTTTCCGTATTGATAACTTTACCCCGCAATGGCAGCACTGCTTGGAATCGGCGATCGCGTCCTTGTTTAGCGGATCCCCCAGCAGAGTCCCCTTCTACAAGATACAGTTCATTCCGTTCGGGATTTTTCGATTGAGCTGGTGTTAATTTCCCAGAAAGGATGGCATCGGATTTTTTCCTTTTCTTCCCGCTTCTTGCGTCTTCGCGAGCCTTGCGTGCCGCTTCCCTTGCTTGGAACGCTTTAATCGCTTTTTTTACCAATAGGGTACTCGTGGTCGGATCTTCTTCAAAAAAGTAGGCTAAGTGCTCTGATACGATGGAATCGACTGCAGAACGGGCTTCACTTGTTCCAAGCTTGCTCTTGGTTTGTCCTTCGAATTGAAGAAGTTCTTCAGGGATACGTACTGAAATGATTGAAGACAAGCCTTCACGTATATCGGTACCTTCGAGGTTTTTATCTTTTTCCTTCAATAGCCCCATCTTTCTGGCATAATCATTAAATGCCCGTGTCATGGCCGTTTTTGCGCCAATCTCATGGGTGCCTCCATCTTTTGTACGAACATTATTTACAAAGCTTAAAATATTCTCTGAATAGCCATCGTTGAATTGAAAGGCTAGTTCGACTTCTATCCCATTTTGTTCCCCTTCTAAGCTGACTACACTATGAAGGGTCTCTTTTTCTTCATTTAAATAATCGACAAACGCTTCAATGCCATTTTCATAGTAAAAAACTTCATTATGGTCGTTACGCTCATCCGTCAATTCTATCTTCATGCCTTTTAAAAGAAAGGCTGATTCGCGAAGACGCTCACATAGGATTTCATAATTAAAAGTAGTCACCGAGAATATTTTTGGATCGGGCTTGAAGTGGATCTTGGTACCGGCTTGATTGGTTTTACCGATTTTCTCCAGAGTGGTTTCTGGCTTTCCGCCATTGAAAAACCGTTGTTCGTAAATGAACCCGTCCCTTTTTATTGTGACGACAAGCCATTCAGACAACGCGTTAACGACCGAAGCACCGACTCCATGAAGCCCTCCACTCGTTTTATATCCGCCTTGTCCAAATTTACCTCCAGCATGAAGAATCGTCAAAATGACTTCAGGCGTCGGTTTACCTAATTTATGCATGCCAATAGGCATTCCGCGCCCTTTATCAGACACACTTACACTGTTATCTTTATGTATTTTCACACTAATTTGGTCTCCATATCCAGCTAAAGCCTCATCTACGGAGTTATCTACAATCTCGTACACTAAATGATGAAGTCCGCGTGCATCAGTACTGCCGATATACATACCGGGACGTTTTCTGACCGCTTCGAGTCCTTCCAGTACCTGAATTGCATCATCATTGTACTCGATTGTTTTTACTTTCTTTGCCACAGAAATTCCCCTTTCCTTACTAAAACACAATTTCCGGGCCAAATCATACTGCAATGAAATGACTCACTAGCTAAACAAATCCATTAATACGTTAATATCATATAAAAAGTATAATACTTTTACGAACAAAGAACAAGTGTTCTATTTTTTTGTCCTTTTTATTAGCGTTAGCACATTTATGTGGAACAAAACGTATCATAGCTACCTTTCTAATTGTAGCGGTAAATTTTCATTTGGCAAATATACTTTTACTATTTTTAATCAAATTAAGCGTCCATGGCTTAAATTTGCCCTGCCTTTTGACTTCTTTCGGTCGAAATAAAGCCACACCTTAACAAAAAGAGCGGAAGATCCGCTCTTCATTTTACTTAGTAAGGGCGTGTTCGACTTTTATACATCGATTCATGATGACAGTATATCCTTTTTCTTTCAAGAAATTATAGGCTTCTTCATTTTCCACACCCTGCTGGGCCCAAAAGATATCAGCATCGATTTCTGCAAATTCCTTGGCTATCTCCGGTAGGAACTCTGAACGGCGGAAAACATTGACGATATCGACGTGCCCTTCAATATCTTTCAGGGCTTTAACCGCCTTGACACCCAGCACTTCAGATACAGCAGGGTTTACCGGGATGATTTCATAACCGCTATCCTGCATGGCCTTCGATACCATATAAGAAGTACGGTCAGGGTTATTAGATAAACCAACGACAGCTATGCGCTTCGATTTTTTCAACATCTTTCCCATTTCTTCTCTGCTCGGATTTTCTATCATTCTTTTCTATCCCCTTTATAATAAAATGTAATATTTGAATAAAGAGTATTCCTTAAAAAAGGTATTTTACAGAGGAAGCTGTTTATTACCATTATTAAGAAAAACCATTATACAAGAAAGAATAAGTTTCGAAAAGGCATGTTCACTTAACTTTCTTTATGTTCATACAGACTACCACGGATTGTAACAATTTATACAAGGAGGCATCCTTCATTTTATATTTACGAAAATAAGGAACCCTAAACCTTTCACCCTTCATGAACTTAACGTATATCAAAAGATGTAAGTTCATCAAGGAAAATCATTTTTTTAGTGGATTTTTTTTTGGACAGCCGTACCATTTTGTCACGAAAATGTTACAATAAGAGAAGCTTAACAGGTGTTTTAAAGCTGTTTTTGGCTATTTCTACACGTTTATTTTTGAAAAAGGGAACAATCGCCCCTGAACGTGATAAAAAAAAGAAGATTTTTCTTAAAAGAAAGGGTAATAGAATGCTTACATTTATCACTATACTGGCTGCCTACCTGATCGGTTCGATTCCTTCCGGTTTAATAATCGGTAAAGCTTTCTACAAAATCGACATCCGGGAGCATGGCAGTAAGAATCTAGGCGGGACAAATACCTTCAGGACACTTGGTGTCAAGGCAGGGCTTACCGTTACTATCATGGATATACTTAAGGGTACCCTGGCAACTTTTCTTCCGTATATGCTAGGCGTGGACATGCATTTATTGCTAGCCGGAGTTATTGCGGTAGTCGGTCATATGTTTCCCATTTTCGCAAACTTTCGGGGCGGAAAAGCGGTGGCTACTTCTGCTGGTGTCATTCTTGCTTATGAACCATGGTTTTTTGTCTTTGCCGTCATCATTTTCTTTATATCCTTATACATATCCAAATATGTCTCGCTTTCATCCATGATTGCTTGTCTACTTGCTCTCATCTACAGTTTAGTTTTTCATATTGATGATTTGGCGCTCATTATTGTAATCAGTATAATAACGATCTTCATTTTTTACCGGCATCGCGCAAACATCAAGCGGATTATCGATAAAACTGAACCTAAAGTAAAATGGTTATAAACATGTAAAAATAGGCCCGTATGCATGGGCCTATTTTCCATTCTACAATTCATTTGCCGTGTTATTCAGGATATCGGCATGCCTCGAAACTTTTTCAGTAGCGTTTCCTATTTCCTGGATGATTGACACTAATTCCTTAATTGTCATTTCCATTTCTGCAGAATCCGCTATATTCCCGTTGATGACTCCGATTATTTCATTGAAGGAATTTTCCGTCAATTCAGATTCTTTCTCGCCTGCTTGAACTACTTCCTTGACCCTTAGGACAGAATCAACAACATCCTTCATATATTCATTTGATGTTTGCACGATTGCATCTATTTCAGCTATCGACTTCTTAGTCTGTTCAGCAAGTTTCCTGACCTCATTCGAAACAACCGCAAATCCATTACCATGTTCACCTGCCCGTGCTGCCTCGATGGCTGAGTTCAATGATAGTAAATTTGTCTGGTCGGCCATTCCCTGTACAAGCTTAACAAACTCGGTGATGCTTAAGAAAGATTGGTTTAATAAAATGATCTTTTCATCAACATTTTTCATGAAATTAACAAGGTTTTGTATCTTTTCCGTTAAGATCTGCATGCGCTTCTGCCCCTCTTCAGCCATTGTTTTCGAACGAAGTGATTGATCAGCGCGCGTTGCGATCTGCATTTTGACAAATTGCCCGTTTTCTATCAATTGCTTAACGGAAGCATCCGTTTCTTCACTTAAATACAAGACTTCTTCACTAACTAACGAGATTTTCCTTTTTACTTCCTCTTTTATTTCTTTATATTGATTTTCCCTAGCTTTTAAATGTTCAACTTCATATGCCTCAAGGACTAATTGCTGTTCGAGATTTAGTATCTTTCCTATCGCTGATATTAATGCCCGCTGCTCATCTTCATTCTTGGTTTGTTCAAAGACAATTCTTTGAAAGTGATTCTGTACATTTTGAAAACCGGATGAATACCACCGGGGCTGTAAGCCAATACGATAATGAGTCTTCGCCACCTTTGTCCGCAATTTAACAAAATCATCGTCAATCAAACCATTGAATAAAGATAGCATATGGGTAATTAACGTTTTCCTCAATTTTCCCACCGTGCTGTGTTCAGTGATTATCCCTTTCAATTCAGGAACCTGCAGAATCGTTTGATAAAAGGCATCAACAACTCCCTCTACCTGGGGCTCGATTGCCTCTCTAAAGGCATGTATCAGCTTTAAATCGAATTCCGTTAAATCGATGATAGTCACCTGCATTTTCACCTGTTCACTGCTTACATCCAATATGCCCTCTGTTTCTTTTGCTTTTTGAAACCAGATTGCTTTTTCCTGCTTCGCTTTTATGAAGATCCCCATATCCCACTCCCCCTGATTTTGTAATTCACGATAAAGCGGATCCAAGATATTCTACCCAATACTACACAGGTCTTTATATCCATAACGTTTAAAGTGAACCAAATTCACATAAAAATAATAATCCATTTAGACTATATGCATTTTATTTTGGCCTCATTTCAAGTCTTTTGTCAAGGTAAAAAGTCCTAACATGCTTTTACATTAATTTCCCATCAAATCAATAGTATGGTTTTCGTTTAATGGATAAATGGTCAAGTAAGGATTGAATAATTGAAGAACAGAGGCTACACTGGAACTAGCTATTATATACGATAGGAGAAAGTGCCATGAAGCCATTGCAAATATCACCGGAAACCGCATTAAAGTTATCCAAGTCACTAAACTTACCTTTAGAGCAAATCATGCATATGCCTACACCCGTTTTGCTGAGAAAGCTTGCCGAGGCTGAAGCAAAAGAAAAAGGAAATACAAAATAGCTGCAGGAATCTGCAGCTATTTTTGTATTTCCTTTTCAGTCATCTATGGAATCCAGCCAGTAACTAATTAAATACTCTTGCCTTATAAATCGGCATATAACATGCCTTCTTTATATTGTAAATAATCCCCACTTAACCGACTGCGCTGGATGATCTCATACCCATAAATATCCTTTTGCCAATAATGACAATAGCACCTCGTACTCCCTTTTAACATCTCGTTTTCCGTAAATCCTCACAATAAATAATTTCAGAACCTTGCTAAAAAATACCAAAATCACTAATATTCTTCTGCTATTCTGTGTGATATTTAGCTTAGGAATCAATAAAAAAAGCAAAAAAACCGCACATAGGCGGTTTTTAATTGAAAGTCAATTCTTTTGCCCAATCAGGCAAAGGCTTTTTCTTGACTGATATTAATTGTTCATTTTCATAGGTACAGACGAATTCTTGTGGTGGTTCATCCTGCAATATATCTTTTAGGTAATACTTTATGTTGGACACAACATCAATTGCCTCCATAACCCATTGATATGGCTTCCAGGCAAGTTCCCCTTCATCACAGGCAGATAGCCCGCCCCCTGCATCTTCAGCTCTGTAAACATACATTCCACCCGTTTGATTCCATGTCACGATTCCTCGAAAGACCATCCCCCTTACTTTCAATCCAGTTTCTTCAAAAATTTCGCGTTCCATCGATTCATCGATGGTTTCACCTTGTTCTATCTTCCCGCCTATGCCATTCCATTTATGCTTATTGGGATTCTTTTGGCGAAATAGCATCAACACTTCGACTTCGTTGAATTTTTTTCGAGTTATGAAACAAATATTATAGATAATATCCATGGGTTAAATCCTTTCTTGAACGCACATTATTCGCATCTACTTCATAATTACTTTATACTTAAATAACGAACCTCTAGGAAGGAGAATGAGTATGAAACTGACCATTTCCGATCAAGCAGCAAAGTGGTATATTGATGAGCTGGGGCTTCAAGAAGGCTCTCATTTACGCTTTTATGTAAGATATGGCGGGCATAGTACCGTCCAAAGCGGCTTTTCATTAGGTATCATGCAGGAAGAACCTGAAACTGCAGCAGCCGCAACAACTTTGAATGAGATTAATTTTTATGTAGAAGAAAAGGATTTATGGTACTTTGATGGTCACGATTTACTTATTACTTTTAATGAAAAACTGACTGAACCAGAATTTCACTATGAAAAGAGTGCTTGACAATAAAGCAGCGGTGTAACCGCTGTTTTTTCTTGTTCAATCGAGCAGACGCTCTTTAATATCTTCCGCTCTAAGAATTTCCGCTTGCTTTTCTCCTAAAAGATCGAAATGTGAATAGCCATCCTTCCTGTGATGAATCCACTCTTTTTTAAGCCCGTATTGCTTACCCCACTCCGATAAACGCCGTAAATCTTTGCATCCCACTTTTGTAACCGTCTTGCAACCGGGAAATCGGTCATCCAGCCAATAATGAGTTAAAAAAGCAATTTGGCCTTGATCGATTTTCTGCTTCCAGGCTACTACGTCTACCCGTTTAATCCCAAAAGCCATCTTTTGATCACCTCAATAATTATAATTAAACCAATTCATCCTGCTTTTTATTTTTCTCATAGGCCTCATGCCATTCAGGATACATGCGTTTAATGGATATCGGGCGGAAGCTCTCCTTTTTAACGCAAACGTGGGAAGAATGACCTGTAGCCGCTACTTCATTTTTCCCATTAACGATCTCATACCCATAAACGACCCGCAAGCCGTCATATTTTTCAATCCAGGTTTTAATTTTTACCTTATCACCATATCTAACAGGGGTTTTATACGAAGCCTGAATATCCATAACAGGTGAGAGGATGCCATCCGCTTCCATATCAGCATAATAAAACCCTAAATCATTTATCAATTTTGTCCTGCCTAGTTCCATCCATATTAAATAATTCGCATGGTAAACAACACCCATTTGATCTGTCTCTGCATACCGCACTTCAATTTCGTTTTCAGCTATGAACATTTTGTTTCCCCACTTTCATTTCTATTGCAATAAACATTTTACCATAACAATTGTGCAAAATTCATTTAAGCTGTCTTAATCTGGACTGCTTCCCTTCAATGAACCTAAATAAAAGAGGAGAAAGATTTCTTGCCTCTTTCTCCCCTTTACCTAGTTATTTACATATTATCGTTACTATAACCGCTTTCCCGAGCTTCCTGCTCATCTTGCATTTCTTCCTTCATTCCATCAATGCTCTTTCTTCTTCGTTCATTTTTAGCCTGAATTGCCTGTTTTTCCTCCCCTGAAGAGAATGATAACGTTTCATTTGCAGCGATTATGTTCTCTTCCGTATTTTCTATTGCATCTTGAATTTTTTCAACATTATCCAAACGATTATCCGGATTGTTCTTATTTGTGCCCATTAATTTCACCTCATGTTTTTTTATTTACATAATATTATTACGATTACTTTATTAAGCCTTGATTACTCGCCTTTAGTTTGAATGACCTGAGGATGTTTCCCGGATTTGTCCTGCATTTTCTTACCGTTATTCCCACCTGCTGCTATTGGTTGTGTCCCTAGATGGCTCGGTCTAAAGTGTTTGGAATCTTTTTTTGGATTACCCATTTTATCGCCTCCTTCTCTTATCCTTCTCTTATCATGGATAAAAAAGAGGAAATTCATGAATGCCAGTTTTTGAAAAAGCCATGAAAAAAGAGCCAGCACCTTGAAGGGACCTTCATGGCACTGGCTCTTTTTAAGCATAAACCTATTCAGCCTTTTGCATATGTTTTTTTTCAAGACGTTCCTCAAGTCTTTCCATTTGCTTAACGTCCATCAATAATTCCCTTTTATTTTCTTTAATTAATTCTTCAAATGTCCTTTTTCTTTTCTTCATACTTTTCACCTACTTATTTTTAATATAATTTTCAGTATTGCCAAATTAACGTAAAATTATGACTATATGGTTTACATCCCTTTAATTGTCATAATTATCAGATTTTTAACCTGATTAAAATTCCATTTATCCGCTCTCTATACTTTAACCCTTTTTTCATGAACATTAACCATAATTTTTTAAATTTTTTGATTTTTTCATTAAAGTTTGACAACTTTGTTAACAAATAATAAAACAGAACTTCATAAGGGTTCCTTCAGAATGTAGACTAACCTCGATGAAAATCGAGGTTGTCTACAGTTTTTTTGGTTTGTACAATGTACGTTGATTTCCTCTCCAGGCACTCGCTTTCCGGGGCGGTCCTGGACTCGCTTTTCCCGCAGGAGTCTCGTACCTTCCGTTCCAATCAACTTTGTTTTAACTATTAGATAGAACCCTTTTGCCTAAAGTCTTCACTGCCTTAAAATAGAATTAATAAAACTTGAGGTGATGAGGATACTTTCTAAACATGATTCTATTCAGCGAGATCGAACTGGAAATGATTACTTTTATACCAACTGGTGCCACGTAAAATGGAGGCTGCCATTGACAAAAGGGTTCGGAATTTTTTAATTCCGCCCCCCTCTTGTCTACAAACTGAAACAGAACCTTTATAGGTTCCGTTTCAGTTTGTAATTTTCCCTCCGACTGCCGCCAAGTCTCCTAGCCCCATGCATCTAGCCGGGTTTGGGCACCGAGTTTCGCTAATTCCTTCAATACTATTGGAACTTCATAAAGTTCCCCTACTGCATACTATTTATATTTCGTTCCATATCTTTTAATTGCATGGCTGAAATTACCTTATTCCTGATGATGCCTTGTTTGTCGATGAAGTACGTTGTCGGTATGCTAAGAATCTTGTAGCGCTCATTCACTGGATTTTTGGCACTTTGACTGTCCAGCGGTATGGTAAAAGTAATTCCATTATCCTCTACAAATGCTTGTACATCATTTTCAGGGTCAATATTGACGGCAAGTACGACGACATCATCACCCGCTTGCTGTGTATATTTCTCCATATCCGGCATTTCCTTCTTGCAAGGCGGACACCACGTTGCCCAAAAATTCAGCATTACCTTTTTGCCCTTATAATCCGATAATTCAACTTGTTTCCCATCCAAAGTTTTCAGGGAGAAATTCGGTGCTTTAGCTCCAATTTTCAATCCGCCCAAAGCATCTTTTTCGTTATTTTCCTTTGAGTCATTATCCATCGCCTGCACAATCGCTACAGTAATAAGTGATAGTAAGGCCACCGAAGCAATAATTTTTTTAAGCATACTCGTCCCCCTAGTCCCATTACAATAAAAATATTAGTCCATTTCCAGAAATAGAACAACTTCCCTATTCCATCTTAACAATAAAAGGACCTCCGGAAAAGTGCAATTCCTTTAAATCATAACATGATATCACATTGTTTCATAAACTTGACACAAAAAAAGCGGTAAACCTGATAAGTAGGTTTACCGCTTCCTAAAAGCTGAAATTAGCCTTTTAATTTATTACGTAATACCATTTGAAGGATACCACCGTGACGGTAGTAGTCGATTTCGATTTCGGAATCGAAACGAACAAGTACATCAAATTCTTTTACGTTTCCAGCTTCATCAGTAGCTGTAACTGTTACGATATCACGTGGTTTAACTGTTTCGTCGATTTTAACTGCAATCGCTTCTTTACCAGTCAATCCTAGTGTTTCAGCGTTTTCGCCTTCTTTGAATTGAAGAGGAAGAACACCCATTAACGCAAGGTTAGAACGGTGAATACGTTCGAAGCTTTCAGCGATAACTGTTTTGATGCCAAGAAGGTTAGTACCTTTTGCAGCCCAGTCACGAGAGCTTCCCATACCATAGTCTTTACCAGCAATTACAGCAAGACCTGTTCCATCAGCTTTGTATTTCATACAAGCATCATAGATAGCCATTACGTCGCCAGTTGGCCAGTAAGTAGTGAAACCACCTTCTGTACCTGGAGCAACTTGGTTACGGATACGAATGTTAGCGAATGTTCCGCGCATCATTGCTTCATGATTACCACGACGAGAACCGTAAGAGTTAAAGTCACGTGGTTTCACTCCGTTTTCACGAAGGTAAATACCAGCTGGTGTATCTTTACCGATTGCACCTGCAGGTGAAATGTGGTCAGTTGTTACTGAGTCACCGAATTTACCTACTACGCGCAAGCCGGAAAGCGGGTTAACGGAACCTGGTTCTGGTGATAATCCTTCAAAGAATGGAGGATTTTGAATGTATGTTGATTTAGAATCGAAAGCATAAATCGCTTCGTTGCTTGTTTGGATTTCATTCCAACGTTTGTTATCGTTGAATACTGTTTCGTATTCTTTACGGAATAATTCCGGTGTAACTGTTGCTTTAACAGCAGCGTTAACTTCTTCTTGTGATGGCCAGATATCAGCAAGATATACATCGTTACCATCTTTGTCTTTACCAAGGGAATCATTGTTAAGATCGAAGTCCACAGTTCCAGCAAGAGCATAAGCTACAACCAAAGTAGGTGAAGCAAGATAGTTTGCTTTTACAAGTGGGTGAATACGACCTTCAAAGTTACGGTTACCAGAAAGTACTGAAGTTACTAATAGATCTGCTTCAGCAACAGCTGCTTCGATTTCATCAGCCAATGGACCTGAGTTACCGATACATGTTGTACAGCCGTAACCAACTACGTTGAATCCTAATTGATCAAGGTATGGTTGAAGACCTGCATCACGAAGGTAACCAGTAACAACTTTAGAACCTGGTGCCAATGATGTTTTTACATAATCCGGAACAGTCAAGCCTTTTTCAACTGCTTTTTTAGCAATAAGACCTGCCCCAAGCATTACGTATGGGTTAGAAGTATTTGTACAGCTTGTGATTGCAGCAATTGCGATCGCACCTGTTTTCATTACCGTTTCTTTACCATCGGCAAATTTAACAGTTACTTCTTTATCCAATTCAGAATTGTCCATGCCGAAACCTTGGTTACCCATAGGTGCATTGATAGCATCATGGAAAGATTGTTTCATTTGAGAAAGTGGAATCAAATCTTGCGGGCGTTTAGGGCCTGAAAGGTTTGGTTCAATTGCTGAAAGGTCGATTTCCACAACATCATTGTATGCTGGATCTTCGTTTTCAGGAGAGTAGAACAATCCATTTTCTTTGCAGTAAGATTCAACCACTTTAATTTGTTTTTCATCACGGCCTGTTAAACGCATGTAATCGATCGCTTCTGCATCGACAGGGAAGAAACCAACTGTAGCACCATATTCAGGAGCCATGTTAGCGATTGTTGCACGGTCAGCAAGTGGAAGGTATCCTACTCCAGGACCGTAGAACTCAACAAACTTACCAACTACGCCGTGTGCACGAAGAACTTGAGTCACTTTCAATGCAAGGTCAGTAGCTGTTGTTCCTTTAGGAAGTTGACCAGTCAGTTTTACACCGACTACTTTAGGTACTGGGAAGTATGAAGGCTGTCCAAGCATGCCTGCTTCTGCTTCGATACCGCCGACGCCCCAACCAAGAACACCAATACCGTTGATCATTGTAGTATGAGAATCTGTACCGAATACAGAGTCAGGGAATACTTCAAAATCGCCGTTTGGAGTTTCAACTGCATGCACTACGTTCGCAAGGTACTCAAGGTTAACTTGGTGAACGATACCAGTTGCTGGTGGAACCGCACGGTAGTTATTGAATGATTTTTGAGCCCAGCTTAGGAACTGGTAACGCTCTGCATTACGTTCGAATTCAAGATCCATATTGGCATCAAGGGAATCGATTGTACCTGCTTTATCAACTTGTACAGAGTGGTCAATTACAAGGTCAACTGGAATTTCCGGGTTGATTTTGTCAGGATCTCCACCAAGTGCAGCGAATGCATTACGTAGAGAAGCTAAATCAACAACAACTGGAACACCAGTGAAATCTTGTAGGATAACACGAGATGGTTTGAAAGGAACATCTATATCTTGTTGCTCGCTTGTTCCCCATTTAGCAAGGTTCGCAACATGTTCTTTTGTGATTACTCTTCCGTCTACTTGGCGAAGTACTGCTTCAAGTAACACTTTAATGGAATATGGAAGGCGAGATACTTGGCCGTCCCCTGCTTTTTCAATAGCGTCTAGGCTGTAGTAGTTGTAGCGTTTCCCTTCAATTTCAAAGGACTTACGCGCTTGGTATACGTCATTTTTCGTCATGAATATTACCCCCTATTAAACTGTCAGAACGTATTCTGCACATAAAAGTAAAACCTGGTTCACTGAAACCATGTTTACTATAAATATAAGTAAAAAAGTTAGTTTGTCGAATTTTCTCTCTCTTCTCCCACCCTAACTCTTCCTTCAACTTAATACTAATATAGAAATGAGTATAAGTAAATAACAAGAAAGTTATTGTTTTTGATAAGTTTCTCTTATAGAAAAAAATCCCCCACATATTAAAGTGCATTTAGGAAGCGATGCTGATATGAGTTTTATTGAAAATACCCTTATTTATGGGCTGATAAATTATTCCAACAAAACATATTAGTACTTCATACATAATCATTCGACATTATCGCATTCTATGGGTGGAGGTGTCGAAATGACAAAACAAAAGGCAAATCATGTTATACCGGGTATGAATGCTGCAAAAGCGCAAGGTAATGGGGCTGGATACAATGATGAATTGGGAAATGAACCGCCATTATCGGAAATGCAAAGGCAAAACAATAAAAAAAGAAAGAAAAACCAATGATTTCCCTCATTTCTAGGCTTTAAACAGGATAGGCTTTTTGAAATGGCAGTTGTACTGCATTTTTCAAAAAGCCTATTCCATTCTAAAATCAGGAAACGCAAAAGTAAAACGCACAAAAGACGATAGAACCTGTCACTCAATAGTCCTCAGAATTCACCTCATTGACGATTGACTGAATATCCTGTTCGAATTTCCTCAATTGTTCTTTCTGATGTTCGGAAGCGGTGACTAAAGCTGATTGTATTTGCTGATAGGCCTCGTTCACTTCCTGCTTCACATGTTTCAATTCCGTTCCGTAATTCGGTGCGTTCTTCTCAATGGATGAGTATACATCAAATACTTGCTGATAACTTTGCTGGGCTTCCTGGAAAGCCCTTCGCTTATCTTGTTTATCCTGCATTTGGTTCAGCTCCTTAATTATAGTGTCCATCAATAGCATGTACGAGGTTTGCAAATATATGTATGTGAATAAAATTTCACGGACTGATTATCTTAAGAGATAGGAGGGATCGAACATGAACAAAAACGATGGTAAAGATATTCGAAAAAATGCTCCTAAAGGAAATAATCCAGGTCAACCTGCACCGTTAAGCGGTTCTCATAAGGTGAAAAACAGACAGCATTCCCGTCAGAAGCATAATAGCAGTCATGATATGTAAGCTGCTTAAATAATCGTTCCATAACGAAAAGCGGTGCCGCCCCAAAAGGCAGACACCGCTTTCGTTTTATATTTGTGCAGCAAATAAATCACATTGAAAATGTTCGATACCTTCCTATTATAAGGGCGTCTTTTTTGGGCACTCTTTCACGGTTTAAACGTGAATTTCAAGTCCGTGCCAATCCATTTCAGCCAAAATAACGATGATATAATGTTTTTGCCTCTGCAATATCTTTTGTTCCATGAATCAACGCCCGTCCGTCTTTAAAAACGACTAACCGATGGGTTCCGATAGTAAATGAAAGTAAATAAGGATTCCTGACGATCTTACCACCTTGTGCGAGAAGATATTCTTCGAGTTCCGCCAAGTCTCGTTCAAGCTTGATTGCCGGCCGAATCTGGACAGAATCCCTTCCGCATAAAACGGCTGTCTTTGTTCGATTTGAATAAGAGAGGTGGGGATACGTTCGATTTGACCCGCAGGACAAACAAGTATCTTTTTTTAATTGCGCTACATTTATGGATGAATGTTCATTTTTCCAAAGATCAAATGAAACGATTTTGTTTCTTAGCGATGCATGATCTTCGACAAGGATTTTTAAAGCTTCCGCCATTTGATGAGCAACGACCGTTTGAACAGCAGGGCTGATGATTCCCGCCGTATCACATGTCAGACCTCCCATCGGAACCGTTTCCAGCAAACAATTCAAACATGGGGTCGCCTCCGGAATCACCGTGTAACTTATCCCATAACTTCCTACACAGGCACCGTAAATCCACGGTATTTTATATTTTTGCGCAGTATCGTTGATAAGCATCCTGGTGTCGAAATTATCGGTGGCATCCAATATTAAATCCACGCCTTCAACCAGCTTCGCCAATTCATCAACCGAAACATCTGCCACAAATGAAGTTACGATAACGTCCGAATTTAGCGCTTGCAAACGATTCTTTGCTGCCACTGCTTTCGGTATTCTTTTTTGTGCATCTTCTTCACAATAAAGCTGTTGTCTTTGAAGGTTGCTCCACTCTACATAATCCCTGTCAACAATGGTGAGTTTCCCAATTCCGGCTCGTACAAGACCTTCCGCAGTTCCCGTACCGAGAGCACCCGCTCCAATCACCAAAACGTGCTTTTTGCGAATTTTCATTTGCCCTTCTGCTCCAATAGGGCCAAAAAGTTCTTGACGTGAATAACGTTCACTCATCCAATGCTCAATCCTTCAACTGGACTGCTTGCTATCGCGTAATCATTTTTTTCGATTCTTCCTGCTTCATACCCCAATCGACCTGCCTCAATGGCAAGTTTCATTGCTTTCGACATTTTGACGGGGTCTTTTGCTCCCGAAACAGCAGTGTTAAGCAATACGCCATCCGCCCCTAATTCCATGGCGATAACCGCATCGGAGGGAGTTCCAATCCCTGCATCAACAATTACCGGAACCTCAGATTGTTCCATGATGAAGCGTAAGTTCAATGGGTTTATAATGCCCTGACCAGAGCCAATTGGTGAAGCTCCAGGCATGATTGCATGGCACCCCACTTCTTCCAGGCGTTTAGCGAGCAACACATCATCCGAAGTATAAGGTAATACGGTGAATCCGAGTTTCACTAATTCTTCAGCAGCTTTCAATGTTTCAATCGGATCAGGCAGCAAAGTTTTTTGACAGCCAATGACTTCTACCTTAATCATGTCACATAAGCCAGATGCCTTTGCTAGATGGGCTATGCGTACTGCTTCCTTGGCTGTTTTAGCTCCTGCTGTATTGGGAAGGAGTGTGTACTTTTTCAAATCTAGCTTTTCTAAAAAATTGGGCTGGCTGGCTTCAAAAATGTTCATTCTCCGGACCGCAAATGTTAATATTTCCGTCCCCGAAACCTCTACTGATTGCTTTTGAACATCGAAATTTGGATATTTTCCAGTACCTAATAGTAATCTTGAAGAAAATTCATACGAACCAATCTTTAACATAATCATCCGCCTCCTACAAAATGTACAATCTCTACCTTGTCTCCATTTGACAAAAGTGTTTCACTTAAACTTTCTTTTGCTAATATTTCATCATTCAATTCAACAATCACTACTTTTTGATGTAAATTAAAGTGTTGCAAAAGCCCTGTAACTGTTGATTCATCGGCAGGAATCCGTATTTTTTCGCCGTTAATGACCAATTCCAATTCATCCACCTCCATTAAGAAAAAAGGGTCTGTATCGAACGATCCAATCGAAAAGCGGACCATTCGGGATTTGTCTTCCCTTCTAAAATATCCGCTATAAGTACACCTGTAATTGGAGAAAGCAGGATGCCATTCCTGTAGTGCCCCGTTGCAATGAAAAGTCCTTTGCATGCCGGATGTTCACCAAAGTATGGCAAGCCGTCCCCAGTTTGTGGGCGTATACCTGCCCAGGTCTTTTCCAATTCGGTCCCTTTAATCGCCGGAAGCAATTGCGTTGCTCTTTCTATTAAAGTAGAAATCCCGTCAAGACTTACCTTTTGATCGAAAGTGCCCGCCTTAACCGTTGCCCCGACAATGATTCTTCCGCCTACTTTGGGCACAAGATAGCAGCCATGCGAGAAGACCGTTTTTTCAAGCAATGGACGATCGGTCAGGACGGAAAAGCACTCTCCCTTTACAGGATAACTGTCGAGTTTCATCCCTGATTTTTCAAGGAGGAAAGCACTCCAAGCCCCACCTGCCACGATGACATTTTCACTTGAAAATGCACCTATGTTCGTCACCACTCCCGTTACACATCCGTTTTCAGTAACCAAATCGGAGACATGAACAAATTCCTTTATATCTACACCAAGGGCAGCGGCAGATTCAGTAAAAGCGAGCGACAGCCTAGTGGCTGAAACTTGTCCATCCTTAGGAATGAACATGGCTCCTTTAATCTCATCCGAAAGAAGCGGTTCCGTTTTCCTTATTTCGGCAGTCGATAGCCATTCAGCCTCAAGTCCCGCATCTTGCTGGGCTCTAATCATGTTCTTCAACTCGGCTACCTGATCATTCGTTAGCGCCACCTTGAACATGCCCTTGTTCACTAATTCGATGTCTATTCCACTTATGTCTTTTAATTCTTCCGCCAGTGCAGGAAACATCCCCCTGCTTCGGCTTGCCAATGTAAAAAGCGGGTTATCAGCATCCAACTCGGCTTGTGCCCCTAACATCCCGGCTGCAGCACTGGATGCTTTGCTAACAAGTCTATCTTTTTCCAATAAAAGGACCTTTTTACCTCGTTTGGCTAATTGAAAAGCAATGGATCCACCTATTACTCCTCCCCCAACAATGATTGCATCATATATGGAATTCATCTTATGTCTCCTTTCCCAAAGACTTCGCATATTCTTTAACGGCTTCAATCGGATTTTCAGCTTCAAGAACCCCTGACATGACCGCAATTCCACGTGCCCCCGCATCCAGCACGATTTGGCAATTGAAAGGTGTTATTCCGCCTATCGCAATTATCGGAAGATTGACATTTCTTGAGATTGCATGAAGCTCCTCAACTCCCCTAGGAGGAAGGCCGATTTTTGAATCCGTTTCAAAAACATGTCCATATATCGCGTAATCGGCCCCTTTGCTGAATGCGGCATTCGCTTCATCCATGGAATGGATCGAACAGCCAACATTCATCCCTGGAAAAGCTCCTTTTACGACTCCCGCATCTAAACTATGAAAAGCCAATTGCACACCAAATACTTTGTGTACCCAAGCTACATCCACCCGATCATTAATGATGATCTTAGAAAGCGGGATCTTATTATCATGTAGCAGGGTCACTGCTCGATAAAGTTCCGATGCACTCATATGCTTTTCCCTTAGATAAAAGAAATCAACATGTTCCTGAATGTTTGAAGCGATTTCCACAAACTTTTCAATTGGCTGTTTCCCAGTAGAAATAATATGCAATTCATGTGCATTCATACTAAGGACTCCTAACAAGTAAAGTTACAATCTCATAAAATCAAATAGAAACTAACGGGAATTGAATCGACAGATAAAAGCCGGCCAACAACAGGATGATAAAATACAAAATGAAACCATGGTCCTTTTTTGAAAACCCAAACTCATAATAGAATGTTCGTTCTCGTGTGTCTGTAAATCGCTTTGCTTCCATCGCAACCGCGATTCGGTGAGCACGTCTTATGCTTCCGGATAACAACGGGATGGAATAGGCTTTCATTTTAAAATATAACGCTTTTATCCCTTTTCCCCTTTCGAAGCCGCGTACCTTCATCGCATTTCGTATCGTTTGGAACTCCTCCATCATGATGGGAATCAGCCTTAATGCCGCCATGAAACTATAGGCATATTTCGGTTTAAGCTTAACTTGCTGCATTAACGAATAAAACAAGTTCACTGGCCTCGTAGTTAAGGAAAAAGTTAAGCCAAGGACCGCAAAGAACAAAGCTCGAAAGCCTACCAGTAATCCCCTAATGAAACTTTCTTCAGTAATCGATATAAGGCCCCACTCAAACCAAAGCGTCTCACCTTGCCCGAATAATATCATTGCAGAAGAGGTGGAGATAAAAATGAAACAAAAGGGAATCGACAAAAGTAAGATGCGTTTTATCGAATGCCCGGTAAAAAACAAAAACAAAAGTAATACGCCAATGGTGATATTCATCATATAATTCAGGTCATGAATGAATAACGCCACGATGCATAACACAATCAGTACACCAAGTTTAAGGCTTGGATTAATTCTATGGAGCCATGTTTCTGCATTTGAATCATTCATCTACATGACACTCCTTTTAACTTTGGTCTCCACAAATCCTGATTGCACAATGTTTTCATCACTTATTACGTTTCCATCCTTAACCGTCCAGATCCTGGTTGCAAAGTTTTTTGAAATATGATCATCATGAGTTACCATGATCACTGTTATTCCACGCCTTCGATATTCCTCAAACCATTCCAGTAATGCAAAGGTATTTTTCGAATCTTGGCCAAAGGTTGGCTCATCCAGGAGAATGATTTTTTTGTCTATAACGATTGAGGCGGCTACGCTTAAGCGACGCTTTTGACCCATTGATAATTGAAACGGGTGTTTATCCCGATGTGCCTCCAGGCGGAACACTTTAAGCAATGAGCGGACTCTCTCATCTATTTCTTGTTGCGGCCTTTTATCAATTCGCAATGAATAAGCAATCTCTTCATATACAGTATTTGCAACGAACTGAAACTCAGGATTTTGAAAGACAAACGTCATATGATCCGTTGGATTTTTCACCTTTTTAATCGGTGTTCCCAATAATTCATACTTACCATTCGTTTTTATGAACTGCATCAGTGCATGCAAAAGTGTACTCTTCCCCGCGCCATTTTCACCCCTGATTACAATCCATTCACCTGAATGGACCTTCAGCTCGTCAACCTTGATTTTTTCCTCTTTATTTCGAAAACCGCTAAAGCCTTGCACATTCATAAGAGGTGAATCATCTGTAAATGGGTGTTCCCGAATCGGTGCATAATTCTGTATATATTCACCCCAAACACCTGGGAACCAAATTCCATATTCCTTCATTTCATTTTTATATAGTGAAAGAATGGTGTCTCTTGGACCATCAGCTATGATTTGACCATCATCGTTAAAAAGCACGATTCGTTCGATGAATTCTAAAACATGGTCAATTTTATGCTCGACGATAATAACCGTTTTGTCTCGTCCGACTTCCTTCAGCAATTCCCAGATTTCTTTCGTTCCTTCCGGATCAAGCATGGCGGTTGGCTCATCTAAAAATATCACTTCTGGTTCAAGGGCCAATACTGAAGCGATTGCCAGACGCTGTTTCATCCCGCCTGATAATGTTTCAATACTTGTATGGCCCAGGTTCAATCCTACTTTACGGAAATGATTTTGAATCTTCTCTTTCATTTCTTCTTTAGGGACGGAAAGATTCTCAAGGACGAAGGCAATTTCCTCATCGGCAAATGGCATGCAAAACTGACTATCAGGATCTTGAAAAACATACCCCCACGAAGAAGGGCATTTCAATTTTTCCGCTTTCATCGGTACTTCGATGGAATTCGGAATCAATCCGCTTAACACTTGTAAAAGGGTCGACTTACCACAACCTGATGGCCCCAACAATAGCACTTTTTCTCCTTGATCAAACGTTAATGATAGGTCCTTGAATATCAAAGATTCATCACCGGGATATTTCATTCTTAACTTTTCAACAGAAACGATTGGTTCCATGGCCCTCAACCTCTACTTTTGATCCAGTTCTGCATAATCTTTATTTGAAACCGGACGCACAAGATTTGTTACTCCTGTTGCTTCCAGGACTTTAACTAGATAATAAGCGGTCACACCTGCAAAGAATATGGAACCCACAAACCTCGCTATCATGAATAACGATAGATTCCAAGTTGAAAGCGCACCTATTTCCCCGTATGCAAAATCCATAATAACTGATGCCAGGCAGGAAGCTATCGCAGCTAAAACGGCCACCGGCATATTGAATTTTTTATATTTGAAAGCCATGAACACCAGTTCCGCGAACAAACCTTGTACCACCCCATATAACAGTACGGTCAGCCCCCATGGTGAACCAAGGAAGAACTCCCCGGAAGCTGCAGCTATCTCCGCCAAAAGTGCCACACCCGGTTTCCGTAAAATTAAGAAGGCGACGGGGCCAGCTATAAACCACATTCCATAAATAAGTTGATCCAGATGTAATCCTAACGGTTTAACTGAATAATAAATCGAACCCCAAAGGATATAAACGATTCCAAATGCTACCGCAATCACGATCGTGACCAATATGTCCGTTAATTTCAAACCTTTTTTCATTGTTTCATTCCCCTTTATACTTCTAGTGTTTCCTTATGCACAGGCCATGTCTCTAAACGATAAGCCATTTCCCAAAATGAGTATTCATATTGGCTGCTGAGGATAAAATGCTCTTTCATTCTTTCCTTATCTTCGTCTGTCACTTTTTCAGCAATCTCATCAAGCCTCGCAATTTGTTCTTCCACCAAAGTGCGAAACCACTCCCCTCCGTAAGCCGCTATCCATTCTTGATAAATCGGCTCCTCCGGCATGCACCCTTGCAGCTTTTCACCTATTTCATAATAAAGCCAGTAACACGGCAAGATAGCTGCAATAACATCTCCTAAATGTCCCGAATAAGCCGCACGATACATATGGGAAGTATAAGCATAAGCGGTCGGGGCTGGTTTGAAATTATCCCGTTCTTCTTTTGTGATCCCTAATCTCTCAGAAAAATTCTCATGAAGCTTCAACTCCGCTTCATATGTTCCTTGTGCATGGCCGGCAAGCCTGCTTGTTGTATGTAAATCAGTAGCTTTAACTGCTCCTAAAGCTTGAACCCTAGCAAAATGAGATAAATAATAGGAATCTTGCATAACATAGAAACGGAAACACTCCAATGGCAAAGTGCCATCTCCTATTCCTGCAACAAACGGGTGATTAAAGCTAGCTTCCCAAATGTGATCCACTTCCTGACGAATTTCCTCTGAAAATTTCATGACCATTACCTCCAAATTATTTTTTTTAATCAATGTTACGGAAAAAAACTTTTATCACCCCTTTTTTTGCAAACAAAAAACCACTTTCTTAAACGTAAAGAAAGTGGTTGTACTTGAAATAATACAGAAACGTATTGTTCCAGACCCCACTTCCCTACGCTGGTATAAACCAGATCAGGTTCTAAGGGTCTTAAAGTCATACTTTAATCTCAGCTTCTGCGGTAAAAATCAACTTTCACCTATAAAGCACCCCTAGTGGTACAAATTGTATATTAAATTTCATTTGCCTTTATATTAACACGATAAATCCAATTGTCAAACGTATTAGAAAAAGTTTTCAACTTAATGATTTAGGGTTACTAACCTTTCAATCTTGCATATACACCATTTACCCGGCAGTTTAACGGCACTTTAATCAATGGGTTTCATTACGTAATTTCCTCGTGAATTCTACTGTTTTACTCGTGAATTTGGCCGGTTTACTCGTGAATTCAGCTGCTTTACTCGTGAATTTGGCAGGTTTACTCGTGAATTCAGCTGCTTTACTCGTGAAATTGATTTTTCTTGGGATTTCTGCTGCTTTACTCGTGAATTCTTTTATTCTCTAAAAAACAATATTATACATTCGATGTTGCTTTTAGTTTTAATATTTTGCTCGATCTGTAGTTTATCATAGCTGCCATAATTCCGGTTTCCTTGATTTAATTCTATTAATATATTCTTCCCCGGTTTTAATGCCCATTAGAATCCCCTTATTTTACAAACTGTTTAGCAGACCCCATTTTCGCTCGATAAAAAGTAAGCGCTTCCAAATATTCGGAATGTAACTCCTGGATTTCACCGATGAACAATACATGATCACCAGCATCATACTCTCTCCATGGTTTGCATTCCATCCAGGCAACACTTCCATTTATTTTTGGCGAAATTCCCTTGTTATCCCAGTCGGTTTTAAACGTTTCCTATTTACTGCCCGCAAATTGCCATGCAATGGCTTCCTGTTCATCCGACAAAATATTAATGGTAAAAGATTTATCTTTCATGCTAGTGCAGGCTTTTGCTTCTTTATGAATACTAAAGCAAGCGGTGGATCCAAGGAAACCGAAGGAAAAGAATTCTCAGTAATCCCCTTTTGAACTTTCCATCAAACCAGCTCACTATTGTGACGCCGGTTAGGGATTTCCCAAAGCAACTTCTCAACTCGCACCCATCCACCTCATCACCTCCTACTCTTTTATTATGAATTCATTATAGTAAACTTAATATTTTTAAAACCATATAATTTCATAATGTGAAATTACAGGAAAAATTTATAATTGTGAACTATCAAAAGAATTCCCCGAAGAAATGACTTTCATTACCGCATTATCAAAAATCAGTGTTAAACTATCCATGTTCATTCATATTTCCAGCTTTATTAATAACGGACTTTTTTGTTCTTGACTTGAATAGATGAAAGTGGTGAGGAAAGTTTCAATTTTGCGTACATTTAGAAAGTTCTACCAATTTTTCGTGGATATACCTTTAAAAAAAGGAGTGGTTTTGAATTACCGTTACGAGGTAAAAGCTGTAATCGGAACAGGAAGCTACGGTATTATTTATCTTTGCAATGATTTGAAAAAAAAAGAAAATATAGTGATCAAGCAGCTCCGGAAAAGTAAACGCCGCAGCAAAAAAGAGCTGAAGCAGTTTGAAAATGAAATTTCCATTTTACGAATGTTAAACCACAAAAACATCCCCAAATTTCACGAGAAATTTTCACATGAGGGAAATGTTTATTTTGTGATGGATTTCATAGAAGGAGATAATTTGGAAGACCATATTTTCTTGAATCATATAACATTCAATGAGAAAGAGTCTCTATTTTTTCTGGATGAGCTGGTCGTTTTAGTATCTTATCTACATGACCATGACATTTCCCATCAAGATTTACGTATACCAAATATTTTACTAAAGAACAATCAGCCCATTTTGATAGACTTTGGTTTGTCTAAAAAGATCAATTCGGCCGATTTTACTAAAGAAACCATGTTGCAGCTGAAAAGGCAGGATTTTTACGACTTGGGGGAAATACTTCTATATGCACTTTATACGACTTACGCCTCCAAAAGTAAAAAGACTCTTCCTTGGACAGAAGAGCTTTCGTTAGAAAAAGAAACCGTGCATTTACTGAAAAGGTTATTAAGCATCCAAGAACCTTATTCAGATATTAAAGAAATCTCAATGGACCTGCAGGCTGCATTGAAGTCAAAGAAATTGAATTAGCTGCTACTGCCGCGCCCTTTTCTCTTGTAGCGGTCACTTCCACTCATGGGATACCTTTTGTAGCCTCGGCTGCTGCTGCTGCTGCCTCGGCGATAATGACCATGTCTTCGCTCACTGCTGCCTTGGGAAAGCTGTTTGATTTTTTTCATTATTTTCTTCAGCATATCTTTCACCTCTTTTATTTTGGTTTTAAAACTTGTTATTACTTAGCCTAACATAGTCACAGTATAAACCTTACTAATAAGTACTATAATTTTTTTTCATTTATGTTACATTCCATTACTGCTTCATGAAGTGGGCTTCTTTCATTGTTGATCATGAGAACTCCCTAAATTCCTCCGTTAGATAATGGCACAAATAAATAAAAATGACTGTCTTTTACTGTTCTTCGAAGCGCATGACAGTAAACAAAAAAACCTGGCGAATATCGCATCGCCAGGTTTTTTTGTTTACTTTTTTATTTTACAGCTTCTTTTAATTCCTTACCTGCTTTAAAAGCGGGAACTTTACTAGCTGCAATTTGTATTTCTTCGCCAGTTTGCGGGTTTCTTCCTGTACGGGCAGCGCGGTCACGCACTTCAAATGTACCAAAACCAACTAATTGGATTTTTTCTTCTTTAGCAAGTGTAGCCGTGATTGTTTCAAACAATGCGTCCACTACTTTTTTTGCGTCGTCTTTTGTCAGTTCAGCTTGTGCTGCAACACTGCTCACTAATTCTGTTTTATTCATATGAACACCTCATCCTTTTATTTTGTATAAAGTATGTAGAGTAGACAACATAACATATCTTGTATGCCTCTGTCACTTAAAATGGCTAAATAAAAGGAATTATCGCTCTAAAATGATCTTTTTTAAAGGTAAAAGGGCATTGATCACATTAACCTAATGACCTTTTCAACTTTCTGCAGTTTCCAGCTGCAGCCATTGATAGATGGTATCCATATCAATGTTTTCCTCCAAATGGGATGCCAAGAGATTGTACGCTTCCTCCCTGCGCTCCGAGTCGCTTTGGACGTTTTCCTTCACTTCTTCCAACCCCTTGTTCCGTCGAATTTGGTTAACTAGTAATCTAGTGAACAGGCGATTATGGAATATCCCATGAAGATATGTTCCCATTACCTTGTTGTCATTGGAAATGGCTCCATCCTCTCTTCCATCCTTCAATAAAAGAAAGGGCCGTACTTGCGACTTCAATGTCGTTCTGCCTAAATGTATTTCGAAACCGTTAAGATTCATTTGACCTTCCATTATCCCGGCAGAAAGGACACCTTCCATTTGTACCGTTTTCTTTTCTGCTTGAAATACGGTTTCCACCGGAAGAAGCGAGAGCCCATCTGCGTTCTCACCGTCACCTTCGACCGCGTCAGGATCGAAAAGTTTAGTCCCTAGCATTTGAAAACCGCCGCATATGCCAAATATCATCGTTCCTTGTTTCCGCAGTTCATTGATGGCCCGATCCAACCCCATACGATTCAACCACTCTAAATCTTCCATCGTGTTTTTTGTACCAGGCAAAATAAGCAGATCGGGATTACCTAACTCATGGACACTGCTTACCAGGCGGACACCTACTCCGGGTTCATCAAAAAAAGGATCCACATCTGTAAAGTTGGAGATCCGCGGAAATCTCAAGACGGCTACATCGATCGGAAACTCAGCCTTTTTAGGTTTTTTAAAACGTAAGGAAGAGAGGGCAAGTGAATCTTCCGCTTCAATATTCACGTCAAGATAGGGCAGCACCCCGAGAACCGGAATCCCGGTTTCCTTTTCCACCCATTCAATGCCATCGTCCAACAATTCACGCATGCCACGAAATTTATTGATGATGATCCCCTTTACACTATCTCGTTCATCTTGATCCAATAAAGCAAGTGTGCCGATGATGGACGCAAATACTCCACCACGATCAATATCGGCCACCAAAATGACAGCCGCATCCGTGAGTTTAGCCATTCGCATATTCGCTATATCCCGGTCCTTCAGGTTAATTTCAGCAGGACTTCCTGCCCCTTCGAGTACGATGATGTCATAGTCTTCTTGAAGTTTTTCGACCGATTTACGGATGATGGGCATAGCTTCCTGAACAAATTGGGACCGATAGCTTTTTGCATTCATATCAAGGAAATGCTTTCCGTGCACGATAACTTCGGAAACCATATCCTGCTTCGGTTTCAGTAATATCGGATTCATATCGGTCGTTGCCGTGATCCGTGCTGCTTCCGCCTGTACTCCCTGAGCCCGTCCGATTTCACCGCCATCCAAGGTTACATAAGAATTCAAAGCCATGTTTTGTGATTTGAATGGGACGACACGAAATCCTTTATTGGAAAATACCCGGCAAAATGCCGTACAAATCAAACTTTTCCCTACATCAGACGACGTCCCTTGTATCATGATGGATCGTGCCTTCATTACGCTCACCCCCTTAAAACTCTAATCCTTTGACAGCGCCGATGCCCTCGTCATAATAATGCTTGGTCGCCTCAATCGTTGAAACCAAATCGGCCATTTCCATAAGCTCTGGCCTTGCATCCCTGCCGGTAATGACTATATGCATATTAGCGGGACGATTTCGAATTGCATCGATGATTTCAGCCAATGGCAAGACATCTTCAATCGGGAATTTGGAAATCGCTAACGCATTGTTCAACTCATCCAAAACAAGTAAATCAATATCCGGATCAGTAAGTGCCAGTTTCGCCTTTTCCCATGCTAACGATAAGGCTTTGCGATGCTCTTCTGGTGTTTTGGTCCATGTAAAACCAATACCTAGCTGCTCCATTTCAACTCCTAATTTTCTCAAAGCCAATGCTTCCCCATAAGTACGCTCTGGTGATTTTATGAACTGAAGGTATTTGACATTCATTCCTCTGCCGACTGCCCTCAAAGTCACCCCTAATGAGGCAGTCGTCTTCCCTTTCCCGTTTCCTGTATAAATAAGCATTAATCCTCTGCGTGCCACTCACTCACCTACCTTCATAGCCAAACTGTTTTTTCTATGTATGAAGTCCTTTTAGTAGCTGGAACCGGTTGATCGCCTTTAGGGTATCCGACAAAAATGGTGCCGATCACTTTTTTGTTTTCCGGTGAACCGATAAATTCGTGCAGGCGTTCATCCCTGACTAGACCCACTCCTCTAGTGCGCCAAACGAATCCGAGACCAAGTTCTTTTGCGGCAAGCCACATCGAATGGACGGCACAACAAGAAGCGAATACATTGTCTTCGGATGAATCTGGATCATCAGGCAAAATATCGGAAGTCACGACAATGATAAGCGGTGTCGTCTTTACAACTTCCAGTGAACTTTCAATCAACTTTGGTTTGGTTGGGAAGCGTTCATGTAAATACCTTTCTGCCAATCTTTCATAACGGTGCTTCGCTTCTCCCTTGATTACATAAAAACTCCAAGGTTCACGCAATCGATCGTTAGGGGCATAGGTAGCCGCTTCCAATAGCTGCCTGATTTTTTGGTCTTCCACTTCTTTTTCTTCGTAATTCCTTATTGCCCGGCGTTCCTTCAATTCTTGAATGATGGACATTCCGACTCATTCCCTTCAATTATGGACTCTGAATCAATCACTCTTTCAAACCATTGGATTTTTTCTCTTAATTGGACGACATCCCCTACTAGAAAGATTGATGGATTTTGAATTTCTTCTTTTATAGCCTTCAAAGAAATCGAATTCAAGGTACCGGTAATCGTCCTTTGTTTATCAGTCGTGCCCCATTCAATGACAGCCACTGGCGTATTGCCGTCCCTGCCATGCTCTATCAATTTTTCACAGATGAACGGCATATTACCTATTCCCATATAAAAGGCGATGGTATCGATGCCCTGAGCCAATGCCTGCCAATTCAGGTTATCCTGCCCCTTGTAATCACGGCCATGGCCTGTCACAATCGCATAACTTGAAGCATGATCACGGTGGGTCACCGGGATGCCCGCATAAGCCGGTGCTGCGATTCCCGCTGTGATTCCTGGGACGATATCATATTCAATCCCGTTAGCAGCCAGTATTTCCGCTTCCTCACCGCCCCGCCCAAAGACAAATGGATCTCCACCCTTCAGACGGGTGACGTTTTTCCCCTGTAAAGCTTTTTCCACTAAAAGTTCATGTATTTCATTTTGAATGAGATGATGTTTCCCTGGTGATTTCCCGCAATACACCAGTTCTGCACCTTCTTTTGCATAGTTTAATAGTTCTGGATTGACAAGCCTGTCATATGCAATGACATCCGCCTTTTGGATACATTCCAGTCCATATACCGTAATCAATTTCGGATCTCCGGGACCCGCACCGACCAGATGAACTTTTCCCGGTTTCATGCTCGCGCCTCCTCTTAAGCTTCAAAAAATACATTTTACTAGTTGATAGTTTCATGGGCAGATCTGTTTTTTTGTTTTAAGCAAGCATTGATCCAGTTCTTTGCAAGTGTTGGATTGGAAGCAAAATGAAAGTGGGTATACCCCGCAACAAGGTTGCCCAATACACACCCCTCTTGTTTCGAACCGAATCTGCCTTTGGATTCATAAGCATGTGTAAGATCAGCATCCGCTTCAAATGTCGAGTAGTGGAATTCATGACCTTTTGCCTGCTCCATTTCATTGATCAAAAAATTGCCTGGAGTTCCTGTGATTTCACGATACCCAAGTGCTGCAAGCTTTTTCTGCATTTTAATCCGGCCCGGTATCATTCCTGCCATCTGATGCGTTTCTCCGGAAGTTGTTTCAATCGATTTGCTCAAAAACATGAAACCGCCACATTCCGCAAGAGTCGGCATCCCCTTTTCAATGGAGCTTCTGATGGATATGATAGCTTCCACGTTACCGGAAAGTTCAGCTGCAAATTCCTCAGGAAAACCGCCTCCAAGATATAAACCATCAGCATCCAATGGTACTTCATCCCCTTTTAATGGAGAAAAATACTTGATGTTTGCCCCATATGCTTCTAGCAGCTCAAGGTTCTCCTGATAATAAAAATTGAAGGCTGCATCTTTTGCGACGGCAATGCATACGTCCTTTTCATTTTTGGGTTGAAAAATATTTGAGTTTCCACTGGTAACGGAGGATGTCTTTGACAAACGGTACAACTGCTCGATATCGATCGTTTCCATGACTAATTGTGCGAGCTTATCGAAAAACGGATTTAGTTCCCCGCGTTCAATAGCAGGAATTAAACCTAAATGACGGCTTGGAATATCAATATCCAATTCCCGCTTCATATAACCGAGCACCGGTACATCGCATTCTTGCTCAATGGCTGATTTGACAATTTTGTAATGACCTGCACTTCCCACTTGATTGGCAATGACCCCAATGATGTTCGGGCCGGTCGAAAAGTCCTGAAATCCTTTTACGATGGCAGCTGCACTCCGTGCCATGCTGGCACAGTTTACTACCAACAGGACAGGACTTTGCGTGATGATGCTGATTTCAGCCGTCGATCCTGTATTGGCTAAAGGACTTTTGCCATCGAAGAAGCCCATGACTCCTTCGATGATCGATATATCAGCCCCGGCACCTGCTTTATTAAGAATTTCTCGAACAGTGTCATGTTCAAACATCCAACTGTCAAGATTGCGTGAAACCCGTCCTGTAACTGCTGTATGATAAGTAGGATCAATATAGTCAGGACCACATTTGAACCCTTGAACGGTATAGCCTTTCTTCTGGAGGGCTGCCATGATTCCGATGGTCAATGTCGTTTTACCGACACCGCTTCCGGTACCTGCAATTACCAATCTTCTATCGTTCATATTTTTTCTCCCTCTTAAAAAGGAATGATCCCAACTGATATGGTTACGTTCCCCGATTTTTTCTTAACCAGCTCCAATTGTTCAGCTTTAGTATAGATCCTCACAGCCGGTTCACTCACACCATATGCACCCGTGTATTTAAATACTGTATCCGATGGCGCTTCGATTTTGGCTTGATTAAGCTCTTCCGGTTCATAATGCACGAATTCCCAGCCATATTTTTCAACTACTTCAATCAAGCCAAGTTCGTCTTTCTTTAAGGAAATTGTACAGATCGCCTTAACGCTTTTTAATGAAAATGATAAAACCGCTAGTGTTTCTGCAATCACCTGCTCAATTTCAGCCGCCGCCGTTCCCCTATTGCACCCGATACCAAGAACAATGACCTTTGGACGATATACGATTCCATTTTCCAGGATTCTCTTTTCCGACTGCTTAAGCATGCGGTGAGTCACGACCAGCGCTGCTTGCGGCTTTGCTTGAAGCGCTTCTTCAATGGATGGGTATATGATAATTCGTTCAGGTAATGCCGTATCATAAGACCACCAGTTCCGTTCACCTGATTCCTGTATAACGGCAACATGCTCTTCATTTACTACGGACGCACTTACTGGCGTCAATTTTTCTGCGGAATCCCAAATCCAGCCGAAGCGCTGGCCGAATAAGTCGACAGGAATCGTTTTTTGTACATCCGAAGCCGTGGTGATTATAGCTCTTGCATCAAGGGCTGCAGCAACTTCCTTAGTCAGTTCATTTGCCCCTCCCAGATGCCCTGACAGTACACTGATAACATTTTCCCCTTTATCATCAATGACTACGACACCTGGATCCGTTTTCTTATCCTTCAAAATTGGTGCAATCATCCTCACGACTGCCCCGAGTGAAATAATTAAAATGATTCCCTTATATTCCTTGAATAAAGCTGGCAATAGCATACGGACACTGCCCGAAAAAAGCTGGATCTGTTTATGCTCTTCGTCCCCTTTTTCAAACTTGCTCATGTAATATAGATCGGAATTCGAAAAAACGGTATGTAATTTTCGCGCCAGCTCGACACCATGCTTTGTAATCGCTACGATCGCATAAGTGTGGGACCGTTTAATGGGAGCAAGTTCCGCTTCTTTCAATTCAATGATCATGGTTTAACACCTTTTCTGAAACCGTGGGTAAAACTCGCATCATATAGTTTGGAACGGTATTCATCTTTATCATGGATGGCAGGGTCCAAAGCCCATCCAGCCAAAATCATCGCATGTTTGCGGATGCCATTTTTACGCATATCATCATCTAAGTTCACTAGCGTAGTGCGGACGATTTTTTGGTCCGGCCATGTTGCCCTTTGAATGACTGCAACCGGTGTATCATCCTTCCAACCGGCTTCCTGGAGTTCTTTAACGATTTTTTTGGTCAAGGTTGCACTCAAGAAAAGGGCAATCGTACAGTGATGACTTGCCAAATCACGTAACTTCTCAAATTCCGGAACAGGCGTACGTCCTTCAGCCCTCGTTAATATAAGTGTCTGGGTTAAATCAGGGATGGTCAGCTCTGCTCCTATTGCCGCTGCTGAGGCGAACACCGAACTCACGCCAGGAATCACCTCATAACCGATACCCTCTTTCTTCAATAGGACAATTTGTTCCATGATTGCACCGTACATGGCAGGATCCCCAGTATGAATTCTAGCAACCATCTTTCCTTCTTTAACACGCTCAACCATGATGCCAACAATTTCCTCCAAATGCATTCCAGCCGTTTTCAGCACCTCGGCATCGGGTTTTGCCTTAGCAATCAATTCTTCATTCACTAATGAATCCGTATATAAAATAACATCAGCCGTTTGGAGAATGTTCAATCCTTTTACAGTAATCAAATCCGGGTCACCTGGTCCAGCACCTACAATATATATCTTCATTTTCTCACCACCATCAATGTTAAGTATTCTAGTTCAAGTCCTTCCAATTCACTCACTTTCCAAATCACTTCTTCATCGGAAGTGACTTTGGTTACGACCGAGGCCTTTTCAAGCAAGTCCAAATCTTTTAAAACGGTAATCATTAAATCGATGACCTTTGCCACTTTGATGAACACAACGGCATCATGGTCTTCGATCGCCTTCTTCATCGCTTCATAGTCATCCCTTGCAGGAACTATCGCAACATGATCATCACCATCAGCTAAAGCGATGCCCAGCCTTGACGCTGATCCATTAAAGGAAGAAATGCCCGGGACTGTCTTGATTTCGACTTCGGGATGCAACTCCTGCATCAATTTCATCATATGTATGAACGTACTATATAAAAGCGGATCGCCTTCCGTTACGAAAGCCACATCTTTTCCTTCATTTAATTTTTGCCAAACCTTTTCAACCGTTCCGTTCCATTCCCGATCCAAAATGGCTTTATCTTTCGTCATCGGAAAAACAAGGCCCAGCATATCCTTTTCTTCAGGACGAATGTAAACTTCAACAATGCGATGTGCGTAGCTTTTACTCCCTTTTCTTTTTTTGGGATACGCAATGACCGGAGATTCCTGAATCACGCGAAATGCCTTTACTGTAATTAGCTCTGGATCGCCCGGGCCTACGCCAAGGCCATATAATGTACCAAGATTACTCATTCATGTCTTCCTTTCGTTGTGCAGTAATGATATAAACCGGATTAAGCGGTACAAATCTGTTCATTCCCAATATTGGCTTACTTCTGGAGATTTGCGCATGCATGATGGAAGTGTGAAAACCAGCTTCCGCAAATGCTTCATTAGCACGGTAAAGATTCTCAATCGTCGCAGCATTCAGAACGATCCTGCCGCCTTCTTTTAACCGATTGCAGCAAGTATTGATCAGCTCTCCCATTTCGCCGCCAGTCCCGCCAATGAAGATCGCATCAGGATCAGGAAAATTTTCCAATCCCTGCGGGGCTTTACCATGAATCGCCGTTATATCGGTACGGAATTTACGTTGGTTTTGATAACAGTTATCTAAATCAGGCTCATTTTTTTCAATTGCGAAAATTTGGCCTTCGGATGCAAGCTTGGCCGCTTCAATTGCCATTGAGCCCGTACACGTACCAACATCCCAAACTATACTGTTTTTCTTTAGCTTCAATGCATGCAGGCTTAATACCCGGATTTCCTTTTTGGTAATGAGGCCTTTGTCCGGTTTACGCTGCGAAAATTCTTCATCTTCTATCCCTAATGACCAACTCGGTCCTTCTGTTTTCCGTTTTAAAATGACGACGTTCAACGGGGAGAATTCCCGCTCCATCATTTTATCAAGTTCATACCAACCTGATGTTTCCGTTTCCCCTTGAAGATTTTCAGCCACAAATGCCCGGTATTCCGTCATTCCGAATGAAAGGAGATATTTAGCCAGTTGATTAGGGCTATTTTCGCTGTCAGTAAGCAAGGCAACTTTCGCTTTCCCATCAATCCTTTGGGCCAGCCCTTTCATGCTGCGTCCATGAATGCTAACGAGGAAGGCATCTTGCCAGCTTTCCCCCATTTTTGCAAAAGCAAGCTGAATTGAACTGAAATATGGGTAAACCTCCATGTTGATTTTGCTGGAAAGATAACCTCCCATTCCATAAAACATTGGGTCACCGGAAGCTAAAACCACAGTTGGGCGAGTTT
Organism: Peribacillus sp. NPDC101481; assembly: GCF_044767165.1. NCBI lineage: Bacteria > Bacillati > Bacillota > Bacilli > Caryophanales > Bacillaceae > Peribacillus > Peribacillus sp. NPDC101481. The sequence goes on along the minus strand of NZ_JBIWNJ010000002.1, from coordinate 1,557,200 downwards.
CCTCCTGCAGTTGTTCTACAATTGTTTTCAAACCGCCCTTTATGATAATCTTTTTGCCAGAATAGTTCGGAAAGAAGGATAAAACCCGCTCACCTCCGACCAGCACTTCACTTTCTTCTATCCATTGGGCATATTGAGGCAGTAAGCTTTCCTGACCGTTATCCCCTATCCCGATTAATTTCATCGATTGACTCAATTCCAACAGCCCTTCCCAATAATAGTCCTTTCAACGAATAAATCGCCGTTTCCATTTCAATGCCACCCTTCACTTGGTTAATGGCAGAGTGACAGCAGGATTCACATAATTTATTAAAAAAGTCAAAATTATTAATGGCTGACATCATATCCCCGACTTGTGACGCTGTGTTTGCATTCTTGATTTCAAGAACAAGATCATCATCAGCTCCGACGCTTTGGGCAATTTCCGATAGAAAACCAAAGTCGACCGGGGCACTTTTTGAATGCACCATCATCACACCTTGGGCCACTTTGGAGAATTTACCCATCATGCCGACCAGTGAGACCTTTTTAATTCCCTGCCTCTTACATTGCTTAAGTGAGAAGCCCACAAAGTCACCCATTTCAATAAAGGCTTCCTCAGGTAAATCCTGGAGAAGGCCCATGGCATACTTTTCACTGCGCCCGCCAGTCGTTAAGACAAGATGCTCACACCCGCTAGCTTTGGCGACACTGATAGCCTGGACGATACTTGCCATATAGGCGGAACTGGAAAAAGGGACGACAGTGCCCCTTGTTCCCAAAATGGAAATTCCTCCTACAATCCCCAAGCGGCCATTTAATGTTTTTTTCGCTATTTCTTCACCTGCTGGCACGGAGATGACGACCTTCACACCTCTATTGATCTTAAATTCTTCCAGTGTTTGTTGCACAGTGGTTAAAATCATCTTGCGCGGTACAGGATTAATCGCCGCTTCTCCAACTGGAACGGGAAGTCCAGGTTTGGTTACACGACCAACTCCGGTCCCTCCATCCAATATAATCCCAGGTGCATCCGACCAGCTGACAGTAGAGATAATATGGGCCAAATGTGTGGCATCGGGATCATCTCCGGCATCTTTAATCGTTTCTGCACTAACCGCATTTTCCGATATTTCATATTTCTCAATAGTGAAAGTGGCATCTCGGCCGATTGGCAAGGAAATGGTTGCCTCCTCTAGTGCATCCCCCGTGATCAAAGCGGTCAATGCCGCTTTGGTCACGGCTGTCGAACATGCTCCCGTCGTATATCCATGACGCATTTGTGAGGGGTCTTTTTTCACTTTCTTTTCCATGTTTTTTAACTATCGGCTAAAAGGGAAATCGCGTTCAATGCTGCAACAGTGACAGTACTTCCACCTTTTCGGCCAATATTCGTAATGAATGGCACTTCTGTGATCTTAGCCAGTTCCTCTTTCGATTCTGCTGCAGAAACAAATCCAACAGGCATTCCAATGATTAAGTCCGGTTTTGCAATCCCCTCTTTAATAAGACGAATAAGCTCTAGTAAAGCGGTAGGTGCATTGCCAATCGCATAAATGCCCCCTTCATTTTCCTTTACCGCTTTTTGCATCGAAATGATCGCCCTCGTCGTATTCAAACGTTTTGCCTCTACCATCACATCCGGATCCGAAATATAGCAATGAACGTCCCCGCCGTGTTTTTGAAATCTTTTTTTGCCTGTACCGCTCTCGATCATTTGCACATCCGCTATGACATGTCTGCCTTTGCGAATGGCTTCCACACCAGCTTGAATGGCATTTGGATGGATGATTACACTTCTTCCCAATTCAAAATCCGCTGAAGCATGAATGACCCGGCGGACGATCTTCCATTCATCTTCAGAAAAATCATGATTGCCCATTTCTTCAGCAATGATTGAAAAACTATAATCATATATTTTGTCAGGGTCTACCGTTAGTGGTTTAAAATCCGTTTTAAAATCCATCTTGCATTCCTCCTATTTTTCATTTAACTGATTATTCAACTCGGCAATGACATGTTCAAAACTGGAATGAACATTCTGATAGTCAACATCCGGTCGAGATATCATGATTGTCTCAATTCCACATTCCAACGCGGCTTCCAATTTCTCATCAACCGCACCGACCTTGCCGCTTTCTTTCGTTATCATCAATGTGACCCCATATTGTTCATATAGAGCTTTATTCAATTCTTTGGAAAACGGCCCTTGAATCGCAACGATATTTTTTTGTTCGATGCCCAACTGTGCACATTTTTCCATATTGTCCATGCGTGGCAGCATTCTTGCTATGACTCTGGTATTCTCGAGCCCTACCAATTCTTTTGCGAACACGGATAGTGTTTTACTTCCGGTCGTAAGCATGATGACTCCCCGTTTTGCAGCGGCAAGCTTGGCAGCTTCCTCATAATCACGGACAACTATCAATTTATCATTCTGAAACCGTTGACTTTCACGCTCATAACGAATATAAGGAACATTTGCCGCCTTTGCTCCGATAAGGGCGTTTTTGGATGCTTCCTCGGCAAATGGGTGACTTGCATCGACTACAGCCTGAAAACCTTTTGCAGAGATTAAAGATGTCATATCTTCTGCAGATAATCGGCCAATCCGGGTGGAAATCCCTGAATCTTGCAAACTCTTAGCCGCCGATTCGGTTACAACAGTTGCCAAAACCTTGAACCCCACCTGCTGCATCTCAATCGCTAATTCCCTTGCATCACTTGTACCCGCCAAGAACAAAATCATTTTGATGACCCCACCGCTTGCCCATCATGATCGTGGTGATGATCATGGTCGTGATGATGATCATGGTCGTGATGATGATCATGGTCGTGGTCGTGATCGTGGTCGTGATCGTGGTCGTGATGGTGATGATGGTGAGCATGTCCATGTTCCTCGACATGTTTACGATAGTTTTCCAAATCACGCGCCCCACTTGACCTTCCTTCACTGGCTTCGATTACTCGTTCTTGCAGAATGTTCTGTAAGGTTGGATGATATCCAAAATACTTTGCCAAAATGAATTCTCGATCATGATATTGCTCTTGATAGCCTTTCAGCATATCCTCCATTCTTTCCATCAACACCCCAGTGAAGAGGAAATATGGCAGCATCACTATTTTTTTTGCCCCTAATCGGATGCATCGTTCAATGCCTTCATCAACGTGAGGGTCCGTTACACCCATGAAGGCTGTTTCGACCCATTTAACGCTTAATTTTTCCCATAATAATCGTGAAATTTTATATATATCACTATTTGCATCAGCATCACTGCCACCTCGGCCAATTAGCAATATCGCTGTCTCAGAATGTTCAGAGGTCGTATCGAATCCCGCTTCCTCAAGACGGTCTGTCAGGATCGTCAATACATCATGGTGGACCCCGATCGTTTGGCCATATGTGAATTTCACTTCTGGATACTTGGTTTTCCCATCCTCTATTTCAGCTGGGATATGTAATTTCGAATGTCCTGCATGCAACAAAATGATCGGTATGACGATAACTTCAGTAGCCCCTCGTTTTACACAATTATCAATTCCTTCGGATATATTCGGTGCCGCAAATTCCAAGAAGCACGTTTCCACCATGAAACGCTCGTCCATTGCCGGAATCATATTCTTAATAAAATGACGGACTTCTTCATTTCCCGAAGCCAACCGGCTTCCGTGTCCTACGAACAAAACTGCTTTCATTTACTTTCCTCCTCTAGATTAGTCTTCACAAGGCGCAGGCTCTATGTTTATTTTGGGAGCGATGTCCTGATAAGAAAAATTCTGTATCTTTTTCGAACGTTTGAAGTATTTAAAAAGCCGCTCATTTGGATGGGCATTTTGCTTATACTCCCCGACAATGTCCGTAATCAGTTCAACAAGCTGTTCCGGTTCAATGCCTTCCGCCACCGGCTGACCCGGATGGGCTGTTCTTCCAACCGGTTTAGCTCCAAGAAATAAGTCGAACTTCCCTTTTCGGAAGACAATCCCGATATCATCCATCACAGCACTATAACAAGCCATCCCACACCCATTAAAACCGATGTTCAGTTCCTTGGGCATTTTCATTCCGCCAAGCACCCGGTGTATTTCGTCCGCATAAGGAATGGATTCCGCTTTTTCACCATCACAGAAATCACAGGCTTTTAATGTCAGTACATCTCCAATCGGCGACAAAAGAAAGTTTGCTGATTGCAATTTCCCCGTTATGACTTCCGGATCCGTTGTCGGAATCTTTAAGACGATTTTATGATTTGGCGTGTATTCCATCGTTCCCTTTTCCCCAACAACTTCCGCAAGTGTCATCATTTGTTTGGGAGTGAATTGTTTATTCGCCACACCTGGACTAACGGCAAGTTCGAATACCGACTCCATTTTTTGCTGAACAATCGGCTGAATGGATTGCTTAACGGTTTGACCCTTGACTCTTGACAGGGCCTCCATTGCCATTTCAAAGGAAGCTGGCTTCTTTTCTGGTGCTTTTGTAAGTAATCCAACTCCTCCAGCGGACTCGGTTAAGGCCTCTTGATCTAATGCCCACGGTTCCGCTTCTTTTTGCAGTCGCTGATGCGGCTTCAATGTTTGCTTTTCCGAATTCAAAGTATATTTTCTCTGATAGCCTCTTGGTGTGATGATTTTGTCATCATATAAAAAGGTGGATGAATTACCGATAATGACGGTGGTCAACATTCCAATATCGTGATTCAACATATCCTGCAAATTGGTTATGACAATATCCTGCCTATCGCGATAAGCACTTTTCACCAACCCGACAGGTGTATCCGGCGAGCGGTAGCGAAGGAGAATTTTCTGTGTTTCAACAATTTGCCGGGTCCGCCTGCCGCTGCGCGGATTATAAAGTGCAATGACAAAGTCTGCCATTGCAGCTGCTTCAACCCTTTTAGCGATCAGTTCCCAAGGAGTTAAATGATCACTGAGGCTGATCGTACACGAATCGTGCATGACTGGTGCCCCGAGTAAAGACGCACATGAGTTGATTGCAGAAATGCCAGGAATGACTTCAATGCCCACTCCAGTTTCTTCTTTCCAGCCTTTCTCAATCAATACTTCATAAACCAACCCTGCCATCCCGTAAACTCCGGCATCCCCACTGGAAATCACCGCCACTTTCTTTCCCAGCTCCGCTTGTTTCACTGCTTCCTGTGCACGTGATACTTCTTCAGTCATCCCCGTACTAATGATCGTTTGATCTGTAAGCAGTCCCTGAATGAGTTCAACATAAGTTTTATAACCAATGATGTAGTCACTTTCTTGAAGGGCTTCGACGGCACGTTTGGTAATGTGTTCAAAATTCCCGGGCCCAAAGCCCACGACGAATAATTTACCGTTTGTACTCATTAAGACATCTCCTTTTACGCTTTGTTCTTTGAAATACCCGTATGAGCAGGAAAATCTGGATTAGGGGTCATTTCCCCATCATTGAATTGATAGATCATCTGTGGAACAAATTCACCATCATCGATATTACTGACGATCTGCCGACCGAATTCAGGCGTTTCCACTCGATACCAGTTTCCTTGGGGATAGGCAATCACAACGCAGGCATCCTTACATCTTCCGTTACAGCGTGTCCTGGTTGTATGGATTTTCAAATCAAGTCCCTTTGAAGTAATTTCATCGCGAATCGCTTGGGTTACTTCTTCCCCGCCCTTTTTCATGCAGCTGCTCCCATTACAAATCAACAGATGCGTATTTGTACCCATCAAGTTCCAAGTAGTCATCTTCTTCCTCCTGAGTTCAGGGAAAAGGCAAAATAAAAAACCTTAACATTAGAGTCAAGGTTTTAAAAAAACTATATGAATAAGAAGCCAAAGGCAAACATGCCAAATCCTTCCAAAATCGTCATAGTCCTTCTACCTTTCCCTCCGAAAAGTATCATGCAATTTTAAAAGCAGGTTTCCTGGCTTACGCTTCATTTTACTTTGTCCCTTCCCGGCATCATGCCAGTGGCTATCGACAATTTCATCAGCGTTTACAGTAGCGGGGGCTGCATCGGATTTTCACCGATTTCCCTATTATCCCTTGCTTATTCACACAAGGGCACTTTTAAAATGAAATATTTGGTTTTATTATACATTTCTAACTAACTTAATCTATCATATAACAACTTTATCAAAATTCAATAGTTTATTCCGACTGTTTAGAAAAGTTTAATAGTGTAAAACCCGTTAAAATCCTTTCCTTGCAACAAAATCCGTCCCGAAAAAAAAGATAGTGTAGCTGAAATTATTTCTTTATGGTACACTATACGAGAATTTTCAAAATAATTACATAAGTTTTATGGTGTTGAATTTCTCGGAATTCAACTTAAAAGGGAAGCCGGTGAAAATCCGGAGCGGTCCCGCCACTGTAAAGGGAAGTCCTATTACTTTAACTTTAATCCACTGTCAAATGAGATGGGAAGGATGTAATGGGATGATGAACCAAAGCCAGGAGACCTGCCATGAAACGTGAAACTGTTTCAGCCTACGAGGATGGGCGTGCGGATCAGGCAGAATGGCCCATGATTGCTTCATGCTGCAAAATTCCTGTTCATTACGCACTTCTTTCCTTTGAGAGAAGTGCTTTTTATGTTGGGCGCCGCTTTTCTTCTCAAGATTGATCAGAAAAATTTAAAAGTATTGAAAGGAGAAAGAATGAAAAGAACCAATTGGAAAATTATTTATTTTGTCATCTTATTGCTTTTTATCCCGAACCGGGCAATGGCCATGCATATCATGGAGGGCTTTTTACCCATTGAATGGGCTATATTCTGGTGGGCCGTGACGTTTCCATTTTTAATCTTGGGTTACCGGTCCATTAGGTCCAAAGTTAGGGAAAATCCAGAAACAAAAATGATACTTGGCCTATCGGGCGCATTTGTATTTATTTTATCGGCCCTAAAGATTCCTTCCGTTACGGGAAGTTCTTCACACCCTACCGGAGTTGGTTTGGGTTCCATATTATTCGGACCATTGGCCATGAGTGTCGTTGGCTCCATCGTTCTGTTATTTCAAGCTGTTTTACTGGCTCACGGAGGATTGACGACATTAGGGGCCAATGCATTTTCCATGGCCGTTTGCGGACCGTTCATTGCTTACTTTGTCTTCAAGGGCGCAACTAAATTGGGGTGGTCTTTTTCACTTGCCGTTTTCTTGGCAGCTGCTTTTGGAGATTTAGGAACCTATGTGGTCACTTCCGTTCAACTTGCTCTTGCTTTTCCTTCCGAGGTAGGAGGATTCATGGCCTCTTTCAGTAAATTTGCAGGTATTTTTGCCCTGACCCAAATTCCCTTGGCAATCAGTGAGGGGTTATTGACAGTCGTCGTAATGAATTTCTTGAAAAAATACAATCTAGGTGAATTGAAATTGCTGCGAGTTTTTTCTAAGGAGGCCCGTTAATATGAAAAAAAGTCTACTGCTGCTTTTCCTGGTTGTCATTCTTGCAACCATACCGTTAATCACCCAACAAGGAACGGAATTTGGCGGTGCCGACGGGGAAGCTGAGGAAGCCATCACTAAGATCCATCCGGAATACAAGCCATGGTTCAACAGTATATGGGAGCCGCCAGGTGCAGAAACCGAAAGCTTATTATTTGCGCTTCAAGCTGCAATCGGAGCCGGTTTCATCGGATACTTCATTGGCGTGATGAGACAAAGGAATAAGCAAACCAAACAAGAATTGACAGAAAAATCGAAGCATGTTACTCATTGATAAATATGCCTATTTCAATGGGCTAAAGGATGTTCATCCGTTGGAAAAGATGGTTTTTGCACTTTCCCTTTTGCTGTTTTCGTTAACGGTAAGGGATATGACCGTTTCGCTCATCACTTTTACGGTGATGAGCGCTTTAATCATTTTTGCGGCAAAAATCCCGCTTTCCTATTATCTGAAATTACTTCTATTGCCAGGATTTTTTATACTATCTGGAACAATTACCATCCTTTTTTCTTTCACAAGCGAATTTACTTCGATATCGAATATATGGTGGTCCTGGAAGGTCGGGAACTGGCAAATATTCATCAGCGATGACAGCGTCGGTACAGTGTCCAATTTGATCACTGTTGTATTCGGCAGTATAAGCTGTTTATATTTCCTTACCTTAACTACACCCATTACCGTCATCCTATCCGTGTTGCGAAAACTTAAAGTGCCTTCCTTATTGATTGATTTAATAGAATTGACCTATCGCTTCATCTTTATTTTTTTAGATACAGCTTTGGCCATTCATCAAGCACAAGCTTCACGGCTAGGGTATGTTTCATTAAGGAAAGGCATACGATCTCTCGGATTACTAATCTCGTCTTTATTTTTAGGAGTATTGCAGCGCTCTGGGCAATTGACGATGGCCATGAACGCAAGAGGCTATCAGGAGAACCTTTCCTATCTCGAGGATACTTACACCTATTCCTCACGCAATTGGCTGATCGCGATAGTAATATTAGGAAGCTTAATCTTTATTAATGGATATTTGTAAATTGGAGGCAACCCAACAATGGACGAGCATATTTTTCATATAGAAGGCCTCACCCATCAATTCACAGATGGAACGTTCGCTTTAAACGATCTGTCGCTAACGATTCAACAGGGTAAAAAGATTGCATTATTAGGCAATAATGGTGCCGGCAAATCGACTTTATTCCTCCATTTAAATGGTCTTTTACAACCTACAGCAGGAAAGATCAGATTTAAGGGCAAAAAAATGAAATATGACCGTAAATCATTATTATCATTACGAAAGCAAGTCGGGATCGTTTTTCAAGATCCCGACTCTCAGCTCTTTTCCACTAATGTACAACAGGATATATCGTTTGGACCGATGAATTTAGGATGGGATAGAATTAAGGTTCAAGAGAAAGTAAATTGGGCAATGGGCCAAACGGAAGTAACGGAACTGAAAGACAGACCTACCCATTTTTTGAGCCTTGGGCAAAAAAAACGTGTCGCCATTGCAGGGGTACTTGCCATGGAACCCGATGTCTGGCTCCTGGACGAGCCTACCGCTGGATTGGATCCTTATTTCTCAAGACAGATCATGAATCTGCTGGACAGTATCCACCACCCTGACAAAACGATAATCCTCTCATCTCATGATGTTAATTTTGCTTACCAATGGGCTGATGAAATCGTGGTCATGAACGATGGTAAGGTCATATACCAAGGGGACCCTGTTTCCGTTTTCCATGATGAAGACGTTTTGCTGCAGGCACATCTGGAGAAACCGTGGGTATTTGAAATGTTTCAAGCCCTTCTTCAATCAAGGAACCCTGCAGAAAGGGACCTTTTCCCAAGAACGAAGGAAGAATTGCTTCAAAAGTTGGAGACAGAAAGAATTTATTAATTAATTTCCCCTAGCTCTTGCTTCATCAGAAGCTAGGGGATAAAACCGATATCTAAAAAATAGCAGGCGATAATTCTTGTTCCTAAAAAAACAAATTTTATTACCTTTCTTCTTTAGATCTTTCTTTTGCAATTTCAATATCTCTTCCGTTTACATCATCAATGACTGCCTTTATTTCGCCTTCCGCATAAGTATCCGAGACTTGTTCGTGGGTTCTGGCCAGTCCAGAGGATAAAGGATCTTCCCGTTTATAATCGCTGACATCATATATTCTTCCGGCAACTTCTGAAGATTCATTTTTTGATTGCTTGCTATCCATTTTATTCACTCCTATTTTTTAAAATGTCCAAAAATTTTGACAACAGTATTAAAGTCAAAGGTATTTTGTGTAAAAAACGAAGCAATATTCAATAATGTTAAAAAAGGAGGAAAAAGGCAAAGAAAAAGCTTACAAGTAAAATCCCCTTTCAGGGACTTAACATGTAAGCTTACTGAGAGCTTATGCCTCCTTCTTCACATCCACATTATCGGATGGGTCACCCCAGCATTCCACATTCTTCAAACCTTCAATATTGTTCACATGGAAGACTGGATTTTTCCCACTTTTCTTTTGCTTTTGATAATCCGCCAGTGCAGCAAAAGCAATCTTTCCAAGTAAAGCTATGGCGATCAGGTTGATAATGGCCATAAGGGCCATCAGCAAGTCAGCCAGTCCCCAAACAAAATCCAGTGATGCAAGCGAACCGAATATCACCATCCCTACGACTGCGATACGATAGACATTCAGCCAAACCTTATTTTCATTGATGAAGCCGATGTTCGACTCTCCATAATAATAGTTGCCAACAATCGAACTAAAGGCGAATAGCAGTACGATAATGGCAAGGAAAATACCCGCCCAAGATCCCAATGCCGTTGCGAGGGCATTTTGGGTTAGGACGATACCATCCGTTTCCTTAGATGTATAAAGACCTGAAAACAGAATGATGAAGGCTGTCGAGCTGCAAATGATGAGCGTATCGACAAAAACACCTAGAGACTGAATGAGACCTTGCTTGACGGGATGACTGACGTCAGCCGTGGCACCAGCATTTGGTGCACTACCCATCCCGGCTTCATTTGAAAATAGGCCGCGCTTGATTCCCTGCATCATGGCAGCTCCCAGTACTCCGCCAGCCACTTCTTTTATTCCATCAAATGCACTTTCAAAGATCAAAGCAAAAACACCAGGTAACTCGGTAATGTTCATGATGATGATAATCAACGCCACTATTACATAGGCTCCTGCCATGATCGGAACGATGACTTCAGAGACCTTTGCAACCATTTTGATCCCGCCAAAAATGATGACAGCCGTGACCATAGCCAAGATGATTGCCGTAACCCACTTTTCAATCCCAAACGATTCATTGAATGCGCTTGTAATCGTATTGGCTTGTACCGAGTTGAAAGCCAATCCAAATGTAAGCGAAATCAACACAGCGAAAGTGATACCCATCCAACGGGCATTCAATGCCTTTTCCATATAATAAGCAGGACCGCCGCGGAATGCATCCCCATCCTTGACCTTATAGATTTGAGCAAGTGTACTTTCAATGAATGCGGAAGCAGATCCGATCAATGCTATTAACCACATCCAGAAAACGGCTCCAGGTCCGCCCGTCGTGATCGCGATGGCAACACCTGCAAGGTTACCCGTTCCTACCCGCGATGCCGTGCTTATGCAAAATGCCTGAAAGGATGTTACACCTTTTTTATCCGCAGTGGCCCCTTCTCCCAAAAGCCTGAACATTTCCCCTACCATTCTGAATTGGACAAACTTCGTGCGGATGCTAAAATAGAGACCCAATCCAACCAACATGATGATCAATATGGAAGACCATAACACACCATTAGCCTCACTAATAAATTTTTCTAAGAATTCCATTAAAACAAACCTCTCTACTTAACTCTGATTATTATTATAAAAACATATACAACTATAATTTATTTCCCCATACTTTAAGGAGATAAACAAGTGAAGCACATAAAAAAAAGGAAATTCCACAATGAATCTCCAATACAATAATATATTATATCCTAACACTCCATTTTTTTCATTCATGAATTGGTATTTCAGTATCATTTCCTTTAGATAATAATCATACTTCCTCACTTCATTTAACATTCATTCCCAACGGAAGTTATTTTCTATTTTTATCACCATCATTATAAAAATACTAAGCGGGTACTGTTTAAATTGAAAAACTAAAAAGATTTTGCTGTGCCTATCATAAAATCAGTAGGCAGAGACTAATAAAAAAAGGAGCATTTCAGCTCCCAAAATCCAAACAAAAAGAGAGACTTAAACAGCCTCCCTATACTCATCAGTTTTTAAACTCCCTCAGGACATTAAATACATCTGCCTAACTTGGAGCTATTATGTATCTCCTTCATAAGCTCAGATCAGGAAAGCTCACAGATAAAACTCCCCCCTCTTGCTCAACGACAGCATAATATTTGAAGATTTGGTCAAATAAATGAAGTAAATGAAATGAAAATTCACTTACCAAGTAGTGATATAATGATTATCGTGTTGTCACATCACAAGCCCGCCATCTACAAATAAAGTTTGCCCTGTCATAAACTGACTCCAATCTGATGCCAGGAACAACACGGGTCCTGCTACATCTTCTGGTGCTGCAATTCTGCGGAGTGGAGTTTGGGAGATGATGAGGTCCTTCAACTCTTCTTTTGTATCCTTGCTTGTATCCGTTGGATAGACAAGCCCCGGAGCCACACAATTGACCCTGATTCCAAAAGCTCCGAGCTCTGTAGCTAAATTACGGCTGTACCCCATAAGTCCACTTTTTGCTGTCGTATATTCATGGTAAGGTACAATCGGCCTTTGAACTAAATTGCTGATCATATTGATGATGCTGCCATTGCTCTGTTTTTTCATAATGGGTAAGACTGCCTGACACATATAATGTGTCGAGCGTAAAGCCCCATCAATTTGCGCCTGATAATCTTCCCATGTTAGCTCCCATGACATTTTTCGATTGTCAGCATCAAAAATGTAAGACTTGAAGGCATTATTCACGAGAACATCAATTTTCCCCGCTTCCAAAACTTGTTCGATCATCTGTTTGACGGACGATTCAGATGTGACATCTCCCTGTATAGCCCATCCTTCACCGCCCAGTTTAGTACAATCCACGGCAACCTGTTCAGCGGCCTCGTGATTTTTCAGGTAGTTGATGATAACCAGTGCCCCTTCTCTCGCAAAGGCACGGGCAATACTAGCTCCTATTCCTCGGCTAGCTCCCGTCACCAGTACTACTTTCCCCTGAAATTTTTTCATTTTTTCTCCTCCGTTTTGTTAGGAAGAAGATCGTCACGCACTGCCTCTTTCATATCGATGCTATTTTTAATTAGTCCTAATTGCTGGTACGTATCTGCCCCTTTTTGTAAAACCGATGTATCAAGTACCCCTAGCCCCTTACTATCAGTCCCCTCAGAGGAAACACTCGAAATATTTCTCAAATTAATAATTTTCAAGTTTTGTTGTTCATCTTTTCCATCAATAGCATATTCAGATGCTAGTTTAGCGGCTTCCTCCGGATTTTTGATCATCCACTGTGCACTGCTACTATAAGCCTCCAAAAATTCTTTCAGAACGTCTTTCTTTTCATCATACGTCTTTTCTGTGACAACAAATACATCGCTAGGCACATTCAAATAATCTTTTACTTCCATGACATTTACTTCATCCAATCCTTTTTGTTTAGCAACGGCTAATCCAGTATCCGTTGCAGCTGTTGCATCCACCTTTCCCTGCATCAAAGGAGCAAAATTCAACAATCCCGTCTCCACGATTTTTACATCGTTTTCCGAAAGTCCAGCCTGATGCAGAAGTACCAATAAATTTTGACGCGTCCCGCTTGTTAAACTATATACACCAATTGTTTTCCCTTTAAGATCCTGTGGCTTATTTATTTTTTTGTCTTTAAGGGATACAATGTTAAACACATTTTGTGGATAGATATTATAAATCACTTTCAGCTTTTCCCCTTTGTCTAATGCAAAGAAAAGAGAGCCGGGATCTGTAAACGCAATGTCAGCTTGTCCAGAAACAATATTTTTAATGGCATCCCCGCCACCTTCTCCTGGAATAACCGAAACGTCCAATCCTTTATCTTTGAAAAAGTGTTTTTTCTCATCCACCAATAAATTCGTTTGCTCAGTTATCGGCTTACTCCAATTCGCTACTCTGACCTGCTGTATTTTCTCTGAGCCTGCTTCCTTGGTTGCCTCTTCCTTCGCTCCACAAGCGCTTGTAATTATTGCTATCAAAAATAATAAACCCATTAGCATAATTTTTGATTTCATTTTTTCTCCGTCTCCTTTATAAATCGTTTGACCCATTTCTTTTCCATAAGTTGCACTGCCTGATATAGAACCATTCCCATGGCCGTTAACAATATCAAGGTCGCGAACATCAATGGTGTATCCATCATTCCCTGTGAAGCGATGATCACCGCTCCTAATCCGTCACTTCCGCCGATAAACTCTCCAACAACCGCACCTACAATTGCCAAAACGACCGCTACTCGAAGCCCTGCTATAATCCCAGGCATCCCGGCAGGTATCTTTAAATGGATCAAGGTTTGCCAGCGTGATGCACCAAGCATTTTGAACAGTTCCAGCTTCTGCTTACCCGTATACTTTATGGCCATCACCGTATTCTCCAAAATAGGAAAAAAACAGATCAGTGCCGTAATCACCACTTTAGAGGTCATTCCAAATCCAAACCAAAGGATAAAAAGAGGGGCTAAAGCAAGCTTCGGAACGGCTTGACTGGCAATAATGTAAGGAAATAAGAGCTTCCGTAAAAAAGGCACCTCGCCCAAAATAATGCCTGCCACAAATCCGAATACCCCTCCAAAAAACAGTCCCAGCAACACCTCTGATGTGGTTCGGATAATATGCGGGGTAAAGTATCCGCCGATTATGCCTTCAAAAAGAGTATGGAAAATCACAATAGGTGTCGGCAGGACAAGCTCCGACATGGACCTTGCTGCTAGATCCCATAAAAATAGCAAAAGCATTAAAAGGATTACGGAGTATATAGGAAATCGTTTCATATCCGTGCTCCCCCCATAACCTGGTGGACCTTGAGGCAAAGTTCATTAAAATACGAGCTGTACCTCATTTCCACCGTTCGCGGCTTTGCAAGATCGACAGCTGTATCATAGAGAATGCTTCCTTGATCCATTACCGCTATCTTGTCTGAGAGATAAACAGCTTCTGAAATATCATGTGTTATAAAAAGGACTGTCGTATTTTGCTGTTTGCATATCTTTAAAAGGTCGTCCTGTAATTCTTCTCTTGTAATCGCGTCCAATGCAGCAAATGGTTCGTCTAAGAACATCATGGACGGCTGTTCAACAAGTGCCCTTGCAATGGCTACACGACTCTGCTGACCTCCTGATAATTGTGCCGGGAAACTATGAAGATAGTCTGCTAACCCAACAGTGTCCAATAACTTCATCGCATACTCTATATCCTTTACCGTCACTTTCCCCCTAAGGGAAACGGGCAACAGAACGTTATCCATTACAGTTTTCCACTCTAATAGGGTTGGGGATTGAAAGACAAATCCGGCTTCAGGGGACGGCTTGATTACGATTTTCCCATTCAGGGAAATAATTCCAGCATCCACCTGCAGTAAGCCTGCTGCCAGCTTTAATAACGTCGTTTTCCCGCACCCACTCTTCCCTAGTAAACAATGAAACTCCCCTTTTTCTATTTCCCAGCTTACACGATTGATAACTGACCTTTTGCCCTGATAGCTGTATGTCACATCATTAACTGTCAAAAAACCCATTCCACTACCTCCTAATCAAAATAAGGGGCAAATCTTTCACTGTACACTACAGCAGAGGACTCTATATCTACCATGTTGATCAAATCTAGTAAATTAAAGCGGCCATCATGATGCCATCCAGCTTCGGGAGACGTCATACTGCCCAAAGCCGTTAACCTCGTTACACCAATTCCCCCCAATAACTCGGCCCAATGAAAAAGTTCTCTTGGGTTTGCAGCTATACCAACGGTTTGGAGGAAAGAACGGTGAGGCTCAATGGAAGGAATCAGGTCCCCTATTTTTTCAAAGGCAATCACTTTTATCACTCGATTCAAACTACTTGGAGTGAAGGAAATGCCCTTTTCTTCGTATACGACGGTCCAATCATGTGCTACATTTCCCAATACCTCTTTTTGGGAATCATAAAAAACACTCATCTCTTCTCTTTGACGCCACGATGCCAGTGCTGCAGACTCCTCCATTGAAAGAATCCGCCGAGGATATCTTTTTTCCATGTTTTCAAGTTCATGTGCCAGATATCTCGCAAATTCTTTTGGCGAAACATTGCCGCCATGTTGAACATAAAAAATATGGGGAGAGTAGCAGCCTTGCTGATCATAACGGATGACATCAAGTGCCGCTTGACGTGCAGTTTCAAAAGCTTTTTGTGAATCCAGGCTAAAGCGAGAGATCAACCCAAAACTGATTTTATGGCCATAAGCCAAAAATCTGGTGGTTATTGGCGTTCGGCTTTGAAGAGACTGAAGCGAAGCGTTGCCGCCGTACCCTACTACAACGTCACTTTGTTCCAATATGCATGTTTCCCGCTCTTCATCGCCCCCTTTCCACCAAACAATGGCAAAGCAATCCGCTAATTTAGGTTCAATTTCCACTAACAAACGGGCAAACAAGCCCGCAAACAAAGGCTCTGCACTTGAGACCTTCCCAATGTTTCCTGACTTGGTAAGCAAGGCGGAGATGAAGCTCCACAAAGGAAGACCTGGGACATTCCCCGACCAAATATGGGTGATTAGATTTGGCCCTACTGCCTTAGAGAACCCGCCTTTGATTCGAGGTTGAAAGTCATCAAGCATCAGGGGATTTCCTAAATCTTCAACAACAAAGCGTTGGAGTTCATGTTTACGGAATTTTTTCAAATAAATAGTAAGACCAAGACGAACTATTTCCTCATCATACCCTGTAATAATCGGCAGGAGCTGTTCAGCCTTTTGACGGTACGGTGAACGACGATCCAGTAATCTATCAATCGCTTTGTCAATAATGTCCATGATTTCCACCGTCGTAAATGCCTTTAATATCTCAACACTCGCCCTTTTAACTTTTTCTATAACCTTATTCATCTGTTCTATCGTAAGAAGGGGAATCTCCACTTCCACTTCTTCATTCTTTCTCTTAAATACTAAAACCCTTTTTGTAAAATCTTCATCCCCTATATCCGGTATATATCCTGCAATCTCGTTCATTCCGAAACGCCCTTTGCAGCTTTTAAAAACTCATCCACCGCTATGGAACAACCCTTTGCCTCTGTTCCCTGCACTCTTCCTAATAAAAGAAAACCACCATCCACCTCGACCCCTAAATCTTCTGTTAGGATGGTAGTGACCGAATTAAAATTAGCTAAATCACAATGAACAAGTACTCCCCGCTCGCCCTTTTGGACCTCTTCCCCACTTAAAGGATTGATCACTCTAGACCTTATCCAATGCGGTCCCGATTTTACAGGAGGAACAGTCTCGTTACCGTCATCATAAAATTGCGTGCTTAGCTCCGTCATCCCATACATATTTATGCATTCAGACCGGTCTACACCCAAGTGAGTTGAAAGCATATGATAGAATTCATCCAAGCCCAATTCCTTAGATTGATTTTTATATCCTCCCGTATCAAGGATTTTACTTCCCTTTGGTAAACTAAAGGTCTTTCCCATTCGTTCTAATTCTTCGATCATATGTACGAAACTAAAACTCGCGCCTAAAAGGGCATAAGGCTCCCCGGTTTTTTCCGCATGCCCAAGGTACTCCAGCAAGCGGTCCATATCAATTCCACTTTCATTTAATAGATAGTAGCTATCCTTCGTACCGAATTCACGCATTCCAAGACCCAAGTAGCGAGCTAATGAAGAATTAGGCATTTCTATTTCGGTTGGAAAAAGAATCCCCATGCGTATTTTCTCCGTTTCCTTCATAAATCTTTTCCTGAAATTTAAAATCATGGACTTATCAAACACCGCCAAAGTGGGATGATAATGTTTGCCCTTAATTCCTTTTGTAGTTCCGCTCGTCATGAAAACCGCTTCTGTTTCAGAGGGATCTATGGAGCTTAGCGTGACTTCTTTAAAAGCATTAATCGGAACGGCCGGAATGTCCCTCCATGTCTTAACTACCCTTGGTGTCTTTCCTTTTTGAAAACAAAAGGTTCGGTAGGGAAGATTATGATCGTATTGATAAGAAAATAATTGTAAGGCCTGTTCATTGAATGCCTCGTCCGATGCATTTTGCATATAGCGAACAATATTTTTGGTTATGACTTGCTGTTGATTCATCTCGAATACATCCTTTCATAGAAAATAAAAAAGCACTTTGCGTAAGCAAAGTGCACAGTGGTCCTCTAGTCACAATCCCTACGCTGGCATTACCCAACAGGTTCAAACGGTCTACAACAGTTAGTCATACTCTCAGCCTGATTCCACAGACTCCCGTAACATTAAATTTTATTCAAGTCTATTCCTTCTGCCTAAAAAATGCAACTCCATTTTAAACTACCGTTAAATGCACTAAATCATAGATCCATATTTCATTAAAGGAATGAACACAGATCATCTCAATCGATTTTCTCAATTTTTCATTTTACATGAAGGCATATAATTCTTTAATTAATGGCATATAAAAGAAATACCATTCCAAACTCTAAAGTAAAAGCTATGTGCTTGTCTGCTGGATATAAATTAGGGTAAAAAACTTAAAAACACAGCTACTTTTGGATTGAATATGTTTGCTAGAAATCCTTCTTTAATATAATTATTTTCGATGACTATCAGCTTTTCCGTGAAGGTGTAAGGCACATATGCTTTTACGGGGCAGCGAAAATGAGATTTGGGGGTAAAAAAACCTTCGTATGAAAGTGAGACTGACCAGCTAAAGGGAAAAATAAAGGCTATCAGGAAGAAGATTCCCCACAGCCTTTACCTATTATTTCGTAAAAATTTCAATAAGTTCGTTAACCCCTAAATAGACGAACATGATGAGACAAGCCGTTAAAACCAAATTAGGAACCGCTTTGTTCCTAAACTCTTTATCTACCTTTTTCGAATTTAATAATAAAATCAGGGAGATCGCCAGGAATGGCATAAATAATGCTCCTAAAGCTCCATATATGATGATTAACTCGACGGGTTTTCCGAAATAAAACAAAATCATCGGAGGGAATGTCAGCCAGGTTAGATAGGCACGATAAGCAGGTTCCGTTTCTGATACAGCCTGTTTTCCTGGAGCCTTTTTCTTGCGTATCGTTTTGACAAAATCAGCAAAAAGATACGGAACCCCATTCCAAACTCCAAGTAAGGAAGAGAAAGCTGCAGACCAAAATGCAATTAAGAATAACCAACGCATAGGTGTGCCAAACTCCGCCCCAAGCATTTCGGCAAGTTGGATAAGCCCTTGATCATCACGGATGCTGACACCTGTACCCGCAAGAAATTGAGCACCGATTATCAATGCAGCCAATGTAAAAATAGCTGTTAATGTATAGGCAACCTTGGTATCTGTTCTCATCATGGAAATCCAACCTTTTCCACTCCAGCTTTTTTCACTTAACCAATAACCATAGGAAGCCATAGTGATTGTTCCACCAACTCCACCAATCAAGCCTAGCATTAAAATGAATGAGCCTTCTGGAACTCTAGGAACGAATCCGATTGCGAAATCTCCTAAGCTAGGTAGGAAAAGAATCGCTGTACCGATAATCGTTACAAACATAACACCTATTAAAACTGTCATTACACGTTCAAACAGCAGATAACGGCCTGTCCAAACGAGACCGAAGCCTAGAATCGAATGGACGATAGCCCAAGCCCAAAGCGGCATGATTGGAAACATGGCGTGCATGGCCAATGCTGAAGTCGATGCTGCAGCTGCTCCATAGATAAATCCCCAAATGACTGAGTAGATACCAAAATAACCTGTTGCCCATTTCCCTAATGAATGCCAGCCATCAATCATGGTTTGTCCAGTTGCCAAATACCAGCGTCCTACACCTTCATTTAAAAAGTATTTCAAAATTGCACCGACAATAATGGCCCATACAAAGGTCATTCCAAAGGACGTTCCAATAACGATAGATGTTATCAAATCAGCAGTTCCTACACCTGTGGCAGCGACAACTATACCTGGTCCAACCTGTCTTAATTTTTCCCCCATCGTAGCTGGTGGAATTTTGAGCTGTGGCTTATTAAGTTCTGTCTCCATGTAATGCCTCCTCAGATCGTAAATGTCCAAAATATATTTATTTAATGTAGTTCATTCATTTAGAATCGTCTTAGGCTAATTCTAATAAAATAGCCATGCCCTGACCTCCGCCAATACATAGAGTCGCTATCCCGTATCTTTCTTGTCGTTTTTGCATTTCATGAATTAATTTCGTTATGATTATCGCTCCAGTTGCGCCTAATGGAT
Source organism: Peribacillus sp. NPDC101481 (assembly GCF_044767165.1). Lineage (NCBI taxonomy): Bacteria > Bacillati > Bacillota > Bacilli > Caryophanales > Bacillaceae > Peribacillus > Peribacillus sp. NPDC101481. Next base: position 1,537,348 of record NZ_JBIWNJ010000002.1, on the reverse strand, counting down.
GACCTAATGCGATAGCCCCACCATTTACATTGATTTTATCCGGATCCAGCTTTGCTTCACGTATGACGGCAAGTGATTGCGAAGCGAAAGCCTCATTCAATTCAAACAGCCCTATATCCTCAACCTTCAGACCAGTTTTTTTCAAAAGTTTTTCGATTGCGGGAACTGGACCGATTCCCATATATCGTGGATCGACACCGGCTGTAGACCAGTTAACGATTTTGGCAATAGGTTTGACACCTATGTTGGAAGCCTTTTCTCGAGTCATTAAAACTAAGGAACTCGCTCCATCATTACGGCCACAGGCATTACCCGCTGTGACAGTTCCATCCTTTTTAAAGACTGGTTTCAATTGGGTTAATTTTTCTAAGGTTGTGTCTCTTGGGTGCTCGTCTATTTGGAAAATCGATGCGTTTTTTCTAGTTTTTATTTCAATCGGAACAATTTGAGATTTGAAGGATTCAGACTCAATTGCTAATTTTGCCCGATTCTGGCTTTCCAAGGCAAATGCATCCTGATCCTCACGGGAAATATTATATTTTTCCGCAACGTTTTCAGCTGTAACCCCCATACCTAAGTCTTTTCCAAAAACTTCGATTGGCTGCTGGCCATTTTCAAGATTAGAATCAACAAGGTAAGGATTTCCTTCTCCATATCGTGAATTTCTTAAATAAATGGGGGCTCTACTCATATTTTCCGCTCCGCCGGCAACAACAATATCATCCGGATTAAATACTAAGTGCTGAACCCCCGATACAACAGCCTGAATGCCTGAAGCACATAGTCGGTTTACTGTGAAAGCAGAGGCCTCATGGGGAATACCAGCTCTTAATGCAGCAACACGTGCTAGATTAGATGATTCAGTGGACTGACGTACCTCACCAAAAATTACTTCATTGATCTGCTCAGGTGCTAGCCCAGCACGCTCAATCGCATCTTTAATGGTTGTTGCAGCTAGATTTCCAGCCGGTATATCTTTTAATCGTCCGCCAACTCTACCAATGGCTGTACGGTTTGCGCTAACAATTACAAATTCATGATCCATTATAATACCTCCGGATTGTTAATTCATTCGACTGAATACGCTTTCAAACTTGGTGAAATTATAAAATTTGCAGGTGTGATTTCTTTTAATTTCTCTATCGTACACCCCTTGTCTAACTCTTCTAAAATCATTTCATTATCTTTAAATCGAAAAACTGCATATTCAGATATTAATGTCGATACAACACCTTGGGCTGTTAGTGGAATATCGCAGTGATTGACAATTTTCGGATTACCCTCTCTCGTGCAATGCTGAGTTGCAATGATGACTTCCTTTGCACCCACGACTAAATCCATTGCTCCACCAACTCCTAAAATATCCTTTCCCGGTACAGCCCAGTTTGCTAAATCTCCTGTTTCACTGACTTGAAGGGCTCCTAAAACGACTGTATCAACATGTCCGCCGCGAATCATCGCAAATGATTCGGAGGATGAAAAATAAGCAGCACCTTTTTGTGCGGTGACCGGTAATTTCCCGGCATTTATGATTTCAGGGTCTTCCTTCCCTTTTTCTGGCGAAGGACCTACTCCAAGGAGCCCATTTTCGGTATGAAGGTATACTGATTTATTTTCGGGTATATAGTTAGCAACCATGGTCGGAATGCCGATCCCTAAATTGACGATTGTTCCCTCTTTTATTTCCATAGCAACCCTTTTGGCTATCATTTCTTTAATAGTAAGTGACGACATCTTCGGTCAATTTCTCCTTTCCACTATAAAATCCACGAACAAATGAGGCGTTATGATTTCCTCGGGAGATATCTTTCCCATTTCAACAATCTCCTCCACTTCAACTATAGTTATTTTTGCTGCACTAGCCATATCAGGGTTAAAGTTCCGAGCTGTTTTTGAATAGATTAAATTACCCAACCTATCTGCTTTTTTAGCCTTCACTAAAGCCACATCAGCAAATAACGGTAACTCTAAAACATATTCTTTTCCATTAATCACGCGTGACTCTTTATTTTCTCCTATAAGTGTCCCTGCTGACGTTCGAGTATAAAATCCACCTATACCGGCACCTGCTGCTCGTAACCTTTCGCCTAATGTCCCCTGCGGAACCAGCTCCACTTCCAAGATGCCTTGCTTGACGTAACGGACGGCATCCATATTACTCGTAAAATATGAACCTATCCCTTTTTTTATTTTATTTTGGAGTAGAATCTTACCTAGACCTTTTCCTCCGGGTTCCCCTAGGTTATTGCTAATGATCGTTAAATCGGAAACTGGATATTCAGCCAATGCTTCCACCAAGTTAAGAGGGCATCCTACCAACCCAAAACCTCCTACAGCGACGGTGTCTCCATCTTTTATATACGAAACAGCTTCTGATGCAGTAATGATCTTATTCAATGTAGCTTAAAGCCTCCTCTTCCACGTAATGTAATCCCTTACATATTCAATGAAAAAAATTTAAAATAAGAGTTGTATAATTGCGATTATAAGTGTACACTATACGTACACCTTGTACATATAGTGTACCTTGGGATAATCATAATTATCTTTTGTTAAGAAGTCAACCTAATTGTTTATTTTTTCTAACAATTAGGCTGATAATTCACTATAAATTTTCATTATTTTTAGGAGGAAGTTCGAGATGAATAATGAAACGGAACAATCATCTTATTTCGTCCAATCAGTCGCAAAAGGATTTGAAGTGTTAAAAGCTTTTGATTCAAGTTCTGCTAGTCTTTCGCTTCGGGAACTTGCAGAGCGGACAGGCATTAATAAAGCGACAGTTAGACGCTTTGCATTAACCCTTGTCGACCTTGGTTATATAAGGTTAATAGAAGACAATAGATTTCAACTCAGCCCTAAGGTTTTGGATTTAGCGGTCCATTATTTACAAACATTGAATTTACCGGATCTTGCTCAACCAATCTTGGAATCTATCTCTGCCACTGTAAAGGAATCAACAAATCTGGCCATTCTGGATGGGGCAGAAGTTGTCTATGTTTCCAGAGTAAATGCAGCTAAAAGGATCGTCGGGGCAAACTTGAAGGTCGGTTCAAGGTTGCCTTATTATGCAACCTCATTAGGAAAAGCACTTGTTGCCTGGTTACCCGAAAACGAAAGGAAAAAAATTTGGGGAATCACCAATATCGAAGCCTTTACCCAAAATACAATCACCACTTATGAAAAATTCGAGGAAGACCTGGCCATGACCAGGTCACGGGGTTATGCGTTAGGTGATGAAGAGCTAGAGGAAGGACTCCGCTCCATTTCAATGCCCATTATCAATTGGCAGGGGGCAACGATAGCCGCAGTAAATGTTTCTACCCAGGTCATCCGAACAGATAAAAAGAAATTATTAGAAATCTACTTGCCAGCCCTTCAAGAAGGAGTTAAAAAATTAAATCATCAAACGGGATCTAAAAGTTAAAATCAAAATACACACTTGAAAAAATTGAGGCCACTGAAAACTTTCGTTTCTTAGTGGTATTTAATTTAGTAGTAAAAAAGACGACTCCAATTTATTTTCATAAAATTGGAGTCGTCTTTTTATTATTAAGGGTTCTGGTGCGAAAATATTCTTTCGGGAATATATACCTAAATTTCCTATTCACGTATGAATTATGATGCAACTTAAAATAATTTGTGTCTATCTTATATTTTCTAGTTTTCTGTAGGTCTCAATGTTGAAATTAAGTCTGTTATGATACACTTCTCCTGCCTCTCCTAAATGGTTAGAATCCCTTGTGAAAACATCTTTCTTAGTTCTTTTTTATCTATTTTTCCAATCGGCGTTAATGGGAACTTATCAAGAAAATAGGCTATTTTAGGAACCATATACTTAGAGGTTCTTTGTTTGCAGAAATCAATTAATTCCTCACTAGTACAGTTCGATCCTTCTCGCAATGATACCACGACACACACTACTTCTCCCCAATCTGGATGGGGAACGCCTATGCAAGCACTTAATGCAACAGAAGGGTGCTGGTTCACCACTCGCTCAACTTCTGAAGAATATACGTTCATCCCGCCCGTAATGATCATATCTTTCTTCCTATCCACAATATAAAGGTAACCGCTTTCATCCCATTTACCAATATCCCCCGTGTAGAACCAGCCATCACGGATGTATTCTTGGGTAAGATCCGGTCTTTGATAATAGCCTACCATCATGGCTGGTGATTTTACGATAATTTCTCCAAGCTCGGTTGGTTTTACATCATTTCCATCTTCATCAATCAGTCGAACTTCGGTAAGAATGCACGGTTTCCCACAGCTTTTCAGAATTTCCGAATTGTTATGATAAGCCCATACATGAGCGCTCTTCGATAGTCTGGCAATGACAATATTGCATTCAGTCATGCCGTATTGCTGGCGCATGATAGGCCCGAATACTTCAAAAGCTTCTTTAAGGCGCTTTTGAGAAATTGGTGACGCGCCGTAAAAGATATTACGCATGGAGCTCATATCATATTCCATCTTCTTTGTCTGGTCAAGGAGCCTGTATAACATGGTCGGTACCATGAATGTCGTCGTGATTTCATGTTCCTTTATCGCCTGTATGAAAGCTGCAGCGTCGAATGAACCCATCACATAGACATGGACGCCCGAAACAAGGGATCTCCAAAGTAATGAACCGGCTGAATGCACAATGGGCGTACTTAGCAATACCCGGTCACGGTCATCCAGCGGGTCTTCGATAGCTGCAGAAAGTATGGCGGCGCCGAGTCCTTTCTGGGAATGCATGACGCCTTTGGGTGTACCCGTTGTCCCGCCTGTATATGACAGAAGGGCAATGTCTTCCTCTTCAGCTAATGGCAAGTCTAGATTATTTATTTCGCCGGGCCATTTAAACAGTTCAAACTCCTCCGGATAATTAATATGAAAGCCTGGGAGCCCAATAACATGGACATCTTCCTTCTTCATTTCTTCCAAATACTCAAAGAAGGTGTCAAAGTGTGTCTGTGTAGCTATTATGACCACTTCTGGTTTTGCTTCCTTTAAAATGAATTGTATTTCTCTTTTCCCCAGTTTTTCACTTAATGGCACCAAGGTTGCTCCACATTGCTGGATGGCCAAACCAAACATCACACTTTCTAAACTGTTTGGAATGATGGTCGCTATGCGGACACCCCTTCCTGCACCTAAACGAAGTAGATAAGATGTGATAAGTTCTGTTTTCTTCCATAACTCGTCGTAGGTTATCGTTTCCCCGGCTGGCAACAAGGTAATAGCCGGCAGTTCGCCGAATCGTTTCATTCCTTTATTCAACAGTGACTGAAATGTCAACTTATGCAGCATGTATATTTCCTCCCCCGAAAAAGGTTTTACCCTTTTAATAATGCTTTGGCAATTGTATTTTTTTGAATTTCTGAGGTTCCGCTCAGAATACGGTACATCCGTGCACTCCTGTACATTTTTTCTACTGGATGCCCTTTTACCAAGCCTTTGGAGCCAAAGATTTGGACAGCCTTGTCAGCCACACGGCAATTTACTTCTGAAGCAAACAGTTTAGCCATGGACGTGCCGGCTCGATCCTCTTTTCCTTGATCAATTTTTCCAACCACATCATAGACCATGCACCTTGCTGCGTAGATTTCCGTCGCCATATCTGCGAGCATATGCTGAATTGCCTGGAAGTCACCGATGGGCCGGCCATGTTGGACTCGCGTTTTGGCATGTTCAATAGATAAATCGAGAAGGTGTTGAGCCATTCCGATAAAGCCGGCGGCATGGGAAGCGCGATTTGTGTTTATTCTTTTCAATCCGAGCAGCAAACCTTTTCCTGGTTCTCCGATTATATTGGCGGCAGGCACTCGACATTGATTGAAATTCAATTCAGCATGTATGCGTTCTCCTGATAGGGGAACTTGAATGTCTCCTAGTTCAAACCCCGGATGTTGGGATGTTTTTTTATCAACTAGGAAAGCAGTGATTCTTTCTTTTTCTCCTTTCCCGGATTCTTTCGCTATGACAATGGCGAAATCAGCATAGGGGGCCGCACTGATAAAATGTTTCTTTCCATTTAATATATAATCATTTCCGTCTTTAACGGCTGTTGTTTCGATAGCGAAGGCATCTGATCCAGCATTTGGTTCTGTAAGGGCAAAGCAGCAGCTCGCATCTCCCGTCACAACGGGCATCACATATTTTTCTATTTGCTCAGGTGTAAAACTTTCCAACATCTGGCCAATTCTTAGCGGCCCGCCAATCTCGCCGATAACCTGCCCCCATAAAACCGCTCCGGAACGGGCCAATTCTTCCTTGAACATGCATAAGCCTTTTAAACTAACATCTTGTCCGCCATATGTTTCAGGGAGGTTAATACCATAAAACCCCAATTCCCTGGAACGTTTCCTTGCCCATTGTATCGCTTCCATCGGGATATCCTCTTCAGCGTTCAATCCATGCTCCTGTTCATATGGAAGCAATTCATTTTGGATGAAATCCTGCAACTTTGTTTGTAGTACCTCTAATTTCTCTTCCTGGGTCGTTACCATAAGTTTCCCCTTTCGATTTTTATTTTCGTTGAATTTTTTAAATATTTAAAATGTTATAACATTAATTTTAAATGTAAATAATATTTAAGTAAAATAAGGATATATGATATAAATATAAAAAATATTGAAGTAAATAAAAAAATATTAGTTCCCTATCATCATAGGAAACTAATATTTAAGAGTAGTATAGAAATCGAGACATTTAATAAACTCCCTGGCAGCTTTTGAAAAATACTGCTTCTTAGAGCGAACGTAACCGAATTCCATTGTATTATTTTCCAGCTCCACCAAAGGAATGGCCACAAGTTCCCCGCTTAGGAAATAGGGGTCGCTGTTAACTCCAATATCATAAGAAAAGGCAATCGCCAATCCCTCAGCGACGGTTTTTTTGATGATCTCTGTATTATTTGTGAAAAACAATATATTCATCTCACCGTAATGATTAAAAAAACCTTTAATGAACAACTTCATTCTTGGTCCATTGTAAATGACCAAATTTTGGTCCATTAGCTCTTTTGGGGTTATGCTTTTACGGTTCACTAAAGGGGAGTTCTTACTGACCATCACAATCACTTTAGCTTCCATCAAGGGTTGGAATTCCAACTCAATTTCTTTTGGTTTAACCTTTGGGATATTCAATAGCCCGATGTCTATCTTACCATTCAGTACTTCTTCGGTTATCTCTTGTCCCCCTTTTTCTTCAATGACAATTTTCACCTCGGGATACTTCTTCTTAAATAAGGCCAAGGATTTAGGCAAAACCGTTAGAAATAAACCTTGTGTTGATGATAGGCGTAACTCTTTTTCCATCGTATCTGAATGTATTTGAGCACTGTCTCTTATTTCTTCCAATTTGTTTAATACTTCAAGAGCTTTCTGGATGATTTCCTTTCCGTCTTCTGTAGGTATGGTTCCTAACCTTGACCGCTTGAAGATTTTTATACCTAATTCCTTCTCCAAACTCGTAATGGCCATACTGATTCCAGATTGGGAGATATGGAGGCTTTCTGAAGCCGTGGAAATCGAGTTAACCTCGGCTACCTTGATGATATATTCCAATTGTTCAATATTCATGATTCATTCTCCTTCTAGCCTATTACTAATATCATACCTCGAACAGAAAGCCCTTTCAATTTTAGAGAAGTGGATTCAGGACACTTCAAACTGTCGCCTCAAAAGCAGAAGCCAGTTTTATATAACTGTAGTTGTTTTTTCGTATTCTTTAGCTGGTTTTGCCTGATTATTTTTAATAGATACGGCAACAATCGTTCCCAATAACGCTATTATCACCAAAAACAGGAAAGCGGCATTATAGGAGTCATTAAACAAACTGATAATCAAACCGAGGGCTAAAGGAGAAACCGCCCCTGCAATTTGACCGGCAAAAGTTACGAGTCCGGAGGCAGAGCCCGTTAGTTCCTTTGGTGAGTATTTTATGATGATCGTATAAAGAACCGTTCCAAAGAAAGACAGTGCTACGGAGTTGAGAGTGAGATAAGTGATGATAAGTGCTATAGACGTGGCGTTAGACATTAGAAAGAGAAAAATTGCCGATAATAAAGCGCCTGCAGCGGCAAGATACTTCTCCCGGTTAGCCATATGCTTATCCAGAAGCCACCCGCTTACATTAAACATCAAGAAACCAAAAATATAAGGGATTGCCAATAAACCTCCTGCGGCTATTAAATCCACCCCTTTTTCTTTAACCAAATATATAGGCATCCAAGTGATCAGACCATAGTTGATAATATTTGATATAAACTTGAATGTTATGAGTTTCCAAATATTTTCGATTTTAAATAACAGTTTCAGAGTAACCTTTTTTTGTTTCGGTTTGTCTTTTTTAACCTCTTGATTTCCTTGAGGCTTTAGAATGAACCAAATTCCGAAAGAAGCTAATATCCCTAGAATTCCGGAAATGGTAAACATGCCCCGCCAACCGAATGCCACCACCATGGAAGCTGCAAGTGCAGTACCTAATATCCCGCCAATATTTTGGGCAGACAGGAAAAACGAATTTGCCCTGCCCCGTTCTTCTTCCGGGAAGTTATCTCTTATAGTGGACATACTGGCAGGATAGAAAGGCCCTTCACCTAACCCGAACAGAAAACGGATGAATAATAAAGACATGAATGACCAAGCAAACCCAGTCATTACAGTGAACAAGGACCAACTAAACAAAGAAACAGTAACCATGACCCTGGCGCCATACTTATCGGTCATCCATCCACCAAGCGGTTGCATGAGTGAGTAGCTAACAAAAAATATACTAATTAAAATACCTGTCTGGGACGTATTGAGATGAAACTCATCTGCAATAGGGATAATCCCGACATTTATGGCAACGCGATCAAAAAAACTTAAAATCATTCCAACAAATAAAAGGCCGCTAATCATTATTTTTCGTTTCTTACTTGCATATAACTGCATTCCCCATCACTCCATTTTTTTATATTTTCACAAAACCTCAGCCACACAGGAAGCGCTTACAATTCCTTTCGAATTACAAAACTTGTTCTGTAACTATTAGGAGCGTTTTATAAAAAATTAAAAACGAAACAGGATGCCTTCAGGATTAATTAATACATTCAAACCCACGAGACTACTAAGTAGACTCGTGGGTAACCGATCCATCCTTGTTTCAGAATATGAAGTGTTTGATTATCACGGAATTACGATATTAACCTTAGGTTGGAATTGATCCAGCAAAGTCAGGAAATCTTCAAACTGTTTTTTATCACCGGAAATGGCAACTTTACCGGCTGCTTCCATTTTGGATAAATCTTCACGTCCCAGAGCAATCTGATAGAAGGTTATTCTATCTAATGTTAATGCTGCATCAGGGTTGGACGCCATTTTCCCTTTTTTGAAGTTCAATACAGAATTATTCAGATCGATCGTGTAATTGGTTTTCGAATCTGTAAATGTCAAATTGAAAGTCATATTTTTATTTTCCGCTTTCATTCCGTTTAATTTAATGGACAAGAATTTCTGGAAATCATCCATTGGCATATTGAGCAGCGTATCGAGATTCATCATTCCTCCACTTCCCTTTGAGTCTGCCACACCATTCCTTAACTCGTCTGCGCCGGTAAGATAGAAATTACGCCACACAGAAGATTCAGCTGTGTATCCTAATTGCTCATAAGCTTTAGCCAATAAATTTTTTGCTTCTGTATTTTTCGGGTTGGCCATGACGACATGCTTTAAGACTTGAGCCACCCAGCGATATTCCCCTCTTTTATAATCAAGTTTTGCCTGTTTAATGACCTTCTTTTCCCCACCCATATACTGTACATATTTAGCGCCCGATTCCTCTTGTGGTAATGGATCCAAGTCGGATGGATTACCGTTGAAATATCCTAAATAAAAGTTGTACACTGCTTTTACGTTGTGTTTCAATGTTCCGTAATACCCCCGATTGGCCCAGACTTTATCCAACTTTTCAGGAAGCTTTAACTCTTCCGCGATTTCATCAGGTGTAAGTCCTAAATTCGCTAATCGTATGGTTTGGTCATGAATATATTTGTACAAATCACGCTGACTTTCCAACTGCTCCAGAACATCGTCCCTTCCCCATATGGGCCATGTATGGGCCGTTACCATAGCATCTATATCTTCGTTTCCAAACAGATCAACAGTTTCATCAAGTGCTTTCACCCATTTTAGGGTATCTCTGGTTTTAGCTCCCCTTAATGTATAAATATTATGTAACGTGTGTCCGGTGTTTTCCGCTACCACTAAAGTTTTGTAATCATTGATATAATAATGCATTTCAGATGGAGCTTCCGAATCCGGCGTCAATAAAAATTTAAATGTAATTCCGTCTATTTCCACCGTTTGAATATCATCCTTCACTTCCATTGTTGGAGGTAAATAGCTAAAAGTTCCGTTACTTAATCCTGGGCCAATACCAGAAGTAACAAATCCCCTTTCACTTGCGGGTAAGAGATTTCCAAACATATAACCTGCACGGCGAGACATTATATTGCCTAAAAGAATGTTTTCACTTAGCGCTTCATCGTTAAAACCTGCTGGGACAATAATCGGCACCTTAGCTGGATTTTCAGCGTATTGAGCAATGCCTTTCATACCACCAAAGTGATCCGCATGACTGTGACTAATAACAATTGCACTTACTGGATTTTTGGGCCGATGTTCAAAATAAAGCTCCATGGCTGCTTTTGCCGTTTCAATTGTAGAAAGTGTATCCAAAACTATTAATCCTGTTTTTCCTTCCACAATGGTAAGCACTGATAAATCCTGGCCCCGAACTTGATAAACGCCATCTACCACTTTAAATAAGCCTGTTATATTTTGTAATTGAGCCTGCCGCCACAAGCTTGGATTTACAGTAAGACTTGCCGGCTGATCTTCTTTTATGAATGAATATCGATTACTATCCCAAACTACGTCACCTTTTGAATTTTTAATTGGATTCATATTCAAAGGCGCAATGAATCCTTTATGTGCATTCTTGAAATCTTCCTTATCTTTAAAATTCAACTGTTCATAAAAAGCCTTATTTGCTGAAATTGTTGCATCTGTGGCCGGCATCGGCTCATCTGTAGCAGCCTTTGTAACAGAAGACCCTGCCAGTAAAACAAAAACTATGGGAACGGTTACAATTCCTTTAATAAAAGATACTTTGGACATTTCATACCCCTTTCTAAGTAGTTATCATGTATCTATTCCGAATGTTGCAGCAGTAAACTTTCTCTTTTTTTAGAAATTTTTAGAATAATATGAATTTATTTTATAATTAATTTGACTTTAAGTATATTTCCTATTTCTAATGGTAACTTCAATTTTATTTATATAAAGGCTATGTTAAATTCTAATGTTGATATTTGACCATAAGAAAACCGCCTTGGTGAAAAGGCGGTTCATTGAGCTATCGTCCCCGTAGTTAAATAAATTAGTTGTGTCTGTTTTTATTGAGTGTCTTCGTCGCTTTTGTACTCCAAAAATCACCTGGCTGACAATCAAAATTCTTACATATCCGTTAATCATTCATTTTTTGACTTCATATCTGGGGCATTTTTTAATGGCTTTTGAAGGGCGTCCACAGTGGCTGCGATGATACTTGTTGCTAAAATACCCATTAGACATAATGATGTAGGACCCGCTGCATCATCACTACCTGTAACTTTTGCAAGCACCCTTAAGCTTACTATTCCTAACAAAATGAGGAAAATGACTGTAAAAGCACATTTCTTTATAATCTTCAAAGATTTAAGGGATAATTCAGAGAAAGCATTGTTCTTTTCGATGTAGGTTAATAGTTTATATGCTTGATACAACGCAACAGAAAACGCAATACAGAATCCGTATGCACATACTAAAAAGGGGATTAGGAAGTAAGCCGTATCTGGATGTACCCTTGCATCTTTAACGGCTATCTCAGGCAACCAGATACACAAAGCAAGCACTGCAATTCCAGCCAGAAAAATAATTACCTTTAAGAAAGTGGTTGAACCTCGTTTAACATTCATTTAAAACACCTCACTTATTTAATGACAACATGATTTTAGCATATTATTTATCGTATTACAGTAAATTTATATTGTTTTTATTTATATTATTATTGTTATTGAAATATCCTTTTAATTTTGACAAAAATAAAAAGCACTTCTCATTACAAAGAAATGCTCTTACTTTAAAATGTTAAATTTACAACTTGTTCAACAAAACTGCCCGTTTAGATTTATGTGGTCTTCTGGTGCGTTGAAGATTGCGTGTTTGTGAGGTCGTTAAAGGTTTGATGGCAGGCTTTACAGCGGTAACGCTGCTGTTTCACCTGTCCAGCACGTGTTTTGATAACGAATTTACCAAATCGCACAACAAAATGGCTGTCGCAATGTGGGCAGACAAGACCAGCTTTATGCTTTTGTTCCTGGATTTCATCAATTGCACGAATAGGAGCCGACATCGGTTTCGTTCGAGACTGCAAGAAATATACAAGTTCCTGTTTACCGCTTTCAGTTAATGCTTCGGCGAGCTTCTTTACTTATTTAACATGGCCTATATAAAAATAACAATCCCTTTGTTTGTCTAACCGAAGGCTGAAGAACCAAATACAAAATGCCCCTCCCGATAGGGAAGAGCTTTAATGAATACGCAATGCCGTATATTCAATTTGCTATGACTTTTGCAAGGCAGGGTGTCAGGGGCCACACCGTTTCCCACAAAACTGAAAACGCTGCCAAATTGTAATGGTAAACGAAGGTAGCTTTTCATTCCTTATCGAAGAAAATCAACAAATTTAGACACCCCTATTTTGTTGAATCGCTTGTTTTTCCTGACTAGCCATAAATTTCTTGCCATATCTATTCTGGAAATATCCACTTCCCGCAAAAAGCCTTGCTCCAATTCCCTGGCCACTGTCAACCTTGGCAAAATGCTGATTCCAAGTCCTGCTTCAACCGCACTTTTTATCGCTTGTGTACTGCCAATCTCCATGTAGCTTTCTATTTTTTCTAAAACCCCATGCTCCCTTAGCATGTTTTCTACGATAAGCCGTGTTCCGGAAATGGATTCACGCCAAATCATCCTTTCATTTCCCAATTCATCTAGCTGAATTTCTTTTCTGTCTTTCCATGGGTGGTCGGATGGACATACCAATATCAATTCGTCTTCGGCGAACTTGTCTACAATAAAATCGGTGTTTTCCACAAGTCCTTCCACCAAGGCCAAATCAATGACATCGTTTGAAAGATCCTCCAGAACCCGGGGGGTATTTTTTATCGTCAATGTCACTTTTATTTCTGGCTGCTGTTTTTTAAATCTCCCAAGCAAGCTCGGCAACAAATACTCGCCGATAGTCAAGGAAGCCCCTACTATTAGATTTGCATTGTACTTCCCCGTCGATTGCTGAATCACTTCTTTTGAATGGTTGAAGTCATTTACTATGGCTTTTGCAAAAGGGTATAACAGCTTTCCTGCTTCTGTAACTCTCAGCCTTCCTTCCTCACGGTCGAATAACAAAGTGTTATAATAATTTTCCAGTTGATGGATCTGCCGTGTTACAGCGGGCTGAGATAGGAAACTTAACCTCGCCGCCTGGCTTAAACTTCCTTCATCCACCACTAAACAAAACATTTTCAGATTTTCCAATTTCATGAAAACGACCTCCATGTTTTTAGATAGTTTATTAAAATGATAGCATCATTAGGTAAATGGTGAAATGAAAATAGTGTGATACATTCTGAGGCTATTCAATTATTGGCGGCATTCTTTATAAAACGGATAAATCTTCTGGGTATAACGTTTTGTTATACCCGATGATTTTGTTGCAATTTACCCATCCCTTTTTCTTTGATATGTTAATAATAAGATTTAACAATGCATTCAAAGGAAGTGACTGATGTCAATGAAAGGACAATGGAAAACTCTATTCCAATTATTTTGGACCTTTTTTAAAATAGCACCTGTCACATTCGGAGGCGGGTTTGCGATGATCCCTTTAATAGAAAAGGAAGTGGTCGAAAAGAGAAAATGGATGAAAAGCGAAGAAGTTACGGATGTTTTTGCGTTATCTCAGTCCGTACCGGGAGCTGTCGCCATTAACTCCGCCACCTTTATCGGCCATCGGATTGCCGGAATGAAGGGGGCAATGGCTGCCATGATCGGTGTTTCATTACCTACCTTTTTAATTGTTCTGCTCCTCGGCATTTTGTATTTTTTCATTCATGATAACCCGAAGATAGAATCCGCATTCATATCGATCAGAGCTTCCATAGTAGCCATCATCGCCTATGCGGCTATCAGGATAGGAAAAACGGCTGTTGTAGACAAAACAACTTTCTGCATTTTAATAGTAGGAATTCCAGTCCTTTTCTTTCTGCACCCTGTGATGGTTATATTAGCAGGAGCTTTAGCTGGTATTGTGACCATCTCCATTAAGAGAAAATTAGGTTACGATGTCAAGTTGGACAGAAAAGATATAGGAAATGAAGAAAATGATTTCGAACCTTTCATGGGTGCTGGCATATAGGTATATCAAAAAAGGATCTAACTAATTTTCAAGAAAGTGTGTGATGGAATGATGGAATTGTGGGAGTTGTTTAGCACCTTCTTTATTATCGGCTTTGTATCGTTTGGAGGCGGATACGCCATGATTCCCGTAATAGAATCGGAAGTCTCAAAGCATGGATGGATGACGACGCAGCAATTTACTGATATCATCGCGATTTCCGGTATGTCCCCAGGACCTGTCACTGCCAATAGTGCCATTCTTGTTGGCTATTCTACTGCTGGATTTGCAGGGGCCATATCATCTGCTTTCGGAATCTTGCTTCCTGCTATTATATTCGTAACCGTTATAGCCACCTTCTTCAGCAAATTGAATCATTACCCAGTTATTCAATCCATGTTCTATGGACTAAGACCCATTGTCACTAGTTTAATCCTCTTTGCAGCAATCAGCTTTGCACTTTCCAATAATATGATAGCGCTGAACTTTTCTTGGCATGCGATAAGCTTATTACTCGTTTTTGGATTATCGTTATTTGCCCTAATGAAATTACGCTGGCACCCAGCCTATGTAATTATCCTTTCCGGTTTAGTTGGTGTTGTCCTCTATTCATGACAGGTGTCGCACACACAACCATCATTAATTTGGACCGGAATTAATCAGAAAAATTGAAGAATGATTGATACTATATAAATGGGAGAAAACTTGATAATGTTTATGTATTTACCATACAAAAAACACCCTGTATCCAATGATTCAGGGTGTTCAGACTGTAGACAAACTCGATGAAATTTTAGGGGTTTGTACAATTTGAACGTTGATTTCCCCTCCAGGCACTCGCTTTCCGCGGGCGGTCCGGGAGCCTCCTCGGCGCCTTTGCGCCTGCGGGGTCTCCCCTGGACTCGCTTTTCCCGCAGGAGTATCGCAAACCCGCTCCAATCAACTTTGTTTTAACTTTTAGTTCTTTGATCCATCATTTCCCGGCTGAAACCGTGGAAAACCAATCAAGATGGCAATGACGCCACAAAATCCAATTAGTATTGGGTAATATGAATACTGCAAGATGCTTATCGGAGAAATCTTTGCTACCCCTGCTGCAACAAGCAGTTGTGCTCCATATGGTATCAACCCTTGGATACAACATGCAAATATGTCAAGCAAGCTCGCTGATTTACGCGGATCAATCCCATACTTTTCAGCGATATTTTTGGCAAGTGGCCCGGCAATGATAATCGAAATCGTGTTATTTGCCGTTGAAAGGTTTGTCAAACCAACAAGCCCTGCAATGCTGAATTCCGCCCCTTTTTTTGATTTGCTATTTCGGGTCACTAGGTGGAGTAGATAATCGATGCCACCATTATGTTTGATAACAGCTACCATACCTGCAATTAAAATGGCAAGGAAGGAGATTTCATACATTCCCGCCATTCCTTCTCCAACTTTTTGAATGACACCCAACGGTTTATAACTTCCATCAGCCAAGCCGATAATTCCGGCAAATACGATTCCGATGGAAAGGACCAGGAACACATTGACTCCTGCCAATGCAGTGATCAATACGCAAAGATATGGAAGAATCTTCACCCAATTATAAGAATGTTGGGAGATGTCAGCTTGTTCACCCATTGTTAAAATTCCAAGGATTGCACATGTGATGATGGCCGCAGGTAAAACGATGAAAAAATTCACTTTAAACTTATCCTTCATTTTCGTTCCCTGTGTTCGAACCGCAGCGATTGTCGTATCTGATATGAAGGAAAGGTTATCCCCAAACATCGCACCGCCAATAACGGCCGCCATTGAAAAGGCAAGCGAAATATCGGTTTGCTCACTAATTCCGACCCCAATAGGTGCTAGTGCAACAATCGTTCCCATGCTTGTCCCCATGGATAAAGAAATAAAACAAGCAATAATGAATATCCCTACCATTAATAGATTTTGCGGAAAAACAGCTAAGGCAAGATTCACTGTTGATTCAACTGCTCCCATGCCATTGGCAACTTCGGCGAAAGCGCCGGCTAAAAGGAAAATGATAACCATTAACATAATATTGGCGTCCCCGGCACCTTTACAGAAGATATCAACCTTATGATTTAATGTCTCTTTCCGATTCATTGCCAATGCAGCTGCCGAAGCAATTGAAATCGCTACAATCACCGGAAATGAATAAAAATCTTTGGTGATGATTCCGGACCCTATAAATAAAATTAAAAATACGACAAATGGGATCAATGCCCATGGATTCCCTTTATTGTTTGCACTCATGATGTACACCTCTTTTTATTTTTCCCGTGACAGGTGTCACAGCTCTTATTCTATTAACAGCTTTCGCAAATAACTCCAATTTGAACCTACCTGATTATCTAGTCTTGGAGATATAGCAAAAAAACTGGCATAAAAAAGACCCCTTCGATTTAACAACAAGAAGAGGTCTTTTAATTTATAAAAAACACCCTCCTTATCTTTCAGGCAAAAATCAGCCTGCTGGATTTGGCACAGCACTCCATTTAAGTCCGCTGCCGAGACATCTTCGGGCCAGTCCCTCCGTCTCTCTTGATAAGAAGATTACATTATATAATTTATCAAATATTACGATGCCTTCCAGAAAAGTACCACACTGGAAACTTGCTGAAACCATCTGAGTTTGTGAAAGTGACATCGAAAGTCGTTTTGAAAAGCAAATATAACAGTACAGCATTTTGTCTATTTTCGCAAGGGTTAATTTTAAAGTATTTTACATGCACTCCTTACTATTTATAAAGAAATCTTGACATGTGCGGTTAATCAGTTTTTTTCATTTATCGGGACGGAATTCATATAAAAAAGAGGTCTTATGACCTCTCAGCAAATTTGTTGTATTAGGTTAGATGAATTATTTTTGGTCGAATTCACATCAGTCGATACCTCAAAGGCTTCCATCTGTTCCGAATCGAATGACTTTAAATACTGCTGCAGATATGCAGGATCATTATTTGTTGGACTCAACCATTCTTTTTCATCTTCTGGTTTAAGGATGACAGGCATACGATCATGAATGCTGGTCATTAGCTCATTAGGAACGGTTGTTATAACGGAGCATGAATAGACGCTGATGCCTTCAGGAGATTTCCAGGATTCCCAGATACCCGCCATTCCAAATGGAGCATGATTCTTCAGTTTTATTCGCATCGGTATTTTTCTTTCCGGTGTCTTCTTCCATTCATAAAAAGAGTCAGCGATTATCAAGCATCTCTTCTTCTTATACGCATTCCTGAAGCTTGCTTTCTCAGCAATGGTTTCCGCTCTGGCATTGATCATTTTGTAGCCCACTTTTTCGTCTTTTGCCCAGAAAGGAATGAGTCCCCACCGAAGATATCCAAGTCGATTCCTTGCCCCGTCATTAATGACGGAGAGAACGGATTGGGAGGGAGCAATATTGTAGCTGAATTGGTATTCCCCATCAAACGATCCCTGAATATCAAACCGATCTTTTATTTCTTCAATGTCAGTGAAAAGGGTAAAACGTCCACACATACTATCGCCTACCGTATTAGAATTTATTACAGTGTAACAAATCGAACGGACAGGCACAAATCAGCGTTCTAAAATCCTGATGTCGGTAAATGGTTGATTAAATAATTCGCTGGAAATCAAAAGAGTTCCAAGGACTTCTCTTTCATCTTCAGCTTTAATGATTTCCGACAAGATCAAGGTACTGCCATTCCTGACCGTCACTTTATATTCATTCATAAAAAATCCCCCCTAGATGGTTGTTATTATAAACCAAAAACCCACAAGTATCAGTAGTGAACTTTGGCAGAGCCATGGTTAATCCTCTAACGAGGAGTCAAGCAATGGCCCCGACCATTAACGCGTGTAAAGGAGGCGTAAAAAAGACTGTCCATGAATGATTCACGGACAGCCTGGGTGCTGCCAAAGGACTTAGTTTCAACACTTATAATTGAGCATGGAGATAACATTGAGGAAAGCTGGAAGGACCAAATTGGAATTGCCCTCTTCCATATCCATTCATTATTTAAAATGCAGCAAAACTTCATTTATTAAATGTGCTGCCAATGTTACGGTTTTATTATTTTCGTCCAACGAAGGATTCACTTCCGAAATGTCAAAGGAGAGGATTTTTTCATTCGATACGATATGCCTAATAATCGCACGTACCAATTTCGGATTCAGTCCAAACGGCGATGGAGCACTCACCCCAGGTGCATATGCTGAATCAATGACGTCCGTACATAATGTAAGCATAATGTAGTCATTTTTATTAACGAATTCATTTATCCGCCGCTTTGTTTCATCCATTTCGTTCAATGACAAATCTTCTTCCAATATGTAGTCTACCTTACTCCTCTCAGCGGTTTCAAAAAGTGCCTTTGTATTCCCCTGCTTCTGAATTCCGACACATAAATATCCACAACTTTGGTCTTCGTCCAAAATCTGCTTAAACATCGTTCCTGATGAACTTTCTTTTTCATAGGGCCTCATATCAAAGTGCGCGTCAATATTAATGATCCCCAATCTAGCTTTTGGTCCAATGGATTTCCTAATCCCAAGATAATGGCCATACAGGGTTTCGTGCCCTCCCCCAAGTATGATAGGAATCGCTTTAGTCTCCAATATCCGGTCAACAGCCGATCCCAGTTCGAATTGGGCGGCCTCCATTTCCGTACTTTCACATATTACATCGCCAGCATCCACCAGCTCGGTTTGGGACGGTAAATGACAGGGTAATTTCGCCAAGTATTGCCTAATATGATCAGGACCCTCTGCAGCACCAATCCTGCCTTTATTCCTTCTGACGCCTTCATCACATTTGAAGCCAATCAACCCAAAGGTCTTTGATGCATTGGAAGAGATGGCTAATTCCGATATCGGAGCCAACCGTACTCTTTGGTGGTATCTGAAGCTGTCCATGTCAGATTGGGAATCAATTCTTCCATTCCAATATTTTGAAGTCGGATTAGTATACATAATTTCTCCTTTATTTAAAAAATTCCGAAATATCTTTTTTAAAAATTATAGATGAGATAATATATAATTACCAATACAAAAATTCAATATATCTATAGTTTAAAGCTATAGAAAGGAGCATAAATGGATCTTCGTCAACTTCGGTATTTCACTACCACCGTCCAGGAAAAGAATTTCTCAAAAGCGGCAAAAATGCTGCATATATCACAACCTTCCCTAAGTAATGCCATAATGAAATTAGAAAATGAAGTTAGTTTACAGCTTTTGGAACGTAATACAAGGGGTCTTGAGCTTACGGAAGCAGGGGGTCTTTTTTATACGAGATCTGTTGACCTGTTAAGAAGATTCGATAATTTGCAAGTGGAACTTAAGGAAATGAAGGATGTTGGAAGCGGAACAGTATCTATAGGTTCCATAGAATCATTCAAATTTTGGTTTCCGAAGATAATCAGGAATTTTAAAATCAATTATCCTAATATTCATATAAAAGTAAGGGAAATATTAGGGGAAGAGAAAGTTTTCGATTCGTTAAATCGGTATAATGTTCATTTCACCATCACGAACCAGCCCATCAATAACGATGAAATTCTGTCCACTCCCCTTTATAATGAAAAATTCATGCTTTTGATCCATAAAGATGACGAGTTAAATGAAAAAGAGTCCATCACTTTCCAAGACATTGCAAAGAAAGAATTGATCATCAGTACAACTGGATTTCAAACAAGAGATGATATCTTAAGAGCATTTAAGGGTGAAAATGCAATTCCAAATATCCTATACGAAATAGAAAGGCTTGAAACGGCTTGCAGTTTGGTGGAAGAAGGGCTTGGGGTTACAATTTTACCGGAAAGCTATATAAAATCCGCTGCAACACGCAATACTGCAATTCGTGCAATAGATTCGAATTCTTTGGAAAGGACTGTTTACCTGGCCTATTTGAAAGATCGATATCTGTCTCCTGCAGTATGTAAGTTAGTAGAGGAAATACATAGCTTTTTTAAGTGGGATGTTAGGAACGATGCCTAAATGCTGATTCTCTAATTTAATGGAAAAGACACCCTGGCTCATTGTGATTCACTATATAAAGAAAACACTTTAGACTTCCTGCCAATGAGCTAGGTTTCCCGCTCATATTTGCAGGAGGTTCATGTGTTTTCACTATCCATCCGTATTGTTTTTCCTCACTAATTAATAACGTCCTAACGCTCACACTTCCACGCCAAGTAAAATACTTGTTCAATAAAAATTCATTATAGCGATTTTTATGAAGTCCTTATTCCCTCTGCTTCACATCGCAAGTTATAAAAACACTGGATAATTTCCTTTTCATTTAGGATAGATTTTTCAAGACCCTGTAACTTACGCATCCCAACTCTTCTATCTATCAGAGAAAGAATCTTTATAATCATATCATCTGATTTTAAGGAAATTTCTATTGGTAAATTAAAATATTCTTCGACCGCATTTATTTGCTTAATTCAATTTTTGAATTTTTACTATCAATTCACTTAACGTCATTCTGAATCCCTCTAACAAACGTTATTCTCATTCGTTTGTTTCAATCACATATCAAAAGAGAAAGTGAACATAACCTAAATATAAAAAATATAATCCTCCGGCAAAACTCTTTTTAAGAACCTCTTCGTTCTTTCTTCTTTTGGATTCACAAAAATTTCTTTAGGCGATCCCTCTTCCACTATGACACCTGCATCCATAAAAATCACTCTGTTTGCAACATCCTTTGCAAAAGACATTTCATGCGTGACAACTAACATCGTAGTTCCTTCTTTGGCAATTTGCTTCATCACCGTCAGTACTTCACCGACCAATTCCGGGTCCAATGCCGAAGTTGGTTCGTCAAATAAAATTATGTCAGGGTTTAAAGCAACCGCTCTCGCAATGCCCACCCTTTGCTGCTGCCCGCCTGAGAGTTCACTAGGGTAAGCACCATATTTTTCCGACAAGCCTACTTTATCCAATGCTTTTTTACCAATCTCATATGCTTCTGCTTTCGCAATCTTCCTTCCAATAACCAGTCCTTCCGTCACATTTTCCAATGCCGTTTTATTAGTGAAAAGATTATAATTTTGAAAAACAAAGGCTATCTTCTGCCTTATTCCATGAATCACTTTTTTAGATGCCGTTTTAAGACTTACATCAATATCACCAAAAACGGCATGTCCTTGATCTGCTTTTTCAAGAAAGTTAATGCAGCGGAGTAAAGTTGTCTTACCTGAACCACTTGGACCCAGAATTACCACCACATCCCCCTTGTCTATATTTAAATCCACACCTTTTAAAATCTCATTCTCACCGAATGATTTATGAATATTTTTAATCTCTAGCATTTCGGCCACACCTCCTCATTTCAGATACTCACGGCTTTAAACCTGCTTACTCGTTTTTCATACCTTTTAAACAAGTATTCCACCAAACTACATAAAATTAGGTAAACAAGAAAGATATCAATATATGCTTCAACATAATTGTAGCCAACATTGGCAGCTACCTTGGCTTTTAAAGTGATTTCCTGCAATGACAAAGCATAACCTAATGATGTCGCTTTAATCAGATTGACTGTCGCTGTACATATATTCGGTAATGCCACTACCAATGTCTGTGGAATGATAATTCTTCTAAATGCTTGCACAGTTGTTAATCCGACAGCATATGAAGCTTCAAGTTGCCCCTTGCTCACTGTGCTAATTGCCGAACGAAACACCTCTGTGAGAATAGCTGTCGTATTCAACGAGAAAACAATGAATGCGTACCATATCGGATTTACATCGTATACATTCATTTCGACAGCATACTTTTCAAATATAGAAGTCAGCATTAATGGCACACTGCTATATATAATGAAAATTTGGATAATGACGGGCGTTCCTCTGACAAATGAAACATATATCTGTGCTAAGCGATTCAATACCGGGATTTGATTAATTCTTGATAAAGCAAGTAAAAACCCTAATGGCAAGGCAATAATCAAAGCAACAATTGTAATGAATAATGCGGTCGGCACCCCCGATAACGCTACAAAAAAGGTTTCCACTAAAAACCTATAATCCAGACCTTCTGACATTCTGTCACCCCTCTATGCAGTTGTTATCACTTGTTTTCCTTTACTGAATGCCTTTTCCAATTTTAAGAACAGTTGTTCAATGGCAATCGACAATGTCCAGTAAATAACCGCCAATGCAAGATAAATTTCTAATGCATGTGTGTTATAGTTCCCGGCGATTATAAGCTCTGCCTTCCCCATGATATCTATCAAGCCGATTGTATATGCTAAGGACCCTTCTTTCATTAATTCAAGTAAGCTGTTACCGAAGTTTGGTAATGCGACTACGAAAGCCTGGGGTAAAATAATTCTCCGGTAAGCTTGCGTATTGCTTAATCCAACGCTTACTGCCGCTTCAAATTGCCCTCTATCAATAGATTCAAGCGATGTTCTGATCACTTCTGACATTGCAGCCGCAAATTGAAGCGAAAAGGTTATGACTACAAATACTGCTTTATCAATATCATTAAGATTTATGCCAAATTTCCCTGCAATTGCAGGTATACCATAATAAGTCAAAAAAAGCAGAACTATAGAGGGCGTACATCTCAATACCGTTGTATATCCATAGGCAATTTTCCTGGCGATTTTACTATTTCCAAGTTTCATGACTGCTAAGATGAAACCTATGATTGTCCCGAACAAGACCGATAGACCCGTAACTATTAATGTTACTTTTAGAAAGGGAACTAACATTGGTACCGACTCTACTATGTAAGCTAAATCAAAGTATTTTTCCATGTTTCACCTCCATCTGCTTTCATTGAAGATTCGAATTTTCAAATCCAATCATTCTATTGAAGGCCAGTACCTAGAAACTTGCCATCTCTTAAAATACCAGAGTTATCCAAGAAAACCCATATTAAGAAAATGACAAGTCATAACCTATTGGTTGACATTTTAATTCTTGTTTTGCTAAGGGCTTCGTTATCTCTCTACAGTTCCCAAAACTTCGAATAAATCCCGGCCATAAAACTTTTCGCTTAACTCATTCGTCTTCTTTTCGTCTTTAATTTTTTTAATCGCTTCATCATAAGCATCTGCGAATTTTTGTTCTTTTTTGTTGAATAATGGCCAGGTTTTAATGACTGCAAATTCATTGTAAACTAGATCATCCACTAAATTATGATAGGGGCCATCGTCGGCCACTTGCTTCTTAAAAGCTCCCTCGATCGCTATTCCACCGTCGACACGGCCTTCATTTACCCATTGAATTACATCTACAGTGAAGGCATCTCCGGCTTTCAATTTCACCTTATTGTCCGGATTGGCCTGATTATACTCATCAACGATCGTGTATTGAGCGTTATTTGCTGCGATTGGTGCTAAGGAGAAGCCCTCTGAAGCAAAGTCCTTGAGATTTTTGATCTTTGAATTTTCTTTCTTTAAAACAAGGCCCGCACTGCTTAATCCAAGGAATTCTTTAGGAAAGATGAACTTCTCAGTCCTTTCCTCTGTCCAGAAAGCATTTTTAACCCCCACTTGATATTTACCTTGTTCAATGCCTACTAACAAGTCATCGCTTGATGTGCCAATATATTCGAATTCGTATGCCGGTAGTAATTCATCAACCAATTTCATAACTTCCACATCATATCCAGTTGGATTTCCCTTCTCATCCAGCCAAGACATAGGTTTTGACGCTTGGTCATATGCTACTTTTACCTTTCGGACACCTGAAGTGCTACCTGAATTTGCATCGGCTTCATTACTCGTTGATGTACCTGATCCGCACCCCGCTAATATGGTTACAAACGCTAAACCGATAGTTAAAACATGGCGAAATTTTTTATTTTTCATAGTGAATCCCCTTTCGTTTTACGATGTTTTTTTACTAGCATTTGTATTTCCTGAAATTCAAAGGAAATACATACATCACCTTCACCACTCAATACCAACTATTTAGGTAG
Organism: Peribacillus sp. NPDC101481; assembly: GCF_044767165.1. Classification (NCBI taxonomy): domain Bacteria; kingdom Bacillati; phylum Bacillota; class Bacilli; order Caryophanales; family Bacillaceae; genus Peribacillus; species Peribacillus sp. NPDC101481. The sequence goes on along the minus strand of NZ_JBIWNJ010000002.1, from coordinate 1,512,937 downwards.
GTTAAGTAAGTTATTTGGTTATAAACATAATAGATGGATACTTTTGTAAAGTCAATGTGTATATTTAAAATTTTCAAGCAACTGCACACACCTGTTTTATTAAAAGAGTTGTAGTTATATGAAAATACAAGAGTCTTTCCGGAGGCATCATTTATCTGCAAGCCCTTAATTTCCTTGACAACTAAACACACCTTAATTATCATTTAAACCAATAAGATTAATAGGAATTGAAATAAAAACAGAAGGTAATAGAAGGAGGGAACCGTGTGATTAACCTATTCATTAAGACGGAGAGTCAAAAAGCGTGGCTGAAAAAATTATATGAAGTAGAATCGAAATTCAAAAATAATTCTGCTCAAATTGATGAATTGGCCTTTTTTCCGAAAGAACATATACAAGATTTAATTCGTATGGGATATACAAGTTCAACTCTTCCCAAATCCTATGGTGGCGGAGGGTTAAAAGTTTATGACATGATTCTCCTTCAAGAAACATTGGCTAGTTTTGATTCAGCGACTGCGCTATCCATTGGTTGGAACCTTGGAGTGATAGGAGATCTTTTTGAACAGGAAAGTTGGACAAAAACGAACTTAGATTTTATTGCTGGGGAAGTTCTAAATGGCGCTTTAGTGAACCGTTCCGTTAGTGAAGCGCAAACTGGCAGTCCGACTCGCGGGGGACGCCCCGGAACGAAGGCAGTCAAAAAGGGAGATTATTGGGTTATTTCCGGACGTAAAACCTATACAACCATGTCCCCTGTTTTAACTTATTTCCTAGTTTCAGCATGGATCGAGGAAAGGCAAAAGGTTGGATTTTTTCTCCTGCATAAAGATTTGGATGGGCTCTACATAGATGAAACATGGGACGTAATTTCAATGAGGGGGACAGGAAGTCATGATTTGGTCCTTAAAGATGTTGAAGTGGATGATTCAAAACTTGTTGAGTTACCTGAAATGCCAAGTGGAAACAGATTCAATGCATGGATCCTTCATATTCCAGCCTGTTACCTTGGCATTGCGCAAGCTGCAAGGGATTACGCCATACACTTTGCCAATAACTATACTCCAAACAGTATAAATGCACCTATCAGCCAGCTGGCTAATGTCCAACAACTGTTAGGAGAAATTGATTTGGAATTAATGAAAGCCAGGCATTTCTTATATAGCGTTGCCGAGGCTTATGATGATGAATCACGAAGAATTCATTTCACAAATGAGCTGGGGGCTGCAAAACATATTGTTACAAACGCAGCCATTACAATTGTCGATAAAGCCATGCGAATAGTCGGTGCAAAAAGCCTTCAACGCAATAATCCTCTACAAAGGCACTATAGGGATGTAAGAGCTGGTTTACACAATCCTCCGATGGACGATGTAACGATAAAGAATTTAGCAAAATTGGCAATTGAACAGACAAAATCCAATTTAAGCGGCCATCCACTTTTGAAATGATCAGATTTGATAAAAGAAACGCTATGAACTATAAAAAACCCCTGAATTCTCTTTTCATAGAGAATCCAGGGGTTTTCCATTTTTTGAGTCATACAGAATTCGATTTTATTCTTGGAGCAGGCTGGGCTCCCTCAAGAAAAGAAATTAATTGGTGACACTACCATCATCGTCTGAATCTTCAATATCCGCCGGATCTTTTTCCAATAGTGCAACTTTGTCTTTTTCGTTCCATTTTGCTTTATATCCTAATGATTTTGCGACTTTTAGCACCGGTAAGTAGGATTTTTTATCTGGTTTAAATATTTCTAAATCCACTGTTTCAATTGCACCCAAACCTAGAAGCAATTTGTCTGATTGGATATATGGTTTTCCATCAATCAGTTTCATTTGTTTTGCTGTGTAAGGATAAACGGCTCCATTCACTTTTAAGGTAAACGGCCCCTTTTTTTCTTCTTTCATTTCTCTTGGCTGTTTCGATTTATAGGAAACCCCATCCACACCGAGAACAGTTCCTTCTCTTGTATTGTCGGCCCCCCCATACATTCTTCCCCTTTCATAATCATAAATAACAGCTTGCACATTTCCGATATGCTGCGGTTTTTCTTCATAAACATGCCCTTTTGCCATTAACTCTAACCTAGTATTTTGATCGATTCCCGGTTCCCATCTAACTGTAGGATAGCCAGCAGAGTAAACACGCGGCGTAAGTATCGCATCTTGAATTGTCATTTGATGATCGATCACATTCATGATAGTTTCAGATACCGATGCTATAATCGTTGCTCCACCTGGTGACCCAATGGCCATGAAAGGGTTGCCATCTTTTAATATGAAGGTCGGTGACATACTGCTTCTTGGTCTTTTTCCTGGTTCCACCTGGTTAACGCCACCCGGTGTGGCATCAAAATCCGTCATTTCATTATTAAGCATGAATCCATAATCAGGTACCATGATACCTGAACCGAATACTTGCTCGATCGTAGTCGTATAAGAAACCATATTTCCCCACTTATCCATTACAGAAAAGTGAGTCGTTTGTCCGATCGGTGTTTTCTCTTCTTTTACCTTCTCCATTGAAACCGGTTCTTGGCCTTCGTACTTCCATGGATCGCCTTCTTTGACATCGGCTGTTGATTTATTTGGATTGATGAGTTTTCTTCTTTCTTTTATATATTCTTCATCTAATAGTCCTTTAGTGGGTACATCATAAAAATCTTCATCTGCCATATAGGCAGCTCGATCGGCAAAAGCCAGATGCATGGCTTCGGTTAGATGATGAAGATACTCAGGAGAGTTCGCCCCCATCTTTTGCACATCGTATCCTTCCATAAGCTCAAGAATCTGTTGGACAGTCAAGCTGCCTGAACTTGGCGAAGCCGCCCCGACCACTTCAAATCCCCTATATTCCGATTTAATTGGCTCCCTCTCTTTCACCACATAGTTTTCCAAATCTTCAGTTGTCATCGTCCCTTCACGTTTTTGAACTTCTTTCGTGAGGGCTTCCCCGATTTCACCTTTATAAAAAACATTTGAACCTTGTTTTTTTATTAACTTAAGAGTCTTTGCCAGATTAGGCTGAACAAGGGTGTCCCCCTCTTCCAATGGTTTTCCGTTAGGCACAAATACTTTTGCAGCTTCTTCGTTATTTTCTAATTTTTTTACATTTTCATCGATATATTGCGCTGTTATCCAATTGACCTTAACGCCTTTTTCAGCTTGTTTAATGGCCGGGTCCATAACTTGTGATAATTTCAATGTTCCGTATTTTTCCAGGGCTGCTTCCATCCCCTTAAGGGTTCCAGGAACACCAACAGCTTTACCGCTTGTGTGCCGTTTACTGAAAGGTACGGGTTTTCCCTTTTCATCTAAAAATAGTTCTGGCGAAACATTTTGCGGTGCCATTTCGCGGCTATCGATCATCGTAATTTTATTTTCTTTCTTATTATAAATCATGATAAAACCACCGCCGCCGATTCCAGACATCATCGGTTCAACTACATTTAACGATAATTGAATGGCTGCTGCTGCATCGACTGCATTTCCACCTTGTTTTAATATCTTTATGCCCGCTTCAGCCGCTAAAGGGTGGGAAACTGATACGATTCCTTTTGTTGCTCCTTTTTTCATTGAAGTATCCACTCCAGGGACACTTGCAAAAGCTGGTGTGATCATGCAAAAGAAACTGAAAGTAACTAAAATAAAACTTTTTAAAAATTTCATGAATTAGTCTCCTTTCAAATTAAAACCATTTAGGGTCTTACCATAATGCAACTGAAAATACGAGCTGATGAACCTAGTAGGAATATGCTGGTTGTTCTCGATAGAAAAGCAGTCTGCACATTCCGATTGGGCGTTGTGTTCTCAATGATGTTTCACTTCAAAAAATCACCCCCCCGAATGGTTCAGCTCTATCATTTACTTTTAGGATCGATGTTCTTAGACTCAATTTTTCTCTATGCTTCGGTTATTTTCCAAGATTTTGGTGCTGTCGTGATTGTCACTTTTCCAAAGGTATTGTAAAGCCAGTAATACGATAAAAGCGGATACCCCAATGATGTCCGATATCGTTTCAGGATAGATTAATAGTAAACCAACTATTATAGCGAGGACTCTTTCTAACCAGTGCATCCCCCTCATCCAGTAACCTATAACACCCGCCCCAATTGCAATCATGCCTGACATTGCTGTAAGTACAACCCAGGCAACCTCCATCCAAGTTGTATCGATCATCAGCATTTGTGGGGAAAGAACAAAAATATATGGAATGATAAATGCAGCGATAGCAAGTTTTGATGACTCAATTCCCGTTTTTATCGGTTCACCGCCTGCCACCCCTGCCGCTGCAAATGCCGCTAAAGCAACTGGAGGAGTAATATCTGCTATAATGCCAAAATAGAAAACGAATAAATGTGCAGATAAATCAGGAACACCAAGCAAAATGATCGCAGGTGCTGCAATCGTCGATGTGATGACATAATTGGCGGTCGTAGGTGAACCCATTCCTAATATAAGTGCCGCTACCATAGTTAGCATCAGTGTTGGAATCAAATATCCACCAGACAAATCGATCAAACCATTAGCCAGCTTCAGCCCTAATCCGGTTTTCGTAACGATTCCTACAATAATACCTGCTGCTGCGGTTGCAGCTGCAACCGCAAGTGCCGTTCGGGCTCCATCCACCAATGCATAAATGATATCGATGAATTTCATGCGGACATCCTTGTTTATGAAACCTACAAGAACCGAGATAGCAATGGAATACAGGGCTGCATGTGTAACCGTGATATTCAGCATTAGCAATAAAATAATGGCAAGGATCGGTATTAGTAAATAAAATTTGCCGAACACTTCCTTTTTACTTGGCATCTCTTCTTTCGTTAACCCACGCAGGCCAAGTCGTTTCGCTTCAAAATGGGTCATGATCCAAATTCCTGAAAAGTAAAGGATAGCTGGAATCGCAGCCGCCTTTGCTATATCCCAATACGTTATCCCATTCCCAATGAACTCAACCATTAAGAATGCCGCTGCCCCCATTACCGGAGGCATCAATTGACCGCCTGTCGAAGCGGCTGCCTCCACTGCCCCAGCGAATTCCTTCTTATATCCAAGATTTTTCATCATCGGTATCGTGAATGCTCCCGAAGTGACAACATTAGCTACGGAACTTCCGCTAATCGTCCCTTGAAGAGCACTGGAAAAAATCGCAACCTTTGCAGGTCCCCCTATCCTTCTGCCGGCAATGGCGGTTGAAAGATCATTGAAGTATTGACCGACACCTGTTCGGACTAGAAAGGATCCAAACAGTAAAAACAGGAAGATGAATGTCGATGACACCGCTAACGGAGTGCCTAAAATGCCCTCTGTCGAGAAGAACATCGTTTGCACCATCCGTTCCAGAGTCAAACCGCGATGCGCGAGGAATCCTGGCATATATTGTCCAAAAATTCCATAGAAAATGAATATCAAAGCAATGACCATAATGGGAAGCCCCACTGCACGCCTGGTTGCCTCCAAAACCAGGAGAATGGCCATTAAACCAACGGCAAAATCCAATGCGCCCAAACGTCCTACATTCATGACGATATCTTCGAAAAATAAGGGCCAATATGCACCTACCCCGATACTAAGAATCGCTAATATGATATCGTACCAGGCAATTTGAAACTTTCCTTTTTCACGCTTCTTCCGGTTTGCGGGAAATAGTAAAAACACTAAGGAGAGTGCAAACCCTAAATGTATCGTCCGTTGGATTTGTGCTGTAAAAACACCAAAAATGGCAGTATATAATTGGAATAGCGAAAAAGCCAGGAGTCCAAAAAACGCAATGTGGCCCAAGACACCAGTTAATTTCCTAGTCCCGGCTTCCGGATCATATTTTTCCAACAACTCCTGCTGTTCCGCTTCGGTTAAATATTTGATTTTTTCATTATCAGCCACTAATCTTCACTCCCTTCAACTGTTCCCACAATGAAATTCTTTCCGATGAAATCCTGACCCATGTCCCTGGTTTAATGAAGTCTGCCAATGTGTATGTTTTTTCATCATATATTAAACGATGGTTAGCTTTAACTTGTCCTACCCGTAAATCGATATGGGTGAAATTGCGTTTCATATTTTTTATGAAATAGGTACCGTCTTTTTCTTCAAAGACTTCCTCCCCCTCCGCATTAGACGGCATACCGACTGCAAAATCATGATAAGAAAGTTCAATTTGTTGGATTTGCTTATCCGATAAACGATATGATTCCAAAACATCCGTGAGGTGGATGGAGTGTGTATACTCAATCTTGAATTCTTTTTCTTTTTTCAAAGGAAAGTATGCGATTAATTCCCCTTGGTCCTCAAAGGAAAAGGCAATTACATGCCTGTAAGGAAAAAAGAATAAAAAAGCGATGAGCAGAGGTATACCAAATGCCATGAATCTCTTGAATTTCATAGGTACCCCTTTCAAAACCAGATATCCCATTTAGAAAAAAACGAAGCCGATAGGCCACATAAAGCGAGCTACCGACCCAATGCATTACTTGGAAACACCTTTTTCTTTAAAGTATTTTGCTGCTCCAGGATGCACTTCCATTTCCCCTAATCCTTCTAGGGCAGTTTCTGCTGTAAGGAACTTGCCTTTTGCATGTGTGATTTGATCTGTGTTGTCATAAACAGCTTTAGTCATTTCATAAACTAAATCTTCATCAAGATCCTTTGTAACCACTAACATCGCTTTAACTGCAACTGTTTTTACCTCGGATTTGATTTTGTACGTACCACTTGGAATTGTATCTTCAGCATAGTATGGATACTTTTTAACCAATGCTTGAATTTTGTCCTCTGCAATAGGCAGGATCATGATATCATTTTGTACGGACAGCGCCTCAACTGCACCTGTTGGTGTTCCGGCAGTAATGAAAGCTGCGTCAATATTTCCTGCTTGAATTCCTTCGGCCGACTCATCGAAGGACAGGTTTTGTCCTTTAATATCTTTCTCAGACAAACCATGAATCTCCAGGATTTGCATGGCATTGATGTATGCACCGGAACCCGGAGCACCTACTGATACCTTTTTACCCTTTAAATCCTCGATTGATTTAATTCCGCTTTTTGCAGTCGTTACAATTTGAACAGTTTCAGGATATAGAGAGCTGATCGCCATTATATTATCAATGGGTTTCCCGTCGAACATTTCTGTTCCTTCAAGTGCATATGCGGCGATATCCGTTTGTGAAAAAGCGATTTCAGCCTCTCCAGCCCTTAACGTTTCCATGTTTTCGGCGGAGGCGCCAGATGTCTGAGGTGTTATGTTCGCTTTTGTTTTATCGGAAATGATTTTTCCAATTTGTCCTCCGAGCGGATAGTATGTACCTCCCGTACCACCAGTCAACAAACTCAAATTTTGGTTTCCGCTGCCCGAGACACCTGTTTTGCTGTCTCCGCAGGCACTGATAATACCGGATACCGTCAAAATCATGACCAATAAAAAGCACTTATGAAATTTTTTCATAAAACTCCCCCTCATGTGTTTTCATCATCTGCAAAAGATGATAATGTTATTATTCTACCGACTGCCTCACTTTCCCTTTTTTAACAAAATTAGACACATCATCCATAAGCACTAGTAATACATTAAATAGTTTTATAGAAATCAAATCACCAAGCTTAAATGTGTAAAAACACCTATTAAAAACAAGGAAAATCCGCTATCCAATAGTAATATTTTACCTTTTATTACCTATTCTTCCTTTCTTTAAGGATAATATTGACTCTTCCATTTTAGAAATATATTATTGTTATAAACTTATAAGCAGATGTTATAAAAGGATCTTCCTAGCCTTTAATCGTTATATCCAGCTTTTTTTGAGAGGGAATCGACTGTCCAACCTTTCTTTTCCAGCCATTTTAGCTTTGTATTTTAAAATCCAACTGAAGTGGGTGATTGTTTGAATTTCCTATCCCTCCGCTATTTCATAGAGGTTTCTAACCATCTTAGTTTCAGCGAGGCTTCCAAAACCCTGCATATATCCCAGCCCGGACTTAGCCAACAGATTTTATCCCTCGAAAAACAATTAGGCTTTAAACTATTGAATCGAACCACAAGAAAAATTACATTGACGGAAGAAGGAGAGTACATCTATAAAAAACTTGCTCCTTCCTTTGAAGATATTGAGAAAACAGTAAATTACATAGTTGAACATAAAGCTATCCCCAAGCCTAAATTGAAGATTGCTACCGTCCCCTCTGCAGCTAGTATATATATCCCGAAGTTACTGAAAAAGATAGTGGGGGAATACCCGGATACAGAATTTTACGTGCATGAAACGACATCCTCAAGGGCTGTAAAACTCGTAAACCAACAAAATTACCATATTGGTTTCATCAGAACGCCCATTCACAGTAATATCATCGCCAATGAAGGATTAAGCATGATTGAATTCATGAGGTTCCCTTTACAATTAGTCGTCTCCATTGATCATCCACTTGCCCAAAAGGATTCGATACATTTATACGAAGCAAAAGACGAACCTTTTATCCATTATGATGCCGTTCAAGCACACTCCCTTCAATTCCTTTTGGAAAAAGCTTGCCTGACTGCTGGATTTTCACCTAAAGAATTATGTAAAGGCTCTGAATTACTGACAATCGCCAATCTAATATCCAATAACCTCGGCGTAGCACTCATGCCGGAAGATATGGTAAGTTTGTTGGGAAAAAGCCAAGTTAAAGCCTTGAACATCGATAACTCGGAATTATCCAGTTCCATATCGGCAGTTTGGAAAAGCACGGATCCATCCATTCTGACCAAGCATATTTTGAAAACGTTAGAGAATGATGATGGTTTTAACGATATATGAGATTATTGGTTGGAAAAATGCTGCGAAACGACTCGTAAAAGGGGCAATTATAGTGAAATGAATTATACTATCGGTGAAAAAAAGCCCCATTTCTCTTTTATGAAACTGAGAAATGGGGCTTTTAATATTGAATGATTTCACCTTTTAAACTTCCTATTGGCGATATAACTAAATTAGCAAACTCCCATGCATAGCATGCTTTGACTTAAGAAAATATAAATACTCTATTCCTTCAGCGGTAATCTTAGTGCCGGCCCTTCCTCTGCCTTTGACGACAAACCCTTCGATTTCTAAAATATCCAAACGGCGACGAATCTGCTGAGGGGACAAGACAAAGTCCGATTCTTTACTTTGATTAGAAATCAGTTCTCTGCTTGCCGCTTTTCCTTTATCGTTGTATTGCTTAATTACTTCCAAGATGAAAGCGCGCTCCTGATTTTCCAACACACTTTCACAGACGGGATAATCTGCCGTCACACTGTCTTCCTTATTCCCGTGCATGAACGGAAGGTCACTTTTCGTCACGACATTCCCCTCACAAACCGTCAACATGTAATCGATTGTACTTTTAAGTTCCCGTATGTTGCCGGGCCATTCATATTGCATGAAATATTCCAGTACGTCTTCCTCTACTTTTACCCACTTCCCGCTTTTTGTGATGAGGTGCTTTATCAAAAGTGGAATATCCACTCTTCTCTCTTTGAGTGACGGTATGTAAAGATTGAGCACATTCAGGCGGTAAAACAAGTCTGTTCGGAATGAACCGTCCCGCATCTTATCATGAAGGTTTTTATTCGTCGCGGTAATCACCCTGACATTAACGGGAATGATTCTCTTGCCGCCAATTCTGCGGATTTCCCCCTCCTGAAGAACTCGAAGCAGATGGGATTGAACGGTGAGACTTATGTCACCAATTTCATCCAAAAAGATCGTCCCTTTATCCGCCATTTCAAACAGTCCTTTCTTTCCTCCCCTTTGCGCTCCTGTAAATGCCCCTTCCTCGTAGCCGAACAATTCACTTTCAAGTAAAGTTTCTGTTAAAGCGCTACAGTTAACCGCTAGAAATGGCCCGTTCTTTCGCAATGAATGCTCATGAATCGCATGAGCAAACAGCTCTTTTCCTGTACCTGTCTCTCCCTGAATCAAAATCGGATGCTCCGACAAGGCAAGCTTCTTGGCAATCTGCTTACGCTCTTTCATTACTTCATTCTCGCCGATAATATCGTCAAAGCAGTATTTTGAATAAAATCCTTGATTGCGCATTTCTCTTTGTGCAGTCTTTTCTATTTCAAAGGCTTGATGTACGCTTTTGAAGGTTGCGACAATTGTATTTTCTTGCATCATTTGCAACCGGAAAATTACGACATCCACGCCGTCTATGTTGAAGAACTTGCTTTCATCATTACCTTCCATGATGAAATCGATAATATCACGGCGATTCATTACATGCTCTAGATACTGATTAACCACATCTTTTGCATCAACATGGAACAATGCCGCAAGCTGGTTATTGAATACCGTTATCAGACCTTCCTCGTTAACGACCAATATTCCGTCATCGACAGTACACAACACATTTTGGATATGATCACTCATTTGCTTGGCATCCCACTCTGCATGTAACAGCTTACGTTGTAATTCAATTATATTACTAATATACCTTTCAGAAATCTTAGAGGATATATCCTTGTGTAAACCACAGCATTCTACAACTTCCAGAATTGTTGTTATATCAAAAAGACGCACGCCTATATCGATTACTTCTTTTATGTAAGAGGGGCACAGATGAGTTTCTCCTGGTGATACAGCTATTTGGACATTCTCATAAAATAAAATTCCCTTCCTGAAAGGGATAAATTGAACATGATCGACACCAAGCTGATATAAGGATTCAATAAGGTTTATAGTTGCATCGTCATCATCATTCACCAAAAGCACTGTCGAACCCTCTGGTATTCTTAATAGCTTGTCAATATATTCATGATTAACAGTTCTCTTTCCCACAATTATTTTCTGGGCATTTACGCCATACATTCCCATTTTCTTATCATAAGCTGCATCTGATGAATACAAGATAATTCCATCTCCCAGAGAATGAGGTATTCCCTCATCGGTAGCATGGCTGTTGACATGAACGTAGTCTCCAATCAGTTGTTCCAGTTGCTCCTGCAAGGCTTCCTTTGTTTTTGAGCTTCCCGCTATAAGTGTAAGTGAGAATTTTGACATAAAAACACCTACCTGTCTTTAATTGGTTTTATTATATCACCAAAAAGAACCAATAATGACCTTTAACTTCAATCCAACCAATAAGTTCTCATAAAAATCAATTACTTCATATTGGCACAGAATTTGCTTATATATTGAATTGTCGTGATTGAGTTGACGTGCCTATGGATTTGAAAAGGAGGGAAACAGCAGAATACTTGAAAAACAGTTGATAGTCGATAGGCTGGCAATATTTTGTTAGCGTATTAGTTCCATGTACTTATTTTAAATACAAAGGAGAGACATTCATGAGCCAAGTAGAAGAGAAGGCTGTTTCGCTTGAAACAGCGGGAGAAAAAGAGAGAAAAATCAATGTTTTTGTATTGCTGCTCTGCATTCTCGCAATAGCAACTCTATTTACTTACATTTTGCCTGCCGGGGAATATACACGGATTGAAGCAGATGGACGGACAACTGTTGACGCCAATTCTTTCAAATGGATAGAATCTGCACCGGTGGAATTGTTCGATATGATAAAAGCTATTCACACAGGGATGGTTGAAGCTGGCAATATTATCTTTTTCTTATTGATTATTGGAGGGTTTTTCGGTGTTTTAAGAGCTACAGGGACGGTTGATGTGCTCATCGCCACAATGGCTCGGAAGTTGGCGACACGTGAAAAGCTATTAATTCCTGTCGTGATGCTGTTTTTTGCTGTAGGCGGCTCCTTAATGGGAATGGCAGAAGAAACACTTGCTTACCTTCCTCTTATCATTCCGCTGGCGTTGGCCCTGGGGTTCGATACAATTACAGGTACTGCCATCGTCATTGTAGGGGCATTGTCAGGGTTCACGACTGCCATCATGAATCCCTTCACTGTCGGACTTGCACAAGGAATTGCTGAATTGCCGATGTTCTCAGGAATAGGGTTACGCCTTATCTTATTTATTATCGTCTACCTTGTTTCCGTTCTTTATATCTATCGTTACGCTATGAAGGTCAAGAAAAATCCTTCTATAGGAATCTACGGAAAATATACAAAAGAAGAAGCAAAAAAACTGCTCCAATCAAGAGCGAAATTAACTGCAAGACATAAATTCATCTTAATCTCTTTTTTGATTAACTATATCGTCTTGGCATTTGGTGTCATCAAGTTCCAATGGTACATTACAGAAATTACAGCCTTATTCATTGTTTTAACAATCGCAATTGGAATCTTCGGAAAATTGTCAGCGGATCAAATTGTCAACTCCTTTACCAATGGATCTGCAGCCTTGCTAGGCGGTGCTTTGATTATTGGCGTATCACGCGCCATTCTTGTTGTATTGAATGATGGGCATATCGTCGACCCTATGCTGCATCAAGTATCTGAAGCTATCCAGCATATTCCGGCCTATTTAAGTGTTGCCGGCATGTACAGCTTCCAAACTCTTATTCATTTTATTCTAGCATCCGGCACCGGTCATGCAATGTTGACCATGCCAATTATGATTCCGCTCGCAGACTTATTGGATATTACACGCCAAACTGCAGTGTTGACTTTCTCTTTTGCGGACGGAATCGGAAATATGATTTTCCCAACCGCTACCACATTAATGGCGGGCTTGGCAATCGCAGGCATACCTTGGACAAAATGGGCGAAGTGGATTCTGCCGCTGGTACTTATTCAATATCTCATTGGATTAATAGCTGTCATAACGGCCCACTTCATCGGATATGGTCCATTTTGATAAAAATCACGAATTCATTACAGGAGGAGAAACGCATTGCTTACTTTAATCAAAAATGGCGAGATATACTCACCCAATTACTTAGGACGGAAAGACGTTTTGATTACAGATGAAAAAATTGCATTCATAGATGACAGAATCGAGATTCCTGACAACTTTGCTCCTATTCATATCATTGATGCGACCAATCTTTTAATTGTTCCAGGTTTCATAGATTCACATGTTCATATTATTGGCGGAGGCGGTGAGGGCGGATTCAAAACCCGCACCCCTGAGCTGATGCTTACGGACATTACGACTTCGGGTATTACAACGCTTGTCGGATTGCTTGGTACGGACGGAACTACGCGTAGAATGGAAAGCCTGCTTGCCAAGGCCCGGGCACTTGAAGAAGAGGGTATTTCCTGTTTCATTCATACAGGCTCCTACCAAGTGCCAGTAAAAACATTGACAGGAAAAATTGAAGATGATCTTATTTTTATTGACAAAATCATCGGTGTCGGGGAAATTGCCATCTCCGACCATAGATCATCAGAACCCACTTTTGAGGAATTGACCAAAATCGTCGCAGCCGCACGTAACGGGGGTATTCTGTCAGGAAAAGCAGGTATATTAGAAGTTCATGTAGGAGACGGTGATGGTGAGCTCTCGTTGTTACATGCAATTGCTGATAAAACCAATATTCCGATTCGGCAGCTCCATCCGACACATATCAACCGAAATGAAGAATTATTCAAGGCGGGAATCAATTACGCTAAACGGGGCGGGTTCGTAGACTTTACAACAAGCACCATTCCTCAGTTTCTGGATGATGGCGAAGTAAAGTGCAGCATTGCCTTGCGCATAATGCTTGAAGAAGGGATTCCAGTAGAACAAATCACCTTCTCTTCAGACGGTCAGGCAAGTCTTCCGTTTTTCAACAACCATGGGGAGTATGCAGGCCTTCAAGTAGGAAAAGTATCTTCGCTATATCACGAAGTGCGTGATTCTGTTTTAGAAGAAGGAATCCCACTTGAAACGGCACTGAAGGTCATCACCACGAATCCCGCACAAGTGCTGAAACTATCAACCAAGGGCAGTATCCAAACCGGCAATGATGCTGATATTGTGCTATTGCAAAAAGATACTTTGGCAATTGTCACTGTAATGGCAAAAGGACAAGTTATGGTAGATAAGGGTATTCCGTTGATAAAAGGGACATTTGAATGAGTTTAGACAGGATACCAATTATCGAAAAATTTTCACGTCTCCCAATAATACTGTGAAGAATCGCTAAAGGGGCGATACTTAAAAAAGTCGAATTCCTAATTTTGAAGGAATTCGACTTTTATTTTTTACAGTCATCATAGCCTGTCTCCTTTTTTGAACTATCAACCTGTTAGTTCATTAGGCAACAAAACCTGTAAATCCTCGATATATATCTACTTTAAGTATCATCTCCATTTATCAAGACAATCGAGAAACCTATCAATCACTTTTTATTTTTGAGCCTCGCCTATGTACATACTAATTCATTTCTTCAGAGAGCCTTGAAGCTAGATAGAGGTCAGCCAAATAAGGAAGTACTATGCAACGGCTGAACTTTCGCCTTCGGATCAATATAGGCTTTGGCATTATTGACTGCCGTAGGACCTTCACCAAACCCGGATGCAATTAATTTAACCTTTCCATCATACGTACAAATATCCCCTGCTGCATAAATGCCTGGAATATTCGTTTCTTGTTTGGAATTAACGACAATTGCATTTTTGCTGATGTTTAGTCCCCATTCTTTAATCGCACCAAGGGAAGAGACAAATCCGTAATTAATAATTAAATCATCTATATCAATCACTTCTTTTTGTTGCGTCTTAGTTTGTTCTAAAACAATTTGCGTAATTCTTTCTGCTCCTACCAGTTCGGAGGGAATATAAGGTGTTTTGACCTCAACAGAGGAATTCACTAATTTTTCCACACTATGTTCATGGGCACGGAATTTATCTCTTCTGTGTATCAATGTTACCTTTTCAGCAATCGGCTCTAACATAAGGGCCCAATCAACAGCAGAATCTCCACCGCCAAGTATCGCCACTTTTCTACCTTTAAAGCGGTTCATATCATTCACGAAATAATGCAAATTCTTATTTTCGAACTGTGTTGAATCTTCCAATTCCAGTTTACGAGGCTGAAAAGCTCCATTTCCAGCAGTAATGATCACTGATTTGGAGAAATGAGTATCGAGGTTTGTAGTGATTTTAAATGTTCCGTCTGCTAGCTTTTCCACCTGTTCAACTGCTTCTTCAAGACAAATTGTTGGTTCGAATACTTTCATTTGTTCTTTTAAATTCTCTATCAATTCCTGGGCCCTTACTTTTGGAAATCCAGCTATATCATAAATGAATTTTTCGGGATAAAGAGCTGATAGCTGTCCTCCCAATTGAGGAAGGCTTTCAAGGATTTTCACCTTTGCTTGCCTCATTCCTCCATAAAACGCCGTAAACAAACCAACTGGGCCGCCGCCAATAATTGTTATGTCATAGACCGTTTTTTCTTCTGTCAATGTAATCACTCCTTATGCTTCCAGGATGGTTGCTCATACTGAATATGATTTATTGGTAGTAAGGCATGTACTGACTACAAGTAATTCTTACTTAATTCTTTGTTCCAAAAATGATGGATAAAATTTGTTGAATATCCACCCTCTCAAAGACGATCTGGATATGTCACAGTTTAAAAATCTATAATTCTGTTATCTGTCACAATCGCACCTAAAATTATTATTCAAATTTATTAGGGTTACCATCAAAGGATAATTGAGCCACTTTTATAGAATCTGTTGGACATCCTTCTGAAGCATCTATCATATCTTCCTCAAGTTCTTCAGGTATAATCGCTGCCCCAACATTATTATCCAATATAACAAACGCAATACCCTCTTCATCGTAATCATAAATATCCGGAGCTGAAGCACCGCAAGCTCCGCAAGCAATACAAGTATCTTTATCCACGATTGTATAATTAGCCATTTTTTGTATCCATTCCTCTCTCTAATCTAGGCCCTGGTTTTTTACTAAAGTATTTGTAGAAGCCTTTTCCTACTCAATATCGTTCAAAAATGCCAAAATGCTCGAATTAAACTTTTCAGGATTTTCCTGATAACATAAATGCCCGCCTTCTGGAATTATCACGAGCCGGGAGTTCATTAACTCTTCATGAATTGCTTCCGACTCCTTTATAGGAGTTACAGTATCCAACTCACCACAAATTACAAGAACAGGGACATTTATATGAGATAACAAACTCATTTGATTTAGATGATAAAGTGAATTTGCCACCGAACGATATCCTGCCGGTCTTATCTGTGTCATAATCTCTTTTACTCGCTTATAGACTTTTTCTGAAGCATGGGGAGATAGCAATGCTTGTATCCTCTTTTCCGCGATCTCCTCAGTAGAAAGGTTTTCAATTGAAAATAATCGATTTTTCAATTTCGTCTCGTTCTCCTCTGGGGTTAGAGCAGCTGCCCCTCTTGTCGAATCGGACAATATAAGTTTATTAACCTTATTAGGGTACAGGCTACAGAACTCTATCGCGATTGCCGCTCCCATTGAATGGCCAAGCAGATGGATTTTTTCCAGCTTTAGCTGATCTAGCATGCCGTTCAGAATATGTGCAAACTCTTTAAAATACTTAAATTCTTTTGCTGGATCTGAACTTTTCCCATAACCCGGTGCATCCCATGCAATTACTGTATAATGCTCCTTTAATTCCTGGATTTGCTCCTTCCATGACTGTGAATTATTACTCATGCCGTGTAATAATACTAAAGGTTCTCCATGACCTTCTTTTTCATAATGAATGCTTAAATCTTCTACTTTTACGTATGGCATAATATCAATCCCCTTTTAAGGTGAATCTCTGATTCTTAAAACACCTGTACTTTAAATATCTTTCTAAAAAAAGCGAATGATTTACTATATTTATATTTCGCATGGAACTAGCTTTCGTTCCAATTATGAAAGTGCTTCCTATCCTGAAGTTCAGCAGGAAATTCCACTTCCGTTCCCTAATTTAGCTAAAACAGTATTAAAAAACTGTGCCAGCTTAGCCAAGGCCCCGCACTGACAATCCGCCATCGCTGGAAATGACCTCACCGGTGATTGCGCGTGATTCGTCGGAAGCTAACAGTACATACGCCGCAACGTGATCTTCCGGCATCTGGGCAAGTTGAAGGATATTCCGTTTTTTTATGCTGCTTGCTTTCGTATCATTATCGACGATATTCACAAATGGACGCAGCGGCGGGATTACAGTAAGTGCTGTCAATGTCCCCCCTGGGGCTACCGCATTTACCCGGATGGAAGGAGATAGTTCGAACGCAAGCTGGCGCATCAATCCAATTTGGGCGTGTTTGCTCGCTGTATACCAAACACCGCCGCCATCTGGATAAAAACTTGCACCGGACACGGTAAAAATAATATTGCCATTTGTTTTTTTCAGTTCTTCAAGAGCGGCTTTCGCCCCGAAAAAAGAGCCTTTTACGTTAATATCGAGAAGGTAATCATATGCTTCGGAAAGCGCCTCAGGAGTCACATCGGCAAATTTGGCAAATCCATCGAACACGCCGGCATTCGCCACGAAAACATCCAACTTTCCGAATTGCTCAACAGTAGCTTGGACCGCTTGCTCATTGTCTTCGTATTTACTTATATCTCCCTGATATGTAAGGATATTTTCACCAAATTCTTCCTTCATTTTCGCTAACGTGTCTTTAGAGCGGCCGATGATGCTCACTTTTGCTCCTTCTTGTATAAAGCGGCGAGTGACAGCCTCTCCAATTCCAGAAGCTCCCCCTGTAATCCATACGACTTTATCTTTTAAGGCCATTCCCATTGTCTCAACCCCTTCTATTATCTTTCAAACGTGATGAACGGTTATACAAATATCGGTTCCTTCAAGTTTAAGTCTTGCAAGCTAGCACATTTTTTCATAATTTTATGTTTTATACACGAAACAATGTTTTTTATATAAATAATTCTAAAATGTAATCGCTTTATTGTCAATGAAAAAAAATGAAACTATCTTCGGGAATACATTCTGCGGTTACCCTTACTACTGCGGTACTCGTCAATAAGTATGATTTTTTTTGTGGTTTCTCAGTAAGATTCTAGCGCCCATCTTACCGAGAAACCCTACTAAAAAACATATTAACTTTTTAGCGCTTATAGTGTTATTTTGTTTCCTGTAGCATTACTTAGGTGATATTCGGCAACTTCTTGTTTAATCATAAATAAGTACGCCACAAACCCAAGAATGGCTGCTACAATCAGCATGGCAATGGAGGGACCAAAATCACCGCCGGACAAATCGCGGCTCCACCCCATAATGTAGCTTGAAAACCCACCCATAATATTCGTGAATCCCATTAAACCGGCTGCGCGGCCAGCTGTTTCAGGTGTTGAAAATTTGATGATGAAGAAATTGGTCAGGTGAAACATTCCTCCTTGAGTTCCCATTGCGAGCCCCATGGAAACGCCAGCGAAAATAGGATTTGGTGCAATGACGGCGATTGTCAAAAATACAGCCGTTAGTATGAAAAGAATCGTCGCAAGTAAACTCGGACGCTTC
Organism: Peribacillus sp. NPDC101481; assembly: GCF_044767165.1. Taxonomy (NCBI): domain Bacteria; kingdom Bacillati; phylum Bacillota; class Bacilli; order Caryophanales; family Bacillaceae; genus Peribacillus; species Peribacillus sp. NPDC101481. The sequence continues at coordinate 1,494,601 of NZ_JBIWNJ010000002.1, read as the reverse complement.
GTTTTGTCCGCCAGAAATCCGCCAGCCAGGACAAATCCAAGCGCGAATAGCCACGATAATGAAGTAATCCCAGTCATCGCTTCCCTTTCAAACCCTTTGGCCTCAACGAGATATGTAGGCAGCCAAATACTGATTCCAAAGAAAAGAAAGGACGACATCAAATTGCCAAACCAGACAATCCAATAACGATAATCCTTTGCAAAGAATTGCTTCGACTGCACATCATCCGCTTCGTCTTTTTGGCGAATATAGGAGACTTCTTCTTTACTCATGCGCGGATGCTCTTCTGGCGTATTACGTGCCAAAAACAGGAACATTGGAATATTTATAAACAAGTTAAATGCGGCGAGAGCAAAGAACGCTGCCTGCCAATGAAACGTTGAAATAATTAGTATGAGCATAACGGTACCCACCGCCGGGCCAAGGTAGTTTCCAGTGATCCAGAATGACTGTGCCCTGCCAAGCTCTCGTTTATTAAACCAATTCGAAATGAATTTTCCCGATATCGGGATCATCATACCCTCCCCAATTCCGAGGATTACCCTACTGATTAAAAACATTTCGTATGAAGTGGACAGCCCGCCCATTACCATTGTCGCTGTCCATACCAGTAAACCTAAAACTGCTGTTTTCCGTGCCCCTAACTTGTCGATGATAACTCCCCAAAAAATGTTGGAACAGGAGTATGAAATCATGAATATAAAGGAGATCAAGCCAATTTTCGCATTTTTATCCGGGCCAGTTAAACCAAGATCACTTAAAAATCCCGGATCGGTTTGGATAACAGAGATACCTACTTTATCAATCTGTCCGAAAAACCAGAAGAAAAAAATAGGAATCGCAATGTACAACCATCTTTTTTGACCTTGTAACATGTTTTTTCCCCCTTTTAGTTGGATCTTTTGAATGCGCTTTCATGATTTCGATAAAGAAAATGTCTTTCAAACAATCAACTTCACCAATTCCCCCTTTCAAAAGATAGCAGCAACAATTGTTTTATATACAAAACAATGTTACCCATATTTAATGTCATAATGTTATATTTAATTTTCGCAATAGTCAATAATATTCAGATTAATATTTTTTCAACAGAAAAAGTAGTTTTATATTCAAAACTAATTAAGGTGTTTCTTCGATTAAAACAACCAGAAACAATACCTTAACCTTATATCTAAAACCGGATTACGTTTCTGCTAGTTCTCGAGCCTTAGGTAAATAATGTCCAAAAGATGCTGCGAACTAAAAGTCTGCTAAAGTCTCGTGTTCGTTCAAATAAAATGTTTTAACCGGGAACAGTATGGCGGTTTCTAAATACCTGTCCAACATCCCAACTTATGCTGCCGCTTTAGTCCGCCATTTCACAATTTCCGCGATATGTAACCCCAAAATTGAAGTATGATTCACTAATTCACCTCATTCATTATCGTTTTTCCTTTTATAACGATTCATTATAAATTTATAAAAATTAACTATTTTTATTATTTATCACACAATGTTAGCATTTTGTTATAAGTTATTTGAAAGGATGAGAGATGAATGGATATGTACTATTCTGAATTCGCAGTATTCGGGCTGGGCCCCATCGGAATTGAAATTCTACGCAGTGCTTATCAAACGAATCCGCAATCGATTATCGGGGTTGTCGATATTGCTCCCGATAAGGTAGGAAAGGATATTGGATTACTTATCCATGAAAAGGAAACGAACAAGTGTGTAGTCTCTCATATACGGGATGTAAATACAGAAGCTGACCACCCTATCGCCCTACACGCAACCGGTTCCGACGCACAACAAGTATGGCCTCAAATCAAAGAGCTGCTAGATCACGGCTTTTCTGTGGTTTCCACCTGTGAACAACTTTCCTTCCCATGGCATCGCTACCCAATACTTGCAAAGGAAATAGATGATTATGCTAAAGCTAAAGGGCTTAGTGTCATTGGGACCGGAATCAATCCAGGTTTCATCATGGATACTATGGCCATTTCATTTACAACAGTATTGACCACGGTTAACCAAATTAAGGTCAATCGTAAAGTAGATGTTTCGAAAAGGCGCCTCCCCTTGCAAAAAAAGGTCGGAATCGGGATGACCAGAGAAGAGTTTGAATTTTTAGCCCAACGGAATAAAATTGGGCATGTAGGTCTTGAGGAGTCTGTCAGGTTGATCGCCTATGGGCTGAATTGGAAACTTTCAAGTGTAACCAATACCATTGAACCAACGATTGCGAGCGAAAATATGACCGTTCCGCTAACTGCCTTAAAACCAGGGGATGTTAATGGGCTCCATCAAATTTCCACTGGCAAGACAGTGGACGGAAAAGAAATTTCCTTGGATTTAACGATGTCTGCAGGTATTAAACAGGAAGATGAAATCGTTATTGAGGGGAACGAAACCCAAAGGTTGATTGTTCCAAACGGCATCTTTGGAGATACCGCAACTGCTGCAATGATTATCAATACCGCTAAGCAAATTGATGCGCTCCGTAAACCAGGTTTACTTACAATGGCTGACATCGGGGTGCCGAGAAATATAAATCAATCACACTTTGTGCGTATGTAACGGCTAACCAACAATCTTGCGATATAGTCTTTCGATATTGGAAAAGGTGAACCCCGAATGGTTCACCTTTTCGTTTTGGTTCAGCTGAGCATGCCAGCATGACAAAAAACCACCATAAGCGGTGGCTTTACTTCCTATATGTTAGTATGTAGGAATCGACTATCTTATGTAAGCTATCTTATTTCAGAAAAATATATTCCGAAAATGACATGATTTTTCTATTTTCATTTATATGTTTGAGAACCAAGCTTCACGGAAATGGCTTTGGCAGCTTTCGTTACCTTGTCAATCAATTCATCCAAGCGATCTTCCTGAAATCTTGCTTCAATCCCAGCGACACTAATACCAGCTACTATTTCACCTTTACCATTGAGTATCGGTGCACTCACTGCTTTTGTATAATCCTCAAGTTCTGATGAAGTTATCGTGTAACCATTCATTCTCGCTTCATCCAAAGCGTGACGGAGTTCAGTTTTATCCGTTATCGTTCCAATGGCGATTGGTTTTAATTGAATGCTTCCCAAATAATTTTCACGCTCTTTTTCTGGCAAATACGCTAAGATGATTCGAGAATCCCCAGCATACAATGGCGAACGCCTTCCAATGGATGTATAAAGTCGAACAGGATGCAGGGTGTCCACCTTTTCAATATACATCGCTTCATCCTTATCCCTCACAATTAAATTCACTGCTTCTTCAACATCATCCCGAAGGTCTTTCATGATCGGATAGGCGATTGACCTGATATCCAAACGCTCCCCTACCAGTTGACCAAACTGCAGGAATATCAGTCCAAGGGAATAGTGGCCATCTTCGTCCTTTGTTAAAAACCCCATTTCTTCCAATGATCCCACCATACGGTGTAACGACGTTTTCGGCAAATTGGAAAGTTCCATCATTTCATTAAAGGTCAGTTTTGGATGATTTATGAAAAGGGTCAGGATTTGCATGGATTTCACGACCGTTTTATTATGTGCCTGCATACATTGTCTCCTTTCATGATACATGTTTTCCTTAACTATCATTCTATTATAAAACATGAAAAAAGGGATGTAATGCCTTCAGTAAAATATATATTTAAGCGTGAACAAAAAAAAGAAAGCACTCTTAAGAGTACTTTCTCATTGTTTACGTTCTTTGCAGAAGAAACTATATATCCAGCCATTTGTTCAGGGCCAAGGATATCGAAACTTGCAATTCCTTCAATTGCCATTCTTTTTGAAGGAATTGCCGTTCAGCCTCCTTTAAGTTCACCCGTGAGAACTGAATGGATTCCCCTGGTTTAACCTGAGCGATACTTGGTAAATCCGCCGTAATCACCTGAGCTATCTTAGGATATCCCCCGGTTGTTTGGCTATCCGCAAGGAGAATGATCGGGTTTCCATCAGGAGGAACCTGAACGGACCCATTTGTGACCGCTTCAGATAATAACTCCCCATTATCCTTTAATTTCAGTGTAGGGCCTGAAAATCTATATCCCATGCGGTCGGATTGATTGGAAACTTTAAATAAACCCGCTACAAAACTATCTTTACTTGAATCTGTGAAATACTCATATTGGCTTCCATCGATGAAACGGATTAGAGGTTTTCCTCCTGGCATGAACTCCTTCTCATTGACAAACCACTTTGGGAAGGAAAATGGACCTTTGAACGCCCGATCACCAAGATTTTTCGAAGGTTCATTAAACTCCAAGACATCATCAGCCTTTAATGCCCTCCCCATATAGCCGCCAATCTCAGCCCTTAGATATGTGCTTTTACTGGCCATAACTTCGGGAATAGCGAAGCCGCTCGCTACTGTTAAGTAAGCCCTGCAACCTGATTTACACCCTTCAAACCGAAGCACCGATCCACTTTTCACAAGAATGGGCCTCCACATCGGTACAGCATGATTATCGATTGTAGGTGATAAGTTTCCACCCGTTATCGAAATCAGGCAATTTTTCTCGAATTTAATGGTCGGCCCCATTAATGTAATTTCCAAGGCCGCTTCTCCTTCTTCATTGCCAACCAGCATATTGGCAATTCGTAACGAATGTGCATCCATCGCCCCGCTTACAATCACCCCATGTTGCTGGAATCCTTTTCTTCCAAGGTCCTGTATACTAGTCAATAATCCCGGTTTGATTACGCGCAGGCTCACTGTATCTCCTCCTTAAGGATCATTTCTTTATATTCTTGATCCGAAATCGGATGGAACTTCACGATGTCTCCTGCTTGTAATAGACTTGGAGGATTTACATTCGGTAAAAACATTTTGGTTGGCGTCTGTCCGATCAATTGCCATCCACCAGGTGTTGATATAGGATATACACCCGTTTGCATACCGGCGATTCCTACTGCCCCTACCGGAATGGTCATACGGGGAGAGGAACGCCTAGGTGTCGCGATCTTCTCTGACAGTCCGCCAAGAAACGGGAAACCTGGTGCGAACCCAATCATATAGGCCAAATACTCCCCAGTTGAATGAATATGAATGACTTCATCAGTAGTCAAATCATTATAACGGGCAACATATTCCAAATCCGGTCCATATTCCTTCCCATAGCACACAGGAATGGAAACTGTTCGATGTGAGAGTTTCCTATCTTCTTTTAAATCCTGTAATTTCATTTCCAATATGGAACGGACCACTTCATAGGGAGATATGGTTTCAGTATCATTGCTTTGTTTTCGCTCCTTATAAATAACCAATGGATCATAAAAAACCGTCAAATTAGTATAAGCCGGTACACATTCTATAAACCCTGCAAAAGGTTCATCCTCCAGCAAATCCTTAAACAATTTTATTTTTTTGTGAACGCTGTATTCCATTCCATTCCCGAATGTTATCACGATTGCGGAATCGCCCAATGGAGAAAGTGTACATGCAGTTTTTTTCAAAAGCTTTTCCGGCATAGGAATCATCTCTTTCTGTTCGTTATAAAACTCCTAATTTTTCATCACGAATGTCCGTTATGAACATATGTCCAGGTGCATGCGTGATCATGATCTCCGGTTTAGTCTCCATAGCAATGGATTGAGGAGTTACACCACATGCCCAAAAGACCGGGACTTCCCCTTCACGAATCGTTACTGGATCACCAAAATCCGGATGCTGAATGCTGGAAACACCGATCGCCTCAGGGTCACCAATATGGATTGGAGCCCCATGAACTGCAGGAAACCGCGATGTCACTTGAGCTGCCCTCACCACATCCTTTTGTGGAATCGGCCTCATGCTAGCCACCATTTTCCCATGAAAAATCCCTGCTTCGATACACGGGATATTGGTTTTATACATAGGTACATTACATCCCTCTTCAATATGACGAATCGATATATCATTATTCAAAAGGGCGTGCTCGAAAGTAAAGCTGCACCCGATTAAAAATCCAACCATATCGTCTTCCCAGTAGTTTGAGATATCCGTTACTTCTTCCACTAATTCTCCATATTTATATACCCTATATTTAGGAATATCGGTGCGTATATCCCCAGAATTTGCTGCAAATGCGGGAATGGGTGAACCAATTTCCGTAACGTCCAGCAATGGACAGGATTTAGGGTTACGCTGACAGAATAATAAAAAATCAAAAGCATGCTCTTTTTTTAAGATGGCTAAGTTCGCTTGTGCATAACCGTTAGCCATGCCAGCTGTCGGTTTTATCAATTCGTTGTTTCGAATCATTGAACGCAACTCAGCCGGGGTAGCTTGAGAAAGGTCGATCATTAGTATTCATCTCCTATTACGAAGTGGCAGAAAGTGACAAACTGACACGCCACTTCCACCTTTATTTATTGGATTTTCATTCATTAATCATTAAAAAAGTGCCGGCAGTTGTTTCATTAATGTATATACGCCCATTAACGCCATGATGACAACCACGAATACACCGGAAATCGTTAACCATAAAGGATGCTTATAATCACCCACGATGTTTTTCTTATATGCGGCAATTAGCAATGTTCCAAGAGCAATTGGTAAGATGAGTCCATTAATTGCCCCAACTACAAGCAGTACTTTAACCGGTTGACCAATTAATAGAAAGCAAATGGTCGATACGGCTATAAAGCCAATGATTATCCAGTTTGCCTTATTATTTATCTTTTCGCTGAAAGTTCTGATAAATGAAACCGAAGTATATGCCGCTCCAACAACAGACGTGATCGCTGCAGCCCACATGACGACACCAAAGATTTTATATCCTATATCACCGGCAGCGAGCTGAAAAACGGATGCTGCAGGGTTATCCGGATTAATTTGTAAACCTTTCGATACAACACCAAGTACTGCTAAAAATAACGCAACACGCATGACTGTCGTAATCAATATCCCCATTACCGAGCTCTTCGTGACCTGAGGTAATGAGTCAACGCCCTTCACGCCTGCATCCAATAGACGATGGCCTCCCGCAAAAGTAATGTAGCCGCCTACAGATCCACCCACTAATGTAACGATTGCGATAATATCGATTTTATCAGGTGCAAAGGTCCTCACTACTGCTTCCCCGACTGGAGGAGAGGTTGTCCAAGCGACATAAATCATCAAACAAATCATGAAAAATCCGGCAATTTGCGTAAAACGGTCCATGGCTTTCCCTGCTTCTTTCACTACAAAAATCAGTACGGCGATGACTGCGCTTATTGCCGCACCGGCTGTTGGGGATATTCCCGTCATTGCATTAAGACCTAATCCAGCTCCTGCTATATTTCCAATATTAAAAGCCAGCCCCCCCATAACGATCAGAGCTGCCAGTACATAACCCAGCCCAGGAAGGACCATGTTTGCAATTTCCTGACCGCGTTTTTCGGATACAGCAATAATGCGCCATACATTTGTTTGGGCAAATATATCAAGAATGACCGAAATAAGAATAACGAATCCGAAACTTGCCGCAAGACTTTGGGTATAAACGGTTGTTTGCATTAAAAAACCAGGCCCTATTGCCGATGTTGCCATTAGGAATGCCGCACCTAACAATAAAGTGCGGTTCGTTTTTGGCTTAGTCGGATTCTTTTTCTGTGCTGTTGTATTTTTGATTGGCTCCAATGGAATCTGCCTCCTGATTGTTTATTTTCTTCAAGAAAAGGACTTGACTGTTATTTCAGATAATTTCAAAGATTCCTTAACATGCCGAGCAAAGGATAAAGCATGTGCCCCGTCCCCGTGAATACAAATGGTATCTGCTTTTAAAGCCACATCCGAGCCTTGCTGAGACAGGACCTTACCTTCCTTCACCATGCGAATGACCTGGGCAACGGCATCATCATCGTTTTCGATCAATGCGTCCTTTTCCAATCGGGAAGTCAATGAACCATCATGTTGGTAGGTACGGTCGGCAAATACTTCACTCCCTGTTTGCAATCCGATAGCCTGTCCGGCACGTATCAATTCACTGCCCGACAAACCAAATAAGATAAGCTCAGGATTCACTTTATATACCGCTTCGGCAATTGCCACGGATAACTCTTTGTTCTTTGCGGCCATATTGTATAAAGCCCCATGCGGTTTCACATGCTGCATACTACCGCCTTCGGATTGCAGAAAGCCATTCAATGCACCAATTTGATAGACGACAATATCATAAGCCTCCTGTGGTGAAATATTCATATTGCGTCTGCCAAATCCTATTAAATCCTGTAAACCTGGGTGGGCTCCGATCTTGACACCTTTCCCTAAAGCAAGCTGGACCGTTTTTCTCATGACTGTCGGATCACCAGCGTGGAATCCACAAGCTATATTGACAGATGTTACATAGTCCAAAATCTCTTGATCATTACCTATCCGGTAGGCGCCAAAACTTTCTCCTAAATCACAATTCAAATCAACCGTGTTCATACTACCCTCTCCTTTACTCACGGAAATTTCAGTAAATAAAAATTATGTAGTTACTCTTTCAATCACTTAAATGCATTAGTTCCGAAATTCGGAATTTGAGTTTCATATTTCGGAATATTCTTATTCTAGCATATTTTAATTATTTCGACAATAGTTTGTTAGATAACCTAACATTTGGATATAAAAAGCCGTTGTTTCCTTTGAAAGGAAGCAACGGCCATGATTACAGCACTAAATTTAGGAGTATATTATGACAATGAATTTTTAAATCGATTAATAGAAAACAATGAAATATCTTCCTTGCTCGTACCGGAGATAATCAAGTCGCTCAAAATTTCCCCCATGACACTGCTGAATTTAAAACCATGTCCTGAGAAACCTGCTGCTATGGCAATGTTTGGATAATAAGGATGTTTATCCACTATAAAATGCTCATCAGGGGTCATGGTGTAGATGCAAGTTTTCCCATATTTCAATTTTTGATCAGCAGGCATATATTTCCGCAAAAACTTCACCAAATCTCCCTCATCTTCATTCAATTCACCAAAACCTTCAATAAAGCCATCAGGATTTATACGGGTTCCCCCATCATGTCTCCCTACTTTCATTCCAGAACCATTTATACTGGGAAAGCCATAGTATGTACCAACTGAAGTATCAAAAGAAAAAGCCGGAAACTCATTATGATTATATAATCTTTCATTTGCATGAAACCATGCAAATGTTTTTCTGATTGGTTCCAGCGGCAGATTCAAATCTAACATCGCCAAGATTTTCGGTGCCCAAGCCCCAACTGCAACCACTAAAGATTCTGAGTGGAATGTCTGTTCATCCGTTTTAATCGTGACCCCATCCCCATGAACAACTATCTTCTTAACTTCACTGTTTACCCTGATGTCGGCACCATGATATTTCGCAAGTTGTTGATAAGCTCTTAAGCACTCTTCACTTTTCAATACGCCCGAAGTCGCTTCATAGCATCCAATGTAGTCTTCCGGCAGTGTTATTCCAGGCCATCTATCATGAATTTCATGGTAATCCAAGATTTTCATAGGTAACCCATATTCGTTTGAACCCGCTATCACTTGCTTAATGAAAGTGGAATTTTCGCTACCAGCATTCAGGACCCCCGTTGGAAGAAATAATTGTTTCCCCGAATTTCTTTCCAACTCACCCCATAGCTCTTGGGATTTAAGTGCCAAAGAAATATACTCCCTGCCTTCACCATAAGCATGTCTAATAATTCTTGTTTCCCCGTGATGGCTGCCCTTATTATGAGGAGGAGCAAAGGAATCCAATACTAATACTTTTTGTCCATTTTTTGATAGATAATAACCTGAAGACATTCCCATAGATCCAGCTCCAATTACAATTACATCATAATGCATCTTTCATCCCTCCTTCTTTAAATATGATCCTTCATTTTAAAAAAGGGAAGCCATTTTACCTTATTTAATAAAGTAAAACAGCTTCCACATAGTTTTAGAACTCTATTTCCCCGATTGCCGTTTCAACGAACTTCACTATTTCCCCTTCATGAATTTGCCTATATATCGCTTCAATGTCAGGATGGAAAAAGCGGTCTTCTTCAACCATCGGGACTTCGCTCCGAACTAAATGATATACCCCCTCCGTGACCGATGACGGTTTCAAGGGCAGATGAAAATCCATTGCTTGGGTTGCCGTCATCAGTTCGATAGCTAAAATATATTCAAGTTTCTTCGAAATCCGATAGGCTTTCTTCGCAGCGAAATAGGCAAAACTTATCACGTCTTCTTGATTTGCGCAGGTAGGGATATTATCTATTGTGGCTGGATGCGAGAGCACCCTGATTTCATTCAATAGCCCGGCGGCTGTATATTGCGGAATCATGTAGCCACTATTTAAACCTGGATTAACCACTAAGAAATTAGGTAATTCACTAAGGTGATGGTTTACAAGCCGATCTATTCTGCGTTCTGTTATTTTTGCTAGGTTTGCTAACGCGATGGAAATCGCATCCGTATAAATCCCAACAAATGAACCATCAAAATTCCCCGCCATCAGGGCAATTCCATCTTCCTCTTCCGGAAAAATCAGAGGATTGTCACTTACAGAGTTCATTTCATTCTCGATCGAAACAGCAGCGTCCTTCAAAACTTTTTTTATGGCTCCATGGACTTGTGGAATGCATCGTAAGCTAAGTGCATCTTGTAATCTATGTTCCTTGTAAGTTTCAATGATTTGGCTGCCTTCAAGAATCCTTGTAACATTCCTGGCTGTCTTAGCCTGTTCCTCATGTTTTTTCAATGCGTGGGGACGGGGATCAAATGCTTTTATTGTACCTTTTAGCACTTCTAAAGACATTGCTCCCGTAATGTCGGCGGTTTTCGCGGCTTGCATGCTATTGTATAAAGCCAGGACAGCAATCGCAGTAACGGAAGTAGTCCCGCTTGTAAGTGCCAATCCTTCTTTAGCACCCAATGTAACAGGTGCTAATCCAGCTTTCTCTAAAGCTTCCATGCCAGGTATGAGCTCACCTTTATACCATGCCTTCCCCTCACCAATCACCACTAAGGCCATGTGGGCTTCAGGTGAAAGATACCCCACTGACCCATCACCTGGAACATAGGGAAGTATATCGTGATTTAACATTGAAGCGATAAGGTTTAAAACTTGTAAACGGACCCCTGAATAACCTTGGCCTAAATTCACGAGGATCATCAATTGAATGGCTCTTACGACTTCTTTTTCAAGAGTTTCCCCAACAGATACGGCATGTGAACGAACAATATTCCGTTGAAGGGTTTCGGCGTCAAGTGGAGAAATAACCTCCGTCATATTACTGCCAAAACCTGTCGTTACACCGTAAATCAATCTATTATCATCTAAAAACTTGTCTATTAAGCTTCGTGATTTATCCACCCTTTCACGATATGCCTCAGTGAAAGTAACTTTTGCACCATATCTTGCAACCGCAATTACCTCTTGGATGGAGATGGCATCATCTCCTAGTACAACCTCTTTAATATCCATAGGATGTAAACAATCGGTAGTTGTCATCTTATACATCACCTCTCATATGACTCATCAAGAAGGAGAAAAAAGTTTTGTCCTTCTCATCATTTATTTGCTGGAAGCTAATCTTATGTTATTTTTTCATTTTCTGTAAAGGGAATTGCGGTTCCCTTCGGAGAACTCTCCGCTTCAAGCAAAGGGTCACTTGCTTCATGTAATGAGAGATTTTTCGTTTCAGGTGCCCAGGCGATCGATACAATCAAGCCGACCAGTAGGATGGCTGCCATTCCTGCCATTGAGGCACTTAATCCAAAAGAACTTAAAGAAACAGGCAGCAGAAATGTTCCAATTGCAGAACCAATCCGACTAATTGCCGTAACCATACCTATTCCCGAGCCACGGATCTCAGTTGGAAAAAGCTCTGCCGGGTATACTAATGTAAGGTTCGATGCCGCTGACATGAAAAAAGTAAAGATCAAGAAGGCTAACAACATTAAGAATTGAGAACCATTGTGCAAGAAGCTGAGTGAAAACAATGATACGGAAAGGATCGTGAAAGCCCCGATGGTAAATCCTCTGCGAGAAAATTTTGCAAGCAGCCAAAGACCAACAATTGCCCCAACAAGCAAGAATAGATTTAACATTGTATCCGCAAAAAAGTTCTGTTCAAAACCCATTGTACTAAGTATGGAAGGCAGGAAAGTGTAAATTGCAAAGTACGGAATAACAAGAGTCAATTTGAATATTCCACCAAAAGCCAAACGCTTACGAAGCCTTTTACTGAAAAGTCCACGAAACCCCAGAGTCTTTTGATTTTCTATACCAGTCGTCGTTTCTCCCATTTCAACGTTCGATCCAAGGTGTTTTTTTACAATCTGGCGAGCTTCTTCGACACGCCCCATGCTTACAAGCCATCTTGGTGATTCAGGCGTTCCTATTCTTAAGATTAAAACCACAATAGCCGGAATGGCAGCGCTGACAAGCATCCAACGCCATGAGTCTGAACCAACCTGTCCCAGGTAATGACCAACAAAGTTTGATGCTACATATCCTAGCGTCCATACTACGTTTATAGACGCTAGGAGCGAGGAGCGATACTTTTTTGGTGAAAACTCGGCAAGCAAAGTCGTACCGACAGCGTAATCTCCTCCAAGTCCGAATCCAATCAGCAACCGTAAAATAAAAAGCTGTTCTGGGCTGCTAACAAAAAATTGTAAAATAGTAGCTACCGTGATAAGTAAAAAGTTTACGAGAAAGATTTTCTGTCTGCCAACACGGTCAGAAAGTCTTCCAAGTATTAAAGATCCCGCAAACAGACCGATTAAAGCAGAGCTGCCGATCAGCCCTGTCCACAGTGAATTCATATTCATTTGAGGCCCGAATACTGTCAGGGCCATCGCAATGATCCCTAAAGAATAGCCATCACAAAAGCTGGAACCGAATGTAAGTCCTGCAATTCGAAAATGAAACCTATTAAATGGGGCATCGTCAATAGTGAATTTTTGTTCGTTCAAAGAATCCCCTCCAATTTTTGGTTTATAAGATATATAGAATCAAAAAAAACACTCTTCCTGTAAAACTCCAGTAGTGACCCTGTCTTTGAATGGATCGATTAATCTTAATACTATAAAAAAATTCAGCGAAGAATATTATGAAATAATACTCTTTTTATAAACTATATCAAATAAATTCTACCTTTTAATTTCTATTTAATATATGAAAATATAGTTTAAGATTCGATCAATTGTTTATCATTGAAATAAATGACTTCACTAAGTATTTTACAGCCTTCCATTACCTTGAATTTTTCCCTAGCTTCCTTTTCTTTGGTAAACTCAAACATTTTTATGCCATTTTTCGAATGGATAGTGATTATCCACATAAAATTCCCTCCACATGGAAGATTCATTTCCACGAATTCCTTAAAACACTTTCATTTAATTTCACTGTAAAGTGGTAAAGTGTTTAATGCTGGAATTGGGTAGGATGATAGATCATCATCCTACTATTCAGCACCATTACATTTGTTGAATACTTCTAAAAGCCCATTCCATCCCCTGAATTTTTCAGTGGATGGAATGGGAAGACATATATTGAGAATAGTGATTTTTAAAGGCCCGTCAGGCTTTTGGAATCAGTCTTCACTTTATCATTCACTACTTGCACACCATTTTTCCATACAGACTTAACGTGATTGACACCAAATAGATATTGCAACTCCTGATAGTTTTCAACATTCCATAAAACGACATCCGCTTGTTTTCCGACTTCAAGGGATCCGACCCTTTCTTGTCTGTTGATTGCACAAGCAGCATTGTATGTCGCCGCCGTCAGAGCTTCTGCAGGGGTAAGCCGCATCGAAATGCATGCCAGATTCATGACAAGCGGCATGGATGTCGTCGGTGAAGATCCGGGATTGCAATCGGTTGAAATGGCAACAGCCACACCTTCATCAACCATTCGTCGTCCAGGGGCCGCTTCTTCTCGTAAATACAAGGCAGTGGCTGGAAGCAAGCAGGCAATGGTGCCTGACTTCGCCATGGCAGTTATCCCCTCATCGGAAGCTTTTAACAAATGCTCAGCTGAAATGGCTCCGATCTTCGCAGCTAATTCAGCTCCACCGTAAGGCTCAATTTCATCAGCATGAATTTTAGGGATCAAGCCGTACTTTTTCCCCGCCTTTAAAATCCGCTCTGATTGTTCAGGGGTAAAAACCCCCTTTTCACAAAAGACATCATTGAATTCTGCAAGCTTTTCTTCAGAGACGATTGGAAGCATATCATTAATCAGATGATCGACAAATTCATCCTCGCGGCCTTTATAATCCTTTGGAACCGCATGGGCTCCCATAAAAGTAGGGACTAGATCAATCGGATGCTCTTCCTGTAGCTTCTTCATCACCCGCAACTGCTTTAATTCGGTTTCCAAATTCATTCCATAGCCGCTTTTACCTTCTACTGTAGTCACGCCATGAGCGAGAAACGAATCAAGTCGTCGCATGGTTTGCTCCATCAATTCTTCTTCACTTGCTTCTCTTGTCATTCGGGTGGTAGCATGAATGCCCCCACCTGCGTTCATAATGTCCATATATGTTGCGCCTTCAAGACGCATTTCAAATTCACGTTCCCGACTCCCGCCATATACAACATGCGTATGTGGATCAACTAACCCAGGTGTCACCAAATGTCCAGTTGCATCAAAGACTTCAGCTTTATGCATTCTATCTGCATAGAGTTCTTCCAATTCTTTGGTCGTACCAATCGCTTGGATCAAACCAGATTCCATCCATATACTTCCATCTTCAATCAACCCAAGCTCTGACATTGCCTCTTTGGAACGAGGACCTTTCTTATCAGAGGTAAGCGTTGCAAGTTGAGCGGCATGTTTTATCCAAATTGGTTTTGTCATTGTTTATCAATTCCTTTATCAAGCATCGGGATATTAATACCTCTTTCACGGGCTGTTTCCTCTGCCAGTTCATACCCTGCGTCAACATGACGCACTACACCCATCCCAGGGTCCGTTGTCAAAACTCTCTCAATCCTGGCCGCTGCTTCTTTTGTTCCGTCTGCCACAATTACAACGCCTGCATGCATGGAGTAACCCATTCCTACGCCACCGCCATGATGTACGGAAACCCAGGTTGCACCGCCCACTGCATTCACCATTGCATTTAAGATCGGCCAGTCGGCCACTACATCGGAACCATCCTTCATGGCTTCCGTTTCACGATTCGGCGAAGCGACAGAGCCAGAATCCAAATGGTCACGGCCAATAACGATCGGGGCCTTCAATTCACCGCTTGCAACCATATCATTGAGAATTTTACCAAAACGGGCGCGCTCCCCATAACCAAGCCAGCAGATGCGGGAAGGCAGACCTTGGAACTGAATTTTTTCCTGAGCCATTCTAATCCAGTTACATAAATGTTCATTATCAGCGAATTCACGTAAAATGGCTTGATCTGTTTTATAAATATCTTCTGGATCACCAGATAAAGCCACCCAGCGGAAAGGACCTTTACCTTCACAGAATTGTGGACGGATATAAGCTGGAACGAAGCCCGGGAAGTCAAAAGCATTCTCTACCCCTTCATCTTTCGCAACTTGACGGATATTGTTGCCATAATCAAACGTCACAGCTCCTTTTTCCATCATTTCAAGCATCGCTCTTACATGTTTGGCCATTGAAGCTTTAGAGAGTTTAATATACTCTTCTGGATTTGCATTCCGTAATTCTGCAGCCTCCACCATTGACAGGCCTGAAGGAGTATATCCATTTAGCGGATCATGGGCCGAAGTCTGATCCGTCAAGACATCAGGAATGAAGTTCCTTGCGATCATTTCCGGAAGAATATCTGAAGCATTCCCAATCAAACCAATCGATAATGCTTTACCTGCAAGTTTAGCTTCATTGGCTAAACGAATGGCTTCATCCAATGAATCCGTTTTCACATCGGTATAACGAGTCTCGATCCTCCTGTCAATTCTTGTCTCATCTACATCGATCCCGATACAGACACCACCGTTCATCGTAACTGCTAGCGGCTGTGCCCCTCCCATTCCGCCTAAACCTGCCGTTAAAGTTATGGTGCCTTTTAACGAGTTATTGAAATGTTGTTTTGCAAGCTCAGCAAAGGTCTCGTATGTACCTTGTACGATCCCTTGAGATCCGATATATATCCAGCTGCCTGCTGTCATTTGCCCATACATCATCAATCCCTTTTTATCAAGTTCATGGAATGTTTCCCAGTTCGCGTATGCAGGGACGATATTTGAATTTGCAAGCAGGACACGTGGTGCATCAGAATGCGTTTTAAAAATTGCCACCGGTTTCCCTGATTGGACAAGTAAAGTTTCATCTTCTTCAAGCTCTTTTAGTGATTTGACGATTGCATCAAAGCATTCCCAGTTACGAGCTGCTTTCCCAATCCCTCCGTATACCACCAAATCTTCTGGACGTTCAGCAACTTCAGGATCCAAATTATTCATCAGCATTCTAAGCACTGCTTCTTGTTGCCATCCTTTAGTATGCAATTCTGTTCCTGTATAACGGATAACCTTGTTTGTAATCGTGTTCATTTTCATTTCCCCCTTGTTTTTGTTATATATTCATTCTATAAGAAAAATTCAGAATAATTTATTATAGTTTGATGATTATTTTATAATTTATTTTAAAGATTTGTCGTTAACTTTATTTTTTTATGAATAATTTCAATAATTACATTGTTATGAAATAAATAAAAAAGGACGATTCATTTATTGAATCGTCCTTTTTTATAATCCAGACCGATATGCTGATGGTGTACAAGATTCAAGCAATTTGAATTTGGCATTAAAATAAGTTTGATGTGAATAGCCAGCCAATTGTGAGATTTCCTCCAATGATATATCCGTTTCCTTTAATAAACGTTTAGCTTCCCTAATTCGAACTTGATGGAGCGTAGTTCGAAAAGACTCGCCTGATTCAGCCGCAAAACGTCGGCTGAGTGTGCTTTTATTGATACGCAGAGTCTCTGCACAACTCGCTAGATTCCACTGGGCGTCCCAATAGTTGGACTCGATCAGCTCTCTTGCCTTTTCACTAATTGTGCGTGCCCCTTCCTGTAACTGTCCATGATCCTGCATAAGCATATGCGTAGTGAACGCATGCAGCTCTTTTACTATTTGATGAATGACGGGTTTATGTACAATTTGCTGAAATACATCATAGTAAATTGCTTCTAGGGAAGCATTTTGCAAGTTGTATGATTTCATATGCCTACGAATCTGCGCGAGTACGCTTGTAAGGCGGATACGAACGATTTCCGGGTCGGGGTATGGTCGTTCAAAGGTAAGGAATTCACGTTCAATCCAGTTCCTGATGGCTTTTGCATCCCGTCGTTCGAGCATTTCTATCCAAAGTCTTTGTTCAAGAGGCGTGAGGAATGGATCCATCTCTTGAGGTGAAGTTTGTTGACTTTCGGCTAAAATGATATCATATCCATCAAAAAAGATTTGTCTCGTAAACTCACGTGTTTGCTGATACATCCTTTTTAAAGACTCATCTGAAGATGCCGCTTTTATAATGATAGCAAGGGGCTCATCCATTCTTTCTTTCCAGTGGGCAAGAAAAGCTTGATACTCTTCCTTATAAACTTCAACTTCCTTTGTTTCCTGGACACATAAAATAAAATCCGATAAAGCGAAGATTTGATTTTTCCCAGTAAAAGAATATCGTTGCAATTCATCATAAACTAATGGCAGGGTCTTGTTATCAGGTGTCAAAAAAGCGACCATGGTTATTCGACTTTCATGCCTCCGGTCCGTCAAGAAGAAATCAGGATACCCAATATCCAGAGCATTCTCATCATCCATGGTGTTTGACGAGAGAAGATTTGGACCATTTCTCAATTGAAAACGCAATTGTTGGATATGTTTTACCAAATCCGCCGAAGAAAAAGGACGGAATAATACATCTTCAGCACGGAAACGTAAGGCTCGATAAGCCGTTTGAAAAATTCGCTCAGATGAAATCCCTAACCATCGAATTCCCCTTCGCTTTAATGAAACACCCATCGCCTCACTTTCATCCGTCCAAATATCCATATCCAAAATAACGAATTCCGGTTGCTGATTGCGGATGCCCTTTTCAAATTCTTCAATCGTTTTCCATAAGATCAGTCTAACTCCCGTTAGGTGGGACTCGACTATCCATCGAATTCCTTGAGCCTCAATCTCATCTTTTGCCACCAAATGAATTTCCACATCATCACCTCATTTCTGCTGATATTCGTGTAATGAAAATAAATATAAAGCACAACTTGAAGAGAAAAGGAATGCCTGGTCTTTTCGAATGCACTTGTATCCCATCTCCATTCTAATCCCGCCGAAAACTACAAACAAGTCCTATTGGACAGAACCTGCGATTAAGATTAAATCTTTGATATGCTCAACCGTTATTTTTATCTACTCGGGAAGTAGCCATATGAAAAATATAAAAAGAAACATCAAAGGAACTTTTAAGATTTCCAATGATGTTTCTTTTTTAGTCACTTTTAATCTTCAATACATATAGAACCTTTATTATCGATTAATATTGACTTCAACTTCTTTTACGATGTTTTCCGCTGAAGCATCTGTCAATTTTAATGAAAATAGGGTGATGACTCCTATTACAAGTAATCCAGATAAAATAAACATACCTTGAGTAAATGCAACAGTTCCGAGAATCATCGGTCCTACAAAACCGCCTAAAGCCGCAAATGAATTGACGATGGCTATTCCAACTGGTGCAGTGGACTCAGAGAAGAAAAATGTCATATAGGCGAAGAAACATCCACTGAACCCGTATAAACCGAATGATGTAATCGTTAACATAAGCACCATCATAAAAACACTATCTGAAAAGCCGCACCCGATAAAACCGACAACTGCTATCATGAGGCAAACGAGCAAGTGTGATTTATGTTCATTGGTCCGATCTGAATTCCAGCCCACAAACATAATGGCAGGTATGCCTACTAACGATGGAATCATCGCTAACCAGCCTATTTCTAAATTGGTTGTTGCATTTTCCGATAAAGATTTAATGATGGTGGGCATCCAGAATGACAATCCATAGATGGATGTGTACCCCGCGAAATAAAATAGGGCCAGCTTCCAAATTTTCGCATCTTTCAGCATAGCAAGCTTTGTGACCTTATTTACTTTCGAGCTAACTTTTCTTTCCGCACTCAATTCCCCTTCTAACCAATCACTTTCTTCCTTAGATAACCATTTAGCGTTAGTCGGTCTATTAGTTAAATAGAAAACAACAACAACACCGATAATAATGGCCGGAATGCCTTCAAGGATGAACATCCACCTCCAGCCGGCCATACCGAACCAGGAAATATTGTCAAGTATCCACGTCGACACAGGCGCACCTATCAATCCGCCAATCGGTAAGGCTAAAAGCAGGGCTGCTGTTGCCCGTCCTCTCTCGCGGGCCCTGAACCAATAAGTTAAATACAAAATTATACCCGGAAAAAAACCAGCTTCGGCAACACCTAATAAAAAACGGAGAATATATAAATGCATCGTTGTTTGCGCAAAACCTGTTAATATTACCACGAGTCCCCACGATATCATGATGCGGGCAATCCATATCCGAGCTCCCACTTTATGCATGATCATGTTGCTAGGAACTTCAAAGAAGAAATAGCCTATAAAAAAAATGCCGGAAAGCAATCCAAAAACTTCAGCGGATAAAGCTAATTCTGCGTTCATTTGTAAAGCAGCATAGCCTAAATTGACCCTGTCCAAGTAAGCAATGATATAAAGGAGCAAGATAAATGGAAGAATGCGTTTCATCGTTTTACTGATCGTTCTTTTCTCTATCTCACCACTGGAATGATTCATGATAATTCCCTCCCTTTTCTTGCTACTATTTCCCAAAAAATAATCCGTTTAACGCACATCACTTTCCTGCATCCCAATACTATGTTACATTCCTAGGCTTTAAGTTTATTCTGATACCCCCTCCATTTACATATACTGCATCCAAATTTTATAAATATAATCCATATGCTCATGGCTAAGGAGTACTTAGTCTTTCTACATGATAGTAACCAATAGTATAGGAATCTTCAGAAAATCCAACCAACCTTTTCACCTGATTCTTCCACTTGTAAAACCTCCTAATTTAAACTGAACTAACCTCCTCCATACTTGATCCCAAAACTTTGTAAGCGCTTTCCAAAAAATGCAAAATGTGATTAAGAAAGCGTTGTGATTATTGATGATCTACGTTAGATTAAATAGACCACCAATCAATTAACTAGACTGTAGTCTGATATTAAACTATTCAGGAATATTCTGTCAATTATCATTTGGAGGTTTTTTATGATTGAGCCTAGAAAGAAACAGCTTAGGGGAGAAAAGACTCGTGAAAAAATATTAAAAATATCTTTAAAGCTATTTAGCGAAAAAGGTTATGATAAAGTCACCGTTGACGAAATCGTGAAAAAAAGCGGCACATCAAAAGGGTCATTTTACCAACACTTTTCAGCGAAATCGGATATTTTTTTAGTGAGATTCATAGAAGTTGATGATTACTATCGTGAAGTCTTCCGTTCGTTCCCAGTCGATATGGACGCTACCGAGAAATTATTTATTTTCATACGCAAATTGATGCGTTTTCTGGAAGAAGAAATGGGCAAAGATTTAATGAAAGTGATTTACAGTTCCGCTTTAGATTCGAAAGAACATACTTACTTTTCAAATTCAAATCGCTCACTCTTCCTAATTATTCGTTCATTAATTGAAGAGGCGAAAGAACAAAACGACATTGGCACTGACCAATCAGTTAACGAAGTTTCACAACTAATCACCCAAAGCCTAATGGGAATCATCTATCATTGGGGATTAAACAACTCAGAACAAAGCTTGGAATCACTATCCATACCGCTAACCAAAACAATCATTAACGGGCTGAAAACTAAGATCTAATACCTTAAATCAAAAGATTCATCTTCAAAAAATCTGACATTAATTCAATATTAACCCCAATCTCACTGAATGGTCAGGGTAACTCCATTAATCTATAAAGTTCATACTTTTTCATTATTTTCAATTGAGTGTCAGACATATTAAACAAGGAGTCGAAAGCCAGATATCATGAAACGATTTTTATTTATCATCCTATATGCACTATTATTTGGATTATCGCTGCAGGCTTTTAATTTCAGGCTTGACCACCCTATTGCCAAAGATATCAGCCGGCTGATGCCGGTTAAAATGAAAACGATTAAGGCGGAAGATAGTGAAGAAGAAATCAAAAAGGTCGTTATGGATGCCGAAAAAAACGATGATCCCATTTCCATTGCCGGAATGCAGCATAGCCAAGGAGGGCAGACATTATATCCAAATGGGATCCTGCTCGATATGAAGCACTATGATAAAATACTTGATTTGGATGTAAAAGAAAAACGCATCACGGTCCAAAGCGGGGCAACCTGGGCTGCTCTCCAGGAATATATCAACCCATATGGACTTGCACTGAAGGTCAGTCAATCTCAAAATATTTTTACCATCGGCGGGTCTTTGAGCGTTAATGTCCATGGCCGCGATATCCGTCATCATGCCTTGATAGAAACCGTGGATTCTTTTAGATTGCTTAACGCAAAAGGACAAATCCTAACAGTGAGCCGCGAAGAAAATTCGGAGCTCTTCCATTCGGTTATTGGCGGGTATGGTTTGTTTGGCGTAATACTCGATGTAACACTCCACCTTACCGATGACGAACTTTATAACATTAAAACTAAATCACTTCATTATGATGAATATACGTCGTACTTTAAAAGTGAAGTTCTCAATAACGATGATGTTAAAATGCATCTCGCGAGAATATCTGTTGCTCCTGGCTCCTATTTGGATGAAATGTATGTAACGGACTATTATAAGGCAAATGACCAAACACAGCTATCTGACTACAATACTCTCAAACGGGAAACGATCATTGCCGTGCCTAAATTCTTTCTTGGCCTATCACGATTTAATGACTGGGGTAAAAAAAGGTTTTGGGAAACTCAAAAAGCCTACACGGCCAATATTGCTGGCAACTTGGTTTCGAGGAATAATGTGATGCGGTCGGACTCAGCCTTTATGGATTACAGCAACCCCACCAAAACTGAAGTGCTGCAAGAATACTTCGTTCCGATTGATCAATTTGCAGATTATATCGATGATTTAAGAAATACCTTATCTGATGAGAAAGATTTTAATTTATTAAATATTACAATTCGTTATGTTGAACATAATGATGAATCACTCATGTCCTATGCCAAGGATGATATGTTCGCTCTTGTGATGCTCATCAATCAAGGGACAGATAACGATAGTAAGGAAAATACGGGAAGGGTCATCCGTAATATGATTAATGTGACGCTTGACCATAACGGAAGCTACTATTTGCCCTATTATGGGTATCCAACCAAGACCCAATTATATGAAGCTTATCCGCATACTGAGGAATTCTTTCGATTAAAGAAGAAGTATGATCCTGATAATCGCTTCATGAATCTTTTCTATGAGGAGTATCATCCATGAATTATAAACGGTTTGTTTTTTACCAAGGCACTGTTGGAATGGCTGCCAGCATGATTTTCCCTTTTTATATTTTGCTGATCAAAAATGTAGGTACAAGTTATTCACAATTCGGGTGGGCATATGGAATATTCTCACTGACTGCTGCAGTTAGTTATCCTTTAATCGGAAAATTCACTGACAAAGCCGGTGACAAAGCTTTTCTCCTTATCTATTCATGGGGGATGGCATTAATCCTTCTTGCCTTTCCTCTCGCATATGAAATTTGGCATGTCTACCTCCTGCAAATCATTATGGGGGTACTTGGGGCAGTGCAAAAAAACACTGAAAAAACCGTACTTGCAAGATATGTTACGAAGAAAACAGCGGGTGAGGAAATTGGAAACTACCATGTTTGGACATCCATCGGTGCTGCAGCAGCGGTGATTGCAACCGGATATTTAGTCGACTTTTTAACGATTGGCAGCATCTTTTACATTGCCTCCTTAATGTTTGCCTGGAGTGGATTTATTATAATGAAGATGGAGAAAAATACTTCACTATCTAATGCAGAAAAAATAAAAATATAAGCATTTATTACGCCTATAATTCAGTTAGCCCTTTTAGTGGAAGAAGCATCTGCATGAACCTCAGCAGATGCTTCTTCCACTATATAAATCATTTGCGGATCAAAAAACAAAAAATGATATTACAAAAAACCTGCTCCCCTTTTCTCAATTTGGTTTCGTTAAATATACGAGTTCTAAACTTACTGCGTTTATTAGTACAATTAAAGATAACGGACCAGAGTACATATAATAAAATACTACTTTCTTATCAACTTGGTTATTATTTTTCCGTCTAAAAAAACTAATGACGTCATAACTATTCCCATTCCAATCAACTGATGAATAGACAACGCTTCATGTAAAAAGAAAAAGCCTAAAATCATTCCGATGACAGGCACTATATAATTACTATATGAAGTAAATAATGCGCCTTCTTGCCGAATCAGCCTATTAAATAATGCATAAACAACACCTGCATGGAAAATGCCTAAAATCGCTAAGTAGATAGTTTGAGATCGTGCTAAATCCAATTTGAAAGATTGCTCAAACAAAAGGGACATGGGTATGAGCAATGCACTGGCAATCAGTAATACATTTCTCATATGAATAACGGAAGATCCCTCGTTTAATTTCTCCATGAAAATCAATGATAATCCAAAACTCATGGCAGCCAATATCAATAGGATGTTCCCCTGAATACTGTTAGAAAGGTCTTGGATTCCTTGTGTTGGCCAGGAAAGGAAGACAATACCTGCAAATCCGAATAGAATACTTGTAATCTCCGGCATTGTGCTTTTTCTTTTGAAAAATGCTAGTAAAAAGAGGATGGTAAAGACGGGAACCATTCCAATCAGCACCGCTGCGATACTGCTAGGCACCGATTTCTGGCCTTGTGCAATAAACACGAATGGCAGTACAACCTCGAAAAAAGCAATGATTATATACCATTTATAATAACTCCTGGGTACTCTTCGCTCTTCTTTTGATAAAAAAAAACCAAAGAAGAGTAAACAGATACCGCCGATACATGCTTTGATGGCTGACAATGTAATAACCCCAACATTATCTATGACTAATGCAATAAAGAAGAATTGAGATCCCCATATACCACTAATCAAGAGTAACAACACATATTTATTCATTCACTTTACCTCCCTTTTCAGCAATGGATCGGCAAAAGTCTTACTATTATGCTTTGATTGAATTCCACCAAAATAATTCGTGCCGATTACCCCAGCAAGAATAATCATTGCACCTATTACATGATAATAATGAATCGATTCATGTAAGAAAATCACCCCTGCTATTATCGTAATCAATGTCGCTAAATTACTAAAAACGCTCATTTTAGATGCTGGTAATATAGATAATGAAAAGTTTGATAAAAAAGCAGTAAGCAGTGACGATAATACCCCAAGATATACGATTGAAATGAGGAATGCATTACTTGTGAAGGGTAATAAAAAGCTACTAATAGATTGGTTAATTATATGGTTGATGACGGCCATACTATTAAAAGTCACAAAACCAAAGAACGTCATCACATAAGTTAACGTAAATAGTGAATATTGCTTTGTTACCTTCCTCGCCACCACATTATAGAGAGCGGCAGCAATCGAGGATAATAAGATCAGGATCGTTCCTTTCAAACTGTGATCCGCAAGTTGCAAGTCATTCATGACAAAGATAAAGATAACCCCCATCACAGATAAATAAAGAAAGAATTTCTGACCTTTACCAGCGTATTCTTTCAAAAATAATGAAGCTGATAATAACGTAAAAATTGGTATGGTAGCTTGGATAATACCCGCTTCTGAAGATGAGGTATACAAGAGACCAAACACTTGAAATGTAAAGAATAAAATTGGATAAAGGAACACCAACGGAAGAATTTTCAAAGTATCCTTTGCACTTATTTTCACTGATGTCCTCCTATATAGCTTAAAAATTATGGCGATCAAAAAAGCCATCGTAAATCGATGTGCCAATGTATCTAACGGACTAGCTTCCATTAATGATATTTTTGTAAAGATAAATGAAAATCCAATAATAATGGCATATAGTATCGCCGCAAAATAGGCTTTTTTATTTTCTGGCATATTTAGTAACTCCTCCTTTTAACACCCGGCCGGTTGTTAGTATCGTATTAAAAGTTCCACTACGATACAATACAAATAAGAAGCATCTGTAACGGTACAGTTTTAGGAGGTATTCATGCTAAAATACATAGCCTTGTTTAATGAATTTGAATCTCTCATCCAGAATGGACGGCTCAAAGCGGGCTTTAAACTCCCATCTATTCGTCAATTAAGCGATCAACATCAATGTAGTAAAAGTACAGTCTTGAAAGCACTGCAAGAATTGGAAAAGAGGCATTTAATCTACGCGGTTCCTAAAAGTGGATATTATGTCGTCCAAAAAGAATTTGATGGTAAAAGCGAACCAACAATGGAAATCGACTTTGTTACCTCCGCTCCTGCTTGGCATCAATTTCCGTATCATGACTTTCAACATTGCATCAACAAAGCCATCGATACCTATCAGCAAGAATTGTTTATCTATGGCACTCCTAAAGGACTGCCCTCTTTAATTAAAGTGATACAAAAACAATTAGAGCAGTATCAGGTTTTCGCAAAAGAAGAACAGATTTTCATTACTTCTGGCGTGCAGCAAGCACTTTCCTTATTAACGTTCATCCCCTTTCCAAATGAACGTACCCATATACTTGTTGAACAGCCTAGTTATCATCTATTTGTGGAGCAATTGAAAGCGTACAAGATTCCCGTGCTAGGAATCCAACGAACAGCAGAAGGTATTGATTTAGGGGAATTAGAACGGATTTTTAGTGATCAGGAAATTAAATTCTTTTATACGATGCCTCGTTTTCATAATCCGTTAGGGACATCTTACTCTAGAAAGGAAAGAGAGGAGATACTAAAACTTGCAGTAAAGCATGGTGTCTATATTGTAGAAGATGATTATTTAGCAGATTTCGAAGAAAATATGAAGGTGGACCCCATTTTTTCCAGGGATACTCATCAAATGGTCATTTATTTAAAAAGCTTCTCTAAAATAATGTTTCCAGGATTACGCATAGGTGTTGCCGTATTGCCTAAACCATTAACGGACAGCTTCCAACTATTAAAAAGAACAGCTGATATTGATAGTTCCATGATTTCACAAGCAGCCTTGGAAATCTACATAAAAAGCGGTATGTTTAAACGCCATAGAAACAAAGTGCGTCTTTCCTATTTATTGCGAGCAAACTTGCTATATGATGCTCTGGAAAAGCACTCTGCTTCAGGCTTTTATCGCCCACCATCCATATGTATGAACGCTCATATCGTACTGCCTCAGCGTTTAAATAGTACTCACCTCATCAATAACTTACAGAATCAACAAGTACTGGTAGAGACGATGGGTCAAAATTATTTAGATGGCTTTCACCAGGAAAAAATATTAAAATTAAACGTGTCCAATACAAATATACAAAAACTGGACCAAGGAATAGCTATCATTTTTAAAGAATTGAATAACAAGCAGAACTATTACTTATAAAGCTTTTACATAAGGTATAGTCACTTTCCACACAGGGCAATAAACAAAAAAGAGCCAATTAGAATTGGCTCTTTACAAGGTTGCTCTTATCAGTCCTCTTTATTTATAAAATTTTATACGATCCTCAAGTGGTTTGAATTCTTTATCACCCGGTTGAGCTGTTGGATTTCCAAATGGCATTTGCGCAATCAATTTCCAATTGCTTGGAACACTCCATTCTTTTTTCACTTCATCATCAATTAGGGGATTATAATGCTGTAAAGTTGCTCCCAATCCTTCTGCTTCAAGTGCCGTCCAAACAACTAATTGATGCATGCCTGATGTTTGTTGTGACCAGATTGGGAAGTTATCGGCATACGTTGCAAATTGTTCTTGAAGTGATTTCACAACAGATTCATCTTCAAAGAATAATATTGACCCATATCCCGCTTTAAATGAATCCATTTTTTGTTGAGTGCCAGAGAAATCTCCCTCACCAACCGCTTTCTTTAATGCCTGCGTCGTAATATCCCATAATTTATCATGGGCCGATCCTGTCAAAACAACAAGGCGTGAGGATTGGGAATTAAAAGCCGATGGCGTATGTTTTACCGCAAATTCTACTATTTCTTTAATTTTCTCATCGGATACTCCGACCTCTTTATTGATTCCATAAAATGAACGTCTCTCTTTAATGGCCGTGTAAAAATCTTTTGTCATAAGTCATTCCTCCAGAGCATTTTTTCTATTTCAAATGATTATTCCATTTTTTATTTTCTACCTGTTTTAGTATGGGCATAAACCAACATATCATTCGCTAAAGATTGTCAATTATTCTTTAATGAATTCTTTGGTGCTTCTTACTGTATCAATGGGACGGACCAACTTTTCGATTTGCTCCCTCTTTGATTCTAAGAACGGTGGTAAAGATAATTTTTCCCCAAGCGTTTCATACGGCTCATCCCCCATAAATCCAGGACCATCCGTGGCAAACTCGAATAAAATTTGCGGCGCCACTCTTACGTAAAGCGACTCAAAGAAGTGACGATCAACATAACCGGACGTATGAAATTGGAAGCTTTCCATTCGTTTGATCCATTCTTCCAGAACGGAACGGTCTTCAACACGGAATGCTGTATGGTGAACAGTCCCAAAACCCTGCCGTGCCTGAGGGAGGATCGAATTATGCTCGACGATAACTTGAGCACCATTCCCCCCTTCCCCTACCTCAAATAGGTGAAATGATCCTTCCTTGTCTATTTCTTTGAATAATAGGACTTTTTCCATCATTTCTTTAAAGTAATCGAAATTGGCGATCCGAATGAAAATTGGTCCTAATCCTGTAATAGCGTATTCCAGAGGAATCGGCCCTTTTTGCCAAGGGATTCCAGCTGCAACCCCTTCATTATTTTCATCTGAAATCAATTGATATTGCTGATCATCAAAATCCACAAAAGAAATGATCTTTTTGCCAAACTGTTCTTGGATTCCTGTATTCTTTACCTCTAAACGGTCAAAGCGTTTAACCCAATACTCCAATGCCGCATCAGTCGGTACACGGAAGGATGTTTTGGAAATCTCATTAGTCCCATGCTCTCCTTTAGGAATACCAGGAAAATCGAAGAATGTCATGTCAGTACCCGCACCGCCAACATCGTCGGCAAAAAACAGGTGATAAGTTTGGATATCATCTTGGTTGACTGTTTTCTTGACTAAACGCATGCCTAATATATTTGTGAAAAATTCATAATTCTTTTCTGCACTACTTGTTATGGCCGTTACGTGATGTATACCTTTTAATCCATTCATAAACTATTCCTCCCATTAAAACGAATCAATTTTTGGATGTTCAGCTTTTTCATTAATCCCCTATATTTTTCCTTCAATAAGAGTGGCTATTCATTAAAGGCGTTTGATAAGGTTTTACATGCTTCTTTTTATCTCGAATTAATATATCTTAACTTAAAGATAATTTATCATGAATGCCATTCACTGTCAACAATATTATCTCAAATTAATATATCTTGAAATCAAAATAATTTCAGGCAAAAAAAAACCACTGTCAATTTTCCTTAAGTAAAGACCATTCAGTATTTGTGTTAATGTCTATAGCTATAAATAGCGGCAAAGAAAATCAATCAATTCTTTGGCAAAAATGAAGTAAAAATATTAATGTGTTACCATACGAAAGCCCCCACCATAAAACAAAATCTTTAGGTGAGGGCTATTTCGTTTTGGTTACTTACTTATTTTACGTGATGCAAATCCGCTTGTTTTCCGGATGAAGAGTTTGTGCCATCATTTTCTTTTGACTTCTTAGAGGAAAGATAAACTCCTGCGAAAATAATCAGCAGGCCAATAATCACATTGGGATTAATCGCTTCTCCCAGCAGGACATACCCCCAAACCATAGCGGTTGCAGGAATAAGGTATGTAACAGATGCGGCTAACTCAGGGCTGCCATTTTTATTGATGTAGAAATAGATCAGCTGGCCGACCCCAGAGCCAAAGCACCCAAGACCGACTATGGCGAAAATCGTCAGCGGTTCCATCAACATCACTGGCTTTATCGGCTCTGTTATTAGCATCCCGATCAAACCGATAACGGCACCCGTGAGAAGCGTAAACGTCGTAATGACCAATATGCTGGTACTGGAAAGAAATCTTTTCGTAAAATGACCGGCAAAACCATAACAGATGGACGCTAGCAGCATTGTCCCAATCCCGATGAATTCCTTTCCGAAAAGCTGACCGATTTGAAAATCCATCAATACTAGAATTCCGAAGAAGCCAATTAAAATGCCCATCCATTGTCGGGCGGTTAGAACATATGAAAAAATGATAAATCCGATGATCCCCGTCCAGATCGGAGTGGTTGCATTTAGAATCGATGCCGTGCTGCTGTTAATCTCTGTTTCACTTAAAGGTATTAATCCCCATGCTAATCCGCAATTGAAGATTCCGACGACGACCAGTGCTTTCCACGGTAATTTCCAGTTGATTTCCCTGCGCTTCCACCATAAAATGGGAAGCAGAACAACAGCACCCGCAAAACAGCGGAGAAACACAATGCCCCAAATTCCCGCTGGCGGGAGCATCCACTTCATAAAAACAAATGATAAACCCCATATCAAACTAAGGCCGATTAAAGCCCCGTATAATCGAAGCATGATGTTCCCCCTTGCTACTTTCAATGTTTGCCAATCACTGTATTGCGTTCAACATTTAAAAATTCACAATCTTTATTGCTAATATATTGAATTTTTACGTGACTATCGACATTTCCCCTTTACCCAGAACACTTTACCATATAATACCACGCAATTTATTCAATATATATTTACAATTGAAAATTCCCTGAAAATCACTGAGTTTTATATGCCCTCTCTATCATAATCCAACGGGTTTTTTTTTCACTATAAATGATTTATTTAGCGCAAAAAAAAGCCTGGCAACCTTTTTTATAGTTGCTAGACTTAAGTTTATTTTAAGATCACTCCCAATATAAACAACAATTTAAACGGATGCGCAAGGTTCGTTCCTCCATGCCGATCATTTAATAGGCAGCAAGGTCACGCAGTGCCTTTTCCACTTTTTCTGGATTCACCATGAATGATTTCTCTAATGATGGTGAATATGGCATTGCTGGAACATCCGGACCCGCGAGTCTCATGATTGGGGCATCAAGATCGAAAAGGCAGTTTTCTGCAATGATCGCCGATACTTCACTAATGATGCTCCCTTCCTTATTATCTTCAGTAATCAATAGGACTTTTCCCGTTTTAGATGCAGCTTCCATAATGGCTTCTTGATCTAATGGATAAACGGTTCGTAAATCAAGTATATGAACAGATATGCCATCACTGGCCAGCTTTTCAGCTGCCTGAAGCGCAAAATGAACACAAAGGCCGTAAGTAATCACTGTAACGTCCTCGCCTTCACGTTTTATATCCGCTTTACCAATGGGTAAAACATAATCATCGTTCGGCACTTCTTCTTTAATTAGGCGATAGGCTCGCTTATGTTCAAAGAAGAGGACCGGGTCATCATCACGAATGGCTGCTTTCAATAAACCTTTCACGTCATAGGGTGTAGAGGGCATGACAATTTTAAGTCCCGGTTGATTGGCAAAAATGGCTTCAACGGATTGTGAATGGTATAACGCCCCATGTACGCCCCCACCATATGGAGCTCTGATGACGATGGGGCAATGCCAGTCATTATTGGAGCGATAACGGATTTTTGCAGCTTCTGAAATGATTTGGTTGATTGCAGGCATGATAAAATCAGCGAACTGCATTTCCGCAATCGGCCTCATTCCATACATGGCCGCGCCGATGCCAACTCCTGCGATTGCGGATTCAGCAAGCGGTGTATCAATGACACGCTGTTCACCGAATTGTTCGTATAACCCTGAAGTCGCTTTAAAAACGCCGCCTTTTATCCCTACGTCCTCACCCAATACAAATACACGGGAATCACGTTCCATTTCTTCCCGCATCGCCATTATCACCGCATCTATATAAGATATCACTGCCATTTTCTTTCCTCCTTACCTTTCTGCGTAAACATATTTTGAGAGCGTGTCTTCATTTGCAAATGGAGCATTTTCCGCATAATCCGTCGCTTCGTTCACAACTTTCATTATTTCCTCGTTCATTTGTTTCTCCATGAGATCATCCATTATTCCTGTTGCTTTTAAATAGGCGCCAAAAGTAATGATCGAATCTATTTTTTTTGCCTCCGATACTTCATCAGGCGACCTGTATTGACTATCATCATCATCGCTTGAGTGTGGTGTAAGCCTGTATGAAACCGTTTCGATTAAGCTTGGGCCTTCACCGCGCCTTCCTCTCTCAGCCGCTTCTTTCACCACCCGGTATACTTCGATCGGATCATTTCCATCAACCGTCACCCCTGGCATTCCATAACCAATGGCCCTGTCGGACACTTTTCCGCAAGCCAATTGCTTTTCAATAGGGACGGAAATGGCATACTGATTATTCTCGCACATCAAGATAACCGGAAGTTTATGTACACCTGCAAAATTCGCTCCTTCATGGAAGTCACCTTGGTTTGATGAACCCTCTCCGAATGTAACGAATGAAACAATATCTTTTCCTTCCATTTTGGCAGCGAGCGCAATCCCCACTGCATGTGGCACTTGAGTGGTAACTGGCGAAGATCCCGTCACGATGCGATTCTTTTTTTGCCCAAAATGTCCAGGCATTTGACGCCCGCCTGAATTAGGATCTTCTGCTTTGGCAAAACTGGATAACATTAAATCCCTGGCGGTCATCCCAAACGCGAGCACCACTCCGAGATCCCGATAATAAGGAAGTACATAATCCTTTTCACGATTCAATGCAAATGCAGCCCCCACTTGAGCTGCTTCTTGCCCTTGACAAGAAACGACAAATGGAATTTTTCCAGATCTGTTCAACAGCCACATACGTTCATCAATTCGTCTTGCCAACAACATAACTCTATACATCTCAAGCACCTGCTCATCACTCAGACCTGCCTTTAGATGACGATTTTTATCCATATCTCATCATCCCTCCCAATACCTAATAATTAATACATTTCCCTGTTTTAATGGGGCCCTGTATCACAAATACCAATCTTTCTAATTAGCTGTTTGTTTGTCTCGCAAACTTAAATCCTGTTATGTATCTACGGAAGAAAAATTCTTTTATGTATACATGCGCTTTCCACTTAACACCCGTACATTCTCATTTGCGTTATCATCTAGTATTATTACCTGGTACTAACTCAATATTATCCTAACACTTTTCATCTCACATTTTCAAGTTAATTTCACTTTGTATGGGTTGTTTTCACGCGAAAGCCTTACCTGACTTGAAAACTCATTTCAATACATGCACCAAACACTAAACACTGGGGAGTTGAAGTTATTTTTTTGTTGACTAAGACGATATATAGCTGTAAATTAAATTGATTCATAAAATTAAATGTTCGTAATGGAACAGTTCAAAACAGAAAGAATGGTGAAGCTGAATGGAGAATGAAAAACAATTAATGCGTTCCGTACAACTATTGCGTTCATTTTGGAACGTGCAGAAAAATATAATGCGATTCGTTCAAAAGACTGCCGCAGAAAATGGATTAACAGTTCCTCAATATTCCATTTTGATGACCATTACCCTTTACAAAGAGACCACTCAAAAAAATGTCGGGGAGAAAACATTTCTTCCAAAAAGCACCTTGAGCCAAGCGGTCGATGGTCTCGTTCGCGCAGGCATGCTCCATCGAGAGCATGTGGAGGGCAATCGGCGTGAGATTCAGTTGTCAATCACAGATCAGGGAAAAGATTTATTAAAAACGATTCATTTTCACGAAGGAAGCATTCACCAAGTCTTTCAAATGGCCATTGAAATGCTTTCTGAAGAACAGTTTGAAGAGTTGCTAGAAACACATCTTCAAATTACAAACTTTTTAGAAGCACAAGCAACCGAACAGGGAGAGTGTACAAAATGATAAAAATACTGAAAAATTTATCCGTTTATAAGTGGATTATTTCAGCAGTTATCGGTCTGGTTTTTATTCAGTCCATGTCCGACCTCTTTCTGCCTACACTAATGGCCGATATTATTGACAAAGGCGTCGTTCGAGGAGACACTCCTTATATTTGGAAAATCGGTGGTTTGATGCTTTTGGTTTCCGCACTTGGCGCATGTGCATCCATAATCGCAAGCTATTATTCGTCCAAAGCGGCAATGGGGATGGGACGCGATCTCCGCCTGAGAGTCTTTAATCATGTTGAAAAATTTTCGTTACAAGAATTTGATGAAGTCGGTACGGCGTCATTGATTACAAGGACGACCAATGATATAACACAAGTCCAGCAAGTGGTTATCATGATGCTTCGTATGGTTATCAGTGCACCCATCATGTTAATCGGCGGAGTGATCATGGCTGTATCCATGGATGCAAAATTATCCCTTGTCATTGTTGTCACAATGCCTTTGTTGATTGGCTCGATCTTGCTTATTCTATATAAAGGTGTCCCTCTCTTTCAAACGGTGCAAAAACGATTAGACCGGTTGAACCTTGTATTACGGGAAAATTTAACTGGTATTCGCGTCATTCGTGCCTTCAATCGTGAAACACAAGAGAAAGAACGTCTAAAGAAAGCGAATAAGGAATTGACGGATGTCTCAATCAAAGTCAATAAAATCATGGCCTTCATGATGCCTGTAATGATGCTTGTAATGAACTTGACGGTTGTCGGTATCATTTGGTTTGGTGGAGTTCGTATTGATAACGGTGGTATGCAGATCGGGGACTTAATGGCATTTATCCAATATGTTATGCAAATCATGTTCGCTCTCGTTATGGCATCCATGATGTTCGTTATGGTTCCACGAGCGGCCGTGTCGGCAACAAGGATAAACGAAGTCCTTGACATGAAACCATCATTCCTGGATGAGGGTACAGAAAAGGCAGATCGTGTACACGGTACTCTTGAATTTGAACATGTGACGTTCAGTTACCCAGGAGCAGAAGAACCTGCATTATCGGATATTAGTTTTACTGCAAGTCCAGGTGAAATCACCGCAATAATTGGTGGAACAGGTTCAGGGAAAACGACGCTCGTCAATTTGATCCCTCGCTTCTATGATATTTCAAGTGGAACGATTCGCGTCAATGGTGTTGATATTCGTAAGTCATCACAAGATGAAGTTCGTTCAAAAATTGGCTTTGTACCACAAAAGGCCTTCCTCTTTACAGGTACTATCGCTGAAAACATTCGCTTTGGAAAACAAACAGCCACACAAGATGAAGTTGAGCATGCGGCTCGGATCGCGCAAGCGGAAGATTTTATCAGCAACATGAAAGGCGGCTATGAGGCAGAAATCGATCAAGGCGGTTCAAACCTATCAGGGGGGCAAAAACAACGGCTTTCGATTGCACGGGCACTAATTCGAAAACCGGATATATATATATTCGACGATAGTTTTTCTGCACTTGACTACAAGACGGATGCCAACCTTCGCGCAGCCCTGAAAGATGAAACGAAAAATTCGACGGTACTACTCGTTGCACAGCGTGTCAGTACGGTCGTGGACGCTGACCGAATCATCGTGTTGGACGAAGGCCGCATTGTAGGTATGGGAACACACCAAGATTTGCTTAGTACAAACGACATTTACCGTGAAATCGCCTTATCACAGCTCACAGAGGAGGAAATTGCATGAGTAATCAAAAAAAACCTCAAGGCGGCGGTCAGGTTGGGCATGGTCCTGGTGGCGGTAACATGATGATGATGGGTCAAAAAGCAAAAGATTTTAAAGGAACTCTAAAACGTCTATTAACCTATTTAAAACCGCGGCGCAACAAATTGATTTCCGTGTTTTTCGCTGCAATCATGAGTACGATTTTTATGATTGTTGGACCAAAGATCATGGGAAATGCAATTACAGAATTATTCGAAGGAGCTTACGGGAAATTCCAGGGAATACCAGGAGCAGCTATTAACTTTGATAAAATTGGCCAGATCCTTCTACTCCTTGCCGGACTTTATGCTTTAAGCAGCCTTTTCAACTATGTACAACAATACATTATGTCAAGTGTTGCTCAAGAAACGGTATATGATCTTCGACAAGATGTGAACGAAAAGCTCGAGAAACTTCCACTCAAATATTTTGAAGGACGTCCAAACGGAGAAACACTTAGCCGAATGACAAATGATATTGATACAATCGGTAGCACCCTTCAGCAAAGCTTAACGCAGTTCATCACATCAATCGTAACGATTTTGGGGATTATCATCATGATGCTTTCGATAAGCCCGTTATTGACATTAATCTCGATAGTCAGCTTACCTTTGTCAATATTTGCAATCCGGCCTATTTTAAAAAGATCCCAAAAATATTTTGCCGATCAACAGCGTAAACTCGGACAATTAAATGGTCACATTGAAGAGATATATACCGGCCATCAAGTCGTTAAAGCATTCGGATATGAAAAAAAGGCGAGTGCCCAGTTTACTGCGGTTAATGAAGAATTGTATAAAGCGGGGAGCAAAGCCCAGTTTATATCGGGTATCATCATGCCCATAATGTTCTTTATCGGAAATTTGAGCTATGTCCTCATCAGCGTTGTCGGGGGAATATTAGTAACGCAACGTTCGATTTCAATTGGTGACATTCAAGCATTCATCACTTATTCAAAGCAGTTCACCCAGCCAATCACACAAACGGCTAACATCGCTAACATTATTCAGTCGACGGTGGCAGCAGCTGAGCGTGTTTTTGAACTACTAGATGAAGAAGAGGAAATGAAAGAACAAACCACAGCTAAAATTAAAAGGGCAAATGGTGCTGTCTCTTTCGAACATGTGGACTTTGGATATGGGGAAGAAATGTTAATTGAAGATATGAACATCGATGTCTTGCCTGGACAGACGGTCGCAATTGTTGGACCGACTGGTGCTGGAAAAACAACTATGATAAATCTATTGATGAGATTTTATGAACTCAATGGCGGAAAAATTAATATTGATGGTCTTGATACACGGAATATGTCACGGAATGATCTTCGAAAGAATTTTGGAATGGTACTTCAAGATACCTGGCTCTTTAATGGTACGATTAAAGAAAATATCGCTTATGGCAAAAATGGAGCAACTGATGAAGAAATTTTTGCAGCTGCTCGAACGGCACATGCCGACCATTTCATTCGGACACTGCCAGATGGTTATGAGACAATCTTAAACGAAGAAGCTTCGAACATCTCACAAGGCCAAAAGCAGCTTTTGACAATCGCCCGAGCGGTTCTAGCAGATCCACCAATCATGATATTGGATGAAGCGACGTCTAGTGTGGACACTCGGACAGAAGTCTTTATCCAAAAGGCCATGAACCGACTCATGGAAGGACGAACTAGCTTTGTCATTGCCCATCGCCTCTCAACAATTAAGGATGCAGATTTGATTCTTGTTATGGATCAAGGGAAAGTGATAGAGAAGGGAACGCATTCAGACCTTTTAAGGGAGAATGGTTTCTATGCAGAACTATACAATAGTCAGTTCACTGAAAATGTAGCTGGATAATTAGAAAGAGGCTCATTTCCCAATCGGAATCGAGCCTCTCTTTATAAAATTCTTATCCAATACCATTCCATTCATTAATCTGTAATAACTTATAAGCCGTATCAATACCCCCTTTTATTGCCCTTTTTCACAAATTCCCAATCTACCTCAATATTTTTTCTGACCCTTTGAAGAAGATGAAACATCGTTTCCGTCTCTTCCAAAGAAAATCCCGATAATGCAACCTTGTCGGTGTACTCTCCTTCTTTTTTCAAAAAGGGATAAACCTTCTCACCTTTATCGGTAGCATATAACTTTTTAATTTTTTTGTTTTCCTCATCATTTTTCTTTTCAATAAACCCTTGAATTTCAAGTTTTTTAATGGCCCGAGCTGCTGTCGTCCGGTCAACCTTAATCATCTCTGCTAACTTTTCCTGAATGATTCCTGGATTTTCACATATTCGAACAAGATACAAATACTGCCCTTTTGTTAGGTCAAATTCTTTAAATTCGATATTACTTATAGAGTCCAATGCCCTTGCTATCATTCCAATTTCACGGAGTATTTCCTTCATTCAAAAAGCCCCTGACTTTTTTTGTTGTATTTACAACAAAATTAATTTCGTATATACTATAAAAAAGTTATACATATATTATGACTTGTCTTACTGAATAAATCTAGAAAAGGGATGAAGAACATTGGATTCAAAGAGAATAACTACAGAAAGTGATTTAAAAGTAGCCTTTCAAATCAGAAAAGAGGTATTTGTTCAGGAACAAGGCTTCGCTTTAGAAAGTGAATTTGATGAATACGATACACTTAATGCTTTATCTGAACACATATTAGTCTATTATAATGAAAAACCAGTCGGAACTGGTAGGTTAAGAGTTGTTGATGGTTTAGGAAAATTGGAGAGAATTTGCATCTTAGAGCCTTACCGTAAGTTTGGTCTTGGAAAAATAATAATTAAAACGTTGGAAGAAATCGCAAAGAAAAAGGAAATATCCCAGGTGAAATTACATGGGCAAACACAGGCAGAGGGTTTTTATAAAAAACTCGGCTATCAGACTTCATCCGATGTCTTTATGGAAGATGGCGGTCCACATCTTTTAATGATAAAAAGAATTAATGAATGAAAAGTGTGCTAAATGTGAGTAAAACAAACATTAACCTAATTTGATGGGGATCATATTATTTACACTTGGATGTTCTTTAACCATAAAATATACTTACGTTGATCATTTGTAAATATAAAAAAAGACTATTTTTAGTCTTCTCAAACTGTAGACAAACTCGATGAAAATCAAGTTTGTCTACAGTTTTATGTGTTTGTAAAACCGGGGCCTCCTCGGCGCCTTTGCTCCTGCTGGGTCTCCTCTTTGACGCGCTTTTCCCGCAGGAGTCTCGCACACCTGCTCCATTTAATATGGTCTAGGTCAATTGTTTTCTACATAATTGGTACTAGTTAATTTTTAAACAAAGAAAAAAAGCTGATGTATCAGTCTTTTCAGGTGTAGTCATCTCGCACTGTCTTTGTCATTTTACCTCTTTCTTTATTACACCGTCTGTTTAGGATGCCCTTCTGCAAATAGATATCAAGTTAAAAACCTTCCTTAAAAGAATGGTTTTTAATTTAAATATTAAATCACTTTGCACGCAACGATTTCATTAGCTTTTCATAAGTCTTAAAATAAAAGGCAGCGTTGTTAAGAATAAGCACGAACAAAAGATAAAGCCATTTATAACACGAAAGTTATATATGGCTTTGTCTTTTTTACATAACGGGTGCTTTTTCATGAACAAGCGGGTGAAGGGCCTGCGTTTCATCAATGTAAACAAAAGCATCATATCTATCTGACATTACAGAAGGTACATAGTTTCCGTATTGTTCATATTCCGGTCGGTATACAACCCCGATAGCCCGATGTCCTATTCTATCTTGGAATAGCTGACGATTTTCATCGGTGAAAATGAGCAACTTATCATACGCGCCTGCAAGGTGCATAGCCTCCTCCCAACTTCCATTCATAGCCGGTGGTACTGTTTTTATTTCAAAATCCTTGCCCCATTCATCTGCTGCAATAACGGTTCCCCTATAGGTTCCGAAACCTGTGATAAATACATCTTCAGTTGAGTTTTGTTCACGAATGACCTGGCCGACGTTAATCATCCCGGAATCTCTCATATCTGTAGCGCTGGCATCGCCAACATGGGTATTATGTTCCCATACAATCGCCTTGCCTTCAGAACCGTAAAAATCCATAATTTCATTAAGCGCATCCACCATATGCATATCTCGAATATTCCATGATTTATCATCATGAACCACCATCGTCCTGTAATAATTTTCTGCATTATACGCTACCAATGCATTCACTTGAAGGTTCAAATTCAATTCTTCATGATGAGGGTATTTTTCTTTTTTTCGTTGAATAGTCGTCAGCAATTTGGCAACCTCATCTATACAGTCTTCTGAAAAAATGCCTGCGGAAACTGCGTACTCCTCATTATTCCGATTGAATGGCTCAAAACATGTGAACGCCTGTCTGGCAGCCTCGAGGTCAGGTGAATCAATTTGTTTTAAGTAATGGATAACTTCATCCATGGATTCCCAAAGACTATAGATATCTATCCCATAAAATCCAACTTTCGTTTGATTTTGTCCGGACTCATTGTATTCTTTCATCCATTCAATCAGGTCGATCATTTCCTCGTTTGCCCACATCCAGGTCGGCCAGCGGTTAAAACCTTTAAGCACATCCCTTGCCGATTTAGTCACTAGGTCATAGCCTTTAACATACCTATTGATTGCCTGGCATGCGGGCCAATCGCCTTCAACGGCTACAAAGGTGAACCCTTTTTCTTGAATCAGTTTTTTTGTAATTTCAACTCGGGCCGTGTAAAACTCGGATGTTCCATGTGATGCCTCACCCAGCAAAACAAATTTGGATTTATTGACTTGTTCAACGAGTTTATCCCAATCCGCTTCACTTTTAAGCATGACTGATTGTTCGATTATTGACTGAACCAGATTATGATGCACTGTTTTTCCTCCTTGTTCTCTTACGAACATTATCGTTTATACTCAGCATTGTAAGAATTTGAACCTGCGTGAACGGAAAGTAAAGTATCAGCGTATCCCACGAGACGATTTATAAGTTCATCAC
This sequence comes from Peribacillus sp. NPDC101481, assembly GCF_044767165.1. Classification (NCBI taxonomy): domain Bacteria; kingdom Bacillati; phylum Bacillota; class Bacilli; order Caryophanales; family Bacillaceae; genus Peribacillus; species Peribacillus sp. NPDC101481. Next base: position 1,454,846 of record NZ_JBIWNJ010000002.1, on the reverse strand, counting down.
AAATAGAGTAAACCAGCTGAAAGTTTTCCACCTCAAATAAAACAGGGTCATCCAGAATGACCGTCGTGTTAATGAACATATCTTTGTTTCCATATAGATTGTAGTGAACTATAGCCTTTCCAGCAGCTCCTCCAGTAACTGGATCATTAAAGCCGGGAATGAAAACAAACCATTCTTCAGCAGTAGCAGACCTGAAGTTTTTTGTGAAAGACATTCGCTCGGTTACCGTCATGATCTTTTTTAACTCTTCCGGATTCATATCCTTGATCTTGTTCATCCCATTGCCACCTTAACACCTGTTAATAATCTTCCGTTATATATTTTCCTTAAGTGACCCATCCTATAAATATTATTATAAAATGGTGACCTTCTCCGAAAAAAGCAAGCCAGAACCAATAGGCCGGAAATTAAGCAGGCTGTTATTAAATCCCGATAATCATGGAACTGCTGCATATAAAAATTATTATTGGGGTATCAAAAGAGGGAAGATAAAATCCTGGATTGGGTTGGACTGGTCTGGAGTGGAGGAGTTGCTCATGGAAAAGATGAATCGGGGAATTTTAACGGCGCTTTCGGCGATCGGCATTGCGCAAGGACTGAAAATTTTAACGCATTATAAGCTGACGGGAAAGTGGGACTTGAAGCAGGCTTTCACAACAGGTGGCATGCCTAGTTCGCACTCTGCCGGTGTGGCCGCACTGGCATCCTATGTGGCAGCTAATAAAGGATGGCTGCATACGGAAACAGCTCTTGCGACAGTGGTTGGCGTGATTGTGATGTATGATGCTCAGGGGATTCGGCGCCATACAGGTGAAATTGCTAAGCTTGTGAATGATCTTGAAGATAATATGGCGAAATTTTCGGGAGAGTTTCCGAGCTTTGAGTTTGTGGAACGTGAGAAGGAACTGAATGAACTGCTCGGACATCAGCCTGTGGAAGTGGGGGCAGGTGCGTTGCTTGGAGTGGTACTTGGGCTTATCTCAGCTAAATTGGAGGATGACAAGCCCTCAAAAACCAAACGGCTGAAAACGTTGGCCAAGCATAGATATTCTAGATCTTGAAATAAGGTATGTAATTTGATCATAACAATAGATTATATTAAAACATGCCTATGTTATAAACATAGACAAACTCTCCATTAAAAGTCGTATCATAGTATATACTGGTAGGATTTAAAATAACCTAAGCCTCTCTACTTCTTAGAAAGGCTTAGGTTTTATCATGTCCCCAAAATCAATTCTTCCGGGACATTTTCATTGCGAATGAGTACATATCAGATCGGAATAATCCTTTGTAATACTCTACTAAATTACCATCAGAATCAAAAATCATTCGTTCTGTAATCAACAAGCACATCGTTTCGGCTATACCTAAATGTTCTGCATCTTCTTTTGTTGGAAAGCCGCAGGTTATGATTTGTTCCGCCTCACAAAAGTCAATGTTTAGATCACCTTCGAGTGCATCATACAATACGGTTGTACTTAAATCGAATTTCGTCAATTTTTTTCCTAGGTCCAAAGAATAATAATGCAATTCAATGGCTATGGGGACATCCCCCTGTAACCGCAGCCTTTTAATATGGTAAGATTCATCTTCGAACCCATTTGCATCAGCAATATTTTCAGGTGTCATTACACGGCCATGATCTAGTAATTTAATTCCCATGCTTTTAGTGGTTTCAGTGAAACTTATCATCTTTAGCCATTCTTGTACAGGTTTAAGGGAAACGAACGTTCCCTTTCCATGCCTCTTTTCCAATATTCCCTCACGAACCAGGATGGATACGGCTTCCCGTACAGTACTCCTGCTGACAGAATACATATCCATGAGTTCCCTTTCACTAGGGATTTTGTCTTTATAATAACCTTCCAAAATCTGATTTTCCAATATGGTTTTCAATTGAGCATGCAAAGGGATTGGATTTTTAAAGTCTAACTCCATAAAATTTCCTCCAAACAGAAAAAGACATCGTAATGTTCGTATCAGTTCTTATATTTCTTATATTGTAAACCAAATAGTTATAATATTCAAACATGTCAACACTTATTTTTTTCCTTAAATTAGGATTTTATCAAATTTCCACTCCTACATTTCCAAAAACGTTTTCTTCGAACGAATAAAAAAAACCTGAATAGATTAATATATTCAGGGCTATCCATATGCATTATTCATCACATTTTCAGGCTTATCTAACTGGGACATCAATGGAAAGCTTATATATTAAACGATAAAGTACGAGATGATGGAAAGCAGCAAAGAGGTAATGGTCATGGCTAAAAGAGGACGCATGGCTTTTGTCCGCAGTGCCTGCAGGCTTACATTCAGTCCAAGACCGATCATGGCCATTGTCAATATAAATGTAGTCGTTTTGGAAATGCCATCCATTACAAGAGGAGACACCGTAATATAAGTTCCAAACACATAACTTCCTATTAAACTCATGATTATAAAACCAACGAGGAACCATGGAAAATCGATTTTAGCATCATGGCCCATCTTCCCGGATGTGCGTTTTTTCATCCAATACATAAAAATGAAACATAATGGGATAAGTAAAAAGACACGGCCTAATTTTGCGAGTAGTGCAATCGCTAGCGCATCTTCACCAGCCGGTGCTCCTGCCAATGCAACATGGGCGATTTCATGAAGGCTGATCCCAGACCAGATTCCATAATCCAAAGCAGACAGCGGCAGAATCGGACGTAAAAGGGTATATATAATCGAGAAAAGTGTTCCCATTAAAGCGATTATCCCAACGCCGATGGCTGTATCCTCTTCCTTCGCTTTCACGATTGGAGATATGGCTGCGATGGCTGCTGCCCCGCATATACCGGTTCCTACAGCAAGAAGAAGCGAAATGGAAGCATCTGCCTTAAACCACTTTGCAATCAGGACCATCACGACTATGGCAAATGTTACTGTCCCTATGTCACGTACCAACAATGGCAGTCCTTGATTGAAAATAACATCGATATTTAATTTCAACCCGTATAAAATGATGGCAAAACGCAAAAGTTTTTTTGCGGAAAATTCAATTCCCGTCCGGAACTTTTCTGGATATCCCGCAATTTGACGATAAATCACGGCAATGATGATCGAGCATGCAAGAGGGCCGATTCGATTGAATCCCGAAATCTTGGACAGCCCCAAGCCTAAGAGGGCAATAAAAAAGGTGAAAGCGATACCGCTCAGCCACAAAAGCACCTTATTTTGAAGCGGTTTTTGCTGTGCCTGAGGTATTTCTTCCAGTGGCTCATATTTTTCTAATTCCATACATTCCTTCCCCCTTTCCAGATAAACTAATGCCCAAATTACGAATCATCCCAACCTTTCAATCGATTGAAAAAAATCGATTTCTTCTATATTGGTAGGCGAATTCCCTTTGATAAAATACTCGGATTCCTTTAAAAAAGGCAAGCTTGGATTTTGATTCCCCCATAATTCAGGAACTGCTAGAGTCTGGGAGCGATGGGCCCTTAAGGCACGGATCTTTTTCTGTAAAGTCCCTGCTATATCCACTTCTGTAATCCTGCTCAGCCCGTATTCCTTAAACCATTCATCATAAAAAGCATGCCAAAGGACAAAGTACAGACTATGAACCTTAAAAGCTGGAAATACTGGATCTGGATAAAAATCGGGATCACCGGAATTTAGATAAGCAAATCCGGCAGCACGGCCAATCGCACAATGGTCTGGATGCCCCCCATATTTCTCATGGAATGTTACTAGTGCCTCTGGCTGAACTTCACGTATCACCTTTACGATTCTCTCCGCCAATAGATCGAAGCTCTCAAATTCTATCGTTTTATCCCTCACGTTTAAAAATCGCAGGTCGCTGATCCCCAATTCTTCACAAGCGTTTTTTAACTCCTTTACCCTTAGTCCAGGCAATGCCTCCCTTGTTGTAAGAATGGGATTTCCCATGCGCCTGCCCATTTCGCCTTTTGTCGCACATAGTAAGGTTATATGAACACCTTGCTCAGACATTTTAGCAATGGTTCCGCCACACAGGAATGACTCATCATCGGGATGTGCCAGAACCACCAATAATCTTTGTTGTGATTGCATATTTCCTCCTACTCCGGATTCTCCAGTTTTCCCACACTGTTAGACCCAATATGAAAAAATGGACATGGATGTCAAAGCTGCTAGACATATCATGCCCATCTTCATTTTTCGTCTATAAATATAGCACCCTAAAGTTAATCATCTTTTTTGTTAGCATAATTCATATAAAACGGATTTAACGGTTTCTATGACAAAGCGTAAATCTTCAACGGTCGAAGATAAAGGCGGCGCAATGATCAGTACATTACCATATCCAGGAACTGTATCACCATTCCGGCCGATGATAAGGCCCTTTTCCTTGCAAGCCCCGATTATTTTACCCATGAACTCATCGGAAACTGGTGTTTTTGCCTTTTTATCTTCCACTAATTCAATGCCGTATAAAAACCCTACTCCCCGAACTTCCCCTACTTTATCAAGGGCTGTCAATTCAAATAGCTCACTTAGTGTCGACTCACTAAGTTCAGATACTCGCTGAACGATTTTTTCATTTTCCAAGATTTCAATGTTCTTAAGGGCAACTGCGCAAGATGCAGGGTGACCTCCATATGTTGACACATGCCTGAAATGATTTAAATTTCCGTTCTCTTTGAATTTCTCATAAATCCTTGAATTCACTGCCGTTGCTCCAAGTGGAAGATAACCGCTGGTCAAACCCTTTGCCATTGTTACAATATCCGGTTGAACGCCATCGGAGTGCATGAACCCAAACATTTTTCCGGTTCTTCCAAAACCTGAAACCACTTCATCCACAATTAAAAGAACATCATGCTTCTTACAGATTTCCGAAACCCTCGTTAAGTATTCTTTTGAAGGAATAAGGACCCCGCCACCAGAGATGAATGGTTCAAGAATAACACCCGCTACCGTTTCAGCTCCTTCAAAATTAATGACCTGATCGATATATTCAGCTGCAAGCAAATCGGAGTTTTCAACGTTTTCCCCAAATGGGCTTCGATAATTGTACGGCGGTGGCACATGCAGGAAACCTGGAACCGCCGGATCATATTTCACTCTCCGGTTTGCCTGTGCGGTCGCGCTTAGCGCGCCAAAAGTATTGCCATGATAAGCTCTATACCTAGAGATGAATTTGTATTTACCCTGATTGCCATTTTGGGAATGATATTGCCTGGCTATTTTAAAAGCTGTCTCATTCGCCTCAGAGCCGCTGTTCGTAAAAAACGTTGTATAGGAGCCCTTTAAATGCTCACTTATTTTTGCAGATAATTCGATTGCCGGCTTATGGCTTAACGTTAAAGGGAAGTAAGATAAGTTAACCATTTGTTCATACGCTGCCTGGGCAATCTCTTTTCTTCCATGACCCAGGTTCAAGCACCACAAACCGGAAACCCCATCTAAATATTTATCCCCTTTAGCATCTGTGAACCATGAGCCGGAGCCTTCTGTAGCCATCATGGGAGAATCCTTTTCATTATAGCGATGCATCGCATGCCATAAATGGTCTTTATCCATTTGAACAAGGTCTTTCGTTTCAGTTTCCATCTTCACTTTTGAAACCCCCTTATTATTCATCGAATGCAATTAAGTTGAGTTCCCATGTTGTTACTGACCTTTATAGAGCGAATGGGTGATGGTGCAATGACCCAAAATTCAAGTCATCGCACCTGTCATATCACTCTAGTTTCATACCATTATTTATCCCAGTTTTTATGATCTAAATGAGAATACTTTTCTAATAATCTAGTAGGCATTTTTAATGCATCTTTTCTAAATGGCGGAGCTAATTGTGTTCCATCTACTTGTATATCAATGACAGTCGGTTTATTTGATTTTATTGCTTCTTCAATGACAGCCCCTAACTCGTCAGCTTTTTCGACTCTTATACCAACAGCACCCATTGATCGGGCAACTTCTGCGAAATCAGGATTTTGGATATCCGCCCCTACAAAACGGTTATTATAAAAATCGACCTGATTCTTTTTCTCTGCACACCATGCATTATTATTGAAGACACATGCTATGACCGGTATATTTTCTTCAACGGCCGTACTCACTTCATGTAAGCTCATGCCCCACGCTCCATCTCCAACAATGGCTAAAACAGGCGTATTCGGCTCAGCTAACTTGGCACCAAGTGCGGATGGGTAAGCAAATCCCGTGTTCCCGAATGTAAGCGCTGCGATATGCCTGCGGCTCTGGTTGAACTTTAAGTAAGCGTTTGCAGTTGACGATACATTACCGATATCTGTAGTAACGATGGCATTTTCAGGCAACACTTTAGTCAATTCCAATAGGGCTCGACGCGGATTGATTGGCGTTCCATCGATCATCGCAAGTCTCACCAATTCTTCTTCCCATTTTTGTTTTTCATTCGTTACTTCGACCATCCGCTTTTTTTCTTGTTTCAGGTTAGGTTTACTAGCCTTCAACCGTTTCAAGATTTCATGGCTAGCTTCACGGGCATCTCCGATGATCCCAACTTCCACAGGGTGCGTCCTCGCTATTTGCCTCGGGTTAATATCTATTTGGATGATTTGTGCATCTTTAGGGAAATAATCAATGTCATAGCATGGTAGCGTTCCAAATACCGATAATCTAGTACCGACCGCCAATATGACGTCCGCCTTCTTAAGTGTATTCATGGCAGCCTTTGAACCCATGTAACCGATTGGGCCGACTGATAATGGATGATCAGCAGGAAAGGCATCATTATGCATATAGGAGACAGCTACTGGAGCTGTTAAATATTCTGCAATATTCTTAATTTCTTCAATGCCATCCGAATCAACTGTTCCCCTACCGGAAATGATGACAGGATACTCAGCTTCAGCTAAAATTTCCGCTGCTCTATCCAATGATGCAGATGATCCGCATCCCCGTTCATCTACGCGATATTGATGTGGTTGAAGTATTTGATCTTCCACTTCACCATAGAAGTAATCACGGGGAATATCGAATAAAACCGGCCCCCTCTCGGCATAGGCAATCCGAAATGCTGTCCTGAGGCAATCAGCGACCCGGCCAGGGTGTGTCACTCTAACCGTTTCTTTCGTGATTGCCTTGAAGATGGAAACCTGATCACATTCTTGAAAACCATCCCATCCTACCGTTGGTGTACCAGCTGAAGGTGATATGACCACCATAGGAGTATGAGCTTGATTGGCCGCTGCAACAGAGGTGACCATATTCGTCATTCCAGGCCCGTTTTGCCCGATGACAACTCCTGCAACCCCGGAGACACGACAATATGCATCTTCCATATGTGCTGCACTTTGTTCATGGCGGACACCAATGAAACGAATGCCTGCAGTTGGCAATAAATCAAGCATATCCATGAAAGCAGATCCCAGAATTCCCGAGATATGTTTAACTCCCTCGGCCACTAATGTCTCAACGATGGCTTCACTTGGTGTCATTTTAACTTTCGTACCTCTTAACATTTTTGTTTCGACCATAGCACATTCTCCTTAATTATAGTTATTTCTGATAATGACGTTGCGACGTCCGTACCAGTTATAAGATGTATAATACTACCATTGGATGAAACAGTCAATAAATAAATTGAATATTTTGAATTTATTTAAAGTATCTTACCATTATAGTCACTAACTCATATATAAGATTCTTTTTAACCAATGAATGTATCCTTTTTTTCTGTCAATCTGTAGTTGATCCTATCGATGATTTCCAATAAATCACCTATTTCATCAATTACGAAATCGGCACCTGCATTCCAAAAACGATTTTCTGCATGCTTCATCCGTTTTTGCAGATCATATGGGTCCATTTCGTTGATTTCTGCTTCTGAAAGGCCGATTTCACTGCTGCCCTTCAATACGGCAACAGTCCACATTCCCGCAGAAATGCCTTCTTTGATGTCACTGATCGTATCGCCGACTTTAACGATTTTGCTGAGTGGATACACTTGGAGATTCATCGCCGTCTTAAAGCACATCCATGGGGCAGGCCTTCCTGCCGGCACTTCGGTAGACGCAACGATGGAATCTGGTTGATAGCCCCATTTTTCTGCCTCTTCTTTAACAACATCAATCATTTCACGAGTATACCCTGTTGTCGAACCGATTTTTATTCCTTGCTGCCTTAAACGGCCAACTAATTCAATTACGCCTGGTATTGGCTTGGCGTTCTCCTTGAGAACCTTAAAAAGCAAAGCCTCAAAGTCCTTATTTAATGATTTTAGATCTCTTTCGTCCGGTTCTTTCCCGAATTTAGCAATCCATAAATTGGAGATTCGTTTCATTTTCAGGAGTTCCATTATATGATCCATTTTCAATAAACCCATAGGTTCCCTTGCTTCCCTAATGGTAATATCTATCCCCCTTATCCTGAATATCTCGACAAATGCTTGGACCGGCGCAAAACAACCATAATCCACCGTCGTTCCTGCCCAATCAAATATGACTGCCTGAACCTCTTTGCATTCTTTTGCAATTTCCAATCTATGCTCCCCTCCTTATCCTTACCTCCTCAAAAATCACCAAACATGCTAAACCCGGCTATAGAAAAAATTCAGTTAACTTCTTCCAAAAATAACTGAAGATCTTTTTTAGTAGCTTCAGAGAGTCGTTTCATCTTTTCAAGGTCCTTATCCGGATTCCCTGACTCCCCAATTAATGGGTAAAGGTTTTTCTCAATCCGTTCATACCAATTTGGGTAATCATCCTCCACTTGCTTTTCTATCGAATCCCAATTAGAACTGATCTCTTTTCCCAATTCTTGAATTTTCTCTGAATCCGCCTCCATACTTATTTCAGAATCCAATCCTTTTATGGATCGAATCACATCGCCGACACCATTTTTAATAACCTGGGTTTCACCCGTATTTGAATCGGGATTTTCATTCATGACTGGACTATTTTCCTGTTGAGCCTCGTCCGGTTCAGCCGAATTGTTGCAGCCTGACAGCAATATGGCTCCAAGGACAGCCCCATAAGTTATTACACGGAAACCATTCAATATAATCCCTCCTTCATGATTTAAAGGACAGATGGCACCAAGCACTTAATGGCACAACTCTCTTTTTCTATGGGAATCATATTCTAGCTGATTAGTGATTGAAGAATTCTGTCTGAGGAGTTCCTTAGAAGCAAAAGAAGAATTGCCTTATAATGTATAGAGCCAAAGCTATAACTTTTCAGAATTAGGGGAACCAGAAACAATATTCAATTCATTCTCCATGGACTTCGCTTTTTTTCTTCGAATGAAAAAGAATGAACAGATAACGATCAAGCTAAATAGCATGGTAAAGATAAACTGTGGGCGCTGCGAATCGATAAAGGCCATTAATATCAACACGGAGATCATGGAAATTATGGTTGCATAAGTCAAATATGGGAATAACCACATCTTGATCTTGAAAATTCCGGGATTCTCTTTCTCCATTCTCTTCCTTAATCGGAGATGGGAAACCGCAATGGCCAGATAAACAAGAATTCCGACTCCACCTGAGGAATTCACTAAAAAGAAAAAGATTTTATCAGGTGAAACATAACTGAAAATGGTGCTGATAAAGGCAAATAAAGTAGAGCCGACTACAGCAAATATAGGAACGCCGTTCTTGCTCACTTTTGAAAATACCTTTGGAGCGTCGCCCTTTTGTGCAAGTGAAAATAACATTCGTGAACTCGTATATAATCCCGAATTCAAACAGGATAGCAATGCAATGAGAATCACTATATTCATGATCAGTGCAGCAGAAGGGATACCCAATAATTCAAGGACGGCAACAAATGGACTTTTCAGCAGAGAAGCCGAATTCCAGGGTAATAGCGTCACTAGTATCGCGATGGATCCAATATAGAAAATCAGGATTCGCCAAACGACACTATTCAATGCACTTCTAACTGATTTTACCGGATCACTGGTCTCACCCGCGGCAATCGCTGGAATCTCCACTCCAACAAATGCATGAAAAACAATGGCAACGCCAACAAGCACAGAACTTAGCCCGTTCGGAATAAAACCGCCAAAATTTAAAAGATTCGAAGTGCCAGGTGGTTTTATCGTTGGGATAAACCCTAATATCACTGCCACACCCAGGCACAAAAATAGTATGATACTGATTATTTTAATGATTGAAAACCAGTATTCGAATTCACCAAACGATTTTACGGAAAAAATATTCGTCATTTTCAATAGGATGATCAATGATAGACTTATGACCCAGACGGGGACGGAAGGAAGCCAGCTGTGTATGATTGCTGCTCCAGCAGTTGCTTCCAAAGCAATTACGATAACCCAAAAGAACCAATATAACCAACCTGTTGTAAAACCGGCCCATTCACCTATCCCCTCTCTTGCATAAACGGCAAAAGATCCAGTATTGGGATTAACTGTGGCCATTTCCCCAAGCATCCTCATGACTAAAACAACGATCAAGCCCGCCAAAACATATGATAATATCGCCCCGGGGCCCGTTTGACCAATTATGATACCGCTTCCTACGAATAAACCAGCGCCTATGACTCCACTCAAAGATATCATCGTTAAATGTCTTTGTTTCAGACCTGGTTTCAGTTCTTCCTGTTGATGTTTCATACCCTCACCCAACTTTCAATATTTTGGGGAATCAACTAACATAATCGCTACTTGAATGTAAAAACAGGGCTTTTCTATCGCCTGTTCTTTACAATTTCACAAAGATAGTGGGAACTTGGAAACATGGCATTTTAAAAACAACACAGGAGATGACTATGAAATTAAGATTCTATATCACTGTTCCTCCTTCCTTAGTGCTATTTTGAAATTCGAAGCAGATATAACATCACTACGTCATGATGTTAGTACCACTTTCTATGTGTATAATACACTCTCATTTTTTTAAAGTCAATTTAAAAATCAGAATATTTAGATAACAAAATGAAAATTATTAAATACAACAAACGGTCTCCAGTTAGTCGGCAATTTTTTCATTTTAATTCTTTAACCTTGGAGGTTTCATCCCACACACTTTCCACTGCTGACTTTACGGCCTTCTGCTTTCTATCCAGCATTTTCTTTAGAAGAAATGAAAAAAACAATGTAAACGCTATTCCCTTAACAATCGAAGTAAAGCCGTAAACAAGAAGGCCCAGTATGAGTACTATAAGATTAATGATCCTGATTGTCACTGCAATATCAATTTTTTCATTTTTATGATGCAAAATTAAGGCTATCACGTCAAAACCAACAGTGGAGGCATTTGCTGTTATACATAAATAATATCCTATCGCTATCAAAATCGACGAAATGATAATCACTAAAGCGATATTCATATCGAAATTAATCTTCAATGAATAAAAAAAATTAAAAAAAACCATATAGCTAAGGGAACTTACGATCGACTTAAAAAAGTACTCTTTCCCTAGAAAAACTAAACAAATGATTAACAGTAGCCCTGTAACGAAATTGGCTAGCATGGCAATGTTATAACCCGATAATGCATTCAATAATAATGCCGAACTAGTTACCCCACCATTGATAATTTCATTTGGAACGATTAAATAAGCATAGGCAAAGGTCATGGAAATGTTTCCTGCGATGATTTTCATCAAATCCTTCATAAACTTCTCACCATCCCATTTGTTTTTTGATAATGCTTTCCCCCCTAAATATATATTTATACTTGAACCATAAGATACACATTCATCTCTTACACCAATTTGTTCGACCCTTATCCCTTTCGATATTTTTTGAATGATTTTACGTAGGGTGCATATTTTTGTTCAAGTGATTAGAAGAATTCGCTAACCAGAATCCTCTCTCCTTCTAATAAATAAAATAAAACATCCCCCTTAAAAGTTGAAGATTTCCTTGTTCACCACAACACCATTTAGACATTGTAGAGGTTCTGTACAAAGTTATCTGAATGAATGAACTAAATTTCCACAGGTAGTACATCGAGAAGTCATCTTATAATGCTCGCTTCAATGGACATAGTTCGAAGATGACACCAACAAAATCCTAACAAAATAGATAGGAAAAGCATTAATGTAAGGAGGCAAATGAAAAGAAAATTTCCCGATTATTTCCAACAAATATTATTCCGCAATAAAAAAGTTGAGGGATATGCCCCTCAACTTTTTAGTGTTCCACTAACTATTTCCTAAGAAATGATTTATTCAATAGGTCGTGATTATCATTTTCATGTTACAGGTAATGCTGACTCATCTTTCATAAGCCTTTTTCGATAAACCATATTGGACAGCTGTACACTCACTTCATAAAGCACAAGCAAAGGGACGATAACCAAAATGTCCGAAATTATATCTGGAGGCGTAATCAGGATCGAGATTATGACCAGGACGAAATAAGAAATCTTACGAGACTTTTTCAACACGGCTGGATTGATGATCCCTAATCTGGTCAGGAACATGACCACAAGCGGCATCTCGAATAAAATTCCGAAAGGTAAGATCAAATTAATCATGAACCGAAAGTACTTTTCCGCAGTGAACATCATCTCGAACTGCCCGGCCGATAGGGAAGTGAGGAAACCCAACACTATTGGAAACAATACAAAATATCCAAATGAGATACCTGTGATGAATAAAATGAACAGCCCAGGTATGAAACGAAATGTAACTCTTCTTTCTTCCGGTTTCAAAGCTGGAGCCACAAAGCGCCATAACTGATAGGCTGCCAGCGGAATCGTTGCAGCTATTGCGCAAACCCCAGCGATTATCATATAAACCCATAGGATCTCACTCGGACCGAGCACGGCAAGCTTTCCTTCCAAATCCTTAATGAGCAGTTCATAAATATCCTGTACGAATATGAAACTCACTATGAAAAAAGCCACAAAACCTATCAGTGTTTTAATGATTCTGCTTCGGAGTTCCTCCATATGCTCAATAACGTGTAAATCCTTACTCTCCACTTTCACTCCTCCTTCTAAGACATTTTCTTGCACTATAGCAAAAGGCACTTCCCCTCGAACTCTTTTCATGAAAAGAAGCAGGCGAGTCTTTCCGCCCGCTATATCTCATTTACTTCATCCCTCTTTTTTAACAGCTCTTAACGCAGCTTTATTCTCGTTTTCATCCTCTTTTTCTGTATCATTCACTAATCCTTTTGTTGCACTTTTGAATTCGGACAATGTCCGGCCAAATGCACGGCCTATTTCCGGCAGTTTGGACGGTCCAAAAATAATCAGTGCAATCACGAGTACAATCACCAAACCAGGTATTCCTATATTTGAAAGCATTCTTATTCACTCCTCTGATCTTCTCATTTTTCTTCGCTATATCCTTGTCAAGCTTCATAATGGTTCCCTATCAATTGGTCACTTTCCCCTGACTTTTCATTCTTTGTTTTTCATGTGCGCGATTATGGGCACGTGTCCGATCTTCCTCGACTTCGTTCGTTTTTTGTACACCTTCCATAACCGCTGCTGATGCAACCTTTCGCAACCCTGATTGATCCTTATCAAAAACAAAGGATGCTCTTGTCGATATATCCGCACCTGGTTCTGTCACGAATGGGACTACACGATAGTCAGCCTTCCATTGTTCTGGTGTTACTTTGCATCGGACATATCCCCGGTAATCATTAAAGAACTTTATATGTGGATTCTGACTTAGTATTTTATCCGTATCCGCACGCTTATCCGCTCCATTTCCACCAGATGTGATGGATGTGCCGACAAACTCCACACCGAAAATCTTTGAATTTGGATCATCGAAATCCGCCTTTAAATTGGCTGCCCAGCTTGCGTGTACATCACCAGTCAACACGACTAGATTTTCCAGATTGTTTCTTTTGATTACTTCAATTAAACGATCGCGTGCAGCCGGGTAACCATCCCAGGAATCCATGCTGAATTTGGGAGCTGCTGGTGTTCCATAATTCCTTTGTGCAAAGAAAATCTGCTGAGGCAGAACGTTCCACTTCGTTTTTGATTTTGATAGATTGTCAGTTAACCACTGTTCCTGCTCTGGACCTAGCAATGTCCGTTTCGGATCAAGAGACTCAGACGTTTGCGGTGAACTTCCATCACCGTTTGCCTGATCATCCCTGTATTGGCGCGAATCCAATACAAAGAAAGAAGCCAGGTCGCCATATGTGAAATTTCGGTATAACCGCATATCCGCTCCCTTAGGCAAAGATGATTTACGAAGGGGCATATGCTCATAATAAGCCTGATAGGCGGCAGCCCTTCTCTTGATGAATGCTTCTACCGATTGTCCTTTTTCCGGGATGACATTTGCATAATTGTTTTCAACTTCATGGTCATCCCAAGTCACTACCCATGGGAAAGCTGCGTGTGCCGCCTTTAAATGGGTATCAGAGCGGTATTGTGCGTATCTATTTCGATAATCCTCAAGCGTGATGATTTCCGGACCACTATGTACACGGACATTACCTGAAGAAGAAACATATTCATTTGGTCCATATTCATATATGTAATCGCCAAGGTGAAAGACAATATCCAGATCTTCTTTTGCCAAATGTTTATAGGCCGTATAATACCCATGCTCAAATTGCTGGCATGAAACAAACGCGAATGACAAGCTCGAAACACTTGAACCTACTGGGGGAAGAGTTTTCGTTTTCCCAGTCTGACTTACTTCCCCTCCGCTTTTAAAACGGTAAAAATAAACCTTATCAGGTTTCAACCCGCTTACTTCCACATGAACGGAATGGCCAAGTTCCGGCCTGGCTATTTCCTTGCCTTGCTGGACAATCTTTCGGAAATTCTCATCCTTTGCCACTTCCCATTTAACGGAAATGGCTTCGTTTGGCATTCCTCCGCCATTCAACGGGTCAGGTGCCAACCTTGTCCATAAAACTACACTGTCCGAGAGTGGATCACCTGAAGCTACACCGAGAGTAAATGGATAATCACTGAATTTCGGGGCAGCATTCACTTCAATTCCGCCCATTGATTGGGCAAGGGCAAGACCTAATGAAAGTCCGGCAAGCTTACTTGCTCCCTGGATAAAGTTTCGGCGGTCCATATTCTTACCTAATTCGCTCCAATTCTTAATTAAATCATCCATTGCTCTTTCATTATTCATTGATCTTTCCCTCCTATTATTTGAATCTGGTTCAAGTATAGAAGGCCATTTTTAAAGGTGTATGAAGATGTGTAAATCAATAAATTTCCAATTAGGAATTTTTAAGCAGGACTAATGGCACCTATTGAAAACAAAGAAAGTTTAAATTCACTCATACATTTACATAGCCCTACAAAGATTTACATATAACGACAGTCTTTCAGCCTAGTTCTCTTAATGAATCATTTATTTAATCGTTACAAATAACTTCCATGGGCTGTTTTTACAATTAAAAAATTTTAATAATCTTATAGAAAGCCAATCATCATTTATGATTCCTTATACATTCTCCGGGAACTAAAATTCTTGTTCGAATGCTTGAATAATATTTTATAAGTGAATACTCACTTATTGTTTAAAAACATCCTAATTTATGTAATAATAGTTTCATAACAAAATATGAAAGTACTTGAGGGATTCTGGATTGGAAAGTATGGAAGCATTATATGAAAAAATTGAGATTTTGAGGAAAGAACTAATAACCACTGGATTGATCTATGGATTTACTGCCCCACAAACATTACATATAAGCCAGGAATTAGATAAACTGTTGAATTTACTCGGGGTTCAAAAAGAACCGATTGGTTTAGAATATGTTTAAAAACAGGAATAAAACCTGATTTGATACTTCTAGTAATACTTCAGGGAATCATTACAACTGCAGATAATCGTCACTTTGGTCATGCAGCATATTTCTATTACTTAAACAACTCGTTTTCTTTCTCCCCATTAAAAAGCATCCAAATTAAATGGATGCCTTTTTTATCAACGATTCTTTTAAATTGTCATGGACAACCTAATATTTTAGTTTGTCAATTTTACTTAAGGCCTTTCAATTCAGGGACAATATTGCTTACCTTCCTTCCGGTAACCGCTGCAACGAGATTCTCCGCCGCAAGCATGGCCATATCAAATCTTGTTTGGTGAGTAGCCGAACCTATATGCGGCAGGGTAACCACGTTCGGCATGGCTAAAAGCGGGTTGTCAGGCGATACGGGTTCCTCTTCAAATACATCCAAACCGGCTGCAAGGATTTCCTTATTTCGCAGTGCTTCAATGAGGGCCTTTTCATCCACCGTCTGACCGCGGGATGTATTGATAAAGATCGCAGATTTTTTCATCAGCGCGAATTGCTCCAGTCCCATAAGATGCCTCGTCTCCGGAGTATACGGGACCATTAATAGAACGAAATCTGATTCTCTTAAAAGGTGCTCTAAAGAGGAGTAGGTTGTATTGAGCGTTTCCTCCACTTCGGATTTTCTTCTCCGATTATGATACAAAACTTCCATGTTAAAACCGAATTTTCCTCGTCTTGCAATTGACTCCCCAATCCTCCCCATACCGATGATGCCCAATGTTTTCCCATGAACATCAACGCCATAGAGGGGTACATCGCCTTTATTTCCCCACTTTCCATCCTTTACAAGCTTGTCCATTTCCGGTATACGACGGGCTGCTGAGAGCATTAAGGCTAAAGCTAAATCTGCCACGGTTTCATCGAGAACACCAGGTGTATTTGTACCGATTATGCTTCTCTTTTTCATTGCCTCTAGATCCAAGTTGTTGTAGCCTACCGAGATATTGCTGACAGCCTTTAGACGTGGTGCATGGTCCAGAAATTCATCATCTATTTTTTCTCCGGTGATGAGCAGTCCCTCCGCATCAGAAATTTGCTTTAACAGTTGACTTCTGGTAATGGGTTCAGGGCCGTTCCATTTATCATACTGGCAATACTTCGAAATAAATGCCTCTACCTCGGCCGGTACTGGTCTTGCTATATACACTTTTGGCTTCAATTTATGTCCTCCTCAATTATCCTATTCTTGAATAGGATGTTTTACAATAAACCAATAACAGATTGCGGCGCATCCGGCGATTAAACCACCAGATATAAAGGCAAGAGAGTAAGAACCAGTTGCATCCACTATCATGCCTGCCACAACAGGGGAAAAGGCTCCACCAAAATAACCGCCAAAATTCTGAATTGCACCTACGGAAGCAACCATGGAAGGAGGAGCAATGTCACCGGCAAGTGCCCACGCGCTTCCAGTAATGGCAGAAATAAAACAAAGTGCAAGAGTCAGTAATGTTAAGGTAATTGCGAGCCCTTTGGCAACTGGTACTGCACATACAACAATAGCGGCCGAGATGGCACATATACTAATTAAGGCTCGCTTTGCTTTAATAGGTGTAGTAATTCCCTTGTCAACCCATTTTTTAGTAAGATATCCTCCGAAAATATTGCCAAAGATTCCGCCAAGCCAAGGAATACCAGCATATATACCCATTTCTTTAATTGAAACATGATGGACATCAAACAAATAAAGGGGAAGGAAGACAAGGAAAATGTTCCAGATCCAAATGGTACAGAAGAAGCCCAGAATCATCCCCCACACGCTTCGATATTTGAATAACGAACCCCATTTTATTTTTGATGATTGAATGCCTTGCTCCACTCCACCACCTTCCGACTTAATGTAATCAAATTCCTCCTTGGAAAGTTTTTGGCTTTTTTCAGGATTTTTATAAAAAATAACAAAACCGATTGCGAAGATGATGCCGACCACACCCGTTATATAAAACAGCGCTCTCCATCCAAAAGTCACCATGATGAAAACGAGTATTGGCGGTGCAATGGCTGGTCCCCATTTGGACGAAGAATCCCAAATTCCAGTTGCCAAGCCTCGTTCCTTTTTAGGAAACCAATACGAAGTGATCTTAGCCATTGTCGGAAAACACGGTGCTTCTCCCACTCCAAGTAAAATCCGTGCAGCAATAAATGAACTCATTTTATGAACGGCTCCGGTTAAAATGGTCGCACCACTCCACCAAATAAGCGCAATTGTATACACCTTTTTGGTCCCGAACCGATCAATCAGCCAGCCGGAAGGAAGCTGCATTAATGCATAACTCCAAGAAAAAAAGGTTCCCAATAATCCGATTTCGGTCACGCTCAGTCCGAGATCCTTCATCATTTCGGGAGCTGCAATGGAGAGGTTGGCCCGATCTAGATAGTTGATTATACCCCCAATCAATAACCAGATGACGACGGTCCAGCGAAATTTCCGGCCAATATTTAATGGCTTTTCTTGCTTTGTTTCCATTCTTGCTTCCATACCTTATCCCCCCTTGTTATATAAAACGCCATAATTGGCAGCGCTTCCAAAATTAGAAAAAGACAGAGTTACGCTTGGAGAATATGTATATACAAGGAGGTTATTGTTATTGTTTTATAATATAAAACTCGGTTTTTGTTTTGTGACAAAAAAATAAAAAGAAAATTCTATTTATTCTGTAAAGTATCGTATTATGAGGATGTGGGATTGTCAATCTTTATTCTTATTTTTAGGATTATATTCCTAGCAAACGTTTTATGCCAAGTGGGGAAAAATTGATAGACTGTTTTTTTGAGAGTAAAATCATAACAAACTTTAGCCCACGATCCATTTCCATCTCTGGCTTTGCTACCGGAAAGGCTTAGAGACGTTTTTTATTACTTTTCTATAATATAAGCAAGCGCTCCTGATACATTCGGGACGTCCATAGACGTACCTGATAAAGCAGTATGTAGTTTACCAGATAAGTGGGACATTATTGTTCGCTTGGCGCTGCTGAATCCACTTTTCTATTGGTATTACAATATCTTAATGGAAGCTGGGATGGTTAACGGAGCTTCCACTACTTCCTAAAAAGCACCCTGAATACTGTTTTCATTTGTTTTGGAGATCCCATCCCTTCGCACATTTACTACAACTATATTTTTTCTCAATATTTTTTAAAGAGGAATGAAAGGCTGGCTTATCATCCGTTCCTCACAGTGACATTAAGTTCCTCCTATCTCTTCTCCTTTTAGGATCTTTTGAATTTCATAATTTATTGCGGAAACGATTTATTCGATTGATCCATCTCCTGAATCTGGTAAGGGAATTCATTTATGGTATATATTTCTTCCAACGTTGTTTTCTTTTTTTAATCTTTTATTTCCGTTTATCCATTTAAAAAATTCTAAAATAATATCTCTTGTTAATTTTTTATGATTTCGCATTTCCATTTATTGCTTTTAAGCTCAAGACAACTATGCCTCATATTAAACTATTGATCGTTAGTTCAATAAGAAAAAGAGCCGTTGTAACAGCTCCTTGTCCCACTCTTTCACCCTTTTGAAACGATAGGGTAATGTTTCTCCTACTTATTTTTTACTCGTTGCATCCGTTTGTGCTTATATTGTTCAAAATCCCACTCAGACAAAAATTCTTTTGCAGAAGTATAGCCTGATTTATAGAGAAAGTCGATTTCATCCTCATTCAGTTCAAAGTCCGTTGCGTTGATGCCGCCAGTAGGAATTTGAATCGTGCGTTCAATCGTTTCTTCGTTCATATGTCGTAAATCATGGGCTTGAAGCATCGTTTTAAATATATTTTTGAAAAGGTGGATTGGCGTTGGTATTACCGGATCTATGTTAACTTCATCTTTCACAAAATGGAATCCGAATGTTGGAAAGCGAGGATTGTCTGTATCGAAAATCCATATCGGGAAGTTACTAAGTAAACCACCATCTAAAATGTAGGATTTTTTCCGGTCTTTTGATTTCCAAATAACCGGACGGAAGAAAAATGGTAGAGAGGCACTCATCATTACGGCAGTTGAAACTTTTAAATCAGCAGGAGACATCCCATAGCGTTCCAAATCATCTGGCAAAATAAGCATCTGACCATTCGAAACATCAGACGCAATTATCTTCAACTTTCCATCTGGAAGATCCGCGAATGTCCTAATCCCTTTTTCTGAAAGAAGAGAATCCACCCACGTTTCCAAATAGTCGTTTTTATAAATCCCAAGGTGAACCATAAGTTCCAAAAAGGAGCCAAAAACGGGAATTCGATTTAGAATTGTCCTGCCTCGCATCTTTGAGTAGTTGATTTCACTATACCGTTCTCTAATTTCATGGCTTTTATAGCCACTGGCCAAAAGAGCTGCGATTACTGCTCCTGCTGATGTCCCAGCGAGTCTTTCCCATTCTACTTTTTCCTCTTCCATTGCTTGAATCGCTCCAATAAAAGCAATTCCCCTGACCCCCCCACCTTCAAAAACGGCATCTGCTTTCATTTTTTTCCACCCCTCGATAAGAGTTATTATAATTATTAACAATACTTTCAAATAAAGCGAATTTTCACACTCTTGAAACCCGAAAATCATCCCCGTCAGTTAAAGATTAAAAGTGCTTGACATCGATGGAAGACGGTTCTATTTTTCTAATAAATTAATTCGCTAACAGTATCTAGATTCTCATGGTTGTGTTTTTCAATCTCCAACACAACTTCCGTAATATCATGTTCTTTGACCTTGCCAGCTTTTCAGGTTGTTCGCATGATTAACCGTTCAACCTCGATCAATTGGTTGCATATCTATCATTTTTACTTTTTTTTACAACTTTTATTATTACATGTCTTTGGACTCTCTACTTGAGAAACCATTAATCATTTACACAGGCTCTACTGCAATATTATTAAAAGGTGTTAGACTCCCTTAACGCAACTTTGATGGTAATAAACGTAAAAACAATAGTAGGATAGCATCTATTAACATGGTATGTCTAAAACGAAGTTTTGCATGGACAAATTATCAGATTAGGAAGCAACTTTTGAAAAAGGTATTCTTTAAATTATGTCGAAAAGGATATGTAACAATTGAAGGAGTGAAAAAATGGAAATGAACCGTGCAAGGAAAATGTATGATTACCACGTTTGGGCTAATCAGCAAGTGTTCCAAAACTTAAAACAATTACCGGAAGGAGTCTATGGCGACACGATAAAAAGTGTCTTTCCATCCATAAAGGAAGTCCTTGTTCACCTTTACGCCACAGATATTACCTGGTTGGAGATAATGAAAGGAAGCACAATTCAAGAAACTTTTAAGAAAGTTGAACAGCGGCGGAAAGAAGTGGACGGAGTCTCGATAAATGAACTTGAATCCTGCTATGATGAACTTGCAAAGGATTATGAAAATTTTCTTGTTTCACAGTCTGATCTCGAACAGACGATTGTAACTGAACATCCCAAAATGGGGATTTGTGAGTTTGTACTTGCAGACCTCGTCCATCATGTAGTGAATCATGGGACCTATCATCGCGGTAATGTGTCAGCGATGCTCCATCAACAAGGCGAGCATGGCGCACCAACGGATTATGTATATTACTGTTTAAAATAAACTCGGCATGGCAATCTCGACGGAACATGATCTCTGTAAACATACTAAAGCACCGCTCATTTCAGATGAAAGCCGATGATCCTCTTGCCAAGGAATCATCGGCTTTTATTATATGAAAATCCAAACGTTCGTGATATGTTCATATTCAGTCAGTACCATAGCCTTCATTATATGTTACATGATTTTTAGAGCTTTACCCGTTGAAGGCGAAGTGCATTCAATACGACTGATACAGAACTGAAAGCCATGGCAGCACCAGCTAACCATGGTGCAAGCAGTCCGATTGCCGCAATTGGTATCCCGATTACATTATAGGCAAAAGCCCAAAATAGGTTTTGTTTGATATTTCGCATCGTTTTCCTGCTCATGACGATTGCATCTGCAATACTGTTCAAATCCCCCCGGATCAAAGTGATATCGGCAGCCTCCATGGCCACGTCCGTCCCGGTTCCTATAGCCATCCCTATATCGGCTAGTGCCAGTGCGGGAGCATCATTTATCCCATCTCCGACCATTGTCACTCTTTTTCCGGCGGCCTGCAATTTTTTCACTTCTTCAGCTTTTCCTTCAGGAAGGACTTCTGCAATCACATGGTCTATGGCGACTTTTTTGCCGATGGCATTTGCTGTCCTTTGATTATCCCCGGTTATCATGATGACCTGGATATCCATTGCTTTCAACCTTTTAATCGCCGTTAGCGAGGTATCTTTTATCGTATCGGCAACGGCAATGAGGCCTGCATATTCACCTTCAATGCTAGCGAGCATTGCTGTCTTCCCTTGCTCTTCAAAAGCTTCCATCGCTGTTAGGGCATTAGTAATATCCACGTTATTTTGCTTCATCAATTTACGCGTTCCGACGTATAACACTTTTTGATCCACTACAGCTCTCACGCCGTATCCAGGAATCGCTTCAAATTCCTCAATCGCAGCAAGTGATATCTGTCTTGCTTGAATTCCTTGAACGATTGATTGCGCAAGAGGGTGTTCAGATTGTTTTTCAGCTGCGCCGATTAGAGATAAAAACTGTTCTTCTTCCATACCGTTCTCGATGAGGACATCGGTCAGCACTGGGGTGCCATTTGTCACTGTTCCCGTTTTATCCAAAATGACCGTATCTATATGGTGTGTGGTTTCCAAGTGTTCCCCGCCTTTAAATAAAATACCGAATTCAGCGGCCCGACCTGATCCTGCCATGATGGATGTTGGAGTGGCCAGACCTAAAGCACATGGACAGGCTATGACTAGCACTGCAATCATCGCTTCAAAAGCTGGTGTGAATTCTCCAGGGTTAACCCATATCATCCAAACCAGAAAAGTTAAAAGGGCGATTCCGACAACAATGGGAACGAAGACACCGGAAATTTGGTCAGCAAGACGTTGAATCGGGGCTTTGGACCCTTGAGCATCTTCAACCACTTTTATGATTTGAGAAAGAGCTGTATCCCTTCCGATCTTTGTCGCTTTCATTTTGAGAAAACCATTCTTATTCAATGTTGAACCGATCACAGTATCCCCGTTTGTTTTATCCACCGGAATGCTCTCACCCGTTAACATGGATTCATCAACGGCAGAGTTCCCTTCGACTACTTCTCCATCGACAGGGATCTTTTCACCCGGCTTCACCAATATCGTATCTCCCACGATGACTTCCTCAAGTGGTATTTCGCGTTCTTCCCCGTTCCTTAACACCAGTGCCGTTTTGGCCTGAAGCCCCATTAATTTTTTGATGGCCTCGGAAGAACGTCCTTTTGCTTTTACTTCAAAAAGCTTCCCTAATAGAATGAGGGTGATAAGAATCGAACTAGTTTCGAAATAAAGTTGTGCCGTATTGTGATGGGATCCCATCGATATGATCGCCTGATAAACACTGTAAAAATAGGCAGCGGATGTTCCCATTGCGACTAATACATCCATATTGGCACTTTTATTTTTCAAGGCTTTATAAGCCCCAACATAAAACTGCTTTCCAATCAGAAATTGCACAGGGGTGGCGAATGCCATTTGCACCCAAGGATTCATGAGGAAATCAGGCATATAAATAAACGAAGTAAAACTAAAATGACTTACCATCGCCCATAACAATGGAAATGATAATATGACCGAAAGAATGAATGTATTCTTTTGTTTTTGAATTTCTTTTTGACGGAAATCCACGGATTCCGTGTTATCTTCCTTGATGATCGCCCCATACCCTAACTTCTCCACCCGTTGAATGATGTCAACTGGGGAGGCTTCGGAAGGATCATATTCGACTGTCGCATTTTCAAGCGCAAGGTTCACATTGGCCATGCTTACTCCATCCAGCTTATTTAACCCTTTTTCAATTCGGTTAGCACAGGCAGCACAGGTCATGCCCGTAATCGTAAATTCCTTTTTCTCTTTTACTACATCATAACCAAGATCTTGAATTTTCTTTTCAAAGTCCTTGTTGCTTAATTTTTCCGTATCATATTTAATGACCGATTTCTCAAGAGCCAAATTAACGGTGGCTTCCTCAACGCCTTCCATTCGGTTTAACCCTTTTTCAATCCGGTTTGCACAGGCAGCGCAAGTCATTCCTGTAATCTGCATTGTTGTTTCTTTTATTTGGCCGCTCACATCATCCCCGCCTTCCTATACCGCTATGGGGTATATTTTTTTGTAAAAAAAAGTGCTTAACAGCACTCCCATGACTTATTCGACATCGTAGCCTTGATCATCGATTGTTTCTTTTATTTTCTCAAGTGATACTTTTTCCTTATCAAAAGCTACATCGACTTTTCCTGCGTCCAAATGTACTTTTACGCTTTCAACACCTGCAAGTTTTCCTACATTCCCTTCAACTGCATTCACACAATGACCACAAGACATTCCACTTACACTCAATGTTACATTTTCCATTTCAACATCTACTCCTTTATTTTTTCATTAATTTTTGTATCGTTACAAGCACTTCATCTATAACTTCTGTATCCCCTTCATTCAGGCGTTCGACCACACAATTCCTTAGATGGCCTTCCAATAATATCTTGGCTACACTATTCATCGCGCTTTGTGTAGCTGCTATTTGGGTAATCACATCATCACAATACGTATCTTTTTCAATAAGACCCTTTATACCGCGAATTTGACCTTCAATTCGATTTAACCGGGTCGTTAAATTCTTTTTTACTGCTTCTGAGTGATGACTTCTTCGGCCGTGGGAAGAGGTCGTACAGCATTCTTCTTCATTCACAGAATCTTCATCATTCAACATTTCATCCATTTCCCATCCCTCCTTGAAATTAATATACCATACCCTCCTATCCTATGAAAAGAAAAAAGCTATTGTGTCAATATTTCTTTATTCTTTGCTTTTTAAGTATATCTATTCCTTAGTCTGTTTAACAAAATTACACACAAAATACCCCATGCGAAGCTAAACAAAAAAGGATGAACTACATGAGTCTACTAAGGATGCAAATAAAAACACTCATCTCCGGAGAAATGAGTGTTTTTGGATCTTAATACCCTACGCTGGCATAATCCCGATAAAGTTTAACGGATTTCAATTTTTTAGTTGGTTGTCTGTTTTAAAATTGCATAGTTAACACACCGAAATTAATAGATATGTTTGTTTTCAAATAAAGGATGTTCTTACTCCACACCTTTTAGTTGAATACACAAAAAAGTAATATATTTTTTATTGGTTATCAAACAAATAATCCAACAATCATAGCACTTAACAAGGAGACAGCCATGCCGCTAAGCAACAGCTTCCAAACATTCCTTCCGATAATGTGCGATTTTTCATCATAGAAGATAGAATTGAACGTACCATAAATCAAATCATGCCAACTGTACTGAAATTGGCAAATGAGGTGAGATACGTAACTGCCACTGCGTTCCTTTATTCGATTCCAGAGTGCCAGAGAAATATAGAAAGTTATAAGTAGGCGGCTACTGTAGAGTTCAAACTTTGAAGAAGCTTTTTAGGTTTAAAAAAATTTCAGCTTGTTAGACCTAGAGTTTTATTTTCATAGTAGTTTAATAAGCAATAAATTTACAAAAAAAAACCTTTAACTCCCAGAGGGTTTGTATCACTTTGTATCCGATTTCCCAACACAATATGCAATGAAATTAGGATCATATACTTTTCTGTTCTCTATCTTAAGGCTACCTAAACTCCCTTAAAACTTTTTTTATATTTTCTAATTTCTGGTGATTTAGTTTCAGCATTCCATGCCCTTCTTGAGTCTTTGGTTTGCCCAGCGAAACTGTATTATTTATGAGTTCATTAAATTCTTCTAACTCTGTTAATTTACGGCCAAGTATTGTTTCAAATTTATTTATCAAAAGCGCAACAGCCCCTGACACATGTGGGGCAGCCATGGACGTACCTGATAAGACGGCAAATTGGTTACCAGGAAAGGTTGATACAACTTTCTCCCCAGGGGCTACTAAATCCACTTCACCATTAGAATTACTAAATCTGGAAATACGTTCACGCCGGTCAACTGAGCCTACTGCCACAACTTCCGGATATGCAGCCGGATAACTGTACTCGTTTGTTTCGGCCTTACCATCGCCTGCATTTCCCGCGGCACACACGACCATTATATTAGATTGAACGGCGTTTATAATCGACGAATGTAAGGCCGGATCATTATCCGGTCCCCCTAATGACATCGAGATAACCCGTACTTTTTCGCCATTAGGACCTGTCCAATTGACAGCGTAATTAATTGCTGACGTAATGTTTTCTGTTGTTCCTTCTCCTGATCCATTTAAAACCTTAAGTACCAGCAACTTCGCTTTAGGTGCTGCACCTACAACTCCAAAACCATTTTCTGCTGCTGCAATGGTTCCGCAAACATGAGTCCCGTGTCCGTTATTATCGGCAAATTTGACAGGATCACCATAATAATCGTCCGTGAAATTATATCCACCAATAATTTGATCAATCAAATCAGGGTGATCTGACTGGCATCCTGTATCGATTACGGCTACTACTATGTTCTCACCCTTAAACCCTTCTCTCCAAATAGAGCGTGCACGAATCATTCTAATACCTCGTGGAACTTCCAAGGTATTTTCTGTTACTCCTTCTACTTGGAAGGGTACTAATTGAACATTTGGCAATTCTAGCCTCTCCCTTCATATTACCCTAAGACGGGAAGAAACACCTCCTTTTGTAATAACCATTGAGGGGAATCCACACTTAAAACCCGTTTAGGAACGCTGAATCCAATAACATTGATTACAGCCTTTCTTTATCCTATGAATGGAGACAAGCTTTTGCTATAAACCTTAGTCTAATTTGATATTTTAGTTTACTAAAGAAAATTGAGATGGAGTAGATATATAACCGTTTACAAATCCTTAGTAAAAAGAAGAAATGGAAATCTATAATCATCAGAACCTTAGCAAAAATAGTAATTACATAAACGACCTTATTGGAAAGGAAAAAAAGCTACCTCCTCGGCAGCTTTTGCACTTCCATTATAATAACCAATATAGCCACATTTTTTTATTTAAAGGCACTGGTTAAATGCTGTTGATTTTTCACAAAGAAAAAAGGACCATATTAATAGGGTCCTTGTGAAACATCTTCTTCAACAAACGCAAGGTTGGTTATATAGAAATTATTAAAAAACAGCGCGATTTGTTTTACTAAAATTTTAAAAAAGAATGTAATCAATCCGTATCTTTCACTTTTTTTGTAGTATCATTTAGGTCTTGTAGCTCTTATTTTCGCACTTTCACCTAGCTCACGTGAAAACTCTTCATTCACACGATCCGGTTCGATTTTTAAGTTATTGGGAGTTTGAGCTAATGATTTTTTTCTGCTAGATGATTTTTGATTGTTTGATCTTCCCATAATATTGCCTCCTAACTATATTTTAATCTTTATTAGTATGGCTAAGAATCACATTTATATATCTTTAGATTTGTTCATGAACGACTTTTTTCCTTATAAAATTTTTTTGGGACTGCTCCTTCTTTTACTACTACGCACCTGATAGTTCTATAAGAAAAATTCAAATTTAAGCTGAAGAGTTTTCAGTAATGACTTTTTCATTGCCTCTACAAAGTTCTTCAGTGTTTCATCAGATAATTCTAACAAGGAAAGATAGGGATTTAAATCTTCTAATTCAACTAATAAAAGTTCACCTTGTTCATTCCGACAAGCATCAACTCGTTGAATCCCCCAATCAAGATTATTCCATTCAATAAATTTGTTAGCAAAAGTTAATTCTTCTTCAGTAGGTGAATATTCTTTTAATTCCCATCTTTGCTCTTTATCTGGTGCATAAAGAGCATACTGAAATTCTTTATCGATAAAATAAAATGAAACCTCATACTCAAAGTTGATAAATGGTTGTACTAATGTGTTTTTTGATTCTGGATCAAATTTATCTATCAATTCATCTTTCGTTACAAATTCCAAACCGATTGAATCTGCACCATCTTTCGGCTTTACAATATACGTCTCTACATTAGGGAGTTTATCTAAAGAATCAAGAGTTTCTATAGTTGGAATAACAGGAAATTGAGCATTCGTTAGTTCAATTAAGTATTCCTTCCCGTTCATATCAGCCTTTCCGTTAAATGAATTGTATGTTTTCAGAATATCCAGAAACTACTCTATTGCGGAATGCTTGATACGTATCCTTAAAATTCGCTACTGGACCAGCATTTCGAAATACTATTAAGTCAAAATCTTTTTCAAACGTTTCAGTGTCTTCAGGATGACAAATGCCCAACTTAAAATCTTCTCTAAGCTTCGAAGTAAGGAACAAACCTCCTCATAATAATTTCTTCCTTTTGCTTCATAGTATAAATCTGTTACGAACAATAGTGTGTTCATTAACCCTCACCTGCTTTACATTTATTTTCATTGATTTAAAAAGGATTTAAAAACAAAAAAAGGGGTTGCCCCTAAAAGTCAGTAAAATGACTTTTAGGGCAACCCTTTTTCGTATTGGCTTGGTGATACTTCTTTAAGGGGTACCTCCATATTTTTAAGACATTACCATGATCGAGAAGTTTGGACTCCACTCTTAAGAACGTAAATGTGGAACCCATATATCCTCAAATCCAAAAAAGCTAATTTAAAACCGGAACTTGATTGGATAATGGGAATATTACTGTTCTTTTGAAATATTATTATCCCTTTTCTTTTTCACTAAAAGAATGATGGCAATGATAAAGGCTACTACGCTATATATCCAGGTAAACATAAAGGCAAGGCCCAATCCGATATTTGCATCCATATAGTCGTTTTTCACATGATCTATGGCTAAATATAAAAGCGGTGCAGCTCCAATGATGAACAGGATGACCCAGAGAACATTTCTTTTCGGATTCTTGGTTGATAAAATAATAATGATGAAGGATAGCAAGAGAAACGCTTCTGAAGCTATCGTCAACGTTACCATATTGCTCATAATAATTCACTCCTAATCGCGGTTGCATAAATGGAATATATTTATGTTCCCTTATATCTATGCTACTTTTCGTTCCTATATTATTATCTTAAAAAAACCTGAATACCTCCAAATGAAGGATCCAGGTTTCATGTTAATTTTTCTTGGATAATTGCAAGGCATTCTTGATGCTTTTCAGTGATTTTGAGCTTCCATACATCAAGACTCCACCCCGATAGATTTTTGCTCCGATTATTCCAAGTAAAACAATCGTTAAGATCAAGACTGCAATGCTGATGGCGATTTCCCAGAATGGAACTTCAAGCATCCCTACACGCAAGAACATGATCATAGGCGTGAAAAATGGAATGAATGATGTGATCGTAATATAACTGGCTGACGGATTCCCCAGTCCAAACATCGCAATCATGAAGGCGATGACAACTAACATGGTCATCGGTGAAATCATTTGCTGGACATCTTCAATTTTGCTGACAACGGACCCAAGGCATGCCGCAAGAGTCGCGTACAGAAAATACCCAAGCAAAGCGAAGATGATTGCATAAATGATCGTTGAGATATCGGTACTGCCGAAACCGAAAAATGAAAAGAATCCTTCGTCCATACCCGTCAAGTTTTGTTTAATGGAGAAATAGCCCACCCCAAAAAATAAAATCATTTGAGTAAGACTAAGTAAAGCAACACCCATTATTTTGGCAAACATCTGTGTGACTGGCGGGACACTTGAAATCAGGATTTCCATGACTCGTGATGTTTTCTCAGTGGCTACTTCCATTGCAATCATCGTTGCATACATCAACACACCGAAGTAAATGACGAATAGGAGAACATACACGAGACCTCGTGCTTGATTGAGGTCCTCTTCCGTTTTTGCATTTTTCTGAAGCGCAATCGTATCAAATGCTGGCGGCGTATTCAATTGAGCGATTTGCTGCTCTGTCAAATTCAATTCCTTCGCGGTTATTTGACCCTTCAATTGGGTTAGCGCTAAAAGCAAATCATTACTTACCGCAGAATCTGAAATTTGATTCGCTTTATACGTTCCCTTGAAGCCGAGGGTTTCATCCTTTTCGATTATCAAATATCCAACGATTTCTTCCGCGCTGACCATTTCCTCCGCTTGCTTTTCATCCTGGGCGGATATTATCGATAGGTCATCGTTCACACCTGCTACCGCTTTTTTATAAGGATCAAATAAGCTGCCTTCAGTCTGATCGATAACGGCAACCTTTTCCTGTTCATCACTGTCGAATTTATCAATAAGATTCGAAAGGTTCGAAAGAACGAGAATCAGTGCCATCATAATGATTGTAGAAATGATAAAGGATTTCGTCTTTAATTTTGATAGATATGTATGGGAAAGGACAATCCAAAATTTATTCATAGACGGCACCTACTTTTTCAATGAAAATATCCGTCAGCGATGGTTCTTCCAATTCGAATTTCCGGACGAAACCTCTTGGAACAAGATCACGTAGCATGCTCTCAGCCACATCTTCACCAGAGACTTGAAGAATTTTCCCTTCCATCGTGTTTTTGACTTTTGTTACACCTGAATAATTATCCAAGAAAGATAGATCAAAATCTGCTTTAATTGAGACATTCTTTTTACCAAAAGAACGCTTGATTTCTTTTAATTTTCCAGCCACAACAGGGGAACCTTTATGCATGATGCAAAGATGCTCGCACATCTCCTCGACATGCTCCATGCGATGGCTCGAGAAAACGATCGTCGTGCCGCTGTCCTTTAAGTCAATGACAGCTTTCTTCAGGATTTCCACATTCACTGGATCCAGTCCGCTGAAGGGTTCGTCAAGGATAAGTAATTCAGGTTTATGGATCATCGAGGCGATCAGCTGGATTTTTTGCTGATTTCCCTTTGAAAGCTCTTCAACTCGCTTATCGATATACTCGGGTACCATAAAGCGGTCCAGCCAATACTCCAATTCTTTCAAAGCATCCCGTTTGTTCATCCCTCTTAATCTAGCCAAATACACAATTTGATCGCGCACCTTCAGTTTTGGATATAGTCCGCGTTCCTCAGGAAGATAGCCAATTATTGAACTGGTCGTATAATCGATTTTCTTACCATCCCAGACAACTTCCCCTTCAGTGGGGTCTAGCAGGCCGAGTATCATCCGGAACGTAGTCGTTTTCCCTGCTCCGTTCCCGCCTAAAAAACCGAACATTTCCTTCTCGGGAATAGTTAAATCAAGCTGGTTTACAGCTGTGAATTCCCCGAATTTTTTCGTAACTTCTTTGATTTGCAAAGCCAATGCACAACCTCCTAAAATATGATTCTTATTATATGTTAACGGAAATGTTTTCCAATTTCAACTATCACCAAGTACCGAATAAATCTATTTCCCTTCGATTATATGTAAATTTCCAGAAAAAATTAACGTTTCACGTCTGCCCTTTCGTTTGCCCTTTACCCTAATGGTATTTTTTCTGCGAAACTTAAGACAAAACCCCCTTTCCCTTCCTATTGGTAATATTCACAACCCCTTACGTCTCCTGCCTTTCCCTAACGCAAGCATGTTACTAAACTGAAAGCCCTTTTTTTTGGAAACGAGGCAATAATAAAAATAGATTGGGTACCGTAAAGATACCCAACCTCTATAATAGATTGCTCGCTTTAAAGGACACATTTCCCAACTGTCGCTAATGATTCTATTTTATTTTACAATCGTTACTTTTACATTTCTTTTTTCAAGCAATTTTCTTGATGCTTCATCTATTTCTCTATCCGTAATGACCTCATCCACTTCACTAGGCGGAACGATTAATGAAAACGCCTTTTTTCCAAACTTTGAGGAATCCACCATCAGGATCACTGCATCCGACCTTTCGATCATTTTCTTTTTTAATAAAGCCTGCCCTTCATTAGAATCACTGAGTCCTTCTTCTAAGTGAATCCCCTTGCAAGACAAAAACGTTTTGTTGACATGATACATCGTTAATGATTTCTCTGCTATCGGACCAACAAATGATAAAGACTTTGACAGCAATCTTCCCCCGGTTGAAATAACCTCTATTTTTTCTTTTTTACTCAATTCCATCACCACTTTGGTGGAATTGGTAATAACCGTTAGCGGTATGTTTGGTAAGGCTTTTGACATATACCAGGCAGTTGTACTTGCATCTAAAATAATCCTGTCACCTTCCACTATCCGCTTTGCCGCTTCATATGCTATCACTTTTTTTTCGTTGACATTTGTTATCACTCTTTCGGAAAAATGGATTTCCGAATCATCTTCTTGCAGGCTAACGGCACCGCCGTGGCTGCGTTTTAGTTTTGTTTCTTTCTCAAGCTTTTCGAGATCACGTCGGATTGTTTCCTCTGTTACTGAAAAGATTTCACTTAATTCTGTAACACGAATACTCGAACGTTCATTTACGAGTTCGACAATTTTTTGGTGTCTTTGAGCTACAAGCATACCAACTTTCTCCTATCTATATAATCTTTGTTTACTTTTGTTTGTTTTTGTATTGTAACATATATAAAGCCCTCTATATAAATAGAGAGCTTAGGAACTGCCTTTTTTCATTGATATGGTTATTTGGCAATTAGCTTAAAACCTTCAATAATTTCTTCAATATCTTCATCACTAATATCAATTACTTCGCCAATACTTTTAGCGTACACCAATGCTTTTGCACTATATTCAGCTACTTCTAGCCTATCAAATACACTCAGTAAACTTTTTCCTGAGACAACTGCATACCCATTTTCAATTAATAGGACAGGATTATCCTCTGCTAGTTTATCTGCAATCATTCTATTATGATTTTCCCCCATTCCAAAAGGCACTTTATCTATATCCCGAAGAACAATGTAGGCCTCTGGAATTATATGTGTATTATATTTAACATCTGTCACAGCATAGGCCATTAAAAATCTTGGGTTCGCAATGATTACGGATGTAAGCTCCGGGTTTAACTCATATATTTTTTGATGAAGCTCAAAAAACTCACATGGTTCCTTTCCTTCTTCACTATACTCCTGATGAATCAGAACCAATTCATCTTCCTTAATATATTTACGGTCCTGTTGAGAAGGCGTGATTAAAATAGAGCCATCTTTAAGGCGGGTTGAAAAGCTGCCTGAGATACTTGTAAAAAGCTGACGATCATATAACCGTTCCAATAACCTGATCATTTCTTGACGGCAAGAAACCTCTTCGACAGAATGGTGCTTCATTTCTATCTGTGTTAATTTATCCGCTTTATATAAATCTATTTCTTGTAAATTTTGTTTGGTCAGTTCAAATGGTTTCCCTATATTCCTTGCATTTATTTCCATACAAGCAGTATCTTCAAGTGTTTCAAACAACATAAAGGCATCAAATATAGTGGGTTTCCCTACCACAATACCATGATTCTCCAATATGACCGCATCCCCTCCTTTTGCAAATTCAGCCGAAATATTTTCCTTTAATTTGTCGCTTCCAGGGATCGCATAGGGTGCAACCTGAAGGGAATCTGCTACACTCTTATATGCATGTAAAAGCAACTTTGGGTTTGGTCCTTTACGAGCCATGCTAAAGGAAACCAAAGCCGGGGGATGTGCATGTACGATAGCTTTTATATCGGGCCTTGCTTCATAAATTCCTTGATGAAAAGGAAGCTCTACCGATGGTTTATGTTTCCCTATGAATGTACCGTCCTTTTTGACGCACATGATATCATCCATGGTTAATGCCCCTTTATCAATTCCCGATGGAGTAATCCAAAGGTCACCATTTTCATCTAGAATAGAAAGGTTTCCTCCTGAAATTGTTGTCATGCCATATTTATAGACACGTTCCATGATCATAACAATTTGTTCGGCTGGATGCAGATTTTCATTCATACTTTATCACTCCTATTATTTACTTTCTTCTTTCATGGAAATTGCTTGTTTGAATTTTTCAATCAGGGATGATGATTCAATTTTTTCTTTTGGCTCATATTTTTTTATAAGGAACGAGTGTTCTATTAACTGACGTGCCGTTTGTAAATCGCTTATTTCATTGCCTGAAATCATTTGTACTAGTATATTCCCAATCGCCGTAGCCTCCGTTGGTCCAGCGTATATGGTTTTCCCGCTAAGGTCAGCCGTAAGTTGATTAACGAATTCATTTTTCGCCCCTCCTCCGACAATATGAAGTTGCTCGATTCTTTTCCCGGTTATCTCTTCTATTTGCCGAATGGACATCGCATAAATAATAGACATATTTGTAAATATACAGTTCGCTAATTCGCCCACTGTATGTGGAATCTCCTGATTCGTCTCCCGACAATACTGCTGAATTTCTTGAATCATATTTTCTGGATTTAAAAATCGTTTATCATTAAAGTTGATGAACTGCCTGCACACCTTTATTTTCTCTGCCTCATATACAAACTGCTCGAAGTTATAGTCTTCCTTTAAATGTCTTCTGACCTCTTGAATAACCCACATACCAATGATATTTTTCAGAAAGCGGTAGGTTCCGTATGCACCCCATTCATTTGTATAATTGTTTTTAAGAGCTAACTCATTCACTATCGGTTTATCGCTTTCAATCCCAAGCAACGACCACGTTCCGCTACTAATATATGCCCATTTCTCTCCATTACCAGGTGAACCGACTATGGCGGATGCAGTATCATGTGAAGCAACGATAATCACTTCTGTATTGGGAAGATCGAAAGTAGAAAAACGTTCTTTCATCAGTTTCCCTAATCGTTCTCCCGGATTAGCAAAAGGCGGGAATTGATCTTTTGACAATGCAATCAGGTTTAGTAACTCTTCATCAAACTTCTTCGTGTTTACATTCAATAATTGCATCGAAGAAGCACTTGTAACTTCTGTGACCTTTTTCCCCGTTAGGCAGTAACCTAAATAATCTGGCACAGTCATGACATTCCCAGTGACTTTCAGGTTCTTTATATCTTCTTCGTACAATTGGTATAACGTGTTAAATGATAAGAATTGAATCCCCGTTTTTTGATAAATGATTTCTTTAGGTAGTGTTCTTGTGACCTTTTCGATTGTATTTTCGGTGCGCTTATCACGATAAGAGATAACTTCTTGCACTCTGTGTCCATTATCATCCAACAATACGTAATCCGTTCCCCACGTATCAATTCCAAGTGTACAGTGGTCGTATCCAAGCTTTTTTGCTGATTCTAACCCCTTTAAGATTTCATTCAATAAATGATCAATATCCCAAAAACAGGTTTCATTTTGGGTGGTGAAACCATTCGCAAATCGATGGATTTCTTCAATTACTAATTTCCCGTTCTCCATTTTCCCTAAGACCAGCCGGCCACTTGAAGCACCAATATCCACCGCAATATGTATCATTAGTCCACACTCCTCAATTTCTTTAAACCATGCATTATGGAAATATGATCGCGGCCAAAGAAGTCATGCAGTTCTAAATAATAAGCATACAGTTGTTGATAAATACTTACATTTTCTTTAACCGGTATAAAAGTATCTTCTTTTACTTTTGCCATCTTAGAGGATGCCTCCTCTAAGGAATCATACCCACCATTTATACGGCCGGCAGCCGTGGCAGCGTATATGGCTGCTCCTAATGCAACAACTTGTTCCCCATCCGCGATTTTAATTTCACGATTTAAAATATCGGCATATATCTGCATTAACAGTTTATTTTTTTGAGGTAATCCGCCACAGGCAAACAAATCGTTTATCTCTATACCCTCATTCTCAAAGGTTTCAAGGATTTTCCTTGTTCCAAAGGCTGTTGATTCTAAAAGTGCACGGTATATTTCTTCCGGCTTCGTGGAAAGAGTAATCCCTGCTATCACACCTGACAAGTTCGCATCTACAAGGACTGTTCGGTTGCCATTCCACCAATCTAACGCCACTAACCCAGATTGACCAGGCCTTAAGCAAGAAGCCTTTTTTTCCAGTAAGCTATGTAGATTGACACCTTCTTGCTCAGCTTCTTTCTTTACATACTCAGGAGCAGTTTGCTCAATATACCATGCAAACGAATCGCCAACAGCCACCTGTCCCGTTTCATAACTGAATGATCCGGGAATTATTCCATCCTCCACTACTCCACAAATACCTTCTACTGTTTGTTTTTTCTCAGAAATTAACATGTGGCAAGTAGAGGTTCCCATCGTCATCACAAATTGGCCTGGATGGACAGCTCCTACAGCTGGAACACCTGCATGGGCATCGATTATGGATACAGAAACAGCCGTACCAGATTTCAACCCCATCTTCTTAGCCATCCCTTCTGTTAAACCACCCGACCGTCCAGCGATGGGTAATACTTCACCACGCATTTTTGTATCCAGTATATCCAGAAGACGTTCATCAATAGCCGCTAAAAAAGCAGGGTCCGGATATCCATCTTTTTTATCCCAAAATGCTTTATAACCGCTCATATTACTGCTGCGTACCAGCTCATTCGTCAGACGGAAGGTAATCCAATCTCCGGCTTCCATAAATAGATCCGTTTCTTCATAGATATCAGGTGATTCACGTAACACTTGTAAAATCTTAGGGAACATCCATTCAGAAGAAATTTTCCCGCCATATCGTTGCAGGAATGGTTGATTCGTTGCCTGTGCAATGCGTGTAATATCATCCGCTTCTTTTTGTGCGGCATGATGCTTCCATAATTTGACCCAACTGTGAGGGTCCCTTTTCCACTTCTCATCAAAACAAAGGGGATTTCCTTTCTTATCAACAGGCAAAATGGTACATGAGGTAAAATCGATTCCAATGCCTATCACATCATTCGCATCTACTCCGCTTAACCGAATCACTTCAGGAACAGAAGTGTATAAAACGTCCAAATAATCACCTGGATGCTGGAGAGCCCAATCTTTTTCAAGTTTACATCCGTCTGGAAGCCTATTAGACAATACTCCATGACGATAAGGTGTAACATGTGTAGCCATTTCATTTCCGTTCTCTATATCTACTAGCAGCACTCTTCCTGATTCAGTGCCAAAATCAATTCCGATTGTATATCTCTCATTCATCCCTTCATCATCTCCTAACATGCAAGTCACGCAATGATATTTAATAAAAAGGCCCCTCTAGATAGTTGAGAGGGGACTTTTCGGTCTATCTAACCTTAAAAATTAAAATCAGCTGCATTGTCTTTCGTAAAATCTGTCGGTGGTCCCATGATGATTGTTTTTCCATCCTCCCACACGTCAATTTCACCTACATTTTCAACTTTCAAACCATCTTCTGGTTTCTCCCCTTCAGCTAGACGTTTGGCGAGGGCAACTGTTAAATAACCTAGTTTGTCTGGCTCCCAAAGAATGGCTACATCTAGAGATCCATCATTTAAATATGGTGAAGAGTCTTTCGGTAGAGCAGTTCCAACGACTGTTATATCATCTTGCAGTCCTTTTTCCTGAACAGCTTGGGCTGCCCCAAGAGGTGCCGGAGTAGAAAAAGCCATGATTCCCTTTAGTTCAGGATTTGATTTTATTAAATCCAGTGTTTTTTGGTATGCCACCTGTTGTTTTTCATCTGTCGCGATTTTATCCGATACTAATTCAATACCTGGATAATTCTCTTCCAGTTCTTTTTTTGCTGCATCTATCCAGGTGTTTAAGTTTGCAGCTGAAAGCCCTCCAGTTAATATAGCGATTTGCCCTTTTTCAACACCCATTTGTTTTACGAGTGATTTAGCGATATGGCGACCGTATGCTTCATCGTCTATTTGGTGGACGGATAATTCTACAAGGGATTGATCAGCTGGTGTATCCCAATCCATTACAATTATTCCTTCATCCTTCGCCTTTTGAAGGACTGGTGAGAGTGATGCAGCGTCATTTGGTGCTACTGCGATTACATCCACATCTTGACTAATTAAGTCTTCAATGACTTTTACTTGCTGTGCAGCATCCGGTTCCGTAGGTCCTGTGTAAATGGTTTCCACACCAAGATCTTTACCTGCTTGAATCGCTCCTTTTTCAGAAGCATTGAAATATGGTATCCCCATTAATTTTGGAACTACGGCAATTTTCAACTTCTCATTACCACCTCCGCCACTTGTTTCTTTTTCACTGTTCCCCGATGCTCCTTCTTGTGATACACAGCCTGCTAACAGTCCCCCAGCTAAAATAGCTGTTGCCAATATCCCCGTCATTTTCTTCATAATGATCCCCCTTACAATTTTTCTGATTTTTCACTAAAGTATTTTCAGAGATTACATGGTCATGTAAATTACGCTACAGAGTTTGAAGGTAACTTCTTTTGACTTTTTTCATCTAATTTCGTTTTCACGAAGTTTATGACCAATACCGTGATTAAAATAACCCCCATCATTACAGTTACGATCGATCGTGGTACACCCATTAAGTTCAATCCACTTGATAACATTTGGAAAATGACCACTGCGTAAACAGTGCCGATAACTTTGCCATAACCACCTTGAATTTCAGTTCCGCCAAGCACGGCTGCCGCTACACTTTGTAATAAATAAGAAGATCCCAGATCCACTTTTGCAGTATTATAACGGGATGTCATAATAATGGAAGCAATTGTGGCAAGAAGTGCCGCATATAAGTAAACCCTCATTAATACCTTGCTATTATTTACACCTGAAAATAATGTGGCGATCGGATTGCTACCCACCATATAAACACTTCTGCCCCATTTGGTTTTTGACAGCAATATAGCTGTTATTATTGCAAATAGTACAAAAATAATGATGGAAAGAGGAACGATCCCCATATAGTAGCCGTTTCCAATTAAGCTATAGCCCTCACTGAATCCTGAAATTGAATTTCCCTTCGTAATGCTTAAGATCAAACCTTCAAAAAGCACCATCGTTCCGAGTGTTACCAGTATTGGCGAAACACCGATTTTTGAGATGAGTACGCCGTTAATCAATCCGCAGCTCAGCCCGACTAAAACACCGATTAAGATTGCGCCTAGCATTGGGTATCCGCTGCTTGCCATAAGTGCGATTGTCACGCCAGACAAGGCAGCTGTATACGTAATCGATAGGTCAATCCCTCCAGTTACAATCACCACCATCATTGCTAATGCGATTAAACCAAACTCCGGGAGCTGGAACATCATATTGGTTAAATTATTTGAAGAAAAGAATCCAGGTATTGAAAAACTCATTAACACAAACAAGCCTGCTGTAATTACACCTAAAGTATTTTCTTTTGATATTGAAAGCCGTTTCATTTTTTCACCTCTTTCTTACGCTTCCACTTCAATTTTCGCTAACTTATCTTTTGAGCGCTTATATTGAATGTGGTCGTATGACACAGCCAGTAATATAATCAATCCAGTGAATACTTTTTGCCAGAAGGTATCAATTTTTGCCAAGATAAGTCCATTTTGTACAATGCCTAGCAGAAGAACGCCCAAAACCGTTCCCAAAATGGTACCGCGCCCCCCCATGATGTTCGCACCGCCCAAAACAACGGCTGCTATGACCATCAGCTCCAGACCAAGCATTCCATTAGGATCCACAGCCTTTGTATATGCTGTTTGAGCAATGGCTGCTATTCCTGCAAGAAACCCCATATAGGAGAAAACAAATATTTGAACTTTGTCAAAATTTATCCCAACCCGAATGGCTGAATCTTTATTACCGCCAATCGCCAATACTTCGCGACCGATTAATGTGTATTTCAAAATATACCAAGTAAACAGTGCTACGGCGATAAAAATTAGAATGATGATAGATATACCAAACATCTCAAAACTGGCAAACTTGATGAATACGGTTGGAAAACTGCTGCTGTTCAAATACTGTCCATTCGTAATGTACAACACGAGCCCATTAATGATACTCATCATTCCAAGTGTCACGACAATAGCTGGAATTTGAACCTTTGCAACAAGCAGTCCATTCAGTGCACCTAAACAAACCCCAAGAAATGGCCCAATCAAAAAGAGTAATAGTATAGAGATGGGATGGTCAGGCATGAGCATCATTACTTTTCCAACGATGACACAGACAGCGCTTGTAACAGCGGCCACCGATACGTCAATCCCGCCAGTGATGATTACAAGTGTCATACCCACCGCCAGA
This sequence comes from Peribacillus sp. NPDC101481, assembly GCF_044767165.1. NCBI lineage: Bacteria > Bacillati > Bacillota > Bacilli > Caryophanales > Bacillaceae > Peribacillus > Peribacillus sp. NPDC101481. The sequence goes on along the minus strand of NZ_JBIWNJ010000002.1, from coordinate 1,415,112 downwards.
ATTCCAAGTACAGCATTCCCTTTTAGTACATCCAGCAAATTGTCTACAGTTAAAAAATACGGGCTTAAGAATGTCAATGTAATACATAGAAGCAAAACAATCATTGCGATGCTGATTTCCTTCGACTTCAAAATGGCGTTCATGCACGTACCTCCTCTTTTAGCGGAAGCCCTTTTTTGGAAGGAGATTGAGAACCAAGCAGAGCATAATTCATGATATTTTCCTGTGTCGCTTCTTCTATACCAAGCTCTCCGGCTATTCTTCCATGTCTCATGACCAAAATCCGATCACTGACTGCAAGTACTTCTGGAAGCTCTGAAGAAATCACAATAATGCCCATTCCTTCAGCTGCCAGTTCCCTCATTAACTTATGAATTTCTGACTTCGCCCCAATATCAATCCCATTCGTCGGTTCATCAATAATTAGGATTTGTGGTTTAGTAGAAAGCCACTTGCCGATCACGACTTTCTGTTGATTTCCGCCTGACAGGTCACCAGCTGCCCTTTTAGGCAAAGCGGGTCTAACATCTAGCGTTTTCATATAATGATCAGCCAGCTTAACTTCTTCCTTTCGCTTAATCAATTTGAATTTATTTCTCAATTGTTTCAAAACAGGTAATGAAATATTATTGATTATGGACTGGCGAAGGATGAGTCCTTGCGTTTTTCTGCTTTCTGGAATATATGCAATCCCTTGCTTTACAGCATGTTCAGAAGACTTGATTTTAGTAGAAACCCCATTTATTTTCATACTTCCATCGTAGGGTCTGTTGACCCCGAATATCGCCTGTGCAAGCTCTGTTCTTCCTGATCCGACAAGTCCTGTAATCCCAAGGACCTCTCCAGCTTTCAATTCAAAGGAAATATCTTTAAAGTTACCTTCTTTTGATAAACCATTCAGTTCCAAAAGAGTTTTTCCTGTTTTTCCTTTAACCATATTCTTGTTATATAAAATCTGACGTCCCACCATTAGTGTGATTAATTTATCTTCATCAAGTTCTTCAGTTTCATAAGTGCCTACATATTTCCCATCTCGCAATATTGTAAATCGATCGGAAACAGTAAATAACTCTTTTAACTTGTGGCTGACAAAGATTATGGAAATTCCGCGATCCTTTAATTTTTGTATAACTTTATAAAGCTTTTCAACTTCCCCTGCGGATAGGGATGAAGTCGGTTCGTCCATTACAATCAACTTGGAATCAAAAGCGAGGGCTCTGGCGATTTCAATCAGCTGCTGTTGAGCAATGCTTAATTTTTCAACGGGTGTATGAACATCAATCTCAAATTCTAGTTCTTTAAGTGCCCGTTTTGCTGTATCCTCCATCTCCTTCCATCTAATCTTTTTCCATGGTTTTTTGTCACTATCCCGGCCAATATAGATATTTTCAGCTACAGATAGGTTTGAAAATAAACTTAAATCCTGATAAATGATTGAAATGCCTTTTAGCGTAGCATCAATCGGTTTTTGAATTTCGGCTTCTTTTCCTTCAAAGTAAAATTTGGCCCCTAGGTCCGGTCGATAAATGCCAGCTAATATTTTAATGAGAGTTGATTTCCCGGCACCATTCTCACCTATTAACGCATGAACTTCTCCTTTTTTCACTTCAAGCTGAACGCTATCCAGTGCTTTTACACCTGGGAAGGTTTTACTGACATTCGTCATTTGCAATAAGAAATCAGACATGTTTCTCTCCTTTCCAACCTTAATCAGTCATAAATTGATTCAACTTTTGTTTTTTACCATAATAATTAATGTTATTGGTTTCACAAAAATGTTCCACTTCTGCTAGCCTCGGCACACCATCTTGGGCCCCCATTTTCGTTACCTTCATCGCCGCTACAATTGAAGCAAACTCGGCTGCTGATTCGATCGTCTCCCCATCTGCAATGGCACAAGCAAGGGCGCCTGCGAACGAGTCTCCTGCCCCCACTGTGTCAACAGCTTTTACAGCAATGGGCTCGATAAAGTTTGTTTCACCGTTTTGATAAACCAATGCTCCTTTATGGCCCAACTTAATAATGCTATTCTCCACGCCAAAATGATTCTCAAAGAAAACACCCGCTTTGCATGCACTTTCCTTCGAGTTGACGTCGATCCCAGTCAACACTTTTGTTTCCTGCCAATTCGGCGTAATCAAATTGGCATACGTCAGTGCTTCAGTCGTTACCCCTTCTGCCGGAGCAGGGTCCAGGATAATAAACATATTTTTTTCTTTAGCCCTTTTCATGGCTTGTAGAACAGCCTCATTAGGAATTTCCATCTGTACAAGTAAAACAGCATAGTCATCACTGATGGTAGAAAAACAAATGTCAATATCACTTCTTGTCAAATGTTCATTGGCCCCTTTAATGACAAGCATGGTGTTTTCTGCTGTAGCATCTACTGTAATGACTGCGCATCCAGTTGGATGTTCTGCAACATGTTTCAAGGAGGATATGTTCACGTTATTTTGAAGAAGAGAACGTTCTATTTCATGCCCGAATGCGTCGTCGCCAACCGCACCGATCAGTTTTACTGGTTTTCCAAGTTTAGCGCACGTCGTTGCTTGATTTGCGCCTTTTCCACCACTTAATAGTTTCATATTTTCTCCGAAAATCGTTTCCCCATGCGCTGGATATTGATTAGTGACTGCGACAATATCCATATTAATACTCCCTACCACTACAACCCCTTTCATGCACAACCCTCGTTTTTCATTTTCATTTGCTCTAAGAATGCCCGGAGTTGGCCAACGGCATCTTCCAGTAATACATCGTTTTTAAATAAACAGGACGTCCCGCAAACCAACATGTCGGCTCCATTTTTCAATACACCCGGAATGGTTTCGAACCCAATGTTTCCATCTACCTGAATATCAATTTGATAGCCTTCCGATTGAATTAATTCTTTTATCTTTTTTATTTTCTTATACATAAGCGGTACAAAGGACTGCCCGGCAAAACCAGGATTCACCGTCATCACCGTTACATAATCGACTACATCCAATACATGTTCAAGCTCTGTGATGGGGGTTGATGGATTTAAGGCTACCCCTGCCTTAATCCCATCATTCTTCAGCTTTTGTAGTGATCTCTGTAAATGGGCAGTTGCCTCTGCATGAATGGAAATCATATCTGCCCCCGACTGAATGAAAAGATCTAAATGGTCTTCCGGTCTTTCAACCATTAAGTGAACATCAAATGGTTTATCCGAGAATTGCCTAATGCGTTTAATTAGATCCGGGCCCATTGTAAAATTAGGAACAAACGATCCATCCATTATATCTAGATGAAAGAAATCAACACCTGCACGGTCTAATCTCATTACTGATTCTTGTAAATTCCCCATATCTGCACACATAAGTGAGGGTCCAATTAAGGTCATATAAACACTCCCGTTCCATTTCGTCTTTTATCAAGAAAGCGTTTTCCTCATAAAGGAAGCGCTTTCTTTTCTGATACTTTCACTATAAAGGGAATTGGCATAAGCTGGTAGGTGATAAAATTCGGGTAGGGGGGATTTTCTTCGGGACATTTTCAATGTAGACATAAAAAAAAAGCTCCGGAATGGAAGCTTCTACTTTTTCACAAAAAACTCATGAGTATCTCGATATTGAGACGGAAGTTGTCCTGTCCATTGCTTAAACAGCCGACTAAAATATTTGGTATCTTGATAGCCTACTTTTGAAGCGATATCGTAAATCTTTAAATCTGTATGACTTAATAATTCCTTCGCCACTTTTAACCGTTCATTGGTTACATAGTCAAGCACGGTTTCACCTGTCTGATTTTTAAAATACTCACAAAAATAGGTTGAATTTAAATGGACATGATTGGCGATTTTTTTTATTGTGATGTTATCGCCTATATGTTTTAGAATCCATTCCTTTGCCTGGCGTATGGGATCTGTTTGGTCATTTTGAAATGCTGCTTGCTTTTTTAACATATTCATGACCCAGCGCTCCGTCTCCTTTTTTAAATGATTAAAATGAGAAGAATCCTCGGCAATGCTAAATGCTTCTTCAAGTAAAAGCGGAAGGTCTTTAAAACCATCACTTTTAATCCATTTATTAATAATTCTAATAGACAAATAGCGAACCGATTCTTGTATTACGAAAGGGGAAGTGACATCTTTCAGTTCGTTAAAAAATTGCCTGAGAGAACGAATGGCAGCTTCTTCACCATGCTCCATCGCCTCCACTGTCTCTTCTGCCCATTTATAGATGGATGGCGGCACTTCAATCACTTTATTATATGATACATGTTTAAGCATTTCAGTTCTGAAAATTTTATTGCCTCCTTGTATCATTCGATATTGCAAGGTAGATCGTAATTCATCTTTAATATTTACTAAAAGGGTAAGGTCATTAAATTCATTCCCAAGGGCAATGGAAACCGTAAAAGGGGTTTGCCGTTGGACACTTGTTTTTAATGTTATACACAATTGCTCCAAAGCTGTAGGGGTAGTATCCTTTATCAATAACCAACTGGCATGTAGACTATCTTTCCACATCCAATGCGTTGAATGATCATCTAGTAAGTCTGTTATAAGCTTTTTTATTACATCATTCCATCCACCCCAATCTTCTGGTGAAAAACTTTGGGTTTTGGCAGATGTATGATCGATTCCAATATGGATCAGGGAATAGGTTCCTTCTGGAAATTGCCGCGTCCATTCAAGTAATGATAAGTCCATTGCATCTTTCCACGTAATTTCCATCAGCAATTGAATCTGCTTTTCATGGGTTAATATCATGGCTCTTTCTTCTATTTCTCCTATCTTTTCCCTTTCCTTTCGTGCCTCAATTACTTTTTCCTGCACAGTCTTCAACTGCAGTTTAAACTTTTCTCGATCAATCGGTTTCAATATATAATCGACAGCTCCTTCCCTTAGGGCAGTCTGTACATAGAGAAAATCATCATACCCGCTTATAATGAATGGAAATAGCCTTGGTTTAGTTTTTTTCAAATGTTGAATTAACGTTAACCCGTCCATGACAGGCATTTGTACATCTGTTATTAATACATCAACTTCTTCTACTTGATTGATAATTGCATCGTATGCCTCTTGACCATCGGAGTAAACACCTACAACATGCCACTCTTCCCCACAAGATTGTACTAGTCTTTCTATGCCTCTTCTTATCCTTGGTTCATCATCTACAATGACCGTCCTGACCCTTTGTATCATCTCTGTTCTTCTCCTCTCCTTGAACATACATGCTTACTTGTTGGGCATTTATTTTGGGAAGTCTAATAATCACACTCGTTCCCTTTCCGTATTCGCTATTAATTTGAAGATTATATTGTTCCCCGAACATCATGCCAATTCTTGCATTTACATTGATAATCCCAAAGCCAGAGTCCCGTTTCATCATTGGATCCAAACATAACTTTTCATTTAATTCAATTAATTTGCTTTCTGTCATCCCTGGTCCGTTATCACTGACTATCAGCAAAAGATATTCCTCACCTGTCTGAGTTTCCTCTTCAGAAATATGTATTTGAATGTCTATTTCCTTTCTTTTTTCCAATCCATATTTAATGGAATTTTCAACGATTGGCTGTAAAACAAACTTGGGTATATAATAATTAACTACATCTGCTCCTTTTTCTATCATAAAATGCAAACGATCTTCAAAACGGAATTGTTGGATGCTTAAATAATCTTCAATGTGCTGAACCTCACTGTTTATAGGAACCAAGCTTTCTTTATTACTGATTGAAAAGCGCATCATTCTACCAAGCAGAGTCACCATCTTCACGACTTCATCGCTCTCTCCTTCTTCCACAGCCATGCCTATGGTTTCCAGCGTATTATACATAAAGTGAGGATTTATTTGAGATTGAAGGGCGTATAATTCAGCTGTTTTTTTTCGCAGTTCAATGTGGTAGTTTTTATGAATCAGCTCTCTTATCTCTGCAAGCATTGACCGAAAACTGTTCGCGAGCATCCCGACTTCATCCTCGGAATGTATAGGTATATCTACTAATAAATCACCTTTTTCCACCCGCTTCATTATATCTCCTAATTCGTTTAGTGGACGTGTAACGGTCCAGGCAAAAAAGATAGAGATCAATGTAGTAATGAGTGTAAAAAGGATAAAAACGAAAATTGTCACATTTCGGATAACATCCGTTTTTTCTGTCATGTTTTTGATAGGCATGCTATGAACGAGTACCCATGGCAACTCATTTGATTCACTTATACTGATTAAATTCCGTTTTCCATCGATTTCTGTACGAAAACTACCATTCAGTAATGGGTAATCATGTATCCCTTTTTCCACTGTACCAATTTTTGAATGATCCTTATGATAAATTATCTTCCCCTGCTTATTCATGATCCACATCGTAACATTCTCTTCCTTTTGCAAATCCTGAAGTGATTGCTCAAAAAAGGCTACATCGATTGCTATATAGAGCGTTCCTAAATTTTTTCTATTATCGAAATCAGTAATTGTTTTGACCAGCATAAAATAGGAGGGATCCCCTTCAAACGTTAAATTAGTCTGATTAGGAAGGAGCAACTGCATCTCGCCTAGCAATCCTAGGTCATCTGCATATGGCCAGGAACCATCTTCAAAACCAAAACTGTCATAATGCAGATTTGTACTTGCAAATGTACGATTCTTGGAAACAAGAAACGCCCCCAAAATATGAGATGAATTGTTATTTAAATAGGTTCTTGTCAAATAACTCTTCATGATATATTCATCGTGTAGCAAAACCGATTTTTTTTTTGATTGGCTGTCTCTTAAAATAGCCATAACATCACCGGAATTATAAATTAAATCAGGTAAGGTCTCTAGTTTTTGAATGTCATTTTCAATGTTGCCATTAACCTGTTTAACAAGACGGGGAATATATTCGCCTACTTCTTCTTCTATTGATTTTGTGTATTGCCAGTATGCAATGAACCCAAGGAAGGCCATAGGTAGAACCGTTAATAATGTATAGGTTGTAACTAGTTTTGTCGTTAAACGCAGGTTTTTTATCTGGATAGGCTTTTTTCCTTTAAAAATCATACTGGTTCACATTTCCCTTTGTAAAATCGATGGGCTCTCCCATAATGACCATGTCACCGTTGAATTTAATCCTACCTATGTTCTTAATGTTCTGTCCTTCATACGGAAATTCATCATTCAATAAGTTTTTTGCTAGGCTAACAGTCAAGTAACCTAATTTTTGTGGACTCCATAACGTAATGGTCTGGGCAGCCCCTTCCTGTAAATACTCATTCATTAAATTAGGAGTCGATGTACCGACTACGGCAACCTTGCCGATTTTCCCTGCATCTTTCACAGCCTGAGCCGCAGCAGGAGGATTAACCGTTGAAATACCAATAATTCCTTTTAGGTCCGGGTATTTTTTAAATAAATTTTGTGTTACCTTATACGCTTTATGAATATCTTCGTTTGTATATTCCACTTCAACTAGTTTCATAGTTGGATAATATTCTTTTTGTTGAATTTGAATCCAATCAATCCATGTATTAAGATTGGCAGCGGTAGGAGATCCCGTCATAATCGCAAACTCCCCTTTTTCTTCCATTTCAATAGCGAGAGTATCCATTACATGCCTGCCAATTATCTCAGGATCTATCATGTTCACAAAAAAGCTTCTGTATGATGCATTAGTATCAGAATCCCAGGTGATCACCTTGATTCCTTTACGCTTTGCTTTTTTCAGCACCCTGCCTAATTTATATGGATCATTTGCAGATACCGCAATTACGTCCACTTTTTTTTCAATTACTTTTGTTATAATCTCTTCCTGCTTTTCAGAGCTGGGGGTAGGTGGGCCTGTATATATGACCTTAACACCTAAGTCTTTTCCCGCCTCCAACGCCCCCTCCTCTACCGCTTTAAAATAAGGTATTCCGTCAATTTTAGGTATAACAGCTATCGTATACGAATCTTTTTTATTCTCGACAGGTTTTGTATTGACGTCGATACTTTCTTCATCATTGTAAATAATCTCGTATTCTGCAGAATGATCACAGCCGCTTAGTATAAATAAAAACAAAATAAAAAAGATGGGCATCCTTAACATGATTAGCTACCTTCTTTCTTAAATTCTAAACATTAGCACGTATCATGGATATTGTAATAAGGAATGACTTAAGAAGTGCTTTTCTCATCCGGTTACATTCACCGCTGCTTCTTTCTAAGAAAACGGTTTCACAAATGATGGATTTTACCGGGAGTATAACCTTAATTTCTTTACTAAAATAGGAAACCTTTATATACTTTCAGGTTTCCCTATAATATATTGTCCAGCCATGTCCTTCTCTGTTATGTTCAACCACTAACTTACACAAAAAGCGAGATGGAAACTGGAAAAATCGTATTTTAGCAACAAGAGTGAGCGACTTTCTCATTCTCTTCTATATGTATTAAAAATATCTCTATTGTACATTTGAACCCCATCATTTTTTTCTTTTTATTATTGATTTTTACTGTTTTTGAAAGGTTTGTCAATTTAAATTTCACAAACATTTTTAAAATTCAAATAATATTTTTATATAGTTTCACTTGCTCATAGTGTTTCATTTGTATTGGAAAATTACAAAGCAGTCTACGCCATTACATTTTCTATATCCTTTTTTCATAGTGCTTTTATTATCTTAAACTGTAGATTGATACCTTCAATCCAAATCCTCCCCTTTTAGAAAAAGTTACTTCAACGATTCCTCCTCAATCCTCAGTCTAATTTTCAACTGGTTAAATCAATTTGTTGCACGAGACTCTCATTCCGGATTTAACACAAATTGACTAGCTTTCATGTCTATTTATTAACGTGCAATCAAAAAAAATATACCCATAGAAAGACCTGTGTCATAGATCGTTATAGGTATATTTTATAAAGGAATTACCTTTCTAATAAGTTTTCCTTTTTAACTATATTAATTTTCTAATTTAAACAAAAACTTTTTTACTTTTTCTCCACTTCTTCGTTATATTTCGGTAATTCCAGACCATTCACTCGGGACGAATCGATAGACCCCATATTAATTCAGCGGAATTAGTCACACATCGGTTTGCGGATTCAGGACAACCTGTTATTTTAACGCTTTGCTAAAACATCACGTTCATATTCTTTCACTTGCGTCAGCCATCTTTCCTTTACCGGCACATTCATTTTTTCACAATAATAATCCCAAATTGCACCAAATGGATAGGTTTTAAATTCCTCCATTAATGCCAGTCGCTCAGTAAAATCGCCTTTTTCTTGCAGTTCTTTCAAATGATCGTTCGGTACAAGTAAGGCATATAAGAGGGCCTTAATCATATTACGCGTACCAATCGTCCAGGCAGCAACACGGTTGATGCTGGCATCAAAGAAATCAAGACCAATGATCACCTGGTTTAATGCATCATTGCGAACAATTTCAAGCGCAATTTCACGAAGCTCATCGTCTAAAATTACGACGTGGTCACTGTCCCATCGAACCGGGCGCGAAACATGAAGTGCTAGTTTATCACTGTATAATAGCATCGAAGAAATTTTGTTCGATACAGTTTCAGTCGGATGATAATGACCTGTATCCACTAAGCAAATCTTGTTATTTTTCAATGCGTAGCCAAGGTAGAATTCATGCGATCCTACGACATATGATTCGGAGCCAATACCGAATACTTTACTTTCCACAGCATCCCAATTACATGTTTCATCCACTTCTGCTGTAAAAATTCGATCAAGGGATTCTTTTAATCTCTTTCTCGGTGTCAAACGGTCGCTTGGAATATCTTTGTAGCCGTCTGGAATCCATATATTTGTTAAGCAGGGATTGCCTAGTTCACGGCCAAAGTACTCTCCGATTTTTCGGCTGGCGATGCAATGATCAATCCAGAATTCACGAATTTCTTCATTTGGATGAGAAAGTGTCAAGCCGTCTGCTGCTTTTTCATGGGAAAATAGTGTCGGGTTAAAATCCAAACCAAGACCGTTTTCTTTAGCCCAATTCAACCAGTTTTCGAAGTGCTTTGGCTCAAGCTGATCGCGTTCGACTGCTTCTCCATTTGTTTCCGCATAAATGGCATGCAAATTGACCCGATGTTTCCCCGGAATGAGAGATAGCGCTTTTTCAAGATCCATGCGTAGCTCTTCCGGCGTAGTGGCTTTCCCTGGATAATTTCCCGTTATATCAATACCGCCAGATAATTCACTTTTGTTCACTTCAAATCCACCAATATCATCACCCTGCCAGCAATGAATCGAAATGGGCACCTTTTTCAGTGTTTCGAGTGCCGCATCAACATCAATTCCCCAATTCGCATACGCTTGTTTCGCTGTTTCGTACTGTTCTTTAATTGTCATATCGTCCCATCCTTTTAACGGATTGAATTGATTACTCCATGATTCCTACTACCTTTTCACATATTCTTCACTTACCATAATTTGCAGTGCATACTTAATCTATTATTTTTCGATAGATTGATTCCACCTATGACAAACCCTCCACTTAAAGCAACAAAATCCAAGAAAACAGGCAAAACCTATCAGCGATTAAAAGCTCCAGGTACACCGCCGTCTACAGTGACCATGCAACCCGTTGTTTTGTCTGCTTTTGATGAAGCGAAAAACGCTATGGACTCAGCAATGTCTTCCGGGAATATGTTTACTAGCAATGTCGTACGTTTTTTGTAATGATCTTCAAGCTGGTCTGGTTCTATTCCGTATGCAGCGGCACGCTCTTGACGCCAACCCGATCCCCAAATGGAAGATCCTTGTAATACGGCGTCTGGCAAAACAGAATTAACACGGATTCCGAAATCACCGCCTTCCACTGCAATGCATCGTGCTAGATGTGTTTCAAGTGCTTTGACTGAACTGTAAGCAGAAGCATTTTTTCCAGCGTAAACAGAGTTTTTCGATCCCACAAATACCATATTTCCTCCTGTTCCCTGTTGTTTCATTTGCTTAAAAGCTTCACGTGCTACAAGGAAATAGCCTGTCCCCAGTACATTCATGTTTAGGTTCCATTCTTTTAAGGTTGTTTCATCAAACGGGCTGGATGTGGCAAGGCCGGCATTGTTGACGATAATATCAATTCCCCCAAATGTAAGAGCTGATTTCTCAAAGGCATCCTGTACCTGCTCTTCACTGGTAACATCCATTTTAAAAGCTGCAGCACGTATTTCCCCGTATTCTTTATTGATTTCATCCGCAACTTTTTCAGCTCCTTCAATATTTAAATCAGCTAGAACTACATGGGCACCTTCAGAAACTAAACGCCGTGCTGTTGCGCTGCCAATACCGCCCGCACCGCCTGTAATGAAGGCTACTTTGCGTGAGAACTCCGCTTCTGCCGGCGAAAGAGACAATTTATAAAGCTCAAGTGGCCAGTATTCAACGTTATATGACTCATTTTCACTGAGAGATACGAACTCGCCAAGTGCTGTTGCCCCTTTCATAACCGCAATCGCTCGATGGTAAAGTGCTCCGCTCACGTTTGCCATGGCTACGTTTCTGCCTGTGTTGACCATTCCGACACCTGGAATCAAAATAACTCGTGGTGCAGCCTCAAACATCACATCTCCTTCGTTTTTATTGCGCTCGAAGTATTGCTTATATTCTTCCTTATATTGTTGAATACCCGTTTTAACTTTTTCCACCAAGGATTCAGTCCGTTCATTTTGAGGATCCCAGTTAATGAAAAGCGGCTTCATTTTTGTATGTACAAGGTGATCCGGGCAAGCGGCACCGACTTGTGATAAGGCTGCCGCATTTTTGCTATTCAAAAATTGCAAAACATCATCTGCATCTTCAAAAGTTAAAAGCATTTTTTTCTCCTCGCCCACAGCACCGCGGATAACCGGCATAATCGAAGCAAGTACCTTTTTGCGCTCTGCTTCAGGTAAAGAGTCAAATGCCTGTCCACCAAATGCATCTTCTTCATGCTGGCGGCTTTTAATAAACTCTTCTGCTTCCGTTATGATCGAAATGGTTTTTTCATAGGCTTCTTTCGATGTTTCACCCCACGTAACCAATCCGTGTTTTTCCATTAATACAAGCTCGGCTTGCGGGTTATTTTTCACACCTTTTGCGATCATTTTAGACAAAGTGAAGCCAGGGCGCTCATATGGTACCCAGACAAAACGATCACCGAAAATTTCATTGGCGACTTCTTTTCCATTGTCTGCACAACAAAGACTAATAATTGCATCTGGATGTGTGTGGTCAACATGTTTAAAGGGAAGGAAGGCATGAAGTAAAGTTTCAATCGACATACGTGGATGCTTACTGTCGATCATGCAGTGTGACAAATATTCAACCATATCTGCATCAGGCATGTCATCACGCTCGATTAAAGGGTGAATATCCGCTAGATTCAAACCTGTGAAATTGCCCGCTTTCATTGTTGCAAGGTCGGAACCGCTTCCTTTAACCCACATGACTTCAATTTCCCGGCCACGAAAATCCTTTTCCATTGTTTTCATGGATGTATTGCCGCCTCCCCAGTTGCAGACGGCTTGATCTGTACCGATTAAATTAGACCGATATACCAGTTCTTCTACTCCAGATGTCACTTTTGACGCTTCTTTATCATTCCATATATTATTAACCATTTTGTTTTACCCCCGTTTATCTTTATTTGTGTTTGTTTTATTGTATAACACTTTTGTTTTCATTTGAAGAAGTTTTTTTAATTGTTTCCAATTTTACGAAAACAAGGAAAATCGTTGAGCGTGAAAGACAATGGATGTATCCGCATTTTCAACAATCCAAATCATTCTGCAAGGTAAATATCATCTAAAAAATCACCATTTTCCTTAGATGAAGTCTGTAAAATAAACGTAAATACAACAAATGACCAGGAATGTAAACACCATGTCCCTTCCATCTTAGAAAAAGAAAGATGCAAAACTTCCCAAAGACTTCGCAGGACATTTCCTACGGAAAGCCATAATTTTCACGGGTAAACAGGCAGCTAGACAAACTTCTTTCTAATCCAAATACCATTGATGCAATAATGCTTCTCAATCCTTTTTACTGAAATTAAGAGATACAGTGTTTTTAATCGAATTCCATTTGAAAAATTGGTGCTGTGGCTTTATTGAGGTTATATGAGTTACTGTTCAAATAAGAAATGGTCTTGGGCTTTCACGCCAAAGATGGGGTTAACCTTTTGCTATTGTCTTTCGTTTTAGTACATTTGGAGCTTTTTTTTCTATTTAAAATCAAAGATTCACAAAAGAGTGGATTGGGTACAATATGAAATGAACTAGTAAACGTTATCGTAGTATTAGAAGTTTCGGGAGGAAGTTTATATGATTAATGAAAAAGTGGCTTTGATATTAGAAGATAAAATCAACGTTATTAAAAGTGATGAAACATCCATTTATTTAGTCGGCCCAATCAAATTACCCGTTAACTTAGAGGGCGAAACAATTATATTCCAGTGGTATTGCTGGTTAAGATGTGAGAATATGGCGGGTCATTTTTGTGGTGACGGCACTTATAATATAGAAAAGATCATTGAAACTTTAGCCTCTTCCAACTTAGCGGAAATGCAGCAATCAAGTGTGTTACTGTATGGAGATTTCCAACATTCAGCTGAAGCCCTTATTCGGATGCATAGTATTTGTCATACTGGGGATATATTTGGCAGCAAACGCTGTGATTGTGGCTTTCAATTAAAGCAGGCTATGAAAATGATTGCAGCTCAAGGATCCGGAGCTTTATTTTATTTAGCGAATCACGAAGGAAGAGGCATCGGATTATTTAGTAAAGCCATGGCTTATGTTCTGCAAGAAAAAGGATTGGATACGGTTGAAGCGAATTTGGAGCTTGGATTTGTGGATGATGCACGTAACTATGATGACGCCATTCGGGTGTTAAAAAAACTGCGCTCTAATCCAGTGACTCTTATCACCAACAATCCGAAAAAATTAGAAGCCCTTCAAAACTCAGGTGCCAATGTTGCAGGCAGAGTTCAGTTATGGGGTGATATTTCCGAGTTTAATGAAAAATATTTAAAAACTAAAGTGGTTCGTTCCGGTCATTTAAAAGATAGTAAAAAAGAATGACTTATTTGTTTTATATGAAATTGTTTATACCCCTGAATAGGTTTGAATTTTAGGAATAATCGTGGGACCTCTAGAATCCATGAATGTATTATCCTGTAGATATGCTTTAAAAAATCATTTGTCATGGAAATCAAATGTGTTATTAAAAGATTATTTGATAAAAAGGTAAAAAAGATATCGATTCGACCAAACTAGTTGTTGAAAAAGGAATTTATTCCAAAAAACATATTCAATACTGAGTTTCTCACAATGTCATTCAATACAATCGCAGATTTTTTGATAAAAAAAAAGAGGGGATATCCCCCCTCTTTCTATATCATATTATCGTTGTTATATACCCTATGTCCCCAAAGCTACAAGGTTGATGACCTTCCCTTCCTTATTGCTTTTGCTGCTCGTATCGTTTTGCAAAACACAATCATTCTTCCCGATGATATGGTTAATCAGCATAACTATTAAGGGTGTAACCGTGATTACCGATCGATACCAGACAGTTGTCGTCACTACTGCAAAGAGCATTCCCAATACTGCACCTCGGCCACTGCTATAACGTGGGAAATAAATCATCAAAACAATAATGACGGCTAGAGTGGTTCTTAATGCCTTGGCAAAGCAGACCGTACTTAGTATATCTAGAGCGAAAATCGCAAGTGAAATGGGAATCACCCTAAAACAATTGTGGCAGTCCTGGCAAATCGCAGTGAATTCAATAGAAAAGCAGCCGGAGTTGAATTACAAAAAGGACCCTTAATGTTTTTCCTAACCCTTCTCAGTTAATCTTGGATTTTTCCATTAATGACAACACACTTGCCATTTGTAGGTTGCTTTATCATCCTTCCATCCTTGATGTATACAGTGTAAGTATTATTGACTTTAGCATCTAATCTTGCTAGGTCTCCCATTCCTGCTATGATATTTTTAACCGCTTCCCTCTTCAGGTTATTCATAACTTGCTTTTTCCATTGTTCCCGTTTGTTTTTTTGTATATTAACATCAACCATCAGGATCCCATCCTTCTTGTTTGATTTATGTCTTTTCAATAATATTGTATTATTTTTTTATCATCTTGTTACACGTATGCTTTTCCTTATTAAGTTCTTTTATGTATAACATCACAGGTTACCGTAAAATGAAAACACATACGAGTATAAGGGATATAAATAAAATGGCTCACGCTAGGATAACAAGAAAATACATAAAAACAGGATGCAACGGAACGTTGCACCCTGCCTGAAAAAGGGGTTTGCTTCATTTCGAATCAGCATAAATTCTCTGCGATAAACACCTCATCTACATTTGAGTAAGAACTGGTATCTGACTAGAGTTTACCATCCAAAACAACCATCCCCTATATCTTAAAAGTTTCATCAACTTTCAAAGCATAAATGACAATTATTGAATGAGTTTTCTGCTTTTACGTGCAAGAGAACCATCTCCTTGCTCGAATCGATTTTTTAATGAAGCTACCTGTAGTTAAGTTAAACGTCTTTAACTAACACCTCATTTACTATATGATGTGAATCATACGTAATCAGTAAAGCCCCTTCTTCTTTATTTATAATGACCATTAGCGGTAAAAAAATAACTGGTTGTTTATGGATATCGTGAATTGTTTAAAATCAATTTATAGCTATATAATGAAAAACTCATTAGTACTCTTTCAAACGATTTTCAGCAAACAAAAAAAGGCATTTAATGGTAATTCAAGTGAAAATCTTCGCAATCTCAATGACATAACATATGCTTTGTTCCCTAACTTTTTTTTTGCACATTAATTAGTGGTATTAAAGCTAAACTAAACAGACAAACTCTACACTAGCTCAACTCTGTCAGTTGAAATGGCGGGAAATGAGCAAAAATAAAAAGGCCGCAAGTCAGTTAGTTTTCACCGACTTTCTGGGACAGGCCCTTGCAGTCTTTACTTTATCATTAATATAGAAAGGACAAAGCGAATAACCTCGCTTTGTCCTTACCTCATAGCATTATGAAGATTTGATTATTGCGCTTTCAAATCTGCACGATAATCGTCTATAATCGCTTGTATCTCCGGATCTGCCGGAACATTTGTGACGTCGTAGAGGAATCCATTGGATTCGACCAAAGTCATTTTGGCGTCAACGACTTCAAAAGTCAAATTCAGGCGGCCCAAGTAATGTTCTTGTTCTCCGCCAGCTTGAGTAATTGGCACCATCACCTCTCCGTTGAATTCGTATTCGGGAGTTTCGATGACCTTGTGTGTATCTGCCCCGATTACCGCTGAAACTCCGGAAACCTGAGCCAGCTTATGGTCTTCAGGATTTCCGGCATGCGAAAGGACAATGTTAACGTCTGACTTTTCACTCACTTCAGGAAGCAACGCATTCAAGGCTTGAACCGGTTCGATGAAATCGAGGTCTGCAACATCATCCCAACCGCGAATTTCCGGCTTCATCGATGTAAGGCCGATCATGCCGACTTTAACGCCATTGAAAGCAAAAATCTTCCAAGGTTTCACATTCTGAATGTACTTTCCTGTTTCCCTGTCAATTACATTACCAGTAAGGATGGGGAAATTCACGTTGCGGTGGTAATCTTTTAACTGTTCATAACGGCTGTCCGGTGTGCCCTCCCCGACAGGGTAAACGCGGAAGTCGTTGTTTCCTAGAGCCATCGCATCATAGTCCAAAGCTTTCAAAAGGGACGTCTCCAACTCTCCTTGACCTGCCTGAAACTCGCCGCGCAGGAAGACATCCCCGCCATCGACGAGAAGCACATTCTCCTCTTCATTGCGCACATTTTCAATGATGGTGGCATACTTCGCAATAGAATTGTGATGAAGGGTTCCATCATCCAGCGAGACGATGTCATCCAGATGACCATGAAAGTCATTCGTCTGGAGAATGGTGAGTTTAAACTTCTCTCCCTCCTTGAGCTTTTCCTCCGCATCTGCCGTAACGGGCTTTGCGACAAAAACGGCAGCCATCGCCAGCGAAAAGCAGCCCGTCAAAAATATCTTTCCCATTTTTTTCATACTATTTCCTCCAAGCAAATTACTCTATTAAGTTGTAAAACAAGTTATTTAGTTTCCGGTCTTTTCGGATTTCTCAAGACCTACTAGTTTATTTTTCTCTTCAGAGTTAGTTTTTTCTTCTTTGTCATGGCTGATCAAGTCATTTGTTGCTTTTTTAAATTCTTTTAAAGTGTTTCCAAAAGCACTTCCGATTTCCGGTAATTTCGAAGGACCAAAAATGATTAACGCAATGACTAGAATGAGAATTAGGCCGGGGATTCCGATACTAGATAACAAACGTCTCACCTCCTATACCATGATGGTTTGATAGTACTCAAAAAAATGCGTTCATTACTTATAAAATTGGCATACCATGACGCTCTAAAGCTGCTGCTTCTAATATAGACATACCTTGTTCTTCTGCGAATGCAGTAAGTTTATCCGAAACAACAGGAGCAAGACTTGCTGGCGGTTGAGCCTGGTTCATGGCTCGTCTACGGGTAGAATTTCTGCGTGCAAATGGTCCCCAAATCGCGAAGGTGATACCTGGTGTTTGCATATTTACAAAGAAAGTATTTCCATCTGGAGAAAATGTAGGGCCAGCAAATTCAGAACCGTTCATCATATTTTCAGCGAAAGTATAAATATTTCCTTCAGGAGTTAATCCGACAATACGATCATTACCGCCACCATCTTCGGCGATCCAAAGATCTCCCCAAGGGGTGATTGTAATGTTATCCGGTGCTTCTAAATCATTTTTATCAGTAGACTCATAGAATAGTTCTAAGGTGTTTGTCGCTGGAGTGTAGCGATAAACACGGCCAAGGCGTGCTGAACCTGCACTTGTATCATCAAACCATAAAGTACCTTCAGAAAAATAAGCCCCTTCTAAGCGGCTAAACTGAATACAGCCTTTATCCTTAGCATCTTGCTGTGCGATTTCAGGATTTAATTTTTTCCAAACAATCCCGAATTTTTGTCTAGTACTAAATTGACTTGCTGCTGCAGCCGGCAATTCCTCGATTGCTGCCGCTTCAAGGAGACCGCCCTTTTGCAGAGAACCTAGCTTTTGACTTCGGTCATGTGGGGTAAAACGGTACAAGAAGCTTGGACTTGCGTCTTCGGTTAAATACCAAATTCCTGTTGAAGGGTCAACATGCCCAGCTTCATGGGAGAAATAACCCATATCACGGATCGGTGTTCTTGACATTTCGTTTTCAGGATCAAGCGGATTTACTTCAAATACAAAGCCATGTCCCATATCACGAGTTTCTTCCATTGTTAACCAAGTGCCCCAAGTCGTAGCACCACCAGCACAGTTACGGATTGTACCTGAACTTGATACATACTGATCAATGACCTTGTTATTTTGTCCAACGATTAATGTGGTTGTGCCGCCGGCAGCACCAGCACTCCAAGGTTTTTTTCCGTTTACAGGGTAATCCGAATTTGTCCCATTTTCATGGTTTCTTACAAGAATGGTTGTACCCTTCTCTCCTTTATAGGCAGCCATTCCATCGTGGGCAGAAGGGACAAGGTCACCATTAGGCATGATATCACCAGTTCGTGAAAGCATTTTGTAATGAAATCCCCTTGGCAGATCAAGAACTCCATTTGGATCTTTTACTAGTGGGCCATAGCCACCAAATCCACTTGTTGGATTGCTGGATTCCGCAGCAAATCCTTTTGTAGCTCCCGCAAGAGAAAATACCCCTGTTGAACCAAGTGTTAATGCTAATGTACTCATTCCGCCAACTTTTAAGAAATTACGTCTGTTTAAACCGCTATTGCTAGATTTCATCAACATTACCTCCAAAAAATCTTTTTTAGGGATGCTATATTCCTTATAGCAAACTCTACCCTTAAAATTAACAGACCATTTTAAATGCTCTGTTAAACCCATGTGATTTTATTCCTTCACATGAAAGATAAACCAAAAGTCATGGTTTATTCGAAAACAAAGGAGGTTATAACGACATTTATAACATGTAACGGATGGAAATTGGTGGAATTAGTCAAAAATGGAGAAAAAACTAAGGATTTTGTCATAAAAAGAATGATGCAGAATATTAAAGCTTATTAATAGTTTGTAAATATAAGAGATACACTATGACAAACTAGTTAACCGATTAATTCTACCCAAATCCAATAAAATTTTTGAAAGGGGTATCGGTTAAAGACATGCTATATAATTGATCTAGAAATATTCTAGTTGTAAACCTACTCCCACTTACTCGCATGTTTTGAATTACTGCCATTTTTCAAAATGTTAAATACTAATAATTTAAAAATATCCATCAGTCTCAAGCATATGCTCATATTTACATGCATGATAACTTTTTAATTCGTATAATAGAATAAATGGGAATCAAAGTGAGTCTAATTTACAAAAGGAGGGAGCAGATTTGTTCTGTGGAACCAAAAGGCGAAGAAATAAACAGTTTAGCATTAAAAGTCAAAGAGATTATTCAATCTTCAGGATGTCAAAATGAAGATGTAATCTTTCTGTGCATTGGTTCAGATCGATCGGTTGGGGATTCATTGGGCCCTTTAGTCGGGACGATGCTAAAAGAACACACGGTGCCTTATCGTGTTTACGGTACCTTGGAAAATCCCGTTCATGCATTTAATTTAAAAGAGACGTTGAAAGAAATTAAAAAACAATTCAAAAGGCCTCTTATTTTTAGTGTGGATGCTTGTTTAGGGGATCAAAACCAGGTCGGTTATGTTTTCTTGAAGGATGGACCTCTTGTCCCAGGGAAAGCTTTAAAAAAAGTATTACCTGAAGTGGGAGACTATCACATTATAGGAATGGTAAATTATATAGATCCGCTGCCAACGATGCAATTTTTAAATGATACTCGTCTTTACACGGTTATGAATTTGGCGAATAAAATCGTAAAAATCATTACTCAAGCGACCGGCGAGACTTCTAGACCTTATTAAAAGAATGGGCTGTCCCAAAAACCACTAATAATAATTGGTTTTGGCACAGCCCTAATTTTTTAAGTTCGAGAATTTAATTGATAACGTTATACTTAAATAATAGCCCCTGTCAAGATAGCAGTAATAATAAGGACTAATGAACAAATTAGAGCCCATTTAAATGCATACCGCTGTAGTTCCCCGATATCTGTCTTTACCATCCCTACCAGTAAAAGAGTCGAGGCCACGAGTGGACTTAAGAAATGTACAGGCTGCCCCAGTACGGAAGCTCTGGCAATTTCTAAAGGACTCACACCATAAGCTTCTCCTGCTTCGGCAAGAATTGGTAAAACACCAAAGTAGTAAGCATCATTTGATAAAACGAACGTAAATGGCATACTTGTGAACGCAACGACCATCGGTAAAAAAGAGCCTAAAGAATCCGGAATGATGGCCACTAATGAATTTGCTATGGCGTCTACCATTTTCGTTCCGGAAAAGATCCCTGTGAAAATACCAGCCGCAAATACTAATGTAACAACGGTGATAGCGTTTCCTGCATGTGACCCGATTCGCTCTTTTTGCTGTTCTAAATTAGGGTAATTAATGATTGAAGCAAGAACAAACCCGATTAGAAACAACACCGGTACAGGTACTAAGCCCATTACAAGTACGACCATGACTGTGAGCGTCAACAAAAGATTGACCCATATTAATTTAGGGCGCTTTAAATCGTCTTGTATGGCGGAAGCTACAGCTGCTTCAGCAAGAGCCCCTTTCATTTCAGGTGCAGATTTGATATAAACAACGCCAAGCCTTTTGCGCTCTTTTTTACCAAGTACATAAGCGGTAAAAAGAATAGCTGCTATTCCTGAGAATAGTGTTGGAATAATCGGGACAAAGAATTCATTTGCATCCAGACCTAATGATGCTATTGCTCTAGTTGCAGGTCCTCCCCAAGGAGTCATACCACTCATAATACTGACAGCCAGCATAGAAATAGTGGCAAGAATAAGTGGATTCATACCAAGTCGTAAGTAAAGAGGCAGCATGGCGGAAATCGTAATCATATGAGTCGTGGTACCATCACCATCCAAGGCAACGGTCATTGCGATTACCGCTGTTCCTATCGCTATTTTAACCGGATCCCCTTTTACGATTTTCAACATAGTTTTAATAAGTGGATCAAATAATCCAGCGTCAATCAGAACTCCGAAAAACAAAATAGCGAACAATAGCAATGCGGCTGAAGGTGCGACAACCTTTATTCCATCGAGCATCATATCTCCGAGCTCTGGACCAAAACCGCCAATTAATGCAAAGATAATTGGAATGACTACAAGAGAATTAACAGGTGATAACCGTTTTGACATGATTAAATAAGTAAAGACAACGACCATTGAAATTCCAAGTAAAGTTAGAATATTAATCCCTCCTATTAAAGAAACCGCTTACAAATTGGATAAAGAGTCTTGAATAATTAAAAAATATTACATATTATTTTCTGCTTCCCTGTTGCTTTGTTTTCTATTTTTAGAATAGTTCATATCATTAAATAAGTGAAATACATATTTTTTGTACTTTTCCGAAAAAAAACTTATAATCCATTTTATAATAAGTTAAGAAATCCAAAAAGCACAATGAAATTGTCAATAATTTCATCGTGCTTTTTCGTTAAAGATTGGAATTTTTATTCAAGAAATCAATAAAGTTTTTCACAGTAGAGAGTTTTAATGAATCCTGATTATACATTAACCAAGTATTTCTTAACACCGGCTTCCCATTTTTGTAGGATAACCCGTATGTATGCAAATTATCTGAAGGCTGCAGGCATATTTCCGGCAGAATAGAAACACCAAGATCATTTTTGACCATCTCTTTGCACGTCTCCTGCCGATCCGTTTCCATTGTTACAAATGGTGGCTCTGGGAATCTATCATGCCACCAGCCATTTATTAAGTTTTTTAAAGAACTGTCGGTCTTATAATTTATGAATGGAAGTTCTGGCAAATTATCCAAGTCTACCTCTTTCTTAGAAATTAAACAAAGTCTTTCTTTATGCAGTAACGATTTGATTCCATACCATTCATAATTTCCACGCAGTATGCCTAATTGAACACTAGAGGAATCCAGAAGATGCATGATTTCAGTACTCCAGCCTGTATTCACATTAAATTGTACATGAGGATATTGTGTTGAAAACTTTTTCAATATTTCTGGTAGTTTATATTGGGCAAAGTTGCTGGAAACGCCAAGCCTTAACGTTCCTCTAACTTCATTTTTCATATTCAGCATATAATCCTTCGTTTTTTGCAACTTTTTCACCATTTCTTCCGCATAGCCCGCTAAATGTATCCCTTCTGAAGTGAACTCAATGCCTCCTTTTATTTTGAAAAATAGGTTTGTGCTAAATTCTTTTTCTAAATTTTTAAGCCGGTACGTAAGCGCCGGCTGCGATATATATAAACGCTCTGCGGCACGGCTAATGTTTTTTTCTTCATATAGTACCCTTATCGCAATCCAATCTTTTTCGTCCACTTAACCATCCCCCGATTTTTGGATTATAAGATTTTTTATCATTTTTATTAAAAAAATATGTATTTTACTTATGAATAAACATATCATACTATATTTTCAAAGGAACCGGTAGTGCTATAAATATTGATTTGAGAAAAGGTGGTTATACAATGAAAGTACCTGTAGTTGTAATGCGCGGCGGGACAAGTAAAGGTGTGTTCCTTAACTTTGAACATATGCCTTCGAATCGCTCACTCTGGGAAGATTTTTTACTTGACGTGATGGGCAGTCCGGATCGGAGACAGATCGATGGTCTTGGAGGAGCGAATTCATTGACAAGTAAAGCAGCGATCATCAAAAAATCAGATTCACCGGAATTCGATGTGGAATATACATTTGCGCAAATCAGTATCGATAATCAAATGGTTGATTTTAAAGGAAATTGTGGGAATATTTCATCTGCTGTAGGACCTTACGCAATTGAGCAAGGATTAGTCCCTATACAAGAACCTGTAACAACGGTGAAAATTTTTAACGTGAATACACAAAAACTGATTATTGCAGAAGTTGAGGTTGAAAATGGACATGTGAAATCAGAAGGATGCTGCTCAATACCTGGGGTTCCTGGTAAAGGATCACCTATTTATCTTTCTTTTACTCGTGCAGAAGGAGCAGTTACTGGAAAACTTTTCCCTACTGGAAATCCGATTGACATGATTAAAACCAAGGATCGGCTAATTCAAGTTTCTATTATTGATGTTGCCAATCCACTCGTTTTTGTAAGGGCACAGGATATTGGTCTAAGCGGAACCGAATTACCCAATGATTATTCACAGGAAAAATTAAATGAACTGGAAGAAATCCGATCAATTGCAGCTGAAATGTGTCAATTTTCCGATAAGAAATCAGCTACTGTCAAATCTCCTGCTGTACCTAAAATGACTATAATTGCTCCTCCTATGGATTACGTCGATCTAAACGGATCTGAAAGAAAAGCGTCAGAGATGGATTTGATGATCCGAATGATGTCAATGCAAAAGCCCCATCAAGCGCTTGCCATTACAGGAGCCATCTGTGCAACAGCAGGGGCTTACTTACAGGATACGGTTTTATCTGAGATGGTGAACATTAAACACGAAATTTTCCGATTAGCCCATCCTGCGGGGATAATGGAAACAAAGGTTGATTTCTTGGCAGGACACATACGTGCTATTAAAGTGGTACGCACAGCAAGAATCATTTTGGAGGGATACGTGTACACGAAAAAAAATTACGAGCATTCCTATCAATTAGCTTGATTTGAATTGATCTGCAAATTACAGCAAAAAATTTTCTATCACTTGGAGGCTTGGCAAATGTGGGTCATCACTATCTTTTTAAAGGAAAATATTAAAATATTTGAATTTGACACTGAAAAAGAAGCGAAAGAAATATTCAAAAATATGAAAGGCACTAAAATTCTTTCCGAAATAGTTTACTTTAATGATCCTTGTTTTGTATAAGTGAGACTTCAAAAGAGCCCAAACTCTAATGTATTTTACCTAAACCCTGTCTTCAAATTTAATGATAAACTAGGATTGAGAATATAAGTGAATTTCCCCAGATAAGCTAAACCACCTATACAAATTAGGGTACAGATACAGATTTTTATGGTTACTATATTATTTAAAAAAAGCTAATTACTATCTATTGTTTAGAGAAAAATACCAATACACAAATCCCTCCCCTTTTCATGCTGAATTTTAGCATCGGAGTGATAAACAGCAATATAACTGGTAAATCTTGATAAGTTAGAACTGACTTCATAAGCGTTAATGCCTGATCCTTTCAAGCTGGTGCTGAACTCGAAAAGCTAGTACTGAAGAGCCTTATTGTCTGGCCATCAGGACGCTTAAAGCTATACAATCACTCCATCTGAAAAAAATCCAATAGATAAACTGTTACTAAGTTTGACCTTTTATATTCCTATATGATATGAGTTTTAAAATACCAAACAGCCAAGGACTTTTTAAGCCTTGGCTATTTTTCATTCTTCTACTTCACGTATCTCTATTATTTTTTAGACACATTCTTATCTAATAAACCATTCAAGGAAAAGACTCAGTGATTATTGATCGTTTCAACCTTTTCTTGAGTATAGCGTGCTGCTGATGAACCAGCTAATTTTCCAAAGACTGCTCCAGACATTAACCCGGATCCACCAGGATAGTTTTCATAAAAAATCCCCCCAATCATTTCACCAGCCGCAAAGAGACCTTTTATCGGTTGTTCTTCTTTGTCTAACACATGACCCGTTGTATCTACATGCAGACCACCGAACGAGAAGGTGATACCGCACGTTACAGGGAAAGCATAGAATGGACCTTGCTCAATTCTAAGTGCCCAGTTGGATTTAGGAGGGGTAATTCCTTTCGTTCCTTTGCCATCTTTCTCTGCCGGTCTATACTCGCCATCTTGTACCGCACTGTTATACTCTTCGATCGTTTTTAGAAATTGTGTTTGATTGACCGGCAGTAAACTAACCAACTCTCCAAGCGTATTTGCTTTATAAATAGTCGCTTCTTCAAGGTCATATTCTTTACGCAGCATCGGGCGTACCTGTGCATCATAAATTTGATATGCCACATGTCCAGGCTGTTTTAATACCTCACGGCCGTATTTGGCATAGGTGTAATTTCGTAAATCTGCTCCTTCATCAACAAACCGTTTCCCTTCATTATTAAGCATGACGCTGTACGGATAAGAGTGCTTTTTAAAAATATCCCCCGGCTTCGTGAAATCCCCTACTTTTGGCGCATTATAATCTGTCCCAATAGAATGACATCCAGACCACTGCCCAAATTTTTGAGCCCCCACTGCCATAGCCATGGAAATGCCGTCTCCTGTGTTGAACTCGGTTCCACGAACAATAGCCGCTTCCCATTCTTCACCAATATTTTCACTTCTCATTTTCTTATTGGCTTCAAAGCCGCCACAAGCCAAAATCACACCGGATGTCTGAACAGTTACCATTGTATGACCCTTCTCAACAACGACACCGGTTATTGTGTTTTGCTCTGATACAAGCTCCACAGCACGTGAATCGTACCAAACGTCGATGCCAATTTCTTCTGTCCGTGCAAAGAGCTGTCTCATTAAGCCAACGCCTTTATCCTCCGTTTTGATAGGCAGTCCTCCCCAGAAATTGCGCTTGCCAGCTTGTACGAAAGATTGATTTTCATAATTCAATTCAAATTTTATTCCCTGATCACGCATCCACGCAATTGTTTCATATGATCTAGAAACCAGCTGCTTTGCTAACTCAGGATTACTTTGTCCACCTGTTACTCGCATTAGATCATTGTAATAATCGGATTCCGTGTATTCAGGCATTACAATTAACTCGGATTCTTCATCTGTTAATTCAGGTATTATATTTCTGATTGCGTCTAAATTATTGTATGCAACACGAATGGCTCCATCCGTGAAGAAAGAGTTCCCTCCACGCTTTTCCACTGGTCCCCGTTCTAATACAAGAACTCTAGCACCTCCCTCTTTTGCTGAGATCGCGGCACATAAAGCTGCGTTTCCTGCCCCTACTACAACTACATCATACTTTTGTGTATTTGACATTTTTACCCCTCCTGTTAAGTTGTGATAACTCTTCATGTAAATAATAAGTGAAAATAATGAATAAAAATAATATTGTTTTTTTATTCATTGCCATAGAAAAAATTTATGAAAGAATGCTGGAAACGCAAAACTATAGTGAGTCTATTGATTTACATAAAAAGATAGATTTCTTTTTTCATTAGTTGTATTATACTTTTAGAAATCAAATAAATTTTCATTTTTTATAATTACCCATAAATATTTTTTATGGTTAAAGGAGAAAAATTTTATGGATGAAAAAGACTGGCTTATATTAATTACTCTTTACGAAGAAAGAAATATAACAAAGGCAGCACAACGACTATTTATTTCCCAGCCAGCTTTATCCTATCGTATAAAACAGCTGGAAAAAGAGTTCAAAACAAATTTAATCTCTAGAGGCAAAAGAGGTGTCGAGTTTACAGTTGAAGGGGAGTACCTCGTTCAATACTCGAAAAATATGCGTAAGCAATTAGGAGCTGCAAAAGAGCATATTTCTAATTTGGATAAAAAAGTAAAAGGAACTTTGCGATTGGGTGTATCTGGCTTGTTTGCCCGATATAAACTACCATTATTATTAAAAGAATTTCTAACTCTATATCCAGAGGTTGAAATCAGTTTGAAAACTGGATGGAGTTCTCAAATTCATCAAATGCTTCAAAAAGAAGAAGCACATCTCGGGATAGTTAGAGGTCCTTACAAATGGCAGGAAAATAAAGTGTTATTTCAAGAAGAAAAGATTTGTATTGCCTCCAGTAAAAAAATTGAATTAAAAGAACTTCCTTTTCTTCCTAGAGTTAATTATCAGACAGACCAATCGTTAAGAAATACTATTGAAAACTGGTGGCAGGAAACATTTGCGTTACCACCTAAGATTTCAATGGAGGTAGATCGGATTGAAACATGTAAGGAACTGGTTCTTAATGGTTTAGGATATGCCATTTTACCAGAAATCTGTATTAAAAATGATGAACCACTGTATACTTTCCCCATTGTATTAAGCGATAATAGCTATTTGCTTAGAGAAACTTGGGTATTTTATCGGGATGTGACTATGGATTTGGCACAAGTAAAAGCATTTATTGATTTTCTTAATGATTCTAAACAATGAAACAAGACGAAACGAAGTAAAACTAATACAAAGGAAGAGAATTAATATGAAAAAGTGGGATTTAAATAATGCAAGCAAGACAATCCAATTTTCGGCTGCACTTCTAACTGCTTTTATTGGAGGCGGCCTTTTCTCTCTTATCAGGTTTCCAATCCCATGGCTACTTGGTCCAATGGCAGCCCTATTAATTGCATCACGTTTCAAAAACGTTAAATTAATTTGGCCCGTTTCGATGAGAAATACTGGATTAATTATTGTAGGTTATTCAATAGGCATCTCCTTTACCAAGAGCTCACTGTCTGATATGATTAGTCACCTTCCCTCAATGTTGATCCTTACAACCTTAATTGTCCTTGTGTGTGCATGTTCTGCTTTTGTTATGTCAAAATATTCCAGCATTGACTATCCTACATCTTTAACGAGTAGTATTCCTGGAGGTTTGTCACAAATCGTTGTGTTTGCAGAAGATATGAAAGGTATTGATATTACTACAGTAACCTTTTTCCATGTTACAAGAGTGATAATGGTTGTTTTCTTAGTCCCCCTTTTAATTATCAGTCCCATTTTTGCAGCGAATAGTACCAATGATTCCTCTAAAATAACGGATAACGTTATTCCAGAGTGGAGTGGTTTATTTCCTCTTATCTTTCTGTTCGCCCTTATTTGTTTTCTGGCAGCAAGAATAGGTAAAATATTCAAATTACCAGCTCCTTACTTTTTAGGACCAGTAATCGTTGCTGCTGCAATAGGTCTTTTAGGTTTGCAGGGACCACCACTTCCTCCTACACTTCTTGATATATCTCAATTTATGGTTGGCGGTTATATCGGTTTACTATTAAAACCGGAACAACTTAACAACAAAAGAAAAACCTTATTATTGGCTTTGATGAACGGACTAATTTTGATTAGCGCAACAATGTTTTTTAGTTTTCTACTGACCCAGTATTATGATTTATCGACTATTACGGGTTTTTTAAGTTTAGCCCCTGGTGGAATGGATCAAATGGGAATCATTGCACAAGAAGTAAATGCTGATGTATCTACTGTTACCAGCTATCAACTATTTCGGATGGCTTTTATTTATGCCGCAGTGCCTCCATTACTGAAATTGGTATTAAAAATAAGTTTAAGAAGAAAAGACAAGAACAGTAATGTAAAACTAAATGTTAAATAAAAAAGGAGGAAGCTTTGCTCAAGGACAATGAAAAGTCTGATTTATAAAGAAAAGAAGGTTATCTTACACAAAATTGATGACCTTCTTTTTTGTTACTAAAAGTTGCATTAAATATTAAAAAAATTTCGTTATTGAATCACTTTTCCTATGGCTTTATTTGCTCCCCTCCCCATTCTTTTTTAAAGAATAAATTATTTTGATACCAATACAAAAAAAATATGTATTTAACTTATTGTCCTCTCTGTATTACCTTTAATAAAGAAAAGCGCATAAGCATAGTGTAAAACTTATTAATCTACCAGTTAATTTTTCTGAAGAGTCACAAAATTATTTCTTAGTCATCCAGAGATCATTTGAAAGCGCATTCAAAATATGGGAGGGGATTTAATAATGTTTCTTACAATTTTAGGCATCTCCATGGTTACCGTTTTTACCTATTTAATTATGTCCAAACGTTTATCGCCCATTGTTGCTTTAACTTTAGTTCCGATCGTTTTTGCAGTAGTTGGTGGTTTTGGAAGTAAAATTGGCACTATGATGATGGAAGGCATTAAGCTAGTCGCTCCTTCTGCAGCTCTATTATTATTCGCCATATTGTTTTTTGGTATTATGATAGACACGGGATTATTTGACCCACTTATCAAAAAGTTATTAGAAGTTGTCAAGGGAGATCCTGTCAAAATTTCGATAGGTACCACAATTCTTGCATTACTCGTGGCCCTAGATGGAGACGGTACAACAACGTATATCATTACTGTTTCAGCTATGTATCCACTTTATAAACGAATCGGTATGAATCCATTGGTTTTAGCCACAGTAGCCATGCTAGCTTTAAGTGTTATGAGTGGCATGACCCCCTGGGGTGGACCTGCTACCAGAGCAATAGCAGTATTGGGACTTGATGCATCCGAATTTTTTGTTCCACTTATTCCTACCATGATCGGTGGTGCTATTTGGGTTATTTTCGTCGCATTTATTTTAGGGAAAAAAGAACGTAAACGACTGGGTGTAATACACATAGAAGAGTTAAAAAATGAAATAGCTGCTACTGTAGAAAATGAAGTCACTGATGCATTTCCTCATATTGACATTAAACGCCCTCGTTTTTTGTGGATTAACTTATTAATTGTGGTAGGCATTATGGTCATTCTCATTATGGGATTGGTACCTTCCCCTATTTTATTTTTGGTCGGTTTCGCTATTGCTTTAATGATTAACTACCCTAATCTGGAAATGCAAAAAAGACGTATATTGGCACATTCTGGAAATGCCCTAATTGTTGTTCTACTAGTTTTTGCAGCTGGAGTATTTGCAGGAATCTTTTCCGGTACAAAAATGGTTGATGCTATTGCCAATGGACTGGTTGCGATAATACCTGCTTCATTAGGAGAGTTTTTCCCTGTCATTGTTGGCATTACAAGTATGCCATTCACTTTCGTTTTATCGAATGATGCCTATTATTTTGGAGTTCTCCCTATTCTTGCAGAGGCAGCTTCAGCTTATGGTATTAGTCCGTTAGAAATTGCTCGCGCTTCTATATTGGGACAACCCGCTCATTTAATGAGTCCACTTGTTGCATCAACCATTCTATTAGTTGGCATGGTTGATAAAGACCTTGGGGAATATCAGAAATTTGCATACAAATGGGCCATCTTGACATCGTTAATCTTAACAGTATTAGCTATAATTAGCGGCGCTATTTCTTTTTTGTAAATTATAAAAGTCCTTGTTTACTTGTTTGCTAGTAAATATCCGCAGGATCCTTTCCAAAAACAACTACTAAGGACTTTTGATCAATTTCATAATGATGAGGACCTAACAACTCTTGAAAGAAAGACTAAGCGGCGTATAATTAACAGATTATCACATATTCTTCACTTAGTACTCTAATATCCCATTTGAAAGACAATGAAGAAGTAGTTGAAATTAAGCTGGTCTTAAAAATGTTGCGTCTGATAAAGTTTTGGTTATTACAAAAAATATATTCTTATTTTGTTATGAAACTGCCCTGATAGTTGCATAAAGTAAAAAGCTGCTCTAAAAACAGCTTCAATCTTATTAATTGCTCTCAAATCATAACCAATTGTATTTGAACTATACCGTAATAACTGTTTCAAAAGCTAAAAGCAGTTGTATTTCTTAGATGAAATCAACTGCTTTCGTTGTGTTTTTTTGTTCCCTATATGGAAACCTCTAAAGGTTAAGGCTTTTATGGAATCATTACTTAATAAATCCGTTGAGAAATTGATATAACTCTTCTAATTCACTTTCTTTTGCAACAATACAGTTAGGGTATTGTTTTATCTCTGCTACGCTGGATAATTTAAAATCATTGGGAGTCGGGAGTCCAGAAGCACAAATCATTAAAAAGTCAGCAAAGTGAATTAACCCAGTCACTGCTGACGTTTTTATGGTCATTTGCCCCATTGCTCGCCCTGCAAACAAACCCTTCATTGCACTTTTTCCACCTGTTCTTTCTATTACTATTCTACTTTCGTCTATTATTACTTTTGTTCCTGATTTTAAATCAAAAGTTTTCATCTTCTTAACCTCCTACTTTTCCTTTAATATTACAACATCTTTATATGGACATGGCTTATATATGTCATTTGCTTGAAAATGATCTTCAACTAACCTGCCCAGTTTTTTGAATAAGGAAAAGGTAGCAGCAACACCCCTAGTTAAAGTGTTTATTATAAAGATTCATCAACAAGTTCTTTTTGGCAATTTGGGAAATATTTTTATTTCATCATACACTTACTCTAATTTTACACATTATACATCTAGTGTTAATTAAAGTGTGAGGGAATCGAATATACAAAAAAAGAATAAATGGTTTTTGTCCCTAAATAGAAATATAATTTAATAGATATATGATAAGTAAGTATGAAAAGGTGGAGTTTTATTGGATATTTTATGGTGGGGTTTAACGATCGTCTTATTTGCTTTAAGTTTTGTAGGAATTGTCTATCCTATTATTCCTTCGGTTGTTGCTATTTGGGGAGGATTTGCAGTTTATCAATTCCTCATTAATTCTGATGAGTTATCGTTATTGTTCTGGATCAGTATGGTTGTGTTGAGCGGTGTATTAATCGCGGCCGACATTATCGCAAATAGTTATTTTGTTAAAAAGTATGGGGGATCAAAAACATCCGAGACAATAGCAGCTATTGCCACGATTGTTGGTTCATTTGTCTTTCCTCCTTTTGGAATAATTCTCGTACCATTTTTAGCAGTCCTCGTTTCGGAATTAATCATTCAAAAAGATATAATGAAGGCTACTAAAGTTGGGTTTGCAACTATCATCGGTTTTTTAGGCGGCAGCTTAGCCAAAGTATTAATTCAATTATTGATGATTGTTTGGTTTATTTTAGCGGTAATTTTTTAATTATTTGTCAACGGCCACAATAAGAAAAAGCTGACTTTCAACAGTCAGCTTTTTCTATTAACAGAAGTCCCATTTACTTATCTGGTACAGATAATAAGAAAAAAGTGATGGAGGAAAAGGAACTATTATTGTGGCCTATTGAGAACAATTCTTTAACGATGGGACTCTTTTTAGAATTCTAATATAATTTTCACAACTGCTTCCTTCCGTGTCAAAACTCAAGACATTATCCCCACCCAAGTTTTCACAGCCGTCGCTAAAATCAATAAAGCCAGTATAACTTGCAGCACTTTTACATTCATATTTTTACCGGCCATCGCCCCAAGCGGAGATGCTATTAAACTCGCTCCCACCATTATCAATGCCGGATAGAAGTTTACTTGTCCCGTTGAGATTTTCCCTGCTGTTGCACCAATGGATGAAATGAATGTGATAGCTAATGAAGACGCAATCGTGACCCTGGTTGGTATTCTTAAAACGATAAGCATGATCGGAACTAATAGAAAGCCTCCTCCGGCACCGACTATCCCGGCACCTAAACCTACGATTAAGGCAAGAATGGCCGCAAGCCATTTGTTGAAGGTAACTTGATCCAAAGGAATGTCATCTATCCCTTTCTTCGGAATGAACATCATGACAGCCGCTATCAACGCCAAAATGCCATAGACGATATTCACTCCGTTTTCCGACATCGATTGTGATCCAAAACTTCCAACCACGCTTCCGATCAACACACTGATCCCCATATAGAGAATCAGCGTTTTATTTAAATGTCCGCTCTTACGATAGCTCCATATTCCTCCGATGGAAGCGAATAAGACTTGTACAGCACTTATACCTGTCACATCATGGGCACTAAATGCCGCTAAACCGAAGATTGGGGGAATAAACAGCAGCATTGGATAATTTATTATCGAACCGCCGATACCGAGCATCCCTGAAACGTATGAACCTATAAAACCAATCAAAAAGATGGTAATGATAAAGGTGATATCCATTGTAAGTGCCTCCCTTAAAAGAAGGGAACCCTAATGGTTCCCTTCTTTTATCAGCCTTTTCTAATCCAAAATTTCAGTATATCATTTTCTTCTGCCGTTTCCACCAGTTCATGGCCACCGGATTTTGACCAAGCGGCTAAGTCTGCTTTAGCTCCTTTATCGGTTACATGTATTTCCAGCACTTGCCCGGTTTGCAAATCATTCATCGCTTTTCTCGTTTTAACGATTGGCATTGGACAAGCTAGTCCCTTAGCATTTAACACTTTATCTGAATGCATATTTCATTCCTCCTATTTTCTTGGCTTTTTATCGGTATTAACGAACCGCACAACGATTTGGCCCGATTTCCATTTCACGCTGTTTTTCATCATCAGGCTCGATTTTCCCCATATTGGTTTCGCGAATTTCTTGATAAGCGTTTGGCTGAGGCGGTAAATTACCTGTTACCAGCTCTCTGAATTCCGTTTCATCTACAATGTTCAATCCATGATTTTCAGCAAACAGCGCACCCAACTTTTTAGCGACACTTCCATCTTCATTCAATTCATCAACGATCATGAAATGTGATGGCAATACGATTAACTCGTCTGATAATTCTCTATAACGTGTATACAGTGTTTCTCTCAAGTCGCCTACCCAATCCTCAGCCAATCCAGCTAGGTCCGGTCTGCCAATCGAATCGATGAATAGTATATCCCCGCTTAACAAGTATTTTTGATCGACCACAAATGAAGTCGAACCAATGGTATGGCCCGGGGAATATATTGCTTGAATATCAATTGAAGTATGACCAATCGTTATCACTTTCCCGCTTTCTAATGGCTGATATTCAAAGGTTACTTCAGCCGCATCTTTTGGCGGCAGCCAGTAAGTTGCATTTGTTACTTCCGCTATTCGTCTTCCACCTGAAATATGATCGGCATGTAAGTGTGTATCCAGAACATGTGTAATTTTCACCCCGATATCATCGGCGAAATCAAGGTAGGCATCAATCATTCGAGTAGAATCGATAATGGCTGCTTCACCATTGGTAACGACCATGTAAGATAGACAGCCTTTACCTAGTCGAACAAATTGGTAAATTCCGCCGCCATTGGTCAATTCACCGATTTTCACAGGTTCCAAGTGTTCACTCCATGCTTTCATGCCGCCCTTTAAATAAGAAACGTCCAATCCAGCTTCAGATAACATTTCAGCTACCATAACGGAAGAGCCTTCCTTTGCACATACTACCAGGATTTCTTTATTGGCCGGGATTTGATCGATTATTTCTTCCACGCCATCCAGTAGATCAAAGTAAGGGATATTAAGGAATTCAAAATTCTCCCCTTCAATTTTCCAATCATGGTAGTCACTTTCATTTCGAACATCCAAAATAAATAAGTCGGTTTTATTGATTACTTTCTTTGAAACCTCACCGGCTGTCATTTGCTTAAACGCCATTTTATATACCCCCCATAGTATCAATGATGTCAAAAATTTTTCCTTCATTAAAAGGTTAATGTAACAACAGCATTCTTAGCGAACTCCAAAAATGTGACCGCTCCACCTACTTAGATACGGTCAACGAAAGCTTCTTTTTCCATGCCCAATACGGCCTTGGTCTTTTGACAACTATACGTTCATTTCCTGTGCAATGGAAACTAAATCTGAAATGGAAGAAACATTTGCCTTTCTAATACCTTCGAAATTAAAGCAAATCGCCACTTCTTGATCTGTTGCTACTGCCGTTATGATGTTAAACCCTTTATACTTTTTATTCATTCACGGATTTTTGTGAAGGACCGTTCCATTGGCTCATGCCGGGTACAACATTGAATACCCGTTCAAAACCGGCCGCCGTCAGTTTTTGTGCAGCAAGATCACTTCGGCTGCCTGTACGGCAAACCACAAAAATCTGTGATTCTTTATCAAGTTCACCCATATGTTGTTCCAATTCACCCATTGGAAGGGATCTAGCTGCTGGTATATGATTAAAAGCATACTCTGCCGATTCTCGTACATCCAGGATGATCGTATTTCGGTTTTCCTGAATTAGTTGAAGAAGTTCTTCATTTGAAATGATTTTTTCATGCTTCTTCACTGCTGTTTCTTCTCCGATTGCTTTCCGAAGATAATGTTTTAGTGTTGTTCCTTCTTCAACCGTACCCAAATATTGGTGACCTGAACTTTCCGCCCAGGCTTTCATGTCGGCGGTTGACCCTTTATCAGTAGCTTGAACTTCGAGTACCTCCCCCGCTTCCAGGACATTCATGGCTTTTTTCGTTTTTACGATTGGCATTGGACAGGCTAAACCTTTAGCATCCAAAACAGAATTTGCTTTTATCATTTTAGTTCCTCCTTGAGTCTTTTATAGGGATGGGGGTATATTCGGATATGAAATTATTCTGTGGGACCTTCCCATTCATTCATACCACCCATCATGTTCAACACCTTATATCCATGATCCTCAAGTAACTGTGCTGCCCTTGAACTTCTGCCCCCTGAACGGCAGACGATGATATATTCTTTTGATTTATCCAGATCCTGCATTCTAAATTCCACCAGACCCAACGGGATATTCAAAGCTTTTGGTATTTTCCCTGCCTTTACTTCATCCACTTCCCGCACATCAATAATATGGACTGGGGAGTATCCCTTCAATAATGCGTTCACTTCATTCGGTAAAATTTCTTTCATTTTTTTAAGATCCTCCTTTTATTCGCGCCAAGAATTCATACCGCCTTTTACGTTTGTAACTTCATTAAACCCGAGTTTCTTCAATGCTTTACTCGCATTACTGCTCCTCATTCCGCTTTGGCAGATAACAATTACTTCTTTATCTTTTGAAAGTTCATGTGCCCTTTTGCCAAATTCGTATAGAGGTATATTTTTAAAGTCCTTAATGTGATTGCCCCTATATTCATTAGGAGTACGAACATCGATGAATTGCCTATTTCCTTTATTATTCAACACAGCTTTTAACTCAACCGCATTTATATTTTTTATCCCCTTTGCAGGGACAAATCGCTGATATAAAAACCAAACGATGAAACCTAATATGATGAGATTAAATATAGTTCCCATTTGAACCCCCCATTTATATAAATAAGTTTACATTTCCATCCTCTGCCTCAGCTAAATAAGCTGCAACACCTGCATACTCAATTCCATCCAATAATTCCTCTTGCTGTAAACCCAATAAATCCATTGTCATTGTACAGGCTATAAGTTTGATTTCCTGTTCTTGGGCCAACTCAATTAAATTTGGGAGTGACATGGCGTTATGCTTTTTCATTAAATGTTTGATCATTTTAGGTCCCATCCCTGCAAAGTTCATGTTTGATAGACCCATTTTATCAGAACCACGAGGCATCATTTTTGCAAACATTTTTTCAAGAAATCCTTTTTTTAATGAAATCGGATCATCCTTCCTTAAAGCATTCAATCCCCAGAATGTATGGAAGATAGTCACTTCATGATCGTAAGCCGCCGCCCCATTTGCTATGATATAAGCAGCCATTGCCTTATCATAATCACCACTAAATAAAATGATCGTCGTTCTTTTCTTTTCAGTCATTTATGTTTTCCCCCTGATTTATTCTTGAATACCCTACGGGGTATATATTATGCTAAAAAATATAGTTCGTCAACCCACTTCACTAAAAAATGAATGGAATAGGGTTGTCTTTATTTAATTGGTCCATGATTAATAGAAGACAAAATTTCATTCACTTCGAATATTTTTCCATTAACCTTCTCTATACCAAACCCTTTTAACCGTGCTGTGTGCATTTACAAGTACTTACATGCGGATTCCTTCGTTTCAAACAGATAAATGCCACCAGCTTCCTTTGCCTCACTATCTTCGGTCCAAATCTTCCAGATCAATCCTTCTTCATCATTAATGCTTTTTGCTAAAACAGTAAATTCTTTTACCATTTCGTGACCAAATGGCCTCTCCATTTTAAAATCCACTTGTAAAATATAAGACATGAAAAACACTCCTTTTTCTACTATTCAGGTCAAATTCTTTTACCTGCTTTTAATTAGTAAATTAACCGCTTCCTTGACTAAATGATCAGTGCCTTCTCCTTTCTCGACGTTTTCCCGAACGCATTGCTCAAGATTGGCACTTACGATAACACCCATGGCCCTATCGATGGCATTACGTACAGCAGACAACTGAGTGACGACTTCCCTGCAATCTTTTCCCTGCTCCATCATTCCAAGAACACCCTTGATTTGTCCTTCAATCCGCTTCAAGCGATGAATGCTGCTTTTATCAAACTCCATACTCCGCCTCCCATCTATTTACAACAATAGCTAATCTTCTTTTCCGTTAAGAAGAGAAGTGCAGCCCCAAGTTCACTTCCAGTTTATTAGAAGCAATGACATGAATGTTTTCAAGTAAGATTTCTTCATTAAAACGTTTTAGTCGGCATAATCAATCTTATCGTGCCCCTAGCCAATTAAATCGTATTTTACTCGTGAGTTTGGGCATTTTACTCGTGAATTTTGCATTTTATTCTTGAATTTGAGTGCCTTTTTCATGAACTTGGGCATTTTTCTCGTGAATTTGCACGTTTTACTCGTGAGTTTGGGCGTTTTACTCGTGAGTTTATGTGTTCTTAACTTGTGAGTTTATATTATACCTATAGGGGTATATCGTCAAGCTAGAGTTAGACTAACTTATATTGTTTAGTATCAAGATTTGAGGAGAATTCTTCAAACTCGTTTTAACCGGGGGGATGAAAAACTTGTCTTGATATAGATGTTTCTGAAAGCTTATGAAATTTCCAAACTAATCTCCCTCTAGTAAATTTCTCTTGAACCGATAATGTCTATCCTGCCATTGGATATAAGATGGCATCAACTACTATTATCAACTTGATTTCATAATGACTATTTTTTTGAAGGTTCCTACTGACTCCACCACTTATAGTAAAAAAAAAGTAGTGCAAACCTATCCCTTGGTTTGCACTACTTTTTTTATTTACCCAATTCTTCTATGGTAGGTATAAGATCTCGAATACTTTTCATATGTTCAAGGCTTTGAATGGTTTCTAATAAACTCTTCGCAGATTCTTTTCCTAGAATTGGCGTTGTCAGCCAGAAAAACTTCTCTTTTTTTTCTTCAACGTTTAACGGATAATCAAAGTCTCCTCTTGCTTGTATAATATCGGATTGATAAGTGTTACCATCCTGCATTACTATTTTAACCACACTTAATGCCTTTTCAGGAAATGCTTCGTTAAGTTTTTGATCAACTACTACTGTAATCTTGTCCATCATGCTAAGAATAATTGTATCATTCAGATGTTCTAGGACTTGTTTTGGTCCCACTTCACCGTAAGAAAGAAATGCTGCAACAGGAAAAAGTAAATTATACTGTGCTTCCTCTGTATTTTCTGGATATTCTTTCGATAATGCTGCAGATTCTGTAAATGTATGAATGACTATTTTTTTTATATTTTGGGATATTAGTATATGCCGGCTTTGGATTTCCCTGATTGCTTCAATAGCTGGCTGTGCCCACCGACAGCATGCATGCGGCTTATAATACAGTTCATTTACTCGATAATTTTTTCCT
The DNA here is from genome assembly GCF_044767165.1 of Peribacillus sp. NPDC101481. Lineage (NCBI taxonomy): Bacteria > Bacillati > Bacillota > Bacilli > Caryophanales > Bacillaceae > Peribacillus > Peribacillus sp. NPDC101481. The sequence goes on along the minus strand of NZ_JBIWNJ010000002.1, from coordinate 1,376,790 downwards.
AAATCGTCTATAAGCCCCTCAGCTTCTTCTGTTGTAAATAATGATGGAATCCCTGTATAGCCTGCTTTTGCCAAATGGGCAGCACTGACCCCGGCCATACACCCCCAATTAATCCCGTCTTTTAACATGGAAGGATGTTCGATGCAGCGCATCATAGGAGAATAAGCACCAAAATATTCTGCATTGCCCAGTGCGTGCTCAATTGTTCCTCCCTTAAGTCCTAAAATGTACGAAACACCTGCGGCAGCTCCAACAGCTCCCCATGAACCGGTGCAGTGATAATCTAGCCGGGTCAGGTGTGCAACAATACCTGCACGGATCCCCACTTCATAGCCTATAAGAAGTGCCGTCAAAAATTCTGCTCCACTTATATTATGATCCTCTGCAACGGCGATCACCGCGGGAAAAATAACTGCCCCGGGATGTCCTTTTGTGAGGCGATGTCCATCATCTAAATCGAGGGCATTTGCCAATGTCGCATTAACAAAAGCTGCTCCGGCAGGCGTTAATCTTTCTGGGAACAGGAAAAGCGAACTGTTTCCCATCCCCCACTGCGAAACAGCAAATTCTTTTGCAATCTCTGCCGCTTTCGTATTGCGGCCTGCAATGGTACAAGCGACAATGTCTGCTAAAGCTTCTTTGAGTGATGTTAGTGTGCCACTGTCTAAACTCTGAATCGACTCAGATTCAATATAGGTGATGAGCGAATTATTAGCTTTCATCTCAATCTAGCATTCCCTGTTCATCCAGCCATGTTTTAGCCACTTCATTAATATCTTCATGCTTAATATCAACACGATAATTTAAATTCTTCATTGTATCTGAATCTAACTTATCTGAAAGTGCATTAAGAAGATCTCTTAATTCCGGATTTTTCTTTAATACTTCTTGACGAATGACAGGTGCTCCATTATATGCCGGAAAAAACTGACTATCATCTTCTAACACAACAAGTTTAAAACCTTCAATTCGTCCATCTGTCGCAAAACCTACCGCTACATCAACCTGGCCTTCTTTTAAAGAATTATATAGAAGTCCTGTATCCATTTTGACAACATTTTTAGCTGGTAAAGAGAAATTATATTTTTTCTCCAAACCTTTCATTCCATCTTTTCTCGCATAGAACTCAGAGTTCGATCCAAATTTTAATTTACTAGAATCTTGATTTACAATATCAGCTAGATCCGATATGGATTTGATTCCTAACTCTTTAGCATAATCTTCGCGCATTAAAATAGCATATGTGTTATTAAATTCGGATTTATTTAACCATTCAAGTTTATTCTTTTTGTCGATTTCTTTTACTTTTTCATATGCCTTTTCGGGATCAGTTTCAACAGGTTCCTTTAAATAAACCATAAGTGCTGTACCCGTATACTCCCAGTACACATCGAGCTGACCATTTTCAAGCGCGGAACGTGCCACTGTACTGCCCATACTACTTGCTTCATCGACTTTGTATCCTTTTTCTTTCAAATAAATAGAAGTAATTTGTGTCAAAATGTGCTGTTCAGTAAAATCCTTTCCTCCCACTGTAATTTTCCCTTTATTTTCATTTGAACCGGCATTAGACTCCGAAGAACTGCATGCTGTAAGCATACAGGCAAGAAGTGCGACACAAAATAACATGCTAAATTTTCTCATTTTTACTTCCCCCTTTATTGTCTTAAATAAAATCAGCTTTTCTTTGCAATCCTCTCGGAGTAGTGGCTACTTCAATTTTCCCTAATAAGAAATCAATAGCAATGGCCAAAAAGATAACGGGCATGGCACCTGCGAGCATAATGCCTGGATCGTAAAGTGAGATTCCGGTGAATATAAGGTCACCTAACCCACCTCCTCCAATTAAGAAAGCAAGTGCGGCTGATCCCACATTAATAACGGTTGCGGTCCGAATGCCTGCAAGAATTGCATATGACGCATTCGGGAGTTCAAGCTTGAAAAGAATGAGTTTTTGCGTCATACCCATTCCTGTTCCAGCATCAATGATCGATGGAGGAACCGATTGAATTCCAGCAATCGTATTCCGTAAAATTGGAAGAAGTGAGCTGAACCACAGCGCAAATACCGCGGTTTGCCAGCCTAAACCTAGATAACTCATGACAAGCGCTAAAATGGCTATACTTGGCACCGTTTGTCCGATATTCGCAAAATTAACTACAATAAATTCAAATTTTTTAAACTGAGGTCTCGTAATAAAAATCCCAAGAGGCACGGCCACAAGAATGGCCGCCACGGATGAAAGCGCCACCAATTTCATGTGCTGTCCAGCTAAATGAAGAAGTTCACCAGAGTTATCTTTTATATATTGAAATGCACCTGATTGGAGAGCATAAGCTAGCAGTGCAACAATAATTAACATTAACAAAGCGCGAATCAATATTTCTATCTTGTTTATTTCCTTCATTAAGACACCCACCTTATTGAATTATTGACTTTAACTTCGAAGGGTGAACACCTGTCAAAACTTCAAAGTCACCAATGCTTAATACTCCGCTTGGCTGTCCTTTATGATCCAAAATCACAGCTTCCCCTTTTGGTGATGATAATAATAGAGACAGTGCTGTTCGAAGATCTGCATCAATATTAACCACATATTCGCTAGATTCAATTTTCATATTCATTTTTCGATTTACCTTTTTCGCTTTATTTAATAGATCCCTGACCGTTAATAGTTGTAAACGTTTAATTTCACGATCACTTCCAATAAAGTTGTTCACAAAATCATTTTTTGGATTAGACAAAATCTCATCCGGTGTTCCATACTGCATGATTTGGCCATCGTTAAATATAGCAATTTTATCCCCAAGACACAAAGCCTCATCAATATCGTGACTAATAAATAAGATCGTTTTCTTTACGTCTTTTTGAATTCGTAAAAATTCCTTTTGCAACCGATCGCGAATAATCGGATCTAGTGCCCCAAATGGTTCATCCATCAACATAACTGGCGGGTCTGCCGCCAGCGCCCTTGCCACTCCAATACGCTGTTGCTGTCCGCCTGATAATTCCCAAGGATAACGCTTTCGGTATTCCTCATGGTTTAACCCCATCATCTCCATTAATTCTTTGTATCGTTTTTTCATTTCCCCTTCGTTCCAATCCAGCATCTTTGGTACAACATTAATGTTTTGTTCAATTGTCATATTCGGAAACAAACCATTTTGTTGAATTACATAACCGATTGAACGTCTCAATTCGATTGGATCCAATGAGTAAATATCTTTTCCTCCGACTTCAATAGTCCCCTCTGTGATAGAAACCAAACGATTAACCATTCGTAAAAGAGTTGTTTTCCCACAACCTGAGGGACCAAGAAATACACAAATTTCTCCTTTTTCAATTGTCATATTTACATTATCTACTGCCTTCACCGATTTTCCAGAGCTTTTGTATACCTTCGACACATTTTTAAATGTAATCATAAGTCATCCCCTTTCTTATCCTATATGAGCTTTTTTGGGCGAAACCCGTTTTTGTACCTGACCTAGTAAATAGTCAGCAGCGATCGCTAATATTGAAACGGCAATGGCTCCAGCTTGAACCATCTCTGTGTAACTTGTGGATATTCCTCTTGCGATATATACCCCAAGTCCACCAGCACCGATATAGGCAGCAATTGCCCCAATTCCAATCGTTAATACAACGGCCATTCTAATTCCTGCCATAATTACTGGAAGGGCAATTGGGATTTCAACTTTTAAAAGACGTTGCCATGCCGTCATTCCCATTCCTATTGCAGCGTCGCGCATATTGGGATCTACATTTTTAACAGCGATGAATGTATTACGGATGATTGGAAGCTGCGAGTACAAGACCAATGCGATAAACGCTGGTAAAAACCCAATCCCTTGATTAATGATAGATAAAATCGGAATCATGATACCGAACAGTGCAATACTTGGTATCGTCATAATAATGCCTGCTACTGCCAGTACAAGATTTGATAACTTTTCATGCTGTGTAATATAAACTCCAAATGGAACACCGAGTAATATGGCTACACCAACTGCTAATCCAACTAATTGGATGTGCTCCCATGTCATTGCTAAAAGCTCTCCCCAGTTCGACCCGATAAAGTCCAATAAATCCACTTTTTTACCCTCCTTTAATTTAAATGATTCGATTATGACTTAATAGTCTTGCATAGTTCAGGTCACTTTTTTATTTAATTGTAAAAATAAATTGCTTCTTAATATGGTCTAATGCCACTTCTATTAATGTTTTCCTACTTAATTAAACAAGCTTCTGCTAAAATTTCCACAATGTGTTTAGCATCCACATTTCTTGTACCGCTTCTCTCTACACCTAACTTCATTTGGAGCAGGCACCCCGGATTTGTTGTAACTATTGTTTTTGCATTTGTTTTTCCCGCCATATACATCTTTTCGTCTAATATTTTCATCGATTCATCAAAATTCATTAAATTATAAATACCGCCAGATGCACAGCAACGGTCACTTCCCTCCATCTCCATATAACTTGCCCCTGGTATGGATCTAAGAAGCTTCCTAGGTTCTTGAAATACTCCCTGGACATTTCTCAAATGGCAAGAATCTTGATACGTAATAATACCAACCCTTTCTTTTTTAAACGGGAGAGGACCAAATTTCACCAGAATTTCGGTAATATCTTTTGATTTCCCTACGAATGATTCACTGCGCTTTTTCCATTCAGGTTCTTGGCCAAAAAGGTGATTATACTCACTAAGCATCGCTCCGCAGCCTCCAGCGTTATTGACATAATAATCGGCACCGGATGCTTCAAATGCTTCTATATTTGCTTTTGCGAGTTTTACAGCCGCATCTTTCATTCCTTGATGGGAATGAAGTGCACCGCAACATTTTTGATTTTTCGGAATAATCACTTCACAGCCAATTACTTGAAGCAGTTCAATTGTTAGCCTATTAATCTTTGACATGATAGCGTCCATGATGCATCCCGGGAAAAAGGCAATTACTGCTTTTGTCTCGCCTAATGCTGGAAATTTTTGTCCGTATTTATATCGTTTGATTGGTGCTTCGAGCTCCGGCAGGATCTTTTCAAACTGTCCCATGGGCTCTGACACTTTGTTAATCATTTTTGTTTTTTGCACCACTTTATTTATTTTTGTTTTTTGATATAGCCACGTTAGATTGCCTAATGTACGAAGACGATTGCGATGCGGAAATAAACTGGTCAGCGTAAAATCGACCACTTTTGTTTGAATCTTAGGTTTATTTTTTTGCTTTTTATGATGTTCATGCTTTTGATGTTCTGTAATGACTTCTTTAGCTGCCTCATAAATTTGTCCGTATGGTACATTAACCGGGCACGCTACTTCACAGGCTCTGCAACCAAGACAAAGGTCAATTGGCTCAGCTAGATCTTTTTGAAGATCGATTTTTCCCTCTGCAGCCATTTTAACCAGGTTAATTCGTCCGCGAGGTGATTGTGATTCTTTCCCCATAGATTCATAGGTTGGACAAGCAGGAAGACAATATCCGCATTGCACACATTGATTGGTTGCTTCATACGAAAGATCACGCAATTTTTGAGTAAACTTATCTGTAATTGCTAATTCCTTTTCGTGAGGTGCTTTATTCATGTTAATTCCACCTTTAGTTTTCCAGGCTGTGGAAATATTTTTCCTGGGTTTAATATAGAGTTTGGATCCCATGCATCTTTAATTTTTTTCATCATTTGCAGTCCATCTGATCCAAGCTCCAATTCCATATAAGGAGATTTTAATATCCCAATCCCATGTTCCCCTGAAAGCGTACCGCCAAGTTCGATGGCAGCTTCAAAAATTTCACTGACTGCATCTTCGACACGTTTCATTTCTTCGATATTTCTCTTGTCGGTAATAATATTGGGATGGAGGTTACCGTCCCCCGCGTGACCAAAAACAACCAGGTTCAACTGATATTTCTCACGAATTTGATAAAGCTTTTCAATCATCTCGGGGATTTGGCTTCTTGGTACTGTCGCATCTTCAGAAATTTTGGTTGGTCCCATTTGTGTAATAGCTGGAGAAACCATTTTACGAGCTTTCCAAATCTCATCACGCTCAGCATCTGTTTTCGCCACTTTGACACTAGTCGCCCCTTGTAAAAGACAGATTTCTTCACATTTTTTTATTTCTTCATCGATTGCCGCAGGATGGCCGTCCACTTCAATAATGACGATGGCTTCCGCCTCAATGGGCAAACCTGCTGGTGAGTAATTTTCAACCGCACGAATACATGCATTATCCATTAATTCCATCGCACTTGGTAATATTCCATTTGATAATATTTTTGTTATGGCATGCCCTGAATCAGCAATTCTTACAAATGAAGCTAAAAGTGTTTTTCTTGCAAGCGGCTTTGGTATTAGACGCAAAATGGCTTCTGTTACAATTCCCAGTGTGCCTTCCGAACCAACTATGAGTCTTGTTAAATCGTAGCCAGTCACATTTTTAACCGTTCGACCTCCTGTACGAATAATTTCTCCAGTTGGTGTAACAACTTCTAAACCAATTACATATTCCTTCGTAGTACCATATTTCAAGCCCTTTGGACCACTTGAATTTTCCAACAAATTCCCTCCAATTGTTGAAACATGGGAACTGCTTGGGTCCGGTGGATAAAATAAGCCTACCTCTTCTGCCTTTTGTTGTATGTCACTTGTAATTACACTTGGTGAGGAGATTGCCAGTAAATTTTCACGGTCAATCACAAGTTTTTTTTCAAATTGTGACATATCTAGAATCATGCCCCCTTCAACAGCAAGGGAACCCCCGCTTAAGGAGGTAGCCGCTCCTCTAGGATAAACAGGAATTTTAAATTCGTTTGCAAGCTTGACCAAGTCAGCAACTTCTACTTTATTTTTGGGTTGAATAACGATTTCAGCCAAGTATTCGCCGAATGATGCATCAAAGCTATAAGAATAAAGCTCTGCTAAATCTGTCAGTACCCTTTCTTTTGGAACGATGGTATATATAAGCCTTAATAGCTGCTCTTTCATCACTTGTCATCCTCACTTTTCAATATCTAAAAGCTGCTTTGGATTATGAATGATCATCCTTTCAATCTCGGTTTCTGTTATACCTTCTTCGATCATTGCACTGACAAAGCGACTTAATGCTTCTATTGGCGGAATATTGTGTTCTTGGCCATAATCTGTTACAAGCACACATGACGCTGGACCAATTTCCCGTATTGACTTAGCCATTTGTGTTATCGTTAAATCTTGAAAATCCTCACCGCAGGCTAAATAGCATTTCTCAATTATAGCGCCTCTTTTGGCAAACTCTTTTTGCTTTTCTATTGATACTGGGGCAATGCCTAGATCTGCATGCTGAATTAAGATCTTGTCGATATGATGTTCATTGGCTGCGTCAATTAACACAGAGACTTCTTCTTCCGATAGATGACCTGTTGCAAGGGTGATATTTGCTTCACTGATAAGTTCCAGAATTTCAATGACTTCTGGTTTTATCTGTCTATTCTCATCCAAAATAGTTAAACCTTCTTCAATGGGCAGGCTTCGTTCACTATTGAAAAAGCGGGTCTTTTTTTTGGCAAAATTACAACAATGCTGATTTGCTGAAATAGTCGGCATCCAAATTATTTTGGCACCTTGCCTTATTGCTGCATCAACCGCTTTGGGTGATAAGCCACCTGTAAATTCATTTAAAACAAGTCCACCGTAAACATGAAGTTCTGGCTCTTTTAAACGGATTAATGTCGTGCGGTCCACAGTTGATGCCTCATGTGCTTTTAATACGGCACCTGCCATTTTAGCTTTTTTTAAGTCTTCTATAAATTCCCAATCAGTCTGCTTTCTTGGGAAAATACTAGGATACGTATGGCAATGTAACTCTATTGCACCTTCTAATAACGGATGAAAATCCATCTATGCCACTCCTTTTTAAAAGTTAATTCTTTAATAAATTAATGCAAGTAACATGCCAACTATATATGGGCTTTTTTTCAATTTCTACATATCTTTTTGATATATTTTGTAAAAAAATTTTTCGCTTTGAAAAAATACTTTTACAAACTTTGAGGATTGCCAAAAACATATGAAAACGAAAAAAAAGAAGAATTAAAATAATTCTTCCTTTTTTTGCTTAATTTCTTCAGATGACTTATTCATTTGTTCATGATACTTATTTATCTTGTAAAATAGCCGCTGTCTTGAAATTCCCAGCTCTCTGGCTGCTGCGGAAATTTGCCCATCGTTCTCTTCAACCGCAGACAATATAAATTGCCGTTCAATGTCTTCCATTTGTTCTGGAAGCGTTCTCTTTTTATTAAAAGAAACTATTGAAGGAAACTCTGCATTCATTTCACTAGATCCCCTAATTTCAGAAGGGAAATCTTGTAACGACAAGTCTTCCTCCTTACATAAAACTGCTGCTCGCTCAACGGCATTTTGAAGCTCCCGAACATTTCCTGGCCATTCATATGCTTTCAATATATTCATAAGCTGAGGTGACACTCGAAAATTTTTCTTCATTTTTTTACGGTGCTTCTCCAAAAATTCCCCAACCAGAAGGGGAACATCTTCTTTTCTTTCTCTAAGTGCCGGAATATGCATATCTATAATATTCAAGCGATAATACAAATCTTCACGGAAATTCCCCTCTTGTACCATTTGTTTCAAATTACGATTTGTTGCAGAAATAATTCGAACGTCTACTTGTTTTAATTGATTGCTACCAAGACGCATGAAGGATTTCTCCTGCACGACTTGAAGAAGCTTAGCTTGAAGCGTAAGTGGCACTTCGCCAATTTCATCCAAGAAGATAGTACCATTTTGTGCTGCTTCAAATTTCCCTGCACGACTTGCTGTGGCACCGGTAAATGCACCCTTTTCATAACCGAAAATCTCGCTTTCCAGCAAATTTTCAGGGATAGCAGCGCAGTTTACAGCAATGAATTGACCGTTATTGCGATCACTTAAGGAATGAATCATCTTGGCGATCATACTTTTTCCTGTTCCGCTTTCCCCATGAAGAAGAACCGTTACATCTGTGGCGGAGACACGTTCAATTAATTCGTAAATCTGCTTCATTTGCTTGCTTATACTAATAAAGCCCTCTATAGATTCAAGTTTGTTTAACTGACTTTTCAGTTGGATATTCTCTTGTTTCACTTCAAGTAGTGTATAAGCTCTGTTAATAACAAGTTCTATTTCCTCTAGTTTTGCTGGTTTTTCTAAATAATCAAATGCACCTGCCCTTATAGCGGATACAGCGCTTTCTATATCGCCATAAGCCGTCATGATGACAAATACCTTTTGAGGATAGAGTGCCATGAATTCCTCTAAAAGTTCCAAACCATTTGCATCTGGAAGATTTAAATCGAGGAAAACAAGGTTGGGGCCGTCTTCTTTCATTCTTCTTCGTGCTTCTTGTCCATTGGCAGCAAGAATTACTTCATATCCCTTCTTGCGAAATGACAATGATAGAACACGCAAAAGTCTAATTTCATCATCCACAAACAGAATGCTCTTCATATTCATTCTCCTCATGTTTTAGTATTTCAATATGTATTGTGGTACCTTGAGAGAATACGCTTTCCGCCCATATCTTCCCACCATGTTGAACTATAATTTCGTGAGCAATAGATAAACCTAAACCTGTTCCCTCTGGTTTCGTGGAATAAAACGGATTGAAGACCCAGTTTAATTTTTCTTTCCTAATGCCTTCTCCGGTATCCGAAATGGAAAGCTGCCAATATGCCCCTTTCTCTTTAAGCGCAACATGAATATTACCCTCATCTTTTATCGCTTGAATACTGTTCAAAAATATATTTAAAAGCAATTGTGTCAATTTATGCCGGTCCCCCAAAACGGGAGCTTTACTAAAATTGTATTCGGTTGTGACCATAATGTTTGCATCATTAAATTTTCTTCTTAATAAATTAAGCAATTCATCAGTAATCATAACCAAATCTGTCAGTACATGATTGTTATATTCATCATCTTTTGTTAGCTTCAGAAAATCAGTTAGTAGTCTGTTCATGCGATCCGAGGCTGTTAAAATATCTCCTGTCAATTCATCAATCACTTCTTTTTCTTTAAATTCATCTTCTATTTGTAGGCGAATTGTTTCTGCAGCAACCTGAATAATACTTAAAGGATTTTTTATTTCATGGGCAATCCCAGCAGTGAGCTCGCCAAGGGATGCTAGCCGTTCACTTTGTTTTAAGTATTCTTCAAGCTTCTTCACTTCACTTACATCACGAATGACAAGAATGGCGCCGATGTACTCATCTTGTTCTCCTTTAAGAAGAGACGCATAAATACGGACATCATGAAACCCCTTTTCTTTATCAATAATATAGCTTTCTACTTCTTCAAAAGACTTCCCTGCATTAAACGTTTTTAAAAGAACGAACTCTTGTATATCATGTATTATCGGCAAATTAAAAATAAGCTGATTTAATACTTCTTCCCGGCTATAAAGCATTAAATCTTCTGCTCCTTTATTGAAGGTCATAATCCTACCATCCTTGTCCGTAGTAATAACACAATATGGAATGGACTCCAGGATATAAAACATACTTCTTTCTTTTTCCCTCAATTCCGTTGCCATTTCTGATAATACAATCGATAATTCCTCAATTTCATCATTTGTTTTCACTTTAACGAATGCTTTCCGTTTACCTACTTTATATTCTTGTACATGCTTGATGAGAGTCGTGACAGGAAGAATCACTCTTGATGCACTGAACATAGCAAGTCCTATTGCGATAATGAAAACGATGGAAAAACCTTGTAAAAGTAAACTTTGGACCACTTTTGCAGGCTTTAGTGCTTGTTTAATCGGTTCTCCCACAATCAAACTAATATCACCCAAGAGAATGGGCCGATACGCAATGGCCATTTCTTTATTAAAAATCTCGCCATTCCAAACATCAAAATCTTCTTTTTGAAGATGAATCCCAACCTCATGATTCCGAATGGATTTGCCAATATAACTTTGGTCAGTATGTGCAATAATTGTTCCATTGCGGTCAATTATTGCATTCACTCCCTCTTTCCCGATTGCAAATTTTTGAAGGTGTTCTGATAAAACGTTTAAATTTAAATAAGCGACTACACTCCCCTTAAATTCTCCCTTTTCATTAATGGATGGATATGCAATCGCAATGGTCTTGCGGCCGTCAGGCAGTTCCATCATATTTGAAATATAGCTTGTCTGACTCCAGGTGAGCCTTTTTAAAATAGAACCATTTTCTATAAAATCAGAAAATGGAACATTCGGAATACGTTGGTTCAACTGATTCTCTTTATATACTTCTATGAACAGATAAAGTGGATCCTGTGCCAAGATCGTCTCTATTTCTACATGAAAAGCATTCTCTGCTTTGTTATCAATATTTGTAACAATGGGCGATACCTGTCGCATATCGGAAATTGAATTTTTGAAGATATTCTCTGTTTGGTTGCCAAGGGTTTTGGCTATAAGTTCATCTCGATACTCCATTTGTGACCGTACAGATCCATTCATTACATGTACGGCAATCAAATAAAGAGAGGCCAGTACAAACAAAATGACAACTAAAACAATAGTTACATAACGCTTCATTAGCCGTGACTGAAATACTTTCATTTACAAAACCTCGATATGTGAGAAATGAAAAAAGCACTTTATACATTGTTATTAAAGTACTTTTTATGTGTGCTTCTTAACAACCTCACTTTTAATTGTTACCTATTATTAAAGTTTACTAACGACTCGAAGCGCTTACATTTGTAACTTCTTTACCAGTTCCCGATAAAAAATCGGCCTTCTTGATAGTAATAACTTATGTTGATCAAACCACCAATTTTGTTCCATTTTAGAATTAGCCACTATCAATACCTCTTCACTGTGAGAAGAGGCAACTACGGGCATGTCACTTCCATAAATCGGATCAGGTGTATAAAGGGCACTCCCACCTTTACAATCGATATCTGTACCTATAAAATTAGCAATGAGTGTTTTTGTTTGCGAAAATCTTGCCGTGGCGTCCCATGTCGTCATCGAATTTATCGGAAACTTATTTTCCATCATTTTTTCAGGAAGCGCCAGTGTTGCACCAAATTCACCATGCCAGCATGTGGGGATGGTAATAAAATCGGCACGTTTTACGGCAATAATGCCCGCTACCTCAGGATATGCAGCATCACAACCGACTATAAGGCCCACACGCCCTATATCCGTTACATTTGCTACAACCAATTCCCAACCGGCAGAGGCCCAGCGTTCGTCCGATTCTGACAAATGAACTTTACGGGCTTTGGTAACCCTATCGTCCTCTGGCGTCAGAAGAACCACTGTATTATAAAGGAGATTCTTTTCTTCCTCTATCATACCAAAAATGATATTAATTTGATATTCAGTTGAAAGCATTCTCATTTCTCTTATGGTTTCTCCATATATGGGTTCAGCAAGTTTCCGGATTTCCTCAGGGCTAAGTGAATTAACGGGACCTGTTAAGGAAAGTTCCGGGCAAATAACTAGTGATAACAAGCTTTTTTGTTTTTTAGCCTTGAAGCTAGCATCCGCCAGGAGGTTTTTTATTTTCTTAAGATTTTCTTTTTTATCTCCTATTACCGGTTCATACTGCAATAAAGCAGTAGAAGTCTTTTTTTCATAAGTCCCGGTATCCATTTGCTTTGATGGTGATTTTTTATACTCCCAAGGTCCGACGTGCAACATTAAATCAGAATATAGGTCTGGCTTTCGTTTTTCCATTCTTTTTTTTGCGGGATTTTCATATAAAGCAGGGTCAATATCCGCATATAAAATAACTGTCTCACCTCTCGCGTGACTTTTTTCTACGTATGGGGTTTCAGCAAGTTTCCTACCTAAAGGTGACCAAATGGCACTTGCACCGATCATATGGTAATCGGTTTCTGTATTGGAACGATTCGCACCAATGACGTACAGACCGTTCATTTCAGCCCATGCCTGCAGCATCGAAAGCGATCCACCTGTTGAATTCGTCGGAAAGCAAAGAATATCCGCTCCCTTCACAGCAACGATCCGGGCCGATTCAAAATAGCTTGAATCCATACAAATAATGACTGCAATCCTCCCAATAGACGTTTCGTATACCGGAATGCCCATGTCCCCCCAATGTGCCCAGCTATCTTCTGTTGCCCATTGATGCACTTTCCTGTATTTTCCGATATATCCCATAGGACCCACAAGCGCAGCCGAATTATAGCAAAGTCCGTCTTCTTCATCTACCTCCGCCATTCCTATGATAATATGTGTATCGTAAAATTTTGCGACTTCTTCAAAACGTTTAGTGGTTTTCCCCGGGATCGTATCTGCAAATGGAAGTATAGACTGACGATTCTCGTAATGATAGCCTGTTGTAGCCATTTCCGGTGTGACAATCAATTTGGCTCCATTCTTCGCTGCTTCTGTTACCGCCTCAAGCAAATGATCAATATTGTTGTCCAATTGATTTAATAGTGGATTAAACTCAATAATGGCTGCTTTGAAAGGATGCTTATTATCCATAAAGTGGCTCCTTTTGATTCAAAATATGAAAAGACAGATGACAAAATAATTTGCCACCTGTCACGCGATTATCTATTTTACCCTTGCATTTGGATGACTTTAATATTTTCTTCCTTTTTTATTAGAATTTCACCAAAGAAAGCTTTAAGCGTTTCAATTAAATCTTGGAAAACTTCATGCTCATGATACATGAAATCATTATGCTTACCATTTATTATATAAAGTTTTTTCGGTTCATTTGCTGCTTCGTACAGTTCATTTGCCTCATCAAGTGGATGTAATAAGTTTTCTTTTCCATGGGCAATAAAAAGCGGGACCGTTACATTTTTCACTTCTTCTTCTGCGTTCATGCTAATTATTGAGTCTGTAAACTGCAATACTGTCTGCTTACCAAATGGGGACAGAACGGCCAGTTCCTTTTCAACATAATCCGCTGTGGCCGGATCAAGCGGATAATGAATAAACGTACTTGCAAGTTGGGACTTCCCAGTTAATACCCGTTGTTCTCGATCTTTTTCAATCGTTTTCAAAATTTCATTCCATTCAACATAGGAATGAATAGAGCGTAACCATCTTTGGCCATTATAAAAACCATTTAGTGCTGCAACTGCCTTAACCCGTTTGTCTCTTGCGGCCACACGGACCACATTCGAACCGCCCATACCCCATCCTATTAATCCTATTCTATCTGAATCTACTTCTTCCTGGAGGGAGAGGAATGTTATCGCATTTTGAATATCTTCTACCTGCTCATCCAAAATAACGCGACCTTCTTCACCTTCACTTTTTGCGAAGCTCCGATAATCAAATCCTAAGCAGACATAACCTGCCGCTGTTAAATTTTTCGCAAATAACTTTGGATAAAATTCATTAAACCCTTGATATCCAGAATTCGGAATAATAGCCGGTCTTTTTTCTCCTTTTTTATAATCGTCTGGAAGATACACTGTGCCATCTAATTTGTAACCTTCACTATAAAATTGAATTTGACGCTCTAGCATTTCCCTACCTCCAATAATTTTAATTAGCTTTCGTTATTAGTAATTGCAAGCAGCGTGCCAGATTGGAATTTGAACATTAGGATAAGAAAAAAGGAGAAAATAAAAGGGAAATCTCAAAATTGTCATAGCAAAGATCTATTAAACCAGAAAATGTGTTAAAATTTTTTTACATGGAAAATTATTTTTATGACAAATAGAGTTATGAGCCGTCTATTGAATCTAACATGCATACAAATACTCTTATTAGCTTCAATTGCTTATTAAATTAAACATCATCAACTATCCATTCTAGTTTTCATATTTCTAAGCAAGTTATAACAATTTAAAATAAAAAGCCACCATATACGGCAGCCTTCACTTATTACTTCAATTCTTTAATTATTTCAGCACCACAAGAGTTGTCGATTATACAGCGCCATGTACCCTTGGAATCCTTTTTATATACATATGTCGCAGTTCTTTCCATAGAGAATTCTTGCGTTTGATATTTACTTTGTTGAACAAAATCAACTTCTTTAGCTAATTGTTGTAGAGAAGATAGAGAGAAATAGGCGTGAAGTTCTTGAAAATAAAGATTCATTTCGTGACAGAAAAACTCATAAAAAACGCCATCCTTTCTGTATATTTCTACAAAAAGAATAGCGTTTTTTTAACTAACCTGCCCCTTTAGTTCATTAAGAAAAACCGAAATTAGATCATTTCGGTTTTTCTTATTAATATACGGTTAAACTCTTTTCAAAACAATACGACTTTTTTATAAACAGTACAACTTTTTTCAAATCCACACAAAAAGCTAACTCTAGATAGCCAGTGGAATCAAGTGTACAACCTGTTTTTTTTTTCATTCAGTTAGTGATTTAATAAAAAAAGATTAAATGCAAATCACTGTCAGTCCTTGATTTCGCAAAAAATTCCGCTTCATTTCCACCATCAACAAAATTACCAATACCCCAGAAATACCCACATTTTCCTCGTTCTATATATCTTGTTCCTACATGATCATTATAACTATCAGGATCGTACTCCCATAATTCAACTTTTAACTTTCCTGCTGGACCCACGTAAGGATCGCGACAAATCTTATAATCTCCACCAGTAGAGGTATACACATGACTTTCAGCACCATTAGAATAAAGAGTTTCTTCTCCTAAGTAATCCCAGCCACTTGCAAATGTAGAAGAAGGAACCAACAACGCAGCTACTAATGCTACGACACTCATTAAACTTTTTCATGCTCATTCTTCCTTTCCCGTTTAGACTTGAAAAAACTATAATCCATATAATATGTTTCTTTGAAAAAAGTTTGATTAAAAATCACTTAGAATCCTTTATTCGAAAATGAATGAAGCAGTGCAACTTTAGGTGTTCTTCTACCCTCTGAATGTAAAGCGTCTCAAACAGCTCATGATTAACCTCAAAGCTAATCATTTGCTCTCCCACTATCTATTTTGATTACAACCGAAACTTCCAAACAAAAAGGCCTTCTTCACCGAAATTTCGGGACGACTTTTTCTAAAAAATAGCGCAACTGTAGTATTGCGTGATGCTTCTGATTTCGGTCAATTTTTATTAAATAGATTAGAAACGACTCCAATTTTCCCCTCTCGTTATGACAATTGTATATAGAGTTGTAAATGTTCGAAATGGTTTTAATATCCCGCAAGTACATAATTTCTAGTGGGCAAAGCCAACATATAGGGAGATAAAATTGAAATAGTCGAGGTGGGAATAATTTGAAGGCATCTGATTTGTTTGTAAGGTGTTTAGAGAATGAAGGGGTTCAGTATATTTTTGGGATACCTGGTGAGGAAAATACGGATCTTATTGATTCTCTAATAGATTCTGACATTGAATTTATATTGGTTCATCATGAACAAGCTGCAGCTTTTATGGCAGACATCTATGGCCGGCTAACTGGAAAGCCTGGCGTCTGCTTGGGCACATTGGGACCGGGTGCAACTAATTTATTGACAGGTATAGGAAATGCTTATCTGGATTATTCCCCTGTTGTAGCGATTACAGGTCAGGCTGGCCTTGATCGAATTCATAAGGAGTCACATCAATATGTGGACATTATTGGAGTTTTTGAGGAAGTAACGAAATGGAATCAACAAATTAAGGTGCCGCATACGATTCCGGAAATTATCCGTAAAGCATTTAAGACTGCAGTCATAGAAAAGCCGGGAGCTGTTCATATAGAACTCCCGGAAGATGTGGCGCTGATGGATACAGAAGGTGAACCACTTCCGGTTACACCAATGCCTAGATCCCGCCCAGCCGAGGAAGAAATCAAAAAAGCTGTCGAATTAATAAATCGCGCTAAAAGACCTATTATTCTAGCTGGTAATGGCGTAGTCCGTGATGAAGCTGATGAGTCCTTACGGAAATTTGCAGAAGAGAAGCAGATTCCCGTTGTTAATTCTTTCATGGCCAAAGGAGTTTTACCTTCTGACCATCCATTGACCCTTTTTACAGTAGGGATGCAAGCAAGGGATTATGTTCTATGCGGGTTTGATTTGGCCGATCTTATTATCACTGTCGGCTATGATTTTGTCGAGTATTTGCCAAAATATTGGAACGTTGAGGCAATGAAGCCGATTATTCATATTGATGCCCGACCGGCTGAGATTGATGCCTATTACCCCGTTCAAGCTGAATTAATCGGAAATGTTACTGAGGCACTTGAAGCCCTGACTACTGGTGTAGCAAAAAAGGAGCTTTGGCCAGAAGTGAAAAAGTTAAGGTCTCAAATCATTGAGAAATTTCATTCTTCTGATGATGTATCAGGAAGCCCTATCATCCCTCAGCGAATTATTGCCGATATAAAAAAGGCAGAAAAAGGGAATGCCATTGTCATTTCGGATGTGGGCGCCCATAAATTATGGATTGCCAGGATGTATCAGCCGGAAAAGCCTAATCACACTATCATTTCTAATGGCTTTGCATCAATGGGTATTGCGGTTCCCGGTGCCATTGCGGCCAAATTGGCAAAGCCTGATAAACCTGTCATTGCGGTTACA
Source organism: Peribacillus sp. NPDC101481 (assembly GCF_044767165.1). Lineage (NCBI taxonomy): Bacteria > Bacillati > Bacillota > Bacilli > Caryophanales > Bacillaceae > Peribacillus > Peribacillus sp. NPDC101481. Next base: position 1,359,277 of record NZ_JBIWNJ010000002.1, on the reverse strand, counting down.
GGGGATGGTGGATTTCTGATGAATGGGGTTGAATTGGCAACTGCCAAACGTCTGGGTCTTGCCTTCGTTATTGTCATTTTCCATGATTCAAAATTTGGCCTTATCGAGTGGAAGCAATTGAATAAATTTGATCGTACGAATGCGATTGAATTTACAGACCCAGACTTTTTAGGATTCGCAAAAAGTTTTGGGGTTAAAGGAGTGAAAGTAACCCACTCCGATGAATTGCTTCATGCATTAGAAGAAGCGATTTCAAGTCAGGAAATTGTCTTGATTGATGTGGATGTCGATTATTCGGAAAATGTAAAGTTATCGAAAACACTAGGTGATTATATTTGTAAATTATAAAGAGCATGTATTATTGGAGGAATGTCAAATGAAGAAAAAGTGGCAATTGTGGATCGGTGGCAAATGGCGGGAGGCAAAATCGTATGAGCCCTTATTCAATCCCCATACAAATGAAGAAATTGCACAAATCGGACAGGCTGAACCAGCGGATGCCATTGAAGCGATTGTTGAGGCAAATGCCGCTTTTCAGAAATACCGATCCTACCCGGCTCATGCACGAGCAGAAATTTTATTTAAAGCTGCAGCAATAATGGAAGAACGCAGTGAAGAGCTTGCGAAAATCATTTCTCTAGAGGCGGCGAAAACGATTAGAAATGCTCGTGAAGAAATGAATCGTACGGTTCAGACCTATCGTTTTGCTGCAGAAGCGTCCAAGAACAATTATGGAGAACAAATCCCGATGGATGCGGCAGTTGGCGGGGTAAACCGTTTTGGCTTCACGGTTCGCACCCCGATTGGCGTCGTTACTGCGATTACCCCATTTAACTTTCCCTTTAATCTGGTCGCACATAAAGTTGGTCCAGCTATTGCGGCTGGAAACTCGATTGTGTTAAAACCTGCCGAACAAACCCCGTTGAGTTCATTGGTTCTTGCCGATATTTTTAAAGAAGCAGGGTTGCCAGATGGAGTATTGAACATCATACCGGGCAAAGGGGATGTTTTAAGTGAAGCATTGACGACCCATCCACATGTAAAAAAGGTGACTTTTACAGGCAGTGTAGAGGTCGGACACCTTATCCAGCAGCAGGCAGGCTTCCGTAAGCTTACCCTTGAACTCGGATCTAATTCGCCGTTCATAATTGATGAAGGAGTCGACATCGATAAAATCATTCAAAGAAGTGTGATGGGTTCATTTACGAATAATGGTCAGGTGTGTATCTCGATTCAACGAATTTATGTTCACAAATCACTATACCAACAATTTTTAGATCGATTCGTAAGTACAACAAAACAGCTTGTCATCGGTTCCCCACTGGACGAAAATACAAATATTACAGCGGTTATTTCAAAAAAATCATTGGAACGATTACAAAGTTGGATTGACGAGGCAGTACAGGAAGGAGCAAAAATTGAGTGCGGCGGTACAGTTGAAGGCAATGTACTTTTGCCTACCGTTTTAACCAATGTAAATCGTGACTCAAAGGTATTTCGTTTCGAAGTATTTGGTCCAATTGTCTGCATTTTCCCATTCGATACGCTGGATGATGCCATCAATGATGCAAATGATTCGCGTTACGGATTGAACTCAGGAGTGATGACTCCGAGTATAGAACGAGCTTTTTATGCGGCGGAACGCTTGGAAACAGGTGGAGTCGTAATCAATGATATCCCAACTTACCGAATTGATAATATGCCTTATGGTGGCTGGAAGGACAGCGGAGTTGGCCGAGAAGGCGTCAAATATGCGATGCAAGAAATGATGGAGCAGAAGTTTATCAGCTTTAAAATAAGCGACAATTGAACATAGGGAAAATTATAAACCCTTATTATATGAGACGGCGATATCTTAAAGATTTCGTCTTCTTTTTTTGTCGTAAATTTATGTTTTGATTGTAGCCGTTGTTCTTATTATTGGGTACAATCATTTCTTCATTTCATCATCACTTCTATACATAGGCGATTTTTTACATACAGATGTAATCTAGTTGTAAAAGATAAAAAGCCACCAAATACGGCAGCTTTCACTTATTACTTCAATTCTTCAATTATTTCAGCACCATAAGAGTTGTCGATTATACAGCGCCATGTACCGGTGGAATCTTTTTTAAATACATATGTCGCGGTTCTTTCCATAGAGAATTCGGAATCTTCCTTTTGATTGGCACTTAGCTGGGCTTTTGCCACAACCAATGCCGTATCACCCGTTTCGATTATTGCCATCTTATCTTGATTGACGATTAAACTATGGTTAAAGTATTCAGCGATAGCAATGAATGCCTGACGGATTTCCGCTTTCCCTTTTGCAAATGTTCCAGGTTTGACAACTAAAGTTGCATCCTCTGAATAGAACTCCATTAAATGATCGAAATTCTCATTATTTATTGCCCTGTCCGCATTTTTTATGATTTGTTCCAGCTCATGATTCTGCATATTCACCATCCTATTCAGCTTCTTTTAATTGGACCGCTCTTATACCAATTGATGTTCGACTGTCATGATGGAATATCCTGCTCAAGAAGCATTTTAAATAAAAGTTGATATCCTATCGTATATCTTTCAGCTAAAAAACGTAAAGAAATCAATATGTCAGTTGCTGTTTCCATTGTTCTAATGAGGCAAGCAAGTTAGGCATTCCTTCCTGACCGAAATATTCCAGAGAAACAAAGCCTGTATAATTCCGCTTTCTCAATTCTTCGAGTAAGCGAATATTGTCAACATCCCCACTAAAAATGGGGGCTGGTTTGTTTTTATATCGCTCTTTATGATTGTAGTGATAATTTTTTAAATGTACATGGCTGACATGGGGGAAGATGGATTCCAATACCTCCTTCGGATTCAATTGATCAACGTATAAGTTAGCACCATCGAAAATCAGTTTTATCCGTGGATGGTCAATATCTTCTAAAAGCTTTTGAATAGCTTCGAGGTTATCAGCAAAAGAGTCATAGTGAATTTCTATTGCTACATCCACTCCATAGAGATCGGCCATTTGCCCTAATTTATTTAATTCGGTAGCGGTTTCCGACCATTGCTCCGGTGAGGCATTCCTTGATGCTATATGTCCTGCGAAAGTCCGTATTAATGGGCAGTTCAATTGATGGGCCATATCTAACAATTTTCTTGCTTGATTGATTTCGTTTTGATGTTCTTTTTGGTTCCAGAGTTTCGAAAAAGTCGTATATCCACTAATGGATGGTATTTGTAAATCATTATTTTCAAGTAATTTGGCTAACTTGTCCAGTGGTCCATGCTTCTCCTGAAATCGTTCTATATGTTTATTCCATAATTCAAGTCCTTTAACATCCGCTTGCAACGGAAGCAGCCAATTTATTATTTCCTCTATGTCCCATTCTTTAAATCCTGTAGTGCATAAACTCAGTTTCAATGTAATTCCGCCTTTCTCCTTTTATTTTTTCATTGTGATTTCTATACGCTGTACTTTTCCGAGAAGGAAGATATAAGCAAAAGCGCCAATTAGGGCCACTACGGATATAAAGGTTAACGCTGCTGCATAAGAATGTGTCGCACTAATGATTAAACCGACGATTAACGGAGATAATGCCCCTCCAATGTTTGCTACAAAATATAGTGAGGAACCCGTTAGGCCTACCATTCCTTTCGGGGCAATATCAGCTAAAAGTGCTCCGGTAACTGTTGATGCCATCCCCTGTCCAAAGAATGCTATCGCCATAAAGGTGATGACTATGTTTGGTGAATCCGTATAATTCCCTCCAAGAATCAAACAAGACAGTAACAATCCGACAATGATGGGAAGTTTACGTGCCATTCCTGTTGATACCCCGCGTGTCAGCATCCAATCGGAACATCGGCCGCCAATGAGGGTTCCTAATATGGCTACGATGTAAGGAATACTCGCATAAATTCCAGTTTTCAACATCGTCATTCCCTTTTCATCGATCAAGTAGGATGGAAACCAAGTCATAAAGAAAAACAAAGTAGTTTGAATGGAAAATTGCCCGATGAACATTCCCCAAATTTGACGGTGTTTAAGCAGTTGGCCTATTCGGTTCCAGGAGAAAGGATGCTTCTCTTCAGTTCCGATCATCCCTCCGCCTTCTTTGATATAGTTTAGCTCTTCCTGAGAAATCCGCATATGTTCCCTAGGGTTCCGATAGAATCCATACCAAACAAATCCAATGAGAATCCCTATGATTCCGGCGATATAAAAAAGGTAATTCCAACCAAAGGTTATGATGATCCAAGTAAAAACTGGAGTCAGGAAGGCTAACCCAATATATTGGGTACCCGTATAAATCCCTACAGCAGTAGCACGTTCTTTTTTAGGAAACCACTCGGATACACACCAGGCATTAGTAGGTATGGAGGGAGATTCAAAGGCACCCAGTCCTATGCGATATGTAATAAGTGACGATATATTTTTCGCGGTTCCTACCATGAATGTAAATACAGACCATAAAACGAGGGAAACCGTGTATACCTTTCGAGGACCGAATCTATCAAGAAAGTAGCCGCTAAATAGCATGGAGAAGGTATAGCTCCAGCCAAATACGGAAAATATGATACCCATCATAGCCGGATCAATATGTAAATCGGCTTGAATATTCGGAGCAGCAAGCGAAATGATGGCACGGTCGATGTAATTAATACACGTGACTAAAGCAATTAGAAATAAGATGAACCATCGAACAGTTTTCTGTTTTCCTTTTTTTGATCTGTCAGTTACCGGTTCCGATGTGCGATCTTCTATTATTGCCTTTAATTCTGAGCTCAATATTTTTCCCCCTTAACCTATTGCCCAATATTAGTACATCGTTCTACTAAATTTTTATTGAAATTTTATAAATGCCAATATGTTTCCTTCCTTTACTTACAACATGAGTTTAATATTTTCAAGAGCAGCCCCTAGAACCATTGAATTGCAGATCCCCTTGCTGCAATGTTAAACAACTAAGGGGATTGTATTCCGAATTGTGAATCATTTCTTTAAATAGTTACAGTCTTCTCTGATTCTACCTCTTCATTGTCCTCCTTGACTACCCTGTCAAAAGATCCATGTTTTTCTTGGACCAGAATATAACCGACCGCTGCGATGATACTTGGCAGCGCAAATGTAGCAAAAGCCACCTTCGGATCCATGCCTGTTGACAGAAGAAAGGCAATTAAAGTGGGAGCGAGAATTGAGCCAATCCTGCCGATAGCTTGCGAATAGCCCATACCCGTCGTACGGATTTCACGGGGGTAATATTCTGTGATATACGGATTGGCTAAGTTCATGGCACCAACAGTACAGGCACCCCCCATAAAAATCAGTAAATATACCGCGATGTTATTAGTCGTAGCGCTCAATGCGACAAAGGTAACGGCCCCTAATAAGAATAGTGTAACAAGAATTTTACGATGGCCCATTTTTCCAGCATAATAACCGCCTACTAAGGAACCTCCAATTTGACCAAGGCACAAAACCAGGTTAAATGAAAGGCTTGAGGTGATACTGAATCCGGAATCCTGCATCATTTTTGGAAGCCAGGTATTTAATCCGTAGGCCATCATCAATGTACAGAACACAGCCACCCAAATGGAAACCGTACTGAATGCCCGTTTGTTCGTGAATAGTTTTTTTACTGGAGATCCTTTTCCCCTCTGTTCAGCTTCACTAAGCCTGAAATCGTCTGTTTCTTTAAAATCCCCTTCTGGTTTGACTTTATTGAGGATTTCAACAACCTTCCCAATTTCCTTCTTTGCTAAATAGTAGGAAAGGGATTCAGGAAACTGCTTCATGAATATTGGAAGTGTAAGTAATGGCAAAATTCCAATAAAGTATAATACACGCCAATCCGTATAAGGAATGATATACATTCCCACTAATGATGCCATGATTCCACCGATTGAATAGCCACAATACATCGCAGCTACAATGATGGCCCGATTTTGTTTTGGGGAATATTCAGTCATTAGCGATATAACATTCGGCATTAATGCTCCCATTCCAATTGCAGCAATGAAACGCATTACTGTGAACCATGTGAGGTTGGGTGCAATCCCTGCCCCCAAGGTAAATATGCTGAACAAAATCATACAAATGACGAGAACATTCTTCCGGCCATATTTATCTGCGATCGGTGCTAAAATCAGGGCGCCAATCATCATGCCGAATAAGGAATAACTGCCGACTGCCCCTGCCTGAATGGAAGTTAAATCCCACTCTTCCATCATCCAAGGCAAAGCCACACCATACATGGCTATTTCATACCCGTCGAAAGCGATGGCATAAAAACACCAAAGAAAAACAAGTAAATGAAAGCGGTTAAATTTACTGACAGCAATGATATCCGAAGCTACTACACTACGCATTTTCCGCCTCCCATCATAAAATATCGGTTTCGAATGTATTTTCCGAGTTCTAAAATAGAAACTCGGAAAATAATCGGAAAAATCAGATAATCTTCATTGGAATTGCCCATTAACAAAGCATCTTTAGTATTCTTATTACCTAAGGGAACAAAATCCTTCTTAGAAAATCTTCACATGTATATTCTTATCGATGATTAGTTTTTCACGACAGCCTTATTGAAAACAGGTTTATCTTGTAATCTAAGTTCAAAATCTAAATGAGCCTTATAATAATCATTTTTCAATCCTTTTTCTGCACCGGAATGTTTTTCTAACTTTGTAATTAAGCTTCCGCGAACACCTTGTGCAACATCATTTTCTAAATATTCATCGCCTTCAAAATATATTTGTGTTACTAATCTATCGCCATTTTCCGGTTGGAATAAGAGATGCAAATGTGCTGGACGAAATGAATGATGATCAATCCACTTTAAGAATTGACCAGAAGGTCCATCTGTTGGAATTGAATAATTACCCGGTACAACTGTTTTTATTTCAAAATTACCATTCGCATCCGTATAAAAAGCACCACGTAAATTATCATCTGGAATACCTTCAGCGAAGTATGAGTATTCACCGTTTGTATCAGCCTGCCACATATCTATTTTGGTATTTGACAACGGATTTCCATTAACATCTTTAACAGATCCTGAAAAGTAAAGGACGTCACCTGGTTCATTTTCACGTTGTGGCAACACTCCGGGATTTTGAACGACTGGCGTATTTTCTATGTAATAAGGTCCTAGAATAGTAGGTTCCGTTCCTTTTACACTTTTATACATTTCCTGAAGTGCATGAGTTTCAAAGAAAACATCCATAAATAACGGAATTTCCCCTGCCCTGCCTAATTGATCCATCCAATCAACAAGAGCTTGATAGTCATTGTGATCAATTTCGTATTCGCTAACTAATTCCTTGAATTTAACTACCAATCCATTATAAACGTCGATTACTTTTTGATTCTTCATAATACTTCCTCCAATTTTTTTAAGTTTTTATATTTGTTGATTTTCAATGATGGTACTGATTCCTAATCCACCTGCTATACATAATGTGATTAGCCCATATCTTTTTCCGGTTCTTTCTAACTCATGTATCAACTTGGTTGCTAAAATTGCTCCAGTGGCACCAATTGGATGTCCCATGGCAATGGCACCGCCATTAGGATTCACCTTATTCATATCAAGCCTCAATTCTTTGATTACTGCCAAAGCTTGTGCAGAAAAGGCTTCGTTCAGTTCAATTAAATCAATATCATTCAGTTTCAACCCTGATATTTGAAGCGCTTTCAAGGTGGAGTTGACAGGCCCAAGCCCCATGAAATTTGGTGATATGCCTGCTGCCGCTTGAGCAATCACTCTTGCTTTCGGCTTTTTACCACGCCTTTTTGCTGCTTCTTCCGACATAAGTATCAGAGCGGATGCACCATCATTTCTACCACTACTATTTCCAGCGGTTACCGTTCCATTCTTCTTGAAAACCGGTTTTAAATTAGCCAGCTTTTCCAGACTGGTTTCTCTTGGGTGCTCATCCACATTAAATTCCATTAACCCTTTTTTCGTTTTAATTTGATACGGAACGATTTCTTTCGTAAATATTTCAGTAGAAATTGCCCGTTTTGCATTTTCTTGGCTCCTTAAAGCAAATTCATCTTGTTCAGTCCTTGAAATGGAATATTTTTCAGCCAGATTTTCTGCTGTCATTCCCATCGTTAACATCCCGTAATCTTCAACGGGCTGTGAACCTGGCTGGCTTTCCGTATTCGGATCCAATAACTGTCCATTCCCTGATTTCAATCCAAAACGGATATTCCTCATATAGTATGGGGCCGTGCTCATTGATTCCGCTCCGCCTGCAATGATTACATCCCCAAATCCGCATTGAATTTGTTGACTGGCAGAATTGATCGCTTGAATGCCGGATCCGCATTGTCTGTGTACGGTATAACCTGGTACTTCTACAGGAAAACCTGCCCGGAGTGATGCAACTCTTGCCAAATTTGACGCGTCTGAACTTTGTTTGGCTTGTCCCATAATCACTTCATCAATACTCTCTTTAGGAATATCCGCTCTCTTGATAACTTCATCAAGGACAGCAGCTGCCAGGAAATCGGCAGGAACATTCTCCAATGCTCCCCCTAATTTCCCTATAGCGGTGCGAACCGAGTCTATTATTACTACATTGCTCAATTTTCTACCTCCTGCTATTTTTATTTCTTTCTTCTAAACTATCCTTATATCTTTGGTGAGCTATTTTCAGGGCAACAATCACAGACTGCTGCGATGGAGCTAAAAAGTCCGTTTTAATATTCTCTATTAAGGAATCAATATCTTTACTAAAATCAAAACCAACTATCATTCGCTTAAAAAAATCCTGGGCCAAAGTTGTTAAAAACGTAAATTCTGCATTAATGATTATGTGACTTTCTTTGTGAATTTCCAGTACCATCCCAGCGTATTTATAATTTTCATACATGCTCGTATTTTGCGGTGCCTTCGCATAGGCCGTGATTAATAAAGTTGGCTGTCCCATATAAAACTACATCCTCTCAAGATTACTTGCATAAACCAGTGGGAGTTCCATAATCCCCATTCCAGTTTATATTAATTAAAGACCTCTTGAAAAATGTTTTACCTTTTCCATATCCATCTCCATGCCAAATCCTGGACCATCCGGGATGATTATTTCATAATTCTCATATTTTATTTCGTTTAGCGTAATATTTTCTTTGAAAAGTAACGGTCCAAATAATTCTGTACCGAATTCAAATTTTGGAATGGTTGAATAAAGTTGTGCACAAATGGCCGTTCCTAATGATGATTCAATCATCGTTCCTCCATACAAACCAAAGCCTACACCTTCAGCAATCGCAGCCACCTTTTTCGTTTGGGTCATCCCTCCATGTTTACATATTTTCAAGGCGAAGGAATTACCTGCCCTATGTTTAGCTATTTGGAATGAATCTTGTAATGAATTCAATGATTCATCGGCCATGATCGGGACCTTAAAACGATTGGTCAATCTTGACATCCCTTCATTATCCCAAGCTGGCAGCGGCTGTTCGACCATGGAAACCCCGCCTTCCTGTAAAGCTTCAATGCAATAAATAGCCGTTGTTTCATCCCATGCTTGATTAACATCAACAGTAATGCGTGCTTGATCTCCCACGGCTTCAATAATTTTCAATACATGCTCCACATTCTTATATGGATTACCTTTGCCAATTTTCAATTTAAAGATATTATGACGTTTTTGGTGTAAGGATTCTTTCGCTTCTTCGATATCTTTACTCGTATCCCCACTTGCCAAAGTCCATGCCACCGGCAATGATTTATGAATTTGTCCACCGAATAATTCATAAGCAGGGATGTTTCTCCTTCTGGCTACTAAATCCACCATGGCTGATTCAACGACAGCCTTCGCAAAATTGTTTCCTCTAACATTTAGTGAAACTTCATGCATGATTTTGTCGTAATGGACGGGGTTTTTTCCAATGATAAGCGGGGCGATATATGTATCAATATTCACTTTGATCGCCTCAGGTGTCCCCTCACCATATGAAGCCCCGCCTATTGTCGCCACTTCCGCCCAACCTTCCGCACCCTCTTCATCCATGACACGGGCAAGAATGATCGTTTGTTCCACGATCGTATGCATGGCAAGCTGATGAGGACGAATTGTGGGTAAATCAATAATGTATACATCAACTGAACGTATTTTCATTTAATCCACCTTTTTAACATTTAATAGATAAAATTCGCTTCTGTTTTTGCTCTTACTTCTTCGATCGTTATACCTGGCATTAATTCAATCAATTTCAACTGTTTTTCAATTACTTCAAAGACTGCCAACTCGGTGATGATCAAGTCAACGCTTCTAGTGGAAGTAATCGGGTAGGTGCATTCATTTAAAACCTTACTTTTACCTTCCTTACTTGTATGTGTCATGGTCACGATCACTTTTTTGGCGCCAACCAACAGGTCCATCGCTCCTCCAACACCCATGATATTCTTGCCTGGTACCGCCCAATTTGCAATTTCCCCGGTTTGACCTACCTGCAAAACACCTAAGATGGCAACATCAATGTGTCCTCCACGGATCATTGCAAACGATTCAGCACTATTAAAGAATGATGCACCAATCGATTCCCCTACTGGCAACTTGCCTGCATTAACTAAATTGGGATCGATTTCATCTTCCTCTACATCAGCAACTCCCAACAATCCATTTTCCGTATGGAAAAAAACATTTTCATCATCAATGTACTTTGCAACCAAGGTCGGAATCCCGATTCCAAGGTTCACTATACAAGGACCCGTCAATTCTTTTGCCGCGCGTCTTGCTATCATATTTTGCATTAATTCTTTGTCACTCATAAACTTTGACACCTTCCTTCGTCAGGATTTTCTTTGCCTTAATAATTCCATCGACGAATAGATGCGGTGTTACAATCTCTTCTGGCGGGAGTTCTCCAGGTTCAACTATCTCATCCACTTCCGCAATTACGACATCTGCGGCTGTTGCCATTCCCGGATTAAAGTTTCGAGCCGTTTTATAATAAACAAGATTACCAAGTGTATCTGCCTTCCATGCCCTGATCAAAGCTACATTTGCTCTTATGGCAGGTTCAAAAATATATGTAGCCCCATTTATTTCCCTTTCTTCTTTTCCTTTAGCTAAATCGGTCCCTACACCCGTTTTCGTATAGTAACCGCCTATGCCAGCACCGCCAGCACGAATGGATTCCGCTAATGTCCCTTGTGGTAATAGTTCTAATTCAATTTCCCCGCGTTGGTAAACCTCCCCAATTTCACGATTGCTTGTAAAATAAGAACCAATCGCCTTTTTTATTTTCTTCTGGCTTAGGAGAACTCCCAGACCTTTTCCTTTCTCGCCTAAATTGTTACTGATTACCGTCAAGCCTGCTACATCCTTTTTGGCCAAACCATCTATTAATGTAAGAGGGGCACCGATCAAGCCAAATCCACCTACCATTAATGTATGACCGTTCTTCACACAAGATAAAGCTGCTTCTATATCTTGATGTACTTTCGTCATGTTTTCCCCACCAATCTCACGTTACTTATTTTCAATCAATGAATCACTTGCCTCAAACCAAGCAGGTATTCCAGCAGTCAATAAGCAAATCAGACCCACTTCAGCTAATTGTTCTTCCGAGGCTCCATTTAACCTTGCCGCCTCCATCCATTCCCCAACCTGTTCCCCTTTTAATTCTGTAATGAATATTCCTGTCATCAGGAGATGTTTTAGCCTTTTTGAAACCACTGAATCACTTAATATATAATCTTTGAGGGAGTTTTGGTCTTCCGATTTAACCAGTTTCAAAACATTCGAGACGAATCCCGTCTCCTCATCCCCTAATAGTTCAATCATATAAAGCAGGATTTCTTCTGCTGTTCCTTGATGGCCACTTATTTCGGGATATCGAATGCCTTTAAGTGTAAGAGCATACTCCAAAGACTTCATTCCTGTTTTTAATGCTTCTGTTCCGTTATATAAGTATGAAACTATTAGATATTCTACCAGTTCCGGTAATGTTGCCCCGCCATCGATTGCCCCTTTTGTATGGTACACCATACTTCGTTCATACAACCTCGCAGCATTCATGCCTACCAGTAATATATCTTTCTCCTTCTTCGTCAAGGCTCCCTCTTGCATGATGTTACTGCGTAAGTTGGTATAGTGATCAAGTGCATTGGGGCTATAATCGTGCATTTTTTGCACCCAGCCTGGTACAACATCATAAACTTCTTTGAAATACAATAATCCCTCGCTCATTCGTCTGCACCTCTTTATATTAATTGTGAATCAAGTATCGATAGTGCCCTTATAGGTGAGGCTGTTGCATTTTTTAGTTTTAAAGGGATCCCGAAAAAAAGAAAGCGAGAATGCTTAGGTAATTTTTCAAGATTCACTAGATTTTCAACGATATATATATCATGGTTCAGTAATTTTTGATGAATTCCGCTTTCTGAGTCCTGGTTCAAATCGGCATTGGGCAAATCCAAACCGACAATATGTATTTGCTTTTCAATAAACCATTGGGCCACACTATCATCTAAGGCCTGCGCTTCAAAAAAGCCTTCTTCCCCCCATGATTTCCCCCATGTCCTGATGAGGACGATATCGTTTTTTTCTACATACACCCCCTGCCTGCGTTCCGCCTCTTCAAGTAAAGCTTTCGTAACCGGTTCATGTGTCGCTTTTAACATGCTTACATCCAGTATGAGGGCATCACCAAACATATTCTTCAGATTGATGTTTTCAACCGACTCCCCGTTTTCAAAGTAATGTGAAGGCACATCGACATGAGTCCCACTATGGTCAGAAAAAGAAATCAACTTGGAACGGTATCCTCTAGGAAGTGAATCAGATTTCCCCTTTTGTTCAAGAGGTTCATCTTTAATGCCTATTGCAGGTAAATCATTATTTGTAACTAGACCATCGTAAAGTTCCAATGTTAAATCAATGATTTTCAACCATAAAACCCCCAAATTCATTAAGCGTTTACATTATCACGACAAAAATGGCTACCCTAAACATTACTATCAATAAATGACAGCAGGTGTTTAAGGTAGCCAGTTGTTCACTAGTTGTTATTAAAAAAGGTTATTTTTTAATAGCTAATGAATAGGCAATAATTAAGTTTTTTATATATTCTTAATATTACACTATTTTCTGTTAATTTCAATATCTTTTTTAAAAATAACTGCAAAAAATCAAATTCGTTTTAAAAAAGATTTTATTCCTTCGTTAATCTCCACTCTATTTTCAAACACCATTGTATAGTGATTACATGTAGAAACGATCATTTCGATATCAGGCGTATATTTCTTCGTATCAGCATAGGCTTCTTCATAAAATAATGGAGGAAATTCCCCTATTTTCCCACTGGCATACACCAATAACGTTTTACAGGAAATTTGTCTACAAATCTCTTTAGGGACAAAAGAATAAAAACTATCAAAATCCCTAAGAATGCTATCTTCTGATGATTTATTCTCCCAGTGACCATCCACTTCATGAACCTCATACTCCGCCACACTTTGCAGGTGATCCGTCCATTTGATACCCAAACGGCTATAGATTTCCTTAATTTCAGCAATATAACTTTCCTGAGATTCATATTCTTTACTTAATCGGCCTAGTGATGGTTGTACGATGTCCCTTTGTTGTTGAGAGGAAATGGCCGCACCATCCAATAATATCAATGCCTGTACCGAGGTTAATTTGCTGGCTACAACGCTTGAGATGAAGGCTCCCATTGAATACCCTATCAAAATCGGATTTTCAACCTTTAATTCTTGAATTAACTCAATTACATCTTCTGCATGTTTAAAAAGAGAAGACTGTACATCTGCCCTCGAACTATTTCCCCTCCCTCTTAAGTCAATCGAGATGACTCTGTACTCGCCTTTTAACATTTCTGCATAATAATGCATTTGCTTATGATTACCCGTTAAACCATGTATGGCTATGATTGGCCCTTTCTCTCCAGGATAATCTGCAATTTGAATTCTTTTGTTCCCCAATTCCTTTACATACATTTCCATAGTGACATTCCCCATTTCATGATTATTAACATAAACCAGCCAGCATATTTAATAAAAAAGGCTATCTTAACTTCACCATCAAGGTAACTTGATCGAGAAATTAAGATAGCCAGTCAGTTCATTAATTTTCATTAAAAAAGGGCTTTTTTTAATGGTTAATGAATAGGCAAGTTATAAATACATGTAATGATTCCATTTTACATGAAGTTCGGATTTTTACAATTATTATTTGATAATTTCAATTACTCAGTAACTTAAAGTCGGTACCTGGGAATTTTATTGAAGGAGATCCCCTATGGTCTCACTCCAACGTTCAACAACTTCTTTAGGGTTTTTCAAGTCGATTTTAATTCCAGAGCGTATTTCAGCATACTTAGCCATATCCTCCCGTGCCTCTACTATTTGGGCGTGGAATCTTACTCTTTTATATTGGACATATGGCAGCTCTTTTAATCTCTCTAATGAAAGGCGAATATATTGTGCTTTACCTTTCCAAAACAAAACCAGTGTAGCTTTATGGGTACGAATGACATTGGCTGTGGTCGAAGTATCCGGCCATAGGCCAATCCTTAATTCCTTCCGGCTTACCGCTACGATCTCACCTACGCTAATCATTGCAGTATGCGGCCATCCTTCTTCACTTATCGTTAACAGCATCATGGCTTCATGCTGCTTGTCGACAAGTTCTTTACCATTTAACAAGTCGAATATCTCTTCTGGCATTTCCATCCCATTCATTTTTTCACCTTTTTCTTTAATTCCTTAGTAATCTGTTATATTTTGGTGCGATATTTCATTCCGTCCCACCGTTTCGCACCGAGAGTATCGATTTCAAATTGATCTAACGCACGATAAGCCAGATGATCAATGATATCGTTAACATTCTCAGGATGATTATAAAAGGCTGGCATCGGAGGGAATATAATGGTCCCCATTTTGGAAAGCGCCGTCATATTCTCCAAATGAATCGTATTCAGAGGGGTTTCTCTAGTCATTAGTAATAATTTTTTTCTTTCTTTCAACATGACGTCAGCAGATCGCGTTAATAAATTATCCGCTAGCCCCATGCGAATGGAAGCTAGTGTTTTCATACTGCAAGGTGCTACGATCATGCCATCAACCCGGTACGATCCACTTGAAATTCTTGCTGCTTGATCTTTGTAAGAATAGGAATGATCAGCTAATCCCTCCACTTCTTTAACAGAATATGATGTTTCATGTTGAATGGTGGCATGTGCCCACGGGGACATGATTAAATGGGTCTCCACTTCACTGCTTTTAAGCATCTGAAGAATCCTAATTCCGAAAATGGCTCCAGTCGCTCCTGTTATTCCAACAATGATTTTCATTAATTCCCCTCCTTACATTAGTCATCGAATCGAAGCTTTATGGAAACTTACGTATTGGAAAATCCAGGAACGAATCGACTTGGATCCACCTCTTTAAATTCGGACCTTTTAAATTCATCTTTTAAATGAAATGGTACTGTGCAGTCAAAAATGGTTTTACAGGAAATACCCTTTTCCTGAATGGTAGGGCTGTATGCGGGATCTTGTGTAGGATCTAACGGGTGACAGCGCACTCCAGGAATGAAAACCGTATCAACATCACCTTGGTAACGAGTATTTAACGCCCATAAAACATCATTGCTATCGAAGGGATCCACATCTTCATCCACGATGAATACATGCTTAAGTTCAGAAAAGGCAGAGAATGCCAATAGTGCAGCTTGTCTTTGGCGCCCTTCATCACTTGGCTGACTTTTCTTGAATTGAAGAACAGCCATGTATTTACCTCCTCCTGAAGTATGGGCATAAACATTCAATAATTTTCCTGGCATGGACTTTTCCACCATTTGCAAAATGCTTGCTTCAGTTGGAATGCCAGCCATATTAACATGCTCCTCACTTGGACCAATAACTGTTTGCATGATTGGATTGACTCGGTGCGTTACGGCTTTCACTTTGATTAGAGGCAGATCCGCAACAGCTGAACCTGTATAACCAGGGAATTCCGGCATTGCTTTTCCAGTATTGGTGTTTTGATCTTCCCGAACGCGCACTCCGGGAACCAATTCCCCTTCTATTACATATTCAGCATTCGCGATAGCTTTTTCATCAATTGTCAAGCATTGGACCAATTCTACCGCTTCTTTCCTGATCGCCCCTGCAACACTCAGCTCATTAAAGCCAAGGGGAGTCGTAGGTGCTTCAAAACAAGCAGCGACTTCAATTGCAGGGTCAACACCGATACTAATGGAAATTGGTAACGGTTTTCCTGCTTTTTCAGCCTTTTCACGAAAAACTTCTAAATGACGGCCAGGAACAAAATACATGGACATCTCATCTTTACTTTGTAAACATAATCGGTGTATCGTTATATCAGATTCACCGGTTTCTGAATCAGAGGCATAGCACATTCCTATGGTGATATACGGACCTGCATCTTCCTCTGTATTCGTAGGCGCAGGTATTAATTTTCTAATATCGAAACCGGGATCTTCTGCATAGTGAACCACTTCTTGAGCTTTCGCTTTATCATTCGAAATGGTGATTGGATCAATTGGGTTTTTTACAGCTTCATTTAAAAGGAACCCGAGCCGCTCGGGTTTTGTATCCAGCATGTGGCCGACTCTTTCCCGGCTGGCTAAAAGTCCGATTACCACGCTTGAATCTTCATGACCCAAAACATGATTGAAAACCATGGCAGGCCCGATTTTTGTTGGACGCATCACTGTCCCGCCAGCACCGACATGACGATACACGCCAGATAATTCAGCATGAGGATTGACTGGTTCATCCGTTTCAATCAATTGTCCTGGAATCGACTTCAGTAGTTCCAGCGCAGAACGTAAATCTGTCACTTTATTCATTTTTTCAGACATAATAAATCCCCCTGTCACTTTAAGATCAGTATCCTATGTATAGTCACATTCAAATAACCTATATGTTATCGGTTACAATTGATATTCTAAAGTGTATTTCTACTATACAGTCAATGGATATTTGAAAATTCAAGTAATTTTCTCTACAGGGATTTGCAGCTGACAAAAATCAACACTACTATCATTCTCGTAAAAGGTCGTATCCAATAAGCAAGCGTCCACAACGTCCCCAATAATTCTATAGTGATTTTCACTGATCCATTGAACCAATTCATTTAAAAACTCAATATTATATGGCATTCCATATTTATATACACAGGCATATTGCCCAGCAGGCAACGTCATCATGTTATCCATATCAGGATCTATAAAAGGTAATGCAGTATATATTCCCGCACCCTCGAATACATCATCCATTCCAAGTTTATCCTTTAAAATAACCGTGCCAAAACCCTCAGACGGAAGCATTTCATGTTTACTTAATACATTCCAAGCTTTCATAAGCGTTAAATGTAATTCTTCACGGCACAAATCATTTTCAAATGGTATAAATAAGACATGCCTTTCAGGAAATTCTTCTATAATAGGTTTATCCAATTCACTTTTAATATTTTTGGCTTCTGAATATTTCATTAATCTCTGTTGAATAAATGTACGGGTATTCATCAAGGCATTTATTTCTTTATCAATGAATTCTTGATGAAATTCCAAAAGTGACATGGCAGTGGTTAAATTCCGATTTCCTATATGGTCCTTAATATCATTCAGTTTGATGCCAATCGACTTCAAAAAGCAAATTTCCCTTAGAAACGGAATCTGAATGGCACTATAATATCGATAACCATGTTCATCTATATGTACCGGTTTAAATAAACCGATCTTATCGTAATAAATGAGTGTTTGCCTTGAGATACTGTGAATGGAAGCCATTTCACTGATTGATAAGTAATTGTCCATATGCGCTACTCCTCTGCAAATACTTTTTGTGAATTTCCTTCTAAGTCTTATATCATATATTAATTTTTTAATTTCCCTCCTTCCATTCGGAGCTACAGCCGATTGGAGAGGGTCAGTATTCTAAAGAAATCTTCAATCCCCTCTAACTTTACCATTTTTCCATTTAAAATGAATGGATTTTAAAGGTCCTGCCTATCGAAAAAATGGATCATATCAGCATCTTCATTAATTAGGCAATAGGTGAGAAAGTGAAATTCAAAAGATTAAATTTTAAATTGAGTATAAAAAATACTAAGACAGGGGGTTCCGTCGCTTAAGGATTAATGGATTTTTTCACTATAGTCAGCAGTAACATCATTACCAGCTTATATGTTTTTGGACTTAAACTGATTCCTCTGGAAGGAATAGCATTTATTCAGGGAATCGAAAATCTACCACACAATACCCAAGAAGGAAACAGGAGTTTAAAAATACACTCAACTTGTGAAAGAAAAAATAAAAACGTGCCTATTTGTGGACACGTTTTTCATAGAAAGGAATTTCCTTTATCTTAATTTGCATACAATCGGTATTGATCGCTTAATGTATCTCCATTACCGTAAATATAGGCTTTAGATCCCGATGTATAGGAGGAATTGTCGTACTTCCATTTAATTCTGAGTCCCATGTTTCCGCCTGCGCCATATGTTTCATTGCCATTCTTCTTAATATATTGCGAGAAGCTATCCCACGTCCGGGGGCCAACCACACCATCCACTTTCAAGTTGTTTTCTTTTTGGTATTTCTTCACTCCCGCTTCTGTTTTTGGTCCAAAGATACCATCAACGTCAACCACTGCAGAATCCGTATAAAAGCCCATGACATTCAGGATATACTGCATATTTCTGACCTCCACCCCATGAGTGTCCTTCCGTAAAATAGAATTCTTATCCCAGCTGTCGGGGTGGTGAAAACCTCCAGCAGATGCTGAAGCTGTGGAAAAAGATACCCCAAGGGCCATTGCCAATACTACCAAACTAGTAAGTAATTTCTTCATAGCTCCATCTCCCTCTTTTTTTTACTTCCGAACTACCTTACTATTTCCCTTCAGATTTTATATTCCCCTTCCGACCGATGTCCTGTTTTGTCCTTGCTAAACAAACAGTATCCTTGAAATATCGAATAAGTGGGATTAATTTGCAACTGGAACATCTACGGTTTTTACGCATGTAAGATTTTATAATGAAATTAGTTAGTACAGAAAAAACTTAAGGAATTTCCAATCACACATTATCCTTCTCTTTGCCTCTAGACGGATCACTTGATATGATGCATAAGTGAAATTTAACCCTTAACGCCAGAAGGCCGCCAATTGGCGGCCTTCTGACGTTCAAACACCCTTTAGTAATACCGGATTCCCTCTTTTATTCAGACCATTATTCGTTCAAATATGCCCATGCATATTGGGCATAAAGTTCTGCACCGGTAGCAAGCGCTTCTTCGTCGATGTTGAATTTTCCGTGATGGTGTGCCCATTCCGTATCTTTTTCAGGATTTCCTGATCCAACTAAAGCGAAGCTTCCAGGTACTTCATCTAAATAGAAGCTAAAGTCTTCGCCACCCATTGTTGGCTTTTCATTATATATTGCGTCATCGCCAAACGCATTTGAGGCAACTTTTTGCACTAATTTTGCACTGTATTCATCATTGATGACAGCTTGTGTTCCGCGGTAGTACTCAACCTTTGCGGTCGCACCGTAAATGTTCGCAACATTTTCAGCATAAATCTGGAGCTGCTTTTCAATATGGTCACGTGTTTTAGGATCAAAGCAACGGACAGTCCCTTCAATGACGGCATTTTCTGCAATGACATTAAATCGTGTGCCAACGACCATTTTTCCAACTGTCAAAACAGCGGGATTTTGGGGGTCGACCGTTCTTGATACGACAGACTGTACGTTCATGACGAATGAAGAGGCAACAATAGTAGCATCGATACAATCCTGTGGCATTGCACCATGTCCCCCTCTTCCTTTAAACGTTACTGTAAAGATATCTGCTGAAGCGAATGAAGGTCCTTGAGTACAAGCAACCGTGTTTGTTGGCATTTGCGACCAAATATGTATGCCAAAAACATTATCAACACCCTCAACAGCCCCTTGTTTAACCATTTCCCTTGCACCTGTTGCCACTTCTTCAGCTGGTTGAAATATTAATCGCACATTCCCAGGTAATTCTTCTTTTATTACGTTTAGTGCCTTAGCTGCAATTAATAGCATTGAAGTGTGCGCATCATGACCACATGCATGCATTTTCCCTTCTTCTTTTGAAGCATACGGCAAGTCTTTATTTAATTCTTCAACAGAAAGGGCGTCCATATCTGCTCTTAATGCTACCGTCTTTCCTGCCTTACCGCCTTTAATTTCTGCAATGACACCTGTTGGTTCCGCTTTTCGATAAGTAATCCCTAATTTTTCAAGGTAGTCACAAACAAAGGCAGTTGTATTTTCTTCTTCCCATGATAACTCAGGTTCGCTATGAAGTTTTCTGCGTATTTCTGTTAATTCATCACTATAATTTTGAATCGCTTCTTTTATCGTTTGATTAATCATTCTTATTCTACCTCCGTTAAACATTTAGCCACTTCGTAAAATATTTGCACTCCATTTGCCAAATGACGTGCATCAGACCATTCCTCTGGACAATGACTTAGTCCTGCTTTACTTGGAACAAAAAGCATGCCAACATCAGTCACATCTGAAAAAACCATCGCATCATGACCTGCTCCACTATCAATGGAACAGTATGGAATTTCCAAATCAGAACTTTTATCTTTTAATAAATCCTTAATCTCATTACTCAATATCTTTGGCGGCATATACAACAGCTGTTCCGCCGTTGTATGTATCCCCTGTACCTGATAGGATTCGATTAATTCTTTCATCCGCCTGATGACATTGTTAATATGTTCTTCCTTGCTTGATCGAATATCTACCGAAAATACCACTTTATTCGGTATGACGTTTGCTCCATTTGGTAAAACATCTAGTCGTCCTGTCGTTATAACCGTTCCTTCTCCTTCCTCAATTGCAAAGCTCGGTAATTGAGAAATAATTTGAGCGGCAGCAACCAATGCGTCCGTACGGCGATCCATTGGGGTTGTGCCTGCATGTCCTGCCTTTCCTTCAATGGTTACTTCAAATTGAGTTAAACCAACAATAGCTTCTACAACACCAATGGGGATATTCTTCTCTTCAAGGATTGGTCCTTGTTCTATATGCAATTCGAGAAATGCTTTAATGCTATTGGGATTTCTTCTTTTCGGAAGAGAGAAATCCAGTCCAACTTTTGACATCGCTTCAATGGTTGTGATACCATCTTTATCCTTTAAATTTTTAAAACTTTCCTCACTAAGCGTTCCCACTATTCCTCTCGACCCCATTAGCCCTCCGCCAAAACGAGCTCCTTCTTCTTCAATCAGGGCAACGATTTCCAATGGATATTTAGGTGTTAATTGATTTTCTGAAAATAGGGCAGCCACTTCAAGTGCGACAATTACACCTGCTGGTCCGTCATACGCACCGCCATTTGGTACGGAATCAAAATGTGAACCTAACAGAACGCTTGGTGCATCTTTTAAAGTACCCCCAAGCTTTCCAAAAATATTTCCAAATCCATCTTCCTGTACTGTCAGGCCGTAATCCATCATTTTATTTTTTATATAATTACGTGTAAGCAAGTCTTCCTTGCTATACGTAAGCCGGGTAGTCCCTTCTCCGGGTGTTGATGTAAATTCGCCCAAATCACTTATTTGCTTTTCTATACGTTCGCTAAGACTCACTTAGAATCCCTCCTATTTTACAAGAATTGTACGAATATTCCTGCCAAAATAACCGACACGATTGTTACCGATATAAATCCGCCAACAAGCATCGGCGGCAGCATATGGCTTAGCAATGCTTCTTTTTCATTTTCATCTTTTGTTAATGAATTTACGACTTCATTGGTGATAATGTAATCAGCTGGAAATCCGTATAATGCTGTTAAAGATACAGCAAAGGCCATTTCTTTGCTGACTTTTAACAATTTCCCTGCTATGAATGAGAATATATACATACCTATCACAGCTAAGATAATGCAAACAACAAGTGGGTAAAGAATCTCCATCATCATACTTGGTGTTGCATTTTTCAATCCATCAAAGACGAAAAGCATAAGGGCCATGATCGCAAATCCAAATCCATTTGCTTTTTGCAGTGTCTGTCTTTCCAAGAAACCGACACTTTTTCCGATAACCCCGAATAGTAAGCAAAGAACAAATGCATTTATAGATATAATCGGCTCTAATCCACTCGAAACTAGGTAAGCAAGTAAAGCAACAACTGCAAGTCTTAAAAATTTGAAATATTCCGTATTATATTTTTCAGGAAGTTTCTTGAACAGCTTAAGTTCCGTCATACCTTCTGCAGCGGATGCAGTTTCATCCTTTTTTACCGTTAACTTTCCATTGCGGTATTGCCCCAAAAGCTTCTTCCCTTCTTTCTTCAAGACAATTGAAGTTAAAGGATATCCAGCGAAGCCTTGCATTACATAAATAACAATGGCAAAAACGGACAAGCTCGTAAGTCCTGCATCTGCCGCTCCTTCTGACATGATTATTGAAGAAACCATACCTCCCACTAAAGGTGGAACCGCTACAAGGACAGTTTGCAGATCAAAAATAAAGATGCCAATTCCGAATAATAGTGCAACAATGCCAAGAATGCCAGATAAGGAGATGACAATCGTCTTCCATTGATTCACCAATTCCCTTATTGAAAGCAATGTCCCCATATTCGTGATCAATAAGTACATCATCATTGTTGCCACTACCGGTGGAACACCTGCTAATGAAACGATGTCTTGCGGAAAGAATGTCCAATAACCACATAGAAATAGGATCGCCGAAATGAAAACGGAAGGTACCCAGGCTTTTGTTCGAACCGCCACTATGTCCCCTACAAATAAAATCAGAATAACAATAACCAAAGCCAACATCTGTGACATATGAGTTCCCTCACCTTCCAAATTAATAGTTTGAATATTCTTATAAAATAATAACATTGAATAGTCTAAATTTAAAGATAATTTGATATTTTCAGGTAAATGTACACAGAAATAGGAAATGTAAGTGCTTTATTTCTGATTTCAAACACCAAATATTCTCAAATAATTATATGGTTGGGTATATCAAAATAATTTTTCTTTGGATACCTCTTTATCTCGGTAGTGATTAAAACAACTAACACAAACTAATCTAAACCTATTATTTCAAAAAGAAAAAGCCGTCTAAGGACAGCTCAGATTAATTAGTAATTAATATCCTGTTATTTTTCACTGTAAATAATCCGATATGTTAATTAATGTTGTAAAGGTTTGGGGGAATCAACAGTGGGGTGATCAGGCTGGTGCATTAAAGAGTCTTCTTGATGAAATTTTAAACGGAGCAGTTGGAATGGCATGGCAAGAGAAATGGGATGGTTGTTAGTCTGTGCCTATGATGCAGAACGAGTCCTGACTCGCTCAATACCGCACCGCATTATTATGTCAGGGGCTGAATCAACATTAATAGAATAAGAAATTTTCCTTTAGGCTCCTTTTTCTTTTTATAAAAGGCCGCTAATTGGCAGCCTTATTATAAAAAGAATCCAGTTAATAGATCTATCTCTAAAATTTTCATTTCCAATATGATACTATTTTTGACCAAGCCAAATACCCCGACAAATTTTTTAAGAGGATTTTCCTTTGTTTCAAAAAACCGTAAACACACTAACTCTAGGAATGTTTCTTTTCTAGCAACCGTTAATTAAGTAAGCGATAAATATTAATAAATGCCCATATTAAAATTAAGCCCCAAATCAATACTATTATTGATCCGACTATCCAATTCTTTGGCTTACCGTTTTTCATCATTTCTTCTGCCTTACTTTCACAGTCGGTTAATACTGACTTTGGTATCATCTTTAATGCAATAATTATTCCTAATGGAACAAGAATTACATCGTCTAAGTAACCAAGAATAGGTATGAAATCAGGTATTAGGTCTATCGGACTGAATGCATAAGCTACAACACAAGCCGTAAAAACTTTTGCATGCCAAGGCACCCGTTCATCTTTACAAGCAAAGTAAAGGATAAAAATCTGTCTTTTTAAATTTCCCGTCCAAGTCTTAATTTTCTTAAACATTTTATCTCCTAATTATAGTTAAGAATTTAATTCCATTATAACAAATAGGATTTACACTAACCTCCCTCAAAAAACTAATCACGATTTGCTCTTGAATTCTTACGATTGATAGCCATTTCATTAACCATTATCTATTTAAGATCAGCATTACTCCTCTAGGATAGTTGTTTATCGAAACGTTGTCTTTACCTTTATCGAAGTATTGCAAGTAATTCCAATCATTATGTGTTAAAAAAAGGCATGCTCCCTTTTTCGGGAGTCATGCCTTTATGTAAGGAAAATAGATGTTGCAGGAAGTAACTACCCTAGCCTTTTCTATCAACATTCTAAATTAAATGATAGGTTTGACTTTGTATAGTATACTTATTGATTTTTTCCATGCTTGGTTCAAAGCCAATACCGGGCAATTCTGGAACACTGATTATTCCGTTTTCCACTGTTACTTCAGGGTCAGTAATATCTTCTGCCCAATAGAGGGAGGAAGCTGCGGTATCGCCGGGAAGCGTGAAGTTAGGCAGTGAAGTGATTGCAATATTATGTGCTCTTCCGATGCCTGATTCCAGCATACCCCCACACCAAAGCGGAATTTCATGTTCAAGACATAAATCATGGATTTTCCTGGATTCAGTCAAACCTCCGACACGGCCAATTTTGATATTAATAATTTTACAGCTGCCCAATTTAATAGCTTTCCTTGCATCCGCTAATGAGTGAATGCTTTCATCCAGGCAAATAGGTGTTTTTAGCCTTGACTGTAAATCTGCATGGTCAATGATATCATTATAGGCAAGCGGCTGTTCAATCATCATTAAATTAAAATCATCCAAGGCGGATAACCCGTCTATATCTTGTAAGGTATAAGCTGAATTTGCATCTGCCATGAGCGGGATATCAGGATATACTTTTCTGACCTTGTCTATTAATTCAACATCCCAGCCGGGTTTGATTTTTAGTTTAAAGCGTTTATAGCCTTCACCGAGACGAGCTTCTATTATATCTAGTGTCGAATCAATCGAATCCTGTATTCCGATGCTTACCCCCACTTCAATTTTCTTTTTTGTTCCACCCAACGCATTTGAAAGAGAAGCACCCTGTTTTTTAGCATACAGATCCCAAACAGCACCCTCTAAAGCGGCTTTTGCCATGTAATTGCCGCGAATATGGGTGAAATATTTTTCGGAAATTTCATCAGGATGCTTGATTTCATTTTTAAGGATAATTGGAATTAGATAATCTTCGAGTATATGCCAGTTCGTTTTTAAGGTCTCTTCATTATACAAAGGGTCGAGCATCGCAACCGATTCAGCCCAACCGGAAATGCCATCATCACTTTTTGCTTCCACAAGGATAAAATCCCGATTGTATTCCGTCCCAAAGCTAGTTGTAAAGGGGTGAAGCAAGTCAAGCTTCAGATGTCTTAAAATAACTTGTTTAATTTTCACTAGTAGACTCTCCTTTTGGGGATAAAACTGTTCGCCCCAGTCTTTTTAATAGCTGACAGCAGCATATTGTTAATTCATATTTAAATATAAACCTGCTTATTTCCTTGATAGCACATAAAACTGAACGGGAATTTCCGTCATGGAATTCTTCATAAAATCTGTTACCTGCCATCCTTGCTGAAATAAATCACTAAAAATGTCCCTCGTTTTCATCCGCCATTCATTAGCCGCTTGAATATTTGTGGCTCTTATTGTTCGGAAGTCCTTTGGAATGGCCACAAAAGCTGTATCACATTCTTGTTCAGGCAGCGGAAGAGTGAAAGAAGGAACAGGCACTCCCTCATCAATGGCATCCCATTGGATAAGCGAGTTTTCTATCACAAAGTCCAACGGTAATCCTTGTCCGTTAGAATCCGTTTTCTCCTTTTTACCAATATGCCATTCGACAAGAAAGCGGTCAGAAGGAATTCCGCTGTTTAATAGATCTTCCATTTCACCATAGCAGTTTGGTATATATGTGGAACATACCCCGCCAAGCTTGGCTATATTTAAATATCCATTAACACTTTCTAATGGATCGTATGTCCAGGTAATAAGGGAATAGCCGAGCTTTATCGCCTCGTCACGTTGTGCTGACTTTAACTTTTCCCCTATACCTTTGTTGCGAAATTGCTCATCAATTCCTAGAATATGTGAACAAAGATAGGCTGATTGCCCATTGAATCCCGGAAAGCTGTATTGAAATCCAATCAGCTTCTCCTCGCAATAAGCTCCTATAACCAAACCTCCGTTTTTCACAGCGGTTATGGTTTGGTGTGAAGGGATTGAGTCGGTTTCTCCCCAAATGGCGGATTCTAGCTTTCTTACTTCCTCTAGCTCTTCAATTCGATGAAGAGAACGAATTGCAATTTCATGTGTATTCGTCATGGTAAACCTCCTATGAAAAGCACAAGCGCCTTGATCGGCCCAACATAAGATGGACAAGTAAGTTCCACAGCTGACGGCTTATCTTGCAAGGCGCTGGAGCTATCTTTTAAATACTTTATGTTTACGAAATACTCTCTTATTTGTTATTCCACTTTACTGAAATCAGCCTCTTGCAATGGAATCACTTTTGTCCTCTTTACGAATTTATAACCTAGAAAAGCCAGGAAAAATAAAGGAAGCCCGATATAAGAAATTAAAATTCCATACCAGTCAATCTCAGGACCGAAAAATGCAGAGTAATTTTGCCCCAGGATAGCCGTAACACATAAAAATGTCGCTAATATCGGACCAAATGGATACCATTTTGATACATACGGCAAATCTTTTAAATCTCTTCCTTGTGCTATATATGCCTTCCGGAATCGATAATGTGTAATCGAAATTCCTAACCAGGATAAAAAGCCGGATAAACCTGCAGCATTCAATAACCAATTGTAAATCGTACCTTCACCGAAGAAAGAGGTCAGGAAAGCTGCCATCCCAACGATGGTAGAAAAGTACACAGCATTCACTGGAATGCCGCCTGAATTCACCTTTTTTAGAAACGAAGGAGCTTTGCCTTCTTTCGCCAGCACCCAAAGCACGCGAGAAGCTCCGTACATGGCCGAATTGCCCGCAGAAAGAACGGAAGTAAGAATGACAACATTCATAACAGAGGCAGCGATGGCTAGCCCTGCGTTTTGAAAAACTAGTGTAAAGGGACTTACCGCAATATCTTCAATATTCGAGCTTAACAAACGCGGATCATTATAGCTTATTAAAAATCCAATCACGATTATTGCCAATACATAAAACAAGAGCAGTCTCCAGAAGATTTGCTTAATGGCCTTTGGTATATTTTTTCTTGGGTTTTCACTCTCGCCGGCTGCAATTCCTACTAACTCGGTGCCTTGAAAGGCAAACCCGACCACCATAAAGACACTTATAACGGATAAAAAGCCTCCTTTAAACGGTGCCTCCCCTTTGGTGATATTTTCAAAACCTACAGCATCCCCTCCCATGATTCCTACAATCATTAATAACCCTACTGCGATAAAGATGATAATCGTCAAAACCTTTATAATGGCAAACCAGAATTCTGATTCTCCATATCCTTTTACCGATAAAATATTAAGGCCAAATATGAGTGCAAGAAATAATGCGCTCCAAATGATGCCCGGAACAGAAGGCAGCCAATATTTCATAATAAGGGAGGAAGCTGCTAATTCCAATGCGACTACGATTGCATTGTTATACCAATAGTTCCACCCGATCGCAAATCCTAAAGCCGGATCAACAAACCTTGATGTATATGTACTAAAAGAGCCTGTAATAGGAATAAGGGCAGCCATTTCGGCTAAGCTTGTCATCAGGAAGAAAACCATGATTCCGGCAATTATATAGGCAGCTACAGCTCCTCCCGGACCCGCAGTATGAATAATGGAACCGCTTGCTAAAAATAGCCCTGTTCCAATGGTTCCGCCGATTGCGATCATTGAAAGATGCCTTGGTTTGAGTTTTCGCTCCAGTTGTTTTTCTTCAGCAGATGTTTGGTCCCCGGTTTGTGATGTTAGTGCGGTATTTTCCATAAAACACCCCTTCATTAATTTTCTAAGTTATTCTCCTGCCGTCATCATTACTGTGTTAATTAAAATTTTCGTTCCATAAATAAGTGCTTTTAAATTGAACATCATATCCGGATGGTGCAGACCAGGCGTTAGATCGCAGCCTAACCCTATCATGGTTGCTGTTAATTCAGGATTTTTGGCTGTATAAAAATGAAAATCCTCGCCTCCTTGAGAAACACAGACCGGAACGACATTTTCCGCCCCAAGGATATCTTCTATTGCGGCCTCAGCCAGCTTTATCGCTTTTTCATGCAAGGTTGCAGCGGGGACATATTCTTCGGCTGACCAGGAGATGGATGTTTCAGTTTGTTCCATTGTCTGGTCAATAGCATCCTTCGTTAAGCGATTCAGTTCATTCATTACATCATTAGACTGCGCTCTGGCATCAATAGCAAAGAAAGCTGTTTCCGGGATGACGTTTGATGCTTTGTTGTTTGTTTCAAATTGAGTCATTTTGATGGAATAAGGAGTTTCGGTTTCCAGATTAAGCTGCTGTAATTTTTGGACAAGCAAAGCTGCTGCCTCGATTACATTTATTCCATCTTGCGCACGGGAAGCATGGGCCTGAATGCCTTTGATTGTTCCCCTTATTGTTTCGGCTGAGCCATGGACAATGACGGGGGAAGCCTTCATATAAGGAACTTCCGTACTGGGTCTTACATGAATCCCGAATAAATATGTAACATTCTCCAACGCGCCATCATTGATCATTTGAAGAGCGCCTTCCCCTTTTTCTTCCGCAGGCTGAAATATAAATCGGAGAGTGTGTTTAGGCCGGATTCCGCAGGAGGCAATGGCCAATGCTGTATATAAAACCATTGTGCTATGTGCGTCATGTCCACATGAATGATTTGCCTTTACAACTCCATCTACTTCCTGAACAAGCGCATCCATATCAGCCCTTAATGCCACAATCTTTTTTGAGATGCCTGGAATCTCGGCAATGATTCCATAATGGCTCTGAAATGTTTTTACGGTTATTCCCGCTTCCCTAAGACATTTTAAAATATAGCTAGACGTTCTTTTCTCCTGCCAGCTTGGCTCAGCCAAGGAATGCAGGTCATGATAGGACTTCAACAATAATTCTTGATGCTGATCAATATATTGAATCGGGATCATAATGATGCACCTCCCCCTTTACATGAATTTAAACTCATTCATTAAACACTTCATAACTTGAATATAGCCTTTCTAATTTTTGCTGATGGGTATATATCCGTTTTGCGTCTTTTTGATGTATGCCTGCAATAACCAAGTCCAATAAGCTAATGACGGAAGCGATTGAATTCGTTCCGGTTTCTGCGTTTTCTTCAGTTGTCAGTGCAATATCAGAGATACGGCCAACAGGTGACAGGAGGCGGTCTGTAACTGAAATTAAACAAACTCCTTGTTCTTTTGCACACTCCGCAACTTTTAATGTTTCATTCGCATATCTTGGAAGGGAAAAAACAACAATCACAGATTTGTTAGTGAGGTTACAAAACTTTTCATAGAAGTCGCCTGTTGGTGAACATAAACTTACATTTTCCCTTAATGAACTTAACGTATAGGAGAACCAATAGGCGGCGGCATGGGAAATACGATGCCCTGCAATTAATATTTGGTCAGCCTTGATCAAGACATCGACCGCTTTCCATATATCCTGAACGTTCGTATGATCTAATAGATGTCTTAAAATATGAACTTCGTTTTCTATCACTTTGGTAAATGGATCTTGCTTGTCATCAATGCTAAGAATGGAATCACTATTGGATATATCCGTTTGGTTTTGGTGCAGCAGCTGTTTTTGAATTCTATCCTGCATTTTACTAAACCCTTCAAATCCCAATGAATAGGAAAACCGAATGACCGTTGTTTCACTAACCTCAGCTTCCCGCCCAATTTGAAAAGCCGTTTTAAAGGCAGCTTGATCCAAATTTTCAATCAGGTAAGCGGCTACCTTTTTTTGACCTGTCGATAGATGGTCAAATCTTTCTTTCACTAATAATTTAAATGGTAGATTTTCCACAATATCACTCCTTTCTGGTGAATCAAATACTTCTTATTAATAAAATGATGAAGGTAATACTTCTTTTCTTTATACACTATCACAATTTAATTAGAAAAAGAAGAAGTTTTTTGATTTTTTTGATAATTATTAACTTCGAACTTCCCTACAGTTTTTTATAAAATAATATTCCCGTAGATTTCAGAAATCCGCTCCCTTTCCGCCGACTGTCTGCCAAGCCTCCTCGACCCAAGCGTCTGTGGGGTCTAGGCTAGCCAGTTTTTCGGCAGGAGTGTCGCAAATTTATTCAACCTAATATGGATTATAGTACAAAAACATGAAGGATAATCCAGTCTTAAACTTGGTTCGGAATGGACCAGCCTGGCAGTTTTTATTTAAAAAACGTTCCCGGTGATTGGATCGGAAGGTGCGAGACTCCTGCGGGAAAAAACGTGTCAAGGAGAGACCCGCAGGCGGAAGCCGAGGAGGCTCCCAAGACCGCCCGCGGAAAGCGAGTACCTGAAGTGGAAATCAAATCCACCACCATATTACATTTCTTGGTTCGGGTCTCTAATTACTTTATTTGTAAAATCAATAACTTCATTGACATTAAGATATATGTTAGAATATTCAGTAGTTTCAACTTATTCAAGGGGGGCTATTTAATGGGGGAATCATCTAAAGGACACGAACTTTTACAAGTTATAACGGAAGGGAAACAGCCTCCGAATTGTGATCTAACGTTACAGATTGAAGCAAATTATGCCCAGGATGGAATTGCGAGAGGTGTATGGAAAGTAGATGAAAAGTTTATTAACGGAATTGGTGTAGCAATGGGTGGATTTGTCACTTCTGCAGCAGATATTATGATGGCTTATGCGATATCATCTAAATTAAGCATCGGACAATCCTTCGCATCGATTGATTTACATACTACCTTTCATCGACCAGTAAGATTAGGAGACGTACAAGTTGAAGCAAAAGTAGACCGAATCGGAAAAAAAACAGCTTATGTACTGGCAGATTTATTTCAAAATGATAAAAAAGTGGCAAGCGTTGTGTCATCAGTTATGATCCTTTAAACCATAAAAAAAAGCATGTTGCACAAAAAAGCCCTTCGTAACATGCTTCTTTCATCCAAATAATCCGGTAAATCAAGAACATTTACCGCTTCGCCTAATCACTTCATAGCGAGTTTCATTATATATTTACTTAAAGATATCTCCATCATCAAACTAACCATCGCAGCACAGGGCTTTGGAGATCCATGGTGAATAGACCGTAATCAATGACGACCATTTCATCATTCTCGTTATATCCGACATTATCCAAACGCAAATCTATTGGGATAATACCGTACCTGAGGAATTTTAATTCCAAACTGATCAGTTTGGTATATTCCTTGATTGCAAACGGCACTTTCGTGTCCACCTTCTTCATGATTATCCAACCCGTCCCATACTCCTTAACTGGACATAAAAACTTTTTGACTTCCTCATTACAGTTATTGTATATATAGGCTTCATTTGCATTGCTTATTAGTCCTACTTGTGACAATGCAATTTTTAAAATATAGCCATTATTTAAATCATAGACGACCCGGTTAAAACCATGCCCGATCATTTTATACTCGAACTTGAGCGTTTTTCTGGCGGTAGATACTAATTGTCCAGCGGTTATATATATTTGGAATATCCCTATTTGAGATATCCAGGACTCAATGGCTTTTATCTCTTGCATGGACAGCATTGCACTTTTATTCGGCTGATGTAACTTTTCCTTACCATTGTTAATTGGCCACAACATTCCTTAAACGTCTCCTTTTTTAAAATTTGTTACTAGAGAGGTCTCCAGGGATGAGAAAACTATAAAAGAATAAAAGCATGTTCTCAGTTTTTCAAGATTTCCCCTTCGTTATATGATATGTCTTTGCTATAAAATGGCTTGTACTGTAGCTGAGGATACTAGAAAAAACTACAAATATTTTAATGAAGGGACGGAAAGAGATAAACCTGCTTATTTTTGAGTCTTCTTAAATAAATTCAAAAACCCCGGGGTGGCTTTCAAGGCCAGCTCCGGGGTTTTTCCTTTTCATATTGTTATCGTTTTTGGCAGGTATGCTTCGCCTTTTCATGTACTATGCTAATAAGTCAACATCTTTTGGTTGCTCCATATGATTATTCTTTTTAATGGATAGCGCAGCAATTATTGAAATTGCGGAACAAGCGATTAAAAACCAAAAGGCCCCATTGTAGGATCCTGTAAGGGTGATTATAAAGCCCATGACAAGAGGTGATATGAATCCTGCTGCCTGTGCCCCCATATTAATTACTCCCATTGCGGAGCCGATAACCTGTTTAGACATGATTTTATGCGGCAAAGCAAAGGCAACTGTAAAGGCAAAGCTTTTAAAGACCATACAAAGGTTCAAATATACCATAGCTGCT
The DNA here is from genome assembly GCF_044767165.1 of Peribacillus sp. NPDC101481. NCBI lineage: Bacteria > Bacillati > Bacillota > Bacilli > Caryophanales > Bacillaceae > Peribacillus > Peribacillus sp. NPDC101481. The sequence goes on along the minus strand of NZ_JBIWNJ010000002.1, from coordinate 1,326,807 downwards.
ACAAGGGAGGTCGAGGTAAACATCATATACAGGAATATCCCTGACATGAGCATGCCAAATGCTGCATAATATTTTTCTAAGTTATTAAAAAACCTGTCAAGAAGCCATCCGCTGAACAACATAGCAACTCCAGTGGAAATACCCGGTAACGCTGCATAAAAACCCATGGACAACAGATCCATTCCTCTTGCTTCCATCAAATAGGATGGAATCCAGGAAGAAAGCCCCCAATTTACTATTCCGGCAGCAAACCACATGATGGTTATTTTCCACAAGCCGGAATTCATCAGTAATTCCTTCATTGGAACACTATTGTCTTTTAATGGTGCAGTGCTTTCTTTGGGTTTAAAATATACCCAGAAAGCTATCGTTAACAATATTCCTAGCAATCCGATTACATAAAACATGTTTCTCCAGCCCATAAATAAAATCATCGGCGCAGCCACCAGTGGGGCAAGTGCCATCCCAAAGTAATTGGATGACATCAAGTAAGCAGAAGCCTTTGGCCTTTCATCCCGGGGAAAATAATCGGCTATCCCCTTTTGGGAAGCGGAAGGATACCCTCCTTGTCCAAGTCCAAAGAGAAAACGTATGATAAGTAACGAAATAAGAGACCAAGCAAAACCGGTAAATACGGTAAAAACCGACCACACTATGATGGACCATATTAAGACTTTTCTCGAGCCCAGTTTGTCTGTCAGCCATCCTCCTGGTATTTGCATGATAGCATAGGATAAGAAGAAGCTACTTAAAATCGCCCCGACAGCAGCAGCATCCAAATTAAATTCTTCCTTAATAGATACAACAGCCACACTCATGACCATCCGATCCAAATAATCAACCAGATAACCAACAAACAGTAAAAATAATATAAAGTGCTTATTTTGGGACACTCCAATGGAACGCTTCATCTTATTCCTCCCTTTTCTACTCATTTTTCGTAGGCAAATTAATTGGAATTATTTATCGAGCCTGGAATGTTCCCACTGTATCAATTTTTGAACTTGGAATACTTTTGATTACTTTCCCATCTCGTGCTCCTGTGTATTCCCCCTGGTAAACGGTTAATTTTCCGTTTATATAAACTGCAAGTATGCCTTCTGGCTCTGATAGCGGATTCTCAAATGTAGCTCGATCTTTAATTTTGTCAGGATCGAATATAACAATATCTGCCTGATAACCCGTTTTTATTAACCCCCTATCCTTTAATCTCATCAGCTGCGCAGGAGCACCTGTCATTCGACGAATCGCTTGTTCAAGTGTCAAAGCTCCTTCTTCCCTAACATATTTTCCTAATACTCTCGGAAATGTCCCATATAACCGAGGATGCGGCTTTCCACCAAAAATCCCATCAGATCCTACCATTTGCAGTGGGTGACACATGCCCAGCAGAACATCTTCTGCAAAACCCCAATGAATAACCATGGCTACATTTCCCTTTTCCTCTATCAGAATATCAAATGCGGCATCTTCAGGGGACTGCTGCCTAATTTCTGAAATTTCAATCATATCTTTACCTTCTAAGCGTTTATTCGAAGTAGTTTGAACGGATGTAATAATGATATTTTTCCAACCACAATTTAACACCCAATTTTCATATTCTGTGTTTGTTTTAAATTCTTCCGTGATTCTTTTTCGTACTTCTGGAACACCCAATCGAATCAGCATTTCTTCTGTTCCCCCTGAATGCATCCAAGGCGGAAGTATGGCATGAAAAACGGTTGAAGCGGCTGAATATGGATATTGATCAAAAGTAATTTCAATCCCTTCCTGTCTAGCGGCATTCATCTTGTCAAGTGCTTTCTTAAATTTATCCCGATTTCCCTGGCCGATTATCTTAAAATGGGAAATATGTAATCTTACACCGGATTGTCTGGAAACATCTATGACTTCATCCAATGCAGTTAACGAGTGAATGCTTTCATTGCGAATATGGACAACGAAACAGCCGTCATATTTCGCAGTACCCTTACATATTTCAATTAATTCTTCCTTATTGGAAAAAACGTTTGGCGGATATACCAAACCTGAGGACAAGCCTACTGCTCCTGAACGCATTCCTTCCTCGACCAGCAAACGCATTTTTTCCAATTCTTGTTTAGTAGCCGCTCTATCCTCAAATCCCATAACCAAGGAACGGACCGCGCCATGAGGTACTAGGTAAGCAGCATTGCCTATCATCTTTGACTTTTCTAGAAATGAAAAATATTCATCAATGCTATTCCAGGGCCACTCCCCGATATCGCCATTTAGTCCACTTAATTGTTTTTGCCATAACGGCTTTGTTTTTTCCGATACAGGAGCGACAGAAATGCCATCCTGTCCAAATAACTCTGTAGTCACACCCTGAAGTGCCTTTATTTTATGAACTTCCGGAACGGTGCAGAGCAAATCAGAATGGACATGAGGATCAATAAATCCTGGGGAAACTGCCAACCCATTGGCATCGATAGTTCGTACAGCTTGTTCACCGCTTAAATTTCCCATAAAAACAATTTTTCCATCCTCTATTCCAATGTCAGTTTTCGTCCATGGGTTTCCTGTTCCATCATAAACCCTTCCATTTTTTATTATTACGTCTAGCATTTGATCACATCCTATATTTTAGTTAGACTAATAGATTATTTAAACTAGAATCAAAAGGGTAAATAGGTCTGCTTATATTCTTGTAATTAAAGGTTGATAGCTTTGCACTGCTTAACCCTGGCGAGTCAATAGTTATAATTTCTTTAGCAATAGGCATGAAGGCTGCCCGGAAATGGTGAGATGATTTCAATCCAACAATACTTGATTTCTCAACATCTATTCCATGAAGGAGGAAAATTTGTTCATCAAATGTCTGTGAATTTACAGAGCATACAATGATATCCACGTTTCCAACCAATAATCTTGCACTCCTACCCAGGTTCACTTTGCTTCCTTTCCACATCGGTGAGGATTGAATAAACTTGCCATCAGATAGACTTTTTACATAAGCTGATATTTTTAGAGGACTGCCGTGTAATGTATCTGTTTTACCGCCTAATTCGACTTGAATTAGGGAACCCACACCTTCTTTATGCGCCATTTCCGCAACTCCTGGATCAAAAATAAATCCAAAGCAGCTATTTGGAATGTTTGCTTCTATCATTTCCTGCAATAAAAATGTGCCATCTCCTGGTGTACCCGCACCAGGGTTATCGGAAGCTTCATTAATGATGATGGGCATTTCCTTCTGGGAAGAAGCATATGTAATGGCTTTCTTTGGTGAAGGCAATATAGGAAAAAATTCATCTTTTTTCTCAAAAATTCTAACAGCTATATCATCTGAAATTTTTTGTGCTAATGAGGGTTCATTGTTCGTAATGGCAATTACTGAAACTCCTGCGTGAGGGATATCTGAATATGGGAAGCCGTGAAATAAGGTACAATCAAGCACCTTAGGATGCTTTTCCCATTCCTGGCACCATTCATTGATTTCTTTAATTGGAGAATAGTAGGAAGTAGTAGTAGGAATAAGTAATGGTAATTTAGTTAGAGACATTTCCGGGTTAACTTTACCTTGAATGATACGAGCAGTTACATCAATCGCTTCTATCCCCCTTTCATAGGAATCCGTATGAGGGTAATCTATATTGCCAAGTAGTACATCTGCTTCTTTAACCATGGTTTCCGTAATATTACCATGCAGGTCCAAAGCAGCTACGATTGGTATTTCTGATCCCAAAATGCTTCTTAATTCCGATAAAATCTCACCTTCAATATCGTCAATACCTTCTGCTACTCCTGCTCCATGAAGAAATAGACAAATCCCGTCCAGTTTGCCCGAATTCATAATGCTTGATATTAATAGATTTTTTGCTTTTTGAAACGTTTCAGGTGTTATCGTTCCTGATGGATTGGCCATGGCTGCAAAGGTCGGCACAATTTCAATCCCTAGCTCTTCTCCCCGATGGATCATCCCACCCAAATAATCCAATACACCAGTATGCCTATCGAGAAGTTCCTCTCCTTGGGTCCATTCCCATACTTTAAATAAGTCGACTGTCGTTCTTACTTGAGAAAATGTATTCGTTTCGTGAGCCAACTGACCAATTGCTATTCTCATAAAATTTCCCCTTTCTTCACTATTAAATGAATAAAACCCTATTTGACTGACTCCCTGGAAAATTGAAATTCATATAACTGTCGGGGTCTCCCCCGGTTAATGGGCTGTTCCTCACCCACGATGACAGCTAGATTCGTATTTTCAAGGGTATTCAGGATTCTCCTAGCGCTCCTAATGGTCAAACCTAATCCGTTAGCAAGATCATTTGAAGTGATGCATCTATTGCCAAAGCACTCACAAAAGGAAAGTAATTTGTTTATGGTTGCAATACTGAGCCCAGCTGTTTTTGCTAAATTCATTAGATGTGGGTCGTCACTCCGCAAGGAATATTTCAATTTCCCATCTTTTCCGACAGGCCCAAAAACAGTTCCATCCATGTCAACCACAAAGCAACTCGGTTTATTAACTCTCGCTTTCATAAGTGCTTTACGAGCACTCACTTCCGCTTCGTTTGCTGTATGTCCAAATCCTATTCCAATGGTGGTCTCTACATCAATTTTCATGGCTATCTCATCTAATAGCGGAGCTTTTTTATATTTGTGGGTAGTCCTTTCAATGGCGCCCCGAGTGGTTATAAATCGGACTTCATCTCGTTCTGACCAGTCAAAAATAGCCTGGACCTCTTCACAAAAATCGATTAGAAGATTTTGAAGTGCAGCCTTTTTTCGCTGTTCCCCATATTCTGATATGGGCTTTTTTAAAGAAGAAAGCAAGTTATTAAAATGCAGGATACCAATGGCAATTTGTGTATCGCTTTGAAGCAAGGCCTTCCCCTCCAAAAGAACATTATTCAAGCTAGTTCGAATGGCGGACATTGTAGGGAGAACCCTGAATACTAGTACCCCTAGCCCTTTTAACGATTCGTATACGGATTTAACACAGGTAACGGCCACCTGAGTTTGATTATTTTTCCATAATTCATAATGAAAATGAACCAATTCATCCGCTTTTTGATCAGCTTTCAGAAACATCTTTTCTGGATATATTTCTAAATCCTCAAAACACTCTTTTACTTCTCTATTTGGCAATGTGTCTATACTAATCCTTAACGGTTCCTTGATTGGATTAAAAGAAGTTTCTGTAATGATCTTAAAAAGAGTACGATACAAGGATGTTCCTGTTGAGGGGATAAATACCATAGGTTTTGTAATATTTTGATTCTTTGCCATTTGATAAGGAATTATCCCTAAAAAAAATAAAACATCCGCCTCGTCGACTCTTCTTTTAATCACATCTATTGTTTCCTGTTCATGTTTGTAAGGTGCAGGTAACATGGTAATGTCAGAGTACGATTGGCCGATAGTAAACACTAGTTCTACTAAATCTATAGGACCTATTACTAATACTTTTGTATTCATCCGATCCTCCATTTTTATTTTTCGAATAATACTGAATAGTAAGTTTTTATTATTGTTTATAACTTTAACTATCTAAATAATAAAAGTAAATGTCTGTTAATGGACCGAAATACTTTTTTTTGAGCAGTCAGTTATTTATTTGGGCTTTCTCCATTCCTTTTCCACTAGAGAATACTATATCTTCGTGCATCCAGTTCGCCCTGGGCCTTTATTGGCAAATAGACATATTTTTCCCAATATTAACCAATTAACGTGTGATATGGATAATAGATCAGCCACATATCATTGTTTATCAAGACCTACATTTAAAAAATATTGATAAAATTAAAGGAATTTATGGATTTGAATTTGTTGCCATACAATTTTATAAATGTATGAAAAAAGGATGAGGATTGTGCCTATTAATTCGTTTGAAGAATATCCAATGACATGAAAGCCGACATTAAATCGAGAAGATAGACCGATTTATCAGGCATTAGCTATACAGTTAGAATGTCCCTTCCATTGTTAAATCAATATATTCCTTAAATTACATTAGACTACTTAAGAAAGATGCTTCTATTTATCTAATTCATGTGATATTTGTTGCTTTTCTTTTCCTTCTAACTGTTTATAAGTTGCTTCATTATATGGAACGGACATTGAAATAACTAAACAACTGCAATCCTCTGGCTGCTTCAATGTTAAAGAGTATAAATGGCTATACATTGCGTAGGATATTTTGCTAATCATATCTATATCCATTGGAAATTAGATAACAATCTAGGAAACTAATACTTCAGTTCTTACTGGGGAAATTGATGCTTTCCTTGCATAAAAAAATGCCCGATTCCATAATATTAGAATCGGACATTTTATTAAGCTATTAAAGTTAAGGTAAAACTGTACTGCTCTTTTGACATCTCATACAGTGTAGACAACTTCAATATTCGTTCTATAGTCGCCATAAGCTCTTTCAATTTTTCGTTTCCTTGGTTTTAAGTTAAATACTAGTAGCACGATCACAATAACTTAATGGAATTTACCAGTTAATCTAAAACCAATTTCTGCAACTAGAGTTGATAGTAAAAATGTTCCTGTATATACAACTAGAGATATAACAACTATACGCCATCCTAATTTTTTAAATTCTTTCAAATCTTTCCCGAAGGAAAGGCCAGCATAAGCCAAAATAGGTGTGGCCAAGGCCATAAAATTAACTTGTTCTGTTACTTTAATGATTCCTGCGTTTCCTGGAAAAATCGGAGTTGTAACCAATAAGGCTAACATAGAAACCCAAACAACAATTGGTAGTTTGATAGGGGAGATTTTTGCGAAAAAGAACCCTAATATCGTTACAGCAACAATAATCATCATACCTGGTAATGCGTCAATTGGTGAAACATTGTATCCAACCCAATTTCCCATAATAGCTATTATACCAATAATTATAAATGTCAATATTTTATCTTTCATATAAAATCTCCCCTTAATATCCTATGCTTCAATATTTTTCATTTGATCTTTTTTTGACTTTCGCCCTAAAATAGGCTCAAACTTTTTGTATAAATAGTTTGTTAAAGGAAGAGAAAAGAATACACATATATACGTTCCTAAAATTGTTGTAATTAAGTTAGCAGCACCCGCAAAAACTGCGATATCCTTTGCGGATTCTGGGAATATAACAGCTAATGCTCCTGACATGGCAGCCATCATACTACCTGAACCTACACCCGCACCCATGGCTAGTGAAATTGGATGAAACCAACCAGTTTGAGCCAAAAAACTTGCTAACACTGACAGATATAAAGCCCCAAACAAAGTACCACAAACATATACGCCTAGTGCTCCCCGTCCTTCTGGTGAATCCGATCCATATTTTTCAGCAATAATGGCTAAGTTAGGTTCTCTATCGATTGAAAAAGTAGCACCAACTGCTTCTCTTTTCATTCCAAGTAATAAAGCAATCGGTAACCCTAATAGTATTGTCCCTGCGAAATGTCCCACTTCTTGTAATCCTAAAGAAATCCCAGCATCAAATATCTTCGGCAATGAAGGCCCCATTAACATTCCCAATTTGGCTACAAAAAGCATGAATGAAATTCCTAAAATATTGGCCGCTACATTCATTTCCTTCATTTTTAAAATTTTGAAAGAAGGTAAACTAATAATGGCTCCGATAATTAATGCATACAGCATTGGAAATAATGCAATGGCTCCAATCCCAATGTTAAACGTTTTTAAGCCAATAAATTCTGTAACACAGACTAATATCAAAACAAATAAATGAATTTTCCAATTACGCAGAGAATTTTCTTGCACTTTATTACACTCCTTTTCTACAAATTATGCTGATTCTAAAAAGGAAAACCAACACTATTTTTACTTATCATTTTTTAACTTATTGAATTTTTTCAGTAGTATTTATAGCTAGTCCTACGATAAGGGAAATCCCTTGGATCATCGCCTTTTCATCTGGTAAAAATACGTCACTATGCAGCTTCATCGGATCCTCTGGGTTTTCTCCTACTCCTAAGAAGACAAATGTACCCGGGACTTTTTCTAAATAGAAAGCAAAATCTTCACTTGCCATACTTGGTTTAGTCAACCACTGCACTGAGTTTTCTCCAAATAAATCAGTAGCAATAGCAGCAACATGTTCATTAAATTTTGGATCATTCATTGTAACAGGATACCCCACTGTAAAGTTATAGTTTATTTCAACTTCTAATTTAAGTGCGGAAGCCACTCCTTCGATAATTCGTTGAATACTTGCAGCCACTTCCTTACGAGTGTTCGCATTAAGTGTTCGTACAGTTCCTTTAAAACTAGCTTTTTCAGGAATAATATTATAGCCATCCCCTGCTTCAATTGTTCCGATTGTAATAACAACAGAATCTACTGGATCTGTTTCTCTGCTAACAATTGTTTGTAGCGCTGTTACAACATGAGCAGCACCCACAATAGCATCTACTCCTTGATGCGGTGCCGCCCCGTGACCTTGTTTACCTTTTAATACAACATCAAAAGAATCCATGCTTGCCATAATCGCACCATTTCTAAAACCATATGTTCCAGTAGCTAATTCAGGCCAAACATGAAAAGCAAAAGCATGGTCTACGGGAGGGTTGCTTAATACACCTTCTTCAACCATCATTATTCCCCCGCCCTTCATCTCTTCAGCAGGTTGAAAAATGAATTTTATTGTACCCGCAATATGATGCTTATTTTGAGATAAAATATTAGCGGCAGATAGTAACATTGCGGTATGCATATCATGTCCGCAAGCATGCATAACCCCTGGATTTTTAGATTTGTAGCTTACATCCGTTTTCTCTTGAATAGGTAAAGCATCAATATCAGCTCGTAAAGCAAGCACAGGCCCCTCTTTATCTCCACGAAGAATACCCACTACTCCTGTCTTAGCTACTCCGGTTGTCACTTCTATTCCAAGCTCTTTTAAATAATTCGCAATTATTTCAGCTGTTTTATGCTCTTCAAATCCAAGTTCAGGATTTTCATGGATCATTCTTCTTAATCTCACAGCTTCTTCATATATTCCAGATGTTTGCTCTACTATTTCAGTTGACTTTATTGAATTTGACATTTTTTTGATACTCATCATCATTCATCCCCTAAAGAAAAATAAATACAAAATATTCTAACTATAATAATAATATTTCAGCTTGAAAAACTTTCATTATAATAAAAAAATGATTATTTCGAAAAAACCTTATTATTTGAAAATTCTTAATAGATATTGTTATACTACCATTTCAAATATTGACTGTAAATATTGAAAATACAAAAAATTCACTATTCTCTTCAAGCGAGTGTTCAAAAAGGAGAGCAATCATCACGCGTTGAAGCATACATCCACACAATTGAAAATGATAGCTTTTTAATGATTTTGCGGGATTTGGTAGGTTTACATTTGGATCGCAACGATGGCAAGTCCCTTTTCTTGTTTTTTATTCAATGAGGTATGAGATCTAATCGTTTACAAATTGATTGCCAATTATAAAAACAGGCGTAAATACCTTCATCGGATTTTGCATAATAAAGGCGATGTACTAGCCTCGAATTTCACGCATTTCTTTATCATATAAACCAGTCAAGTTGCGTTCATGTATGGTAATGCTGCCTTCTATTGTCGTTGTTTTCCGGTCAAGCAGCAGTAAAATGGACATACTTGTAACGGTTTTACCACTACCATTTTCCCCAACGAGACCCAGCACCTTCCTTTGTATAAGTTCAAAATTAATGTCCTTTACAAGGGGAACTGAATGGTAGCTGGCATACGATATGTAACCTCGTCCCAGTGAACCCAAAAAGTTAGACACTTTATGTAAATAAGCACAGCTTTGAGGGCATGAACCCGGAAATCTACCGGCTCATGCCTTTTAATTTCTTTAGTTACCCAATCCCGCCATTTGCGAAAAAATGGTATATTATAGTTTATGACATCAACGTTTTAAGACAAGGAGTGATGAAGTATCCGTAAAAGATTGATCATTTCAACAATTGTTGGGTTATTGCTTATTTGTATAAGTGTAATTGCCTACAATTATTTTGAGAGCGATCAAACTGAAAAAGGGAAAAATGCGGAAGCCAAGGAATCCAAAATTCCTGAGGTGGAGGAATATGGCGGGATCCATCTTAAAGAAGTCGGCGATAAGGTTCGCCAAAAAAATTGGGGATCATTCACATTACTAGAATCGAAGTCTATTAATGAGTCATTTGAATTGGCACCGATGGTCATCACAGTCAAGGATATCCGCAGGATTCAATTATCATTACTCACAGATGAAGCAAAGGAGGAGCTCAAGTCCTATACAGGATTGAGTTTTGAAGAGGCCTATTCGATATATTATAAAGAGAATTTATCCATGGAGGAAATCGATCAACAGGCGGCGTTGTCTAAAACGGATATCGATGAAGAGGTTTCTTATCTAGAGATAACTTATTCTATTGAAAATAAAGATTCGAAGGAACTTCAGTTCTTCAGCATGGAAAATGTTACTTTCAATGATGATCTTACATATGATGTGCCTTCTAAAAGTTTCATCCATTCCGGGGATACTTTTATAGGGACAAAAAAAGTAAGTCGATCAGATTACCAACCAGGAGAATTGAGAAAAGGCACAATTGGTTTATTGGTCGATCCAGAGGCAAAATTAGATCGGCTCGATTCCTTTTCATTCACTACCGATGATATAGCGGATGGTGAGTCTCATGAATTACTGGTGGATGGGACTTCATTTGAAATTCCCCTAAAAGGAAAGTAGTTTTATAGTCTATAAACCCTAAATAAGGGGAACCTCGAAAAAAGGTTTCACTTATTTAAGGTTTCATCTGAGCTCACTGATAACTGATATGCTTATCTCTCCCCGGCAATAGGACTCTGCGTTGCTTCCTCCATTAATATTCTGCGCAATATTTTCCCGACAGCTGATTTTGGCAGTTGCTCCCTGAACTCAAAACTTCGCGGCACTTTATATCTGGCCAATCGTTGCATGCAAAACTCCCTGATTTCCTGCTCCGAGACTGACTTTCCTTTCTTTAAGACTATAACCGCTTTTATCGTTTCCCCACGGTATGAATCCGGTACTCCATACACACAAGTCTCTTTTACGGCTGGATGCTGATAAATAATATCCTCGACTTCAATTGGATAAACATTATAACCGCTTGCAATGATCATATCTTTCTTCCTGCCTACGATATAAAAATATCCGTCTTCATCCATCGTCGCGATATCCTCAGTGTAAAGCCATCCATCTCGCAAAGCTGTTGCCGTTTCCTCTGGATTTTTCCAATATCCCCTCATTACTTGCGGACCTTTAATGATCAGTTCGCCTGTTTCTCCTGCTGGCAATTCATCAACACCTGATTTCAGATCGACGATTTTAGCATCGGTATTGGGATACGGAATTCCGATACTTCCTGGTTTTTTCTGTCCTATGACTGGATTGCGGTGGGTAGTGGGAGATGTTTCTGACATTCCAAAACCCTCCAATATTGTAACACGGAATTTTTTTTCGAACTGATGAATGATTTCTATCGGGAGCGGCGCAGAGCCACTGCTGCAGTACTTAAAGCAACTTAAATCGTCAGCCGTTATATCCGGGTGATTCAGTAAAGCAATATACATGGTCGGGACACCAGGAAAAATGGTTGGCCTATGTGTTCGAATCAAATCCACTACCTTATCTATTTCAAATCTCTCTAATGTGATATAAGTTGATCCGGCATATATGGCACTATTCAATCGTCCATTACCAAACACATGGAATAATGGGGTCAAGCCAAGCATCCGTTCGCCAGGCCTTTGGAGATGAAGTGCATTCGCAGTGAAGGCAAAGTCTTGGCATACATTCGAGATCAAATTAAAATGCGTAAGCATGACCCCTTTTGATTTCCCTGTAGTCCCTCCTGTATATTGAAGAACAGCCACAGCCTCCTTGGGGTCGATAGCCAGGGCAGGAAGTTCCTTATCTTTCCTTGATAAATCCGTTCCAGTTTCTATTAATTCCTCGGCAGATATGAACGTTAATCTATCAGAAAAACTTGTTAGCACTAATTTTCCCCTTTGTTCCTCACGCCCAATGAACCAATTGGCTTCTGAATCCCGTAATATATAATCCAATTCACTTGAACGATATAGCGGGTTCACTTGAACGACAATACCTCCCAAACGATGAATGGCATAATAGGCAATGATATATTCTAGACAATTTGGCAGCATGATTGCTATGCGATCGTCTTTTTGAAATCCTCGTTTGTCTAAATTCACAGCAAAGCGATCTGAGGCATCCTTTAATTCCATATATGTCATTTCCCGATCCCCATCTATTACGGCTTTGCTGGTTGGGTAAAGTTGGGCTGAACGTTCAAGGAGTCCATATAATGACAATGTTGGAATATCAATTTCAGCAGGAGTTTCTTTTGGATAAAATCCATGCCAAGCTCTAGTCAATTTTTTCACACCTCATTCTTTTCTAGTAAAATGGAGCATAGTCACTTATCAGCCAACTTGATATCCTTGCCTCATTTATCACGAATGATTTTAAAAATTCCTGTGCCCTTTGCAATGATGTTGCCTTCAGTATCTTTTATTTCTCCTTCAGTAAAGGCAATTTTGTATCCTTTTTGAAGGACTTTTGCTTCCGCGAATAGTTCTCCGCTTGATATGCTGGCTAAATAATGTACAGTTAAGCTTGTCGTCACAACTTTAGATTTGGTAACGGAACGAGTCACCATTCCTAGAATGGTATCCAGCATGGTGGCATGAATGCCCCCGTGCAGTGATCCATTAACATTAAGTAAATGTTCTTCAATGTTTAGCTTTATTGTTACATTTCCTTCTTCAAACCGAATGATTTCAAACCCTATATGTGAAAAGAATGCACTACTTTCGAATTGATTCCGAATATCCTCCACTTCAACTGGCAATCTTTCTCCCCCTCACTTATGCGCGATTCAACTTATATACGGAAAGGAGCAGAAACGTATAGGGTTTCCACTCCTTTATCGTTGGCCTAAATCGTTTCAATCATGATAGCCATTCCCTGTCCGCCGCCAACACAAAGTGTAGCAACTCCATATCTTTCTTTCCTGCGAATCAGTTCATGAATTAGCGTTGTCACGATCCTTGCGCCCGTCGATCCGACTGGGTGCCCAAGTGCAATGGCGCCTCCGTTTACATTCACCTTGTTTTCATCTAGCGATAAATCCCTGATTACTGCCAATGCTTGTGAAGCGAACGCTTCATTTAATTCGAAAAGCCCAATTTCTTCAACTTTTTTCCCGGTGCGCTCCATAAGTTTTCCAACGGCTGGTACTGGACCAATTCCCATCACTTCAGGAGAAACTCCGGCAGTCGCCCAATCGACGATCTTTGCGATTGGCTGTACTTGCAACCGTTCCGCTTCACTGGCCTTCATTAATACCAATGCAGCTGCCCCGTCATTACGGCCACAAGCGTTCCCTGCAGTGACGGTTCCGTTTTCCCTGAATGCCGGTTTTAAGCTTGCAAGCTTTTCCATTGTGGTATCGGGGCGTGGATATTCATCCGTTTCAATTGTAACCGTACCCTTCCTGTCAGAGACCTGGACAGGAACGATCTCATCCTTGAACTTTCCTTCTTTTATCGCTTGCGCCGCTCTTCGTTGACTTTCCACTGAAAAGGCATCTTGTTCTTCCCTGGAAATGTTGTATCGCTGTGCGACATTTTCAGCGGTAATTCCCATCCCTAAACTTTTTCCATAAATTTCTTGAGGCTGCTGTCCAGCTTCAGTATTAGAATCCACTAGTCTTGTCCGGTCTCCCCCAAAACGGGCACTTCTTAAATAAAGCGGTGCGCGGCTCATGCTTTCCGTACCGCCGGCAAGGACTATATTTGCTTGACCTGAGCTTATTTGCTGTGCTGCTGAGGTGATGGCCTGCATTCCGGATGCACATAAGCGGTTTACCGTAAAAGCCGGTGCCGAATCGGGAATTCCTGAGCGCAGTGCTGCAACTCTGGCTACATTCGAGGATTCGGTCGTTTGCCTAACCTCCCCGAAAATGACTTCATCCACTTGTTCAGCTGCAATATTCGCCCGCTTGATCGCTTCTTTAATGGCAATGCTCGCCAAATGACCGGAACTGATTTCTTTAAATGCTCCACCGTACCTTCCAATTGGTGTTCGTACAGCACTCACGATCACGATATCTTCTCCCATTTCGTTCCTCCCCCTTAAAATCCGGATACCTGGGCAAAAGAGAACCTGCCCGAAAAAAACAGTAAACACTTAACACTCTTCCAAGACATTCCTAGCAATGATTAAACGTTGGATTTCATTCGTTCCTTCATATATCTTCGTTATGCGGGCATCCCGATAAAAACGTTCAACTGGATATTCGGCCATATATCCCATTCCGCCATGAATTTGAACCGCTTTATCCGCCACCCGATTAAAAACGTCTGAAGCGAACAATTTTGCCATTGATGCTTCCTTGATCACTTTTTTTCCTTCATCAATCTTTTGTGCCGCCATCATCGTCAATGCCCTTGCGGCTTCCGTTTCGGTTGCCATATCAGCAAGCATCCATTGGATCGCTTGGTTGTCTGCGATTGGTTTACCGAATTGAATGCGCTCTTTTGCATATTTGGCTGATAATTCAATTAATTTACCACTTGACCCCACTGCTCTTGCAGCCAAACCTACACGCCCTTCACCTAAAATTTTCAGGGCAGAGATATATCCCATTCCGACTTCGCCGATAACATTTTCTTCAGGTATGATACAATCCTCGAAAATGACCTGTGAGGTATATGATCCCCTCAACCCCATTTTTTTGTCCTTTTTGCCGACAGTCAAACCGGGAAAATCTCTTTCTACTAAAAAAGCGGTAATCCCCCCCTTTGCCCCTTTATCTTTATCCGTTAGAGCGAATACTGTATACACATCAGCAATCGGCCCATTCGTGATGAAATGTTTCGTCCCGTTCATCACCCAGTAATCACCCTTCTTTTCTGCACTTGTTGCCAAATTGGTTGCATCCGATCCCGCTCCTGGTTCAGATAAAGCAAAGGCACCAATTTTAGTGCCTGCTGCCATTTCTGGCAAGTATTTATTTTTCAAATGTTCGGATGCAAGCTTAACAAGACCTGTACTTCCAATCCCGGTGTGAGCGCTTATTAAAGAAACAAAACCATTATGTGTCCTTCCTAACTGCTCTAATACGGTAGCTTTTCCCACCGAATTTAAGCCAATACCACCGTATTGTTCGGGAATGCTTATCCCGAATAAGCCAAGGTCTTTTGCTTTTTCCACCAAATGCTCAGGGATGGCATCTTCTTCTTCAATTTGTAAGGCGTAGGGCTCCACTTCCCTTTCAACAAAATTACGGATCATTTCCTTCATTTGCTGCATTTCCTTGGTTAAAGTGATTGTCATGAGTTTATTCCTCCTTAGGTCTGTTCATGTATAGCAGCCATTGTACAAGTTTTCTTAATAGGGCATATAGAAGAGCTGAATGCTGTGTCATCTAACCATTTAACGGAATTCAATGTATTCTGCTAAACACACTTACAAAATCAAGCTTCACGTTCAATTATCGTAGCAATTCCCTGTCCGCCTCCAATGCAAGCCGTAATAAGAGCAAACCTTCCGGCAGAACGCTTCAATTCATAAACCGCTTTCGTAATGAGGATGGCACCCGTCGCACCTAGTGGGTGTCCATGTGCTATGGCTCCCCCATTCACATTCACTCTGGCGGGATTCATATCAAGCTCCCGATTGCAAGCAATGACTTGAGCGGCGAATGCTTCATTAATTTCAATGATGTCCATTTCATTTAAGGAAAGCCCTGATTTCTCCATTACCTTTTTTATAGCGGGAACAGGTCCTATTCCCATATAATTTGGATCTACCCCTGCAACGGCCTGTGCCCTGATCGTCGCCAAAGGCTTAATCCCCAATTCCACCGCTTTTTCCCTCGACATGATGACCAATGCTGATGCTGCATCATTCAATCCCGAACTATTGCCTGCAGTCACGGACCCGCCTTCTAAAAATGCAGGCGATAATTTGGCTAGCCCTTCTTTCGTTATTTGCGGTCGTGGATGTTCATCCAATTTAAATTCAATATCGTCACCTTTTCTGACGGGAATGTAAATAGGCGCAATTTGCTCATTGAAACGGCCCTCTTCCACGGCTCTGGCCATATTTTTTTGGCTTTGTAGAGCGAATTCATCTTGTTCTTCCCTGCTGACCTCATATTTTTCCGCTAAGTTTTCAGCAGTGATTCCCATCGGGGGATCGCCGATCGCCTTCGGGGACAACCGTGACTTTCTGAACTGTGGCGGCTTTGCACTGTATGCTTTTTCCGGACGATCCATCAAGTATGGCGCCCTGCTCATGCTCTCGACCCCACCGGCGATATAGACATCTCCTTCGCCAGCCCGGATCGCTTGTGCAGCCAAGTTGACAGCATTTATTCCCGAGCCGCATTGACGATCGACAGTCAGTCCCGGAAGATGAATTGAGAGGCCAGTTTCCAGTGCAGTTAACCTGGCAATGTTTCCACCCCCGCTTAACACATTCCCCATGATTACATCATCTATCATTCGAGGTTCGACATTCGCTCGTTTCAAGGCTTCTTTCATCACTTCTGCTCCAAATACATGGGCAGGAACAGATGAAAGTGCACCTCCCTGCTTTCCAATTGCTGTTCGAACTGCAGAAACTATGACGGCTTCTCTATTCATGTCCCATCCGCTCCTTTTCCTTTTATTCACTCCATTATTTGAAGGCATTCCTTCTCTTCACTAGTTTCATTGAATGTAAGCAGATTCGACCCTGCTTATGAGGACTTAAGGTCAAAATTATCAGAACTTTTATTTTTAAGTTTCCCGGCCGGTTTAACGAATATGGCAAACAGGATGCCAAAAGCCAGGACAAGGATGGCCATGAACAATATCGATAGATTATAACCCAATAGTTGATTTCCTCCAGCTAGACTTATGATATAGCCAGTTAATAGAGGTGCAACAATTCCCGCTAGATTTCCTGATGATGTTAAGATGCTTGTCATCAATCCCCCCCGCTCCTGCATTTCATTGATCATGATCGTTGGTCCGATCGGTAAAATGGCATATGTAAGGCCCTTTGCTAAACACATGGCGACTATCACCCAGATTGGATTTTGAAATACCATGATTGAGGAAAAGAACAATGCACCAAGAATCATGGCGCCCGCAACGACGAATACCCTTGATGATCGCCAATTCTGATTCTTCTTGAATAAATGATCGGACGCCATCGAAACACCCATATAAATACATACGGAAACGATTCCGATTATCGCAACACTTGTTCCCATTTGACCTGGAGTCATTTTTACGGCTTCCACTAAATAAATCGGGAGCCAAACTGAAAACCAAACAACTAAAATATATGTTGAAAAATAAGCTAGTGTAGTAAACAAAGCAGTAGGTGAGGCCAGTAGCAGCAAAAAGTCTTTCACTTTTATTTTTTCAAGTTTTTGTTTCTTTTTCTTTTGTACGTTTTCATATACTTCAACTGGATTTTCCTTTGTTAAAAATTGAAAGAGGAAGAACCAAACAAGGCTTGCTGCACCAAGTGCTGCAAAGGCAACCTTCCAGCCGAATATCGTAATTAATGAAACGAGGATCGGTGCCACGATCATCGCACCAACGGTCCCTCCGCCAACCACCACCGAATTGGCAAAGCCTTTCAGTTTCGGCGGAAACCACTTATCGGCATGACTGTAAGCAATCGGGCTATAAGGCCCTTCGAATGCTCCCAGCAAAATCCTGTATAGAATTAATAATGGAAGAGCGGTGATGGCTAAGACCCCAAATTGCAAAACGGTCCATGTCAGCATGATGAATCCCAGTACCTTTTTAGCCCCCAGCCGATCGGCCCATGCTGCCCCAAAAATCCCTGTTACTGGATAGAGCCAATAATAACTGCTTCCAACAAGACCCCACTCCGCATAGGTAAGATCGAATTCCTTCATGATGGGAACAGCTGCGAGACCTACGATCGATTTATCTGCAAAATTGATGACGGCTCCAAAGAATAATAGAATGAGAACAACCCAACGCATATGAATCCCTCCTCTTCATTATTTTTGTTCACAATCTGGCATGCCTTCCAACGTAAGCTTCAACTTATACGTTGGAACCACATTCCCCCTCTTTCAATCCTTTTCTAATTCCTCTTTAACTAACAATCTTTTTAAAAGTTTTCCCACTGTATTTCGCGGAAGTTCTTGTCTCAATTCAAATACTTTTGGTACCTTATAAGGCGTCAATTGGGAATAACAATATCCTTCTATTTCTTCAAGATCTACGGAAGCGCTTTCTTTAGGTACGATGAATGCTTTTACTATTTCGCCTTTTTCTTTATGGGGGATGCCCACCACAGCTGCCTCTTTAACTGCCGGATGTTCATACAGAACCCCTTCTACCTCCTGCGGGTAAATATTGAATCCGCCGACGATGATCATTTCTTTTTTCCTGCCGACGATATAGAAATAACCTTCGTCATCCATCACAGCAAGATCGCCAGTATATAGCCAGTCATTCTGTAAGGCCTTTTTGGTTTCGGCTTCGTTATTCCAATAACCCTTCATGATTTGCGGACCTTTTATGAGCAACTCCCCAACGCATGTGTTAGGCACTTCATTATTTTCATCGTCAATGATCATACAGTCAGTGCCTGGAAAAGGGATGCCAATGCTTCCTATTTTCCTTTTTCCGAAAGGCGGATTACGATGAGTGGATGGTGAGGCCTCCGACAAACCGAAACCCTCTCCGATTTTGGCACCGGTCAGCTCCTCGAATCGCTTAATTACTTCAACTGGCAGGGGCGCCGATCCACAAGAACAACTTTTTAAACAATTCAGTCCATAGTTTTCAATTCCATGATGATTGACAAATGCATTATACATTTTTGGAACTCCTGGAAAGAATGTCGGACGATGCTTTTTTATTTTTGCAAGTACTTCTTCAAGTTCGAATTTAGGAAATAAGAGGATGGCAGCTCCAATATAGATACCTAGATTCATTGCACTTGTCATGGCATAAACATGGTAAAGGGGCGTAGCTGCCAAAACGATTTCTTCGCCAGGTTTCAAGGAATCCCCATACATTTCAAAGCTCTGCACGACATTGGAGGTTAAATTATGGTGAGTGAGCATGACACCCTTCATTTTCCCAGTGGTGCCGCCAGTATATTGGATGACTGCAGTATCTTCATGCGGGCTTATCATTACGGGCTTCTTAATGGCATCACCGGTCTTAATCATCGTTTGAAGGGAATAAGAGCCGTTTTGATCTTTTTCCGTATCAATGCAAACATCAAATTCAAATATCGCTTTCGTTTCTTCGATTGTAACTGCGGCCGTATTGTCAAATACGATATTTTTTGTATTTGAGTCTATTAAAATTTGCAATAGTTCCCGCGGTTTATACATGGGATTAATTTGTACAACCAACAGGCCTAGTGCCTGGGCAGCGTAATAACTGATAATGAAATAAGGATGGTTGGCCATCATCAGACCAATTCGTTCACCTTTAACAAAGCCCATTTCCCTCCATTTACCAGCAAGTTTGTCCACCTGCAATTTTAAATTCTTATAATCCATTGACTGGTCTTCATAAATGATGGCTGTATGGTGTGGAAACTTACTTGCTGTTATATCAAGCAGTGAATAGACGGATATTTCCGGTAGCTTCATAGATTTCATACTTTCAACATACCATTGCTCCCATGGTTTATTTATCGTTTTTCGCACCATTATCCCTCCACACATAAACGAATTTCATATCGTGCATGTTTATTTTATACTTATATGATTATGCAACTTGCATGCCAAGTCCTATAAAGGAGTAAAACAGCAAGATTTTACGTACAACTCAATTCATTTATGAATTTTATACACAAATAATGCCTTTCTGTAGAGGATTCATCGAAATGCCCATAATTCATTTTTGAATTTCAAACAAACTCCGATTGGTTTTCTAACGATTTTAAAAAGTAGGTTTTTTCCATATTATAGATTACATCTACTCACAAATCATGATTTTGAGTTTATCATGGTGTATAAAGAAATTTGAAAAGCCTATCCAGCTAAGGATGGGCAAGTGTAATATTTAATGAAACTTGGCTTATGAGTGTATTAAATAAAGAGCTCAATCTCCATTCCAGGATTTTTTAGCGTAGGCGCATTCGCAGACTGATTTTTCCAGCGCTGAATCCAAGATTCACCCAAGCCACATAACTGGTTCAATCAATCGGACCATCCTGTTAAGACCTAATATCTCGTTCTTTCACTTTTTAGTATCTCTCTTAGCGTTTGTTTGATGAACAATTCATATAAACTATGTGTCGATTAAGAAAAGGGGCTGCCGCAGCAACCCCGTTGTTTAACGAAAGCCCCCTCAAATCCTCTGGATATAGAGTGTTTTTTTGTGGATAATAAGATAATCATCACTTATGACCTTTACCAAGATTATCTGTTTTTCAATTTTACCAATTGAGAGAGTGATTGTTTTTCTGTTATGATTTACTTGTAAAGTCATAATATAACCTTGTTAACCATAACCTACTCAACATTATTTGGTTATGTATTACATAAAATTTGAAATTTGTCGGGATGAGTGATAAGGAAATGAATAATCAAAAAACACCTCAAACACCTGATTCTAATGTTAAAAGACTAGATCAGTCTGACCTTTCTCTAGCTGTTCGTTCATTTTTATCTAATTTAGATGTAAATGGAGAGTCACGATTGCCACAACGTGCTTATCTAGCTGTTCGACATGCGATTCGCCACCTTCAATTGCCGCCTGGACAGACTGTACTAGAGAGGGAGATGGCAGAAATCCTGGGCATGAGCAGGACACCTGTACGTGAATCACTTGTCCGTTTGGAAACGGAAGGCTGGGTACGGCTCATACCGCGTCGTGGTTTTATTGTTGCACCACTTATAGCAGATGATCTTCAACAGATTTATGAAGTGGTGGAAGCGCTCGATGGTGTTGCTGGCAGACTCGCTACCGGTCGTGCTACTCACCAGGAGTTAAACCAACTTGAACATCTGATTGAAGAACAAGAAAAGGCACTAGAACTAAACGATCTACTTGCATGGACAGAACTCGATGATCAATTTCATAATTATATTGTTGATCTAGCTCAAAACCCACGCCTAAGAGGGATTGTTGATAGTCAGTCTGACCAACTCTATCGCGCACGCTTATACACAATTGGGCTTCGACCAAAGCCAACACGATCAGTGACTGAACATAAGGCGATTTTAGCAGTCATGCGAGCAGGCGAGCCTGAAGCTGTAAGAACTATGTTGCAATCTCATCGCTATAGAGCGCGCAACGAAATTCTAGATGCTCTTCAATCTATGCCTTCATTACCGGAAGAAACGGGAAATAACGAGACTTTTCCATGATTTAGACAGTCGTACTTAATATTGATAAATCAGTTTTGATATTTGGTTTATCATCATAAACTAACCCATTATGGAAATTCCATAATATTAAAAAAGGCTGTAGTTGATTTCTGTGAAATCTCTACAGCCTTAATTTATTAATGATAGATTCTTACTCCATAACTTACTTGATGAATCTCACTTGTTTACTGATTAACTCATATTGTTCTTCCTTCTTTTTATTGAACTCCACCTTATTTTCTTCAAAGATGTTATTTCCTTCTGTATCAATGGAAACGATAAGAGGACCGAACTCATTCACTTCACATACCCAAAGAGATTCTGGCATCCCAAGGTCTTTCCAGTGTACTTCTCTGATCTGTTCAACCTTTGTTGCCGCATAAACTGCATTTCCGGCTGGATAGACGAGATGCAGCGCTTTATTATTCTTGCATCCTTCTTCAGTATTCTTCCCCATTCCACCTTTTCCAACAATAAGTTTAACACCTGTTTCTTCTATAAATTCCTTTTCGAATTTTTCCATTCTCATACTCGTTGTTGGACCAATAGAAACAATTTCGTACTGTTCCTTTCCAAGGTCTCTAACAATGGGACCTGCGTGAAATATGGCTTTGCCCTTAAGATCTACAGGTAAAGGGATCTTCTCTTCTATAAGTCTCCTGTGGGCAACATCTCTGCAAGTAACCAGTGTACCTGATAGGTAGATAATGTCTCCAATTCTTATGTCCTTAAGATCCTCATCTTTTATAGGTGTGGTTAATACTTTTTTACTCATAGTGTTACCCCCTCGTGAGTACTAATTTCATAGTTCAAATTACTGTCAAAGGTGATCTTTCCTCTTCTATGGGACCAGCACCCTGTATTAATTGCCACACCAATAGTAGAAGGATGCCTTGCCGTATTCACAACATTTACACCCATGACAGATTTAGATCCCTTAAGCCCCTGAGGTCCAAGGCCAATAGCGTTAATTCCATCTTCAAGAAGCTTTTCCATCTTAGCAGCATTTTCATTTTCATTACGACTTCCAACAGGTCTCATAAGAGCTTTTTTAGAGTTCATAGCTGCTGTTTCTACAGAAGTACCGACGCCCACACCAACAAGAAGTGGAGGACAGGCATTAATTCCATAACTAGTCATCCGATCGAGAACAAACTTTACCACACCTTCATAGCCTTCACCCGGCATTAAAACCGTCGCCACTCCAGGAAGGGTACAACCTCCTCCTGCCATATAAGTATAGATTTCCACTTTATCACTGTCTTCTGCAATTTCCCAGAAGATGCTTGGTGAACCGTCACCGATGTTCTTTCCTGTATTGTACTCATCAAATGTTTCTACAGAATTGTGTCGCAATGGAGTTTCTTGAGTTGACTTATACACACTATCCCTCAGAATACTATCTAACTGTCCAATCAGGGGGAAGTTCTGTCCGCACTTAACAAAAAACTGGAGAACACCTGTATCCTGACATGAAGGTCTCTTTAACTCATAAGCCAGCTTTTGATTATCAAACATGGTTTTGTAAATGATTTTTGCAAGCTTATTATCTTCCTCTTCACTTAGTTCTTTCAGTTTATTTTCCACATCATCGGGAAGTTTGTAGCTGACAAGGGAGACAAACCTTGCCATCAAATCAGTCATCTTTTCTTTTTGCTGTAACTTTTCCATAATAGCACTCATAATAACTCTCCTTTTTTTATCTTTAATACTTTGTGTAGAAAGAGAAGAAAATTGGTAACTGTCTTCAAAGATCAATGTAAGAATATTCTGACATCAAAACTCCGGCTTCAGCTATATCAATTGCTAAGTAAAGCTTTTCTAAATCCCTTAGCATCCACCATATGCCCATTTTCGATATACCCACAACCTTAAAGGGAGGAATCAAATTTCTTCATCAGGGATAGATGCAAAAAAAGATTTTTCCTTCATTACTAGCTCTCCTACCACTATTCACATCTCTTGCATGTGAACCAGAGTAATGTAAATATCTTATGAGCTAATTATTAAATAACGTATACATTAAAGTCAATAGTTTTATTTCATATTATTAAAATTAATTTCCGGGTATAAACGTAACTTCTCCAATATATTATGTATTTTCTACATTATTTTATAAATCTCATATTAAAAAGGTTGAATATTCTAAAAATTAAGTTGACATTAACGTATACATTAACATACAATCAAAATTAGAAATACAAGGAGTGATATTATTGGTCGCGCTTTCGAGCAAAATTTCCATTTGTAATCATTCTTAATCTGGAGAACTTAGATTTTAGAAAAAAGTCCTGTCACTCAAAGATTATAGAAATGGGGGTGTACGTAAAAAAAGAGAACGTTTAATAACATTGCCCTACCAATGTATTCTCCTACATCCACAATTTGTTTTTTCGTATTATCATATGTGATGAACATTTTTGTATACGCTTCCATTGCTAGCGAGTTAGTTTCATCAAATAAATGAAAAAGAACCTAGAACCTCATTTAAAGTTGGCCCTTATGATAAGGTTCTGGATAAAAGATAAATATATTCAAAGCTTAATTTCGTAGTCATATACTTAACTATTTAAAATTACAAAAAACTTAGGTTCATACTTTATACAGGAGCTGGTTTGTATGTTAACATTCCTAGCATTATTAATGATCATTGTATTCATTGTACTTCTCTCAAAAAATAAATTATCTGTTTTCGGGGCATTAACAATTATTCCATTTGTCTTTGGAGCAATTGCAACCTTTGTAACGGGCGCTTCCTTTTTGGATCTGTTTGAATGGATTAAAGAAGGTATTTTATTTAGTGTAGATGAAGAAACAGGAAAGGTTTCTACTGGGGTTATTTCACCTGCTATCGTTATCTTATTTGCGGTGTTGTATTTTGGTTTAATGCTTAATGTCGGTTTGTTTGACCCTTTATGTGAATTCTTTATAAAAAAAGCAAAAGGGGACCCATTGAAAGTTACAATGGCAACCGTTTTAACTGCGACAGTAGTCACTATGAATGGTGATACTACTACAACCATTATCATTTGTGTTGCTGCTTTCCTTCAACTTTATAAACAAATGAATATTAAGCTAATTTATTTAGCAGTAATTATCGTTACCCCTATTGGAATTTTTAATCAGTTACCATGGGGAGGCCCAACAATTGCTGCAAGCACAGCAATGGGTGTAAGTATTAGCGAATTGTTTAAAGATTTATTGCCAGGAATGCTAGTTGCTGAAGTATTTGCAATTTTTATGGCTTATTTTATCGGAATAAAAGAAAGAAAACGCTTAAACTTTGATCCTAAGACAGCTAAAGATATTTCTCCAGAGCAATTGGAAAGTATGTTAAACGCTATTCGTCTAAAAGATCCTGAATTAAAGCGACCTAAACTATATGCTTTTAATTTGATTTTAACGCTTGCTATTTTAGTTATGCTGGTGATGGATGTTGCACATGGCGGTGTTTTATTTGGTATAGGTGCAGCAATTGCCCTTACGGTAAACTATAAGTCTACAAGTCTTATTAATAAACGAATTGATGACTTAGCGGCAGATGCTTTAGCACCAGCTTTGGCAACTTTGGCTGCCGGGGTTTTCTCTGGCGTTTTAACAGGTAGCGGGATGTCAACCGCTTTAGCAACATCTATTACAGCTATGATCCCAGAATCACTAGGCTCAAATATGGCACCAATCTACGCATTAATTGCAGCACCTGCAATTACATTTTTACCGCAAGATGCTTTCTATTTTGGGATTGCCGGCGTTATGTCAGATGTTATGGGCCAATATGGAATTTCTGCTAGCGAAGCAGCTGTAGCTTCCATGGTGGGACAAGCATTCCGTCTAATTTCACCAGTTATTCCAGCTCTATATATGTTAGTTGATTCTACGGAGACAAACTTTATAGACTTTCAAATAAAGTATGTAATTTATGCTTGGCCCATCATACTTATATACCTAGTTGTTTATACATTAACCGGGGCATTGCCGATATAGAAAAAAAGTCCTTATAAGAGCTTGATTGAAACAAATATCTTCCATTTCACTGCAACACAAATATACGCAGAATGTACATACACAAGAATAAAAGCATTCTATCAAAATCTTGTAGCTGCTACTGAATATAAGGCGTGTTTATTGAAAAGATGTAAAAGGATTACACAAATTAGTAAGGACTAATTTGTGTAATCCTTTTTTCAAAGCAAAATTCCCCTAAAAGTTACGACGCGAATCACTAGATTACTATTTACAGGAAGGATCTCGTTGATTTTTTTGCCATTATCATTACATTCTAACTATATATCTAGTGAATCCATAATGAACTAAGTTTCAACTGAAATATACGTTTCTGCTGAATTTATAACATAGATTGCTTAAGAGGAAACAGATCGTATCTTCAGAATCGCAATTATTTTTGGTAAATTATATTAAAAATACATTTAATATGACATTTGTAGTTGTATTAACTTTAATAGCATGATCGATCAACTTGATTGTTTATAAAAAAATCACCAACTCAATTAAAATTGGTCATCACTTTTTTATTGAATTCCTTCTACTTTTTGATTCTCTTTTATACCCACATACCCATCGTTCCTTTGCATTGGGTGCTTTTTCCTTTTTTTCAACCACGTTTTCGGAGAACTTATTATCATCATCAATTTCACTTTTTCATTCACCATTCCTCATGCCCCAACATATAATACCTCAAAGGAAAACCGGGGGTATCAACATGCAAGACAATCAACATGGAACGCAAATGAATGAGGTTGAAAAGTTTGATGAATGGGTAAAAAGTTTTTTTCTGGATCCGGAAACTTGTGCGTTGGATCATCAACTTTTTTCAATTGATATATACGAAAGTGACGATGAGTATATGGTGGAGGCGGTTTTGGAAGATCATGATGTGAAAGATATTAAAGTATGCCTAAGTGATAATGAGCTATCGATCATCGTTGACGATACCCATAAGCCATTTCTTGATAAAAAAGAAGATAAACTACCCACACAGAGAAAAATCCCTTTCCCCTTTTCGATTTGCTCACGCAGAATTACCGCTGAATTCTCGAATCCGATCTTGGTGATTCGCATCCATAAGTTTTCCCCCGGAAAAACAGCAGAAGATATTAACATTGAGTAGTCCGTTCATTAAAAATAAAAAGAATGGCCAGGGGAATTCCCCTTAGCCATTCTTTTTTGTTGATTACCCAGCAAAATAAAAGGACGTCCGACTTCCTTTTTGTGTCGAAATGACTTGAAGCTGGGCATCGATTCTTTCTTTCAATTCCGGGACATGGGATATTATCCCGACCAATCTCCCGGTGCTTTGTATATCCATTAATGCTTCAATTGCATGATCAAGAGATTCAGGGTCGAGCGTACCGAAACCTTCATCGATGAACATCGTTTCAAGTGAAATTCCGCCAGCATTCTGCTGGACAACATCCGCAAGACCCAAGGCAAGTGCAAGGGAAGCCTTAAAGCTCTCTCCTCCCGAAAGGGTTTTGACATGCCTCTCTTGTCCTGTATATTGATCATACACAGATAACTCCAGACCGCTCTGGATATTCCTGCGTGTAGGATCAAGCTTTCGCAATAACTGATATCTTCCGCTTGTCATTTTCAGCAGCCTTGAATTGGCTTCTTTTAGAATATCATCTAAAAAGGCTGCCAATACATAACGTTCAAAAGTTATTTTGAAGGAGTTTTGACCTTTGGAAATCTCAGACAGATGACCGACGATACTGTACCTTTCATCCAAACTTTTCTGTTCTTCCCTGATTTGCGCCAATTTCCTATCGATTTCTTCGTTAGTCCGTTTTTCAGCCTGCAACTCATTCTGATTTAGGCGTAAAGACTCCAATTCTCCATCTATGAAATCGAAAGTCTTTTTCAATCCTTCAAGATCCGGTTTGGTCACATCTTTTAATTTCATTTCCAAGTCATGAAACAGACTTAAAACACTTTGCCAATTTTGATTATACTGCTGAACTTGATCTTCCAAATTTCCAAGAGCAGCTTCCGATTTTTTTGCTGCCGTATATTCTTTATAATTGGAAAAGCCCTGATTGGTCATTTCCGTAATTAACTTTTCCCGCTCCTCTTTCAATTCTGTCTTGATAGCCTCTATATTTCCACTTAAGGATTCTGTTTTTGCAATGATGGCCGATTCTCTTTCCTTCACCAGTTGAAGGTTTTTTTGTGCATCTTCCAAGGCCGATTGTAAGCGTTTCTGTGTTTTTACAGCCATTTGATAAACAGCATTATATTCTTCCTCTGTCCTTATTCCGTCTGGCAGGGAATCGGTTAATCCTGTTAGTTTTGTAGAGTTTTCAATATACCTGGTTTTCCCTTCGTCCTCTTTTCTTTCTAAAGAGATCAGATTCTCCTTTAGCTGGGTTGCCTGGTCTTTTAAATCAAGTAACCTTTTTTCCAGATCATTGAATACAGACTTTTTCCGCATCAATTCTTTTAGCTGCTCTTGCAGCACTTTGCCTTTTTGTACAAACCGTGTCAAATGCTCTTCAATATCCTCAAACCTAAACTCCGGCAAGTCATTTTGTAAGTCACAAAGCTTTTCTTGTGAAGACTCTGCCAGTGCATCATATTTGGATTTCGCTTGATAATATTCACTTTCCGCTTGGCTTTTTTGTTGTTCCGCAGATTTCAGCTTGTTTTCTTGCTCTTTCAGTTCCAAATCCGTCGGCATATGCTCATGCATTTGCGCAGGTTTTGGATGGCTTTGCGAACCGCAAACAGGACAATTTTCTCCTGAGTGCAGCATGGAGGCAAGCATACCCGCTTGGCCTGATCTCCAGTTCCGATTCAAGGTTTCCAGTTTTTCCTTCTCCTGAGTTTGTATTCTTTGTAACTCATGGAACCGAATATTCTTTTCATCCAGAACCCGTTTCGTATTAGTTATTTCATTAAGAACTTCTTGAAGCTTTTTAATTTTCGATAACGAAGAATTATTTCTTTCTGCTTCAATTTCCTGATCACGATAAAGGGCAGCTGCTTTTTCCGCTTCTGTTTTTTCTTGAGCGACTTTCTCTGCTTCCGCTTCAATCGCCAGATGTTCCGAAACAGTTTTTTCACGAAGTCGTTTACTCGTTTGCCACTCTTTTTCGTCTAAAGTAACCTGTGCTTTTAAGCTTGCAAAAGTCCTGACAGCCTCTTTTACCTGCTCAAGCTGATGAACAGTTCGGACTGCCTGCTCTCTTTCATTTCCCTTCAACATTTCCTTATCATAGGAATCCTGCTTCTCAATGCGCTCAGCCCGTAACTTATCGGATTGCTCACTTAACTTTTGAAGTTCGGTACTAGCATCTTGTACTTGTTTGCCGATACGCAAATAGTATTGTTCCTGCTTTTCAAGCGATGCCGCTTTGTGTGCCATTTTTATTTGGACTTTCACTAGTTCCATTTCTGGCAGCTTTGCTTCAAGGTTTTCCTTTTCTTTTCGCAGTGTTTCTTTTTCCGAAAATCGATTTAATAAATCGACAGCTTTTGAAAGTTCTTGATTTACTTGATCACGGGCTTTTTGCTTTTCCTGTATTTGTTTATTTATATACTCATTTTTTTCTGTTGCTTGCAAAATGACTTCCTGTAACAAGGGCAAGACCTGCTGTTCATTAGGCTCTTCCCCTTGTAATTGCGCCTGCAATTTTTCATGATTGCCAGGCTGGATGCCTTTCATTAATTCGATTCTCCGCTGAGCACTTTTTTCACTTTGCTTTCTTAGGATCGAAGCCTCTTCTTTTAACTTTTCTTCTATTCGTTTATAAAGTTCAGTATGAAATAATTTCTGAAGAATCTGTTCCTTATCCTTGCTGTCGGAAGTTAACAGTTTTCGGAATTCATTTTGAGGAATCATCAGGATTTGCCGAAATTGATTCGCATCAAGTCCAATGAGCACTTTTATTTTTTCTTCAACTTCTCGTACATTTGCACCCAGCAATTTTTTTCCTTCGGCCAATATCTCATATAACTCAGCCTTTGCTCCAACCGTTGTTGTTCCTTCACCTGCTTTTTTCTTGCGTTCCTGCTGCGGCGACCGGGTCACCAAATACGTTTTTCCTCGCAGGGTAAATTGTAATGAAACTTCCGTCAACATATCATCTTCTGCAAACTGACTTCGCAAATCTTGCCCGCTGCGATCTTCACCGCTGGCTTTACCATATATCGCAAAACTAATCCCATCAAATATCGTTGTTTTCCCTGCGCCTGTCTTTCCAGAAATGACAAACATGGTCCGTTCTCCTAGGGAATTAAAATCAATGGTTTCCCTTCCTGCATATGGTCCGAATGCCTGCATCGTTAAAATATCCGGTCTCATTTCAAAGCCTCCTCTTTCTTAACAGCTTCAATTACCGAAACCATCAAATCCTGCTTTTTGGAATCAAAGGCCCGATCTGTCATTTCTTGATAAAACGTCTCGAACAGGTCCAATTCCGATTTCCGTTCATCTTTTACTGAAGAGAAGGAATTTTTTCTCCTAAGGTCGGTCAAATCCCATTTACGTTCTAAATGTAGTACGTTCGGATAAATCTGGCGCAAGCGATTTATGGGATCGATGAGTGCCCCCTCATCATTTAGTGTTATTTTTAAATAGTCATCCTTTTTTTGCGATTGATAAAAAACGGGATCAAGCAACTCTTCCATCGATCCGGATATTTCCCTCATATCGAACTTGGGTGCCAAAGAACGATAGCGAATATCAAAGCTTCCATCTTCTTGCATTTCGACGATCGAAAGCGACTTATTCTGCTTGGCCTCGGAAAAAGAATATTTTAATAGTGATCCAGAGTAAAACACCTTAGGATGACGTATCGCGTCTGGACTATGTAAATGCCCAAGTGCCGTATAATCGAACGCATCGAATAAGTCGGATGAAACACAGCCAGAACCACCTACCGACAAGATCCTTTCCGAATCGCTCGTTTTTCCGCCTAATACAAAAGCATGTCCTACGAAGACATTCGGCTCATCCTTATTGAAATTCTCAGCAATCGTTCCGGTTATCCGCTTCATAGCTTCTTGATGGGAATGGATACTATCATCTTCAAAAAGATGGCGAACCGTCCCGGGTTCTGCATATGGAACACAATAAAAGTTCACTCCCTTGATGCGAACCGGCTCACATGTTTTTGTCAATTTCCCATGAATGTATAACTGGCTATGACGATACCATGATGAACCGAATGCTAGTCTTTCCGCAGAATCATGGTTTCCCGATATCGCAACGATCGGTGTATTCATTTTCACATTAATCGTATAAAGGATTTCATCAAGCAGCTCCACCGCTTCAGTCGGCGGAACGGAACGATCATATAGATCACCGGCGATCACAACCGCATCCGGTTTTTCCTCTTCGACAATTTCTATGAATTGCAAGAGCGCATGCCTTTGGTCATCTGTCATATGTACCCCGTAAACGATTTTCCCTAAATGCCAATCAGCCGTATGGATAAATTTCATAGTTTCACTCCGTCCTAATTTTTACTTACTATTATTATATCAAAAATTTTAGGAATAGCATGGTTTGGGTACAGACGTTCTAATTTTTACCACACCGCACCATTCTTTTGAATTATTCAGAATAAAAAAAGCAAACTCCAAAAGAGTCTGCTTTTTTCATCATTAGCTGAATAAGTGTTCATATGGACCCATATTCACCTTTCTTTCAGCTAATTTTTTTTGTAAAAATTTATGATCACGTTTTGGTGTGGCAATGATATAGCCGCGTATCACTAAATCTTCCGTAATATCGCCCGCTTTTTCCTTTAACGCCAACTCTCCGATTTTCCCTGCGATTTTATGTCGTGCAACATCACGAAAAAGTTCTGGCACAGGGCTCACTAAATCTTCTAGTAATTCCTTTTGCTGCTTTGACCATAAGTGCTTTGTTTGTTCCAAATAGTATTCTTCCCAATCCATATCGGATTTCCCATCTTCTTTGGGAAATCTTTTCAGGAACTTTCGAAACATGAAAAAGCCACCTATGCTCATCAATATAATTAAAAGGGCTACCCAAAATAGAATAAACCATAAAAACCATCCGCTAAGCAAAGTACCACCTCATATGTATAGAATGATCGTCACTATTATTATAGACAGTAACCCATATCTTTACAAGACTGGCAATGCAATCATTCTTGACCGTTCACTTCCAGCAAGACAAGCGAAAAATCCCCCACCGCATTTTCTTCATATAGATTCGTGACCGAAGTTGCATAGTTAAAGATCTCTGCACGAAACTCCTCGTTTGACTGTGGAATCTTTATATCAAATACCATTTGATAAAGCAATGTTGTAATATCATGATATTCACTATGTGTAACCTTAAAGTTAAAACTGATTTTCCTGATTTCCTTACCTTCAGAATCCTTTACATTTTCAGCATGAAAATCAGTAACATGAATTGGAACATCGTTTAAAATGACCTCGTCTACCATTATCAACATCTCCTTAATAAAGTGGTTAAAGACATGTTATCACTAGGAGCTTTCAGCGCCAAACATTCAACCTTGAAAAAATGAAAAAACGTGCACAGGAAACCCGCGCACGTTTTTTACAATCAATTTACTTTCCCTTTTTGACGATTATTCTCCATTTAGCATCATCGATTTGCTCAAACTCCGTGATTTCATGACCTTCGGTAGCAGCCCAACGGGGAATGCTCTCCGTTGCTTGTGTGCAATCGAAATTAATGATCAATTCCTCTCCTTTTGCCATGTCCACTATCGCTTCTTTCGCTTCCACTAAAGGGAATGGACATACCATCCCAGTCGTTTCCAATACCTTTGCCATTTATATTCCACTCCTTGATCAAAAATTTTCGGCTCGTATCTTAAGCCGCTTTGGATGCAGCAGCTGTCTGCTTTTGCTTACGGATAATCGTGAAATAAGTTGCTACCCATGTACCCAGCAGGAAAAAGACAATCGCGATCCAACCTTGCCAAGCAAATAACGCCGAGTTCACCAGTCCATTTCCGATTGTGCATCCTCCGGCAACACTTGCACCGAATCCCATGGTTACACCGCCAATTGCATTGTTACGTAACGTTTTCATATCAGGTAAACGCCAACGGAATTCCCCGCTCCCTTTGGCTGCAATGAAAGCACCAAGGAAAATGCCCAATACTAAAAACGTACCCAAATCGATTAACGCATCATCTCCGGTTATAAGGAAAGTTAAAATGTTCGCGGAAGGCGCTGTAATTCCCAGTCCGAACATTCGGCCTGTCATTGCACTTAGCGGCCATGCCATGATTGCAATCAGGCCAACCAATAATGCTGTAACAAAAGGATGCCAACGTTTCTCGAATAAGATGTGGGCCAATCCCGTCTTTTTCGGCTTCATTTTAAAAATTGGCAGTTTCGGCTTTCTCAATTCACGAATCACCAATATGCCAACCAAGAGTGTCACAATAATCACAAGCACCCAAGGCGAAACATTTAACGTTTCATGAATATACGTATCATTTGTACGATATGATAATAGATTATCTCCAGCCACTTTCCATATACCATATTTCGTCATTGCTGCCCCTAGCATATATCCAAAAAGGGCAACCCAACTTCCGATCATGCCCTCTCCGGCACGATACCATGTTCCAGTGGCGCAACCTCCTGCCAGAACCATACCAATACCAAAAATAAAGCCACCCACGATTGTTCCCAACCATGGAAAACCATCATTTCCAAACTGAATGACCCCTGTATCATTCAATGCATAAACACCAATACTTTGTATCGCTATAACAACAAATGTAGCCAAAAACATCCGTCCATCTTTAGCTAAAATCAAATCACGATATGCACCAACAACACAGAAACGGCCTCTTTGAAGCACAAATCCAAGCAATAAACCACAAATAATCCCGAACACAATCATTTGTAACATGTACCGTTTCCTCCTTAAGTAAAATAATAATAATACTAATATAATATAATCCGGATGAAATTACTAGGTTTTTGGATTATTTTTTTTACTCATGAAAAGTTCCAGGCAAATGAAAAACCCGAGTCATCATGAATATCGACTCAGGTTTTTTTGATTATCACACCATACTGCTTCTGCCGAAACTGGCTGCTTTAATTTTTTTATATTGGTAAAGCATGGCAATTCTCCATGGAACGATCATCGCGAAAGCAAGTAAGAAAAACATTCCGCTCAATACACCGATTTCAATCGTGCTTCCAAGCATCAGTTTTGCCACCAGTCGAATCACCATGAGACCAATCAATATGAATATGAAAGCTTTAGAGCGCAGAATATAAATTTTTTCATCTCTTACTTCAAATTTAGATGTTTTAATCAATAAGATGGAAAATAACATCCCTGCAACAATAGCCTCCAGCAATTCGTATCGAGTCAAACGGAACATCGGGAAAATAAACATTAAAGCACCCGTACTCATAAACAGCGGCGGTAAGATGATTTTCTTTTCATTCACTGGTTTTTTCGTTTCCTTCATCCGTAATATGAAAACACCTATAGCCATCACGATCGCTATACCTGTTGATATATATATCATCTCTTAACCATCCCTTTAAACTAAAAATAGGTAAGTACCATTAAAAATTATATATGACTTCAATTTATAAACAAAGTATATATTACCTATTTGAGATAAACAAGGAGGTGTTATTGAATAAGCTATCTTTTGATGCTTCCAATGTCCCGCCTTCGTCCAAAGGCTTGAAGAAAAAAATCTTGCACCCTGGCTTACTATAGCCTTCGATAACCATATTTTTGCTGACCACCTATAGCAGAGCTTATTATAACCTTTGCGGCATGAAATTCCTTTTTAATTTCTTAGGTCAGGATTTAATTTTGATATACCGACAATTCAGTGAATGACCTTATACCCAAAATAAACGAAATTGATACCATAAGACCTAATAGCAGGCAATCAACTAGAATATTGAAAAAATAACTTATTATGGACTAAAAACCCGTGAAGCCACCGAATAGTCTAGACAGGACTGCAATTATTTTGGTCATCCAATCAAAAAACAAAATCACACCCATTACAATCATTAAATATCCGCCAATCTTCATGATGTATTGGCTGTACTTTTTGATCCATTTCAATTTTCCGACAAAGAAGGATAATATGAAAAACGGTATGGCAAATCCTAAAATATAGGCAGTCATATAGCTCATGGCGGCACTAGGATTTGTTGCACCCAGTGAAATGACAGCGCCTAATAGCGGACCTGCACAAGGGGTCCATCCAGCGGCAAAGGCCAGTCCGATAAGAATGGAACCTATATATCCGCTAGGTCGGTTCTTGAATTCAAAGCGGCTGTCTTTCATCAAAGATTTCGGCTGAAAGATTCCTACAATGAATAAACCAAAAATGATTATCAGGATGGCGCCAATCTGACGAATTAATTCTTTGTAATCCGAGAAAAAAGAACCTAGGTATGATGTGCTAAAACCTATTGCGATAAAAACCAGAGAAAACCCAAGCAGGAAGAATAAGGTATGCAGCATGCTCCTTCTTTGGAGCATGGCGTTCTCGGATTTGATTTCACCAACACTCATACCAGTGATATAAGATAAAAAGGCCGGATATAACGGTAAGCAGCATGGCGAAATAAAACTCAGGAATCCCGCCCCAAATGCTAAAAACATATTAATATCATTCAAATAAGCTCACTCCTATGTATGTCAACCTATAAACATTGTAACAAATAAGATAAAAAAATACATTTATGGAACTGTGAATATTTCATGACAGCCAATTGCCTAAAAACAGAATGGGGCGACGGTTTAATTTTCAATAAGATAACTTATTTGAATTCATTAGTCCAAGCCGATATAATTGTTATATTCATACAGATTTTACAACGAACACATAAATTAATGGTACCATGAAAAAATGTTGGGCCAGAAAGGAAATATAATGGCTAAAAAGAATGAATTTCTCGAACAGATTGAATTGAAGAGAAATGAACTTATCAAGATTGTCGCTAAAGATGGTTTGAACTCAAATGTTGCCGTTGAATACAGCCAGCAACTTGATCAATTATTAAATAAATATAATGAACTTTTTTATAAAACAGGTACAAATTTTTAACCCAGTACCTCTCCCATTGATAACCACATATATTATTATATGATTTATTTTGCTGTCAATCTCCCCTTTTTCATTCTTTCACAATTTGAATACATAGGCATGACATTTGCTATATTAAAAAACAGGCAAGCACTATGGGCGCTGCCTGTTTTCCTGTTTTTTCATTTAAAATAATGCTTAAAAATCATGTAGCAATATCAACATCGGATGTCGGTGCATAGTTTGTCACAACAAGAACGATAGGAGATCCAGCTAAGATGGAAGAACCGTCGGAACAGTGATCACAAGACTTCCTACCCCAGTGGCACCTGGTGTGTATGTTGTTAAATCCTCCATTTGCAGCACCCCATTAATAAACACCTCATATGAACTGTTTTCAGTACTTAATACAGGCAGTACAGTCGCAGGGTCACCAGTATCCGAGAAAAAGCTTGCTGGATCAATTGAAAGCGTGGTTGGACCAGTCGATGCGGCAGGCACGGCACCTCATAAAATAATCGGGTGACCAATGGATTCACATTGATCACCGAGGTAGCCGCTATCGCTAATTTCATTATTTTTAACGGCAAAAAATTCACCTCTCTTTTCTCCATGCTATGACTTTTGCAAAAGGAATTGAATAGACAATTTCCAAAAATGGTCCTCACGATAAACTGTACTTTAGATAAAATGTATAAGGAGATAAGAAAAGGGGAGAGTTTTAGAAATGCACAGTAAATATTTCCGTTTCATTAAAGAAGAAACAGCTATCCCGAGACCTTTGTTGTTTTTCCCTAAGTGCTCTCCCAACGAAGTTCGCACGAGGATCCCAAAAAGAATCATTTCTTATGAATTTTATGCTATTGCAAATGGGTGCCAACGGATTTATGAAGAAAAAGACGGAATAGCTGACATAGACAATACTTGATCCATCAAATGTATCCTATATGAATTTATTCATAAATGGTGTATTGCAGCCCCCCGATAATTACACCGTTGAAAAAGGAAAACTTAAATTGAATACGATTGATATCCCAATAAAAGGTACACCAATCATTTTGCAAATGTTCATTATTTAAATGAGCGGCCTGTTCCTAAACGATTCCTAAATTAAATAAAATTGAAATTGAATTTCATATACTAATCATGAGGAAAATTGAGTAATTTACGAGTAATTGCGCGTAATTCACGAGTAAAAGTATAAAACTTACGAGTAAATCAGCATATTTCACGAGTAAATCAGCAAAATTCACGAGTAATTGCGTAAAACGCATGAGTAAAGTGTAATTCACGAGTAAACGAGCCAAACTCACGAGTAAATCAGCAAAATTCTCGAGTAAATGAGCAAACCTCACGAGTAAAAGTGTGAAATTTACGAGTAAGATAGATATAGCAGTAGGGTATCCGTTTGAAGACCTTTATTGCGACTATGAAATTCAAACTGAAGCTAACCTACAGTAGGAAAAAGGAATGTGTTACGGTTCTGACTTATTGTTTTGCTCCAGGCTAAGTTCATCTGTTTTCCAAAAACCCTCCTGTTGAAATAAGCCATAAGAGATTAAATTATGTTTGACAAATCACTAGAATAAGATTATCTTTAATTAAAGATAAATTAATTCGAGATAACATTTTTTTAAAATCACAAATCTCGAATTAAAGATATCTAAATTCAAATTAAATTCCAGGAGGAATCATAAATGATTGGTATAGGCTTATTAGTTATACGTGTAGTTATCGGTTTATCGTTTGTAGGTCATGGGGCACAAAAATTATTTGGTTGGTTTGGCGGTCATGGCTTGAAAGGTACAGGAGGCTGGTTTGATTCGATTGGCATGAAGCCAGGAGTTACCATGGCCCTATTTGCTGGTCTATCAGAGCTTATTGGCGGAGCTTTGTTTGCATTAGGTCTCTTTACACCCTTTGCAGGTATATTGATTGCACTTACAATGCTCGTTGCGATCGTTAAAGTCCATGGAGCAAATGGCTATTGGGCAACTCAAAACGGTTATGAATATAATCTTGCCATCCTTGCAGTGGCGATTGGCATAGCGTTAACGGGAGCTGGCCCATACTCACTTGATTCCTTTCTATTTTAAGGAAATCGGTGGGTTTGCTAAATCCCTACATTACGGATAACACGGAGTGGGTTTAATCCACTCCGTGTTTTTTCTTTTTCCCCATTGCTCAGAAATTTTCATTTTGGTTATTAAAGCTTAAAAATCGAGTAATGGATACTTCGATTATTGTGTTGAGGAAATAGGAACATAGGTTGTCCCATATTTAAATAAGATGGTTTCAATATTGAAATGCAAACTACCTGTGAAATCACTGCTGTACAGTAATTTTTACAAATGAGTTGGAATAATGCCATTAAATTCGAATCCTATTCTTTATGTTCCTGCAAACAATTGTTCCTAATTTGAAATATCATGTCTAAAAACCAAGACTCATAATCAGGAAAAATAGAGTACAGTAATAATGAGAATGATCATAACCTCATGTTCTTTTATCTCCGGGTGTTATTAATCTGTTGTTAGAATGGGGGCCCCATGAGGCAAGTCATTATTAATTTCATTTGCATTCTAATAATATCAGTGATTTTATTTTTTATCTTTAGCTATGATGCTTCTTTAGATGAACATTTTATATTGTCTCTTTTACTTATCATTTCTCTGCAAATATCTTTGATATTAGCTATTCTGTTAAAAAGAATGTAACACCAGAAGAGCAACCATTAATTAATGGTTGCTCTTCTGGTGTTACCTAACGTCCTTCCTAACCTTTTTCAAGTGTTCCGTAAAGAAAGCCCCTTTCCTCACCAAAATTTCCGAATGCATCTTCCGATGAGACTTAATTTCTAGTCAATGAAAATTCTAAATCTTTCCCCTGTTTTATTTTCCGAAACAGCTAAGAAATAGAATACTCAGTTTAAGGATTCAATTTGAAATTCACTTAATAGATTCTCACTCCTATAAGTGGTATCTCCATAAACATAAAAACCCCTGATAAGGAACACTTTTATCCTTATCAGGGGTTATTGAAAACCAGAATGCATTTTTTACTTTATTCTACCCCTGGGAACCATCCTGGAGAGTGGATGATCGCTTGCCATAATGGATCTGGAATATCTAGTTGCAGCTGATTATCTTTGTTTATTTTTGTCACGATTTCTGCTTCCCTGCCTTGCTCCACTTTTTGTACCCATTCAGGATCGATTATGATTTCACGGCCTAATGCGATTAATGGAATCCCGGATTGCAGTGCTTTAATCGCATCATCCGCTGTATAGATGGAACCAACTCCAATGACGGGAACTTGATCTCCGATACGTTCTTTTATAATTTCTATCCGAGGTCGGTCAACGTCGGCTCCCCGTCTTGCTTTCGACCAGAATTCCATTAATGAAACATGAAGATAATCCAAATCCTTTGTTACAAGTCCATCAATCAATGCAAGTGTATCATCCATGGTTATTCCTGGAGTTTCCGGCTCCTCCGGTGAAAAACGATATCCTACGATGAAGGGATCCTTTGCATGTTCAGCAACAGCCTTTTTCACTTCATCCACAACCGATAATGGAAAAGTCAGGCGCTTTTCAAGGGAACCGCCCCACTTGTCTTCACGACGGTTTGAATGAGGAGAAAAGAATTGCTGAAGCAAGTACCCATTAGCACCGTGAATTTCTACACCGTCAAATCCCGCTTCAATGGCACGTCGGGTGGTTTCACCAAAGTCGAGAATGATCGATTCTATTTCCTTTTCAGAAAGTGGACGCGGAACTGCTTTCCCTTCGCCTTCCGACGGGATATTGCTTGCGCTGACTACATCACCATCTACTAATTCCGGTGGAACCTCTCGGCCGCCATGAAAAATCTGGAGAATTGCCTTTGCCCCTTTCGCTTTAATCGCTGATGCCAATCGATTTAGACTAGGTATCAATTCATCCTTATCTCCGCCAAATTCCCCATGAAAACCTTTTCCATTAGCCGACACGTAAGTACAAGCCGTTATAACCATGCCTACACCGCTTGACCGGCGTTCATAATAATTAACTTCTGCGTCGGTAACGGTACCGTCAGAATTAGAAGAGAAATTTGTCATAGGTGCCATCACCAATCGATTTTTCAATTCCATTCCCTTTCCTAAATTGAACGATTCAAATAATGGTGTATATTTAGAATTCATTTAGTAATCCTCCATTTTGTAACCCACTGGTTTGTATAATAAATCAAATCCGCAAACTAATTTAAATATCATGCATACTTTACGATTAATGCCGAAATGGCTTCTTTTGGCTGGAAGCCAATAGCTTGATCTACCTTTTCTCCATCTTTGAATAGAATAAGTGCTGGAATTCCCATCACTCCATATTCGCTTGTCGTATTTGAATTTTCATCCACATTAAGTTTTACGATTTTAACCTGATCACCCATTTCCTCATCGATTTCATTAAGAACTGGGGCAATCATTTTGCACGGACCGCACCACGGTGCCCAAAAATCAACCAATACTAAACCTTCCTTGATTTCACTAGCAAAATTATCATCTGTAACATGTTCTATTGTCATGATCATTTCCTCCTTGTATTATCCGAAATATTTATGGTCTTTACTCACCATCTATTTAAAATCAAGTTTTGCGATTCTATTTCCCGGGATAAAAGCCTCTGATTTCCTGGCATTTATTTTCGGATGGATTTTGATGGATTCCAATTTACCGGATAACTCCATGAACCATGTTTCATCTTTAGAAAGTAAAGCCAAATCAATTAAGGCCAAAAGATGTGTTTCGTTACTGATTTCTAGATCCGGCAGCTTTTCAGTCCATCTACTTGGAATCCAAATAGATTTCCCAACCGCTTTTTCATTGTCACTTTCCACCACATTCACTTTAACAATTTCACGATTATCGCCCACGTTTTCAACGAAACCATGGATAAGTTCTCCATCTCTTGATTTTCCTTGTACCCAATCCCCATTTTTGAACAGATTGTTTTCAACCATTTCCTTAACACCCCTTTTATATTCATTTAATATTAAAACTATAGTTATTAACTGTATTAATAAAATATACATTTTGTGCAAAGAAAAAACTAAATCAATATCACGGACATTGTTTAATTTTTTCCAAAAAAGTGCTGAGAGTTATATCTTCCAAATATTTTTCAAAATACAATTCTGCTTCATCGAATATTTGATCCATGACTACCTGAGTATTGGAGGATATGACACATTTTTTCTCCGGATCGCCTGTACACCATTTCGGTTTCAAGGTTCCATGTGAGACCGTTATATAAATATCTGCCAAACTTACCTCTTCAGGATTACAGTCTAGAATATAACCTCCGCCCACACCTTCTTTCGTTTTAACAAATCCCTTTTTTCTTAAGCAGCTCATCATTTTCCGAATCCTTGCCGAGTTTGTACAAACGTTTTCTGCGATAGACTCACTGCTTGCCATATGATCTGGTAGATAAGCTAAATAGACCAAACTATGCACAGCTATTGTAAAATCACTATTCACTTTTCGCATCCTCCTCAAGGAGATTACTGTAATTTTAATGTTTACAGTTGGTAAAGTCAACTCAAAAAACTCAACAGAGTTCTCAACTTTGTTGATTACTTTATGATTGCTATGAAATTCCCTCCTATACACAAAGGATTGAGGGAATTTCATTCAGCTAATTTTACAAACCGATAATATCATCGTTGAGAAAGATTCAAAGCCGTACTAGCCGCTTTTAGATTCACTTTCGATTGCTCAATTATATCCTGAGGATGATAATAACCTTTTGAAACCATGTAATCACTTATTAGCCCATGTGTTTCTACAGCATACCTCAGCTGTTCCCGTAATGCAGCCCTCAATTCAGGGGAAGCTGTTTCTGTTATGGCGAAAGCCGTATTTCTTATTCCTGATTTGGCAGAATTCAGAAAGTCAGTAGCAATAACCTGATCGGTCATACCACCCATCCCCGCCATATTTTGCAAAAAGTTAGTCATTGTCTTCCCTCGCCTTGGTTTACCAGGATTTCCTGTAATTTTTTAATATGCTCTCTTCCGCTGCTCATGTCTTGTAAAAGAATGTTTTTTAATTCCGTGTCTTGGACTAACCCATTCATTGTAGAAGCTTTTGATAGACAAAGGCTTTTGAAGTTCAATATTTCATGCACTTCTAACGTTTCATGCAGTCCCAACTTTTCCACAAGAAGTATCTCTCCTTTCAGTAACAATCACTTACTTATCTTTCGTTGTTCAAAAGCTCTTATTCATTCCTTTTCATTTTTTTAGAAGGTTAAAACCATTTGGAAAACAACATGTAGTCACATGGAGAAATGGGCGGCTTTTTTTGGATATTCAGAAACAACTGGCGGTTATGCTGGAGGACAAGCAGAATATATGCGGGTCCCTTATGGGAATTTCACTCCTTTTAAGATTCCAGAAGACTGTGAGATTGAAGATGAAAAATTGATATTACTCGCCGATGCAGCTTCAACCGCATTTTGGAGCGTTGATCATGCAGGAGTAAAACCAGGTGATACTGTAATCGTCTTAGGCTGCGGTCCCGTTGGATTACTCGTACAAAAATTCGCTTGGTTCAAAGGAGCGAAAAGGGTCATTGCCGTCGATCATCTCAACTATCGTCTGGAACATGCAAAAAGGACAAATAAAGTCGAAATCGTAAATTTCGAACAATATGAAAACGTAGGGGTTTATCTCAAAGACATAACTAAAGGCGGAGCCGATATTGTAATTGACTGTTCAGGCATGAGTGGTAAAATGGCTCCCATGGAATATCTTGCAACGGGGCTTAAGCTTCATGGCGGTGCAATGGGTGGTATTGTAATCTCCTCACAAGCGGTCCGTAAAGCAGAACCATTCAAATAACTGGTGCTTACGGAGGGCGTTATAATGGCTTTCCGCCAGGAGATATATTTCAAAGAAACGTGGATATCAAGACCGGACAAGCTCCCGTTATCCATTATATGCCATATCTCTATAATCTAATATCTGAAGGAAAAGTTGATCCTGGCGATGTCGTAACCCACGTACTACCATTGGATCAAGCTAAATATGGTTACCAAGTATTCGATACAAGGACAGACGGATGCATTAAAGTGGTGTTAAAACCGTAAGTATTATATAGAAAATTGAATGGCCAGGCATTCAAATTCAGAAACGATACATGAATTATAGTAAGTTTCTGAATTTGATGAATCCTGTGTAGTAGTTTGAAAGTCACATGAACTAGATTCCCACTATATGAAACCTTTCAAACCCATGATTGCCCTCTTGCTTATCTCCTTACAACACAAAAAACCCCTCTCTCTGATTTAGTTTCCACCAGAGAAAGAAGTTTCGGATTAGTAACGAAAGATAAAGCAAAAACAAGAAAAATTTATGATGAAAGATTCACTCTTCACGGTAGTTATGATTTGCTTATCTTATAATTGCTATCTTATTTTGTTTGTTGTTTATTCATGGCGCTCATCATTTGATTAATTTTCTTTTGGGATGGTTTCATACCCATTTGCATCATCATCATTTTCAGCATCTGTTCGTTAATTGGCGGATTTTTCTTTAAGTAATCCATCATGTATTTACGAGCGATGAAAAATCCCAGCACTACTCCAGCAATCAATGCCAGTACGCCAACTAGAATGTAAACCCACATACTATTTCCTCCTTCGTGTTGTCTAACATCAGTGTACTAGACCAAAGGTTATTATACAATACCCGCTACTGAAAAGTCCCCCATTTAGACAAATTTTCTTTCTTTTATCGGTTTTAACCAACCGTATTTTTCATGTTCAAA
Organism: Peribacillus sp. NPDC101481; assembly: GCF_044767165.1. Lineage (NCBI taxonomy): Bacteria > Bacillati > Bacillota > Bacilli > Caryophanales > Bacillaceae > Peribacillus > Peribacillus sp. NPDC101481. Next base: position 1,283,530 of record NZ_JBIWNJ010000002.1, on the reverse strand, counting down.
ATCAATGGCCAGAAAGCTCGCTTCATATTTTCGAATACTTTCAAAGAAAGCCGTCTCCGCTTCATAGTCTCCTTCAGCTTTTAGAATAATGGAATCATGCTGAATGATTAAAACGGCCTTACTTGATCCGTTTGTTTTTTCTAAATAGTATTTTCCATTTTGAGTCCAATAATTCATCTTTTTTTGCAAACGTTGTTCAATGGCTAACTGCAACTGGATAATCGGGACTGTTTTGGTGACATATTCGATTTGTTTTTGCAAAATACTCTTCAGTCTGCCCTTTGCTTGAATATACTCCAAAAACAAATTGAAAAATAGCCTTTCTCTTCCATAATAATGATGGGCAAATTCATCTTCGATTAAATAAATTTGATAGGTTCTCATCAGCCAATGCCTCCTAGCTTTCCTATTTTGGTCACGAAAATAACTAACCACCAGGACATTCTCCACTATTTTCCACTATTAATAACTTTCCCCTTTAACTGACACATTTAAACGAAATTTATTTATTCTCATTATATATTGACAAACTAAAAAGATATGTTGTTTGCTGGAGAAATTTTCTTCTTTTTTTGTCGAATGGAAGATTTCCCTTAGAATAGAAGCACACAATATAAATCAGGATTGTTTTTGATAAAAAAACTGACACCAAACTAGTTGGTGTCAGTTCTCCATTACTATTAGTTAAGCATTTCCTTAACACGAGCAACTACATTTTCTACAGTAAAACCGAATTCCTCCATGATCTTTCCGCCTGGTGCAGAAGCTCCAAAATGATTGATGGCCAATATTTCACCCTCATCACCTGCATAACGATCCCAACCAAACGGTGAAGCCACTTCGATAGCTAGACGTTTTTTCACTGCCGGATTGATTACGCTTTGTTTATATTCTTTAGATTGAGTTTCAAATCGATCCCATGATGGCATGCTGATAACAGAAACATCAATTCCTTCGTTCGCCAAAGCTTTCTGTGCTTCCACAGCCAAGTTCACTTCGGAACCAGTCGCAAGAAGTAATGCATCGGCTACTTCTTTCTTAGAAGCAGAGATGATGTAAGCTCCTTTTGAAACACCTTCATACGCAGTTTCGGAAGTATCTTTAATTGTTGGCAATCCTTGACGAGTCAGTACAAGGGCAGTTGGTTTATTTGTAGACTCCATAGCCACTTTCCAGGCTGCTGCCGTTTCATTGCCATCAGCTGGACGGATTACCCCTAGGTTAGGCATTGCACGCAATGATGCCAATTGTTCGATTGGCTCATGAGTCGGTCCGTCTTCTCCTACAGCAATGCTGTCATGAGTGAATACATAGTTTACAGGCAGTCCCATTAGTGCTGCCATTCTTATGGCAGGACGTAGATAATCAGAGAATACGAAGAATGTTCCTCCGTATACTTTTAATCCACCATGAAGTGCCATTCCATTTAAAGCCGCACCCATAGCGAATTCACGTACACCGAACCATATATTACGGCCACTGTAATTACCAGGTAATAGATCAGTCTCACCTTTGATGGCAGTATTATTAGATCCGGCTAAATCCGCAGAACCCCCAATGAAGCTAGGGACCCTTTTGGCAATAGCATTTAGCACTTCCCCACTTGAAGCACGGGAAGCTAATGTTTTACCTTCTTCATAGACGGGAATTTCCTGATCCCAATCAGCAGGCAGTTCACCTTTGATGGCCAACTCCAATTGCTGTGCTAACTCAGGATGTGCTTCTTTGTAATTTTTGAACAATTCATTCCAAGCTTCTTCTTTTTGAGCGCCTGCATTAACAACAGATTCATTAAAGTGTGAATACACTTCTTCCGGAACATGGAAGTCCTCTTCAAATGTCCATTTATATGCTTCTTTTGTCAATTTCAGCTCATCTGCACCAAGCGGAGCGCCGTGAACAGCAGATTTACCTGAACGGTTTGGTGAACCGTAACCAATAACCGTTTTCACTTCGATTAATGTTGGGCGTGCATCGTCGGTTTTCGCTTCTTCAATCGCTTTAGCAATTTCCTGAAGATCATTCCCATCCTCAACGCGGATATATTGCCATCCATAAGATTTGAACCGGTCTGCTACGCTTTCACTAAATGATTGGCTTAAGTCGCCGTCAAGAGAAATATCATTAGAATCATATAAAACAACGAGTCTTCCGAGTTGTAGATGTCCAGCTAATGAAGCGGCTTCTGCAGAAACACCTTCCATTAAATCTCCATCTCCACAAATGCCATATGTATAGTGATCGACCACATTATAAGAATCGCGGTTATAGCTTTCTGCCAAGTGACGTTCAGCCATTGCCATTCCTACTGCCATTGCGATACCTTGTCCAAGCGGCCCGGTTGTTGCATCAACACCAGCCGTATGACCGTATTCAGGATGTCCTGGAGTTTTACTGCCCCATTGACGGAAGCTTTTCAAATCATCGATAGATAAGCCATAGCCCGATAAATGAAGAAGGCTGTATAACAGCATAGAACCATGTCCAGCTGAAAGAACAAAGCGATCTCTATTAAACCAATCGGGATTTTTCGGGTTATGGTTCATATATTCGGTCCATAGTTTATACGCCATCGGCGCAGCACCCATTGGCATACCTGGATGGCCGGAATTAGCCTTTTCAATTGCATCAATTGATAATGTACGAATCGTATTGATAGAAAGTGCATCTAATTTATCTAACATATTGTAAAAACATCCCTTCCTGTAATGTACCTCTTTATATTATAGTGACAAGCATAATATCACAACTAAAATCACTATTTACTGCCTCAATATTACAATTTTCTATAATAACAGAAGTCCCCTATTTAGATTAAACTAAATAGGAGAATACATACATGCATGCACTCCCTTTTTACTCCTAAATGCTAACAGGATACTCAAGCGGAATGTTTTATCAGAAGGATCCAAGCATTAATGTAAGTTTCTTTTTTCTTTTATATTTTTTATCTTTTGAGGAGTGACGTCATTACCTTCTGGATCAACGACCTTCACATGCTCCAACGTATCGGACATGGACTTTCTGAATGTTTCCAAATACTCACTTCTCAATTGGGTTTGCTCTTTCGCCTCAACTTCCGTCAAACCTTCAGCCTTTGCCTTTTTAGAAAGTTCATTAATACGGGCTATTTTTTCTTTTGATAACATAATTTCGCTCCTTCATAATCTCCGGATATTGTCATGGTATTAAAAAAAAAGCGAAATTACAAGTTCTAAGATTTACTTTCATTTGTATTCAGTTGATGTTCGAGAAAACGCCTGTTCACAGTAGCCTTTGAAACATTGTATCCAAAGCCCCTTAAAGTGGCTGCGATTTCTGCGAATGTCAATCCATTGGCCCGAAGTTTAATAATTTCTTCAATAGGGATTTCCATACGGTCCCTTCCAGTGGAATTCCTTTGATTCTGAAGGTTTTTTTGAGGACGGTATCCTTTTTCAACGGCTCTTATCATCCCGCGCTTTATTTTAAGATTATGTAGTTTCCTTTGGTATTCTTCTACAATACCGACTATCTGGATGACCATGGCATCCGAATCCGATAACTCAAGCTCCCCGTCATGTGAGAGTGTATAAATTTTAACATTTTCTTTAAGGATGACATGGAAAAGGGCTATTTTGGCATTCCCTCTTCCCAGCCTTGTTTCATCCTGGATTAATAGTACTTCGGCTTCTTTAGTTTTAAATAGTTCGAGCATGTCAAAAATGCCATCCCGATTCAACTCATAACCACTTGCCTGCTCTTTTATTATGGATATAACTTCAACATCCATCTTTTCTGCCAATTTGACTAACTCATCTTCCTGCCTTGCCAATGATGTTTCCTGTGACTCTTTTTCTGTGCTGACCCTACAATAGATTACCGCCTTCATAATACCCTACCTTCACTGCTTACTGCTCACTGGCCAAATTCTGGACAAGTTCTTCCCCTTTAACCGGTATGACGATGACTTGACCAGGTTTAATTGTATCCGCCCTGACACCATTATGCTCTTCTATCCAACCAATGAATTCTTTTTTTGTCAAATTTGCTTCTTCATATTCTTCAGCGATTCCCCATAGGGTATCACCTTCACTTACTTCTATAGAAAGGAAATCCTTTTTTGGATCATTGTTCAATGTACAAGAGAATAAAATTGAAAAGATGAATACTGATCCCGCTAATAGAATCGTATAAATATAATTTTTGTATAAATTTTTCATAAATATCCCTCCAAAGCGAATGTTCGTTCGTATGTTATGGTCAAATTATAATACGAACGTTTGTTTCAGTCAACAACAAAATTCGAACTTATGTTTGTATAGAATTGGGGGCCATGCTATAATGTAGCAAAGAACATTGGGGAAGAGGTGCACATATGACTAAACTATCAAAAAGGCAGCAAGATATTCTTGATTTCATTAAAGAAGAGGTCCGCCAAAAAGGGTATCCACCTTCCGTACGGGAGATTGGTGAAGCAGTGGGACTTGCTTCAAGTTCAACAGTACACGGGCATTTATCACGCCTGGAAAGCAAAGGCCTGATTAGACGTGACCCAACCAAGCCAAGGGCCATTGAAATAATGAATTTGGAGGAAGCGAACAATATTCCCAAAGTCAATGTCGTGAACGTGCCGTTACTTGGAAAAGTAACAGCGGGAATGCCGATAACGGCCATTGAGAACATAGAAGAATACTTTCCGCTTCCCGAAAGCATGGTTCCACATGATGACCATGTATTCATGCTGGAAATCATGGGTGAAAGTATGATCGAAGCAGGAATTCATGATGGGGATTATGTCATCGTGAAACAACAAAGCAATGCCAATAATGGAGATATCGTCGTGGCCATGACGGAAGATGATGAAGCCACTGTAAAACGATTCTTTAAGGAACCGGATTACATAAGGCTTCAGCCTGAGAACTCGAATATGGAACCAATTATTTTACGAGATGTTTCGATACTTGGAAAAGTAATAGGCTTATATAGACAAATACACTAAAAGCGCTAACCGCGCTTTTTTTGTTTGTTTAATCTATGTCCCGAATTCTCTCAATATGCATATGGAATTTTAATAGAATCAAGTTTTCATGGGAATTTAAACGTCCTTAATTACGAACGGAAGTATATGATCGCCTAATATGTACTTTGGTAACAATCTGATTACAATAAAAAAGAGAGCTTTAACTACCGCTCCCAGTTAAAATTCACTTCACTCGTAATCTTTGGTTCACTTTAATTAGGTTAAGATCTACCAAGCCGTTCCACTGTTGAATCTGCACTTGTGTAGAACCGTATGCTTTTGCAAGCGCAGAGACGGTATCCCCTTTTTGGACAATATGATAAACCTCTTCTATACTTGCATCATATTTTGTTAAATCGCTTGTTTCGATAAGGTTCACCAGTTTTTCAATATAGTTGGGATCCGAGGCGTACCCAGCATCGAAAATTGCTTTGAGTGCTTTTCTGTAATCTTTTTCTCCAATGACAGCCGTATAAAGACTTCTATTCCATGAAGTCCCCTTTACATATAAATTGGCAAGATCTCTAAGACTTTCTTCCCAAGATGGGTATTTTCTGAATTTGTTCCATACTTGAACGGGTACGCCATTGACATATTCCATTGTCTGAATGATGACAGACTCACCCTTGAAGTCACCTTTTGTACCGAATATATTTTTTCCTTTGCTTGCTAATAAACTTGTCCCATATCCACTCTCCAAACAAGCTTGTGCAATGACAACAGAAGGTAATATTTTAAATTCCTGTTGAATTTTCTGGGCATAGGGAGCAATTTCCTTAATAAATGTTTCCTTGCTCATTAGAACCTCCCATCAATGGTTTTACTTTATTTTTCACTGTTCATCTTCATTCTTATCGTATTCTCATCTATGAAAAAGGTTACAGCAAGTCCCATACAAAAGGTTCTGATGTTTGGCTAATTGTTTTTATTATAGATTTCTTACCTAGAGTGGCCTGCTTCGAGTATTATTTATCCATTTCCCTACCAAACAGGAAAAGCCGTCAATCCATTTAATTAAATGGATTGACGGCTTTTCCTATTGAACACTGAAAATCTTCAAAACTTGTTCGTTAATTTTAAATTTGTAATTATTTATTTTTGTATAAAACCTTGATGAAAAACAAAAACTATTTTTAAAAACTTCATTTCAAGGTGGTGAAATCATGGACTACCCAACCGTCCATACAAACTTCTGGGATGCAGTGATAGCCATTCCTACCATCATGATTCTTACTCAACTTATTAAGGTCATGTTTCATATTCATCCAAAATTCGTCCCTACCATCGCTTTGGGTCTTGGCTTGTTCATTTCCATTTTCATCAGTCATCGTCATCACTTGGTTTCAGGAATTTTCATGGGCTGGTTTTATGGCTATGCAAGCATAGGCAATTATGCTGCACTCAAAACTGGTATTTTGTCTTATAGAGAATCCTACAAAAAGACGGATTAAATCTATTCTTGTTGTCTAGCTGAAATTCATCAATCTTTTTATTGCTAGATGACCTTACTAGCTTTATTTCCCATCGAACACCATTAATTTAATCGCTGTATTAGTAATTACAAACTGGCTGAATCCTTTGGCTAAAACAAACCACCCATGTTAGCACCACATTACATCCAAAAAAACCTTTTCAATTACGAGAAGGGATTTTTTGGATGTAATGTGGGTTATTATGTTTTTTACACTCCTGCCGAGGCGGCTTGGTAGGATCTGCGGAAAGGGAGCGGATTTCTGTATTCAACTGGATCTATTATTCAAGAAAAGACTGAAGGCAAACTTCGAATTTGTCTACAGTCTGATACCCTCTCAAAGAAGAGAATGCATTTCACTATTTCTCAATATAGACCGAACGAATCATTGTCCGGGTTCTTTCAGTACCATCCACATTTTTTTCCTTGACATCTATTGTTACATTATAAACACCTGACTTAGGTACTTCCGGAAGGGTGCCAGTAAAATTTTCTGTATCCATTGCCTTAATTGAGCTTTTTTCACTAATTTCATTACCTGTTTCATCTATTAGATGAAACAAAAATGTTGTGCTGATTGGCCTTTTTTTATCATTCATTGGGTTCTTTATTAAAAATTTCGCATCTTTTTGCTTAACTTTACCGGCCATACTTAATGTAATGGGATTCTTTTCGTTAAATTGTGCTGTGAACAGGTAGGCGTCTTTTGGCGATTTAGTCTTCATACGCACTTTCCAATCACCAATTTCAAGGTTGTTTCTATTGAATGATTGGACGGTTGCACCATTAAAAAAGGAAGTTTCGTTTTTGGCTGAATGAACCATTAAGGAAGGTGAATACTTTTTATTGGATGGAGAAATCATTTCAACCTCGACATCATTTGATGCTGTATATATGTTTATATTGCCTGGGGCTGATTCATTTACATGGAAGCTTAGTTCGATCCAGACATTTTGTTTCAGGACATCACCCAGAACGGTTTGAGCGAGTGCGGTGGTAATGACATCATCTTCAACCCGTTCTTTATAATTGACATTATATTCAGGGATTCCAGCGGTGGAAGTGCTTCTTAAATATGGTTCAATTCTTGAAAATACAGCTGAGCCGACTCGTATATTGTCGTGATCAAAGTTGGGATCTGAAAATAAATGTGTTGCATAGGGTATTTTTGTACTCCATACATTCACTAGACCATCATTTTCCCCATATGAAGATAAATATTGTCCACCCATTGATAAGGCTGATAGAACCGGGCCTCTGTTCATGCCTGCCACAGTGAAATACATGTTTTTACGAGAATTAACATGGTTATCCGTGACCGAACGAAATTCAGCCATTTTACCAACTTGTAAAGAATAAGTTCCCTCATCTTTTTGACCTAATAGGGAACCAAGCCAGCCCGCATACCAGCTATAAGCCAAATCAGCTAGGTGAGAACCATGATGGGGGGAAGCTAAAGTGATCACCCTTCCAACATACTGGTGTGCTCCATAGTGCACTAGAGCCGCTTGGGTATCTGGGCCCCCTTTGCTGTGAGCTATAATATTTACTTTTTCACCCCCGAAATGGTTACTGATTTCTGCAAGCATTTGAGCTAAAAGCCTTCCATTAGCATATTGGCTCACTGATCCATTTCCAGCTGAATCATGAAGCTGAACAAAAACAGTTTGGTAGCCTGCTTCATACGCTTTGGTATACATATCATTGACACCATGATAATCCGTTTCACCGTACCAGCTGGTTGAACTGCCGTTTTTCCCTTGAACAAACACGATCGGTGGTTTCTTTGTATCAAGATTGGGAGGAATACTTCCAAGAAACCAATCCCCTGGACTGAAAGTTTCGGAAGGGGGCTTTAATTTTCCTGCTGAGGAAATGTCTGGCTTGGCCATAATTAATATGGTTAGAATGAGGACAAGAAAAACGACATAATTGATTACATTCCTTTTCAATTGTTATCTCCTCCAATATCATGTGGAATTCTTTCGAACTCATCCTATTTTCAACTCCCTCCTTCCATGCCTTTGATAGCCTTCATTAGTATATATTTGTACTTTTGCATACCATTACCTGCTATCTTCATAAAGATAGGAGAAATAAACTAGAAGAATTCAAAAAAATGGAGATATAGTATGATGGTTTGCCTTCAATTCGTTTATGTATACAGTCATTTTCCAATTATGAAATTATCCTTATAGAGGAAATCCATATATCGAATGCTGTATGTTCATGAAGAAAAAGAGAATAAGCCCTTCTCCTGCAACGGATGTAGGGCTTGACTTTATTTATGAGCATCCAAATATTATTCTTCGAATTTGCCACTGTCCAATTGCTCATATTCATATTGTTTTGAAGTCCATCCTATACATTAAGTAAATTGTTGACAGCAATTGGATGTCATTCATAGGGATCTTAGTATCAATCGTGTATTTGGATTATTAACTCCTTAAAGCCCTCCCCTAAACGCCCATACGCGTATTTCACAATGAGAACTGGATAAATAATATCAGGGCTATGCTCGCTCTTCCAATTGTATAATTTATTTATCTGATTTTCCTTTCCCATTTTTTCACCCTGTTTCGATCATTACTTAAATTTTGCCCCAGGAATGGTTACTTTGGTGAATAAATGATTAATAGTCTTGATCCTTTAACTACATTTGAAGTGTAGGTGGGGATCAAAAAAAATAATATCGTCGATCGAGAACCCTACACATTCAGCAAACAAATAAGCCTTATCGATTCGCAAAGGAATCTTATATTGCTCATAGTCAATGTAAGTCCTTTTGGCCATCTTCAGCACTTTAGCCATTTCTTCCTGTGTTAAACCTTTATACTTCCTCGCTTGTTTAAGTGTGAACTTAACGTTTGTCATATCTTGTCACCACCTATCTAAAAAAATGATATCACACTTGAAGTATAGTTACCAACAATTTTTCGCAAAATTCACGCACTTTAAGTTTACTCACCTTCACTCATGGTGTATATTCAAGTAAGAGGTGAAGAAATATGCACATTGGTGAACGGATTAAAATGTTAAGAAAAGAAAGAAAAATGACACAAGAAGATTTGGCAAATATATTAAAGGTGGCACCAACGGCAGTATCAGCATGGGAATCCGGACGGAATAAACCTTTAATGGATAAATTGGGCATGATGTCCTCATGCTTTGAAATACCGCTATCCCACCTCATTGAAGGAGCACCTAACGTTAGAAATGCTCCAGGAATGGAATTTCTAAATGAAAAGAATGTAAGATTAATTGGAGTATACGGCAATATCCCTGCTGGAGAGCCTAATTTTACCAATGAATATATAGAAGCCTATATGCCGACATTAAATTCGATGCTAAAAACGAATAAAGAATATTTTTTCCTTAGAGTGAATGGCAATAGCATGAACAAAGAATTCAGTGACGGATCATTGATTCTCGTTGAAAAAACAACCTACGTTGATAAAGGAAAAATCGGAGTGGTCTTGGTAAATGGTCACGATGCCACTGTCAAAAAAGTGAATATCGATGCAGAAAACATCACACTCACTCCCTGCAGCACGGATCCTTTTTATGAAGAAAAAACCTATAACATCAAAAATGATAGAGTTCGAATTTTAGGAAAAGTGGTTCAAGCCATTAAAATATACGATTAATATCCACTTAGAGTTTCTTTATGGAGTATTAATTTAGTTCTCTTTGTTGACTGATACATATTAGGTACAAGCCATCATGGTTTGTGCTTATTAGTATTGTTCTTTATATATGTCTTTGCAAAGGATAAATAGAATTTGTGTCAGCCTATAAACAAAGGCATATCCGTTTTCCCCAGATTACTTATTTCATTGAGTGAATGTTTTTGGAGCTATAAGCTTCCTCGGGCTTTTATTTCAGATTTCCCTTTCATGCAGAATGAATATAATTGTCTGTATTAGGCAATCAAATTATCATATTTTTATTATTCGGTTCACAACCTCATATGGGAATCTTATAATAGGATGATAAGCATTTGCCTCTGTAGCTCTAGAAGGGAAGAGCGCCGGAAAACATTTGTAGCCACCGGGTCGCAAGGTAAGGGTTTCAGAAGCACCGAAAAGCAAATACGCTGAGGCAGGTGGAATTCCTGCCGGTGAAAATCCGTAGGGAAGCGTGTTCTCCCCTAGCCTATGCTTACGAAAGGAGTGCGGGTTCGAATCCCGTCAGAGGCTTGTTTCTTGGAAAATGCGAGTATATATTCAATTCCACTTTTGCCTTCTGTGCAAATTTTTTTCCCTTTCACTTCTTCCGCTATTATCTAAGTACTCATTTAGGACAGTAGAATGTACACGACTATTTTATTACTTGCATATTCCTGAACGAGGAAAAGCCCCTCTCTTTTTGAGAGGGGCTGAGTTTGTAGACAAAATAGGTTCTCTCTAAAAGTTAAAACAAAGTTGATTGGAGCGGGTGGCGAGACGCCTGAGGGAAATGCGTGGCCAAGGAAGTCCACGCCAGGCGCAAAGGCGTCGAGGAGGCTTCCGGACCGCCCGCGGAAAACGAGTGCCTGTAGTGGAAATCAACGTTCAAATTGTACTAATCCTTAAAAACTGTAGACAAACTCTTTTTGAGAAGGGCTTCCTGTGTGGTGTGCTTCTGGAAGTTAAAAATAATTTAACCAGGCAACTATTAATTATTCATTTAACCCGCAATTTTTGGTTTACTGTAATTGTGTACTGACTGTCAAGAGCGTTCCAATCTTTAATTTGCTGAACCGTACTGCCATATGCCATGCTTAAGGAGTATACGGTGTCACCATTAACGACTGTGTGGTATACAGCTGTATTTTTCTTTTTAAGATCGAAGCATTTAACTAAACCGTTTACATGCCCGCGAGCCAGTGATTCGATAAAGGCTGCCGTTTTCAATTTGGCTGCGTCATTGACATTATCGATAAATCCATTTTCAGTCAGTAGTGCAGGCATGTCAGTTTCACGGAGCACATGTAAATCTCCTGTTTTTTGTCCTCTGTCTTGGATGTTGATAAGCTTCAAGACCTCTGAATGAATATGATCTTGATACGTTTTCGTAATCTGATTAGTAGACGTATAAACGTAATCCTCATACCCAGTGCCGCCGCCGGCATTGATGTGGATGGAGAGATAAAAGTCGGCTCCCCACGCGTTCGCTGCATTCGTCCTATCGTTTAAAGAGGGGTACGTATCTTGGTACCTGCTCATTTTTACAGAAACGTTATTATATTCTATTAATAAGATGTCTTTAATTCGAGTTGCAATGGATAAAGTTAAATCCTTTTCTCTCAATCCATTCCCCACCGAGCCTGGATCCGTACCGCCGTGGCCGGGATCAATAAATACTTTTACCATTTCTATCACCTCTATTAATCTTATGTTACGTATCAATAAATGCTTGTACACATAACTATCTGATTAAAGAAATTTCAAAATAAAGAATTCATCTCTCGGCCACAGTTCCAAAAAAAATACACCCTAAAGGTGTTTTGCATTATACGATAACATTCGCCAAATGGACGCGGAATTTTTAAAAAGCCTTCTTCCATTTTTATACTTTTCTATCAGGAATTATTGGGCGTCTACAAATAAAGTGATAGAAGGAGATAGAGAGATTAAAAAAGTCAACATTAACAAAAATACTCTAACTAAATGCTTGCATTTATTTAGTTATGGTTTGTTTTATTTAATTGTTCTGCACAATCTTTGATTGAGTCAATCACTATAGTTGGTTCTGATAATTGCGGAAAATGCCCACTTTTTTTGCGACAATGTGTTTGCTGTTTCTTGACAATGAAAGCAATTCCAATTGATTCTTAAGTCGTTTTTTTCGAATTTCCTCTGGCATCATTCGATTTTCTTGTCCACCAGTAATGACAAATACAGGCATTTCGGGAAATGTATCAATTTGCTGGATTTGATCCACAGTTTTTTTTACAAAATTAACTTCATTGAATTGTTTATGCGAGGATAAGGAATCAAACACCTTGAACATCCTATTAACGGTTTTTACGGCATTGCCTTGATATTCATTAAGGCTTATATCTTTCGTTGTACTGGATTCTAAAAAAACTATTCCCCCCACTTCATTTGGGTAAAGTCAGGCATATAAATTAGCATATAGGCCGCCTAGCGAATGTCCGACCAATAAGTATGGAGGTTCAAACCCCACGATTGTTAATGCCTCACGTAAAGTGTTAACAATTCTTTTCCCGTCTTGGCTTTCCTTAGGTTTATCGCTGCCAGCAACACCAAAGCGATTATAGGAAAATACAGATGATGTTTCAGAAATTGCCGGTAGTATTTTCATCCAACCCTCTATCGGTCCAGAACCACCGTTAATCAAAACTATATTTGGTTTGCCTTTTCCACTAATATTATATTGTAACGTCCCTTTTGGTGTTTCCACTTTATATTTTTCTATTTTCAATATCAGCGCACCTCACTTTGTTTAGATTACTCTACGAGTGTAACAAGCTTTGGTTTCATTTATTGAAGTTCTAACATAATGCTTTAATTTTTACGAAAGTTATCTGGAAACTTATCCTATAGCTAAAATTTTTTAAAGGAGAGTTGTATGATGAATGAATATGGTAAGTTTGAACAATTGGTTCAAAAGTTTGATCAAGGAAGCAAGCTAATTCGCGCATGGGAATTAAAAGGCGGAATTTCTGCTCAGGTTACAGGCCTTGAAGTATTACATCCTTCAGGACGGCTCATGAAAATGATCGTTCGTCAGCATGGTGATCCTGACCTAAAACGGAATCCAAATGTTGCAGCTGATGAACACAAGCTCCTAGGGATATTGAAAGCTGCAGGTTTGCCTGTACCGATGCCATATTACCTAGAGCAATCGTGCGAGATTTTTTCCAAGCCATGCATACTTATTGAGTTTATTGAAGGGAAGTCAGAATTCACACCCTCAAATCTCAATGATCATATCTTACAATCGGCAATAAATCTAGCAAAAATCCATCGTGTTGATTGTGCAAATCTATCTTTATCATTCCTGCCTAAATTAGAAAATACATATATCGAAATGTTAAATAATAAAGATAGGGTAATCCTGGACGAAACATTAAATATGAGTTTGATTAGGGATTTGTTAAAATTTTTCACGCCTTTACCGTCCATTAATAAGGAAGTGATTCTTCATGGTGATTATTGGCCAGGAAATCTATTATGGATAGAGGGTAAACTAGTTTCCATAATTGATTGGGAAGATTCAGGCTTAGGGGACCCTTTGATTGACCTTGCCAATAGTCAACTCGAAATCTTTTATCATTTTGGAATGCAAGCGATGAATGACTTCACCAATCAATATAAAACCCTGATGCCTGAGGTGAATTTTACAAACTTACCCTACTGGCAATTATTTGCCGCATTACGGTTATCTACATTTCCTGAATGGGGCTTGGAAAAGAGCAAGGAAAATAATTGGCGAAAAAGACACAAGTCATTTGTTCGTCAAGCGATTAACCGAATTCGTTTAAATTAATGCTTTTTAAAATGAGTGAAAAATCTGATATGCCCAGGATATTTTTGATAAAGGCATTTATACTAGTCCCTTTATCATTTATTTTCATAAACTAATAATGACTTTCAAAAAAAAATCCAGGAGGTGTTTAAATGTATAATAAGCCCTGGGGGCATCCGAAAGGCGGTCAATGTCCACGACAATATTGCCCACCTCACAGAATGCCTACACAGTATAATCCACCTCAAATCTCCCCAGCAAAGCAATATGTAAAAAACAATGTCATCAACACGGTGATTCCGGTTTTTCACCCGACACATACAACTACGGTGAATAAACACTTCAACACATATATACCGCATACCCGAAGTATCGTGAAAGAGTGTTATTCCCAAAGCTTTATTTGTGGAGTTCCTCAACCCCCTAGTTTTTCAAGGAGAATGGTAAGATATTAATTAAAAAAACCCCAATTCGGGGTTTTTATTAATTCCTTCCTCCATCCTTTGAATAATGAGTGTCAAAGGATTTACAACTGTCTAAATGCAAACTCCCTATACTTTTTAAAGTGTTGTTTTTGATAAAACTCTTTTGCAGCTTTGTTTTCAAACCAATAATCCAGTTCAATTAAATCTATATCATTCTTTTTGGCAATTCCATAGACCTCATTCATTAGTATTTTACCGTAACCTTTTTTGGTTTGATTTTCAACGATACTAAGCTGATGCACATAAACTGATTTATACGCATTTTTAAAAGCACTTTCTGGATATTTTTTAATTTCAATCCATACGTAACCGATCGGTTCTTCATGTTCTTTTAAAACGAGAAAAACAAAACTGTTATTTTCAACCAAACTTTTGAAAGATTCCTTCATTGCACTATAATTATATTCCTTAAAATACTTAGGATATAGTTTTGCATGCAGATCGTGGGCATTTCTATTTAGTTTTGCAATTACTTCATGATCCCTGGTTTGACTAACATACATAATTATCCCCCTGACTATATCCTGTGAATTTCCATATACCAGTAATGTTCATATTCAAAGTACAATTATTTATATAGGCCAGTCAATAGCCGTAAAGAAGAATTACATTCCTAGAGAGGCAGGCAAAGTTCTTTTTTCATTCTGGGTAAAAAAAAGATGCGAATTAACAGTTTGAACATACTAATAAATAAAGTGGAAAATATCATTATGATATTAGTAACCTATTTCCTTAATATACTGGAAGGTGATGATCATGACTTACCCTCTTTTTATTGTGACTGGCATTAGTGGCTCAGGTAAATCAGCAACTTCACTGGAATTGCAGAAAATCATGGTGGATTTCAATGTATTTGATATGGATCTTATCGTTAACAATGACGATTATCAAACAGCATGTGATAATTGGTTGAAGGTTGCCTATTATAGTGCTTATTCCGGACGTAATTCCGTATTATTCGGCAATGTACCCGATCCATATAATGTTGAAATTTGCGACCATTTCCCTTTATTTAATCCAGTTCATTACCTACATCTTTATTGTAACGGTGAAGCGCGTACACAACGATTATCGGCTCGTGGCAAATGGACGGCTGACAGTATTAATTATATGAATGAACTATCTGAGAAGTTAGTTCAAGAAGCCAAAACATCAGTTCCACCAATACCTACCTTGGACACTTCTACCACTTCGCCACCCCAAGTCGCTAAGTTAATTAAACAATGGATAATGGAGAAGCTTGCCTAAATAAAGGAAAATCTTCTTATAAATGCAGATATGGACCTTTCTGATGAAATACGTACGTTTATTCAAAATCCACTCTTGTCTGCTGCTGGCTTTCTTAGCCAAATAAACGTACCGGTATTACCAAAGCCCTTTTTGTTTAGCTTTTGATTTAAGGGTCGTTAGTAGAAGAAGTAGTAAAAAGGGATCTTCATATAGAAAATCCCTTTTTACATCCCGGTAACCTCTGATTAAATTAACTAGCTTTGTAAAGAGTATGCACTAAAGTGGGATACCTAAATTGTTGTGAACGTGATCTATTCTCCGCAGAATGGGAAGCCTAATCCTATTATAGTTGTTTCTAATAGAGATGAAATACGGATTCTAAGTTTAGCTATATCATCAATTTATTCTATCAAGGTATATTTTAAAATAAATTATCTACTTACAGAGGCTCTTCCCACAGTGTAAAAGTAAATTTATCCGAATAACTATTAATTAATTTCATATTCTACCGTTTCCCTATTTCTTAAGTAATGTAATCGTTAAAGGAATAATTCGACAAAATTCCTAGAAATCCCTGTTCACCCTTCTTATATGTTGCTACCGGTTCGAAGAAGCGGCTTATTGTATCACTTTAAGATGAATATTGAGCGTGAATTGCAAAGACAGAAAATATGAAACTGACTATAGGTGGTTTTAGTTTAATATGTGTCCTTTAGATGATAAGATTCTTGGGGGAAGTGGTCGAAAATAGATCAATATTTAGGAGGAGTTCATCTTGAATCCTTATGCGTTTTTGGCAATAGCCATCCTAAGTGAAGTGTTTGGCAGTTCTATGTTAAAAGTATCAAACGGGTTTAAAAGGTTATTCCCTTCCATTGGTGTGGTAATTGGAATGGGTTTGGCTTTTTATTGCCTGTCATTATCATTAATAACCATACCGCTTGGAACGGCTTATGCCATTTGGTCGGGAATAGGCACTGCTTTAACTGCTTTAGTGGGAGTTATCGTTTATAAAGAAAGCTTTAACGTGAAAAAATTTTTAGGTTTAGTCCTGATCATTGGAGGAGTTGTTGTTTTGAAACTCTCTAGTGGAGGCACTTCTTAACAATTTAGTAATGGAGGTAATAATATGAAGGGATACATAGCCTTAGGAATATCAATCATTAGTGAAGTATTTGGTACGACCATGCTTAAGTTGTCTGAAGGCTTTACACATTTATTCGCTTCATTTGGAGTTATAATTGGGTTTAGCATTGCATTTTATAGCTTATCTTTATGTCTTAAAACAATTCCGTTAAGCTTAGCATATGCCATTTGGTCAGGAATAGGCACAGCTTTAACGGCAATGATTGGCGTACTATTATGGAATGAGCCATTTAGTATCACTACATTAGGCGGTTTAGTATTAATCATTGGCGGAGTGATTTTACTAAATGCTTCCCATACCACTAAACAAGCGGAAGGAGAGTCAAATTAAGTTTGACTCTCCTCATCTCCCCGCTCGTTCAAAAATAAAAATATCTTCAACGGCGGGGTTCTCATTTTGAATGGGACTGAACTTTCAAGAGTCAGTCCTTCATTTCTTCCTTTACCTTCACCAAGTCCTTCGTGCAAAGTCAGTGAACTTGAATTTATCGGGTCTATGCCTGGATTCGCTATATTGAAACAAGCTTCCATCGATTAAATGGACCGTACTTTTCACAACTGCCACCATATCGAAGTCTTCAATGTCCAATAATTGTTTATCTTCCTCACTGCATGGCTCCACGGTAATTTCCTTGTTGGAAAAACCAATCTGGAGCCCGAGATCCTTTTCGATATATCCATAAATAGAATCCTCACAAATTTCCTTGGTCAGGTTTGTTACGAATTCGCTTTTGAAATAGTCTTTGTCCAATATGATTTTCTTCCCATTGATTTGGCGTACCCGGAACACCTTCCATATTTCACCATCATCAGTTAAGTCTAGAAGCTTGGCCATTTTTGAGTCGGGGGTCTCAAGCTCCAACTTGTGGATGATCGTTTTGGAATGCAAATTCAACTTTTCCACCATTTCTTTATACGAAATCAACCCTGCTACAGGAAAATTAAATTTGCTGAAATCCAAGACAAAGGAACCCTTGCCTTTGATTTTATGGATATATCCATTTTGTTCAAGCAACTGTAAGGATTTTCTCACAGTATCCCTGGATATGTCATACTCTTCCATGAAGCTGCTTTCGGAAGGAAGCTTTGAATTTGTCGGAAAGGTTCCTTCTTCAATTTTTGAAACGATATCACCATATAGCGATAGGTATTTGCTGTTCATTTCATCACCACAATATATTTTTCTTAGTCTGCTACTCGTCCTTTTTCAACAAATAGACCACCGATTCATAGGGACGAAGGATAAAATCACCTGCAAGTTCTTTCGAATCGATATAGTTTGAGAGAAGGAGCTCTGAGTTGTATCCGGATAGGTCTATATCCTTTGGAATTTCGAAGACCGTTTCTTTTGCATAAAAGTTATTGACGACCAAAAGTTTCTCGTCTTCATAACTGCGTACATAAGCGTACAATTGGTCATGGTCGCCAAGAATTTCCTGATAGTCCCCATATGCAATGATATCATGTTTCTTGCGTAAGAATATAAGTTTTTGGTAATGATGAAAAATGGAATCCTGATCCATCAGTGCGTGTTCAGCATTGATGATTTTGGCATTATCAGGCACTGCAATCCATGGAGTCCCTTTTGTAAAGCCTGCATGTTCCGCATTTTCCCACTGCATGGGAGTTCTCGAGTTATCACGGGATTTAGCTTGAAGGATTTCGATTATTTCCTTTTCATCCTTGCCTGCCTCTTTTAAAATATTGTAATAATTAATTGATTCCACGTCCCGATATTGTTCAATTTCATTGAATTTCGGGTTGGTCATACCTATTTCCTCCCCTTGATAAATATAAGGGGTTCCCCTAAGCATATGAATGGCTGTTGCCAGCATCTTGGCCGATTCCTTGTGATACTCTTGATCATTTCCAAACCTGGATACGATCCTCGGCTGGTCATGGTTACACCAGAACAGGGCATTCCATCCATTTCCTTCTTGCATCCCATATTGCCAGCTGCTTAGGATTTCCTTTAACTGACTGAAGTCAAAATCTGCAAGTGACCACTTTTCCCCATCCTTATAATCCACCTTTAGATGATGAAAACTGAATACCATTGACAGCTCCTTTTCAACTGGAGATGAATATTTGATGCAATGGTCAATGGTCGTCGATGACATTTCCCCTACAGTCATCACCTCTTCATCCTTCCCGAAAGTTTCTTCATTCATCTCTTTTAGGAATTGATGAATCTTGGGACCGTCTGTATAAAAGCATCGTCCATCTCCATCTTTGTCATTTTCATAGATGTCAGGTTTCGAAATAAGATTGATGACATCCAAACGGAATCCTTTGACACCTTTATCCAGCCAGAAGTTTACTACATTGAAGATTTCCTGCCTCACTCTGGGATTTTCCCAATTAAGGTCAGCTTGTGTCCGATCGAACAAATGGAGGTAGTATTCATCATGTTCCGCTACATATTCCCATGCAGGGCCTCCGAATTTCGAAATCCAATTCGTAGGGGGCTCACCATTTTTCGATTTCTTGAAAATATAATAGTCCTTATATTCTTTCTCTCCAGCCAATGCTTTTTGGAACCATTCATGCTCTGTTGATGTATGGTTGAATACCATATCCAACATGATTTGGATACCCCGCGAATTAGCCTCCTTCACCAATCTTTCGAAATCATCCATCGTCCCAAAAACAGGATCAATGGATGTATAATCCGCTACATCATATCCATTATCATTTTGAGGTGAACGATAAAAAGGGGTCAGCCAAATATAATCCACTCCCAGTATACTCAAATAATCAAGTTTTTCTATCACACCATTTATGTCCCCGATGCCGTCACCGTTCGAGTCCTTAAATGACTTCGGATAAATTTGATAGATCGTACTATTTTTAAAATCCTTCATTGTAATTCCTCCTGCTATCCCTGATGTATCTTTTGCCAGTATGGTAAAAAAAGAGGGAGAATGCTCTCCCTCCGCGTTATTAAGCATTTAATTTCGTTGTTTTCGTTCTTGTTTTCAAGTTCATATTAGGACGCTTGGAGAATGCTATGGTCAAAATGAATGGCACAACGAATGCAACCAGCATCGCGAGTGCAAACATTCCCATATGCTGCGGCTGGATGGATAGGATACCTGGAATCCCTCCAACACCGATTGAGTTTGCCATTACTCCAGACCCCACTGAAACGATGCCTGCAAAAAGTGAACCGATCATACCCGCTAAGAACGGAAAGCCGTATTTCAAGTTAATTCCGAACATGGCTGGCTCGGTTACACCGAGATAACATGAAATCGTGGCAGGTATGGAAACCTGTCTTTCCTCCTGGTCTTTTCTGTTGATGTAAATCATTGCTAGCACTGCCGTACCTTGTGCAATATTGGATAATGCGATCATTGGCCATAGGTTCGTACCGCCAAGTTCACTCATAAGCTGAAGATCGATTGCGTTGGTCATATGATGCAGGCCTGTGATGACAAGCGGTGCATAGGCAAAGCCGAAAACGGCAGCAAACAGCCAGCCAACTGATGAAGTCAATCCGGAATATACAACCGTAGAAATGACAGAACCGATTTTCCAGCCTATTGGCCCCAGAATGGTATGGGCAATGATTACAGTTGGAAGTAAAGCGAAAAATGGAACGACGATCATGGAAATGGAATTGTGCACTTTATCTCTCAAGAACCGTTCTAAATATGCCAAGACGAACCCTGCAAGTATCGCTGGGATGACTTGTGCCTGGTAGCCGATCATATCGACTTGGGCAAAACCGAAATCCCAAAAAGGTATGTCACTTGCCTTTGTGTTTGCCACTGCATATGCATTAAGAAGCTGTGGGGAAACCAGGGTCAAACCAAGGACGATGCCGAGAATTTGAGTCGTGCCCATTTTCTTCGAGATCGACCATGTAATCCCAACAGGAAGAAAATGAAAAATAGCTTCACCTATCAGCCAAAGGAAGGCGTGTACCCCTGCCCAAAATTGTGAAATATCCACAAGGGTCTTTGTGCTGTCATCGAACATTTTTATATCCCCAATAATATTGCGGAAACCAAGAATGAGTCCGCCAACGACTATGGCAGGAATTAGCGGGGTGAAAATATCCGCAAGATGTGCAATCATACGCTGCAGCCAGCTCATATTCTGTTTTGCTGCATTTTTCACATCTTCTTTTGACGCTTCCTGAAGTCCAGCTATGGAAACGAATTCATTATAAAACGATGATACTTCGTTCCCGATTATGACCTGGAACTGGCCAGCTTGTGTAAATGTTCCTTTCACAAGCTTAATCGATTCGATATTCGTTACATCCGCCTTGGCGGGATCTTTCAACGCAAAACGCATTCTTGTCGCACAATGCGTAACCGTCGCAATATTTTCTTTCCCTCCGACATGTTGGAGCAAATCCGTTGCTGGTTCTGTGTATTTACCCATTTCACTACTTCCTTTCCCTAGAAAGCAAAATATAGTTGTTTTTATAACCTGTACGTATAGGTTCTGTATACGCTTTCATATTATCCTGTACGTACAGGATTTGTCAATAACTTTTTTCCTCACTTTAAAAGGATTGATTATCATGTACTTTCAATTGCAATTCTGTTATTGCTAATATGGATGTTTGATAACATCCATATTAACCCGTAATTTAAGACGAGTAGCTGAAAAATTCAGAAATAAGGTATAATGAAGATATAACCCCTCAATTAATATTTTAATGGTTAGAATTTAGCAAGGAATGGGAGATGAACTTATGTCTGAAACTAATAAATTTCCACTTATATCAGGTAATATTTCTCTGGATTTAGTGAATACGGAACTGGTCAGTCGTGGCCAACGGCAAGACTTATTACTATCAGAACGTGATGTGCTGGACTGGCTTACTGTAATAAAAGGGAATAACTCATATTTGGATAATCAATTATCATCAAAAATTAAAGAGAGAATTCAACGAGTATTTGCAGGCATTCTAGAAATGCGTACTATTTTAAGAAAACAATTTGAATTAATAGCAGATGGGAATCCGATTCCTGATGAGTTTATCGCCTATTTAGAAAAAAAAATCGAAAAATCGCCTTTCACATATAAATTAAGTGATCAAAAACTGGTTCCCATACCTGTTGGAGAAGCGGAAGATATCCTGCAATCCTATATTGCCTTCGACTCATTAACTTTAATTGAAAAAAATAAGCTGTCATCATTAAAGCGATGCTCGAATGATGATTGCGTCCTGTTATTTATCGATGAAAGCGGAAGACGCAAATGGTGTTCAATGAAAATATGCGGGAATAGGAAAAAGGTAGCCCGATTTCAACACCGGAAATCTGATGATTAATGAAGATCTACCTTATTAAATAAGTTTGTCAGAATGTAAACAAATTTGAAGTAAGCTGGTTGCCTGCATTTTTTTCATTACAAAATGGTTCCAGTTGATTTAAGAAATCCGCTCCCTTTCCGCCGACTGTCTGCCAAGCCTCCCCAAAGCGAGCAACTGTGGGGTCTTGGCTAGCCAGTCATTCGGCAGGAGTGTCGTAAATTTCTTCAAATCCATTTAGGATTTCATAAAACCGTAAAATGATTCGGGATGAAACTATTCTGAACCTCCTCTTATTGACACATTGAGTTGGCTTTTTTTTTGGATTTTTAAACTAACCATTAAATTAATTTTGACAGGTTAGTTTATTTCATGTAAAGTCTAATTATATAAAAAAGGAGGGTTCACTTTGGACCGTATTTCAGCCGCGAGGCATAAAGAAAAACGCTATTTTCATATTCATTATTTATCGAAGATGAAGGGAAAAGGAAGAAGCCCTTTACAAATAAATGTAAAGGACGCAATAACGGGGTTGATTGGGGGATTTTTAACTATATTCGCCTTAATTCTCTTAACAAAAATAACATCAGCAGTGTGGTTAATGGCTCCATTTGGTGCCAGCTGTGTGCTGGCGTTCGGTCTGTGGAACGCACCATTATCACAACCGCGTAATATTATAGGCGGTCATTTTGTTTCAACATTCGTAGGTTTAGCTTCCTATCATTTTTTTGGCGATGAACCTTGGGCAATCGGCTTGGCTGTCGGATTAGCAATTGCGGTAATGATGCTAACAAAAACGACGCACCCACCTGCTGGGGCAGACCCACTTGTAGTCATGCTTGGCCAGTATAGCTGGAGTTATTTATTTACGCCTGTTTTAACTGGTGCTGTGATAATCGTTTTACTGGCGTTGTTAATTAATAATTTGCGCAGCAATCGGAGCTATCCAACTTTTTGGATTTGATTGCTTTTTAATGTGTTATGAGAGAAAGAATGAAAAGTAACTACGTTTCACTATCAGGAAATAATTAAAAACGAGGAACTCTCAGGTTCCTCGTTTTTGTCAGCTATAAGTGCTGGTATTGTTATTAAGATCTCCCACACTTTTCAATAACCTTTATCATCCATCATTTAGTTTCACTTGCGTTTCTGCAACTTCCACACCATTTACAAGAAGTGATATTCGATGGATTCCCATGTAATGTCGCCGTGTCGTCAGGTCTTTCCAATTGTGAATCCTCACTCTTTCAACTTCTTCACCATCTGAGAAATTCCTATCTGCCAGTAGGAATATTTTGCGAGACGTTTTCTGATTCGCTTTTACAAAATCGATGGCGTACTCAATACGAAGCTTCGCTATATTCTTCACATGCACTTGTAACCCGAAATGAAGTTCACTGGTTTCCCCGATAAAAATAGAGTCTGGTTCATTTCTAATAAATGCGTTTGTAATGATACTCGGATTATTTAATACATCCATGTATCCAAATAATGAAAGGACCTCAGGATCTGCTTGGCGAACTAGGGTCCTGCATCCCCGTCGGACAATCCAAATCGTGTTAGGTTCTCCGCTTTCATGCCAACGCTTGGCAGTTTCTATGACGACATTCGGATTATCTCTGGCAATATCATTCAAGTTATTGGCCACACTTTTGCGAACATATAGGGACGGGTCGTTTTTCAGGTTCTCAAGTAATCCCAAAACTGGTGCCGGATCGGATTTGAACATCGGTAAAGCTTGCCCCCAAGGTAACCTGGGCCTGCATCCCTCACTAGCCAGCCTGCGGACATGCTCATCATCATGATTGGTCCATTCCTTCATCTTCTCGATCATTAAAACGGGATCAAGCAAGATAAAAGCACGGATTGCAAACTCAGAGGATGACCTTGCTGTAAAACGCTCCAACGCATCTAGCGATAACGGCCAATCTTTCTTATTCAATCCATGCACCTCTACAAAATCCGGGAAAAATAAATATCTAAACCCTTCACAATCCTTATCAAGCCGATACAAAATATCCAAAGCCTCTTGATAATCACTTGGAAGATGCTTTCCAAGAGTAATGGAAATGTGCCTTATTCGTTCTTTTAACTTCCTCTCGTCCCAATGCTCATCAATCACTTCCCCTATAAACGATTCAGTAGAGAAGGACGGATGGACACCCTTTACTTTTTCACCGAATTCACGAATGAACGTTTCATTATATAAATCCTTTAAAGGCTCAGCCATTTAATTCACTTCTTTTCTTCAGGGTAAATTTTCTTTTTCGATACTTGCACTACCTATCAGCTATCATTTCAAACTATGTTATGCACTCTCATCCATAGAGCGATACATATCATTAAAAAAGGACAGCTTACTTTACAGAACAAGTCTGTCCAAAATCAAGTGAAGTTCATTCATCACTATTTGGAATGGCTGCATAATAGCTGATTCTATAGGGATCTATATACCTCTTTCCAATGGATGTAATCTTTGCACCAGAACCCGTTTCCCATAAGTCCATCTAATATCCCCATACAAAATCCCTCCCGGAGTTTTCCTTTGTGTATAGTATGATAGTAGTAGCATATAAAGTAAAATATTCCTACCATATTAATGAATTAATCAAAACGACAAAAAGCCCACTCTGAAGAGCAAGGGCCTGCTTCTAGCTTTTATCAAAGAAAAAGGGTCAGTCCCACTGAGTTAACACTTTAACACAGTGGGGACTGAACTCATTGTCTATTAGATATTTTGATTTTAGCTTAATCTGACCTTACTACTTATCTATTTAATTGTTTCACTTTTACAGGCTTTTTTTCCTTGCTTAATTTGATGATTTGACCGATAATACTGATGGCAATTTCTTCTGATGTTTCCGAGTCAATTTCCAATCCGATTGGAGAATGGACCTGCTCCAACTGTCCTTGCGTGACCCCTTCACTTTTTAACTTTTCAAATATGCTTATGACCTTGCGTTTACTGGCTACCATTCCAACATATGCAATCGGAAATTGCAGTGCCGTTTTTAATACAATATCATCACAATCTTTTGTAACAATTACCACATATGATTTTTCATTTAGGTTGGCTGCGAGCAAAGCCTTTCCAATATCCTCGTTCACAAAAAGGTTTGTCGCATTCGGAAAGCGTTCCTTTGTACAATAACCAACGCGATCATCGACAATGCAATAAGGATATTCAAGGAAATCAGCGAGCTTTGCCAACGCATGGCCTAAATGACCGGCCCCAGCCAGAATGAGTTCAGGCCTGCTTGTATAGACTTCAATAAAGACCCGTAACGTGCCGCCACAATTCATCTGAATTCCGTCTTTTGCATGTTTATTCAATTTATATTCAACGATTTTCGATTGGCCATCTTGGATCGCCTTTACACTATCTTCGATCACATAGTGTTCAGCCAAGCCCCCTCCGACAGTCCCTTCAATGGTACCATCCCGGTAGACAATCATTTTTCCAACATGCCTGGGAGTCGAGCCCTTTGATTCAATAATCATGGCTAAAGCAAAGGTTTCGTTTTGCCGCGTCAGCATGGCCACTTTTTCCATCAGCTGCATGAAAAGCTCCCCCCTATCTTTAAACATTAATTCGGTTGATATTGCTTCATGCTAAGAAAATAACGTAAAAGATGTAAAGCAACGGTTTTTCTGTATGCTGCAGTGGAGCGTTGATCGTCGATTGGTCTAATGATCTTATCGAAGGCTGCCACAATTTCAGCAATGTCTGCATCGGCTAATGGTATCGTTTTTCCAACCAGCTTCTTCTCAATATCAATGGAACGAACCATCGTAGGTCCGACCGCCCCGAAGGCAAATCGAATGTCATCGATTCGATCTTTGCTTATCCGGACGAAACCCGCAAACGATACTTTGGCAATGGCATCTGCGTTGCGGTTGCCGACTTTCTCGAAAACGACATGTGAATCTCCTAATACGAACGGCAGAATAATCTCCGTTACTATTTCATTGTGAAATCGTTGAACCTGTCGTGGACCTTGAATGAAATCGCTAATCGCAACCATGCGATCACCATTTACGGAGCGCAACAGAAGCTTTGCATTGTATACATATAATAAAGGAAGCATGTCACCGGCTGGAGAGGCGTTGCAAATATTACCGCCTAATGTTCCCCGGTTTCTAATTGCCGGGGCAGCAATTGTTTTAATTGCATTCTTTAAAGCAAAAGGAATCAACGGATTTTCAAGTAATTCACTATAGGTACAGCAGGCCCCGATGTGGAGATCCTTGTGATGTTGATACACCTGCTTTAATTCGGAAAGATGATTAATAAAAACAATGGGTTTAGGGATTTTTGGAGGTACTCCCCTTCTACTTTTGTGAAGAACCATAACATCGGTGCCCCCGGCTATGATTGCACAATCTTCTCTATTCAATTGGCTCAAAGTTTCGTCTAAACGCTCGAAGCGATACGCTGTTATTTTCTCTATCATAAGCCATCACCTTTTTTAGCTGCTAGGTTAATCGCCTCAACAATCATATTGTAGCCCGTACATCGGCACAGATTTCCGGAGATGCCCTCACGAATTTCAGCCTCTGAAGGATGAGGATTTTCAGATAACAAAGCTGCACTTGCCATAATCATTCCCGGTATGCAATAGCCGCATTGCACTCCCCCGGCTATGGAATAGCTTTCATCTAAAATTTTAAATTGTTCCGTTTCAATGATGCCTTCGATCGTTTGAATATCGGCACCAGCAATCGAGCCAATTGGAATAAGGCAGCTGTTTTGCAGGAGGTTATTCACAAAAACACTGCAGGCTCCGCACTCCCCTTCACCACAGCCTTCCTTTGTTCCGATTAACTCAAACTCATCTCTTAATAAATCTAGTAATCTTGCTGTAGCAGGGGCGTCAGTTTCTACCGTTCTTCCATTTAGTGTGAATTTAATCAACCCTCTTCACCTTCTTTCATCCAAAGACTTTCAATAATGACTTCCGGTGTAATCGGAATTTGCTGAAAAGAAGTGTGCAGGGCATCCTCAATCGCAGCTTGGACTGCTGGAGCGCCTCCGATTAAAGTCAATTCACCTGCACCCTTCGCCCCGTATGGACCATCAGCATAGGGGTTATCAAAGACCTTGCTTTCAATTGAAACAATATCCAATGAAGTCGGCGGTCCATAATCCGATATGCTTTTTTGTTGGATTCTACCTTGTTTTGACGTCATCTTTTCTAGATAACCGTATGCTAACCCTTGAGCCAAACCACCGTCAATTTGGCCTTTCATAATCCGTTCATCGATGACCTTTCCAACTTCATAATTGCCGTATACTTTTTCTAACTTTAAATTACCTGTTAACGTATCAACTTCTACTTCAACGATATTAACGCCCCATGAATAAGCCGGGTAGGCATCTCCAGTGAAGGTTTTCTCGTCCCAAGGAATCATTTCACGGTGAACATAGTGCTCAACCACTTCCTGTTCCACCCCTGTTTGCCACTGATTCTTAAGTTTTTTTGCGGCCCGCTCAAGCAATTTTCCGACAATCATCGTCGTCCTGGAAGCTACGGTCGGACCCGAGTCGGGAACCTCTTTTGTGTCGGGATAAGGGTACAAAATATCTTCGAACGGGAGGTTAAGTTCTTTGGCGACAATTTTACACAACGTCGTCAAAATACCTTGTCCCATATCAGAGTTTGAGATTTTTAGTGACACCTGGTCGTCCTTTGATTTAACCAGTTTCACCTTTGCTTTAATATGATCTCTTTCGCCACTGCCAGTAAATCCACAGCCGTGGAGGAACAGCGAAGTTCCTATGCCTTTTTTATAGCGCTGATTTTGTTGATTTAAGCGCTGAAAGTCTTCTTTTTTCTTGTTGTAGTCTGACACGTTGAGTACGTCCTCAATCATATCTTCCACTAATATCGGGTCGAGGAATTTACCTTTGGTGATGGTGGGGTCTCCTTGTTTGACGAGGTATTTTCGTTTATATTCAAGTGGGTCGATTTTTGCCAGTTTACTAAGATGTCCAATATGACTTTCGATTCCGGCAAAGCTTTGAGGAGCACCAAAGCCTCTGAAGGCGCCGTTCGGAACGGTATTGGTTTTTAAGACATAGCCTTTTGCATGAAAATGCGGAATTTTATAAACACCGGCACTGTTTAATAATGCGCGCTGCAGCACGACAGAGCTCAATCCAACATTTGCCCCTCCATCGAGATAGATGTCAACACACATGCTCAAAATATTTCCTTCCTTATCAAGGGCCGTCCGATATTTGAGTTTGGCCGGATGCCTTTTCGTCGTTACCAGCATATCCTCAGAACGGTCGAACACGAGCATTACCGATTTTTTTACTGCTCTTGCGGCAACGGCTACGTGACAAGCCATCATAGAAGGATAATCTTCTTTGCCGCCAAAACCTCCGCCGGTAGGACTTTGAACAACCCTGACTTCATCGTCACCACAGGCTAATGCGCTTAGCAATGCATTTTTTATATAATAAAGACATTGCATCGATCCCTGGACGACAATTTCATCATCCTTATAAACGGCGAGCATTCCTTGCGGCTCAAGATAGACATGCTCCTGATAACCCGTATCATATTCTTCTTCTATGATTTGATGGGCTCCCTGCTCGATAGCTGAAATGTTTTCTAAGCTTTCCCCAAATTCATAGCTTGCCAAAACTAAAGATACTGATTTTTGCTTGATCGCTTCGTCCAATGTATAGATAGCCTGATGTTCTTCAAATTCAACCCTCACTTCATTTAACAAACTGTACAGGATATCCAGGTCTTTGCCCGTGAGCATGAGAATCGGCTCACCAATATAATTGACCCACTCATTGGCAAAAATGGGCTGATCTTCTTTGATAATTTTGACATAATTCGGTCCGGGGATATGCTCTGCTCCAACAGCTTCATACCCTTCTGGCAGATTAGGTAATTGAATGGATATGATTTTTCCATAAGCAATTGGCGATCGATACAAAACACCATAAACCATATTTTCCACTTTTACGTCACTAATATAGGGCAACTGGCCCGATACTTTACCTTTATGGTCCTTTTTGGGCACTGAGGTGCTTATGTCTTTGAGATTCATTGCAACAACACCCTTCGACTCGTTTTTTTAATGGGACATATTCTGAATAGAAACCTCTTCCTATGATTTTATCAATGAGAATGATCTTTTATGATTCATTTCTATTTAAGATTTTCGTAGTTTTTAATAATTATTTTCACTTCGAGAAATTTAAAGCATGATCATAATCAATGGCTTTTTGGTAATCCTCCGGTGTATCAACATCCATTAATACTCCCGCATCATCTACATTCATGTATTGCTTTTCGTAACCGCCCAGGACCGCACGCAAATTACTTTCTGGATTGGTTTCGAGAATTTTCTGTTTCACTTCGCTTGATAATTTAATGGGATGGCCGCCTTTATAGTCAAAGCTGGGAATAACCACGTTTCCTTTGTGTTTTGCTAGTAGCTGAACAGTCTCTTTTTTTACAAGCGGACAATCGCCGGGTGTTATAAAGAAGGTTGGGGCATTTACTTCGTTGCAGCCCTTTTGAATGGAATGAAACATTCCCTGGTTAAAGTTTTCATTATAAACAAACTTGATCTGAAATGAATAGGCATTTTCACTGATGATTTTGGAAATTTCCTCTTGGATGATTTCCGCTTGAAATCCAGCTACGACGATGACCCTGCTGCATAATCCTTCAAATTTAGAGATCGTTTGCTCCAACACGCTCATTTGCCCCATCGGCAAAGTCATTTTAAATGCATTCGCCCGGCTGGAATATCCAGCAGCTAGTATGATCGCTTCCATATTTGTCACCTTCTACCTATCATTTTTCTTAAATCTCACAATAAAATCACAAGCGGAGGAAGGATTTGCTGTATGGACATTGATTGTTTATGCTTTGAATTTTAATTAAAGAAACTGGATTGTGTCTTTTTCTTTATATGCGTAAAAGCCTCATTATATTACTTATGGTACGCTTCAGCGTAACGCACCTAAATGAGGTTTAAATAATTTTTCGTAGAGATTAACAATGAATATTTTCGTAATTATGAAACGCATGGTACGGAAGAAAAAATGTTTTTTAATGACGGTCCAATCGATGACAGTGGTGCGGAGCACATCATTAATCCATATGATGAAAATAATAGATTTAGATGACCTTGAACTAGAGAAGAAGAGGTACATGGAAAAACCAATACAGTAGAAATTTTCATGCCGCCTCAAAAACAAGCAGAAAAAGTTTTAAAATGAAAGTGAAACCAATATCCTTATTTTGGCGGGTGATCTCGACGGACATGGAATCGGCATAAATCTTCTCCACTTCTTGTGTCATATACATATCCAAGGCGTGACAGGCAACGACTCAATACCCACAATTAATAGAATTTTAGATGTAAAGATTTAATAAGCCCCCTGTATCCCCCAAATCTCTAGAGCCCTACAATCTATATAAAACATCAAATAGGAGAGTTAATCACTATGGATAACTCTCCTATTACGGTACATCCTTTAAAAATCAACCGCTTCACAGCAACCGATAAAATTAATGTTTATCCCCAGGGCTTACTCCTAAGGCAGTGCTTGGGATGGCATCATAGACAGCAGGATCGGCGTTTTCAAGGGAACCGTCTGCTAATCCGTTAAGAACCGCTATGACTGGAACCTTTGCTGTTTCTTTAAGCATTCCGTTTTGCTTTTGACCAAGCGTTTGGGTTTGCCCCTTTATTTCAATTAGCATCGTGGCTGTGCCATTTAACTGGATGGCCCCAAGCCCAGAGCCTGGGTAGTTCACGATCGGATATTTTTGAATCGCGCCGAAAGAGGAGTTTCCAAGCTGCAACGACTCATAAGCGACGGCATTGACTTTTTTGCTCAAGGTAAGGACATCCTCGTCTAACACATAGTTCTTCCCGCTGAACGGGTCCACATAAGGCTTGGTTGTAAATTGAGCAAGCAGCTGGATGGAAACTGAACGGCTGTCCTCTTCTGACAAGCGGTTAAAGCCTCGGTGATGAATGTCAATGGCAACGTCCGGACTTAGTTCTTGGGTCAATTCTGTAAGTGCACGTGTTTCCGGTGAAAAGACAAGTGATGCGTTTGCTCCATTATTTGTGGCACTATTGTTTAACACTTCTGCCACTTTCTGTGGGTCCTTTTTAATCTCTTCCTTTATGTCAAAATCATAATTCGGATGGAAATCACGATTTAAGTCGAAACCAGGGATCCCGTAAACCACGCTTCCATCATTGTTTTGGGCTCTCTCGCTACCTTCTGCATTGTAATACCAAGGTGCTTTTGTATCAGCCGGAAGGCCTAGTTCTTTCGGATTCCATGTTTGATGGGAATACCTGGTTGGAAATGGTTTGCCCTCGTATTGGTTCGCTGTTCCATCAGGATTTAAACGTGGCACAAACCAGACACTCACCTCATCCAAAATATCATTTACTTCTTTACTGCCCGATGATAGCTGCTGCATTAACTCACCAATTGCTTCTGTGCCGAGCGGCTCATTTCCGTGAATTTGAGTATAAACAAGGACCCTCTTCTTCTCTGGATCATTGTCACCAAATTTCGCTACATATAGTGGGTACCCATCGTTGGATGTTCCAAATTGCTCAAGAACCATCTTCCCTTTCGCTACCTTTTCGATCTGCTTTAATTTGCTTTCCAATTGCTCATTTGACATCAGACCTGATAAGGAAAGGTTCTGTCCATCCTGTACCCAAGGACCATTTGGAGTGGTAACAGGCTCAGCAAAAGCTGTGGTCCCTACAAGAGTGGAAGCCAAAATCCCACTAGTGAGAATGTACTTTAATGCTTTTTTCTTCATTCTTTTCTCCCCCTTATAACTATATAACAAGACAAATATTAGCATATTCTGACTATTTTCGAAATGATATATTTAAAAATTTTGAAAATTCAAGCAACAGGTCGATTCTGGGCGTAGCGTATAACGCGGATAAGAATGGATCCAGTACGGTGCTTAGTAGCTACCTTATCTAGCTTTATTGACGATCTCAGATGGGCCATCGAAGACAAATGCGATGTTGAATTTTTTGAATAACGAGTCAGAAGCTTGCGACTGGGATAACCTTCATCTTATGTAGAAAAAATATTCTAAAAAGTGTGTAGGGAGTTGATGGATACCATGAAAAAACTAAGAGTATATAAGGAAAATGGCGAATAAAGAGAGTAAAAATTCAATATTCAATACCTGTTGGCATGAGTACTTGCTTGTTTATATCGTTTATGTTTAAGATCCAATGCTATGTTCTACTGCATCATCCCAACTAGGAAAGTAATGCAATGCGTTTTTCATTAACTCAGGATTTGACTTCTTCACCTCTTTCTTCAGTGGTGGCTTCCCTTCTTTTTCTACTAATTCAGAAATTAGATTTACGAGTTCTTCAACACTCATATTCACTTCCATGTTTCCCCTCCTTTTCGTTCCTGGTTATATATTTCCCCAATATTTGCACATACAACTTTAAAACCCAGCTACCTTCACATGAGAAGATTAGCTGGGTTTCTTAATTATTTACATCTACTTATTTATAGAACTATTCGGATCCGGCTAGTATAAAAGCTACTTCTCATTGTTCACAATCGCGCCCGATTGCCAATAATATATGTGATAAATAAGTACTAAAAAAATTCACCAAAAATCATGCTTTGAAAATTGAAAGTCCATCTCGTCATTTTTTGAAATTTAAGAATGGGGACCTCTTTACGGAGGTCCCCATTAATGAAGGCAAGGATTCTTGTTCAACGGTACAATTCATTAGGGAATATCATGTCCCATCGAGCTTGTTAAAATGTTAAACCATTGTTCTTTTTCCATGCTTAGGTTTAGTGAATCAATGGCGCTGTCCAATCGTTCTTTCTTACCTGATCCAACGATCGGAATGATTTTTGCAGGATGTCTCAACAGCCATGCATACATCACTTCATCTATTCCATTGGCCCCGATTTCTTCTTTTACGATTTCTAACGTTTTTCTTAAGCGGGCAGCCTTTTCATTCGACTCCTCAAAAATGCTTCCTCCTGCAAGCGGTGACCATGCCATCGGCGCCACGCCCATTTCCTGACATAAGTTCATGGTTCCGTCTTCGAAGTTTTCAAGATTATATGCAGAAAGCTCCAGCTGATTCGTCACAAGCGGATATTCTAGATAAGATTGAAGCATATCCCATTGCGGTTTTTTGAAGTTCGATACTCCAAAGTTACGGACCTTTCCTGATTCCTTTAATTGATTAAACGCCTCAGCCATTTCCGCAGGGTCCATCAGGGGATCAGGACGATGGATAAGTAATAAATCAATATAATCCGTTTTAAGATTCATAAGAGATTGATCAACAGACCTTATGATATGGGTTTTACTAGTGTCATAATGGTGACTTTTATGGGAAGGACGGTTTTTTGATTGAAGAACTATGCCACATTTCGTAACGATCTCCATTTTATCGCGTAAAGATGGCTTTAATGAAAGTGCGTTCCCAAAAATCTCCTCACACGTATAACTGCCATATATATCGGCGTGATCATATGTAGTGACGCCACGATCCATTCCGTGTTCAATAAGAGATAGGATTTCCTCGGTAGAAAATCTCCAATCCGCTAATCTCCACATACCGTGTACAATTCGTGAAAGACTAAGCTCATCAGTTAGATTGACTCTTTGCATGTTTTTCTCCCCTTTGATCTTGCTAATTAATTGTTTGTATTTCTATCAAGATTATCCTACGTTAATTTGTGTCAGTATCATTCGCTGCTGCCTTGAACATTAGTATAATTTAATTTTTCGGAGAATCCTAATTTTGAGTGGCCCTATGGCATATTTCTTTTGTTAACAGAATTGGAAAGAAGGAGGGCCAAAATGAACACAAGCATACTTACATTTCCTTACACTATATTTGTTTAACATCAATTAAAGGTATATGATAGATTAAAAGTCTGAAGGTGGAACGACCTATCAATTCTGAAACGAAAAAACCTATAAACATTACCCTCAATCCGCACTTGACTAATAGACTCGCTAATTTGGCTGAAGAAAGAGGTATCCCCATCGAAAGACTGATGGATAAAGCGGTAGACTTGCTGCTTGAATACATGGAAGACAATGAGACGGTTAATCAGGTGAAATTCAGTAACAACGAAGCGATTGAAAAGAATAAAGAAATGATTGCAAGAAGTAGAGAATTCATCAATAAAAAATAAGCACTTACCCCCTAGGTAAAGTGCTTGTTTCATACAAACTCGATGAAAATCAATTTTGCCTACAGTTTTTTATGATTTTTACAATTTAAACGTTAAATCACTCCTGGCACTCGCTTTCCGCGTGCGGTCCGGTAGCTCCATGGCTTACGCCTGCTGGTCTCCCCTAGACCCGCTTTTCCCGCAGGAGTCTCGAACACCCGCTCCAATTGACTTTGTTTTAACATTTGGATAGAACTCCTATTGCTACAGTCTTTTTTGTATTAAAATAGCAGGACTAAACTTGAGTATGAGGATGCTTTCTATTCATTATTCTTTGATATCCCACTGCGGGTTCCAAACGACCTCCCAAAGGTGTCCATCAGGGTCTTGAAAGTGTGCAGAGTATCCTCCCCAGAAAGTGTCATGTGCCTGATCGGTTATGATTGCGCCAGCTTTTTTTGCTTTTTCCAACACAATATCCACTTCCTCTTTACTGCCTACATTGTGACCAAGGGTAAATTCAGAAGGGCTTGCCGGAGACAAAGGAACCTTGGCCTCATGAGCTATATCCCTGCGATTCCATATGGCAAGCTTTAGGCCTTCTTGCAGGTCGAAAAAGGCAACGGCTCCATGCTCAAATTCTTTGCCCACTATTCCTTCTGTTTGAAATCCCAGGCCATCCCGATAGAATTCCAGCGATATTTCCAAATCATCCACACCTAATGTTATGACAGTAATACGTGGTTTCATGATTGTCCCCCTTTTTACTTACTTTCTCCTTCTATTGTTTACCAACGCTTCTAGTCCAAATCAGATCAGAATAAACAGGTTTTTTTGTCAATCCAAGCTGAATTCCTGTATAGTAGAATGATTAACTGATCAAGCTCGAATATCAGGATTTACTCATTCACTTTACTTAAAATGTAATGAACCGAAAGGAAATTCGATTACCAATGATTTCATTTATCCTCACCTTGAAACGTTTTCTAAAAGCGCTCTGGTCCGCTTTTAAACTGAAGAACTTCCAGGTTCTTTTCGTATTGGTCCTCGTTATGTTATTTTCCGGCACGATTTTCTATGTTAAGCAGGAAGGTCTATCTGTGATTGAATCCCTTTACTTCTGCATTGTTACTCTTAGCACGGTTGGGCATCCCAGTTTTGAACCGCAGACAACATTAGGAAAAGTGTTTACAATGATTTATATTGTAGGCGGCACCGGATTATTTATCGGCTTAATAGGATACCTGGCATACGCAATCATAAAGAAACCGGAAAACGAGAGCAACAGCAGCAAAATCTGAATGCATAGGAATGCTTAAAATACTTGGCATTCCTTTTTTATCGTAATACAATCACCCTTCACTACAACAAGTGCAGGTTCTCTGCCGAATAACAGTTGTTTACGTAGGGGCACAAATCCCCCTTTATATTGGGGACCGTCGAACTTTCATTAACATAGGATGTTAGTGAGACGGCATTCGAGGTGAGCAATATATATTTTATTAAAAATAATAATTTTTTTCATAAATAAAGTACTAAGAAACAATCAAAAAGAATTCAATAATAATTTTCCAAGAGACTATATTGATGCTGAAGATTAAAAATGGCGGGTAGCTCAAATATCATGCGGTGCCCGTAAATTTTAAAAATTCTTGAGCTGTTGACCTACATTATCTTTATGGAATCAAAAAAATGTCCCTACTCAAAGCAAGTAGGGGCTTTTCAATGTTTCGCAGTCAAAAATAGGTGTAGGGTATCCACGTTATTCTTTTGTAATGATCATAAAAACCAAAAAAGACCCTCTATAAGAGTGGGCTTTGAAAGATGGAGGTACCTTGTGGAGATAATAACGTAGTTTTATTATCTCCATTCGATTTCTAATTGTTCACCTTACAAAATAAAAAGGGTCAACCAATCTGTCAAAACCCTATCTGTATACTTTTGCTCTATATATACATTTTCTTGCTGAAGCATATACGATCTATTGCCATAATCGTTGCACTTCTTCTGCAGTCACTGCA
Organism: Peribacillus sp. NPDC101481; assembly: GCF_044767165.1. NCBI lineage: Bacteria > Bacillati > Bacillota > Bacilli > Caryophanales > Bacillaceae > Peribacillus > Peribacillus sp. NPDC101481. The sequence goes on along the minus strand of NZ_JBIWNJ010000002.1, from coordinate 1,247,228 downwards.
TCTGCTTTGGTAACATGAACAGTACCAAATGGATGATTAGGAGGAGCATATATCGAGTAAAGCTTTAGAGGAATATTACCTGTATTGGCTACATTATGCCATGTGCCAGCAGGTATCATTATTGCATAATCATCATAGACGTTTCTTACAAAGTTTAAATTATCCTTTCTATTGCCCATTTGAACAACCCCTTGACCTTGTTCAATACGTAAAAATTGGTCAACGTTTGGGTGAATTTCTAAACCAATATCTTCACCAACTTTAAGACTCATCAATGTAACTTGCAAATGTTTTCCTGTCCATAAGGCGGTACGGTAGGTAGTGTTTTGTTTCGTACCCTCATTGATATTCAATACAAATGGCTTTGGTCCATAATCTTTTACCTCAATATTATTTCTTCCATTTGATGATTGTAAATAGCCCAAATGGTTAACATTATTTACACTCCAATAATCAGGATTTCTTAAATGGTTATACATTGGTTCATTAACATAATAAGAATTTTGATATTGATAGGGATGGGGATGGGGATGGATATAAGGAGCATAGTACATTTTTCTCAACCCTTCACAGTTTATAAAATTATCATATGCACTTGTTAAGTGAATGTACTTGAAACATAAAAAAGCCCCTACTCATAAAAGTAAGGGGCTTAGATTTTGCAGGAACAAGACAGTAATAGTGGCTTTGCCAGCATTCTTATCAACAGAAAAATTTCTGGCCTTCTGGAACTTATATTAAGCTGACTCTGTACTCTTTCCACATTTAGTACACACCTTTATCAACAGTAACGATGGCTGCCTTAATCTTAGCTCCCCATTGCCATTTAATGATCAAATTTTCATTTGATCTCCAATCAGGATGAGTCCCTCCTTCATAACTTGTTTAATTTTACCATTTTTCGCCTTAATCCTTTTTAATGGTCTTTTAATAAATGTAAAATAACTAAATCATAAAGGCCCCTCTCGATTGAGAAGGGCCTTTTATGGGTTGCACTTAATCTTCAAGCTCCTTTTTCTTCTTCAAGAGTTGGAGATATTCCCTATCCAATTCCTCTTTTTCCTCTTTTTCCTCTTCCTTCACAACACTGGATAGTTTCCCAAGTGTCTCGATGATTTGCACTTCAATCATAAGAAGTTCAGCCTGTTTATCTTGATGATCATCCTTGCGTGTGGCCGTTTTTGTTGCTTCCTGATTGATAGCACTTACTCTCGAAGGTTCATCTTCAAATGAAAGTGAATGCGTTGCAAGCGATTGGATCAATGAACGATCATGAGTCACAAAAACGATGGTTCCTGGATATGCTTTTAACACTTCGGTTAAAGCCTCTTTAGTATGAATATCCAGGTAATTTGTAGGTTCATCCAAAACCAGTACATTATAATTTCCCAAAAAAACTTTTGCTAGGGAAGCCCTGACTCTTTCCCCACCGCTTAAAAGTGATACTTGTTTGTGAACGTCATTTCCTTTAAAAGCTAATCGTGATAATAGCGTACGAATAAAAGACTGATTGTAGGGACTATCCTCCAATATATTTTCAAGAACCGTTTTACTTTCATTCAAATTTTCTTGTTGTTGTGCAAAAAATCCAATCTTTGCCGGCTTTGCGACATATAAATCTGGGTGCCTTTCCACTATCTTTTTCAGTAATGTCGATTTTCCTGAACCATTTTGACCATTGATGGCGAGTCTGCAAGCTAGTTGGACATCTCCAAAAATATGTTGCTTCAGCATCCTTGATCCAACCTTCAGGGAACAGCCATTAAATCGAATGACCCTTTTGCTATGCAAAGATGGAAATTCTGAAATATCAAAGATGATAGGGGGATCCTCCCTCGGTTTTTCTTTTTTTGCTAATTTTTCAATCCTAGTTTCAATCGCTTCAGCAGAACGGTTCAATTTCGCCTTCTGTTTCCCGGCGCTGCGTTTATGGAGCCTTGCTTCTGAATTACCCATTCGTTTAGGGGCTTTCCTAATCGAATCAGATTTGGCTTGGAGGTTTTGTGCAGCCTGTTTCAACCGGTTCTTTTCGCGGGTATACTCTTCATATTGCTTATTTTCCTTTTCTGTTTTTGCTTGCTTTTGTTTGATATACGCATCGTAATTCCCTTCATATACCGTTACCTTGCCTTGCTCAACTTCCCATATTGTTGTACACAGATGATTCAAGAATGCTATATCATGTGAAGTAAGCAAAATAGCGCCATTAAAAGATTTTAAATCCTTTTCCAATTGTTCAATTCCGGATATATCCAAATGGCTGGTAGGTTCATCCGCAATCAATACATCCGCATTGGAAGAAAGGGCTGCGGCGATTTTTCTTCGAGTACGTTCGCCGCCGCTTATGTTTTCTTGATCCTCATTGGGCAATTTCCATATGCTCGTTAATACACCGCTTATTTCTTGTTCAGTTTCTTCCATCTGCGGGATATAGCTGACTGTTCCATAGCTCTCTATATTACCTGAATCGGGTTCCCTCACGCCCGCTAGTATAGAAAGCAGGGTCGTTTTACCTTCTCCATTCCTACCAACCAAACCAACACGGTCATGACTATAAAGATGAAGTGTATCTACAGAAAGAACTTCACGGCTCCCGTAGCTTTTCTTTAAATCATTCGCTTTTAAAAATAACATAAAAAAATCCCCCTCCATTTTTCTAGAGAGAGATCGCCTGCTACTAAATTAATATACATAAACCAAATATACCTCATCTGACTTGATAATCAGAAAAAGTAGTTGTATATGAATTAGTACCTATAAACGAACAGACGTATCCCATCTCTAAACATAATCATTAAAAATCTCACATGGGTATCTAAAAAGATTCTTGTTCAAATGAAAAAGTGAATTCACTTTACTTACCGGTAAGCAAACAAAGTGACGCGTATTTGCATTGAACATATCTAACCGATTACACCCATTGAAATTGATTTAGATTTACTGTTTATTTGATAAGATTACTGCTTCATTGTATAAGGTACCTTTTCCTTCCAATGTAATGAATTAATGATTGCATATTATTTATATGTTTGTAAAGCAGATTTGTACCCTTTTTTTCTTAATTCATTTAAAAAAGTGAGATTTAATTGGGCTCTACATGGACATGAACATCATACACTCCATGATCTGTCATCATCACTTTTTCTACATGTGTCGCTATATCATGTGCTTCTTTAATATCCAAGGTAGAATTGACAAGGATCACAACATCAATCACTTCGTTGTTACCGTAATTTCTCCCTTTAATCTCTTTTATCCCCTTGACCCCATCGACATTTGTAATTACATCCTTATATAGATGAATTTTATTTTCATCAAATCCGTCAGAAAGTTCATGTGAGGCTTGAATGAAAATATCCCAGGCTGTTTTGCATATTAATAAACCAACAATGACTGCAGTAAGGGGATCCAGCCAAGGCATGTTTAATTGGGAGCCAAAAATCCCTATAGCTGTTCCAATACTTACCCAAGCATCGGAAATATTATCTTTCGAAGCTGCCATAACGGCTTTACTGTTAATTTTCATAGCAAGCTTTTTATTATATCGGTATACAAAATACATGGCTATCGCTGATAAAACACCTACATACCCGGCAATAATGTCAGGAGATTCCTTTCCACCTTTAAGCATGGAAGCAACTGCATCTATTAAAACTTGTACACCAACAGCAAACATAATAAATGAAGCTACCATCGATGCAATCGTTTCACTTTTCCAATGACCATAACCATGATCTTTATCGGGGGGTCTTTGAGCTAGCCTTAAACCGATCAGTACGGCAATGGACGCAATAATATCAGTCGTATTATTCAAACCATCCGCTTTCAAGGCCGCTGAGTCGCTTATGTATCCGATAGCCAGCTTCATGATCGATAGACAAATATAAGCAATTATACTGATGATTGCTCCACGTTCGCCTAATTTGAGATCATTATATTTTTGTTCTTCCATTCAACTTCCCCCCACAATTAAGTACCTGAATATCATATCAACTTAAAAATGGGTGGGTCTATAGCAACCTTTTTGTATCGCTTTATATAAGTAAGTGATAGATAACTATGTTGCATATGGCAAACTATCTGAATAGAATGATATTGATGAGTCCCTGACGAAATCCCCGGATGTCATCCCCGCAAAATATCCTAATTCAACTGAGATTCATATGTATTTTCGACTGTAAAACTAAATAAAGTTCCGCTTTCATTAGATTCCAAATTATATTTTATATATAGTGTCTTAGCTATATCCTCAATTATTTTTAAGCCAAGTCCCTTACTTTTACTTTCGATATTAAAACCAATTCCATTATCCTTGATACTGACCTCGTTATTTTCAATGGTTATCACAAGTTTATCAGCCTTCGAATGGTTTAATACATTTTGAAAGACGTTATCGAATAACCTTTGCAGCCACAAGCCATTACTCATCCATTCCAGCTCTCCATTTAAAGGATGATATATTAATTCAATACCATGCATGTTATACAAATAGCCCCATTTTTTAACCATCATTTCTAATAAGGCGTGCATATTCACTTTATCATTCAAGATATAAGAATTATCTAATTCAGCTGTGGATTGAATATTATATTCATTTGTTAATTCGGAAATATAATTTATTTGTTGATATAGTGATTGTAATAGTGGAGCTTGTTCCTTATATTGGCCTTCTAAATAAAATAATTGTAACCTTACTGCTGTTAAAGGTGTATTGATGTCATGCCTTAATTTATTTAAGAGTTCCTTTTTCATTTCCTCTTGTTGCTTTAATTCCAATTCCCGATAGGTCGTTCTTTCAATTAGTAAGTTTACCGATTTAGTTAATTTCCCGATTTCATCATTGTTATTAACCTCTAATTTATTCGGAATCTCCTCATCACTAGCTAAATTCCTGATAGTTTCATTCAATATATTTATTTTATTTAATAGTGAGTTAATAGATTTGGAAAATAAGAAGGCTAACAATAATAATGATAAAATGAATACTCCCAGCATTGTAGGATATGCAAAAGATTCATGAAAAGGAATGTCACCATTTTTAGTTTTAAAGGCCCAATCATAAATTAGTGACATAAGGATACTGATCATCAGTAATATACATGGCACGCTAATAACGGCACTGAATAACAATAGCTGGTATTTTTTCTTTAACTTCATTTCTTTATATAGGTATTCAATCTATACCCTTCTCCATATATATTTTGGATGATTTCTCCGGTGTTATCATTGATTTTTGTTCTAACTTTTTTTATATGTACATTTATGATATTTTGATTCCTATCTTCGAGCTGCCATAAATATTCAAAAAAATGTTCCTTCGTTAAAATCTTATTCCTATTTTCATATAAATAGAAAAATATTTTACGCTCTATCGCAGTAAAAACCACTTCATTATGCAAGTCATTATTGAATACCTTTTTATGTTCGGCATCAATATATAAATGTTTAATTTGTGTAAAAGTACCATATTGATTTTCCAGCAATTTCTGCATTCTTAGTAATAGCTCCCTGGGATCAAAAGGCTTAGTCATATAATCCTCACCAAATGTCAAACCTTGAAGTTTGCTATCCATATCATTTCGGGCGGATAGAAAAATAACTGGAATATTTAATCCTAGACTTTTTACTTTCTTGGTAATTTGATAGCCATCATCTCCTGGCAGCATAATATCCATAATGACTAAATCCATCTCATGGATTATATCTATAATTCCTTTTCCTTCTTTCATCCAACATACATTGTACTCTTCGCGCTGCAAAATCTTTTTCAATAAATCACCAATCATCAAATCATCTTCAACAATTAAAATATTATATCTTTTCATCACAGGACCTTTCTATATTCATTTGATAAATTCCATGGCAAGATCATATATTTCATCTGGCGCGTATAGATAAATGCTGTGCGTCCCTTTCAGTTTTATTACATCCGCTTTTAATAGTTTCCCTGCAAACTCCTCATAATCTTCATTTTTTTGTATTGTATATTTCGAATTTTTATTTTCATCGGCAACCGCATCTAAAAATAAAATGGGTGTTTCTTTTGGAAGCGGCAGGTTAAAAGATTTTTTACCATTATTGTAACTTTGTATAAGCTCTTGCTCCATATCATCATTAAAAAACTGTTTATATGATAGTGCTTTATACATTTCTTTTTCATGGTCAGTCAAGAATGATTGCCGGATCACTTCGGGATTATAAACAGCTGAAGGGATAAGACGGTGCAAACCCATTTTTGTTAAAATATTCACTCCTCTTACTGTCAATGAATCAACCATGCCCATTTTATGAGTTACATATTGGTGCGGTAAACCAATATCCAAAGCAATAATTCCCTTTACTTCACTTGGGTATTTTTGTGCCCAGTAAATAGCTTCAATACCTGATAATGAGTGTGGTACCAAAATATAAGGAGGTTTATTACCACTTTCCATTAAAGATTTCCTGCTTTGTTCCAAAATTGCATCAATATCCCTATCATCATGAAAAACATCACTGTATCCATATCCCGCTCTTTCAATGACTGCAATCTTATTTTCTTTTGCAAACTTACTATATAATCCCTTAAATTCATAAACAGGAGCAGCAATCCCGGAACCGGACATAAAAACGTATGTATCCTCCCCGTTGCCTTCCGTATATACATTAATTTCTTTGTTATTAAAATCAATGGATGTTCCTACATTAATTAATGATGATTCCTTGCCCTTTTGATAATTATGGTAAATAAAAACAGCTAATACTACAAATAAGAAGGAAGCAATGAAGGTAAAAAATATATTCTTTAATACTTTCAACATTTTTCTCATATAGAAAACTCCTTTCAAGTTATATTGAAAGGATATATGTTAAAAATAAATTTCTAATTAATTTTCATTGTATATTTTCAATAAAGAAAAATTCACCTTTTATTGTCCATTGATTTGCATTAAAAAAGCTGCGCCAGCGCAGCCCTAAGGATAAAGAATATTATATGTCGGTTTAATCACACCGTTTGGGAATTGTTTCATTTCAACTAAATCTAATTTTAGACTTGGCTTAACACTGCCGAAAAGAGGGATGCCTTCTCCGATTATGACTGGATTCACTTTAAGCACCAATTGATCAATGAGTTTATGTTTTAATAACGTTCCAGCCAGTTCTCCGCCCCCGCAAAGCCATAGCTTTCCGTCACCTTGCTGTTTGAGGTTTTCTATAAACGCAACGGCGTCTCCTTCGATAAGTTCTACCTCTTCATTCGATTCAAACTGAAGGGAGCTCGAGAATATATAATGTTTCAAACCCTTATACCCTGGTTCACCCGGTTTAGCTCCGAATTGAAATCCAAATTCATATGTTTTACTTCCCATCAACACCGCTTCATATTGCTGGATATCGGATAAAAAGTCCGGGACATGATCTCCTTCAAATAAGAAAAAGGAATGATTGATATCCCCTTCCAACATTGCTTGGTCGGCAATGAAATTATCAAGTGAAACGGCTACATGATATACCAATTGTGCCACTCAGCATCCCTCCAATAGAGATTACACATTTTACACGTACTTTATTTCATTAGCCTCATATGGTATCAGATAGCCATATCGATTATTCTTTTGATATGGTCTTCATTTGTTTCGACACCCACTTGAGTACATAGGTATTCATTTAGTCTGAGGAATTCTGGGATCATACGTCTCAATGTTTTAATAATTTCATTTGAATTGCGGCCACAATCCCAACTTTCCAACAGGGATAACTGCTTTCCAGCTAATTTACTTCTATTGCCCTCGATTTTTGCCCATACTCCATAGGGGACATCTATATGCTCTTCCATTTCCATATACCAACCAGACACAATCAGCCACCGTATCCTATCAAGATTGGTTAAAGCATATAACATTTCTCTTCTCATAACGGCCCTGTAGGTTTCATGGACAAAAGCAAGCAGCTTTCCTCTCCAATGCTCAACTTCATCAGGTGTAGGTTTATACACTTTCTCTGCCGATTCTTTTATAACAGGACTCATAATATTAAAAGGATCATAGATGACTTCAACCTCTTTTAACCAAATGGAGGGAACAATTTCTCCTGGTGCATGATACCAGCTATCAACTTTCACAAAGTTATTATAATGAGTGACGACATACGGTGAATAAGGATTGCAGTCTTCGTGAAATGAAACATCTCCCCAATTATTGGCTCTATCCCTTTTTCCCTTTAAAAATTCTGCTTTACGCTTTGGAATAACAATGGTGTGCAAATCTATATCGGAGTATTGATCATCGTTTCCTTTTGCTAATGAACCAGCAATGTAAATAGCCAAAACATCAGGATCTGCCGATAAATCTTTTAATGCATTTTTCAAAAGAATATCGCGTTGTTCCGGTAAAAATGCATCTCTTTCTATATGTTTGCTAACGAATCCCGCACACAAGACCATCTCCTTTTTTTGTAAAACCGTCAAAGTAATATATATTCGTGAATCAGAATAAAATCCCTTTAGCAGAATTGCCGTGTCAGAGATATATACTTCTTTTTACCTCCTTGTTTTCTTTGCTGAGTACCTCTTTACCGGGCAACTATCCTCATTCTCGCCTATGTGGTATTATTTTGAATATTAAGTTAAAAGGAGGCATCATTTCATGTTATTTGCAAATACTCCCGAACCGCCCTATTACGCTTGTATTTTCACTTCGCAAAGAAGCGATAAAGATGCCGAAAGCTATAATTCAACCGCAGAATTCATGGATGAACTTGCCGCTCAACAAGATGGCTATTTAGGAGTCGAAAGCGTAAGAGATCAAAACGGGTTAGGAATTACCGTATCCTATTGGAAGTCCCTGGATGCCATTAGACTTTGGAAGGAAAATGCCGCTCACAAAAAGGCACAAGAAAAAGGTATGAAAGATTGGTACTCGTCATACACTACCCGAATTTGTAAGGTTGAAAGAGATTATACAAGCAAATAATGACTTCAGTTTAAAAAACGTTCTAACCGCAAGCTTCTTTGGTATCTGCCAGTTACTCTCCAGGAGTATGGTAAATTTCTTCAATCTAATAAGTGTTTCATAAAAGAGTAAAAACCCATAATGGAAACTTAGTCTTAAACATGGTTTGTGATGAACAGACTAAAGTGTAAAAAAATTCCAGTTGATTGAAATGGAAGGTACGAGACTCCTGCGGGAAAAGCGAGTCCAAGGGAGACCCCACAGGCGCAAAGAGCGCCGAGGAGGCTCCCGGACCGCCCGCGGAAAGCGAGTGCCTGGAATGGAAATCAACGTTCAAATTTACAAACCCTTAAAAAGTAAAAGCGGTTTTTTTATGGGTAAAAATTCATAAATTTTATTTCTAGTGATACATTGAGTTTGTCTTCAACATGAAACCGCTAAAATCCCCTTAAAATCGGTAATAATTCCCTCAGAAAAATCGCAAAAGAGCTTCGGGTTAATTAAAAGGAAATGCCGTTAAGATCTTCTTTTATGAGTGAGTACATATATAAATCATCGAATTTGCCACAGGTATATTCATAATGCCTTAGCAATCCTTCTCTTCTAAACCCTTGCTTTCCCACTAGCTTTTGGGATGGGAGATTATCCGGTTCAATCAAGGCTTCAATCCTTTCCAGGTGAAAGTGACGATAACCATACATAACCACGGCTTCCAACGCTTCACTCGCAATGCCTTTTCCCCATTGTTCTTTAGTTAATTCATATCCAATTTCAGCTCGATGATGTTTGGAGACCATATTCAGAAAACCACAACTTCCTATAACCTTACAGGAATTCTTTAATGTAATTCCCCATCTGATTCCCGAACCTACTTCAAATATAGATTCGTACCACTTAATTTCATCCCATACATCATTTACTGTCTCGAATGGGTCTAACCCCATTGGCTTCACCACATCTGTATCAGATAGATATTTGAACATGTCACCCGCATCTTCTAGTGTTACTTCCCTTAATATCAATCGTTTTGTTTCAATAAGCGGAAATACCTTCTCCATCCAATTTCCCTCCTCAAATCCCCTTTTCCATATTTAACTATTTTAATCATTACCTAATTAAAGAAGATAATCAACGCATTATTGCTTAAAAATTAATGTTAATAACTAAAAGGAGTCCCTACTTTCGTAGAAACGCCTTTTTCCCGTTTTATTTAATTCCTTCATTAAATGAATTTTTTGTTTCCTTTACTGCTGAAATGATTAAAAACATGGGTCTTCGATTTTCATCTTTCATTTCAGGAACACTTTTTAACATTTCATTAGAAGGATCGGTTCCCCTTTACTGCTTTAATGCTGAACAAAACAACTAAAGCACTATTCGTGTTTTAAATTCAATATGTGGCAAAAAAAAAACAGCCATTAATATTGTTGTCTTTTATTTTGACAGCAATAAATAGGCAGCCCTGTTTTGTTGTCCATCATTGTCCATATAGGACCCTTCCCACCCTTTGTACATAGTCTGAAAGGGTAAACAAAAAAAGGAGGATTTCTTGAATGTATAATTATAATTACGGCGCTTATTACCCTAATAATGTGTATTATTATATAGATGGTGAACGAATACCTGGCCCGGGCGGCGGTCAATGGGACGGACACGGTGGCGGTCATGGCGGTGGTCATGGCGGCGGTCATGGCGGTGGTCATGGCGGTGGTCAATGGGACGGACACGGTGGCGGTCATGGCGGCGGTCAATGGGACGGACACGGTGGCGGTCATGGCGGCGGTCAATGGGACGGACACGGTGGCGGTCATTGGGAACACGGACAATGGATTCCACGCTGTAGGAGAGTATGGGTTCCCGGATTTGGTTGGACTTGGATTTGTAGATGGTGAAAAAAAGACAGCTTATGGCTGTCTCTTTTTTTGCTTTTTCTTCGTTTTGTCCATTAATTCCAATTACCAGTAGGCTTGTTTTCCTACTCCCCATCTGATGTTCAAATTCCTTCAAACTACATCTCTTCATATTATTGATTTCTATCGATTGAAAACCTTGATTTAAAAGTTAAACAATCCATTAGGACTTATTCCCTAATGGGTTTTGTGGAAATAAGACTTTTTTACTCATCCTTAATAAGTTATCGAGAAGATAAGCAAACTATACCATATTGCAGCTGTACGGAATCTACCTTGGCTTAGTAAGCTACAAATTAATCCAGGTAGTAAAAAGGATAAATGTATATCGCTTAATCAAAATGTAATGGGGTGAAGTTTTATGAGAATGAAAAAAGCTTTAATAGGTCTCTCACTCTTATGTATGATTGTTCCTGGTATTGCCAAATCGGCTGATTCCGTTGCTGAAAATAATCGAAGCAATATCGTGGCAAATTGGAAATTCACAAAACAACATGTTAAAAGCGGTTCAATCGATAAAGGTAATTTAATTATAGAAGATACAAGCAAACATGGAAATGATTTAGAGTTAGTGACGATAGGGGATCCTGCCTCGCCTGAATTAAAAAATATGATTCAATGGTCCGAAGAAGATTATCATGATCAAGAAAAAGTGGATAGCTTGGAGTTCGCTAATTACGAAAACGCCCCTTCAGGAAGATATTTTAAAACCAAAAAGGGTTCCCCTATCAATTCGGAGGAATTCGATAAGGGGTTTACCATCGAAGCGGTGTTCAAGTTACCAAGCGATTCCAAGAATGCCATGGGGCTTTTTTCTAGACAAGGACAGGCAGCAGATCTTAATAAAATGGAAGGCGAGAAGAAAATCCTTTCTGCTTTAACTGTATCCAGTGATCAAAAAATCCACTGGACAAGCCATCCATCTAATTTAAATTATAATGTAAGCAATTGGTCTCGATCATTAAATGCTGATGAATGGTACCATTTGGCGGTTGTTAATGATGGTGACACGACGACTCTGACTTTGAATGGCGTCAGCGATTACGGAAAATCGGAAAAAGTAATCGGTATTGCAGCAGTTAAAGGGAAAGGCTGGAACATCGGAGCATCTGAGTGGGGAAATAAGTTTAATGCACTATTCAAAGGGAATATCCAGCAAATACGAATTGCGAATAAGGCTTTAACTGAAAAAGAATGGCTTGTACAGGATGCCCGTGACGATGAACCATTCGAAGGATCAAACAAAGCTTTACCCTTTCTAACGAATAAAAGGAATTATAATTTTCTATTTGTCCCGGATACCCAGAAATATTCGAGCCAAAATCCAGAGATTTTCAATAGCCAAATGAACTGGATTTCCAATAACACCAAGAAGAACAATATCATCATGAATACATTTGTTGGGGACATTGTCGATAGTGATTCAGAAAACCAATGGCAGAATTCCCTCGGAGCCATTTCCCATTTGGATAAAAAGGAAATTCCATATTTGATGGCAGCTGGGAATCATGACTATGCGGACGGCGATCCTTTCTTAACGCATTATGGGCCGCAGCGTTTTTTGAATAAAAAATACTATAAGGGGTCGTCTCACTCTGGGTATAGTTCATATGCAATCGCTAAGGCAGGAAGTTATGAATATCTAATCTTGATAGTGGATATGAAAAATTTGCATAAGGATCTGGAATGGTCAAAAAACGTTCTAGACCAGCATAAAGATAAACCGACAATCCTCGTCTCGCATGATATTATATTCCCGAAGATTAAGAATGATAAAACCATTGCCGTCGAATCTTCTAATGGCCGGGTGATTTGGGATGAACTCGTAAAGGACCATAATCAAGTATTCATGACGGTTAATGGGCATTATTATGGGATAGCACATCGGGTAAAACAAAACACAGCAGGAAATGATGTCATTCAAATGCTGGTCAATTACCAAACGAATTATCGAGGGGGTAATGGCTGGCTAAGACTTGTAGAATTTGATGAAAAGAAAAATGTATTGTTATTCCGGACCTATTCGCCATTTGTCGACGAAATGTCCAAAAAAGAAAAATCCTATATCGATTATAAATTTTTAACAGGTGAAAATAATTCATTTAAATTAGATTGGGACTTTAAAAAAAGATTTAATTTCAGAAAGGCGGAAAAATCCAATTCCCCAGGTGTATCTGATTGACCTCATCAACCTGGGTGAATTCCTTTTTTGGGTGCCTCCCCTTTGTGTTTAGTCATACATCCTCCATGATGATTCAAGAATGCTGCGATTATACTAGTCTGTTTAAGCATCTTTCATGCTGCTTTTTTCATCACCGATTTATACTTTCCGAACCCATTAACGACAAGAACCCCAAATATAGCAATAGCGCCGCCAATGACTGAAAGGGTACTAGGGACCTCCTGCAGCCAAACCCAAGCGACAAAAATGGCAATTACAGGCTCAATGTATAACAGACTGGATACGGAACTGGCTTTTCCTAATGATAGTGCAACTGCCCAAGTTACGTAACCGATGGCCGCAGGGAAAACACCAACAAAAACCGCTGATAAATGACCTTCCATCGTTGCATGTTGAATTTCTTGAAATAGCCCAGGAAAAAATATAAAAAAGGGTATTGTACCAATCCATGTGAAATATGCTGTCAATTCAATCGGATTATAACGGCTGAACAGTGGCTTTTGGAAAACAAAAAACACTGCAGAAGCAATAGCCGACATCAGCACTAAAAAGGCTCCTTCAGAAATATTCAGGGAAGGGCCTGCAGTACCTAAAGTTATTAAGGTGATTCCTGTGAACCCTATTCCTAAACCGATCCATCCGAATAGGCCGAGGCGTTCTTTTAAGACGAAAGCAGCAATGATCGCTATGAAGACAGGTGCTGAACCAATCAGCATTCCAGCCGTTCCCGCCGAAACAGTTTGTTCCCCGAATGTCACCCCAATATGGTAAATACTAATTCCAATAAATGCAAGGATCGATATCCTCAACAAATCCGCTTTTTTCGGGAGTCGAAATTTCACCCCAGGCCATAGAGCATAAAGGACAAAAATCCCTGATGCTATTAGATAACGAACAAGTACCAAATGACCAGCTGAATACCCGCCATGTAAGCTTGCACGAATAGCGGCGAATGTAGATCCCCAAATAATAACTGTAATTGATGCCAATATAAATGCCTTAGTGTTCAAAACCTATTCCTCCCAACCATTCCCTATAAACTGAAGGTATCATGGATACGGGAGAACTTCAATAAAATTTCTATCTCGCTGTGAAGTGGAACAGTAAAATACGAATAAGAGTACATACGGAGATGTAATCATCGGTTAAGAAAATCTATTCCATATGGCATTGGATAGGAAATCTTCATTTAAAGATTGATCAGGTTAGAAAAGCATGCTAAACACTAGGGTTCTATATAAAAAGTTAAAACAAAGTTGATTGAGAGGCTGTGCGAGACTCTTGCGGGGAAAGCGTGGCCAGCAGGCACAAAGGCGCTGAGGTCGGACCGCCCGTGAAAATTTTGATTTCTATAAATTGTTTTCAAACTTTTTTATAAAAATCATATCTATATTTTCTCTATATAATGGTCACTAAGCATTCTCAATCACTTTTCGTACCTCTTGCTCAATACGAATGGGTTCTGATTTTGACAGACAATCATATAAAACATGTAACTCTCTTTAGGTATAGTACTCCCTTATCCCTTATAGAGACACCTACCATTCTACATATTGGCATAAATTAAGATGTGCTAACTAGTATTATTATGACTCACTAAGGTCTTCCAAATGAAAAAAGGGAACCACCAGGCTCCCTTTTTGTTATATTGAACTTAATGTTTTACAACTTTAGTAGTTGCCTTTGAACTAGTATTCCCTGCTTTATCCTTTGTAGTTATTGAAAGTGTAGTTCCTTTTTTCTGTGTTTTAATCTTGACTGAGTAGCTCCCCTTAGAACTTGCTTTTGCAGAACCTAACATTTTACTTCCACTTTTAACAGTTACAGTTGAATTAGCTTCTGCTTTACCAGTAACAACTTTATCATTGTCATCTACTTTATTTACTGTTGGCTTACTTGGTGCAATAACGTCCACAACAGTTACCGTTGCACTTGAACTCACATTCCCTGCACTATCTTTAGCTGTGCTTGTCAATTTAGTACCTGCTTTTTGAACTGCAATTTTAACAGAGAACGTTCCTTTAGATGTTGCTTTTGCAGAGCCTAACACTTTACTTCCACTTTTAACAGTTACAGTTGAATTAGCTTCTGCTTTACCCGTAACAACTTTGTCATTATTGTCAACCTTATAAACAGTTGGCTTACTTGGTGCAATAACGTCTACAACAGTTACCGTTGCACTTGAACTCACATTCCCTGCACTATCTATAGCCGTGATAGTCAATTTAGTACCTGCTTTTTGAGCTGCAATTTTAACAGAGAATGTTCCTTTAGATGTTGCTTTTGCAGAGCCTAACACTTTATTTCCACTTTTAACAGTAACCGTAGAGTTAGCTTCTGCCTTACCCGTAACAACTTTGTCATTATTGTCAACCTTATAAACAGTTGGCTTAGATGGGTTAACATTGTCTACAAATGCTGTTGCGGTAGCATAAATGTCATATTCAGTATTATCGTCAATGTACTCGTTATCTTGGTCTATAACACCTACATAGTAGGTGCCTTTTTTAGCTTGATACGCTTGTACTTCAACACCGTCCTCATATTCACTACCTAAATACTCTAAGCTACTATTTGTAACAAAATCTTTTTGCACTGCCGCAAATTCTAGATCAATAACATATGAGTCAGTTAATCCAGCCACTAATAAAACTCCACTACTAGGAACATCTATTTTATGAAAATCCACATCATACAAAGGAAGCAATTGACCGATTGTTCCTTTTTCGTATGATGCGTTGTCTGCTGAGTCAAAGTCATCATTGTACTCAGTTTCAAAAATATACTCATCGCTGGAAGAACTACTCATTCTACCCATTTTGTTAGGACCTTTAATTGATTGCGGTTGAGAATCATTTACTTCTTTTTCAAGTTGTTTAAAAGTTTTAGAATCAACGAAACCCTTTTCAAGTGGCTTTTCCACTTGACGCTCAATAGACTTCCTTGCCAATCCTTTCTCGTTTTCCTCAGCCTTCACAGCACCTACCGACAATGATGAAGTAAATAGACCTACAGCAACCAAAGATAAAATACCTTTATT
Organism: Peribacillus sp. NPDC101481; assembly: GCF_044767165.1. Taxonomy (NCBI): domain Bacteria; kingdom Bacillati; phylum Bacillota; class Bacilli; order Caryophanales; family Bacillaceae; genus Peribacillus; species Peribacillus sp. NPDC101481. The sequence continues at coordinate 1,231,166 of NZ_JBIWNJ010000002.1, read as the reverse complement.
ACGCACATTTCTCCCCCCTAAATTCGTTATTAAGAACTATGTAATACTTTTACATACTAATACATAAGTACCGGAATTACCATAAATTTCTTTAGCTTTATTTTGACAAGAAACGCCATATAAGAGAGAGAGTAGTAGGTGTTCGAAAAAATTATCCTTGATTGTAAGACCGTACTCATAATATTTTTTAGTTAATTGAAACTTAGTAAATGGCAACATATCCTCTATATCATTAAGATAAGTATAAGGGCTGTTCTGTAATAGCTGATAGTTCTGAAGACTGATCCGTAAATAGGGGGAGGGTAGTCAATAGATTACACTTTTTATATTTTAAGTTTTTTAGTTTTCATAAGATAAATTATAGGAAGTTGATAACGCATAAAAAATACCGTCTCAAAATGACAAGTAATCTTTTTATAGTGAGACGGAATAAAAAATAAAAATACATTTACATTTTCTTGAATGAATTTCTTTTATTGTAATGTATAATTAGGGAAACTCCATTTACGGTTTTTCCAGGACTCCGTAGACAGAAAAAACCTCTAGGTATATCTTAGAGGCTTTTTTTATTAGTATCTCATTGCAAAGAGTGATCTTAACTTATGAGACGGAAAAAATGAGATAATCCATAATTCCAATACAAATTTGCCGTCCTATTTAGGGATGACTAATTCCCTTCTTTATACTAAAAAGACTGCTCTCAATTTGAGTGCCGCCCCCTTTTCTTTAATTATACTGTGCAAACTCTAATATGCATTATCTGCTCTGAATGTTTTCTTCACTTTTTCGCTTTCATTCATTCCAGGGCGTGCCATTGTTACATAAACAGAACCTGAGCCCTTACCCTAACTGCTTAACCGGAATGGTTGCAGAGGAAGAAGTGGATGTTTTACTAGATAGATACTTCCCGGGGGATGGATACATTGCTTATGGATTTCAATTTCGCTGGTTTACCCATCCCTTTGAAAATGATTTTAAATCCATTTGGAAACCTAATTTTCATAGGAGACGAAACACATCGAATTTTATTATCTAATTCTAAATGAGAAATGATTTCTTCGAATAAAGAATACGTTGAATCCCGGTGTGTATCGTATACCTCACGAACAATCAAGGCAGTCCATTTCCCTTCCAAAAGCATAAGAATCAATTTAACAGCAACGTGATAACTTTTCGATGAACCATAACCGCCAACAAGGAATTGGAATTTGGTTGACCAATCAAACAAAAATTCTTCGAAGTGGGGATTGACGAATCCACTAAGAGACTTGAAGAACTTAACGAAAACAAGCCAGAAGAAGAGTATGCCAGATTAGATGTTCTTTCAGGGATAATTAAAGACTCAGAAATACGTAATCAAAGAAAAAAAGAGTTCTCTCATTAAACAAGAGAACTCTTTGCTATCAAGATGACGCTTTAATCAAATTCCATATACCCCAGAGAATAGCCTACTCCCCGTCCTGCCTTCCATTCTACACTGCCATTTTAATAGATTTCAACTTTTGTAGAAAGGAGTCTCTTTTGACTTTATTGGCGATATTGCCGATTATGTCACCTTTGACTTTTCTAATGGTATCCCCAGAAAAACCCAAATAATTTGAAATATCTTTGTACTTCATGCCTTTTTCGTAATCATTTTTTGCATTGATATGGTTTTCAGCCATTATATCACCTGCCACCTCCGATATTTGTGTTTGTTTTGGACAAAAAAGGAACCTTAATAACGGTTCTTACTTCTGTTTTTTTGCCGGATCAATACCATCTATATAATCTTGTACTGTACAATTAAGGTGCCAAGGATTTTTGAACTCTTCCCTATTTGGTTTTACACACTGATGCGGTACTACCTGATTTAATGCATACCCACATTTATTTTTCAGGTGATTACCTATATACTGTCTACATTCCTTTAATCCCCCCTTCTTTTTATTGTTTACAGTTTGAATTATCAAGTTTTCTTGTACTCCCTTTTTACCTTCATAAACAACATAATTACCCGTTTCTCTACAACCTTCTATAATAAAAAAATGATTCATTTGAAACCCTCCTCTTTTACTCATTTTACATCGATTTTCAATCAATAATATTAAGGTTTCATACTATCAACATAAACAAAAACCAAGCGAGGGAAATGTCTAAGTATTTTGTAGCCTCACTTTTAAAACTGCCAATCCATTGCTTCATTCGAGGCTGTACCCCCATTTACATTACTCACGTGACAAACACAGCAAAAGAAAAACAGAAAACTTATTTCAAATTTATATGGACTTTTTAGAGAGGTATTCAATGGGTCTTTTACAAATGAAAAACCCTTCCTCGGTAATCCGAGAAAGGGCTTGAAAACGTATAGATTAACGTTTTGAGAACTAGAGTCATTGTTTTTTAAGAACGCTAATCTATAAGAATCATTTTATATCAACATTCTGAAGGCTTTCACTATGGACTAAAACGGATAAAAATGGACTCTTGTAGATAGCATTTGAACCAAGTTGAACCATGGTAGATGATAGTTGAATACAATCTACATTAAAAATCATCAAAATCAACAAAATGATTCTCAATATTATATCCTAAGTTCCACATAATATCTTTAAATTCAATTTCTTTTGGCTCTCTTGACTCATCATGAAATTCACAATTTATTAACTTATCTCGTATTTGACTAGTTAGATTATTTTCGATTTCTTCTCCTGAATTTAAAAATTTTACATCGCCAATAACAGATATTCCTAATAGATTTTCAGGTCTCTCTAATGAGACTATGATCTCATCTGAATGCAATAGTTTTTCTTTACTTTGGAAAAATTTTTGCCATATTTTTTGTAACTCTCTACTATCAAATATTAAGTCTCTTGGATCAAACCCTGCAATTTTAAATAATTTATAAATATACCTTAATTTATCAGTCCTATTTAATCTAGTTCCCAATAATATTTCAGTTTCTTCATCTAAGAACAATTCTGTATATGAATCAAAAGTTGTGTTTAATTCTTCATGTTTAGTTGATATACACGGTAAGTCTCTTAAATCCTTGTATCTTAAATCTTTCATATTAATAACTGTAATAAATACTTTTTCCATCATTTCTTTCTGATTATTTAAAGCATGCACATCACCAAACAAAGTAAATGCAATTTTTTCTTCTTTTGAAAAATACACTTCTTTAAATGTTTTAATCTCATTTGCTATGTGTTCTTTAGTAACTTCATCTTCCAGACTAAAGTATTCAATAAAATCTTCAACCTTCATTAAATCTAATAGTTTACCCGTTTTTTTGTAGAACTCTATCTTTAATTGATCATGTACTACTCTTTCTTTTCCTAACTTTATTCTCCAATCTGATTTTTCATCTGACAAACCATCATTTGTTACAATTACAACTTTAGAGAATTTCTCTTTTTTTTCTTCATCAACTTGTAACAAATTTATTAAATCTTTCCATAAGATAAGATCTCCTGATTTATCAGGAATAACTAGGTCTCCAAATATCTTTTCTTTATCATCTTTACTTTCATCACAAAATCCTGGGGGGATATTCTTTGCATACCTATCATCCATATCTGATATATATTCATCTATTTTTTCTTGAGTATACATTTCTCCAAGAACACTTGTACTTTCAAACAATTTATCAATTCGATCTGTAAGGTCTCCTATTTTTTTTTCATACTCTGCTATCTTAGGTAAATTCTTTTCTGAATCAGAAAATCCTTTTAATTTTTCATTAAGTATATTCTCTATCTCAATACACTTATTTTCAACTTCCATTACAGAACTTTCAACATATTCATTTATAATTTCTTCTATATCCTTTTTGAGTAAATTATTTAATTGGTCATAATTCTTCGATTTGTTTCTAAAACTCTCAGATTTTAGTTTTTGCTTAATTGCTGGAATATCAAATATCTTTACTTCTTCAACAACTGAATTAACATAGTTTTCTAAAATCTTAATATCACTTTTCAAGGAACTGGTTACAGAATTTATATTGGATAGGAACTCTATATACGTCATAAAAGGAATATATATATCCTTCTTTTTATTCTCTAATGCTTTTATATAACTATCTCCATTAGAGTAACTTTGATAAGCATATAAGAAATAATTAGTATCAAAGACAAATAAAGTCTCCTCTGAATCTTCTTGCTTATATTTGTAATTCAATGCAGACAAATAACTCATAATAAACCTTCTTTCAGCTCGAAAAATTTTGTACTAACGCTAAACAAGTACCAATCTATAAAAATCTGATTATATCATTATCAATTTATATGATGAATTAACATCTAACTCTTATATTAGCACCTTAACCAATTTGACCACATTTTAAATTGGTGCTAGTTGAATACATATGAATTAATCTAATATCTTTTTTTCTGAATGAGGGGTCTATTCTACTTGAATTCTTTTAATACTCTTCTCAGCTATTAAAAGCTATGTTTAAACATTACTTCTCTGTTTGATTAAATTCCTTTTGGCTTTAGAATCTTTCAGTAGTTAGCTTTCGCTATTGTAATCAAACTTCTTATTTTAATGACTTTCATCGATTTCAACCACAAGTCCCACTTGTTGATCCCATTCTCTTAGCTATCAAATTTAAATTTCAAAGCAACGTCATCATATCTATCTTTCGACAACAATTTTCCATCAACTTCAACCTTATTATAACTGTCTTCATACTCTAAATGTTTAATATTTTCCAAAACAATTGAAAAGAATGACTGATTATTAGCGTCAAAAAAGTATTTTTCCCTACAAAAGCTCAACTGCGGACTTTATTATGGATTTAGTCAAATTGGTAAATTCATTACTGTATATACCCACGTAATAGTGAGGAAGCTTTATATATAGCTAAAAAATTACATAATATTACTTGTAAATTTAATAGCCCGGCAGTCCCTTATGACTTACCATTTCGAGAAAAAACTTGTGTTTACTATCGTTATGGTTCTTTTCATTCCTTGGAAATTGAACAAACGGACGGGACACGTATATCTGCTATTCGCGAACAAAAAGGAACCCTGGTTCCAGATTTAAGAGAACCTGGAACAGCTGCACCTAATTGGCTAAAAAATCCCTTTATAGAGGAAACTAAAGAGCATGAGAGTAAAAAAATAAATAAGACTAGTGAACTAAATACAACAATTCGGGCATTCGAAGCTTTGTTACATCGAGGAAAGGGTGGTGTTTACCGTGCTATTGACCTCTCATTATCTCCAGGACGTCTATGTATTTTAAAAGAGGGACGGATGTATGGAGAAATGGACTGGGATGGAAGAGATGGATACTGGAGGGTTCAAAATGAGGCAAATGTAATATCTACATTAAGAAAATCCGGTGTGGAGGAAATCCCTAAAATTTATTCTACCTTTAAAGCGGAATCCAATTTTTATGTTGCTCTGGAGTTTATAGAAGGACAAAGTCTTCAATCAATTCTTAATAAAAACATCCCAATTAAAGATGCTCTTATATATGGTATACAATTAGCAAGGTTGTTAGATAAAATTCATTCTGCTGGTTGGGTATGGCGAGATTGCAAACCACTTAACTTGATTGTTTCCAACCAAGGGATTTTACGCCCAATAGATTTTGAAGGGGCTTTTTTAATTGAACAACCTGATAATATGCCATGGGTTACTCCAGGATATACCCCTCCTGAAATGTCACATAACTTTACTGTTCAATCTAGATTATTTGAAGATCTATATGCACTTGGTGCAACTTTACACCACCTGTTTAGTGGTCAAGTCCCTTCAACTTCAAACTTGCCACCAATAGGTAAATTAAGACGTAATATTCCACCTAGTGTTAGAAAAATCATATCAACATTACTCAACTCTGACCCACATGTTCGACCTAATGCCCGTACTGTTATAGAAACACTAGAATCAGCCTTTATCAATAACTTTGGTAAAAATTAGATTTAACTGAGTTTTTTGTGAAACCTGCGACGTCTTTTTGAATTGCTTGGAGGGAGATTATAAGATTTTCATCTTTCACGTAATAAATTCAAAACAGAAAGAACAAAGGCTACGAGCAAAATTAAAGCGATTTTTTATAATTATTGGTAGGAAAGGGGGACTTCCCCCTACCCTTTTCCACTAAAAATAAGCTTTTACTCCATGTTTCTTACCTTCTTTTATTTATAAATTTAATTTGAAGAAAAATGGTATAAAATGATTTACTAGAAGCCTGATTATCAGGCTTTTTTTTGATTTGGTGAAAACAAGAAAAATATGGGCAAATTTGTTCCGTGGTCAGAATGTGGCCAAGTTAAACTTGAGGAAATCCAAATTCACGAGCATATCGTGCAATAATTTGTCTAGCCATTTGAGAATAACGTTTTTCTGGCAACATAAAGCTTTTTAAGATCTTCATCTCTTCCTTCAATTCACTCCTGAACTTTGGATCGTCAGGATATTTAATCACATACTCGTATTGTGATTTGACACGTTCAATTTGTCTTTCGATCTCCCTGGCGTTTTCACCACGTTCAATTGTTAGATTCGGTCGATGAAGTGCATAAACTTCGATTGACGTTTCACCAATTTTACTTGGCATACCACCAGGTAAAAGAGCAGATCGAATTACACCCTCATTTGTAAACTCTATATGCACCGCAGGTTCGTCGTCACAGGGATGCAACAGCAGGGGTGTTTCCCTTTCAAGCTTATCACGATCGTCGTGGTGCGTTACTCTCTTAGAGTCGTCCGCAAGCGGAAATAGGTTTTTTTTACCAAGAGCAATCTCGCCAATGTCGGGCATATCGTGCGTGAACCACCGGTTGCACTGGGGGCAGGCGGGAAGTAAGTTGTCCCAATCCCAAGCAAGCCAGTAGTACCCGTGAAGCCCCCTTGCATCTTCACGATCCTGCTGGACTCGACTCTTTGGGCGATAATGTTCCACGTCCAGATTCGTGGCATAACTAATCTTTGATTCACAATAAGCGCATTTTCCATGAAACATTTTATGTAGTGCTTCTTTGACGTCCTTTTCATTGTATCTTGTAAATTCGAAGACCTTTTTGACCTGTGGTAGACCTCTTCCTCTCTTAAAATAATTAGTATATGCAGCAATAGCACCTTCTAGTTTCCCGCCCGCTCCCTGCTGATTCACTAAAGATTCGGGCACCGGTCCAATTCGTTCTACTCTAATCATACAGAATCCTCCGGACTAGCTTCTTTCCACAATTTTGATATCTCATCAAACAGCCCCTTCTCCATAGCCCTTTCCCGTAGTTCGGCTGGTGAAAGTCTTTTGCTGTTAGCTAGATATTGGTCAATAGCGGTATACATTAATTGCTCCCGTCTTCCCGAACCCATATAGTTTAGCTCATCCAAACTTATTTTCAGTTCGCTTACCCGCTTTTTCTCTGATTCAGTTAGTCCCCTTTTAGCCAACAAATCATAATATTCTCTAAATACTTCTTCTGTTTCTTGATCTATTGTGCTATGCAAGCCAAAATAATTTGATGTAAGAAGTTGATCAGCTCTAAGACCTAGCGGAGACGGCAGCTCGTCGAAATGAACAACTACTTGTTGCTCCAATCGATCAAGTACCATAATCTCTCCTTCATACAACCCTCTTAGGCATAAAGGATCATGTGATGTAGTAATAAATTGCACTTTCGGGAATAGATTTTTTAGTTGACCTACGATACTCATCTTCCAGCGTGGATGAAGGTGAAGATCAATTTCATCAAGCAACACGATGCCCCTTGCCAAGTTGCTATCCTCCTTCCCCATGCGATGAAAAATATCACTTACCAGTGTAATAATATTACGATATCCCGCGCTCAAAGAGTCGAACAAAATGTTACTATCAGTTCGGTGAAGATGCTTAAAAACGAGAGAACCCCTTGCAGGTGTCAATATAAATTCTCTGTCATCTCTATTTTCCAGAGGCATAACCGTTCGTATGCAACGTACAGCTCCAGAGAATAATTCTGGATTCTCTTTATATGCATCTAGTAACCAAAGTTTCGTATTAAGTAAATGCGATAACGGATCAAAAAGATTACTTACACCTCCAGCGCTACGTTTTCGTCGAAAACGAGACGGGAGCCTTATCGGCCCGTAACCCAATACAGGCAACTCGAAGGGCTCATCGACTTCACCCACGCTCAAAAAACCTCTACGATCAAAAAGCAATTCCCTTTGATAATAGGGTTCACCTGTAAAAACAAGGCGTATAAATCCGTATTCTTTTCCCTTTTCAACAAATTCTTTGGATTGACGGGAATAAAGCTTATTTCGCTCATCTTTGCCGGCGAGATTGAGAGCAATTAGCTTTAGAAGAGTACTTTTTCCCGTAGCATTCTCTCCCAAGATCATCAACCAATTGTTATTCTCATCATCGTTTAGATTCAATTCAAAATCTTCGATGCCTCTCAGTCCTTGCACTTTTATATGTTTAATCGTACGATACTTATTCTCATGTTTAACTTCAATAACATTCGTAGTATTTGGATGATTCCGATTAATAAAATCATCCCAAGGGATATTGTGATTATCTACAAACTCTAGAATGGTCTTGTCCTCTAACAATGTTTCCCTTGCAATTGCTAACAAACAGCCTCGATACTCCGTTTCTGGAGACTTCAATAACTTGAAAATAACATTTAATTGATCTTTTATCTCTTTCAACGAGAACTTGTCAGCATTAAAGTTGTTAATCATCTCTCTTAAATTAATAAAATGTTTTTCCAAATAATTAATCATTTGTTTTCTTTGATCAATTAATGCAGGTCGGTTCAGTTGCAAGGTGCTAATCGTCTCTTTTCCCCTAATCGTAAGAGCAATAGCTTCCCCTTTGTTAGTGAAAGAAATATGTTCCTGAGGATTATCATAGCAAGGATCCACCAGTAAGTAGTGCTCTGTTTTTCTCACCTCATGAATTGCAACGTTATAATTTGCCCTCTTTCCGTCCACAGGAAAATAATTTGACTTCGCGCTATTACATTCCGAACAGGAAAAGTATAGATTTTCCCAATGGAACGATAACCAACCATAGTGAAGATGATCGAACTGCCCGTTGGAGAGCGCACCACTTACAGGACGAAACTTACAAATTTCACCGATAGAATTATAATTGATTTTACTTTCACAAAAGGCGCATTTGTTGGTAAATAAAGCATTTAAAGCATCCTTAACTTCTGGATTATAAACCTTCCTACGTACCAGTTCATAATCCGGAATAGACTGAATCTTTTGTTGCTTCAATACCTTGGAATTTATCCGATAAAAATTAGCTAATCGGTTATGAAAATCTCTAAGAAAACTCTTCTTAAATATATCTGGCTCTGCCACCCGACTTCTATCTACGAATATCATTTTTTTCACGAGCCCTTCCTATTAATATCTATTTTTATATTCGACAACTAACAAGGTTTCCCTTCCAGGATTAATAATTCACATAGAACTAGCTCTATTTAAGTTTTAACTACTTCCCTTCTTTGCAAGTATATTTTCAACTTATTGATTATGTTATACAGTTTATTAACTGCATAAGCCATCCTAGCTGCACTCAAATCTTGTGCCTAAGATCCTCTTCAAAACCCCTATCTTATAGAAGAAACTTATTCCAAAATATTGTTTATATTTCATAAAATTTCATTTTCATTCAAATATTTCGTGATTTTTTTGTGTATTTTTAGTACTCTTAACCTACACAACCTAAGCTGTAGGTCGTAGGTTTGATTCATATCTGTGACTCTAATCCCATATAAATAGAAGAATTTAATTATTATTGGAGGAATTTCAATGAATATTAGAGAATCTGGTTCAATAGATATTTTAAGAGTAATTGTACATGTAATAGATCACCAGCAACATACTCAAGCAGAAAAAAGCCAAAGTGAAATTAATGTTAGTAACATGGACAGTAAGGTGAAAACATTTATTACTGATCATATTCGAGCATCAATAAAAAATAATGAAAGTAAACTGGCTAAGTTTGAGTCACGCAAAACATTTACACAAAAGGCAATCAACGGCATAATTCAGGACCCAGATTCAAATTTTGTAAGTAATTCAAAAGATATCGCTGATATCCTATATTCTGTGACACCAGCATCTGCCGCGCCTGGATGTATTGTCATTACTTACTATACTAATTCTATTGAAACTCTTGTTGCTATTATTAAACTTGATAATAATGATGCAATTTCATATGAAACCAACTCTAGTGGGACATATGAATTAGTTTTAAAAGGAACTGCTTTACCACTTCCATCTAAAAGTAATAAATTGCAGAAATGCGCTATTATTAGAGACACTGATACAATTTCAGAACAGGAATGGGAAACTAAGCCAGGCCTAATAGTCCTAGATAAGCAAGTAAGTAATTTTTCATTATTTTTTTATCAAGATTTCCTGAAGGCGCAATTTTTGCTAACGGATTCTCATAAATCGGAAAAATTAATGGATGGTGTAATTAAGTATCTAAAGATAACTCCACTAGAGCATAACCAGAGACATGTCGTTCTTCAAAGTTTTGGAAGTAAAATTATTAATGGAGAAGAGTTTACTTTGGATGAAGCCGCAAGACAAATCTTTTCTCCGTATATTTCATCGCCAGAAGAAATGGACAGAGCAGTAGAACAGTTGGAAACTATTGTTTTAGAACAAGGTATTGGAGACACAAGTCTTAAGGGTGTTGTTACTCCTAGGATAGAGAAAGTTCTCGGGATTCATAAAATAAAAACATTAGAAAATATTCAACTTAGTATACCAAGTGAATATATGGATACAAAAGTTACAATTAAACCTTCCCAATACGGGGATGGAAGTGATATTTTTATTAAAGATGTCAAAATCAAGAACTAAAAAAATTCACAAGTAATTTTGCTACTTTCAATACTAAACCGTTATTTTTTTGGCTAAGATGAATTTAAAGGAGTTGAAATGATGATTAAAGATATTAAAAGTAAAATCAGTACAATATTGCATTTATTTCAACTCTCTTTAGAAGAATTCAGCGAAGACAAAGATAATTTCTATATTTCGAAACATTGTGTATTAAAAAAATTAGACACAACAAAGTTATTAGAATCCTGCTCTTATTTTAAAGGATCAATCCGAATAACAATGCGTAATCTAGATACTGTGAATATAAAGGGAGATTCCTCATATGAGGAATTAACAGAATTTGAAACTTGGATTGGCGAGAATATCGGAAGCAACATTGTTTTAAGTATTAAATTAGCGAAAAATGATTTTCTTGCTGAAGAATTCAAATCCTACAATAACCTAAATGCATACATTTACTTTCAGCTCAATACATTCAAGCTAAACCTAACCTACGATAAAATTAAAACTGACTTGTTAATAAATACAAAACATACAGTGGTCATTTTACCTTTTTATGAGTTCGAGCAAGTAAATAACAAATTTCTAACAATTCTCGGTTTTGACGGAGATCCATTAATCCAAAATATTAATGAGAATAATTTAGAAATCGAAATTGAAATAAAAGATAAAACACAAAAACAAAAATTATATTGTAATATGGGAAATTTGTTTGAGGACATAATACCGGACTATTTCTATTTTAAAAATCAACCAACGGTGGATACACATGGAATCTTTAATTCAATAAACCACTTATTAGTTTTATTATGTATTCATTACATCGCTAATCTTTCCAATAAAGAGAGCTTTAATATACATGGATATAAAAATGTACATATAGATGCTAAAGAATTCGATGGTCAAATAAATAATGAAGATGCAGAGTTGGCATATCAACTTTACGATTCCATTTATGAGGTTCAAACACAAGATAAATTACTAATAACCAGAAATGTGATATCAATTCATTTACCGAATGAGAGCAAGTTAAATGAATTTATTTTGCTATTACCTGAGCTATTCTCTTCAGTTACGTCGAACTTCGATAGCTATATTAAGGATAAAATTAAGTCTTTCTTTGATAAAAAGAAAGATCTAGAAAAATATGTTAGGGACACCTCTGAAGCTATTAGCAAACAAATAGCCTCTGCCTCAGATAATTTAAACAAGAGTTGGTTAACATTAGCTGGAGCTGTACTTGCGGGCATAATTACTTATACAACCCGCGGGAATTCGTTACTATTAATTTTCTTCGTTGCTGCATTTGGAATCCTTTCATATGTTACCCTTAGACACTCCATATGGATGGCGAAGGAAGAGAAAAATCTATTGTTAGCTTCCTATAATCATTTTCTTAGTCTTATTGATGTAATAAATAAAGATGAGATTAAGAAAATCACTGGAGATATTGTCAAAGATAAATTTACTTTGTTGGATAAAACCATTAAAAAAATGGATTTGTTTAAAGCTTTTCTTCCCTTTATTTTACTAATTTCAATAGTCATTTTGCTATGCTTAAATAAAACACTAAAATAATTTGGCAAGTATTAAATAATATAAGCCCTCTCCATAAGTGGTTTTTAGGAAAGAGTATACCGACTACACACTCATATTCCTTTTCTGGAACTTTAATTTCTTGTTTTTTGAATTTACAAGTAAAGTGCTTGAGAAGCTAATCGGTGAATAACTTTATTGGATGATAATTATCCTGAATTCAAATATTGAACAATTTATTAAAAAGAGTGGACTAAGGAAAGGGTTCATTGCAGATGGGCTGAAAAATTACAGTGAGGCAGTTGAGAAAATATGAAACCGGAGAAAGCCTTATCCCAATAGATAAAGCTTAGCCAGATTACTTGAATGTAAAGTAGATGATCTATATGAGGAAGAAGTATGAACATAAATATCAAGGTTTACTTACATGCAAAAGGAACGAAATTTTACAGTGTGGAAGTTTCCAAGTTGATTCAGACTTCAAGAAAGATCCTGACTGGGCAATTACTTTTCCGCGTACGAATGGATACAGCAAATTCAAAATGAATTCGGTTCAAGTAGGGATTTTCGGATAGATAAAGTAGTTTATAACGGAGACATTGATATTACGGAGTTAGTTAAGAAGGTTAACCCGATAAATCAGGATGATTTATCTTTTTAAAACAAAAAAAATCCCCTCTCACTAAGAGAAGGGTTTTTTAAATTGTTTACCCAGTTAAATAACTCAGATTGCTATAAGAAAGTCGTCCTAATTAGAGAAGTTTTTGCAGAATTGGCTCCCAAGGGGTTTATTTAGGTGTAACTGCTAACGGGATGTGCCTTTTTTAAAAAGTCCGATAAACTAAGAGAGTAACTCTTAGTTTATCGGTATTAGAACTGCTTGGGTTTCTCCTTTTTTTACTGGTTCCATGAAGATATATGATATTAGTAGCAAGCAGCTATAACGCAAATGACCCCGTCCCAACTTTTTAGGCTGATACAAGGGCACTGGGAAGCTGCACTAAGCCCACCTGAATGTGTTTCTCACATTGTATAACTTACCAGGACAATAAAACTATCCCTGCACCAGGCAACTGATAACAGGATGGACAACATTTAGGTGTACGAATACTATCCCACCGAATGGGAATTATTATTCAAACTGTTCTAATGTTGCCAGAACACAAAAATCCTCTGAGTTATTAGCCGATAGAAGGTTTCTAACAGTCAAGTTAAGACTATCCTAAAATAATAGAAATCCAATTTCATCTTAAGAAAATTAAATATCTACTCCCTATCGATTTTAATTAAAGTAATATTAAAACTTTCCTCCAAAGACATTGGAGTAACTAAATATTATTAAAAAGCCCTATTCTATTACTTTCTCTTTCTTTAAAATATCATATGTTAATTTCGATAAAGGTCTATTTAAAAAATCAGCATTATCTAAAAAAGTACCAAATAAAATTTTAGTTTTTTCATCATCATTAAATGTAATTCCGGGAAAATCATTAATTAATTCTTTTACTTTATCAGAATCATATAACTCCACTTTTTTTACAATTTCATATACAATGTCATTATGCATTTTATATGGTTTTTCAAGCTTTAGTTTATTAAATTGTTCTGCCATTTCAGTAGAACAGCTATATGATATTTCAATATTACTACATTTTTGTAAATAGTCAGCATCCTTTAAATCCCAGTCAAAAGTGATTAACTCGTTTGTAGTTTTTGTTTCATCATAAGGGGAAATATAAAATTCATCTGTCGATTTTGTATGATTACAAGAGGGACATACAGGAATTAAGTTATAAAAAGATAGCGCGAATAAAGGATAATTGTATTTATCAAAAAAATGATCAATTTGACATCCAGATTTTTTTACATTTTTATATGCCCTCGTATCTATATAGTTTCTATTACAATAAGGACAAACCTTAATTTCTAAACTTTCAACCAATTCAATCGCATTATATTTATTTTCTCCCATACTTTTATTAGATTGCGAAAAGTTATTATTATATACTGATAGTATTTTGTTGCTACAATCTTTATATTGACTAATTTTTTTCACTTTTGTATATAAGTATTCTTTTATATATTTTAATGTTTTGTAGTCCGCCTTAATAAGCTTTTCAAAGGTAAAATCAATTTGAATATTTCTGCAAAAATTTTCTATATCATTATATCTGATTATGTTTGTGTTATTCTTAAAATGATATTTTACGTGTTCCCAGTGATTATCTGCCAGTTTAGTTAAGTCTCTATTTTCGATTGTTACCATTTTATTCCTCATCTCTATCCATTACTTCTAACTCGTACAGTAATTTTCTTATCGTATTTTCAATGGATTTCCTTTTTAATTCCTTCGTATAAAACAAGTATTCACTACTGTTATAGACTTGATGTAACTTATTCCTTAACAAATCATCTCCAATCAAGTTAATGAACTGCAGATTGTATAAATATCTATCTTCAATTCCGACTAAATCATTTTTTGGAAAGCTAATTATAGAGTTTATTTTTGTTCTTGCATATTCACCAATTGTGCTATCCATGAAAAAATCTTGTGACAGCAATGAATGAATATGATTTGCAAATGTTTTATTTTTCACATTTTCTAAAATACTCTTACCGTTTTCATCTTTCTTTAATGCAATGACATTGCTTTTTGGTAAATCAGAGAGAATAAAAGGAGAATGAGTCGTTATAATTGCTTGAAAATTTTTTATGCTATTTATTGAACCTAGTAATCGAATAAGATCGTTTATAAATCGTCTACACCATTCTGGATGTAATGAATTATCTGGTTCATCTAATAATAAAATTAAATTATTGATTTCTTTATTGGGAACCTCATAAATACAGCTTATAAGTTTTAATAATTTTATTTCACCAGCACTTAGATGTTTTAAATCATAGTGTACTTTCTCCAAGAGGCCCCAAAAAGGAACTAATTGTATTTTATCTAAAATATCCAATAAGTTGAAAATACTACTTTTTATATGAAAATCAGCATTTGAATTTTTACCTATTAAACGTAATTTTTGACCATCACTAAAGTAAGTATCTGGAAGATCCAACAATGAACTATATAGAACATTTAAATGCTGCTTATTACTACTTAAAAATTCAGGCATATAACTATTTAATCTTTCATAGTATTCAAAGTAATCAATTCTATGTGGACTAAAATGTTGATGATTTTTATTTTCTTCTTTAATTAATTTTACAATCTGAGGAATTAGACTACTGTAGATTTTTAAGTAATATTCTGTATACATAGAAAATATGTCTTTATTGTTATCAAGTTTTATACTTTGATTTGTTTTTACAACTATTTCTTCCCATTCTTCTTCAGTATTATCTATGAATTCATACAGTAATGAGATATTTATTGAGTATAGTATATTTATTATAAACTGCTGTTTATGAGTTAATTTTTTAATATCTTCTTGTGTTATAGGAATTAATGAGGATGCTCCAAAAATTGTAGTTATTTCTTTTTCCGTAGTTTCTTCAACTATAAGTTCCAGTTCTGGAAAAAGTTGCGCTTTAAAATATCCTCCTCCATCCGCTTCAATAAGAGTTCTATAAATTTTCAAAAAATTATCAAAACCATTATTTAAATAAAGTCTATTTAAATAATGGTAATCTTGAAATGCTCTACTAATTTTCAGGTTCTGAAAATCAATTTTCTGTTTATATAAACTACTACGTCTATTCGTATTTAAATTTTCAGTCACAATTTCAACTAAAGAAAAATCCTTATATTTATCTCTACCTTCATCATTTTTTAAAAAATTTACCTTTTCGATTTTTTTATCTATAACTTCAAGTTCACAACAAAAAGAATTTAACTTTGTTTGACCGAAAAAATTGCTAAATAACTCTGTATTAACCCCCTCAGCAAAGAACATATTATTATTACAATGGTAAATTAAAAAAAATGAAAAGCCTTCATCTTGTGCTTGCTCTAAATTTCCACGAATTGATGATATCATATTTAAAATATTAGTTTTTCCTACACCATTTCTACCAACAATCGCAGAAATATTTATTACTTTTTCTTCATATTTAAAGAAATTTATATATTCTTCATTCTTTTCAATTTTGAGATTCCCTCTATTTTGATTGTAGTGTATATCATATTTATTACTAAAATAGATTTCTTGCTCATTAATATTTTTATATGATTTTATATATGCATATAATAACTCCATACTTCACCTCATTTATAATCGCCATAAATTTTAAATCTAATTTGAATGTACAGATTAGCAATCTTCTCCGCCTTCTTTTGACTTCTTGCCCTTTCTTGCATGATAGCACTTTTCCTCAAAATTATTTAACCTTAGTGTATAGAATACAAGTTTTCGAAAAAACAGGTCCCAATTTATTAAGGCTCCAAAGTTATATTTAATGTATAAAGGTTAATAGATAAGAAGAGAAGACGGAAATAATAACAAGTTATATAAATGTATTTTATTTAGTGGGTAATATGACTTTTAATAAAGAACGTGAATAAGATTATTCACGTTCTTTATTAAATATCTCACTGTTTAGAAGTAGGAACTTCTTCTAACTGAACGGACTTTCTTCCTGTTTCTCACTTAGTATTTGTTTAAGATTATATTTTAAAACTCAACTAGCTTTTGATTTGCAATTAAATTTTTCTGTGACAGCATTCAACTTCGCAAGAGGTTTACGATCTTTTTTTGGCATAGGTAATTTTAAAGGTCTGGACCAAAAAAGTGTGGCTCACAAGTAGTACAAAAAGTCATACATTCAGTGATATGTTGGTTTAATTCTTGATGTCGTATGAGATTTTTACCTTTGCTTGTTAGTCGCTTTATAAGATAATTGAATGAATATACCAAATAGACTTAGAAGCTTTATGTAGCGGTGAATATTTACTTCTAGAGTTGAATATATTTTGATTCACAAACCTTATGCTGAAGTAAGTATTTATGAATTGCCATTGAATTTTGTCATCTTAATGGAATAAATTCAAATAGATTGATTATTAATACTGTAGCATCAGTTCAATGATGATAATATTTCCAATTTTTAAAAATGAGTTACTGAAAAAACCCAGTTATTTATCTGGTGAAATAAGGATTCTTATCAATAATAGCAGATTGAATTTTTTCTTTTAATAAAGGCTTTAAATCCTCTTTATTTTCTAATACGTGAATTATTTCATACAAATTACACAAGACAATAACGCATTGTGAAAGAGAATCACGACAAATTCGAATTGCGGGTTCTGTATATCCTGATACAGATATAAAAATACCTCTAGATTGTCCACGATTAAAAAGACGAACTAGATGCTGCGATACCTCGGCATTGCCAATTGGTTTTTCCCACCATTTCATTTCAACTAGATATATATTATTATCCAATTCAATTACACCATCTAATTGTTCTACAATTCCTTCTTTTTCATCGCCTTTTAATGTAAAGTCTTCCCTTATAAGTATTCCATTTACCAAAAAAAGACGATTCAGTAAAGATTCTAGTAATTTTCCACGTTTTTGAGGATTTGACATATGAAACAGATTTGATAGTTCCAACCGAATAGACTCTATTTCTTGCTCAAATTGTTTTTTCTTTTCTGCCTTTAGAAGATATTCATTTCGTATTTTACTTTCTTCCTTCTCTTTTTCTATTTTCATTCGAGTAAACGAATCTTTTACTTTAACAACATGGCGAATTTCAGCAACTAAACCTTTAGCCTTCAAACGATCATTTTCCCAACAAGATTCAAAGGTCTCAAATTCTACAACTCGTTTGAGAACTTCTCTTCTTTGTCGCAGGGTATTTTCTCCATTTTCATTGAGTTTGGTAAGTACTGAACGAACAATTTCATACTTATTTATCTGTTGTGGATTCTTAACGACTCTATCTTGGACATCTACCATTAATCTACTATCCACACCCGAACCTCTAAAAAAAAGAAGAACATCCCTTTTTGAACGACATAATAAAGGAATCGTATCCACCAAGAGATTAAATAATTCAGGTGGGTAGTGATATATAACATTCATTCTTATACCCCCGTATCTAATTAACTATAAATGAAAACACTATAACAACTATCAAAATAATTTTAATGACATTAATCTTCAATTCAAGATATTACCTGGAACGTAAGTAAATTATAATGGATATTGCGAAAGAGTTTCACGAAATTCCTTATGCTCCTTCTTAATTATTTTCATTAGTACTTTCTTACTTTTTGGGGTACATTCCCCCTTCTTTTCTTCAACTTTTTCAATTTTAATTCCTTTTAATTTTTTATGTTCAAACAAACTCTGTTTTCTTGTCCACTATCCGCCTATATATGACTCTAATGATTTATATTTATTTGCTAATAAATATAAATCATTAATAACAACTGCATTTAATCATGATAAGGGAATTACGATGTCCTTACCTGCATAGTCTGTACGGAAGTATGTAAAACCCATTTTAGCAAGAGTTTTTCTATTTTTCTCTCTAGGATGCCCATAACTATTTTTTCCAGTAGAAGTAACTGCCTTGTTTACCCTTGGAATTCTACCTACATAACTGTCCAACTTTCCAGCTTCTCCCCCATGATGAGGAGTTACAATATTTAATTTCATTCCAACCGGAATACTCTTATAAATGTCATCAAATATTTGAGAATAGTAGTGGTCGCCTGCCATTATTACTGCTTCCTTTTTACTCCATATAGCAATTGAAAGACCAGATTTGTTTCGATCAGATGACTTCTCCCCTCTAAATAGAGAAAAATTTGAGTTTCTAATCATTAATTCTAAGCTCACTCTTCTTTTTACTATTCTTAAATTAGACGGGCTAATCGCATTTATACACCAACAACTATTTTGAAGAATTTTAAACGCTCTTTTGCTAGTCAGATTGGGAAGTTTAGAAGGGCAAAATACACAGCAAAGCTGCTTAAGCAGGGTATCTTCAATTTGAAAAATAGCTTTATAATGATCTACATCCCAGTGACTAATAATTAACGATGGTCTATCAAAAAATGCATTTGTACTTTGTATAACTTTCTTTACTTCTAGCTTACTAAAATGAATGGAAGCACCTAAATCATATATTATTCTACATTTATTATTGGAGTAAATTTCATTCCAATTTCCCTGTCCTACATTTTTCACTACTACATTTATGTCCCCAAATAATTCGGAACCCCCACAGGGGTCTCCCTTCCAACTAGATTGAGCAGTGGTCCAATCTACTCTCTTTAATGCATTCGAAAAAAAACTAGGTAGTTCTATATTACTTTTTGATCTAAAAGCAATGATGTCAGATCCTTCTAATTCACCCTTAGGTTCTCTAACCCAATTAATCTCAGAAATAAGTTCATTGGGAAGATTATAAACACACCCTTCTTTTGGATATATTCCAGATATAAACCTTAAACCTTCTATGTATAACATGGTTCTATCATCGCTAGGATTAAAGGCCTGATCAATACTTTTGCAAAACTTCAAAAAATCATCTGAAACTATAAAATCAGCTAATAATAATCCTGCAAATCGATTAAACTTTTCTATATATATTTTCATACACATACCTCTTTTTGTTTCAATTAGTACATTTAATCATTTTATCATTGGAATTCCATTTATTATATGAAATTATAATATTACTTTAATAATTTCCTCGTTTACAAATTCTATCACTTCAACGCAAATTTTATTTCATAGATAAATAAAATTCAATAAAAGGTAGGCTTCTCGTATAGAAAACCTACCTTTATTTCCTAGCTTATATTTCTTATTACTTTTCTTTATATTTCATGGTTTTGTTTAATGAAAGTGTAAATTCTTCCTTTTGGTTTACCATCACTTGTGGTATGGTTCACCGTAATGCATCTAAATGATGTTTTTATTTTTCATATATCAAACTACCAATTGAACAGTTTTTTGTTTACCATTTTGTTTATTTTTCGGAAGTGTAATTAGGGATGTATAAGTTTCCCCGTCGAGTCTTTCAGCTAACTCTTTATTAGCATTATCAAGTAATTCTGGGTTTTCAAGAGCCGAAATAGCGGTACATGCCATTGCTTTTCTAACTAATAACATGGCATCATGGGTGTAGCTTTCTTTACCTTGCGCGACAGCCTACCAAGTATGAAATGGTGTTCCAAACGCCCAGGTGGAAGTAACACATTGTGCGGTTGGAACATTCCAGCTAACATCGGTAACATCTGTAGAACCTCCCATAAATGATTCTTTTTCAGAAAAAGGAACGATAAAGTCGGCAATAGGTTGTTCTGCTAATTGAGAATCTCCTTTATCCCAACTTGTAAAGCTGCCGCACGCTTTTCCTCGTCAGTGAACGTTTCATAGATTGTTTTTGCATAGTTTATATCCTGTTCAGTAGCAAGAGGAGCTCCTATTTCCTGCATATATTGGTGCATCACTTTTTCAAGGGTCTTATTAGGAATTAAATTATGGAAGGAATCTTGAATGTCGAAATCAACCATCGTTTGTGTCATAAGTGCCGCACCGCGGGAACAGTTTACACCCCTGTCATAAAGCTCTTTTACTTGATCTGGTTTCGTTGCACGGATTAAGTAGGTTACTTCCGCCTCAGCCTGAACGACATTTGGAGCCAATCCTCCTGTATTGGTTACAGCATAATGAATCCGAGCTTCATCAATCATGTGTTCTCTCAAATAATTGACTCCAACGTTCATAAGCTCGACTGCATCCAAGGCACTTCTTCCTAAATGTGGTGCTGCAGCGGCATGGGCACTTCTCCCTTTTAATTTAAAGTATGCATGGATGGACCGCATTGGTAGTGGAGTTCATGACAGCATTCATTGTTGCAAAATGCCATGAGAAGGCAGCATCAACATCTTTAAAAAGACCGTTTAAAATTTTTCCCGTATCCACTTTCTTATGCTGGACAGCCGAAATATTGTACTGTTCCAACAAGCTTATTTTCTATCAAATAATCCTTAACCGCAATAGCTGCCGCAAAGGAACCTACTCGCAGCCATGGCCATTTCCATTTTTAATAATGTTTGCCCCTTCAATTTATAAAGCAAATAATTTCCTGAAAGTTTGGTTACCTGCCTTCTTGTACATATCATTTTTGCTTTACGGGATTTAAATAATGCCGACTCTGTACCTTTTCTGAAGACGAAATCAAATCATTCAGGGTTAAATACGTAAAGCATAGCCTTAGGATCCAGGTGAGATTGCCTTTGCACCTTTTTCGCCATAAATAAATTTTATATAGTTATTTTATTATCAATGATAATTTTTGCTCAACCCATTTACTGATACTAATCCCTTCTTGTTCAGCTAAATCTGAAATTGTTTCTAACAATTCGATAGGTAATTCAAAACTAGTTTTTCTATTTGGACTACGTAATATCAAAGTATCATCTTCATGATGCATTTCTCCATTAATTAGATACGGCAAGATATCAACAATACCAAACACCTCAGATATAAACGGTTTTTCGCCTACCCTTACGTAGAGTAACACTGTTTCATTTTGTTCTCTAAGTCGAATATTTTCCACTCCCCAAATTTCATATAAATAGTCGAGGAAAGGATAGAATACGACTACTTTTTTTGGCATTTCTATTTCCAAAAATCCTTTATAATCCAGAGTGGATTGATGGATCGAATATGCTGGCTTTAAGGCATAATTTCTAATTCCTTCTTCATACGGCAGCCATTGTTGGATGTTGG
Organism: Peribacillus sp. NPDC101481; assembly: GCF_044767165.1. Lineage (NCBI taxonomy): Bacteria > Bacillati > Bacillota > Bacilli > Caryophanales > Bacillaceae > Peribacillus > Peribacillus sp. NPDC101481. Next base: position 1,209,118 of record NZ_JBIWNJ010000002.1, on the reverse strand, counting down.
ATAAGTAAAAACCCCATGCTTTTTCTTCATTACGAATCACACGTGCTTCAGGTATTCTATTGGAATGGAACTTTTGATACAAAACAATATCATTTTTTGAATCATAATATTCATATTTTTTTGGTCGTTGTGTTTCAGATTGTTTGAGTGATTTCTCCGCTTTCTGAAAGGCTGTTCCCGAAATTACATAAGTGATTCTCTCATCACCATACGGGACAGCCTCAGCTTTTATGGAACCATCTTGTATATACTTATAAACACTTTGAACAGATAACCCCAATTTCTTTGCAACCTCATTGGGACTCATACCAGTAGGTAAAGATTGCTTTTCATAGACTAATCGATCCACTTCCGCTTTTTCATAACGGGCCTCTTTATATAAACGATGTGGATCCAGGATTTTAATGATTTTCTTCTGCTTTCCATAATGGTAGACCGTTGCCTTGGATACGCCTAATAAATCAGCTACTTCTTTTTGTGTATACCATTCCACTTTATCCCCCCCTCCCATCCTTCTTGATTATCCGTTCCGGTTATTGGAACATCCCGTTGTTTCCATTCGTCAATTCCTCATGATACAAGACTGCTTCTGCCTGGCCAAATTTCACACGATATTGGAGACGTGGGTGTTCAATCACTTCCAAAATCACGCCTTCTTTTTCCTCAAATTGTTTAAAATAGTAAAAACTCTCCGGGTCATCCTCTTCAGTACATGTTAAGAGAACAAAAACCGTTTCCCCCATTTCATAAGATGCAGTCTGCGTGGTTTTTAATGGTTTAGTTTATTCATTATTTGTTTCTTCACCTTTTATCTTTTATTGTTATATGTCTTTCTATTTCATGACTAACTATTTAATTCCTATATCATATATACTGTTGTCTTAAATAAGTATAATTATAAATTTCTCTTATATAATCATTAAGATTTAAGGATTTAAATTATACAATATTGTTATTTCAGAATCTAATTTTATACTAATTATATCTCATATAAATAAATGGAGGGATTTATTTAGGACCTCATACCTTTAGGGATGCTTTTGCCATCATTTCTCACTTAAATGGAGTGGATGTCTATCAGATTATGAAGAGTCTGGGCCATGAGCAGCTTTCCACTTCAGAGATATATTTGGAGAAAGTTTTTGAAAAAGAACGCCATGCTATTCATTTGTGGTTTGGGGAGTATATATAGAAGAAGATCTTCATATTCAGAGGGGTTTTTGTGATTTTTGGCGCGCTCTTAAAAGATCCAGTTTCGAAAATGTTTAAAGATTGAAGAATATGAAAAAAAGTCCAGGTTAATAAAAGATACTTCCACACCTACATCTAATTGATGTAGGTTTACTTCTTTTTATAAGAAAGAAAAAAATAAAAGAGGGAGAACAAATCATCTGGATGACTTGTTCTCCCTCTTTTTTAGAATCCCTTAGATAGGCTTGACGTAGGAATGATAGGACATGGGAGCGAAAGCCGCTAGGGGCGGCGTTGGAAAATGTTCATAACAAGTTAAAAAATGGAGTTCTAATATTTAGCTTAAAAAAACTCGGATCAAATATTTAATTCTTCTCTCCGAACTCTTTTCCTGCTGATTTTTTATCCTTTATTTTAAAAGAAATGAGGAAGCTAATTAATGAAAGTACAGCGATGACAATAAATGAGATTTGCGCGCCATACATATCAGGATGGACTATCTCGGGACGCTGCTGAGCATTTTCGGTAGCTGATGTCATCACAGTAACAAGTATTGCAGTGCCTACAGATGCAGCAATCATTTTCATCGTATTATCCATTGCTGCACCATGGGCGATTAAGCGTTTAGGCAGCTGGTTTAAGGCGGCCGTTGAAACTGGCATCATAACCATGGCTAATCCGAACATCCGTATACTGTACATTACCATTATAAATGTAAAACTTGTCGAAGGACCAACATCTATAAAAGTAAAGGAGGAAGCGGTTATGAGGAGTAATCCGCCAATAACCAGCCACCTGGCCCCAATCCGGTCAAAAATACGTCCAATGAACGGTGACATTATTCCGGTAATAAGTGCTCCAGGGAGTATCGCTAATCCAGCTTCAAACGCAGTAAATCCTCGCATGTTTTGCATAAATAGCGGGATGAGCGTTTCGGCACCAATCAGACCCATAAAGGTAATGGCTCCTATAATAATAGCAATAGGGAATAATGAATACGTGAACACACGGAACTCCAGCATTGGATGTTTCAGTCGCAATTGCCTTTTTATAAACCAAACAAGTGAAATTGTTCCAATTCCTAGGGATATGATGGTACTCTCGTCTGTCCAGCCATAATTACCAGCAGCTGTAAATCCATACAATAATCCACCGAAACCTACGGAAGATAAAACAATCGAAAGCACATCCACTTTTGGCCGTGTAACTTCTGTTACATTTTTTAAAGCGAAGAACGCAACAATGATATCAATAATAGCAATTGGTAGAATGATAAAGAATAACACCCTCCATGAGTAAGTCTCCGTAACCCAGCCCGACAAAGCGGGCCCAATAGCCGGCGCAAAGGAAATGACCAGCCCGACCAGTCCCATGGCTGCACCCCGTTTATGAACAGGGAAAATCATTAGGAAGACTGTTTGCATTAACGGGAGCATAATTCCTGCTCCGCTCGACTGAATCATCCGTCCTAGCAACAGCATTCCAAAATTTGGAGCTAGCCCAGCTACCAATGTACCAATAGCAAAAATCCCCATCGCGGAAAGAAAAAGCTGTCTGGTGGTAAAGCGCTCCAGTAAAAACGCGCTAACAGGGATCATGATCCCATTAACCAGCATAAAAACGGTTGTTAGCCACTGTGCACTATTTGCCGTAACATTCATCTCCTCCATTACAGGAGGAATGGCGGTAATCATTAATGTTTGATTCAAGATCGCAATGAATGTACCCGCAAGCAAAAGAGCAACAATTGTTGTCTGTTTACGATTTGTTGAACTCAATTATGGTCCCCCTTTATGATTTGGAAAAAAACATACTTTTGTAGATTACACGAATTTACATCAAATTTCCAGTAATTTGCTGTTAAAAATAACAGCAATAAAGTCGACATTAAATAATTACTTTCTCTACAAATAAATAGAAGAAAGTCGTCATATTCAGATTGGTTTTGCTGAATTTTGTACTCTATTGAACGGCTCTCTCTTTTTTATAATTACTAAAACAAGAATTATAACAAACTCATTTACATTCACTAGTATTGGTTTGAATGTATGGTTTATAAATATTCCAGATTCAGAAGATAATTAGGTCTTTACCACGGGTAGGTTTTATAAATATAAAGATGGAGATACGTAGCAAAATCATGCTGGGCTTTTGAATATAATAAGTGCTAATCCTAGTCTTCGCGGTTATTTTAACTCTACTATTTCATTCTTTAAAAAGTTCAAATCTTTTTCCCTCCTACAAATAAAAAGCACCCAATTTAATGGATGCTTAGATTTCCTTTCTTTCGTAACCTTATTTCAAATTTATCACTGAAAAATTCGTTTGCATTAAAAATAGTACTAATGTCTGAAATATCACCTATGTTCACAATTAAGGCTTCATCAACTTCTTGATCTGTGAGAACTATGCGATATTCATATTGATTTTCAAAGTATTTATCTTTCCAAAAATAAATATCAGTCCCTTGATTTTTATAAGAGCTCATCCTAGCTGAGGAATTGATGTTATAATCATCATATTTTACCAAACCCCCTCTGTAAGCATAACCTTTTTTATTGAGTGTTCTAGTAATTCTGTCAATAAATTGCGATGGGGTAACAAAAATTAAGCTATCTCCGAACTCCCTGATCATTTTATCGATTTGTTCATTAGGTAAATCAAATTTGGTATAGTAATATTTTTCATCCTCCTTAACCACTTTTAACATATCGCCGACAATTGCAAACATACAATATAATGGTCTTTTTTTATTTATATTTTTTCTGAAATTCATTTTTTTAGTCCGCCCCGACATTATTAATTCATTGGTATCTTGAGTAAAGAAATTCATTGTTAATTCCGTAAAAACATTTGTTGCTTCAAATTTGTCTCCTACACCTTTTTCTCCTGAAGCACTTTCTATATCAATATACTTTTTGAAATTATTCATATATAAATCGCCTGACAAAAAACTTTCCACAAAAGGTGTGAACTTTATAAATCCAAAAACTTGACCTTTAAATCCAACGTCTGATATTTTCATACTCTTCATTCCCTCCTATTTGACTACTAAATTCGACAAAAGGGACTATTAAGGAACGTTTACTGTTAGTGAACATGTAAGAATGTATGCCTAGTTTACAAAGAATATACTTCATTAAAAAACGCTTATCCAAAGGATAGACAGTCTTTCTTCTATACATATACAGTCTTCTTTTTAACCTCTCCTGATTTCATAATCTCTCCCCAATAAAAAAAGCACCCAATTTAACGGATGCCCCCAATTTATCTCGTTCATTTCATCAATAAAATCCTTGTAGAAACGACTCAAAATGTAATGTTCTTGACACCTGGGCTTTACCCTTTCCCATTTCATTATTATTTCTAGTTAGCCCAGTAACACTTCTCCTGCTTCCAAATTAAAACCACGGTTAACCGTTTAAAAGTTATGTTAAAAAACGTTCACTAAAAGCAAAGACCATTAATTTCTTTCGAATGAGGATTAACTAGCATCTAAATAATTTATAGATGAATTTTTTGATTTTGGGCAGTCTTCACATGTTGGTGAAGTTATCCTTGTTTCATATGCATTGCTTTAATGCCACGTTATCATTTCTGCATATATATGCCTCGAAAAAATACGAAATAAACACTATCCACTTTTATTGTAGGGTTCTTTTTCAAATTTAATTAAAGCAGGAATCGTGAATTACCGAATTTCATTAAGGCAGGGTACTGTATAATAGAAAAAGAAGTTTACATGTTTTAAATGCTAATTACATAGCATTCAGCTTATTTAAACTAAAAATTAGCTACATATCGTTAGAAAGGTTGGTAATTATTGTGAGTATAAATCCAAATATGGTGGAGATAGCCTCCCTCCTAGGAGAAACGTCACGTGCAACAATACTTGCAAGTTTACTGGATGGGCGTTTTCATACTGCAGGTGAATTAGCATTGATGGCTGTAATAACACCTCAAACCGCCAGCTTTCACCTTTCTAAATTAGTGGAAGGTAACCTTGTTAAAGTTGAAAAACACGGACGACATCGTTACTATCAGCTAGCAAATGGAGAAATTGCGCATATTTTAGAATCGTTTCTTGCCATTTCCCCACCTCCTCAAGTTCGGTCGTTAAAACAATCAAGCCAAGTTAAAATGCTTCAGGAAGCCAGAACTTGCTATGATCACTTGGCAGGAAAACTGGGAGTCCAATTAACTGAATCGATGTTGAAGGCCGGATATTTGAAAAAAGAAGTGAGAGAGTTTACAGTTACACCCAAAGGAGATCATTTTTTTTCTGAATTCGGCATCGATTTACTTGTTTTAAGAAGAAAACGCCGTTCATTTTCCCACTCATGTTTAGATTGGAGTGAACGTCACCATCATCTTGGCGGAGCTTTAGGGAATGGGCTCCTTACACATTTATTTGATTTAGGCTGGATAGTCCGTGTTCCATCTATTCGCGCAGTAAAAGTAACACCTAAAGGGAAAGAAGGATTTAAAGAAGTTTTTTGTATAGAGGTATAATTTAATAATCCTTCATGATGAAAAAGAAAAAGGCTCTTTTCTTTTTCATCATGAAGGATTTTCTGTCTTTAGCGGCTTAAATCCATGTGATTACTATAAAGCTCTTTTAACTAATTTATTTTCCTTTTGGAAATTGCTATTTACAAGATAGATGCCAATGATGATAAACAGTCCGCCAATTAGGAGTGAAGTGTATATCTGTTCACCTAATAGTGCCCACCCTGATAATACACCGAAGAAAGGTGCCAAAAATAAAAAGGCACTTGTTTTTCCGGGATCACTCTTTTGTAAAAGGTAATACCAAACAGCAAATTGCACGATCGATGACATGATACTTAACCATAATAAAATGAACAACGAATTACCATTCAGTATGAAAAATGGTTTTTCAAGAATAAAGCTGCTAAGTAAAAGCAGTAAACCGCCAAAAAGCATCTGATAGGCAGATAATACCCATGTATCGGAAATCGCCCCCCATTTTTTCGCCAATAATGTGGAAATCGCCCAGAAAACAGAAGAAAGAATGCCGAAAAGAATACCAACCTTAAATTCAAGTTGCGCTCCCATCGTTATAATTACTCCGACTAATCCTAATAAAACACCAATCCATTGATATAGTTTATAGCGTGTTTGTGAAAAGATCGTACCGAAAACAACAACAAGCAACGGGTTCGTGAATGTAAGAATGGAGGATTCACTTGCTGTAATCGTGCGTAAACTCAGGAAAATGCACCCCATTACTCCGGCTGTTTGAAAAGTGCCGATAATGAGCATTTTTATCCAATCCCCTTTAGAGTTTGGATGCGGTCTTTTTAAAAAGATTACGATCATCGCCATTATGAGTCCGGCAAGTGTGAAGCGTAATGCTGCTAATAATAATGGAGATGAATAAGGTAGACCAATTTTAACTACTGCAAAAGAAGAACCCATCAAAAATGTCGTTAAAAGTATCAACACTGTAAATTTGTAAACATTCATTTTTTTATCTCCTGACATATTTAAATGACCAATCTACAGATAGTATAGCCGGTGATTATTTCAGCTCTCATCGAAATATGGAATACAAGTGGATCAAACTTAATGGTATCGACATATCATAGGGAATCTTCATAGTTTAATTGATATAAGTAACCTCTTTAAATCATCGTATTCATCTTTGAAATCAACTTAAAAAATAGAGGTAACCTCAAGTTTTACCTCTTCTATCAAACTTCATGCCTTAAAGCTCTCTCATCAACAACCTATCTAGTCTTGTAATTCCTACTTTTCATATATTTCTAGAGGCAAATCATCCGGATCACAAAAAAAAGTGAACCTTTTTCCTGTTAACTCATCAACACGGATAGGTTCGACTGGAATGTTTTCGTTTTCTAAATCTTCAATCGCTTGATTAATATCTTCCACTTCAAAAGCAAGATGTCTAAGCCCTCTAGCTTCAGGATAACTAGGACGATGGGGGCTATCAGGAAATGAGAATAATTCCAGCTGATATTCCCCTCCGACGATAAGATCCAATTTATACGATTTCCTTTCTGACCGATATGTTTCCTTCTCGATATCACACCCTAAAATATTTACATAGAAGTTCTTTGACTTTTCATAATCGGAACAAATTATTGCTACATGATGTATTTTTTTTACCTTCATTTGTGTCCTCCCTAAGAACATTGATTATTTTTATAAACTAATTTTACCAAAGTTATACATTAATAAAAACTTAGATTTCAGTGCCTCCTTCGGACTCCACTAGTACATCCATTTTCCTTTCACCGGATATAGGTCTTAACACTACTCCAAATAGATTAATTGCAGCACATGGAAAAATTGTATATTTTAATCATGAAAAATACCCTGGCCTTACTGTATGAATATATTGATAATATCGTATAAAAAATAAAAAGCCCTGTTAACTGAATTCAGTAACATCAGGCTTTTCAAGATAGTAGCTGGCAGACTTATTTCACTCTCTATATACCATTTCGAACGAACTTTTATAAATTCTAACGCCCACTTTTGCCTTCATTTATAGCAATCTATTTTACAGCAGGAATTGTTTGTGGATTTTCTGATATGGAATTTTCCTTACCCGATTTCAAGGTCATAAAAGCGATAAAACAAACGACTCCGAATGAAACCAATAACCAAACAGCTCCATTAAACGATCCATCGAAAGCGTCTATGACAAAACCGATCGTTAAAGGAGCGATGAAGCCAGCCACTTGCATCCCTAAATTGACCACTCCCACTGCAGAACCTCCGATTGCTTCTGGTAAATACTTTAGCGGCAGACTAAAAATGATAGTGGATAAGGCTGCGGAAAATATAGGTATAATGGATTGATAGATGATAACTCCCGTTACCGTTTCTGCATGAAACATGAGATACACGAATAATGCTAGACCTAATCCACTAAAGCCCCCTATCCATTTTTCCCGACCAACTTTCACTTTATCCAGTACATAACCGGCGATAATATAGAAAGCCACCGACGCTATTGCAGGGATCATCTGTAAAAGACCCATAGAAATTAAATTCAGGCCACGTTCCTGCACTAAGTAAGTCGGCATCCATGACATCACTCCCCAGCTGATGAAACCATATGCAAACGAGGCAGCCATCAAACTAAGGACCAAGGGGGTTTTAAACAGCTTAATAAAAGAACCTTTGACAGGAACTTCCGTTAAGGAATCTACTTCTCGCGGGCCCTGACTCCCTACTCTTGGTTTTAAAAAGAACAAATATAGCAACCCAATCGTAAACCCGAAAATCCCAATAATGCCAAACATCATCCTCCATCCGATACTAACAAGCAGAGTGGCTGCTAGAATGGGTGAAATGACACCTGCAACAGTGAGTGCGGAAAGAAACAAAGACATTGCCCGGGATCGCTTTTCTTCCGCAATGGACACTGCTATCATTTTGGCCCCAGCAGGAAAGAAACTTCCTTCCCCCAATCCGAACATAAAACGAATGACCAGCAACGAAACAAAAGACCATGCCAATCCTGTCAGACTGGTAAAAATGGTAAAACTAAAGACAGAGACAATCAGAACGATTCTAGCGCCGAAACGATCGGCCATCCAGCCGCCGGGGATCTGCATTATCGCATATCCTAAAAAGAAGACGCTTAATATCAGACCTGTGGAGGATGCGCTCAATTGGAGGTCATCGGATATATGGACAATCCCATAATTAATGACGAAGCGATCCAGTGCCGAGAACAAATTACCTGCAAAAAGTAATAACAAAATCATTTTTGGATTTTGACCGAATGCTAATTTGTTCACTAGCATAGCCCCCTAGTTTAGCTTTAATTTTCATCGCGATTCTTTAAACTCTAAGGAAACAGGATCATGGAGTATCTAATGTCGAGGATGCGGGTTCAAAGATAATCGGTTCTCTTAAGTCAAACATATAGGATTTCCTTTTTTGATTATACGCAGTAAATTTCCGGTAAGAAATTAAGTAGTCTTTACCTTTTCTTGTCCATATACTGGGTTTCCATCTATGAAGGTGGCCAGAATTGCTATGTCCTTAATTTCTTCTGGATGAACAGCTGTAGGGTCAGTCTCGAGAATGGTAAAGTCTGCTTGTTTTCCAATTTCTATGCTGCCTGATCGTGACTCATCAAAATTTAGTTTTGCGCCAAAAATAGTCATCGACTTTAAAGCTGTTTCTACATCAATACGCTGTTCTGGGCCTAAAACATGACCTTCTCTCGTTATTCTATTAACTGCAGCCCATACTGAAAATAGGGGTGAGATTGGGGTAATTGGACAATCGGAATGCAGGGTGAACAATAAATTGTGTGCAACAGCTTCAGCTAACGGACTTATACGCCTTCCACGCTCCGGACCCAGGAAAATTTGTTTATGCCTGTCTCCCCAATAATATACATGATTGATGAAGAAGGATCCGGCTACATCAAGTTCCCTCATCTTCATGATGTCCTCGGTGGTCGCGGTTTGGACATGTTCGATTCTATGGCGATGCCCTGTACGAGGGCTATTGGATAAAGCAAATTCATATGCCGCTAATATCGAGCCGATCGCACGATCCCCGTTTCCATGCGTTGTGATCCTAAATCCTCGTCTGTGCAGGTCTAAGACTTCTTCATTAAATGCTTCCTGCTGATGAATGAGATCTCCATATACATCTTGATTTTGATAATATGGAAGACGTAAAGCTCCTGTTAATCCTTGTATGGAGCCGTCCTGAAACATTTTTGCGCTATCTAATTTAACCCGTCCCCCAGACCTTTCCCTGAGTTCCAGATCCAGTTGAGCTGGAGAATAACCCCCGAATGGCGCTCCTTCACGAAGCTGCTGATGCATGATCATCAATCTCGTTCGCATCGGATTAATTTTTTGTTCAGCCGCTTTAAGATGAGCCTCTAAATCTTCCAAATTATTAAATCCAACTGCAGCATCTGTATTTGTGGTAATTCCTTGAGCGACATAATCTTTTGAAGCCTTTCCTATCATGTCAACCTGTTGCCCAATTGTCATTTGCGGTATGTGATTATTTATTGGTGCCATTGCCGCTGGTTCATAAATTACCCCATTAAGTCTTCCGTTCTCATCCCGTCCATAATGTCCGCCCTGGGGATCAGAAACATCATCAGTTAAACCTGCGAATTGCAAGGCAAGCGAATTTACTGCGGATAAGTGCCCTGAAGTGTGTGTGATGACTACAGGATTATTTGGCGAAACCTTATCTAAATCACTCCGTGTAACATGGCGCTTTTCATACAAAAGCGTATCATCATAGCCATATCCCTTTACCCATTCGCCATCGGGAGTGTCTTTTGCTTTTGCACCAATCACCTCTAAAATATCTTTTATGGATTGATTGGGCGGTGTACCGCAGTTCACCTGTCCCATCGTTAATCCATACATTAAAATATGGTTATGAGTATCGATAAAGCCTGGAATTAGGGTGGTTCCCTTTAAATCTACAACATCAGTGCTTGCTGTAAACTCCACTGCACTTTTAGGTGGCTCACACTCATCCCAAATCCCGACAATTTTCCCATCTGCTACAGCAATTGACCTAGCCCGGCGATTCCTGTTATCTAGAGTCAGCACATTTGCATTTTTAAATAAAAGATCGATTTTTATCATAAAATAAAGTCCCTCCCTTTTTTTGGTTTTAAATCCACTTCATTTCGTCATAGTACTAACTTGGCAAACTGACAGATGGAAATACTGAATAGATAGGGCAAATACTTACAAGTCAATCAGGAGTAAAATGACACATCCTTTCTAGAATGAAACAATAGATTTACCCCATTTTACTAGTGGTGTTAACATCACGTCGTCCGAACCAGTATAAAAGGCATAGTTACATTAAAACATTTAAATTTATAATTTTCAATATTTTCTAAAAATAACAATAAATATAAGTCGATAGATTATTATGTAACTAAAAGGTAGGGTTTCGGAATATATCACTATATCTACATTTTAAATCCTTATACATTTATATGTAAAAAAAAGCCCTCCAGTTATGATTTGGGTGTATGAACACCACTCATCTTACAGAAGAAGCTCTATTAATTGGAACCTCAAACCTAATTTGACTGATTGAGAGACCTAGCGAATAATCCTTAAAATTTATACTGCGGTATATCCGCCGTCCACAATAAGACTTGTGCCTGTAACAAATGATGCATCGTCACTTGCGAGGAAGAGAACGGCTTTCGCCACTTCTTCCGCCCTGCCTAAACGGCCGATTGGATGTAAATCGATCAAACCTTGTCTTATTTCACCTTGTGCTTCGGCAATAAGTGGTGTATCTATATATCCAGGGCAAACTGCATTGACACGAATGCCATCTTTCGCATAAGTCGAACCTAACGTTTGTGTTAACAGTTTGACCCCGCCTTTCGCAGCAGAATAGGCTGTTACCCCCGGTTTCCCAGCATGGCTATGGATGGAGCCTGTATTGACAATGGCGCCGCCAGTAGATTGTTTTTGCATTTGCTCTATCGCATATTTATCTGATAGGAAGACACCGGATAAATTAATATCAATCGTTTTTTGCCATTGCTCGTAGCTTAACTCATGAATGTTTCCGTCTCTTGCAATTCCTGCGTTTGCGAACATGATATCCAGTTTTCCATATTTGTTAACCGTCTCTTCGATCATATTCTTTACGTCATTTTCATTCGTCACGTCAGTTTTAACAAAAAGAGTATCATACCCTTTTCCATTTAACTCTTCTGACACAGCCTGTCCATGATCAGCAAAATCGGCAATGACCACCTTTGCTCCTTCTTCTGCAAATAATTGAGCCGTGCTTGCTCCAATCCCGCTTGCTCCCCCTGTTACGATTGCCACTTTATTTTCTAATCTCATCTCTAAACACTCCTTAGTTTTTAGTTTCTAATATCCGTTAGAAAAGTAGTTTTTTTAGCGTGCAGTCGCTCCGCCATCTATCACAAATTCAGTACCCGTCGTATAGGAAGATTCGTCCGAGGCAATGAAAAGCACTGTATTCGCCACATTCTTGACGCTGCCCAGATGTCCCAACGGGAATTCTTTACCCAATTCATCTTTTGTACTGCCAGTTTGTTCAGATGCATAGTCCGCCATCCCGGTATCGATATATCCTGGATGAATCGAGTTTACACGGACCCCTTTTGAAGCATACTCGATGGCAGCATCTTTAGTCATTGTCCGAACCGCTCCCTTGCTTGCACCGTATAAAACATGACCAGGGGCGCCAATCAAGCCTGCAATGGAAGAAGCGTTAATGACTGAACCTATATTTTGTTTCGCCATCAGTGGCATAATATGCTTCATTCCCAAGAATACGCCGGTCACGTTAATCGACATGAGACGATTCCATTCCTCCAGTTCAATCTCCGTAACCGGTTTAATGATATAAATACCCGCATTGTTGAACAGAACATCCACCTTATCAAAAGTATTAATCGTTTCCTTTGCAACCCTTTCCCAATCTTCTTCATTGCTGACATCATGACGGATGAATAGGGCCTCTCCGCCAATTGCCTGAATGTCTTTCACAGCTTGGTCACCGGATTCCTGATTTATATCAGTGATGACGATTTTTGCTCCCTCCCTAGCAAATAACAAAGCTGTTTCTTTCCCTATTCCTGTACCCCGCCTGTAATGATGGCCACTTTGTTTTCAAGTCTCATCATATTACCCCTTTTCTTATTTTCTACGCAACAGATTCCTTGAGCACCGGAAATCTCCATCCATAGAGGTTCTCCCTAGGCAAGTAAATAAAGCTAACTTTAACAATTGTCCACCACTTTAAATGGAATGCCGCTAAAAAAAGCTTCATTGTCTGTCTATGCCTTTATTTTACTCCTCGCAATATGAAATACTATCCTATAATATGCCGTATAATAATAGGGTAAGTATCCCCCTTATATAGGGGTATTTTGTTTAAGGAGAAGAGACTCGTATGACCCAGCCCGCTAATGCTTATGAAGAGATATCGTTTCAGCAATTCATATTATTCATAAAAAGTCATAACAAACAGATTGAAGACAATATCAATATTTATTTGAATCTAGAGCCCCTTATATTAGAAAATGAACGTAAGATGATTCAAACATTACTGGAATCATTTCTACTATTTTTATCCGCTCCAAACATCGAAGACATAAATGAAACATACGATAAGTATTTGGAAACATGGCTTCAATCACAGTTGCCCATTTTAAATGTGAACCATTTCAGCATGTTCCGATTGATCTTTGAAAAGTCCATCGTTACCTTAATGGCCAACCTGAAACATGCCAATACCATTTCCATTCTAATGTTTTTATTATCCATTTTCTCTCACCTCATCCATAGCTATAACAAATGGATGGATGTCGAACCCATGCAACTTTCAAAATCCCACGAAGAAAATGCTGAACTTAAAAGACTGCAACTATTGGACCAATTAGATGAGCTTCTAATTAACTCATCAGGAATTAAGGATTTTGCTCATATCCTAAAAAAATGTGAAGAGTTCTTTCACTATAAAAGATGTGTTTTTTATGCTTATATTCCTTGGTCCAATCAATTTTACGGCACCATTGGATTGGAGCTGCCTAAGGTTCAAAGCATGAGAGGACAACTCAGCTTGAAGCAATCCTTTGTTTTCAATTCAAAAAAGCCTGTATTTTTAAAGAATCCCAATCATTATATTAAAAAGGAACATATAACGTTGTTTAATCTTTCAACTGTCATATTTGTGCCGATTGTTCATGACCAGCAAGTTTTCGGCTGGCTGACCTTTGATCAATTAGGCGAGGAATTCGATTATTCAAAAGATGAACTGACATTACTTGAACAGGTCGGAAAACGGTTAGGCTTATATTTATCAAGAAAGGATGATGAGGTATCCATTTATACCAATCAACAATTGACGGAACGGGAATCCGTGATTTTAAATTTGCTGGCGGAGGGGTATAACAATAAAAAGATGGCCGAATTATTGCAATTAAGCGAGCATACTATAAGGGATTATGTAAGCAGTTTAATGACAAAGTTTAAAGCCAAGAACCGTACACAAGTCGTAGTCTATGGATTTCGTTTTGGTCTATTAAAGTAAAATCTGATTTCCTTTAATCGTTATGTAAAGTCAAAATAAATCCTTACATAGTTAGTTGTTGAATATATCATTTACATTAGCTGCCATATCATAATCATTGGAAACGACTTTGAAGAAAGATTCTGTCATGGCAGCCTGCGATCCACTTCTGAAGGTATCAATTCATGTACTCATATTTATAATCGCCTGTTATATTAATAGCACTATCCACCTGAATATTACGGATGGATCCTTCATTAAGGCTAAAATCCTCTTTAGAAACTTCTTTCCATTTTTTCAAATCCTTTCTGTAGATAACTGCTTCTAAATTATAGATGTCTATATTTTTTTCAAGAGCATATTTGTACGTATCCCTAATTTCTTTCTCTAATGCCCCCTGTATTTTTTCTTTAAGATGGTGTAAGGAGATGTTTTCTTCCATATCCGTTACGGCACCTTCTACTTCAATTGAAATATCGAATTCGACTGTATCCTTTACATAGATAGGCTTTATATTGAATTTTGGCCTCATTAGAGATATTTGAACATTTTTGTTTTTATTGATTTTTATTCCAATTGGGGACCTTACCGTTGATTTTGTTAACCATCTCATCCCCCCAAGATGTTTATTTGCTATCTCCCCCTTTAGCTGATTATTTTTAATAAAATAGGTCCCTGATAGTTTTACGGTGTTCTGTGTTTTTTCTTTTGCTTTCCATACCTCATTTTTTAACGAAATCTTCGGTAGTTTTATTGTCATTCCTGTTTCATAATTTTGCGTATAAAATCTTTGGATCCGGATGGGTTCGACAAAGGATCTTAATTTATAAATATCCTTCGGATTGAAAATGCTTGTTTGCACTGAAGAGCCGAATAAACTATTGACAAAGAGGATCTTTTCTAAGGAATCATCGGTTCCATATAACCAAGTTGTTTCCCTAATTTGCTGAAATCTTAAAATGGGGTCGTTTACGTTGACCAATCCATGTTTTAGTAAACTTTCAGAGAAAATGATCAATTTAACATGAGCCCAATAAATATACTGGTT
The DNA here is from genome assembly GCF_044767165.1 of Peribacillus sp. NPDC101481. NCBI lineage: Bacteria > Bacillati > Bacillota > Bacilli > Caryophanales > Bacillaceae > Peribacillus > Peribacillus sp. NPDC101481. The sequence goes on along the minus strand of NZ_JBIWNJ010000002.1, from coordinate 1,193,811 downwards.
TGACCTTTTATAAATGTCATTCATGGCCTCGTTCATTGTTTTCCCTCGCCCTTTGGCGACCCAAACAGGTGTTGGTTTTGGTTCCAATCCTTCTTGTTTAGCCACACCGGCAAAAGACGTCACCTGCACATAAATGACATACTGCCCATTCTGATAATCTATTCCCATTGCACTTATATATTGAATATCTTGAATATCCTTGGCATCCCAGCAGCCACTTAAAAGAGCAAGGCTCATTACGAATAGTATAAATCTAAGGATCATTTTCATTAGCGATTTCCTTTTGTTCTGTCCTTAGTTTTCAGCATTTCGGCTCGTTTCTTTCTAAAGAGATATGGCTTCACAAAGACACCGCCCCCTAGAAGATCTTTCAAGGATAGTGGTGATATAGGCGCTAAGTAAGGTAAACCATAAATCTGCAGCCTTGATAAATAAAGGACAATGGAGAAAACACCGAGAAAGAATCCGAATAAACCTAAAACAGAAGAGAGGAATAATACAAAAAACCTGGCCATGCTTACAATTCCACCTAAAGATTGATTGATTAATGTATAGGTGGCTACCGCAGTGGTACCTGCCACCACCAACATCGTCGGGGATGTAATCCCTCCTCTAATTGCTGCATCCCCTATAATTAATCCACCCACAACGGCCAGTGATTGACCGATTGCTTTGGGGAGTGTGATCCCTGCCTCTCGAAACAACTCAAATAAACCCAAAATCAAGAAGGCCTCTTGTTGAGGTGATATAGGCAACCCAAATCTAGATACGGTTATCGTCGCCAAAAATGGGAAGGGGAGCTGGTCTAATTGAAATGATATTAGTGCTATATAAAAGCCTGGCAGGAATATTGATATCACCAGTCCGATAATGCGAAAGAAATATTCGAAATTTGTATAGTAAGATGGAGTATGACGATCTTCCGCCGCCCTTAACAATAATGTAATATTACCTGGTCCAATTAAGGCAGTTGGTGACCCATCCACTAAAATGGCAAAGCGCCCATTATTTAAACTGGCTACAGCATAATCCGGCCTCCCTGTATAATCAAAAAACGGGATCAGGTTGAACTTACTGCCTGATAAAAATTCTTCAAGTTCAGTAGTTCCCAACAAGATATCTGTATTTATTGAGGAAATTTTCCTTTTTACTTTTTCAATGGTTTCTGGATTTACAACATCCTTCACATATAATAAATTGATTTTTGTCTTGCTCCTTTTGCCAATGGTAAATGCTTGATTTTCGAGTGATGCAGTTTTATATCTTTTTCTGATCAACCCTAAATTAACAGAGATATCTTCAATAAATCCATCACGTGGACCTCGGATGGAAATTTCACTACTTGTTTCCTCGGGACTTCGATTCGGGATGCTTGGTAGGGAAAACATAAATAATACTTCCAATTCTTCAAATAGCATCAGGACCATCCCGGAAAATACGTTTTCCTCCACATCTTCTTTTATAGTGGAGGAAGGGAAAACCCTATTGATTTTAAATTCGTCTTGAGGATCCTCTATAACCTCTTCTTCCTTCAGTTTAGAATTTATGAATACACTACCTTCAAGCCGTGCTACTGATTCCCACAACTTTTTGACATCGACCAACACCTCTGAATAAATCAAAGTGCAAATAAGGGGCGGATCGGTTTTCCCTTCAGATGTAATGGTATGCTTTTTGAATTTTACATCCGAGCTCATTCCGAATAATTCATTGAAATACTCCGTCTTTAGTTGGATCTCCGAAGAACTCCCCTTATTTGACTTGTTCAATAGAGGCTCCATTCTTTTTCACCCTTTCTTTCAAAAAAATGACCATGTTAATAAAAAAGGTTATAACCAAAATGCTAATCACGCTCAATTTAAAATAATATCGTTCCGTAAAATCCCTGTATGCTGGAATATCGATTGGTATACAAAGCGCAATGATTAAGGAGACTGATATAGCAAGCAATACAATATTTTTTATTTTCTTTGATTTAATTTGAAACAGTTCCCCCATTAGGAATATCGATAACGATACACGGATAAATGCACCTGAAAGCCATTGGTATATTGATAAAAAATCCAGCCGGTTCAAATACTTACCCATGGTTAGTAACCGCCATTGAGCGTATGCAGGATTGCTTATTTTTGCAGCCTGTACCGGACCAAACTCTGTAATGGACCCTATTATGGGTCCCATACTGATAAACAAAAGAAATAAACCTAAAAAAAGTAAACTCCTGAACTTTATTTCTGTCTTTACAAACTGTTGAATCAAAACGAGAAGAAATATCTCTGTAAAACCTCCACCTAGTATTACGACCCCGTCCCAAACAGGTGTAATTCCATTTTCAAAAATAGGGAAAAGCAAGGAGTAATCCTTATACTGTATATTTGCCGTCATTATCATAAATCCAAGTGCCACAACAAGGGGTAAAACCAATCCTCCGGCAATGGCTATTGTTTTGATTCCAGCCTCTGCAGCAATAAAACATAGGATAATGAAAGGTATAAATAATATATATTCTGGCGTTTGAATCATATAAGTACTGTTTACCCAGGAAAATGTGCTATATAAAGTGACAAACAAGTTTAATGAAATATAGAAGAAAAGAAGGATTTTTATGGTCCAGGCGGCGAGCGGGTGACTGTGAGTATGAAGCCAGCCAATGATATGCTGCTGTTTTGTTTTATTTATTATCCAATAAACCATGGGAAGCCATAATAAAAAAAGCATCCCGGTGACTAAAGTACTTATCCATGAATCTCTTCCGGATGCACCAAGCAGTGAAGGCAAAACGATAACATGGTTCATCAACCCAATAGATAGAATCAGTACCATTGTTGCTTGAAAAGTAGATATACTTTTTATCATGTGACACATCCCCTCTCTTTTAATATGAGGAGGCATTTTTGTTTTTATTCATACGGTGCATCAATTCTTTAATGGACAGATAGGTATTTGAACGTCCCCTCCCGTCAATAAGCTCCGCTGAATCAACTGCCATTTATCATCGGCTTTGCGATAAATAATTTAGAGAAGCATTTTTTGTTTACAAATCAGAAAAGTTTTGTACGGTCTCATCGAACGCACTACAGGCACCAGCTGTTTTTAAGCTGGTGCCTGTTGGCGTTTATCCCTTATACTGTATCCTCCGAGTATGAATGATACTTTAAGCGGCTTTATAGGTTTTCATTGATAGTTTTTTCTATACTGCTGCTTTCTGCTTGATCCTCTTTAATCCATTTAATGAGAGATATCGATGCCATCGCCATAATTAAGATGAGTGGAACGGAGGTAATGACTACTACTGATTGAAGAGCATGCAGTCCTTCACCAAACATCATGAAAACGCTAAAGTTCTATGACCAAAGCCCAAAATATTTTGTGCCATCCGGCTGGCTCTTGATCTAATGACAACCTTTTTTGATGCTGTGCTTGCTACTGTGAATGACGAAGAGTCTAGAGTAGCTGAAAGAAAAATAAGGGTGATAATGATTATGGCAAACAAGGCAATACTGCCGCCGGGAAGGCCCTGGTAAATGGCAACAATGGCAAAAAAGCACCTCCAATTGTTAGAATGATGTCTAACAATTGGAGGTGCAGTTCAAATTTGAAGTCGATCTAAAATTCTTATTTGGCAAACATAACGTTAACAAAAAATAACCCCAAGGAGCTCATTTATTAAAATAAGGGAATTAATGAACTATTTAAACTCTTATTGATTCTTATAACATTAGTCATTTTGCTTATCGTTTTTCACTGTTTTTCCAGATAAAAACCATCCGCCTATTGCAATAAGAAGCATGACTGACCAAAAGATTATATTCCAAATCGGTCCTTCAACAAAATCATGAGAAATAATGTGCACGGCTGGATGCGCAAGGGTGTGCATCAATAACTTTACCCCTACCCAACCAACGATCAACATGGCTGCCGTTTCGAGGCTAGGCCGCTCCGTCAGTATCTTAACGAAGTATCCTGCAGCAAACCTTATGACGATTAAACCTGCAATTGCTCCTAATAAAATAACAATGAATTTAGCCCCATCCATACCTCCTATATCACCCATCGGTGTATCTGGCAAGGCAATGACAAGAGCGACTGCAGCTAAAATGGAATCAATAGCAAAAGCAATATCAGCTAATGCAATTTGCGCAACGGTCATACGGTAGCTTTTCCCTTTTTTTTCTTTGTCACCGTGGTCCCTTTTTAGTAAATGCTTTAATGCAATGAAAATCAAATATGCAGCCCCAATTGCTTGAACTTGCCAAACATGGAAAAGGTACGAAATGATGAAGATTGCACCAATCCTAAATATAAAAGCCAAAAGCAACCCAATATTAATCGCTTTTTTTTGCTGTTCTTGTGGTAAATGCTTTGACATGATGGCTAAAACCAATGCATTATCAGCAGATAATAAACCTTCTAAAAAAATTAGAATGATTAATACCCAGCCATATTCCAATAATAACGATAGTTCCATGATACCCCCCTAAAAGCATGTATAAGAATGCGTATATGACTTCAAACCCAACAACACTTTCTCCTCCAATATTGTCCCATCTTATCTACTTCCTTATTCAAACCTTCCGTCCCGTTAGCCCTGTTTGAACGAAGCAACTCACCTATTGATAGTAAGCATCCATTAGCTCTATATTATATTCTTTTTTGCTTAGCCAAAGTTACATTGGCATTTTTATCTTCTCACTTCGGCAATCACCAAATCAAAACCTATTCAGCCATTAAATGATATTTCTGTAAAATGTCCCTTGTGATTTCCCTAGCTTCTGCCGATGTACCGGAGATATTCGTTACAAAAACATAGTCACTTCCCTTTGTTTCAATAAAACCAACATACCAGCCAATGTTTGTCCCCTGCCCTGTTTTTCCGTAAAGTGTATAGCTGTCCCCTTCAGTCTGGATCATCATCCTTTTAACGGTTTTCATGACATCCTTATCAAAAGGAAGATTCTCTCCATATAAATTTGCCATGAAATCCACTTGTTCAATAGGAGAAATTTTGAGTGAGCTGCTTAGCCAAAACTGATCTATCCCTCCACTAATATCTTGGTTGCCATAAGAAATCTTATGAATCCATTCCTCCATTCGACCCTCTCCAATGTCACGGGCCATTGCTTGATAATACCAAACAACGGAGTTCCTTAAACCAGACCCAAGCGTATGATCCTTGTTCCATATCTCAATTTCCCTTTTCACGCCATCCCAATATTTAATGTCATATTCATCCTCGACGGCACCGACCTGCAATCCGATAAGTGCATTAGGCACCTTAAAAGTCGATTGCGGCGCAAATCTTTGTTCGGCCCGTTCATTATTATAGATAAAAGTCTTACCTTTTTTCACTTCACGTAATATAAAAGTACCTTCACGTTCAGCAAAAAATTCATCGACGTCGAGCTTCTTAATATTGAGTTTGTCTTTGGCGGCGTTGGCTCCACTTGGCTGCTGAACGCATGTAAATATAACGGAGGCGCCAATAAGTATTAAAAAGGCTTCCAGAAGCCTGCGTTTTTTCAAATTCATCACCTCAAAAAATTATTTACAATCCTATCCATTCTATCAGATAAACTCAATATTTTTAAGATTAAGAATTCTCATCTTTACATGCTTAATTTTTAAAAAAAGTCACGGCAGATAAATATGAAAGTTAAACATCATTGCGCTTTTTATGATTTAGTTGCAATATTAATCAAATGAATAAAATTATGGCTTTTCCCAAATAATAGGTAGACTAATTAAGGGAGGGATTTATATGGATGCTAAGCGTGTAAAACAGATTCTTTCTTCTTCATCTGACATTGAGGTGAGATATAATGGCACTTCAGTATGGATTGATAATTTAAATGAAGATGGAAGAACGGCTACAGTACATCTAAGAGGCCCATTAGAGGAAAGATCAGACGTAGCAATTGACGAACTTAAAGAAATATAATATTCATTAAAAACTGAGCTCCTCTCGTAATGAGAAGAGCCTTTACTTATTTCAACCTTAATTTTTGACCGATATTAATTTTGTCGGGGTCTTTAATTCCGTTAAGACTAACAAGAGATTTTACTGTTGTTTTATATTTTTTTGCAATGAAGCTAAGTGTGTCGCCTTTTGTTACAGTATAAGTTGTGGTTGTTTCAGTTTTCAATGCACGGGAGTTGTGCGTCCTAAAAGTATTTATTGTATTTGTAAAATCCCTATAGGCTATATTCAAATCCACCTTTGTGCTGATCCCACTTACCTTACCTGAATCAGAATGCTGCCATATATCTGTGCTACGTCCCAACGTGCTGTTGTATCTGGCAATCCACAAAGCGTATTTCGTCAACCTTGATTCATCTAAAGTATTTTCGAGAAAGTATTTACCAGTATACAACATAGCCGTGTATCCAGCTTCTTCAATAGCCTCCAAAAACGCGATTGCTGCATCTGTCAGCGTTTTTTTCTTTGCCTTTTTTTTATTTTCTTCAAGATCAAGAACAACAGGATAATTTAAAGCAAAAGAGCTGATAGAATCTAAAAAATAAGCAGCCTCAGCCTTTGCTTGTGCAATAGTTGCAAACTTCGCATAGTGATAGGCCCCGACTTTCAATCCCGCTGACAATGCTTGTGGTGCATTTTCTTTGAAATAGGATAGCTTGGAATAACTCGTTCCCTCTGTTGCTTTAATGAACACGAACTTCACGCCTTCCTTTGCAACTTCCTCCCAATCAATAGCACCTTGCCAATGTGAAACATCGATTCCCTTTATATATTCCATATTAATGACCTCCTCAAGGAAACAATCCTATGGTGGTAAATATTTATGAGTTTTATAGGAAATATTCAGTCCTACTGCCCACCTTATAATAAAATATTTGATTGAGTTAAAACAAATATAAATGATGTAAAAGTATAATGCTGCTTCCTTTTGGTTTCAAAGATTATTTTATGCTATACTGATTTTATTAATATCAGAAGGGATGATGGGTGGCCGATGATTAACTAATCTTATTTTCAAAATTTGAAATCACATATTTCAAATCATACGAAATAGGATTAGTCTGCCCATTTTCTATAAATTGTAGAGCTATCATGAAAATAGCTCTTATTTGATAATGCACAGGTACGGCTAATCCTTCCATAGAACTGGGAGGATTTTTTTTATTCTCCCTTTAAGGAGAGGGATAATTATATGAAAGAACTATTAAAGTTAACCAATATCAGCTTTGAAGTATTGGACCATAACATTTTTGAAAATGTTAATGCTAGTGTTCAACAAGGGGAAATCATCGGTATCATTGGCAAAAATGGTGCCGGTAAATCTACGTTGCTGCAATTAATTAACAATGGTTTAGAGCCAGCACATGGAAAAATCCAATGGCTGCAGCAAGACTTGAAAGTTTTTATGGTTGAACAAGAAGTCGAGTCGCATTCTTCAGAAGATAAAACGCCTACCGAAGTTAAATTACTGGATAAAATGCATGTACCAAGCCATGGCTTCCTACAATTAAGCGGAGGAGAAAAAATCAAGGCCCGGCTAGCAAAAGGGCTTTCTAAAGGTGCAGACCTTTTACTATTAGATGAACCTACGAACCATCTTGATGAGGCTAGTTTAGGATTCCTCAATGAACAAATTAAGAATTATAGAGGTACCATTATTTTTGTTTCGCACGATCGTTATTTTTTGGATGCTGTTGCAACGAAAATTTGGTCGATTGAAGATAAAAAGCTAATTGAGCACAAAGGGAATTATTCTAGTTATATGGAGGTTCGCAAACAGAAAAGACTTACACAACAACGTGAATATGAAAAACAGCAAAAAATGGTTGAACGGATCGAGGGACAAATGAATGAAATCACTTCCTGGTCAAAAAAAGCCCATTCACAATCGACGAAAAAGGAAGGAGTTAAGGAATACTATCGTGTGAAAGCGAAGCGAATGGATGCACAGGTAAAATCTAAACAAAAGCGTCTTGAAAAAGAGCTTGAAAAAGCAAAAGCTGAACCTGTTGAATCAGAATATACTGTACGCTTTTCAATTAAAACAAAAAACAAGACGGGAAAACGTTTTTTGGAAGTTAAGAATTTAACTAAGACTTTTAGCGGGCGAACACTGTTTAAAAACGTCAATTTCACGATTCAGCATGGTGAGCAGATTTCCATTATAGGCCCAAACGGCAGCGGAAAGACGACATTATTAAAAATAATTCTTGGACATGAAACTTTTGCGGGCGATGTATGGATTTCACCATCTGCAAAAATAGGCTATTTGACGCAAGAAGTGTTTGATTTACCACTTGAACTTACACCCGCCCAGCTTTTTCATAAAGATACTTTCGAGTCGAGAGGGAACGTTCAAACTTTAATGAAGCATTTAGGCTTCACGGCGTCTCATTGGACAGAACCCATTAAGAATATGAGTATGGGTGAACGCGTGAAATGTAAGTTAATGGAATATATATTGAAAGAAAAAGATGTGCTTATTTTGGATGAGCCGACAAATCATCTGGACTTAGCTTCACGGGAACAACTTGAAGAAACCTTAGCACAGTATACTGGAACGCTTATCGTCGTTTCGCATGATAGATATTTTCTCGAAAAAACGACAAGCAGCAAACTTGTCATTTCGAATAATCGCATACAAAAGCAATTGTATGAATCATCATCCTCCAAAAGAGATGATTTGGAAGAACTGCGATTAACACTTGAAACAGAAAGACAGGAAGTTTTGGGAAAGCTTAGCTTTATGACGCCAAATGATAAAGCGTACACAGAACTCGATAAGAGGTTTAATGAGCTTACGAAAAAAATAAATGAACTTGGTGACAAATGACTATCACTGTAACTTAATGTACTGGATGTTAACCCTTAGAAATGAATTAGTTCTAAGGGTTTTTTAGATATTACCCTGAAGTACTGCCGAACAAAGTACAGTCTCCGATCGTTCAGGAATTTTTACACACCTTGAACATCAAGAACCAATTGATTTGAGGTGCTATAAGGATATCCGTAATGATACAATTTGCAAATTGAGCAGAATACTATTGTCCCCTTGTTAATAAGATTGAATGATGGTTATGTTTTAAGAGGGGGCCTTAGTTATGAGTGAGAACGCACAGGAAGCTATGAGGAATAACTCTGGAATGTTTGTTGAACGCTCCTTAGATGAGATTCGTTTTTGGTCAAGAATAATGAAGGAACACTCTTTATTTCTAAGACTAGGTTTTAGATGTGAAGATACACAGTTAATTGAGGAAGCTAATCAGTTTTATCTTTTATTTGAACGGATAGAACAGCAATCCCATTCATTTACAAATCAAGCTGATCCAGAACAAATCAGAAGATTTAACGCGGAGGTGCAACAAGCTGCCACAGGCATATTTTTGTTTAAAAGGAAGGTATTAGGATTAATACTCACCTGTAAACTGCCTGGTGCAAACAACTTCCCACTTCTAGTCGACCATACAAGCAGAGAAGCCAATTATTTTAGAAAACGATTAATAGAATTAAATGAAGGTAAATTGAAACCACTTGCAGATGCCATCATCAAGGAAAATGTTTTCTTTTTAAGAATAATGGCGGATCATGCAAAATTCATTGGACATCTCCTTGATCCATCGGAAAGAAAGCTGGTGGATATGGCGCGAAACTTTAGTAATGATTTTGATCAATTAGTCTTTCAAGCCGTAGACTTAGAGTCCATGAAACCGCAATCTCAAACGGCCCCTCTTCTGGATCAATTTCTAGATCAGAACCGTGTGTCCGTCGTATCACTTCGAGACTTTAAGAAAACCGCCAGGGATTTAATCGAAGAATGTAAAATCAAGAGCATCATTCATCCACTATTGGCTGATCACGTTTTCCGTGAGGCCGAACGTTTCCTTGAAATCATCGATATGTTTGAATCCCATCTTACAGGTTAAAAAATACAATTAATTGAGTATGAAGGATATGGAAAATTGCAATTATCGGATAAAGAAAATAGGCCCCTCTCGATTTAGAGAAGGGCTTTTATATGTAAAAAGTTAAGACAGGGAACTCACCAATGTTTCAAGTTTCTCTTTATCAGATACAGAAATCCATGGTAAATCCTGATTGACTTCATTAATACCAGGTTGGATAACGCGGCTATTTAAGAGGTCACAAATACAATCATTTATTAATTGGATATCCTCGTCTGATATTTTCCGGTTATATGTAGCGGCTCCTGTTTGTGTGGTCATCCCCCCTATCAAGCCTCTTTGATTTAATGAACTCCTGATCACTTCTCTGATAGCCTCTAGACTAGTCAACGGAAATACATCAAGGTGCTTAACAATCATTCTAAAAATATCCTCTCTAGATAAATCCTGTTCAAAATGTTGTCTCAAATAATCCACCCCCATTTGTCAAAACATTCTCCAAATGAAACGTAAAATCCTCCTTTTTCCCTAAAAAGGACGATACACAATTCCCTTTTGTGTACCGCACTGACCCTTTAATGTTCTTTGCAAATTAACATTCATATTTTTTGGTAAATATTTGTATTATAATAAAATAAATATTTAATCTGTTACGTTATGATAATGATTATTTAACGAAGGGAAAGTTGCTTATCTTTAAGATCATTCTGTTCATTCATGTTTTCGCTGGAGCAACATGTCTTATTAGTGGAATAGGTGCTATGTCTTCAAAGAAAAAAAGAGGTATGCATACAATTTGTGGTGAAATTTATCACAGTGCATATGTTGTAGTCTTTGTCACATCCCTGACAATGGCAATAATGAATTGGGAAAGCAGCGCATATTTATTTTTCATTGGGATATTTTCATATTCTTTCGCATTTATAGGCTATCTTGCTGGTAAGAAGAAATGGAAAAACTGGACTGTATCTCATATTAGCGGAATGCTCGGTTCCTATATCGCTATTTGTACAGCAATTCTTGTAGTAAATGTATCCAATATAACTATCTTGAATCAATGGAACCCATTAATTTTTTGGTTTCTTCCAAGCATTATAGGTTCCCCTCTGATATTTTTGGTTGGACAGAAGTATAAAAAATCGAAATCGATCTAGTTGCTGTCCAAAAAGCTCCTATAAACAAAAAATATTTAACAAGGCGCTAAACAAAAAAGCCCTCTCATTAAGAGAAGGGCTTTTAACAATGGAGGAGTACCACTTAGGGGGTAGTACAATAATATAATTATCGCCAAACGAATACATTTATATTCACCCTCTTTGGCAAGTTAGTGAAAGCTGCTTTATCCTCCTTCTAGACATTGAAGGTTGACGCCTTAGTCATTCTCCATCTGCCTTCCATTACTAATTTTTTATTGAATGGTTTTTTAAAAAAATTTTTAAGCTTTGTTCTCTGACCATTACATTAAATCCTTTTACAAAAAGACCTGCTATTATAAGGGCTCTTTAACGTTTTTTGAATAAAAACTGGAGTTCTTTCCCCTTTGATCGAACTGCCGTCATTGCGACATATTAAAGTATTCAAATGATTTAACGGATGATGTGTGGTCCTATCTTTGGAAATAATAGATGCCTCTTTCTCTATTCAATTTTCACCATGTTTCTGATATGCTTTTATCAATAAAAAAGAAAGGTGTAGTTACGATGATAAAGGAATTCAGGGAGTTTATAACTAAAGGAAACGTTCTCGATCTTGCAATAGCCGTAGTGATGGGTGCTGCTTTTGGGAAGATCGTTTCATCACTAGTCAATAATATTATCACACCGCTAGTAGGAATTTTATTAGGGGGGATCAATCTTTCTTCGTTAAAGATTACAGTTGGAAACGCAGTAGTTCAATACGGTGAATTTGTCCAAGCTGTGATTGATTTCTTGATCATTTCGTTTGCAATTTTCATGTTTATGAAGATAGCGAATTCGCTTATTAGAAAAAAACAAAGTAACGAGGAAGAGGAATTGGAAGTGGTACCGGCATCCGAGCAATATTTAAAGGAAATCCGTGATCTTTTACAAAAAAATGCACGGCAGGACGAAACATCATAAGTTCATAATTATATTCAACTCATGGTCTTTAATAACCAACGCTTTTAACTAGCCACTCTCGATTAAGAGAGTGGCTTTATCTTATTCTATCAGTGGTTTTTGACCAATTCTCAATTACATTGATTCATAGTCTTTTATTTCAAATTCATTTAAGGGCCGATTAATCGACTTACTCAATTTTTTAATAAGCTCTTGGTAATCCTTAGTATCATTTGGATCAATACCTTCTCTGACGTTTAGTATCTCGTATCGGTCATACTGTTCTGGAATAAGTTTTCCGTCTACATGGATATAAAGCCTATATTTAATCCTCAGATTCATATTACCATCTCCTTTACTATCAGTTCGATATAGGGAGCTATTTTCCTGCAAGAAAAAATGCCTATATGTGATGCTCCATTAGCTATTCATATAATAATCAATGTCCGTAGTTCGTATTATCTCTTATTTTTATACATTTTACATTTATGTTGAGCACATATATCGGGAGAATCTTCAGGAGGAATTGTTATATATATTAGAGAACAACATATTAATGAATATACTGGATTGAATTCACCTGTATACTTTTGTTCTCACTGCATAAATTGTTCAAAACGAAAAAACTAGTGTATATGGAGGTTTTTTAAATGAATCACCCCGAGCAAGAAATGTATAACTATCACGCGTGGGCAAATGGAGTCATCATCGATCGGTTAAATGAACTTCCACAGCACATTTACCATAAGGAAATTCAGACTGGTTTTTCGTCGGTATCAAAAGTGTTGTCTCATATTTATCTCACAGATTTTACGTGGTTTGACATTATCTCAGGTAAAAGTATGAATGAAGCAATGGCATCTTCTAATCAATTAAAAGAAGCGGTGGAAAAGAAAAGTATTGAGGAAATGAAAAAAATATTTATAGACTTATACGAAAGAAACAAAGTACTTCTGAGTACAGAGGATATGGAAAAGGTAATTGTCGTGGATAACCCCTATGCCGGATTGCTTGAAACTACCATTTCCGAATCGGTATTACACATTGTCACTCACGGATCATATCATCGTGGCAATATAGCTACCATGTTACGGCAAATGGGGCACACTTCCGTTATGCAAGATTTTGGCCTTTATCTTTATGCAAAATAAAACACCAAACTATACCCGATTCCTGATTAAGGAGATTAATAGATGGATGAACTAGTTGGCTCTTGTGTTCGCTGTGCACGTGATGTATATTGTACGGCAGGTTTCCTGAACGGCATTCTGTTAGATAACAAGAAAATCTTATGTTTTAATTGTAAGGATATTTTAAATGCGATGACCGAAGAAGAAAGATTGGAGGAGGAAAATCAAAACTAGATATTTAAATAGGTCATGCCAAATTATTGGCATGACCTATTTTGCCCGATGAACGGTCAGATTGACCTTGTTGGTTTCACACATGAATGTTGAGAGATGCACAGGTTGGTCGTTTGCATCGAAAGCAATCTTCACTATTCTAAATAAATTTGCGCCAATATCGCATTCTAAATATTTAGCATAGATTTTTGTAGCACCAATCACGTCGATAATTTTATCGTTACTGACTATTTCTGTATGGTAATCTTCCAAAAGGATCTTATAAGTTGATTCATCCCTTGCAATCTTCTTTTCTAAATCCGGAAAACGAAGTAACGAATAATGAGCGGTATCGTAGAAAAGCGGACGCTCATCTACATACATGAGTCGCTCAAGTTCGAGAACGGGGCTTCCTTCTTCAATGAGGAGATGACCTGCAACATCTTTTGGTGCGGCTATGACCTCACTTCGTAAAATCCGGGAATTCGGTATCTTCCCAAGCTGATGACTAAACTCTGAGAATCCACTTATGGATAACAACTCATTATGAAACTTATTAGATGCAACAAAGGTACCCCTGCGCGGAATACGTGTCAGTGTTCCATCCTTCACCAATTCCTCTATTGCTTTTCGTATGGTAATGCGGCTAACGTTATAAGTTTCACAAAGCTCTGCTTCGGTTGGGATCTGTTCATCTGGTTTGTATTTACCGTTCTGAATATCATTCTTCAACATTTGCCTTATTTGCATATATAGTGGCTGGGGGGTTGAAGGATTTAAATTCATATTAGATTCATCCTTATCCGTCAAATTTTATTATTTATTACCTATTATACATGATTTACAGTCCCAGTCACCACGCACCGAAATAGCTAATTGTTTTCGCAGCAGACTCTGTGCCCAATTCTAAACAATTGCCGATGGAATGGCCTTTCAATATTCCATAAATAAAACCGGAAATGAAGGAGTCCCCCGCCCCCATCGTATCCACCACATTCGCTTCAACGACACCGCATTGATAAAATTGAATGCCGTCATAGGCAAGTGAACCATTTTCACCTAAAGTGGCGACCGCAATTTTAGGTCCTTGATTTTTTACATCCTTTAAAAATTGGCGGATAAAAGAATCGTCCTTCGTATAAGAGAAAAAAGGATAATCAACAAACTGCGGTAAAGTCTTCACTAAATCGTGATCTAGCTGATCTGAGAAATCAAAAGAAGTGAGCATTCCTTTTTCTTTAAAAAAGGAATAGTACTTATCCGCATGTCCCCAAATCCCTGAATGTATAAGCTGATATGTTTGAATGTAATGGAGTTCTTCCGTCGTTAAACAGAAATGTTCCATGACACCTTCGTCGTATTCTCCAAACCTGCGGTCATTTCCTACCATTTCAACAAAAGTAACAGCTGTTTTTCCTTCTTTCCGCGAAAGATGGGAAATATCAACACCTTTTTCCTGAATCGCTTTAACCATCTTTTCACTGTATTGATCGAATCCCACCCAGCCAATATAAGCAGATTCAGCACCTAACCCTTTTAAATAGACAGCCACATTTAAAGGATTACCGCCAGGATAGACCTCCCCGCTCTTTTGATAGACATCCATACAGTTATCTCCGACTGTAACCGTTCTCATCATTTTCCCCCGCTTTCTTTAAAATTAAGAGCACTACTAAGTAGTGCTCCACATATCTTAATATTCCATTTGGCGATAGTATCTTCTAAGTGTTAATGGATGATTTCTTTCACGCTCAAGGTAAACGCTGATTCGACTTAATACCGACCAGTTAATACTAACAGAAAAGTGCTTTCTGAATTCTTCGCTGATACCGTCCATTTCAAAGCTTTTGGTATCAATAACCGTTAAATTTTTAGAGATATTTTCTACAAATCTCTCTACACGGTCCATCAGCGGTCTAGTTTCATC
This sequence comes from Peribacillus sp. NPDC101481, assembly GCF_044767165.1. Taxonomy (NCBI): domain Bacteria; kingdom Bacillati; phylum Bacillota; class Bacilli; order Caryophanales; family Bacillaceae; genus Peribacillus; species Peribacillus sp. NPDC101481. Next base: position 1,178,584 of record NZ_JBIWNJ010000002.1, on the reverse strand, counting down.
TTCTCCTTTTAGTAAAATAACACTTGTATCTTCTACAACAAGTTCAAGCGTACCATGGAAAAACTCTGCCGCGTGGATGGATTTCGCCTGGATCCATTGCATCTCCTCTAAAATGCACATGGCATATGAATAAGTGTTTCCCCAAAGGTTACCGGAACCGACCATCATGTGGTAATCCGTGTCTTTATGTGCAATGGCAAATTCCTCTGCTTTTTTGTCAAAAGATTTAACGGCATCTAGAATTGCACGCGGAAGTAGAGAAACCTCATTCGTGAACTGTTCATATTGCGGGAATTCATTGTTGTTATGCATGAAACGGAAGACGACCATGTACAAAAGCATAAAGAAAGTATCAAAAGAGTGCGTTTCAGAACCTGTCGTTATACAGTAATCCGCAATTTGTGTTAACGGAGTATTTGGCTCTGCAACTAAAGCGATTGTAGTGGCGCCTTTTTCTTTACAATATTCAGCCGCTGCAACTGTTTCTTGAGTAGTCCCGGATACAGATGTAAAAATACAGACTGAATCTTTGCTGAAATGCTTATGATTCATCACCATGAACTCAGCAGCAATTTCTGCATGGACATCGATGGTAGAATTTGACTTTAAAATATATTCATACGGATACATCATGGCTATGGTGCCACCAGCGCCGATCAGAAAAATATTGCTGTAGCCCCTTTTGGTGATTCCATCTACGATTTCTTCAATCTGGCCTCTAAAAGCAAGGCCCTCTTTTTCTACAAGATTTAGAAATAACTCTTCATCAAACTTTAGCATCAACAGTTTCCTCCCATATCCCTGTATATTTGTTATGTCTTGTATTATATCTAAACATAATAATTTGTACAATTGTTTTATTTTAAATTTTAGTGCGTTTGACAAAAGAAGGCCCAACTTCCCTTAACACATTCTGCTAAGCCACGATATCGCTGTCGTTATTTTTCTTGGATCCATATTTCCTTTCCCAATAATAGTAAACCGGCAAACCTGTTGCGATGACGATCAATGCTGCAATCACTCCTTGAATAGGCGCCCAAGTAAAAGTTCCCCAAGCCAGCCATGATGCTCCAAGAATAGCTAACACCGTCGTTAATCTCCACATTGGCATACGATAGATTGGGTTATAATCATCCCTTTTACGACATTTATAAACAGCGGCAAAGTCCATAATGTTAATAACCAATTGAATCAGTGTGAAATAGCCAAGTAACACCGTTAAATTACTGAAGCACACAAGAATACATGCATACGTAACCTGAACGATGATGGAGAAGCTTGGAGTTTCATATTTAGGATGGACCTTCGCAAAGCGTTGAAAGAATAGTCCGTCCTTTGCCATTGCATACTCAAGTCGGGGCTGAAACATTATGCAAGAGCTCAACGAACCCAAGATAACAATAATCGCTGTAATGGCCACAAATGATGATGCAATATCCGATAATCCCGGAATATATTTTACAGCTTCGGAAACAGCCGCATTGGAGTTGATTAATTCTTCAAATGGCATCAAGCCGATGACACAAATGGCTAGCAGCGTATATAAAGCCAACACGATGAATACTGAACTAATAAGAGCTCGGGGAAGTATTTTCCCTGGATTTTTGAACTCCCCAGCCATGAAACAAATCGCAGCCATTCCCGTATATGCCCATGTGGTTGCAGATACACCGCCTATTAAACTTGATTTCTGAGCACCAGGAGGTGGAGTATAAGCAAAGTTTTCAGGGTTCATATACATTATTCCCAGCACAATGACGATCAGGAAAGGTATGATCTTGATAGCCGTGATAATGACCTGGAAAAGACCTCCTTCTTTTACACTTCGATAATGAATCGATGTGATTAGCAGGATGATTGCAATACCCAATAATTTTCCGGCAACTCCCGAGAAAAATGGGAAAAAGGTTGCTAAATAAGAAACAATCGCTAAAGCCATTATCGATATGGATGGAGGATCCAACGCCCAGAAAGTGGCCCATCCATATAAAAATGCCATAGGCCTCCACCCAGCTTTATTTAAATAAACGTAACCGCTTCCATTTTGGGGGTATGCGGTCGATAACTCGGCCAGCACCATTACTTGAGGTATGGCAATCACCCCGCCTATTATCCAGGCTAGAATAGAAATGGAAGGAGTACCCGCAGCCCTTGCAACATCACCAGATGAGACAAAAATACCCGATCCTATAGTAGTTCCAACAGCAATAGCTAGAGCAGACCAAAAACCCAGTTTTCGTGTAAGTGTGCCATTACTCATAAAGAGTTCCTCCAAATTAGATGATTAAATTCCCAATTCCCTTACTTTTTCAATAGATTTCATAATTGCATCGCTTGGATTTTGATAATAATTTGATCCCATAATCTCTAGAGTACAACTTCCTTTGTAACCATGGCTTTTAAGACTCGTTAAATATTCTCTCCAATTTAAAACACCATCATCTAGTGCCAAATGCGTATCTGATTGACCATCTCCATCGATTAGGTGAAAATGGCTTAATTCGGGAAGGAAGGAAAAGTACTCATCAGGTGTTTCACCTGCCAGTTGCATGGAAACTGTATCTATCATTCCTTTTAGCGAAGGAGATTGGATTTCCTCTAACATTTTCTTTAACCCCTTAGAGTCAATTACCAGATTGGATTCATATTTTGTCAATGGCTCTAAAGCAAGAATCAAACCTTCCTTCTCAGCTACTTTGGTTAATTGAAAGATTGAGTCACTTGCATACTTCCATGATTCCTCTTGTGAAACAGAAAAGTCCCCTATTCCAGAAGTGATAAGCATCATGTTTGTGTCTAACTCCAGCGCGGCGTAAAGATTCTCCATAAAATATTCAATGCTTTTTTTTCGCCAATGAGCATCCGAGGATGCAATGTTATAAGGATAAATACATTGTTCTGGAGTATAGCAGATGATTTTCATATTTCTAGATTTAAGTTCCCTTCTCAAACTCCTTATATTTCCTAGTATGTTGCGATAAACATACAAATGCGGCTCCCCACCCCATAATTCAATGCTTTTAATCTCAAGTTTGTCCATGCATTCCAAAAAATAATGAAAAGGGAAATGCCTAAAAGTGATATTCATCCCTGCAATATTCAATTCTTTCACCCCCTCAAAACAATTTTTTATTTGTTATGTTTTGTATTATAATTAACCAATACATTGTTTGCAATAATTATTTTGAATATTTAAAAAATAATCATTCGGAAAATGCGGAAAAGTCGTGATTTTATTGTTCATCACACCTTTTTAAAAATTAACTATTTTTTAGTGACTACGAATGATAGAATGTTAAAGTATTTATACCTAGTGCAAAAATTTCTCTGGTACATTGTAAGTATTATGTTGGTGATTATTGTTTGAAATATGATATACCTGTAGAATGGATGTTAGCCTGGGGGATTTCCATGAGAATGTATCCTGAAATATTGTCAAGTTAGTGGTTAATAAAGAATAAACACCTCAAAAAAAGCGTAAATTGAGATGAATCTCCTTAAATGGTGTATTTTATTGGAAAATAAAGGTTAGTTTACACTAATACTTCGTGAGACGAATTAGTTTCTTTAAAAATAGCAGACAGTACAATTTATACTATCCTAGCGGAAAGGACGTGCCATAATAATGAATCACGAAAAAACAGCCATCACTAAAATTCGTACAGGCCCCATGTTTGCGGTGATGCTGGCTGGTGCTCTAGTCGCTTTCTTAAATCAGACCTTAATCAATATCGCATTGCCTCAATTAATGACTCATTTTGACATATCAGCTGCAACAGCTAATTGGCTTACTACAATCTTCTTATTGGTCAATGGGATTGTCATCCCGATTACCGCTTTCTTAATGGAACGATTCAATACAAGACAATTATATCTTGCTTCGATGGGACTCTTTGCATTAGGAACATTTTTATGTGGGATTGCCCCCAGCTTCTCCGTCTTATTGATCGGACGTGTGGTTCAAGCTGCAGGTGCGGGGATTTTGTTCCCGTTGATTACAAATGTAATTTTCACTTTATTTCCACCTAACAGACGCGGTTTTGCAATGGGCATATTTGGTATTGCGATGAATTTTGCCCCAGCTGTAGGACCGACATTATCAGGATGGATTATCCAAAACTATTCATGGCGGGTTCTGTTTTTTATCATTTTCCCATTCGCCCTGCTTGACTTCATCTTTGCCATTTTCATCATTAAAAAAGTAGGGAAAACCAGCCGGCCTAAACTCGATAAACTGGGTGTAATTCTATCCACTATCGGATTCGGCGGAGTTCTATATGGATTTGCTACAGGCGGCACCAAGGGCTGGGGCAGCCCTGAAGTACTGATGATGTTCCTTGTTGGAGGAATCAGTTTAGCTTTATTTGTCTGGAGGCAATTCACTGTATCTCATCCCATTTTGGAGTTTAGAATTTTCCGGTATCGGATGTTCACTTTAACGACAATCATCAACATCATCGCAACTATGGGTATGTTCTCCGGAATGATCATCATGCCAATCTATATGCAGAATATCCGTGGGTTTACTCCGATGGAATCCGGTCTCATGCTATTGCCTGGCGGAATTTTAATGGGGATCATGTCTCCTATCACCGGAAAGCTGTTTGACCGATTTGGTGCAAGATGGCTTGCGGTGAGCGGACTTGCCATCACTATCATTACAACGTACCTTTTAACTCGGCTTGAAACAGATACGTCCTATTCTTATGTGGTATGGGTATATACGATTAGAATGTTCGGAATGTCGATACTGATGATGCCTATCTTCACAGCTGGATTAAATGAATTGGCACTTAGCCTAAACAAATATGGAACAGCAATGGTCAATACATTGAGAATGGTAGCAGGCGCTGTTGGCATGGCATTCTTTGTGTCCATCATGACAAACCAGGGAACGAAACATGTACAGGAAATCTTATCTCAAAGGAATATATCACCAGATAATACATCACAAATGGCGATGGCCATTAAACAAGGCAGCGTAATGGGAGTGGATGATGCATTCATGATCGCAACAGGTTTGACCATAGTTGCATTCATACTTGCCTTTTATATTCGGCAAACATCACCACAAGAAGATACCATTACAAATCGCCTATCAAAAAAAAGCTTTTAATAATCAAGGCTAAATCAACCTATTTTCCAAGGTAAAAAAATTCTTATATTAATATACTGACTTGCCCCATGAAGACATATAAATGCAAAAAAAAGAGACACGTTTTATGAGTGTCTCTTTTTTTGCCCAAATTACTTCCTGGCCTCCAGGAGACGGCCTTTATTATGTCTCTTCAGAATATCTTCTGAAGAACAAAGCCAACAATTCACAAATTGCACCGGTACTTTAAATATGCTGAGTATATATTTACATTCCTCTCATATATTTTAAGATAATGATTTGGACAAGGGGAATGTATTAATGAAAAAGTTAGTTACTCTGCTTTTTTCAAGTTTTTGCATTGGAATTGGTATTAACCTGTTTATAGTTCCCATTCATCTAATAAATGGCGGGATATTTGGAATAAGTTTGTTAATCAAATATGTGTGGGGAATCCAGGTTGGACATACCATGATTATGTTCAATATTCCCATATACCTTCTATCTCTTCTATACGATAAATCTTATTTCTTTAATGCCATCCTTGGGTTAGCTTTTACATCAACCATTATCGATTGGTTAACACCACTAAACGGTTTGATTCATCTACCGATCATAACAAGTGCCATTATCGGTGGAATGACGATTGGGATTGGTGTTGGTTTTATGCTGAGACAACATATTAGCCCCGGTGGAGTGGATTTACTAGCACTATTAATCTCTAAAGCTACAGCAACTAATCCTGGAATTATTATTTTTATCATTGATTCTCTCATAGTAATTGCCGGAATTATTATATTGAAAGACTTAAAGTTAATGTATTCCCTCATCACGATTTCCTGTGTTGGGTTTTGCGTCATTTTAATCAATTCTTTTAAATCAATAAACTTTTTTACAAGATAAAGCCATACCTGCATGTGTCAAATACAGTGTTGGCAATGTTCACTAAACATATCGACCAAAACCTCAGGAATAAAAGCAGCAAAGCTAATCATGGAATATTCTTGAAATTTTTTATCAAAAGGCAGTGGTTAAAGCAGCCACTGCCTTTTACATTAAAGAAAACTCCAAAATCACCTTCAAGCAGTAGACTTTTGGAATAGAACAATTGGGCAAACGATAATCATGATTTTGTGATCAACTCTTTCTTAAGGATGTAAAAGATCAAACGGAGGAAATCCTCTCTAATTTTAAGAAATTTGCGGCACTCCTGCCGTAAAACTGGCTAGCCGAGTACGTAGGACGCTTGCTTTGATGCGGCTTGGCAGACAATCGCACGTTTACTCGGATTTCGTGCTACACTTGTGATTTCGCGCCGTTTACTCGTGAATTTTGCTGTTTTACTCGTAATTTCAGCATGTTCACTCGTGGTTTCGTGCTGCATCCATGATTTCCCGCCGTTTACTCGTGAGTTTTGCTGTTTTACTCGTGAGTTTTGGCTATTTATTCGTGAGTTTTGCTGGTTTACTCGTGAATTCAGCATATTCACTCGTGATTTCGTGCTGCATCCATAATTTCGTACGTTTACTCGTGAGTTTTGGCTATTTACTCGTAATTTCAGCATATTTACTCGTGATTTCGCGCCGTTTACTCGTGAATTTTGCTGTTTTACTCGTAATTTCAGCATGTTCATTCGTGATATTACCGTTGATGTTAATAATTTGTTACAGAAAGCATTAATAAAAGGAATGTGGAATATGATTAGAATGTCAATCTAAGGGAGGGAATGAGAATAGATGAAAAAAACAAAAATTATATATTGGATTTTCACAGGGCTTTTAGTGGCACTAATGGTTTTGGGTTCTATTCCGGATATAATGTCTGTTCCCGATGCAGTCGACTTATTTAATCATTTAGGTTATCCTACCTACCTCCTACCCTTTATTGGAATTGCCAAATTATTAGGTGTCGTGGCAATACTTATTCCTGGCTTTCCGAGAATCAAGGAATGGGCTTATGCAGGTTTTGTATTTGATTTGACGGGTGCTATGTATTCAAGCATATCAGTGGGCGACCCTGCCAGTGGATGGCTGCTTTTCATTATCGGATATATTTTGATAGCCGGCTCTTATATTTATCATCATAAAATATTAAAATCCGCTTCAGTGAGTAATAAGGATAACCTAACAATATAAATAAATTAGCAATGAAAAAACATCGATATCGGTGTTTTTTCATTTGGTTATAGTGACTTTCACCTTCGTTTTCTTTTCAAAATAGAAATTAAAAGAGTCCCAATAGGTTTCCTTATTGGGACTCTTGTTTTTAGAAATTAGATGATTAACTTACTGTTTTTGAAGTCAAATAAGCGACAAGTATATAGCGTTCAGGTGCTGACCCGATATAATCAAAGGGGTAACAGGTACTGACGGTTAGCGTTGCCCGTGGCTTTGGTACGATTACGGTTCGATCATCCTCATCCACAATTCGAACTTTTTTGATTTTGTATGTGAACTCTCCTGCCGATGTTGTTACTATCAACAAATCTCCTTCGCCAACTTTCCCGAGTTTACGGAATACCGTATCTCTATGACCGGAAAGAACGGAATTGTCATTTTCACCAGGTAGCACACTTCCTGCAAAGTGACCAACGCCTTTTTCCAATTCATCCTCGTTTGTGCCATGGAAAATAGGGAGTTTTGTTTTTAGTTTGGGTATATATAATTCCCCGATTTCTTCACCCGTTTCAGGGCGGACAGGATATAGCTCTTTCTTTGTTTTATTACTTGCTGGTTTATCACTTGGTGTTTTCTGTACTGTTTCATTTACTTGACTACTTGGAGCATGAGTCTTGTAAAGAAAGTAGCCTTTTGCAAACTTATACATATTGGATGTGGAAAACCAAATCCCAAATAAAATGATGGCAATTGTACAAGAAAGCAGCAGGAACCGCTTTTTCTTTAATTGTTTCATATTAAGCTTTCCTAATTTTTCGATACATCAAGCTTCCGAACAAGACAAGAAATAGTCCTAAAAGGGCGCTAGGTAAATAATCGGAAGCGGTATTTGGCAGTTTAGCCCCTTTTACGGTTTGTTGTTCTGAAGTAGTATTGGTACTGATCTTTTGTTTTACTGGTTTAGCAATTGGTGCCTTTTCAATGGTTTTTTGCACCTCTTTTGCAGATTCCTTTATTTGCCCGCCTGCATTGGTAAGAGTATCAGAATCGACCATTTCACCTGTTATTAAAAGATCAGCCAAGAACTTCCCGTCAGTATTATATATCATTATTTTCAGGTTAGCACCCTTCAATTCTTCCAATTTCATTAAATCTAAAAGGGATACAGGCGATTCCGAGCCACTTTTCACAAGGGAATAGGAAACATTAAGCTTAAAGATGGAAAGTAACTCTTCATAGATTGAGGCCATTTCAGCTATCTGTTCAGCTGTAAGCTCGGTTGCTACATCAAATTCCTCGAAAGCCATCATGCGGTTGCCCAATTCTTCAAGTTGCTTGACTGTTTCCGGGTTGGAAAGATGGTCTTCCAAAGACATCAAGTGATCTTCAAGCCGCTGTAATTCCTCTTCCGTTAGACCGAGTTCCTGCTCGAAAATAGGAAGAAGATCTTCAGCAACTTCGCCATCAATCCCGCGACCAGTAAGGTTCCAAACAGTTTCTTCAAGATTATCTATGTATATATAATCGTTAATATTTTCACCATTTTCTTCTAACATTTGAAGCAAGGCTTGTTTATCCAATCCATAATTCTCATTAAAATAGTCTAAGTTGCTTAGATCTGCCTTTATGACGTTACCTAGGAATTCGCTAAGCTCTTCGACAGATTCAAATTCTTCCAGGCTAAAATCATAGAGTTCCAATGACGCTTCGATATCTTCCTTTGTTACTTGGAAGCCTCTTTCCTTGCTAACCTTGGCTAAATAATTGACTAATTCTTTGTCAAAGTTCGGATCGCGTTCAAAATCGCCCTCTTCTGTATAGAAATAAACAGCTTCATCGAGGTCCCAGATAAAGATATAATCGTCTAGTTCTTCACCATTTTCGTGTAATAGATTAATCAGGCTCTCATTGGTTAGATTATAATCATCATAGATGGCATCTAAATTACTTAAATCTGCCTTAATGACTTCGCCCAAGGCTTCTTTAAGATCACCAATAGATTCAAAGTTTTTAATACTTTCGTCGTAAAAAGAAAGAGATGTTTCAATATCATCCTTTGTCACTTGAAACCCCCTGACAAGGCTTACCTCTTTTAAATACTTTGTAAGGTCCTGCTCAAAATTTTTGCTTGGTGCTGCCGATGCTAATTGCGGGAATAAGCTAATTAACAACGTAAATGAAACTAAAATCGTCCACAGTTTTTTCATACTTTTCTCCTATTCATAACATTTCATATGTTTCTAGAAAATTATAAGGTAATAACAATAATTTAACAATGAAGTTATTTTTTCCACTAACGGAAAATAGCTATTTTACTTACTTTGTAAACTAGCTTTTGCAGCATTTATTTCATATAAAGACGTATTTCTTCCTATTAATATATCGATTACAACAACCCCTCCCCTTGTGTCTCCGGATAAAAAATTATAAATATTGTATTCCTACTAAATTTAACTAAAGCGAAAAATTAACAACAAATTGACCTCCGGACTATCCATCTATTCAGCCATCAATTTTGCCAAATCAAGTAAAGTAATCAGTCTAAAAGTATCGGAATTCATATCCTATAAATATGCACTTAGACATAGCGAAAAAAAGAGATAATCCATCTTCATGCTCCCTCTTCTACAACATGATGCAACTCCCCATTTCCTGTAAGTGTATCCTTCTAACTTATAAAAGTTATCTTCGATTACACTTTTTCAAACAAAAAAAGAGACTGTAAATGACAATCTCAAGTGATGTATGTTTAAAAGAAAATGAAAAGCTATTTATTGACGTGTTTCTTCTATATATATTGATATTTTTTACCAAAAATCCAAAGATGAACCTAGACCTAAAAGTCAAACCCATCTGCCGAAACTCTTAAAATTTTTTAGTAGTATCCATGCGATCTAACGACATCTGATACCCACCATTACTCCCATAATTCAAAAGTTTATTAACTCTTGAAATTGTAGCTGAAGCGGCACCGGTTTCTGCCTCGATTCCTTCATATGTAAAGCCATCCCGAAGCATTCTGGCAACTTCTAGTCTTTGGGTAAAAGCTTTTATTTCATTCATTGTGCACAAATCATCAAAAAAAGCCATACACTCTTCTTGTGTCCGTAAAGAAAGGATAGCCTTAAATAATTGTTGTATGTTTTTTTCAGACAATTTACTTTTGTACATAATTGACCTCCAATAAAGTTTTCAAAATAATATTTATCTTCACATTGAGGATGCGCTCCTATTGCCTACCCATGCTAAAACGGGAACCAATTTCAACAGACTGACACTTTAATCACACTCGGAAGGAGGTATGAAATGCAATATATACCTTGCAACTCCCATGCAAATGGCCTTACATAAAAAAAGGTTCTTTTGCTTCTACCGTTTTATTAATAATTTAGCAGACTCGTCCAATCTTGCGGACAGCCTGCCTTCTCACTTTTAACGTACAAGTGCATTCTAATTATTTGAATGCTTTCTCTATTACGCTTATGTTCTCTTTCTTATATAGAGCGCCATTTTTGATATACTGTGATGCTCCCTCTTTTGCCTGTTCTATGTTTTCTGGTGTAAGTTTTCTGATGACCTTAGCGGGAACACCGGCTACTAAAACACCCGGTTCAATTATCTTTCCTTCTGGAACTAGAGCCCCAGCAGCGATTAGAGAGCCTTCTCCGATTACTGCTCCATTTAGAATTGTTGCTCCCATACCAATTAACGCGCCATCTTCTACAGTACAGCCATGTAGAACCACGTTATGTCCGACAGTAACATTTTCACCGACTTTAATTGGAAAACCTGGATCCACGTGAACTATTGCACCGTCTTGAATATTTGATCCTTTTCCTATCGTTATTTTCTCATTATCCCCTCTTAAAACGGCATTGAACCAAACGGACGTATCTTCCTTAAGTTCTATGTTTCCAATCAACTGTGCTCCTGGGGCTATATATGAGCTTGAATGTACATTGGGGAAGTGTCCTTTAAATTTATGAATCATTCTTCATTCCTCCTTTTGCGTTATGTTCATAATTCCATAATAAAACCAGAGGTACCTCTATTCGGAGCCTTTCTTTAACACCATTAATATAGTTTAAGAATCTTAAATCTGGCCCCTGCATACAACTGCCACGGTTCCTTCCCTTATATGTCTCCACATTTACAGCTACCTTTGGATTGTCCTCCTTCTCTCCAATGATTTTGTTTAGAATTCATTTTTTAGAAAGAGATTGTCCCTGAAATCACTCCTACGATGATATAAATAAGCAATATCCCTAAAGACCACTTTGCTGCATATTTATGAAGATCACCTAGGCTGATACCCGTTATGTGAATCAATAAATAAACAGATGCTACGAGCGGACCCATGATACCAAAAGGAGTGCCGTACAATGCAGCTGTCCCCATTGATAAAGTATCAATGCCGTAAGTAGAAGCAGTTTCAGCCAGGACTGGCAGAATCCCAAAGTAAAATCCATCAGGACCAATTAAAAAGATGGCAGGTGCACTAACAACCGCTGTTATTAAAGCCAGATATGGACCAAGGTCTGTAGGGATAATTGAAACAATCGAATGTGCCATAGATTCAGAAATTGGAGTACCTTTGAAAATCCCTGAGAAAATCCCAGCAGCAAAAACCATCGCAACCACTGCTATTGCATTAGGTGCATGAGCGGCGACCCGATCTCGTTGATCATTTAAGACTGGATAATTAATGAGTAGTCCTAGTGCTGTACCAATGATAAAGAGTACGGCAGCAGGTAACCATTCAAGTACAATGGCAACCATGATAACTATTGATACAAGGAAATTGATCCAAATTAATTTGGGACGCTTAATGTTTGTGTTTTTTGGTGGGATATTTTCTATTGTAGCGCTTTCAATTGCAGCATCTATTATTCTAGCCTCAGGTATAGAATAAGATTCGGTATTTTCCTTTTTATATCTAGCTCTTTCTTTCAAACCGATAAAATAAGCAACGGTAATAACATATAGCAAACTTACAAGCATTCCAGGCAACATTTGAAGATATAATTCCGTTGGATTAAGGTTTAACACACTCGCTACGCGGCCAGCAGGTCCCCCCCACGGAACAAGTGTTGTGATACCAATTTGCATGATTGTAATGGAGGCCAATATGATAGGACTAATCCCCATTTTTTTATATAGAGGAAGAAAAGCCGTTACAACAATCATCATCGTCGTGGATCCATCACCATCAAATCCTATTATTCCCGCTAACACAGCAGTTCCTACGATAATCTTTAGTGGATCTCCGTTAGCTAACTTTATAATCTTTGAGGTTAATGGATCGAATAACCCTGTATCTACCATGACACCAAAATACAAAATGGCAAATAACAAAAGAATTGCGGTAGGCGCTACATTTTGAATACCTTCCATTATCAATGTCCCTAATTCTGGTCCAAATCCTCCGATTAAACCAAATATGATAGGTACAATCGTTAGGCCAATAAACGGAGATATACGTTTTGACATAATCAAAAATAAGAAGGTACAAATCATAGCAAATCCTAAAATAGATAACATAAACTTAGTTCCTCCCCAAGGTTCGTTATTGGTACCGCTTTCAAATATGCCTGGAAATTTACTGTAACCCTCTCTTTTTTTCTCAGGTCAGAAAAGAAGCATTATAACCCCCTTTTATCTTAAAGATTTTCATTCCCTGTTTACCTGTGTAAGCCGACAGACAGGCATGACATGTTATAAGGTTTAGCTAGCAAGAATAAAGTAAACTATTTTTGTTGATTCAATTTTTTTCCCCCAAGGACTTCTTCGTTATGTTGTCCTAGTTCAGGACCAATCCATTCAATGCTGCCTGGAGTTTCAGATAGTTTTGGTACAATTCCTGGAACTAGTACCTGCTCCCCATCCGGCAAAGTGACCGTCTGAAGCATATCACGTGCTTGATAATGTTCATCCCTTACAATATCTTCAATATTATAAATAGGCCCAACCGGCACACCAGCCTCATCTAATATTTTTTGCACTTCTTTTTGTGAGTGTTTCCTAGTCCACTCTTCAATTACTTGATCTAGATATTCTGCATTTTCAGCTCTGCCATTATTGGTTAAATAAGTCGGATTTTCCGCAAATTCTGGCCGTCCTATCGCATGCGCAAATCTTTTGAAAATACTATCGCTATTTGCCGCAATGACGATATATTTACCATCTGCACATATATAGGTATTTGAAGGAGCAATTCCTTCCAAGGTAGCACCTGTTCTTTCTTTTATTATTCCTTTTAAATCGTATTCTGGCAGCACGCCTTCCAGCAAAGAAAATACCGCTTCAGTTAGAGCGACATCCACATATTGTCCTCTTTTTAATGGATCGTTATCTCTCGCTCTTAATGCCATTAACGTACCATTCACTGCATATAAACCTGCTATAGAATCACCAACTGCTAAACCAACTCGAACTGGGGGACGATCAGGAAATCCTGTCAGGTACCGAAGGCCACCCATCGATTCCGCAACGCTGCCAAATCCTACTTTGTTTCGGTAAGGGCCTGTTTGGCCATAACCAGAAATCCTTGTCATAATGATGCTTGGATTAATTTTCTTAATATCTTCATAGCCAATTCCCCATTTCTCCAACGTTCCTGGCCGGAAATTTTCAATAATTACATCCGCATCTTTTGCTAACTCCCGAACCATCTCCTGTCCCTCTTCTTCACGAAGGTTAAGAGTTATGGATTTTTTATTTCTTGCATGCACGTACCACCACAGGGACGTTCCGTTATGCATCACTCGCCAATTTCGTAAAGAATCCCCTTTATTGGGATCCTCAACCTTGATCACTTCAGCACCAAATTCACCAAAAATCTTCCCGGCAAACGGAGCTGCTACAAAGTTACCTAATTCTAAGACTTTAATACCCTCTAAAGGTTTTCTCATTGTATTCCCGCCCTTCAATTAATAACATATCCTACCTGTTTCCGATTACCTTTTATAATTTTCTGAATATTCCAATAACGTATACAATCAACTGTGTGGTTTTTCCTAATTTTGAATTAACTTTATACTGTTTTTGTTAATCCTTTACTGTCTCCTAACAGTTGGGGAAATTCGGTATCTAATGTCGTTAAATGTTCCAAATCCAAACCTGTTTTGATATTCTGTTTTTCTAAAAATTTTACTACACGACTTGCCTGAATGTTCCCAGGAGATCCAGGAGCATATGGACATCCTCCTAGTCCAGCTTGGGCTACATCAATTAATTGAACACCAGCCTGTATCCCAGCCATAACATTTGCCAATCCGTATCCATAGGTATCATGCAGATGAAGCCCAATAGGAATATCCGGAAACTTCTCTACCAAACGGCTACAGTATTCATATACCTGTCTCGGCGTTGCTTTGCCGATTGTATCACCCAGGCCTAATTCGCAAACCCCATTATTAACGAGGTACTCTGCAATCCTTTCCACCTCTGAGTATGGTATGATCCCGGCAAACGGACAAACAAATGCCGTTGAAATTGCACCAATTGTTTTTCTACCCTCCTTAGTCGTTTCTTCAATTAAATCTTTTATTTCAATTAAAGATTCATTAGAACTCTTATTTAAATTTGCCTGGTTATGCTGTGTGCTCGCAGAGAGGAAAAAAAGCGCATTGTGAATCTTTGAATTTAGGAACCTGTCTAATCCTCTTTTATTTGGGACCAAAGCTTCATATTCTACTCCACGAGCCATTGGCAGATTCTGTCCTAATTCATCCGCATCTTTCATAGCAGGAACCCACTTTGGATGAACAAAGGAAGTGACTTCCAAGCGGTCAAATCCTGCTTCAATTAAATTTTTAATTTTATTTATCTTTTGATCGGTTTCGACAAAAACAGGTTCATTTTGCAGGCCATCTCTCAATGTAACATCACGAATTTTAAGTTTTTCTGGAAAAATCATTTTTTTCACTCTCCTTTTATTAATATTCGTCATCCTTAACACCCGAGTACATGGAAACATAAAATTGATAATCACGTTGAATATGTGCCTTCATTAACTCCTCTGCAGCTTTCCCATCCTCATTTTTAATAGCATTCCATATCGCTTTATGTTCATCGGCACCCTCTTCTATTCTCTTTGGGATATTCAATACGGCATTTCGATAAAAAGAAATTAAGGAATTTAACTGATTCATCATTTTCATCAAATAAGGATTACCACTAGCCTCCACAATCAGGTAGTGAAATTGGCTGCTTAGGACCTTTAATTTTTCAAGCTCATTCTTATCAACCATGAGATTCATTTTATCAACTGAATCTGACAATTGTTTACGCTGTTTTTCATTCATACGTGAAGCGGCATAAAAAGCAGCAGTAGGTTCCAGGCTTAACCTGCATTCATAAAGATATTTAAAATCTGAAAAGGTTGCGCGGTATACTCTTACTCCGCCTCTTGGACTGACGGATACTAATCCTTCACTGTTTAACCTGCGGATCGCTTCTCGGATTGGACTTCTACTGACACCTGTTTCCTGAGAAATCTTTCCTTCCACGATTCGTTGTCCAGGTGGTATGTTGCCGCTTACAATTTGTTCATGTAAATATTCATATACTTGATTTTGAAGAGTTTGCGACTGTATTGTTTTTAACTTCATTTTTATCACACCCATAGTCATAATTTTCAGATAATGTATACAAAAAAATATATGTCTACCTCATCATAAATCAATTTGTTGTTTTTGACTATAGTGGATATTTTTTTCTGCAGCTTCAAAACTGAAGACTCGATTTTTTTAAGTTGCACCTTCCCTTCACTGTGCAATTAGTGAATTAAAATCATTTAGTCACTAATTTCCACAATTTTTCTAAATGTTATTATAAGTTTCCCACCACTGCAAGCCTATACATTAAAGCATACATTCTGTAAAACGGCTAGCTTTCACCGCGTTAAAGTTAAATAGCTTTCTTTAATCAAAAATAAATGAATCTGCTGTCAGCATTATCACCTTTGTTTTAACTATCAAGATTCATTTGTACAATCTTAATGATTCCATCTTCATCAATGTCTATCTCAAATAAGCCATTTTTGGTTAAGAATATAGAATACGCAGTCTTACTAACCTTTTCATTGTTTATCTGTCGGATGGCAGAAGAAAATTGAATGATAAAATAATATAGATCTGTTCTGGTGGCATCCACTTCATTTATTAAATAATTCCGAAGATACATCATTTCTGTATTCGGAAATGTTTTATAAAAAAAATCGAGAGGATGGCTTTTTTGAAAAGCATCATCTGATGAGAAGTAAGTGACACGAGGTATACCATCAGCTGTGAACCCCGCCAATAAATAAACAGTTGCATAATCCTGTTCAGGATATAATTTTTGGAACATCTCCAATGAATTTCTAAATAATTTTTGAGATTGTGCCTCGATTTCTTCAATTGAATTTGTTCCAAGAGAAAACATTTTTAGTTCCTCCATGCATATATCGATGATATTTTTAACACCCGCAAATGCAAAAATCACATTTTGATTTAATGCTATTACTTTTTTTTCATCATCACTGAAGTTTTCGGTTCCTCTATAGGTTATTCTTTTATCAGCCATAATAAATACACCATTTTCAAACTTTTTACCAATTAATGCAGTCATAATGAAATTCCCTTCAGAATAAAAATAAGGCCCACTATCATGCATTTTGGAGTAGGGCTTACTTATATTTTATCATATATAGATTCCTTCTGAAGGTCTCAAGTTTCCGGACAGTAACAACTCTAAATATATAATTCTCGATCAAAACATCTATCAAATATATTTTCTTTCGGTTTTACACGATTTCCCCTAGTTTAATGTTAGCCACATATTGATCTATTTTTTTATAAAGTTCATCCGGATCGTCTGCGACAATGTTTTCACCATTTATAAGTGCGAATGGCTCCATCAAACATTGGCCGCAGTATAACAAGCACCTTTCTTCAATAACCTCCAAATCGGTTCGCTCAATTAATTTTCCCTTCATAGTTTCCAACTCGTCTTCGAAATTACATGGACAGAACTTTACGTTAATTTTCATGGCTAACTCCCCTTCGGTTTTTGTTGCCAACATTTTAATTGGATTAATCAAAAGTTTGCAAGAGTACACTCAAACGCATATTCGCTTTAACGGTTTAAAAGACTTATGCCATAAATACTAAACGCGTTAAAACACATATTTGCGCGATGAATTTTTATAGATTAAGATGTGAAACATTACAGAATCTAAATTTTGAAAATTCTGTTTCTTAAAGTTAAAAATGATAAAGGAGAGGTTAAAATGGCTGAAAAAATGGTAGCGTCACCTAAAACTAAAAAAGAAGAATTGTTCCCGGTAAAGAGTGTTCATTACGTAGAAATCTATACAGGAAACGCAAAGCAGGCTGCTTATTACTATGCGAAATCTTTCGGCTTCAAACTTGTAGCATATAAAGGATTAGAAACAGGTTCCCGTGACCGTGTATCTTACGTAATGGAACAGGGCGCTATCCGATTGATTTTAACAGGTACCCTATCAGACAATACAGACGTTGCCGAGTTTATAAAACTTCATGGCGAGGGTGTAAAAGATATCGCCCTCCTAGTAAAGGATCTAGAAAAAACATATGCTGGTGCGATCGAACGAGGTGGCATCGCTCTTCGGGAACCATGGGTGGAAGAAGATGAAAACGGCAAGGTAAAAAAAGCGATATTAGGTACATATGGGGATACAATTCATACGCTTGTAGAATCAGTCGATTATAAAGGCGTATTTATGCCAGGGTTTGAAGCTCGCGAGACCCTTGAATCTCAACCAACCGGATTAATTGGTGTTGACCACCTCGTTGGTAATGTGGAAGTTATGGAAGAATGGACAAACTATTATGAAAGTGCATTCGGTTTTACTGTTCTGAAGCATTTTGATGATGAAGACATTTCGACAGAATACTCTGCTCTAATGTCAAAAGTCATGATGAATGGAACAGGACGCATTAAGTTCCCAATTAATGAGCCTGCGGAAGGAAAGCGAAAGTCTCAAATTCAAGAATACCTAGATTACTATAATGGACCGGGCGTTCAGCATCTAGCCCTTTTGACAAACGATATCATCGGCACGGTGGCTGCCCTCAAAGAAAATGGTGTGGAATTTTTAAACACCCCTGAGACTTATTATAAAGAACTTGCCAATCGTGTAGGAGATATTGATGAAGATGTGAAACGACTTCAAGAACTTAATATTCTGGTCGATCGTGATGATGAAGGATACTTGCTTCAAATCTTTACTAAACCACTTGTTGATCGTCCAACACTGTTTATCGAAATCATACAGCGTAAAGGTGCACTTGGATTCGGCGACGGAAACTTTAAAGCATTGTTTGAATCGATTGAACGCGAACAAGAACTTCGCGGAAATATTTGATTTGGAACGGTCATACCGTTGTCTCTCGCGGTATGGCCTCCTTTAATAGGAGGTGTTGAGGTTGTTGTTAACAAAAGTAAATGTAAAGTGGAGAGAAGAAGCGGTCAGTCATTTTATGACAGAACTCATTGATTATGCAGGTCTATTTCCACCGGCTGCACTTCCGCTTCCAGAAGCTATTTCAAATTTTCATGCATACATCCATGATTCGGACAGCTGGATGCTCGGCCCGTTTGTTATTCCTGCTTCAAGATTGAGTGAACTTAAACCATATAAAGCTCTATTTAATGACAAATATCCACTTCGGTTATCTGTTATTTTTACGAAATTCGAAGAAATCGAAACCGAAATGGAAGCTATTCGTCATTTTTTAGAAACATATAAAACAGCTGGAACCATACAAGCAATAGAATTTCCGCTTCCAACACAGGTTAATTATTCATTCTTGGAGAATCTTGAAAAACAAACTGGGAGTTATCCCATTTATTGCGAAATGAAAGGAACGAATGATCAATTTCTAAACACATTGGATACTATCCATTCGATTAACCAAAAATCCCTAAAACGTATAGGTATCAAAATGCGCATGGGTGGAATCACGGCTAATTTGTTTCCTACAGTCAATCAAGCAGCATTCGTTATTCACGAATGCCAGAAACGAGAACTGCCACTTAAATTCACAGCTGGTCTGCACCATCCGATACGCCAGTACCGAACGGAAGTTAAAACACGCATGCATGGTTTTGTTAACGTATTTACCGCTTCTATTATGGCATATAGCCGTTCGGTTAATACAGCAACCATTCAAGCCATTTTGCATGATGAAGACCCAACTAATTTTTCATTTACAACAGACTCGCTTTCCTGGCGCGATTTGACAGTCAGTTCGGCCGAAATCATCAAAGCACGCAGTTTCTTTGCAGCTTCCTATGGAAGCTGCAGCTTTAATGAGCCTCGGGAGGAACTAGGGGAGCTTACTATTTTTCATGGGGAGGCAGTAAGATGAAACATTCCTTTATTGAGACAACACCAGAATCACATTTTCCAATTCAAAACTTGCCATACGGCATTTTCCAAAAAAACGGGCAAAGCCCCCGTGCCGGTACAGCCATCGGTGATTATGTTCTTGATTTATCTGTAATAGATGAGGTTGGCTTGCTAAGTGGGACAGGTGCAGAAGGAAAAAATGTCTTTTCCTCTTCCTCACTTAATCAATTTATGTCACTTGGCCGTCCGGTTTGGACTGCTGTACGTAACAAACTTCAATACCTTTTGGATTCGAAAACGTCTGTACTACGAGATAATGAAGAGCTTCGTTTTAAAGCGTTTCACCCATTGGCAGATATAGAGATGCTTCTGCCAGCAGATATTGGAGACTATACAGATTTCTATGCCTCCAGAGAGCATGCAACCAATGTGGGGACAATTTTTAGAGGAAAAGACAATGCCCTCATGTCAAACTGGACACATTTGCCGATTGGATATCATGGAAGGGCAAGTTCGATCGTTCCAAGTGGTACCCAGGTGCGGCGTCCTTCGGGACAGCGCAAACCAAAGGATGCAGATTATCCAGTATTTGGACCTTCGATACAGCTTGATTTCGAACTAGAGATGGGCTGGTTTATTGGACCCGGCAATACTCTTGGGGAACCAATTCCAGTTAATCAGGCTGAAGATCATGTTTTCGGGCTCGTTCTAGTAAATGACTGGAGTGCACGTGATATACAAGCATGGGAGTACCAGCCTCTTGGTCCATTTCTTTCTAAAAACTTTGCTACATCCATTTCGCCTTGGGTTGTGCCGCTAGAAGCACTGGAACCTTTTCGTACTGCAGGACCGCAACAGGATCCAGAGCCGTTTCCCTACTTGCAGCAAAAAAAAGATGGGGCATTTAATATTAACCTCGAAGTTCATTTGACACCAGAAAATACAGAACAAGCAACTAGGATTACGAATACAAACTTTAGCTATATGTATTGGTCAATCGCTCAGCAAGTGGCTCACCACACCATTACAGGCTGTAATATGCGTCCCGGTGACATGCATGGATCTGGAACTATCAGCGGTCCAAGCCGTGAAGAACGAGGCAGCCTCCTTGAACTTTCATGGCGCGGCACAGAACCGCTTCAACTTAAAGGCGGGGGCGAACGAAGCTGGATTGAGGATGGGGACAAGTTGACCATCAGTGGCTGGTGTCAAGGAGATGGGTATCGAATTGGATTTGGTGAAGTAAGCGGTCAAGTTTTGCCAGCCCTTTCGGAGGCAAAGATTTTAGGTACCCATAAAGTGAAGATGTAGCAACTAATCTACTAAATATAAAAGATAGTTACATGGAAGGAGTTTTGGCAATGACACATTATGTTAAAATGGGTCGCATTCCTCATAAACGTCATACTCAGTTTCGTCAGGAGGACGGAAGCCTGTATTATGAACAATTGATGGGTACGAAAGGTTTCTCTAGTATTCAGTCACTCATTTATCATATCAATCAACCAACACAAGTAAAAAAAGCTCAAAAAATCCGCGATGTCCGTTATGAATATGAAGAAAAAGATGCATTAAAACATCGTCATTTCCGGACATGGAATACGGAAGTTGGCGGCGATTTTCTTGAATCTCGCAAAATTTTCATGGCAAACGATGATGTAGCACTTGGCGTTGCACGCCCTAACCAGCAAATGAATTACTTTTATCGAAACGGTGAAGGTGATGAAATGTTGTTTGTCCATGAAGGAAAAGGCAAAATCGAAAGTATTTTCGGTGAATTAAGCTTTGGGCCAGGTGACTACCTCATCATTCCGATTGGCACAACGTACCGCGTCGTCTTGGAAACAGAAGAAGCTCGCTTTTTCATCCTTGAATCTAATTCATCAATCGTACCGCCAAAGCGCTATCGCAATGAGTTTGGACAACTTCTTGAGCACTCACCTTATTGCGAACGTGATTTCCGGACACCAGAAAAACTGGAGCCTAAAGATGAAAAAGGAGAATATGAAATCAGAGTGCGGGCACAAGGCATGATCACTTCCTATACGTATGATTTTCATCCGCTTGATGCGGTTGGATGGGATGGTTATCTCTTCCCTTATGCGTTCAGCATTCATGATTTTGAACCAATAACCGGACGCGTTCATCAGCCACCGCCAGTACATCAGACGTTTGAAGCACATAATTATGTCGTATGTTCATTTGTACCACGTATGTATGACTATCATCCAGAAGCCATCCCTGCTCCATATGTCCACAGCAATGTGGAAAGTGATGAAGTCCTATATTATGTGGATGGTGACTTTATGAGCCGCCGCGGCATTGAAACAGGATCGATTACCCTTCATCCAAGCGGTTTACCACATGGGCCACATCCTGGCAAAATTGAAGCGAGTATCGGTAAAAAAGAAACGCGTGAATTGGCAGTCATGGTCGATACATTCCGTCCGCTGTATATCGTAAAAGAAGCACACGCTATAGAAGATGATGCGTATATGAGCAGCTGGCTGCCAAAATAAGAGCTAAGGTTTCTTTACCATTTTTGTACTTTTGATAACAAACCATGAACGATCTACTCCCCTAGGCAGATCAGTTCATCACAATATCATTCATGAAATAAAGCCGGAGCATGAATCTAGCTCCGGCGCTTTGTTGTCATAATGGTTCTTCAGCAAGTCTGCGACTTTTTATACTATGATGAGAACTCTAAATTTCCTAAACTGGACCAAAAATCAACGGTTATATACAAGAGTATGATTTTTTAATTCATTCACTTTTATCCATATAAGCCCTCACATTAAAAAAACGCCTTTTTGGGCGTTTCAGGCAATAGTTCAAAGAATTAATTCATTGCCATTTATTTTTCAACTTCTGACCTTCCTCAAAAGACATTTATCTATCATTTTCAATGAATTACTCTTTAAATCCAATTCATAAGTATTTAATACCCAAATTAATCTTCCATATTGTAATAATTCATTGTTTCTAACTCATTTTTTATCATTAAACCTTGGTGGTAAAGTATAAGACAAAGCACTCTTTACCGATACTATTTTTTCATTATCCTACATAATACAGATAGCCTACCTTTGTGTTACAGTCCAATTGATCTGAAACCATCACGATATCAGGATAAGATTTGGATATTATAGGAAAAACCGTTCTTTGGGTTTGGTTATAAGGATAATCCTTTAATATAACGGACGTCGTTTTTATATCTTTTTCACCTTGTTTTTGAATTAGAAAACTATAATTACCCACAAATACTTCATCGCCTGTGCTGCAAAGGTAATAGTCTGTCTTAGTTTCTTTAGGAGCAAAAAAATAAACATTATAACTAATCCCTTTAGTATCTTTAACTTTAAACAAAACTCTACTTTTTTCAGAAATATTAATTTCTGTTGCATAGGAGTAAGTTTGAAGGTGTAAATAAGTAAAAAGAAAAACTGCTATAAAAAATATTCTTGTTAACTTCATTGGGTCACTCCTATTAAAATAACTAACTATTGCTGTATTTTCAACAATGCTTTTTGGTCCCAAAATAATTTCACATTTAAAATGAATTACGAAATGTCGATATCGCAGCCCTCCTATAATTTAATATTTGGAGACATGAGAATTCTATACTGCTTTTCACGCACATCTCAACTTCTCAACTAACCAGCTAAATAGGCTGTCAATTCCCTTATTCAGTACTTAATTGACCATGCCAAATAACCCTCCAAAACTCTTTTGGTAGGGTGTTTCCCTGTAAAACAAAACCGTTATTTGGCCAAATCCAGGAACGGCTTTTCTCATTATCATTAACGCCTTTTACCACTGAAGGAGTTTCTTGCTACGGAAGCGAGCGACTCTTTGTCCGATGTTCCTGGTAATTTTCAACGATTAACTAAATTGATTTAACCAATTTCAAAGATAATCACGGCTGATTTTTTTCCTATAATCGATTGGATCACTTATATTTTTCTTAAATAATTTTTTCTCCCGTTTCTTTCCTTAAAATAAATTAATAGTCATTCTACCTTAACTTTAATTTGATCAATGGCATTATACCCATAACCTTTTTTATTCCAAAAAGGAAAATTCGGTTGAATTTGACCAAATGAATCTGTTGCTCTGGATTTAATCGTATACTCACCTTCTTCAAGTATAGTCCATTCAAATGACCAACTAACCCATCCATAATCAATATTCTGACGACGTAATATATCGGCGTTTCTCCATGTATAGCCACCATCAAGACTAATTTCCATCTTTGTAATTACTCCTTTTCCTGTCCATGCAATTCCTTTTATTAAATGCTTACCAGTATTTACAATTTCCATATCCAGCGGTTTTTGGATAGTCGAATTGATATTTATTCTAGTAACTGGAAATGCGCCTTGATCATTGTCTTTATTTGGATAATACACATAATCAATTGTTTGAAACGGCCCATTGAATGTAGAATCAATAACACTTATCTGCTTTATCCACTTAACGGATGCCATTGCATACCACTGCGGAACTATTAACCTCAATGGATAACCATGTTTAAAAGGAATTGGCTGGTTATTATATTCATATGCAATAATGGTATCTGGATGCAGTGCTTTCTCGATGGGCAAACTCCTTGTATAGGTATAAATCTCATCTAGATCTTTCCTATTTCCATAATCATAACCCTCCACAACAACTTCTTTTGCCCCTTCCCCTATTCCAGATAATTCAAGTAATCTTCGTAATGGTACACCTTTCCACCTACCTTGGCTAATAGCTCCCTTTCCCCATTGTTCTCCAAATATTTTAGGTTCGAAGAGATTACGCTTGTCACCCGAGCATTCAAGGACAACTTCCACTGTTTTTGATGGGTATTGAAGAATGTCTTGCATGGACAGCAGTAAAGGAGCGGATACTAACCCATTTATAGGGAGCCAATAGTTTGAATAGGAAAGAGTCGGATAAGCAAAGTGGTTCCTTCTATAAAATAATTGGTTTTCCATGCTATCATTATTGATGAAATGAATCGGTGTCTCCTGATTTTCCGGCTGCAAACTACGTGTCAATAAATAGGGTTTCACTTTATGTGGATTTGTCATAATTCCCCCCTAATTATAATGAATCATTATAGATGTATACGTTCGGTATAGCCTAATTAGGTTATTGAATTTTAACTTCAAATTCAGGCGAGCTTTATGCCGGCTAAAAATAGCCGCTTCTCGAGAAAGTTATTGAGTATTTTTTTTATTTAAAATAATTATAATTGGACTAACTGGCTATTCGGGACAGAACAACAGTGATGAGAGGCTGCCCATCATAATTTAAGAAGGAGTGTTTCTAATGGATAGTACTATACAAACTTCTTTTGAAAATTTACTTTCTCAAGATAAGGACTTACAATACGAAGCCTACAATCATATCCTTGCTTCTACCAAAGAAGAGGTGGACTGGGCTTATGATGTATGGGACCAATTGAAGGAGGATTTGACTCATTCTGATAACCACCGAAGATCAAGGGCGGCACAATTTCTTAGCAGTTTGGCGAAAAGTGATCCTGAGAAAAGAATGCTAAAGGATTTCCCATTGGTTTGGGAAGTGACAAAAGATAAAAAATTCGTCACCGCAAGACATAGCCTACAATCTATATGGAAAATAGGTCTAGCTGGCACTGATCAAAAAGAAATGGTAATAAGAAGTCTTGTTGATCGGTATTTAAATTGCGTTCATGAAAAAAACTACACGTTAATTCGTTTTGATATTATTCAAGGACTTAGGAACTTGTTTAATGAAATAAAAGATGAAGAAATAAAGCAAATCGCACTGAATTTAGTTGAAAAAGAAGAGGATGCAAAATATCAAAAGAAGTATGCAACTGTATGGAAAAATACGTAGAGAACGCCAATGTTGTATCTTTATAAAATGGAGAATACATATCAGACGTTTATAATATGTATTCTCTTCTTGTTAAACAACGCTCCATTTTGTGGAATGCATAATCCTTTAGGATATTAATCCCATTGCATTTTTCAGAACTTTCGGTGCCTTTTTTATTCCTTCCGTTCCAACAAAACTGCTCGCACTCGCTATTAATATGCTTGAAGAAATGAATTTGACCACATAAAAAATTCCTGATCCAATAATTAGATCTAGGATTAAAAACCTTTTAATTGTTGAGCCTTTTATTATATAAATAACGATTTGGTCGTTTTTCTTCATACTCAGCATTGTCACACCCTTATCTTTTTTTAAAGGGTATGACAAAGAGGGGTTGTCATATTCTTCGGCATCATGTCTTTCCTATTTAATAAAACTGATTTCCGCCAACTGGAACAAAATGTGTTTCAAGAGGTAACCCTCTTCTTCTAAAACATATAGATTCACTTAAATTTTTCCGAAATTATGTTTTTAGCTGAATACATATAAGGAACTCTCATACCCTTGTATGATACATTCGAGTCACATTATTTCCCAAAGCAAAGAGCACCCAATGAATGGATGCTCCAAGGAAATCGGTTTAACCCTTAATGGTTTTAGCAATTGTTTCTTGGTTTTACTGCAATCACAACATCATTCTTTATCCTCTATTACTGCATTTCTCTAGCTTAAAACTATATTCCAATTTAAAACAGCATTTTTCTTCTTTAGACTTATTGTCTTTCTTACTATTATTTTTATCTTTATATTATAGAAATTATTAAATTACGCTTGTGCTTGTCCCCAATAATTAAATTACATATTTTATATACAGTGAAAAAGCCCCCAGACAATGAGTGCCTTTCGATGATTTATAAAACATACAGAAGGTGTTTAGGCACACACTTATTAAATGCATTTGCCTAATAACATAAAAAACTGCCTACCCATGGATAGACGTTTACGATATAGCCTACGAATTGACATGTTAATTGTCAAAAGATTACTTTGTTTATGCCAACCGCCATTCATCTCCCCCTTTCAGTTGTAATCAACGCTTGAAGAGGAAAAGATTTAGTCTTTTTTTTTGCTTAATTTTAACTATCATTGGTTCTATTTATACCGTCTTGTTTGCCCCTTATCATTCGAAGAAAACTAATATTATTCGATGTCAGTATTACTGCTATAATCGAGTTTGTCATGAACATTATGTTTATCCTTTATTTTATAAAGATATATTATTAAAAAGCACACTTTAGGTGCTTTTTTAATTTTTCCACTTCCCCCTAACTGTTCGATATCACGATTCATCCCTATCAATTAAAAGAGAATCAGAAATGAAAAAATTTTGCCTATTAACAGCTTCTTAGTACTAATCTCTTTTTCTCCTAATAAACTTAATAAAAAAACTATTTAGGAGGGGTCAAATGTTTAATAAATCTACGAATAAAAAACTGAATAGTACTACTCCAATTATTTGTAAAATAAATGACGTCACTTACCAAAAGTACCATCTATATAAGAAATCATATGAGCGGGAAGTATTGGTCATAAAAGATTACGGTAAAGACCGTGGTGTTACCAATAAAAGTATTGCGTTATTCGAAGCAGTTAAAGACCAATTTGACCGTTTTAAAATTGCAAAAATTGTTAAAGAAATTAATAACGAAAATTTTTTGGTCGATAGCGACCTCATCCTTATAGACAAAAAAGGAAATGAGCTACACCTATCTGGTTGTAGCTGCGGGTATGCAGGCACTGGTTCACATGGAACTGTTGAAATTTTGAATAAGGCTGGATTCGAGATAGATAGAAGATTTGTGATTTGCTCAAAAGGATTCACTCTTTTTCATCCAAATGAAGAAAAAGAACTTTATGGCGAACGTTTATAGGTTCCTGTAAATCTAGAGTAATTACTGAATCCACTTTTCAAACAATTGTCCTTTATAGAGATAGAATTCTTATCTACCTAACTGTTCATTTTTATCTTTTTTGGAGCTTCATTTGTAATTATCACTACTTATTCTCCCCATGGTTAACTTATATGCGGAATTAATATTTACTCTTTTACTTTTAATGTGTTGATATAGTTCAATTTTTTAGACAATTTCAAATCATATCATATCACTGGATATAGCGCGAGGTAACAATGGGGTATGTAGAGGGGTGAAACATTTCCCCCTCTTTTTTCAGTTCTGTCACTAAATATTTCCCATATTCTTACTGAATCACATCAATTATATATATGAACTGACTACTTGTTATTATTTTAATTAGGCTAGTTAACTGTTTTTATTTAATAAGGGCCGTTACCAGCCCTATTAATAAATGTTAGTTATTTAGATTTGCTCAGAATGCAACTGACTATTTCTAAATTTCAATGGCTTCCAAGATTATTTGTGGCTTCTGGCGTCTATCCAACTAATCTAATTTTTTAATGACAATAGAAGCATTTACACTTGCTTGTGTTCCGCCAATGGGAGTTGTAAGCCCCACCGCAGCGGCTGAAGAATGATTTCGAAGAGTAAGAACGCCTCCTGCTCCTATCGTAAATATTGCTTGACCTTCGTTTTGCTGCGTCCCTGCACCAGACCCATATATGGTTCCAGGAACCAAAGTTCCATTTAAAAATAGTGCAAATTGATTTGGTTCTGTACCCGATACGGAGAAAGTGACTTCGTAAATGCCAGCAGTGGTAATCAGTATTGAAGGTGATCCTGGAGCATGAGTAATTCCTGGTGTAGTTATCCCATTTGTATCGAATGTAACATCTGCCTCAATTGCAACAGTTTGAGCAAGTAAATTGTAAATATACGCAAATTCCGCTAACCCAGCACCGGTTGCTCCGGTTGGTCCCGCCGGTCCGACTGCTCCGGTTGGCCCCGCTGGTCCGACTGCTCCCGCTGCTCCCGTTGGCCCCGCTGGTCCAACTGCTCCTGCTGCTCCGGTTGCTCCGGTTGGCCCCGCTGGTCCGACTGGTCCGACTGCTCCCGCTGCTCCCGTTGCTCCCGCTGCTCCCGTTGGTCCCGCTGGTCCGACTGCTCCCGCTGCTCCCGCTGCTCCCGTTGGTCCCGCTGGTCCGACTGCTCCCGCTGCTCCCGTTGGTCCCGCTGGTCCGACTGCTCCCGCTGCTCCCGTTGCTCCGGTTGCTCCCGCCGGTCCTGGGATTCCCGCTGCTCCGGTTGCTCCGGTTGGCCCCGCTGCTCCCGCTGCTCCGACTGCTCCCGTTGGTCCGACTGCTCCCGCTGCTCCGGTTGGCCCCGCTGGTCCGACTGCTCCCGTTGCTCCGGTTGGCCCCGCCGGTCCGATTGCTCCCGCTGCTCCGGTTGGCCCCGCTGGTCCGACTGGTCCAACTGCTCCCGCTGCTCCGGTTGACCCCGCTGGTCCGACTGCTCCCGTTGGTCCCGCTGGTCCGACTGCTCCCGCTGCTCCCGTTGGCCCCGCTGGTCCGACTGCTCCCGCTGCTCCCGTTGCTCCGGTTGCTCCCGCCGGTCCTGGGATTCCCGCTGCTCCTGGGATTCCCGTTGCTCCGGTTGCTCCTCTTTGTCCTATCGGTCCCCTTAGTCCTGCCGGTCCCCTTGGTCCTACCGGTCCCTGTTTTCCTTTTGATCCTTTTGGTCCTCTAGGTCCCTTGGGCCCCTGAGGTCCACGGGGTCCTTCTTTATGCCCACACTTACAATGTTCCTTTTCACAACGACAACAAATTTTTTTATTCTTGTCGTTACAGGAAGATTCATGATTTTTTTCGCATTTACAATCTCTCTTTCCACATCGTAGGCAACTCACTTTATTCTTGTCACCACAGGAAGATTCATGATTTTTTTCGCATTTACAATGTATCTTTTCGCAACTTTTGCACCGTCTTTTAATTCTGATAACTTTTTTTTGCTTCCTGAGATTTCCTTCTTCATTTTTTCCCTCCACACAAACCATGCCTCCTTTCTTTTTAACATGTATATTGCCCTGGAGTGTAGAGCGGAACGGCTACATGGTAAAAATCAAAAGGAGAAAATTGGGGTGTATTTCTAATTCATTATTATCAAAAAAACCCCCAAGAAATTTAAATTTATAAATAAGCAGTTAGACTTAAAACTTCATCGTTAGTTCATAATAAAATCACATTATTCATCAAATCCTAAATAAAAAAAGAGGCTTTCCCCTCATCGATTGCATCAAAGATCTTCACTATCCCCTTAAATATAATATCGACCTCAATGGCTTATATACCACAACAGTTGGTTATTTAGGATTGTAAGGCAATAAATTAGGGATTTACGGTAATTCTTTTGCCTTCGTAATACCTTTTACTACAGCGGCTTTGTAGTCGCTACCCCAGTCTTCTTTAAGGCACCGCTCCTTTTGTTACTAATGGAAATGTTTACTTTGAAGGGGAATTTTATCTTAAAAAGATCGAGATAAAATAAAAATCCTACGTAACTTTATGTTAGAGGACTAATGAGGAGCGTTAAAATCAATGTGTGGTTTGCAGAAATAATATACCAATGTTACCACTTCTACACGTCAATATCTATTCGTGTAATAGGTATAAGAAAAAAGAAAAGTCCATGCGCTCTAGAATTTGCCGCATGGACTGTTTGCTTCTATAATTGCTTACTACAAAATAACGAGACAGTTTCCACATATATACGGGAACAATACAAAATCCCTAGAAGTTTGTTGCTATCGGAGATCTTCCCCCCATCGCACCACTAGGCTATCAAGTCCAACGGCTCGAATTCCATGTCTCTTAATAATTCAAATATTTAACATATTTAACCTCAAAACCCCATCACTTACAAAACCTGTTATTCCTCAAGCATGCCCTTAATTCGCTTTACTTTGTCTTCCATCCTGCGTTCTTTATCACGACGGTCATCGATTCGGATATTCGTACAGACTCTAGCAAGACCTTTTTCAAAAGGTACTTCGTGCATCGCTTGGATCACTTCAAATAATTTAGGCAGATCGCCTTCAATGATTGTATTCATGGGTGTCAGTTGAAAACGGATTTCTCCCTTCTCTTCATATTGCTTTAATACTCTTTGAATATCTGCCACATAGCTGCTAACACTTGGAGTTTGTGTACCGACAGGAATAACCGTTACATCAACAATTGCCATTTTTATTCACCAATCCTTTTTATGTATTAATCAAGAAGCTTACTAACATCCATCCTAGTATAGTCGGGTGTTTTTTACTATTATAACTCAAACTTCGAACCTGGGAAATTTGATATGAGTTTTGGAGCGTGAGATTCGTAAATCAAAGCACTTCTACTGGCAAGAAAATTACTGTAGAATCAGCCAAATAAACAAGTCCACCTCTATTAAAATAGAGGTGGACTTGTTTTAGATCGATTTCTTATGCCTTATCTTTTCATTTATATAATCCTTATAGACTAAAACAGCAACAACAATAAAACTTAGACTAACAAACCTGAAGATCATCTCTAAACTGATCCATTTAGCTAAAATACCTAATACAAATGCGCTAACTCCAACACCAACGTCAAAACTGGAAAAAAAGGTTGCGTTGGCTGCTCCTCTTTTTTCTTCACTTACCTTTTGAACAGTCCATGTTTGTAAACATGGCATAACAGTTCCATAACCTGCCCCAAATAAAATCGCCGCAATGATAAGTTGAGAATCATTTGTCGTATACGATAGGATAACAAGTGAAAAAAATCCTAACACAGCTGACATAATGATAATAGACCAAGGTCCTTTTTTGTCATACCATTTTCCGGTAAACGGACGTAGTAAAGTTGAGACAGTTGCATTGATAAGGAAGAATAGAAAAATATGATCTACTTCCCTTTGTTCACCAAAAAGAACCAAAAATGTAATAATAGCCCCAAAACCAAGTGTTGTAATAACTGTAAGTAATGCTGGGAACCAAACGTCTTTTTCAAAAATCATATTCAAAAAACGAAATGGCTTCTTCTCACGCTTTACAATAGTAGGTGAATATACAAATTGAAGCGCAATTACTGCCAATAAGCTCAGTATTACTGATGACCATATCAAAATATTGAAGGAAAAAGAGTCATAGATTAGGATACCTATACTTGGTGCAACGATAGCCCCGACTGTCGTGGATATAGAAAAATACCCTATTCCCTCTCCTAAGCGTGTCTTAGGAATCAAATCCACTACTATTGTACTATTAGCTGTAGTTGATACCCCCCACGCTGCACCATGGAAAAGTCGTAACAATAGAATAAGCCATATAATATTAAGAAACGGATATAGTATCGTAATGATCATTAAAGCTGCACTTGCACAAATGGCTAGACTTTTCCTCTGGTTATCAATTAAATAGTAACCTACAAAAGGCCTGATGAAAACAGCACCTATCGTAAATAATGATGTTACTAGACCAACCTGAATGGAAGATGCATCCATGCTTAATAAATAGGCGGGCAAAATAGGAAGCAACATTTCAAACCCAATAAAAACTAAAAAGTTGCTTATAAATAAAAAAAGAAATGATTTATTAAAGATTCTTTGATTTTTCATATAATTATTCCTCGCTTCTAAATTATTTTTCTAAGTTAGAAGCGTTTGGAACACCGAAACGTTTTTCAATTGTCTAAGGTTTTTAGTCAATTGACTCACCCTCTCTAAACCCTTTAAAAAATTCATTAAACAATCATATCAGAACCTACCCTTATAAACAAGCTCTTATTTTACAGCTTTATATTAAGGAATTAAGGGAGGGACAAGTAAAAACATTTAAGGAAATTTACATTATTTTAAATAACTATTGTGGTTATATATAGGTTGTGACGGGAAAAACCCGACACTTTCTAAATGAGTAAAAAGTTATTTGGAGTAATATGGTTTTTTCTACTATCAATTAAAGCAATACAGTGAGCCAATCGTTCTACCCCTAGTTTAATTTGATTCTCGTTCACTTGAGAGATGCATAATCGAACGAGATTTTCCTTTTTATATTCTGCTAAAAACATTCTGGAGGCATCATCAACATATATATGCTGCTCGTTTAGCATATGAACCACCTGTTTTGCTTTCAAATTCTCGGGCAAACTGATGGAAAGATAGAATCCGGAATTCGGTTTAGAAAAAGATGTATTAGCCGGCAGCAATAATTCACATGCTTCTTGAAGGATTTGCATTTTAGTACGGTATACCTCTTTTACTTTTTTGAGATGACTATAAAACATACCGCTTTTCAAATAGATTTCTAGCGCACCTTGAGAAAGTGCTGAACTATTAAAATCAGAACTGAATTTATATCGCAAAAAATTGTTAATCATTAATGCAGGAAGAACGACAGTACCAATCCTTAATCCTGGGAGAAAGATTTTCGATAGGCTTTTAATATAGATCACTCTCCCAGAAGGATCAAAAGAAAATAAAGGATCAGATTTTGGATTTGGATCAAGGTCTCCTAAAATATCATCCTCCACTATATATACATCGTATTTTTCAGCTAACTCAACGATTTTTTTCTTTTCGCTATTCGTGTAACTATGTCCAAGTGGATTGTGAAATCTCGGGATAATATAAAAAAATTTTATATCATTATTTCGAAAAATGTATTCCAGTCGATCAAGATCAATCCCTTCCATTGATAATTCAATACCAAAAGTAGTAGCTTGATGCAGATTGATCGACTCAATGAATCCGAAATAAGTCGGCTGTTCAATTAGAATATTATTTTTTCCATTCGGGAATGGCATAGAAACTAATAAATTAAGGGCTTGCTGCGAGCCAGAAACAACCACTAATCTCTCCGGTTGAGTGAACACCTGTAAGTTTTGCAAATATTTCACCAACTGTACTCGCAGTGAGTAAAGCCCTTGTTGATCAGAGTATGTAAAAAGCTCTTCTTTATAATGGTCGATTGCTTGATTCATACAATGTTGAAATTCCACATAAGGCATAACATTTTTATCTGGACCGGCAGACAAAAAATCAATCACCTCATTTTCTACCGTCTCTTTTTGATATTCATTCACAACATAGTAGCCGCTTTTAGGAACAGAATAAATTAAATGCTCTTTTTCAAGTTCTACGTATGCTTTAATGACCGTATTTTTGCTACATGAAAAATACTCAGATAACTGACGAATCGAAGGAAGCTTACTGCCTGCAATTAGCGAACCATCTTCAAGGCGAAGCTTAATGTCTTCCATTATCTTTATATATTTTGAGTTCATATATTGATCCCCCTTCATCTGTACCAGGACAGATAGGTAAAAAAATGGTTTATTTTTATTGAGCATACTCATAGTATGTTAATTATATCAAAA
This sequence comes from Peribacillus sp. NPDC101481, assembly GCF_044767165.1. Lineage (NCBI taxonomy): Bacteria > Bacillati > Bacillota > Bacilli > Caryophanales > Bacillaceae > Peribacillus > Peribacillus sp. NPDC101481. The sequence continues at coordinate 1,144,823 of NZ_JBIWNJ010000002.1, read as the reverse complement.
CTGTTTTTAAGTTAAATAAAAAATGGTACAGATGTGGTACAAAGTATAAAGATTGGGGTTGGAACAGATGCGGGGAGAAAAAAGAGAAAAGTTCGGATTATTTTTGGGATTAGTGGGGGTCATTTGTTTTAGTTTAACGCTCCCTTCTACAAGTATTGCAGTAGAATATTTTGGGACTACGATCGTTGGTTTAGGAAGAACGGTTGTTGCCGCTATTTTAGTAGCCGTGGTACTAATTGTTCGAAAAGAAAAGCTACCATCTCTTCGCCAATTCAAACGTCTACTTATAGTTGCTTTTGGTGCAGTTTTAGGATTTCCTCTCCTCACTTCTTGGGCAATGGAAACCTTGCCTGTTTCTCATGGAGCTGTGGAATTAGCTCTGTTGCCGTTAGCAACAGCCGGATTTGCTATATTTAGGGCAGGTGAAAACCCATCTCTCAAATTCTGGATTTCAAGTATAATCAGCTCTTTAGCGGTAGTTATGTATGCACTTCATCTTGGATTCGGCCAATTGCAATTTGCCGATTTAGCTTTACTGGCAGCAGTAATCATACTGGGACTTAGTTACGCAGAAGGGGGGGAATTAGCGAAAGAAATAGGCAGCTGGCAAGTGATTGCTTGGGCAATTATGATCGGTGCTCCATTTTTCGTTATTCCAGTTGGGCTAAACCTCACGAATGAAATGCTTCATGCCCCTTTACAAGCTTGGATCAGTTTCATTTATCTCGCAGTCGTTAGTCAATTTCTAGCATATGTTGCTTGGTATAGCGGAATGGCTATGGGCGGGATAGCAAGAGTTAGCCAGATTCAATACTTACAACCATTTTTGATGATTCTATTTGCAACAGTATTTCTAAATGAATCCATCACAATTTTCACTCTTATAATAGCAGTGATTGTTGTCTTTTCTGTTATATTAGGCAAAAATGCTCCTGTATCAAAAAACAGAGCTGTATCGGGGAAAACCTAACTGCATGTTCAATTGAGATTTTTGTATAATCAAATAAAAAATGTAAATTCCTGCACAATTTATCAGTAAAGACTCAACCTTGCCTTCGACATTATGAGGGAACATAGTATTGCGAACCTTTTTTCTTAAACATAATGGATGGCTTACGGGACTCATTTAGCGTAAATATTAAACATGAACATTTGAAGCGAAAGCAAAGATAAGTAAAAATCATCCATCGCAAAGACAAAAGTTAATTGTTTAGAAACTGGAAAAAATCTCAAATACTAATGAGCAACAGATTTCATTATTAATGAAATCAAACCTAAAAACACAAAGTGAATGCTACTGACCTAACGGGAGTGTTGATCAAAAAAGGATTAACACTCTTTTCCTTCATTAAGTGGTGTGTTGAAATTCTATAATTTTTTTAAGCTAATGCATCCTATAGTTTAAGTATTTGCTATCATATACGTTTGTTATTGGCTTGAACCCAATCCACAAAGGCTTCAATGCCATTCACGACTGCTTTGGTCCGTATGGAGTGATACAAATCAAAATTGTGCCCCGCACCAGGAAGTTCGACATAAACAACCGGATTGGATGAGGAATCACGCAGATGCTCCGTGAAGCGTCGGGAATTTTCCACGGACACTAACCTGTCCTGGTCACCATGCGCCACGAAAAATGGAGGTGCTTCTTTTACCTTTTGCCACTTTATGAAATTTCACTCTTAACTATATGTAAGATCACTATTATAGTTCTTAAGTTTCACCTTTACATGCTTTTTCTAATAGTTGTTCGTGAGCAAGTGTGAATCCTTCTTCCACAAAATTGCCCCGGATAGCTGCATAATAAAAAGGTTGCCTTTAAGGCAGCTCCCGATCTTCAGCTATTCCCCGTTTCCAATTGGGTCACCCCGGATTTGTGGTGTCCCATGAGTACAATTTATTTCTTATTATTTTACAACTAAAATCAATATGCGTGATCTATTGGAAAATACTATTATCTGGATTTCGCTTTTTAACGATGGTCATAGGCAAATCCGCAGGAGTCACACACACCTGTTCCAATCAACTTTTTTAACTTTTGATAGAAGCCTTTTGTCTACAAACTGAAGAGTTTATCCTAGTCTATTGGCTTAACCTTATATCTCAAAACAGTTTTTAATTTTGCAGGTTCGACTTTTCTAAAATCTGAAAGATATATTTCTCTGTGTTGTAATGAAGTTCTTTCAAGATTATTATTTTTTATGAATTCATTCATTAATTTAAAACTTTGAGGTTCATCATCATATGGACCTACATGAAGCATTTGGACAGATAATCCATCATGAAATGTACCGAACTTTACATCATTTAGAAATGGATGTGGTTTCTTTTTTCGTACATGTTCAAATGCTCTCTCCACCACTTCTTTTGTTACAAAATCTGGTTGTCTAATCATGATCGTATATAATAATTCATCTTTATTTAAAGAATCTTTTTTTCTTCCCTCTTCTGTTAAATCCCATATTCCTTCCAATGGATATACGGTATATTCAAAATATCCATCTGGAGTGTATCCCTGCTTCGGCATCATTCTGACCGCATAAGCCAATGAATAAAGAACACCTATCCTTTCAGCGAATTCGTGCTCATTTGGATTTCCTTTTCCCTTTATCGAAAAGAATTTCTGTTCAGGAATTGTTACAAGTTCAGATTTTTGTTTTGGGATATATAAATTCTTCTCTTGTTTTCTCCATTCGTATTTCATTAGTTTTTGTTCCCCTTCTCTATAACTTTTCAGTATGTTTGATTACTTCTTCAACGTCCTTTTAATTAAACCTTCATCTGAACCATTCCTTCAAGCCCTTATTGTTTCACTAAATCAAAATAAGCTGGGCTATTCCCGTACATCCATCAAGTATCTTTTGTGTTACCTTTTGACCAATATGATAGATAGAAAGGGTGGTACATATTTGTACCACCCTTCTACTTCTTCCACAATCGCACCTTTAATTTTATACAAGAAAAGCTTTACTCTCATATAACAATTACTTCTATTTCGTCATGAATTACTACTGCATTATTTGAATGAGGTTGCCGCATGTATCGTCGAAGACAGCTATTGTGACTTCGCCCATTTTTGTCGGCTCCATAGTAAACTTCACACCGTTTTCCAATAATCGTTCGTACTCTTTACGAATATCTGTAACGCCAAACATTGTTGCTGGGATTCCTTCGGAAAATATCTTATTTTGATACTCCTTTGCGGCAGGATGCTCATTCGGTTCAAGTAAAAGCTCGGTACCGTCATGATCCTCGGGAGAAACAAGCGTAATCCACCTGAATTTCCCCATGGGAACGTCATGCTTTTTTTCAAATCCCAGCTTTTCTGAATAAAATTCCAGTGCCTTGTCTTGGTCTTGTACGAATATACTGGTAACAATGATTTTCATAATGTTTTGCCTCCTTAGATATTTGCAACGTATGGTGATCTGCTGACAATCTGGCTGCAAGCAAAACAACCCATATTCGTCAGAAGTCCTGTTCCGATAAGATTACTCTATCCATCCTTTCAACAAGTTCTTAAGTGGTTCGTTGTTGAACATAAGTACACGATATTTTCCCTTTCGTTTAGATTTTACGAGCCCTGCATCTTCCAATGCAGAAAGATGTTTAGCTATCGCCTGTCTCGAAATGGAAAGGTCATGCTTCATAATGAGACGTACCGTAAGTTCATACAACGTCAACTCATTGCGTTCGGATAGTTCGTCTAATATAAGTCGACGAGTCGAATCGCCTAGTGCTTTGAATATAGCGTCTTTGTCCCAATTCATATATCGATTATAAGCAACTCTACGGTTGCTTGTCAATCATAGGCAACTGTAGAGTTGCATGACAAAGGAACCGTATCATGCAATCTTATCAAGTTAAAGTGACATAATTGTAGTTTGAATCATTATAGAAATTCAAACTGTTTTTCAACAAAAAAGTAACACACTAGCATCTCATATGAAGTGTTACTCCATTGTAGTGTTTAAAATCGATTACAATCATTTAACATAGAAAAAAATCCCTGATCAAAAAGCAGGGATTTTTGGCATTTTAATGGACTTAGAGAACACAAAAATGATTATTCGATAATAATTTCAATATAAAATCCTTTATACTGTAAGGTATTCAGCAATTACAATATTTCGATATACCCCTCTGTCCCATGCACTCGAATTCGTTGCCCATCTTTTATCAGTTCAGTCGCATGTTCCACCCCAACAACTGCTGGTAAGCCATATTCACGTGCGATAACTGCTCCATGGGTCATCAGTCCACCAACTTCGGTGACTAAGCCTTTTATGGAAACAAACAATGGTGTCCAGCTAGGGTCAGTAAAGGAAGTGACTAATATATCTCCATCCTCTAGATTAGCTTCTTCCATGTTTAAGATGACACGTGCTCTTCCCTCAATAACACCGGAAGAAACAGGCAGACCTACAATAGCTTCGGCTGGGAGATTTTCTCTTTTGTACTCACCTACAATGATTTCGCCATCAGACGTGATTACACGTGGGGGAGTTAGTTTTTCATATAATTTGTACTCGTCTTTTCGTTTGCCGATGATCTGGTAATCCAGTTTGTTTGTGCGTACTACTTCGCCAAGTTCTTCAAAAGTGAGATAGTATATATCTTCTTTTTCATGAATGACGCCTATTTGTACGAGTTGGTCGGCTTCTTTCAGTAAAGCCTGCTTATAAACGAAATAGCGACTAACCATGCCGTATTTGGGATATTCACGATAACCGATGAAATTCCGAATTAGGTCGATCATTCGTTTTGTTTCCTTGGCTTTTTGATCACCATCCGGTAATTGCTTCAATCGATCTAATAACTCTTGTTCTTTTTTCAAAGCTGCCTGTCGCCCTTGCTCAAATTTCCGTTTACTAGCATTAGGCTCAAAGTTTTTGATGTTACCCAGAATCAACGGGATAAGTGTAATTGGTTTTTCACTCCAACGAGTTCTAGTAATATCGATTTCCCCGGCACCTCGCATGCCGTATTTGCCGAGATAATCATAGATAGCTTCTTGCGTTTTTTGTCCACCTTCGAACTTAACCAGTTCATCCAAAAAGTTATCATTTTTTACATGTTGTAAATAATTAATGACTTCCGGATAAGGACGAATCACATCTGCGACCTCCAGTAGCGCCAGACCCATTTCCGAGGTAATATTGTTTGGTACAGATTGAGAAAGCGTATCTGCTGCGTTTTTTTCTCCTAACCACTCATTCATATTTTCATTGATCCATGATGAAGCATCCATAGCAGCCATAAACACAGCTGAACTTTGTGGGTCAAATAAAATCTTCTTTAATATCTGGATATCTTCCAGAATAAAATCAAATAAATCCGACCCCGATTTCGTTTGGATGTTTTGTTTTAACTCTTCTATCGATGTTTGACTGTTCTTAATCAAATCAGAAACGATTGTCGGGTCGTTTTCGATTTGCGCCCTAGAATTCGCAGACGACACACTTTTATTGCTTTTACCGGAACTCTGTTCTTGCTTATCATTTGGTAAAGATTTTATGAAATCTCCTCGCTCTATTATGGTAATGAGTGCGTCTTTCATGAGCGGATCATGTTGTCCCATTGCATCTAATAACATTTTTCTGCTGTCAAGTGAAGCCAGCATATGTGTGACATCAACAAACAGCCTTCCGCCAGCTTTACGCATAGGTGCAGGAGTCGTTAACAGGAAAAAAGACAATCCCAATGGTTTCATGGGGTCGGTCATCATTTGTTGATGACCGACAGATACATAAACGTGATTTAGTTGATCATTCACTTCAGGGATCGGGTATAAAGTAGTGATTGGCCGACTCTGGACTATATAAAATGTATCATCAACCAAACACCATTCGATATCTTGTGGGCGACCAAAATAAGCTTCGATCTGTCTTCCGATGCGTGCCAGTTGTAAAATCTGTTGATCAGTAAGTGTTTGTGTCTTTTGCTGATCCGGATCGATCTGTTGTTTCACTGTTCCGCCTTCTTTTCGTCCATAGATAGCCAATTTCTTGGTTGCTATCATCTTATCGACGATTTCCTCTTCCTGTACTTTATAACAATCGGCAGAAACCAAGCCAGAAACGAGTGCTTCTCCAAGTCCAAAACTTGCATCGATTGATAGCAGCTTTCGGTTAGAAGTAATCGGATCAGCTGTAAATAAAATCCCTGAAGCCTGTGGGAAAACCATCCTTTGGACAATAACGGATAAATAAACTTGACTGTGGTCAAATCCATTTTGCATACGGTAGATTACCGCGCGATCCGTAAATAGGGAAGCCCAACATTTCCTGATATGCCGCAAGATGGCATCGACGCCGATAATATTTAAATAAGTGTCATGTTGACCAGCAAAAGAGGCATGTGGTAAATCTTCCGCCGTCGCACTAGAACGGACTGCATATGCATGTTCATCACCAAACTGGGAGAGAAAGTGAGTAACTGCTTTCACAACATCGGAAGGAATTTCTACATCCTTAATGATTTGTCGAATCTTCCTGCTGATTTCACCAATTTGTTCACGATCTTCTACTTTTAGAATTGTCAGTCGATCCAACAAAGCTTGGTACGTTTCGTTTTGTTCGATGGCTTTTTGATATCCCACGGTTGTAACACAAAATCCTTCTGGTACTTGTATTCCTTCAATTTTTGATAATTCCCCTAAATTTAATCCTTTTCCGCCAACGAGCAATAGCTGTGTTTTTTCCATCTCCTGAAAACCGAGAACCAATGAACCCATTCTATATCCCTCCCACAAATCTCAATAAAGGTCTATTGTATTTTAGCAGTAGCAATTAAGAATAAATAGTCTATATTTACCATTTCTTATATGCTATAATTAAATTAGGAAGAGTAAGAGTTCAACTATCATACAGTAACCAAATGCCACGGTTTATCCCCTTGAAGGCAGTTTATATACCTCGAATGATTTACATTTCCTTAAAAAATACCAGAATCAAAATAAATTTGCCCTGGCAGAACTGTATCATCATGATTTAATTTAGTACTTTAAAAGAAATGACGGTAATTTCATACCATAATCATCATTATTTAATGTCTATTCTCGGATACTAAAACGCTTCGTTATTCCGAAAATTTCAATGCATTGTATACGTCATGCCCATGCAATTCTTTTTTATGTTTAGGAACCGATTTTTTTTTAATCTCTGTAGCTGACCTCTGCTAATTTTATCTTTTCCCTCACATTCATCATACCCGCTTTTTATACACCCTTATTGCAAAAGGTATAACCCACTATCAGAATCCCAATGCCCCACCCAAGAGCAATCCATATATCATTACCCACTGGCTGACTTGACAACAACGCACGAATGGATTCCACTATCGAGGTTACCGGTTGATTTTCGGCAAAGGCGCGATCTACCGACGGCATCGAATCGGTTGGTACAAACGCTGAGCTGATAAACGGCAGGAAGATTAACGGATAGGAAAGGGCGCTTGCACCGTCCACTGATTTAGCGGACAGTCCGGCAGTCGCCGCGATCCAAAGTCAGGGCCAGCGTAAACAGCGCAAGAATACCGGATACGGCGAGCCATGACAGCACCCCCGTCGATAATCGAAAGTCCATATTGAGGCAACGAGAATGATTACGGCAACGGAAAAGGCTTTGGATACCAGCGAGGTTAGCACATGCCCCCACAGCACGGTGGAACGCGAAATCGGCATGGAGTGAAACCTCCCGAATATGCTCCTTTGAGTATCTAAAAATAGGCGGTAAGCCGTATGAGAAATACCACTCGCAATCGGCAGGTAAAAAAAGCACCCAAATTAATGGATGCCCTCTGCTTTTATTCACTACTCTTGACGTCTTTTATTAAATCATCTCTAAATGACTTTGCATCTCTTTCAAACACTTTTTCAAAACTTTTTTCATACTCTTCGTAGGTTATCTGACCTTTTTCAATCAGTAATTCTACTATAGCTTTAACCCTTACTCTATTCGACACTAATTCGTTCGTCATATTGGACAATAAAATACCGATTTTCTCATAATCATCATTCATTTTTTGTCATCCCCTTCGTTTAACCAATACGACAAAAATGAGACGTTTTCCTGCAAATAATAAGCACCTTAATGTATAAGTGCTCTATTTTAATTAAATTCATAGCGATCATCATATGTTCTTTCTAATTTGCTCAAAACGCAGTATTCCTTTTTTAATGTTTGCAACTGATTCTCCAACTCTGAATTTATGCCGTTTCCCATTTTCTCTATAATTTCTTTTTGGGCTTTTTTATTGTCAAACAACTTTTTTAGCACTTTCGCATGTTCATCAAATATATCCACCTTTTCTCCCCCTTAATTTTTATACTATTTATATTCAATTAAAAGGCAAGGATTCCTAATTGTTTATTCGCTCTAAACTAGGCACAAGATATTACAATCACTTTATATGTTGTAGATCATGTATTTCTGTATGCCCTAGTTTACAAGGAAGATAAAAAACGCCTACCCGATGGATAGACGGTTATGATATATATTCAATATGTTAAAATAAAAAAAAACCATAATTTAGGTAAGCCGCTATGGCTGTACATAAAATTAGTGGGTTTTATCTTTAAAACTCATAAAATTAAGTAATTAGGATTATTTTTAAAAATAGGAAAATTCCTAACAGTAAGGGAAAAAGACATGACAACAATTACAGTTAAGAAAAAAAACATATTGGAGTAGGTTCACTTTCTTTCGCCCTTTGTTTAATCGGAATATTGTTTAATTTTCGATTTGGTGATAAATTTTGCATTGGAGATATTATTTTAAATAATATTGGGTTAAGCGCTTGGTCAAATGGTGATTCAGGTATTCATTATACAGTGTTCTATTCAATTATATTTTTCATCCCTTCCTTTATTATTGGTAATATTCACCATGATAATAAAGGTGCAAAAGCAGGGAAAATTATATCAGGTTTCCTATCAGTTCTTATAGTACTAGTACTCATAACAACTATTATCAATTTTGTGTAGGATAACACAAAATGTGATAGATTAGTTCATTCCAATTTAATAAGATGAATGAGTTTACCATTTTTTATTAAACTAGATTAAACGTAAAAGAATAGATTCAAAAAACAAGCCACTCTCAATGAGAAGGGCTTTTTTTATAATCTATATTTATTACAATAAAAATCAAGAGTAAATGTTTAGATGCACTACTTTTTCTATTGGAGGGAAAATAATGAAAAAAGAGAAGGAAAATGTCCTTACTAATACCATCGAGCATGTATACGCGCCATATGCGCTTGTTGCCGCTATTACATCCCCTGTTCTCGGGTGGATATTAGTTAAAGAGAAGGGGTATTTCCAAGCGGGGTATTTCCATTAGCCAGACACTCACTCAAGTACTTCAACATCACCTACGGCATCAAAACCAACACAAACTAGCCTTGAATGATTTATATCATCATGATCTAAATCTAGTTCTTTGCAGGGATGATGGCAGCTTCATGCCAAAGTCTACCTTATTTAACGCATTCAGCCGCATCTTAAAAAGGGCTGAGTTGTCTTCTTTTCCCATCCATTCTCTCCGTCATACACATGCAGTGCTCCAGCTAGAAGCTGGAGCGGATATGAAATATGTTCAGAAAAGATTAGGTCATGGCAGCGTTGCTATAACTTCTGATGTATACGCACATATAAGCAAAAAACTCGAAAAGAAAAACATAGACAAGTTTGAGGAATACACCAAGGGAATAATCGATTAAATTTTTTTGCTGAATTTGGTGGGCAAATGGTGGGCAAATATCTATTTCATTTATTCAACTTAGATTTGCCCACCAAATAAAAAACCCCTGACACCAAAGGTGCCAAGGGTTTGAGATATTAATACATTGACATATATTGTTCGCGTTCCCATGGGTGGACTTGTGTACGGAACATATCCCACTCGATTTCTTTTGCTTCAACGAAGTGTTCAAGTAAATGTTCACCTAATGCTTCTTTGATGACTTCATCAGATTTTAATGTTTCCAATGCAGCATATAAAGTAGCTGGTAGATCAACGATACCTACTTCTTCACGTTCTTCTTTATTCATAACATAGATGTTGCGGTCAACTGGAGCTGGTGGAGTCAAGTCGTTCTTGATACCGTCAAGACCAGCTTTTAGTAGAACTGCAAGTGCCAAATATGGGTTTGCTGCTGGATCGACACTACGTACCTCTACGCGAGTACTCACTCCGCGTGATGCTGGGATACGGATTAATGGGCTACGGTTTTTAGCGGACCATGCAACATAACAAGGAGCTTCGTAACCAGGAACTAGACGTTTGTATGAGTTAACAGTTGGGTTTGTTACCGCAGTGAAGCTTGGAGCATGCTTAATGATACCTGCGATAAATTGCTCAGCTGTTTTGCTTAATTCCAATTTACCTTCTTTATCATAAAATGCGTTTTCGTTGCCTTTGAATAAAGAAACGTTACAGTGCATACCAGATCCGTTAACACCGAACAATGGTTTTGGCATGAATGTCGCGTGTAAACCATGTTTGCGGGCAATCGTCTTAACAACCAATTTAAATGTTTGGATGTTATCACAAGCTGAGATTGCATCTGCATATTTAAAGTCAATTTCATGTTGTCCTGGAGCTACTTCATGGTGGGATGCTTCGATTTCAAATCCCATTTCTTCAAGCTCAAGAACGATATCACGACGGCAGTTTTCTCCTAGGTCAGTAGGTGCAAGGTCAAAGTATCCGCCTTTATCGTTCAATTCCAGCGTCGGCTCGCCTGCTGCATCCAGTTTGAATAGGAAGAATTCAGGTTCAGGTCCAAGATTGAAATCTGTGAAGCCCATTTCTCTTGCTTCTGCAAGAACACGTTTTAGGTTAGCACGTGGATCTCCATCAAAAGGTGTTCCATCCGTATTGTAAATATCACAGATCAAACGTGCCACTTTACCTTTTTCGGAAGTCCAAGGGAAGATAACCCATGTGTTTAAATCAGGATATAGGTACATATCAGACTCTTCAATACGAACGAAGCCTTCAATGGAAGATCCGTCAAACATCATTTTATTATCAAGTGCTTTTTCTAATTGACTGACTGGGATTTCAACGTTTTTAATTGTCCCTAAAATGTCAGTAAACTGTAAACGGATGTACTTAACATTTTCTTCTTTCGCTAAACGAGTGATGTCTTCACGTGTGAACTTTGCCAATTTCTATTCCCCCTAATAATTCATAAATCATATTTTTATTGGAAAAAACGGGACATATCCCCTTGTCTAAGAGATGTTCGATGCTTGCTTCCTTGTAAAAGCTCGGAACGCAGAAGCTTGCGAAGCTCCTCGTCACTAAGGTCATGCCTTATTTTTTCCGCTTGTTCTAATTCTTGAGTTTTAGGTAAATTCTGTTCCTTTACAGTGAAAATCTTTTTAATGCCGGCCAGATTGACTCCTTGTTCGATTAAATCTTTAATCTCAAGCAGCCGATCTATATCATTTAATGAAAAAACCCGACGATTTCCATCTGTTCTCATAGGAGTAATAAGTTGATGCTCTTCGTAATACCGAATTTGGCGTGCAGACAACTCAGTTAACTGCATGACGATTCCGATGGAAAAAAGAGGCATCGAACGCCGAATGTTGTTGCCGCTCATTCTTAGCATCCTCCTTTTGTTTATCTTAAAGTAATCTTATATCATGTTATTAAACTTGTCAATATGATGTTACATTTTATAACGTGAATTTTTTCAGAAAAATTAAATGATTTGTTACTACACAAATATTTTGACTATTGTTTTTACTGGAATCCAATTGTATCTGGATTCCCATTACATACTTAATTTAAATTCATCAATTGAATCAGTTTTTTGTCCATTAGCGCATTCACAGCAGTCAATACAGCTATTTTAACATGGGCATATGTCAATCCGCCTTGAACGTAGGCAACATATGGAGCCCTTGTCGGACCATCTGCCGTCAGTTCAATGCTGGCCCCCTGTATAAAGGTGCCTGCAGCCATGATTACATCGTCCTCATATCCCGGCATATAGGCAGGATATGGTGTCACATGTGAATTGATTGGTGATGCATATTGGATGGCCTGACAGAAGGCAACCATCTTATCCCGGTCATCGAATTGGACGGATTGAATCAAGTCAGTTCGCTTCGCATCCCATTTTGGGGATGTATTCATACCGAGCTTTTCTAAAAAGGCAGCTGTGAACATGGCTCCCTTAACAGCTTGTCCCACGACATGCGGTGCAAGGAAGAATCCTTGGTACATTTCCTGCAGACTATAAAGCGACGCACCTGCTTCAGCCCCTATTCCAGGTGATGTTAACCGATAAGAGCAAGCTTCAACCAGGTCCTTTTTACCAACAATGTATCCACCGGTTTTCACTATCCCGCCGCCCGGATTTTTAATGAGTGAACCAGCCATTAAATCCGCTCCGACATGACATGGTTCTTGTGTCTCAACAAACTCTCCATAACAATTATCCACGAACACGACGATTTCCGGGTTAATGTCTTTGATAAAGGAAATCATTTCCTTTATTTCATCGATCGTAAAGGACGGACGTGTAGCATACCCTTTTGACCGTTGTATACCGACCATCTTCGTGTTTGGTTGAATTGCTTGTTTGACGGCTTCGAAATCAACGGTTCCAGTTTCCGCTAACGGAACGGCTTTATAGCTGATCTGAAAATCACGTAAAGATCCGATACCCGTTCCCCGGATACCGACGATTTCTTCCAAAGTATCATACGGCTTTCCAGTTATGTATAACAATTCATCTCCTGGGCGCAATATGCCGAAAAGAGCGGTGGAGATGGCGTGTGTGCCTGATATAATTTGGGGGCGCACCAATCCAGCTTCCGCACCAAAAACATCTGCATATATCAATTCGAGCGTATCGCGGCCCATATCATCGTATCCATACCCTGTAGTCGGGATGAAATGGGAATCACTCACTTTATGTGCTTGATAACTTTGTAATACACGAAATTGATTTTCTTCAATTCGTTCGTCCACTTGCTTATGTAATGGAGAAATCATTGCTTCCACTTCCTGGGCAATGTTTTTCAACACTTCTCCATTTGTTAACTGCTGATACATCAAAATTCCCCTTTATTATGAATATTTCTCCAGCTGCCCGGTTATTGGATGATCAGCTAGACAAAAACCTTTGCATTCATATCTTTCCGATTCTTCATTAAAGGAGAGAGTGCGCAATATGGTTTCATTTTTCAGCTGTGATAATAGTTTACCCTCACTCGACGGCAGGAAAACATGATACGGGATCATTTCTTCAATCACGTACTTTTCAATTTCTTCCATGATTTCATTCAAATCCGATTGTTCATAGGCACTGATCATTAATGAAGCACGACTGGCTGACCTGACAAAATCAGCGTGAACCTTATCTTTCTTATTATACAACGTTAGCTGTGGAATGGAAGGGACATCTAAGTCATTTAGCAAATCCTGCACCGTTTTCTGATGATTAAAGTAATCTGTACTTGACGAATCCACCACATGGAGCAATAGATCCGCTTCTTTCACTTCTTCCAGGGTCGAGCGGAATGCGGCTATTAAAGACGTCGGCAAATCTTGAATGAAGCCAACCGTATCCGTCAGCAGCACGGTAAATCCGCTAGGAAGTATCGCCTTTCGTGTCATGGGATCAAGTGTAGCGAATAACTGGTTCTCTTCGTAAGAATCCGCCTCAGTCAAACGGTTGAACAGTGTTGATTTACCTGCATTCGTGTATCCCACAAGGGCTATTTGAAAGGTCTTATTACGCTTCCTTCTGTCACGATAGCGTTCGCGATGCTTCACTATGCCACTTAATTGTTGCTTGATTTCATCTATTTTCCCACGAATGTGGCGGCGGTCGCTTTCCAGCTTCGTTTCACCTGGTCCCCTGGTGCCGATTCCGCCGCCCAGCCTGGACATTTCCGTCCCCTGTCCGACCAAACGCGGCAATAAATATTGGAGCTGAGCAAGTTCGACCTGCAGCTTCCCTTCCCTGGATCTCGCCCGCTGGGCGAATATATCCAATATTAGCTGTGTCCGGTCAATGATCCTTGCCTGCAATTGCTTCGAAAGGTTCCGAATCTGGCTCGGGGAAAGTTCATCATTAAAGATAAATAAATCCGGCTCAAGCTCCTCTTCCAGATTCCGAAGTTCCTCCACTTTTCCTTTTCCTATATATGTAGCCGGATCGACGCTTTCCCTTTTCTGGGTGATGGTCATTAATACCTCACCATTCGCCGTCTTCGCCAATGAAGCCAGTTCATCAAGTGAATACTCAAAACGTTCAATAGTCTCAGTTGTTTGACACCCAACCAAAACGGCCGTTTCCTTTATTGCTTCTTCCAAATCACATGCACCACCTTCGGGTAGATTTCTGTTAATCATAACAAAAAAATTGAATATATAAAAATTTCCTGAAAACGTAGCTTTTAGCCGTTTTAAAAATTCCGATAACATGCTAAAATCAAATTTGGCTTTACCATCAAAATCAAAAAGACATAGAGGGACATTCATATGACATGGGAAGTATTAAGTTTCATAGGTACGATTGCATTCGCTATTAGCGGGACCATCATCGCCATGGAAGAAGAGTATGATATTTTAGGAGTTTATATTTTAGGAATAATAACTGCCTTTGGCGGAGGGGCAATCCGCAATCTGCTGATCGGTGTCCCCGTTTCAGCATTATGGGATCAAAGTTTCTATTTTGTCATCGCTTTAGTATCCATCACCATCGTTTTCGTTTTTCCTACAAACCTTTCAAAGCACTGGGATAGATGGGGAAACTTCAGTGATGCCATTGGCCTTTCAGCCTTTGCAATCCAAGGGGCGATGTATGCCGTGGAACTTAATCATCCAATAAGCGCCGTCATTGTATCAGCTGCATTAACCGGATGCGGCGGCGGGATACTCCGTGACGTACTGGCCGGAAGAAAGCCATTGGTCTTCAGAAAAGAAATCTACGCAGTATGGGCCATCATTGCAGGCTTGGCTTTAGGCAGTGGTGTATTATCCCAGTCATGGCAGCTTTATTCGCTCTTTGCCGTCATCACGATATTGCGCGTCCTTTCTTACACCAACAATTGGCATCTTCCTAATAAAAAATGGGTGCCTAAAACATAAATTTGAAAAGCCCGCCATCTTGGTGGGCTTTTCCATGTCATTCTTTTTCATCATCCTCGAAAACCAAATCTTGGCTGGTTAGCGTCAGTAAATCGGATTTTTCAAATGTATCCTCCAATAAAAGCCGCATTGCCTGGGCCCTAATTGACTTTTCAAGTACATTGCGGATATAACGTCCGTTAGAAAATGAAATAGGTCCCCGAAATGAACGCAATATGATTAAATGTTCTTTTAATTTCCTTTCCGCATCCCGATTCATTAGATATTCTTTTTCCTGAAGCATCCGATCGGCTATTTCCATTAATTGTTCAATTGTATAATCCGGAAAATCAATAACAAGCGGGAATCTGGAATGAAGTCCGGGATTAAGACTGAGGAAATAATCCATTTCCCTCGAATATCCAGCAAGGATCAAAATGAATTCGTGCTGCCGATCCTCCATATGCTTGACAAGGGTATCTATGGCTTCTTTGCCAAAATCCTTTTCGCCGCCTCTCCCCAAGGAATAGGCTTCATCAATAAATAAGATTCCGCCAATGGCCTTTTTAATTAAATCCCTTGTTTTTTGGGCAGTATGACCAATGTATTCCCCGACCAAATCTGCCCTCTCCGCTTCAATTAAATGCCCTTTCGATAGTACATTCATTTTTTGAAACAACTTACCGATTAAACGTGCAACTGTCGTTTTCCCAGTTCCAGGATTTCCTTTAAACATCATATGCAGTGCTTGCCTGCCAGTCTTCAGCCCTTTTGCCTCACGTTGTTTATTGATGTAAATCCAGGCATATATCTCTTTTATCATCTTTTTCATTTCTTCCATCCCGACCAGCGATTTCAGCTCATCTTCAATCTCTTTCAATGCCACATGCTGTTGGGGGATTTCCTGCACCAAAATTTCTTTTATCGGCAGTTCCTTTTGTAGCGCTTTTCTGTTTTCCGCATTAAACACAATATTGATTTGCCCGTTATTTTTCATACGGATCGGTTGTTCCAATGCATTCACCTCTCCATCTTGGACCCTTACTCTAATTCCACAAATTTTCATTCGATTTATGATGGTTACAACTACCCCATCGGAAAATTCGATTTTTTAAGCCGTATTCCCTTCCTGAAAAGCGACTTATTTTGACAGAATTTTTTCCTTTGAGGATATGTTACGACAATCTCCATTCCCATCCACCAATTTATATGGGGGAATGTCATTTCCTGCGGTTTCCCGGAAAATAATCCGTCCCTTAATATATATTCAAAACAGGTACGTAAAATTATCGATTCTTTGAAAAAGAACAGCGAATTGCATGCAAAAAAAAACAGGTCGCTATAAGCTAAACCTGTTTTTTACATACATATATATGATTATTCCTTCACTTCGTAATCAATCTGAACATTACGTTGTGGAGCAAATGTAGAAATCGCATGTTTATAAACTAATTGCTGTTTGCCCTCGGACTCAAATAAAACGGTAAAATTATCGAACCCTTTCACTTGTCCTCTAATCTGGAACCCGTTTAATAAAAATACCGTCACATACGTACCATCTTTCCGTAATTGATTAAGAAACTGATCTTGAATATTTACTGATTGTTTCATGAACTAGTCCTCCTCTTTTCTCTCTAAATTTATGTATTCGCCTTCACTGAAAAGCTTTCCTGCTATAAATCCAGATATTTCATGTATTTTTTTTGGAAAACCCTTGAGATCGGTCATATCAAACCAATTTACATCCATTTTATTCCGAAACCAGGTCAATTGCCTTTTTGCATAACGACGGGAGTTTTGCTTCAATGTCTCAACCGCTTCATCCAATGAAGCCATTCCATCAAAATAATCATAGATTTCTTTATAGCCTATAGCCTGGATCGATTGACAATCCCTCAAACCTTTTTCATGAAATGACTCAACTTCTTGAATCAGCCCTTCTTCCACCATGACATCAACACGTTGATCGATGCGTTGATATAACTTTTCACGTTCCATTGTCAACCCAATGATGCACGTATCATATTTTAATTCTGTAGGCTGTTCATTCAGCTGTTCACTCATCGTTTTACCGGTACAATGAAAAATCTCAAGTGCCCTGATCACCCTTCTTACATTATTAGGATGAATCCGATTCGCGCTTTCCGGGTCAACGCTGCGTAATTGTTCAAAAACGGGATCAATTCCTGACTCCCTTACCTGTTTTTCGAGTCCCTCCCTATAAACAGGGTCGGATGGCGCCTCCGAAAATTGATAATCATAAATGACCGATTGTATGTATAATCCTGTTCCACCTACGATAATGGGGAGTTTACCTCTGCTTTGGATATCCTCAATACAAGCATTAGCTCGCTCTTGGAACTCTGCCGCACTAAATGGTTCATCCGGGTCTTTAATATCAAGTAAATAATGAGGAATTCCTTCTGTTTCTTCCCTCTTGATTTTTGCAGTCCCAATATCCATCCCTTTATAAACCTGCATGGAGTCTCCGCTAATAATTTCACCATTAAATAACTTTGCCATCTCAATGCTCATCTTTGTCTTCCCAACAGCAGTCGGTCCAATGATCACGAGAAGTTTTCCTTTTTGTTGTTTCACAATCTCACTGCCTTAATTGATTTTTTCCCTATCTTATCATAATCTCGAAGAAAGCAGCTAAACATCTACCCATTATGTCCAATTCAGGTACTTTTATTCAACTTTTCATCTTTATAACTCTTAGATAGTCAGAGTGTAAAATACCGAAAATGCACTTGAAGCGCATAGCTCCATTTGCGGCACTTGGGGAAAATGAATCCCCTTCTCCTGATAGCAAGGGATTCTAATTCCGATAATAGAATCATAAAAAAGGCATGATTACTTCTGTATTTGAGGAATCATGCCTTTTTATCAATTTTCAATTTAGCCCAATTTTCCATTTACGGGTATGATCATCGTAACGGCCGTTTCTTTTTCCGAAGATTGTACATGAATCTCTCCATCATATCTGTTCACTAAGTCTTTAACGATGAATAATCCTTGTCCGCGAACTTTGCCCTTTTGTGCCTTTTTGGTTGAAAATCCGCTGGCGAATATTTTCTCCAAATCTAATTCCGAAATCATTGGTCCGGAGTTCGTTACCATAAACGTATACTTTTCATCATCAGCTTTGCATGCAATATTCATTCGGCGTTCTTGCTCTGGCAATTCAATTGTTGCCTCAATGGCATTGTCGATGACATTTGATAATAATTTTATCAAATCGGTTGTTTTGACCCGATTGAAGGATTCGGGTGAAACATCGATTTCAATATCGATGTTATAATTCTGGGCCGAGAGCCTTTTCGTCTCTAACAGGACAGATAAGCCCGGATGACTCACATCCAATTTCATCGATTCAATCGAATGCACTTCTTTTGAAAGACCTGTTAAGTATTCGAGTGCTTTTGCGTTTTCCTCCAATTTAAGCAGTCCATGTATCACCTGTATATGATTGGAGAAATCATGCCTTAATGAGCGGACTGAAGCAATGAGCGATTGAAATTCCGATTGATACGTATCTTCCGTATCCCCCACTTCACGTGTCAGTTCCTTTTGATACCATTTTTGAATGACAAAAAAGGTTACCAGCAGCATGATAACAAATCCACCATTATAAACAAGAATGGCAATGCTGCTTTTCAATACCTTGCCGTTAATGGCATTAATATCTTCTGCGCTCACATCAATGCCCAAAAAACCAATAATGTCTCCATCTTGATTTTTCATTGGCACTCCCACAGTCAAATACTCACCATATTCCGGATCTTCTAGAATCCCGGTAATGAAGCTTTTGCCTTCATACCCCTGTTTGACCTGCTCCGGCGGAACAGTACATGCACCACCGATAGGAAAATCCCCTTTATGATCTTTAGAAAATCCAGTAATCATAGCCTTAGAGACTTCCGGATTATCAATCATGATCGTATAAACATATAATGCTCCTATTTTTTCACGTGCATCCTCTAAGTAAGCTTTTATATCCACGTAATCCCGGTTCTTTACTTGGTTATTGAGAAATCGCTGATAGGCCTCTATATCCATCGAGTCGGCAATAGATCTAGCAGCTACCAAGTTTTGATTAGCAACGGATTTTTGCACAGAATTTTTAATGCTTAAATATGTTGAAAACATATTTAGAAGAATGAAAACAATCAATAAAAGAATGGTCAAATAAAGAAGTGCCCTTAACTTTTTATTTTTCATAGGATTAAACTTACCTCATCTCTAGCAGCTAAAAGTTAACGAACCTATTCTGAGTTTACTATATAAAGGGACAAAGAAATAGAGAAAAATCTAATAATCTCTATAATTCCAGGCATATAATACTATAATAAATCAAGTAATTAACATATTATCCACTAACTTTCGATCATATAACTTTTTCATATTTTATCTGTACTGAACCAATTAATAATTTTTTCTAATAAATCATTTAATTTCCAAAAAATAATTATATTAATATAATTTTTTGTAAGGAAAAGGGGGGGATTGATGATGTTTGGTTTGGCACTTTCTCTTTCAAATAAATAATTTTACCCTTTATATGAAAATATTACAAGAATCTAAAGGCTAAATGTGTAAAATTACACCATAATTCACACTTTTTACATTAATTATTCGAGGCAATAGTTTAATCACTCCCCTTTCAATAGTACATAATAACTAATTTATCATTAAGGAAAACAAAAATGGAATCAGGACCTGACCCCCTGATTCCATTTACGAATGATAGCTTTTATTTAATCGAATTGATGACTGCCCGCTCATAAATCTTTTTTGTTGCTTGATAATATAGCAGTTGAAAAAGAAAATACGTTCCGATGACCATAGCAGAATAGACGAACAAGTTGGATCCCAATAAATTGCTTAATGCCACGTAGGCGATTATGGCATGAAGCATTCCTATCAGAAAAGGAGCGAAAAAGAGGATACGTATTTCCGCACTTAAAATTTGCCGTATTTCTTTTTTTGTCAGTCCCAATCGATGTAGGGCATGAATTTGGATTTTTTTATCTTCTAAATTCGTAAAAACTCGCAGATACATCATGCTCCCTTGGACGATAAAGAATAATAAACTGACAAACAAGCCGATAAAAAGAATCAACATGCTTCCCTGTTTCATTTCTTGATAAATCGGAGCTCTTGTTTGCAATTGATTATGGTCAGGATTATTAGACATTTTTTCGATTTTAGCAGCTGTTTCCATTGATTCTTCCCAGTCTTTAACTTCATACCCTCGTACTCTTACCTTATCTTTTAAAGGCACATCAGCAGTGATTTCATGATACAGCTGATCATCGACCACCATCAGGGTCGTTGCTGATTTTATTGGAGCGACTATCGATTGATTGCGCTGACCAATCATTGTTACCTGTATGATTTGTTTACCATATTGAAGCTCCTTTTGTTCACCCTTTTGGACAAATTGATAGTCGAGTCCTCCATAAGGAAAAATGTATAACGCTTCTTTTCCAGATAGCTTTGCTGGATCAATTTTTCGCAATGCAGCCGCATTGTTATAATCACTTTCCGAGATTAATAATGACCAATTTTTATTGGATTCTCCCGTTCTCATATGGGGTAACATGTGTGAAATGGGCACACCTGTCATATTAACTTCGTAAAGGATCTTGAATCCATCTTCCTTTAATGTTTTCTCCACTGCGGATGGTTCAATAACGGAATAAATGGAAGCGTCCTTTTCAACCCAGCCAATTGATTGCGGAATGTTATCGATCCCTTGCTTTTTTAAATCTGCACTGAACATGAAAAGTGTTCCTGCAGCTGTCAAAATCACAGCTGTAATGATCGAGGTCAAAAAGAATAACCTGGAATAGTCCTTAATATTAAATATCAGGTTTGTTTGCGTAATTAAATTCGTTCCACCATATAAGCTTTTCTTCTTCCGATAAAGCCTGCTGCATAGAGCGACAATGCTTTGGCTGAATAAAAAATAGGTGCCGATCAGTACGAAGAATAAAATGGGCATCACTCGAATATAAGAATTGTTCAACGACATCGTGGCTGCCAAGTAATAAGAAATGCTTAAGCAAACGGCTGATATTGCAATTAACCACTTTGAAACGAGGGGCGCCTTTTTTGGTTTTTGTTTATCTTTTAATAAATCGACTACCTCCGCATTTCCAATCTGGAATAATGAAAGAAGCGATAATAGCTGAAATAGCAAGATGAAACCGACAATCGTATAAACAAAGGCCTCAGGGACAAAGACAAAGGATATTGGTTGCTCTACAGCCAATAACCAAGAAACTGCCATTAAAAATAACTTTGAGAACAAAAACCCCACCCCCACTCCTATAAGGATAGATATGAGGGAAACCATCGTTTGCTCGAGGTAAATCAGTTTTCTTAATTGGGATTTGGACATTCCAAGCAGTGTCAGCAGCCCAAACTCTTTTTTTCGCGGCTGTATAAATGCGGCATTCGAATAAGCGATAAAGAAAACTGAAAATATGATGATCACTATCTCAGCTGCAATGAGTCCTTTACTAATTAACTGGCCCCCAGGGATATTCGCATGGACCACATCTGGATGAAAGATAAATGATGCGTAAATAAAAAAGATTGAGACCGAAAGGACAATACTGAAAAAATAAGCTAGATAACGTTGGGCATTTCCTTGGATATTTCTCTTAGCGAGAAGTCGGATGTTCATGATAGACTCCTCCCAAAACGCTTAACGTATCTAAAATCCTTTGATGGAAGCTCTGTCTTTCCCCTCCGCTGTGAACCTCCGAAAAGAACTTACCATCCTTTATGAATAGAATCCGGTCACAGAAGCTGGCGGCGGTCGGGTCATGTGTGACCATGAGGATGGTTGCCCCCTTTTTCTCCTGAAGAGTAGTGAGGGTATCCATTACCTGCTTGGCAGATTTGGAATCCAAATTACCAGTAGGTTCATCCGCTAAAATAATGGAAGGCTCATGAATCATCGCTCTTGCACAAGCCGTTCGTTGCTGCTGACCTCCGGAAATTTCAAAAGTCCGCTTTTCTAAAATTCCTTCAATACCAAGAAGGTTCGCCAACTGATTTACCCTATTTTCCATTTCCTGCAGTTTATAATGATCTAACGCTAAAGGAAGGAGGATATTTTCACGAACGGTAAGTGTATCAAGAAGGTTGAAGTCCTGAAAAACAAATCCAATTTCCCTCCTGCGAAATAATGCAAGTTCCTGATTTTTTAATTCATTAGGATTTTGATCATTTAGAATGACTTTACCTGTTGTGGGCTTATCAATCGTGGCCATTAAGTTAAGCAAAGTGGTTTTCCCGCTGCCTGATGGACCCATCACGCCGACAAATTCCCCTTTCTGTACATTCATGGTGAAATTATGTAGTGCTTTATGAAATAAATTCCCCTGCTTTTGAAAATAAGTTTTGGATAATTGTTCCGCTTTTAAAATTGACATCCGAAAATACCTCCCTTTCTTACCGTAAGTATAATGAATAAAGAGGGAGGCTCCCATCGAAGTTTATTACATATTCGTTTAACACCCTTACAATTCTGTCACCTTTCATGTAAGGTATTTGTCTTAAAGAAAAATTCCACTGTAGTCCCTTCGGATACAGTCGATTGAACCGTAACGCCATGCCCAAGTCTGTTAACGATTTGCTTCACTAGATATAGTCCCATTCCAGTTGACTCTTGTTGGACTCGCCCGTTCTCTCCAGTAAAAAATGGATCAAACACTCTCTTTACATCATGCGGGACAATTCCAATTCCCTGATCTGTTATCCTTAGGAATATCTCCGACTCTTTTTCAACAATGTTGAACGTTATGCTGTCATGCTTTTCCTGCCTTGAATACTTCAGCGCATTAAAGACCACCTGACTAATGGCGAAGTGGAGCCACTTACGATCCGAATGCACATATACATTCTCAAGCTCCGTTTCAAGCCTGGGATAAATGAACCGTTTGATGAACTGTTTCTTTTCCTCGTTAATCACTTGCTTGACTAAATTAATTAAGTCAACCCGCTCCGATTTTACATCCTCCGAAAAACGCTGAAGCCTTGCTCCATGCAATATAATTTCCAGCCCTCTGCGAAATCGATCATTTTCTTCTTCTATCTCTTTTAGATAAGCCTTCATCGGCTCATCCGAAAATGTCCTGTTGCCTTCTTGAACCAGTAAGGAAATGACTGAAACAGGAGTCTTCATTTGATGAACCCATTGATGAATCAACAGTTCATATTGCTCCTTCTGTTTGATTTGTTCTTGTAATTGCCCAATTGTTACCTGGTTCATTTGTTGAAAAAGATCCATCCACAACTTTTGTTCATTTGACAGGGGGTCCCTAAAAGCTTCGACATACTCAAATGATAAGCTCGGTTCTTGCTTCATCCTTGTTAATTGACTAAGAAAACGGTAATGCCTTATATAATCGCCCGCTAAAAATAAAAGCAGCATAAACAACGCCAGAATAATTAAATAGATGATATTTGAAACCGATATGTGATTCCCCGCTTCCAGAACGGCTAGTGCATAAGCAATAATAAGCAGGCTTACCAATAGAACGGTATAAAATATAAAGTAAAGACGGTCTTTGAAAAAGGATTTTAGATTCACTTTTCTTCACCTTGCATTACTTTTAGTCGATATCCTTTTCCCCTGCTGGTTGTTATGGCATGCTTGACGCCGATATCCTCAAGTTTTTTCCTAACCCTTGTAACATTGACGGTCAATGTATTGTCATCTACAAATGAATCATCATTCCATAATGCTTCAAGCAAATCTTCACGCGAGACAATGGTGTCATACTGTCGTAGTAAACAACTCAATAATTTCAACTCATTTTGGGTTAACGTTACCTGATTGTCTTGGTATTCGATCATCGCTTTTTCCGTATAAAGCGTTAATCCATCTATTTCCTTTATTTGTTGGTGGAATGAAGATATTTCCGCATATTCACCGTAAACCCTACGTAGGACACTCTTTATTTTCGCCAGTACCACTTCCAAATGAAACGGTTTCGTTAAATAATCATCTCCCCCATATTCAATGGCCATGACTTGGTTCATTTCATCTGTCCTTGCAGAGATGAAAATGATGGGAATCTTTGAAACCGTCCTTATTAGCCGGCACCAATGGAAACCATCATAATAGGGCAGATTAATATCCAATAAAACTAAATCCGGCTTTATCTCTTGGAACTCCGCAAAGACTTGGTTCAGTTGCTTCACTTCAAAAACCTCATACCCATACCTTTTTAAGTAATTGACCAAGATACCAGCTATTTTGGAATCGTCTTCAACCAATAATATTTTATACATCTTTTTCTCCTCATTAACATGACAATAAAAAACCTTGAATGGTATGAGCCAATCAAGGGGATTACAATAAAATTAGATTTCTTCCGGGATTTTCAATCCCTCAATGAAGGATTTAAAACTCGATGCAACTTTATAAATATTTTCATCCTGGCTTGATGGATCCGAGTACCAACCCTGATCCCAGAAGTAAACTCCCTTTTCCTCTTCGTTATTTATCAGCAAGATTTTACCTGCACATGTATCATTACCTATTATAATGCAATTCTTATGTAAGTCATCTCTGTTTTCTTCATGCCATTTTTGTAAATTCAGTTCTTTATCTTGAAGTTCTAATCCATAAAGTACATTTAAGCAAACGAGTGTGTCTAATCCATCTACATAAAACTTACAGTTTTGGACCGCTGTTGTTCCGCCATTATGCTTAAGGAGAAATTGTTGATAATCTGCAGGGATTTCAAAACCCACAAATTCCTGAAAATTATTCACTGCTTCTTGTGTTGCTTTGCCATATCCGGTAATATTAACCATTGTATCGACTCCATTTCATTTAATTGATAATTTTATTCTATAAGGCTATTTCACTTGCTAATCGCTGCTTATAAAATGGCCAGCTCCTACACTCCATTTATGGAGATCCTTTAAAAATAGATTATTCATTTTTATTAGAAAATAATACTTTTTTTAAATATATTAACATAATTTTACTATTCTTTTCAGTATTATCTGATATTTTTTTTGACAATTTCGTTTCTTTTCATAAAAAGTTAGCTTATTTATGTCGAAAAATCGATAAATCGTATAATTCGTAGATAAATCAGGAGTTTTCGATGATATATCTCCATTTCCGAAGATATATTCTCGATATCGCAGATAAAAATATTATTCTATAAAAAAGGCGCCCACTTCCTCTTCAAGGTTGGCGCCTTTTACGACTCAGATAATTTTATAGTCATCATAAGTAATTAATAACCTGCTCATAGAAACTGTCTCAGCACGTAGCTTATTCTTATCACGACAATAAGCAATGATGGAACTATTGGGAATTTTAGCTGTACAATTCCATTTACTATATTTTTCATTGTACCTAGAGGATATTTCAATATTCTCACCACGGATTTTTAACATCCTGCGTTCTACCAAAGGCATCATCTCCAATTCCGATAATATTATTTACCCAAAATCAGATAAAATATTCTTGGGTCTCATTCAAGCATGGCATATTCAAAAATTTTAGACATTATAGTGTTCTATATTATAGGAAATGAGAAAAAAGGTATTATCATCAGAATAATCTTAATATTTTCTCGGAATATTAAGATAAATCTTCAAACCCACCTAATAACTCTTATTTATATCTATTAAAATTATATTCGTATCACAAAAGAAATATTTGAAATTAAGAGATTAGAGTCGTATGATTAGTAGTATCGGCGGAAAACACATAAATCAAAATAAATAAGTTTAAAGGGGAATTAGATATGGTAGATGTAGTCACAAAACCTGAACATGAAACACTTAATATTTCTGCAAACCAAGAACAATTGGATATCCTAGATCAGCTTTTAAAGCCTGAGGTTCAGGAATCATTGAACACTTTAGTTGAGCAGTTACCAAAACTGACTGAGTTAGTGAATATTTTAACAAAGTCTTATGATTTCGCTCAATCGGTTGCGACTGATGATGTCTTGAAAAATGATACGGTCAGCGCCATTTCGGAGATTGCTACACCTGTTGTGGGTTCAGTGAAAGGTCTTGCGGCTAATGCCATCGAAGCTAAGGATCGTGCAGAAGCGAATACTGATGTGATCGGTCTTTTTGGTCTGTTAAAAATGATGAAAGACCCGCAAGCACAAAAGCTTTTCCGTTTCGCCCAAGCTTTTCTTGAAGTCTCTTCAGAACGTAAAAACCAAAAATAATTTGATTAACTTTCAATCAGTAAGGACGGGGGATTAACTATGTCAAAACAAATCGTCATCTTAGGTGCAGGTTACGCTGGATTGCTAACTGCCTTATCCGTACGTGAATATTACAAAAGAGATGAAGTGCAGGTTACAGTGGTGAACCAATTTCCAACGCACCAAATCATCACCGAATTGCACCGTCTTGCAGGCGGATCCATTTCCGAACAAGCCGTTTCCATTCCGTTGGAAAAGCTTTTAAAAGGAAAAGATATCGACCTTGTCATTTCCAAAGTGGAGTCTTTCTCAGTCGATAACAAAGAAGTGAAACTTGCCAATGGTTCCACTTTATCTTATGATGCCCTAGTTGTTGCTTTGGGAAGCCAAACAGGATTCTTCGGCATTCCGGGACTTGAGGAAAACAGCATGGTCTTGAAATCCGTAAATGATGCAAACAAGATTTACAAACATATCGAAGATCGCATTCGCGAATATGCACAAACGAATAATGAAGCGGACGCAACCATCGTGATCGGCGGCGGCGGCTTGACGGGCGTCGAATTAATCGGTGAAATCGTGGATCATTTCCCTAAAATTGCCAAAAAGTTCGGAGTGGACTTCAAGGACTTGAAAATCAAGCTTGTGGAAGCAGGTCCAAAAATCCTTCCGGTCCTGCCTGACCACTTAATCGAACGTGCGATGACAAGCTTGGAAGCACGCGGCGTTGAATTCTTGACAGGTCTGCCTGTAACGGGTGTTAAAGGCAATCAAATCGAATTGAAAGATGGACAAACGATAACGGCCAATACGCTTGTTTGGACAGGCGGAGTTGCGGCTCTTCCTATCGTAGGCGAATCAGGCCTTGAAGTGGATCGCGGCAAAGCAACCGTTAATGAGTATTTGCAATCCAAATCCCATAAAGACGTATTCGTTGTCGGGGACAGTGCCGTTGCTTTCCCTCCAGAAGGCGGCCGTCCATACGCTCCTACTGCTCAAAATGCTTGGCAAATGGGTGAGCTTGTTGGTTACAACCTATTTGCAGCCTTTGAAGGCAAGAAACTTGAAGCATTTTCGCCTGTAAACTCAGGTACGCTTGCGAGCCTTGGCCGTAAGGATGCGGTGGCAACGGTTGGGGCCAATAACACGTCCCTTAAAGGACTTCCGGCTACATTGATGAAAGAAGCAAGTAATGTTCGCTATCTATCACACATCAAAGCCCTATTCAGCTTGGCTTATTAATTTTTAAGATAAAGCACTCATTGAATTTAAAAGGACCATTCATCATTTGGATGAATGGTCCTCTTTTGCAATTAAAGGGCTGTATTTATCAAAATTCAAATGTTAACCTGGTTGATGCTGAATCTAAGGAAAAATCCCTCAGGTAATTTTGCATTTGTCAGGATCCGTGTTTCTTTTAAACGTTTATCATTATATGAGGAGACTTCCATTAATTCTTCATCCATATAAGCAGGGTGAGTCATTATCTCCACGCTCGCCCCATCCATTACCCTCCCCTTCAAGTTTTGAAAGTAATCTTCAACCACCATTTCTCCATAAAAATCATCCAGGAATACATCTGTAACGGTTTGAATCCCAGCAAGGTGCCTTCCGGCATTACGCACTGGCAATCCATATTTATCTGACAGCTTTTTAATAACCGGTAGAAATGCTGTGATCCCATGTACATGATGATGGCTGTCAAAATGAGTCGGGAATAGACCAAATTCCAAGAATCTTTCGATTTGTGCTGACCACTCCCTCTCCAATTCGCTCAAGGAAATACCGGCAGGATCCCCATATACCAACCCTTGCTTCTTAAAGAAACCAGCTTCATCAACCAAACTCGGAACATCACTCAACAAAGGTTTCCCCCATGTCAGCACTAAGTGTATACCTACCTTCAACGATGGTGTCTTCTTTGCGATTTCGATCGCATGCTCCGTTGCTTGCGCATTCATCATGATCGTTGCCGAATTGACAATTCCATATTTGTGGCTATCCAAAATCCCATAATTCACCGCTTTAGTTAACCCGAAATCATCTGCATTTACAAGGACTTCAATCATGATAAATTATCCTGCAACTCCTTTTTTTCAAAAAACTGCGGCAGATAATCTTTATGTGCCTCCAGCATTTCGTCTAAGATAAGTTTTGCAACCCGGTCACTTGGAACGAGTGGATTGATCGTCATGGCAAGCAACGCAGTATCATAGTCCCCCGAAATTGCAGCTTCGATGGCTACCCTTTCAAAGGATTTGATTTGCTGAATTAATCCGCGGACAGCGACAGGAAGCTCTCCTACGTTGATTGGCTTAGGTCCATCCTTAGTTATCACGCAACTGGTTTCAATCGCCGAGCCGTAAGGGATGCCTTCTATCGCACCATGGTTGACCGTATTTACCGCTTGAATATCTCGCTTATCCGTATGCATCGAGCAAATCAACCGTACAGCCGCATCGCTGTAGTACGCACCTCCGCGCTCTTCAAGCTGCGGCGGCTTGATAGCCAGATCCTGGTCTTTGTATAGCTCGAATAAACCTGCTTCAAGTCTTTGAACGACCTCTGCACGTGTTTCCCCTTTTTCTGCATCCTTCAATTCTTGGGCCAGCACATCCCCCGTTTTGTAATAGTAGTTGTGGTATGGACACGGAAACAAATTTAACGCTCTAAGGAATTCCGGCTCCCAGCCCATTGCATGGATATTCTTCATCGTGACAGCTTTAGCTGGATCAGTAATCAAATTGATGATTTGATCTTTGACACTCTCCCCATCAACGAATACATCCAATCCGTAAACCATATGGTTCAAGCCGGCAAAGTCGATCCGGACTCTTGATGGCTCTACATCCATTAAATCCGCAACACCTCGTTCCATACCAATCGGCACATTGCAAAGTCCGATGATTTTGGAAATATTACTGTGACGCAGAACTGCTTCAGTTACCATTCCAGCAGGATTCGTGAAGTTAATCAGCCATGCTTCCGGACATAATTCCTCCATTTCATGAGCAATATCCAGAATGACGGGAATCGTTCTAAAAGCCTTGAAAAGCCCACCAGGCCCATTCGTCTCCTGTCCGATCACTCCGTGTTTCAATGGAATCTTTTCATCAAGTGCCCTTGCTGCGAGCTGGCCAACCCGCAGCTGGGTTGTTACATAATCTGCGCCTTTAAGCGCTTTCTTTCTATCTAGCGTGAGGTGGACATCAATATTCACACCAGCCTTTTCAATCATCCTTCTTGCCAGATTCCCGACAATTTCAAGCTTTTCCTTTCCCGCTTCGATGTCAACGAGCCAAATTTCACTCACGGGAAGTTCTTCATGATATTTAATGAATCCTTCGATCAGTTCTGGCGTATAGCTCGATCCTCCACCAATCGTGACAATTTTCAGCCCCTTGCTCATTCGGCAGCCCTCTCCTTCACAACATTTGCATGTAAGAATTCTTCGCGTAGATCGATCATTTCCAGTGCAAGATCCTTTACTGTCATCGCCGTCATTAAATGATCTTGTGCATGCACTAGGATGATGGGAAGATCAAAATGGTCCCCGCCCGCCTCGGCATGAATTAATTGAGTTTGGTATTTATGGGCCTGCAGTAATTCCGTTTCCGCCTCGGCGATTTTCAATCGTGCAGAATCAAAATCCTTTTTCTTTGCTTCCTGCAACGCTTCCATTGCAAAGCTTCTCGCATTCCCACTATATAAAATCAATTGAAAGGATAGCTGGTATAATTCTTCTTTTTCCATTTTTCATCACTACTTTCTTAAAGGCTTAGCGTTTCTGAATCTTTTGTAAGCTTTGTTTCATTTTTGGTGTCTATCTTCACTTGAGCATAAACGAATGGTAAATAAATAGCTGTTGAAATGACTAGATTGATTGCAGCCAAAACCGCTCCAGATACATGTCCGCCTGTGGCCAGGAATCCACCCACAATCGGCGGGGTAACCCATGGAATCTTAGCGACGATCGGGAAAACCATTCCGCTGCTTACCGCGATATAAGAGATCACCGTTGTAATTACCGGGCCGAGAACAAATGGGATGAACCACATTGGATTCAGAACGATAGGCAATCCGAAAAGAATGGGTTCGTTAATCTGGAACACTCCTGGTGCCCCTCCGAGTGCAATCATCTGTTTATACCGTTTCCGGCCGGCAATGATCATTGCAATGATTAGGCCCAATGTTGCACCAGATCCGCCTAAATAAACAAATGCATCCAGGAAAGAACCCGCCAATACCCCGTATTGGTCCATGTCTTTGACGCCTTTTGCATATAAATCGATATTTTTCACTCCTGAACTTTCAAAAAGCGGTGTCGTTATCCCACCAAGGATATTGGGTCCATGCAAACCGATCATCCATAATAAATGAACAAGAAATACTAGTAAAATAGCGAATGGCAATGAATCTACTGCACTTTGTAATGGAGATACGATCACTTTACTCAACCAGTCATTCAATACCTGCCCATCCGTAGCTTTACGGAACAGCAGTCCGAATATACCAGCGATAAAGATCGTTGCCATACCCGGCACTAACTTTGCAAATGAACGGGCAACCGCAGGAGGTACTCCATCAGGAAGCTTGATGACTAAATACTTCACTCGGGAAAGTCTCACAAATATTTCAGTGGCTATCAAGGCAACGACAATTCCTGTAAAGAGGGCTGTAGCATTAAAATAGTTTACGCTTACAAAACCCCAGGCCCCGCCAGTAACATCCTTATCATCGATGGTTAAAGTGACATTTCCGATTTGAGGCAATAGTAAGAAGAAACAGGCTGCGGATACCAGCATCGCTTCAAAACCATCGTCACCGTATGATCGTGCCAATTTATAAGAAATGCCGAATACAGCGAATACCGTCATGAATGCAAAGGTTCCAAACCAAATATCACCGCCGAGCGTATTCCATGCAGGACCGAAGATGGCCTCCATCATTCTTCCGTAAGGCTTGATGACTTGCCCTAGATTATTAAACAGGACGGCGAATGACCCGATCATTGTAATCGCTATCATTCCAATCAATGCGTCACGAATTGCAAGCAAATGCCGGTTATTCCCTACCTTTACCGCCCCAGGCATAATATACTTATCAATAAAAGTCATCATATCCTTATTCTCCTTTTATTAAAGTAGTGGCTTGTTTTAGCACTTCTTCACCATTACATAGTCCATAGAACATCGGATTGATGGTTGCGACTGGAATTCCCTTTTCTTTCCCCGCTTCCTGTAGCTTGGAAAGAAGATATCTAACCTGCGGCCCTAATAAAATAACATCGGCCTTATCTATTTCATTGTTAACTTCTGTAGAACCAACTGCCCATATATGACACTCTACCCCTTGTTTTTTAGCACTTTCCTCCATCTTGGTAACTAATAAACTAGTAGACATCCCTGCAGAACAACATAATAAGATATTCATTGAAATTACCCCCCTTTTTAATGATTGATTATTCAGTATTTTCAAGTAAGTCTAAACCGCATTTTTTATAATCGATGTTACTTTTATCACTTCCCTTGAATATGAAATGGGTATTATTGCCTCCATACATACATTGTAGTTACAAATCAAAAAAATATCAACACAATTTTTAATTTGTTACTACAAATTTTTGAATTAAAGTTGATTATTGAACTTATCCGAGATAATCTATATGTATATATTGGGAATGAGCATAGGAGGAATCACTGTGGAGACCATGAATAAAGAAGCGGCATTGCATTCCATAGTTAAGGAATCAATTATCGATCTCATAAAAAATGGCGAATATCAAACAAATACAAAATTACCGACTGAGGCAGAATTTTGTAAAATATACGGAGTAAGCAGGACAACAGTTCGCACGGCCTTACAGCAATTGAACGTCGAAGGCTACATCTACCGTGTTCAGGGCAAAGGTACTTTCGTTTCGGAAAATAAAGTGAAGCAATTTCTTTCAAGCACGGTTGAAAAGTTCTCTGAGCAAGTCACGATGCAAGGAAAAAACCCTTCTACAAAGGTCATTAGCTTAAAGGTGATCGAAGCAAACGCTACCCTTGCCAAGCTTTTTAAACAAAATATTGGAGACCCCGTAAATAAACTGGAACGGATACGTTACGTAAACGATATCCCCCTTCAATATGAAATTGCCTATCTCCCTTGGTATAAAACACCCGGGCTTAATATCGAAGCCTGCGAAAAATCACTCTTTAAAGTACTTGAGACACAATTCAATTTAAAAGTAAAAAAAACGGTCGAACACTTGGAGTTTTCACTTGCCGACGATTCCATTTCTGACAAATTGGACGTACCGAACGGCTCACCTTGTTTTTCATTGGAAACTTACACATATGAGAATGACGGATCGGTCATTGAATTCTCTAAAACTCTCTTTAGAGGCGATCGCGCGCACTTTGTCATCGAGCGTAACTATTGAATATTATTATATAAAATAAGACGGCTGCCTTATTAATTAAGGCAGCCCGGACTGTAAACATACTCGATTTTTTTAGGGTTTTGTAAGATTGGAACGTTGAATTCCACTCCAGGCACTCGCCTTCCGCAGGAGGCTCGGAAGACTTTGTTACCCTTCATGTTTTTTACTTTTTTAATGGGTGAAACGTCATTGGATTGAAGAAATTTGCGCCACTCCTCCGAATAACTGGCTAGCCGAGACCCCACAGCCGCTGGCATTGATGAGGCTTTACAGAAAAAGGGAACGGATTTCTGAAATCAACTGAAACAAACTTCATGCACACTCGTTTTTCTTCTTGAGAGAGGCAATCATAACGATTGCCTCTTTTCGTTGTGTGTCCGGATAATTATTTACATACTTACAAATACACTCATTAAATGAGTGAATTTACAAATATAGCATAATATTAAACAAATAACGCGAAAGCAATAATCCGGACCGGGGAGGTGTGGTGCTTGTCGTTTAGTCTACATCCCCCCCTTTTTTCCGCATACCGGATCCCTTTGCATCATTGTTTCCAAGTCCAAATATATCTCGGTATGAAAATGCCCCCAATTAATTCATTGAGGGCCTCTCTACATCATCTTAGAATAACGGGTCCTTTTTCTCATGGCTCAAGCTGAATTTTACTTACTCCCCATTCTGATTAAGCCATTTTTTTGTGACAACTATCATTTCTTCTTGTTGTTTCTTAGCTGAGATAGTCGCTTCATTATCTCCCTTTTGCTTTCCGTATACACCAAATTGACCGTGGTTTCCACCCGCTATCTTATGCATGTTAGCCTGTTTAGATAGTAAGTGCTTTGTCTTCACAATCTTCTTCACTGTAGATAGCCCATCATGTTCTGCATATAACGATAGCATAGGAACCTTCATTTTTGAAAAGTCATTCGAGTTACTGGGATATGAACCGAGGAGGATAATTCCTTCCACCTCTTTTGGATTTTCATAAGCATATGCGGAGGCGGCTACTCCTCCTAACGAGTGTCCAGCAACGTACCATTTCTCCACATCTGGATATGCATCTTTAGCTTCCACTGCTTTATTTTTATCAAACAAAGCGAAATTGAACCTCACATCTGGGATAACGACTGTATATCCCTCTTTCGATAATTCTTTTGCATAATATCCGTATGCTTCCGGCTCAACCTTGGCACCTGGATACAGGACAATGCCCACTTTCTTAGTTTTTGTTGGTTCGAATGTGACAAACCCATTTTCCTTTTTTATATTCCCCTTTCCAACTAACGCATACAATTCATCTGATGGCTTGTATGTTTGTTCTGACCATATGTAAAAGCTGCCGAAAGCGATAATCATTAATGCAATTATACTAACGAGAATATATTTAATAACTTTTTTCATTTTATACCTCACTATTCCTAAAATTTATTTCTAGGTGATGTTATGGACACACACAGCTACTAGTATTGCTTTTCATTCACCCTGTCCTTGAACTTTACATCTAACTTCCTTCTCTTTTGAATATTTTTATGACAAAGGGGGATTATCTCCATCATTTTCAAGTTTATTTACTTGCTGTGCTATATCTCACCTTATTAGGTGTACCCACCCTGTACGAATCCTCTCTCTTTGTTTGGATGCCAGCTATTGAACATTGCCACATGTTTTTCGGAAACGTAGTTCGTCTGAGTCAACATTGAGAGTTATTACACAATCTGTGCACGTATTTCAGTGGCTGCTTATCAGTAATATCGCTATTTATGGGAATTTTTCATGCAATGCTTCCATCCATGTTTAAATATAAAGTTTCTTATGTAGACCTTTGATACTTATAAAAACCATATATAAAGCCTACCCATTATATTCTCCGTATAGGTATTTACAATCTTTCCTGAATATGAATTTCACATTAAATTAAAATTATATTTAATGTTATTTTTTGTGATATGTTTTGTTCTATTATAGTATGGAAAAAAACAATATAGGGGGTGAATTAGTTGGATACTATTTTATATTTTTGTTATTCAATCATTTATATTATTCTTTTTATCATGGGAATGATGTTACTTCGACAGGACCGTAAACTCTTTTCGTATTCAAGCTTTCTTCTTCTAGTTACTTTCGGGCTTATCGTGGATAACTTAATTATTGCCTCTGGAAAGTTCATTGGTGATGGCCCTTTGTTGGAGTCATTAAATGCATTACGTTTCTGGAGTCATGGATTTATCACTCCCACATTGATTTTGTTTGGATGGGGAATGGCGAAAAGGATACATATTCCCTTTACAAAAAAAATGATAACACCCTACTTTTTCCTTTTCCTTACAGCTGGGCTTATCATCTATGAATTTATTGAAAATATGCATAAGACATTTGTACCAATCTACGAGTATGGTGTTTTAAGATATGTTAGTGAGGAATCTTCAGGCCCACCTTTAATGGTGCTTATTGTTACCTTTATATTATTGGTGATTAGCATCTGCATATTTATAAGAACACGTTGGATTTGGATGCTTTTAGGAGTTATAGTCATGATAGTTGGAAGTGCCATCCCTATTCCCATAGAAAGTTCGGCTGTTACCAATGCATTTGAATTAATTTTTTTATGTTTACTATGGCTTACAAACTATAAACTAGAACCTCGCCCACAAACAAAGTGATTCATCCTTAGAAATAGAAGAGCATAAAACTAAAAGATAAAAAATGGAATAGGAGCATGCAAAAAAAGTAAGGATTTTACAATACACTGTAAATTAAGTACCCACCACGGTTCGTTACTCATTGCACCCAAGCATCAATGAAATATCGCTTGAGTGCATTTAATATTTGCTTGATTATCACCAAAAAACGAATATCCATTCAAATTAACAATTGGTATATGATGAATTTTTCAAAAGGATTAGATTCTGTCAAGCCAGGTAACATCACCTCGTCTTTCAGTTCGAAGGCGGTTTGGTTTTCGAGGAAAAAAATATAATCCTGTGAAGCATAAAATAAAATCAGTTCGATTTGGCGCGGTTCTTTTTCAAAGGAAAGCAATATGTTATTGATGATTTTCATGAAGATCTGTACCGAGAACGGGTTAAAGAAATAAAAGCGATTGTCATTCGTATCAATATCATATTCTTCCGCCAAACAGTTGTGGAATTCTATATTGCCATAGTTGTTGTTCCTTTTCTTCATGTAGCCATTCAGATTCTCGATCGCTTCTTTATAGAAACTTTCATTCATCTCCACGCCAACCACAGATGATTGATATAAATGATGGATGAAAAAATTCAAGCGTCCTTTACCGCATCCAAAATCAACAATGCGATCATTTCTTTTCAGTGCATATTTTTTGAATAAATGTTCTAATGCGCTATAAGGCGTAGGTTCATATCGGTGGTAATGCAAAGAATCATTGAATTTTTTTTGTTCACCTTCCGTTTTGATGTTCAGCATTTCGTCATAATTCGTTGCTTCCATTGTTAATGCACCTGCTTCATGTTTTTTAAATAAAGGGCTTCCTAACTAAAAACCCCGGATAAGGTTGATCTTTTCCAGGGTAAGGTTTTGTTATATGAATGTCCAGACAATTAATTGGATTTTGCTTTCGTTACATAATCATTAAAATCAGAGATGCTTGGGTTGGCCATATAATGGCCGCCTTCGACTTGGATCGTCTGACCTGTAATGAATTTGGACTCGTCAGATGCAAGGAATAGTACGGTATAACCGATATCATCCGCTTCACCATGATATGGCAATGCATTGAATTTAGCAAAAATATCGAGTACGGCCTGAGGCATATTATTTTTCGCTGCAGGAGTTAAAATAAGACCTGGTGCCACTCCATTACAACGAATATGATCTTTACCATACTGTGCAGCGATATAACGGGTCAAATTCACTACCCCCGCTTTGGACGCGCCATATGCAGATCGTACGGAGTCACCTGTAAATCCAGCCATGGAGGCCGTATTGATTATCGAACCTCCTCCCGCTTTAATCATGTGAGGAATCGCAAACCTGCTGCCCAATAGCACACTTTTTAAATTCACATCCATAAGTCGGTCCCATTCTTCCAAATCTAAATTCACGACATCCAGATCTTTATGCAGGTTAGTTGACCCCACATTATTAACAAGTACCGTAACCGTTCCATATTGTTCAATGGTAAAGTCGACTGCTGCCTGGATGGAATCTGCTTGTCCGGCATCCAAGAACACTCCAGACGCTTCCCCACCTTGTTTTTTAATGTTTTCAGCCGCTTCTTTCGCTCCTTTTTCGTTAAAATCAGCAATCACGACTTTTGCGCCTTCTTTAGCCAATAGTGTGGATATGGATAACCCTATACCTGAAGCTCCACCTGTAACTAATGCTACTTTTCCTTGTACTCTTCCCATAATAATCCACCTGCTCTTCAAAATATGAATATTTTATCCTGACTGACAGTACAAGAATACAACATATATAAATCAGTTACAAATAATTATACTCAAAGTTCATTTTTGTAAAAATGTAGATTATTAGAATGTCGTAAGCCTGTGAAAATTTTTGATTTCCATCAAATTTAAAACAGAAAAAAGCTGAAGCATCAAAAGAGCTTCAGCTTTTTTCATTTTTTTCTTCATCATTCCATATGATCCAATCATGTACCTCTAGAATTTCCAGGAATTTCATCAACCTCGGTAAAGCTGGTTCTGCTTCCTCTCCAAAATGTTCACTCATCGCTTCAGAAATCTGATTTACATTTCTTTGGAACTCCATCTGTTTAATGGCATATGCCCCAAACTTATCAAGCTTGATTTTGCGGACTGATGGTTGTTTAAAGAAACGAATTGTAATTCGTTCCACAAAATTGGTCCTTTGAATGACTAAAAAAGTTGCTTCCGAAGATTCTTGTACCATAGTGACGCGTTTTTCCAAAAGGGGAACCATGGTTAACAGGTTCCTCTTTTTTGATTGGCTTTTACGAAGCATCTTCTTTTTTCCCTTTGCTGGATACGAACCATAGCAATCCAGCTAGAGCAAGGAATAATAGGAAAGGTAGCAAATTGCTGGCTAATTTAGCCGCAGCCGGAACTTGGACACCTGCTGCGATCAATATGGCAATAAGAACACCAATCAATGATTCACCCGCTATTAAACCAGATGCAAATAATACACCTCTATCAACCCGTGCTTTAAGCGCTTCTTTTGTTTTCGAGAAAAACTCAACGAAGAAACGAATAAATCCACCGATCATGATTGGGGCACTCGTATGAACCGGCAAGTAAATGCCGACAGCAACAACAAGTGAATTTAGACCGAAAAATTCTAATGTGATCGAAATAGCCGCACCGATAAAGATGAGTGTCCAAGGTAAATCTCCCCCAAGAACACCTTCAGCCAGTATTTTCATTAGTGCCGCTTTAGGTGCAGGCAGTTCTGCAGATCCCATCGTATATGCGTTATCCATCAGAACCAGGATAAAACCAATGACAGAAGCTGACGCAACAACACCGATCATCATGGCAACTTGTTGTTTCCATGGTGTTCCGCCGACGATATATCCTGTTTTTAGATCTTGAGAAACATCACCTGAAACCGCAAGTGCAGTACAAATGATCGCAGCGACGGTTAAAGCGGCTACCATTCCCGTCGTACCAGTAAAACCAGTAGCTTTATAGACAATCGCTACAATCAATAGTGTGGCTATCGTCATTCCTGAAACTGGGGAAGAAGAACTTCCGACGATCCCAACAACCCTTGAAGCCACTGTCACGAATAAAAACCCAAAAATCGCAATTGCAATCGCACCGATGATTCCTACATCCGTGATAGGTGTGAAAGCAATGATTAAAATAACGATGATCGTTCCCAGCCAAACGTATTTAGCCGGTATGTCTTGTTCTGTACGGATCGAACCTGATTTTAGTTGTCCTTTATTGGCTTTAACACCTTTAAGAGTATCGAAAACTGAACTGAAAAGTATTGGTAATGTTTTGATCAATGTGATCAATCCGCCAGTTGCAACGGCACCAGCACCAATGTAGCGTATATAATTATCCCAAATTCCCCATGCATCCAATTCACCGATCGGTACCTCAGAAGGGAAAATGGCTGTTCCATTGCTTCCGCCAAAAAAGCTGATGGCCGGTATTAGAACGACCCAGGCTAATAAACCCCCACCTAGCATTTGTCCTGCAACACGCGGTCCAATAATATAACCTACACCCAAAAGGGAAGGAAAGGCATCAAGACCAACCACTGCATTTTTAAAATTCGTGATTCCTGTTTCAACCTCAGTCTTGAAAAGCTTAAACCCATCACCAAGCCCTTTAACCACACCGCCGATAACCAAGCCGGCTCCGATCAGCTTGGCGCTTGTACCACCCTTTTCTCCTGATTTCAGGACCTCGGCACATGCCGTACCTTCAGGATAAGGTAATGTTTCATGTTCCCTTACAATCAAAAGCTGGCGAAGTGGAACCATCATGAAGACCCCTAAAAATCCCCCAGTTAATACAACGAAAATGATGAATGCTTGACTCACGTCCATGTCCCACATGAATAATGCTGGAATGGTAAATACAGCACCGGCACCAATAGCCTCACCTGCTGTGGTCATCGTTTGCACAATATTGTTTTCTAATATTGAATCCCTGCGAAAAACCCCTCTTAATATAGCCATTGAAATTACCGCCGCGGGTATTGAAGCAGAGACAGTTAAACCAATAAGTAGGCCTAAGTATGCATTTGCCGCCCCGAATACGATTGCAAGAATGATCCCTAGAATGATTGCAGTTGCAGTCAATTCCGGTAAAGATTTAGATGCAGAGACGTACGGGACGAATTTACTCTCTTTTGAATTGTTCGACAATTTAGCCACTTCCTATGTTAAACTTTAAAATCACAGAGAACATTATATCACTGTAATTTAAAGTCATGCAATGGGAAAATTACGCTAATCAAAAGTTTGATTATATCAAAAATTCAGTTTAGTAGTTTCAGTTTTAAAATATATAAAATAATATTGATATAATAACCATAACTATTCGTTACTCTAAGTCACTGCCTATCACAGCATCATCAGCAACCCTTATCAGTTCCATAGGCAATAAACCCACTGGGTTATTGCACATTAAAATGAGATTTTACATATCCTGAAAAATCAAGTCTTAAAAAAAGGAATGATAAATTCATGGTCTCCTATATGGACTATACCTCACCATCCACACAATACTTTTTCGATATTAATAAAAGCAATTTAATGAAAAAAGACAATCAAAACTATATCAATGTATTAGGTATCAAACAATTGAACACACTCGAAAATGTTTCATTATTAGATATTTACCTTAGTACAGACAATGTCGTAGAACCGCATTATCACCAAAATGCAGCAGAGCTCGTGTATTGCATTTCTGGAGCGGCAACCGTTTCATTACTGAATCCTTTTACAAAACAAATACAAAATTATCCCATTAAACCCGGTCAAGTAGCCAATGTCCCACAAGGTTGGTGGCATTATGAAGTGGCTAATACGGATAATACTCATTTGCTTGCCATTTTTAATGCACCAACACCTGAGGTGATCCTCGGTTCAGATATCTTGAAATTGACGCCGGCAAATATTATGGCACATACTTATTGCATGGATGAAAACCAATGGAAAAAAGCAATTGCACCGGTTCAGCCATCAACATTCATCGGTCCGCCAGTCAACTGCCATCGAGCCGATGAAGAGATGCAGCAATATCCTCAATATATTAATCACTATGATAACCAACTATATACTGCCCCGGCATACAACTATCAATACCAGCCCAATCCCCCATATTATTATTGAAGATAGATGTTGGGAACATGATTAACGCAGTTCAAGGCCTATACACCCTTCATGGATGACGTCTAAGGGAGAACCTCTCATTACATAAGGGTTCTCCATTGCTTTTTATTACATGACCCGTTTAAAATGTCGAATTCATTTTACTGAGCAACATCTTATATTATGGTGTCCACCCAAATGGGTATTTAAAAATCCATAACACGCTTGGATACAATTATCCGTTATATAATCTAAATATATTCTACCGAGTTTCTTCTTATAATATAAGGGATTCATATTGAATCCCCTCTATAACAACAAAGCATTCACTTCAATTTTGCGGTTGCCCAGAACTTTTAAAGGAACCTCCCCATATCAAAGTGTTCAATCCTAATTCTTTGTATCTTTCTGGAATTTGGTTTTTTATATTTTCATAAGTCCTTTAAACTTCATCAACTGACCGATTTGCAATGGTATTAACTATTTAGTTTTTTTGAAGTGGAGTGACCAAGACCAATACTTGATTCGGTCCGGTACGCTTTAATACAAAATATCCTTTCTCCGCTTTTGTTGCGACTCCATCATCATTTGGCCAGCAATATCCATGAGTTTCACATGTTCCATCATCTCGAACCCGTATTTGACCAATTAGCCCTACAGCCACCCATTCTTGTCGGTTTACACGAGAAACGTATTCTTGGTTAGGGTTCCAATCCGGATTAAGGATGGGTTGCTTTACTGTACTTTCTGGAATAATCACATTCCCTTTTTTGTCTTTTTGGGGTGGAAGAGTGACATCATGGTATTTTTTTCTTCCCCATTCATCGATTTGATATTTCCCTTGCCAGCGCAAACCTCCACTATTCCCCAATACACCAGGTGTTGCACTAGTAATGCCCAAAATAAAAGGGGCGGTTGAAGTGGCTTTCTGAATTTTGTCTTCATTTGATGCTACAACAAAGTAGCCAACATCAATTGGGTTTCCATCAGCAGTTTCAAACATCTCTGCGTAATCACCCGCCGGAGTGCCATATGCCCCATCAATGAACATATTACCGTTATTCAGAAGTTTTCCAACTAGTCCTGTAGTGTCATACGGCTCTGCTCCGAAAGCTACATTCCACGAAAAAGTTGGGTCACCATCTAAATCGTTAACAGCTCCGTTTCTTCCCATAATATGGGCTCCTTCAAAACCATTTGTTGAGGTAAAGTTACCTTCAGCATGGGAGGTATCACCACTGGCGATTGTTCCTACTCCCTCTGCATGTGAAGTAAGGCCGCTGGAGAATGTTG
Organism: Peribacillus sp. NPDC101481; assembly: GCF_044767165.1. Classification (NCBI taxonomy): domain Bacteria; kingdom Bacillati; phylum Bacillota; class Bacilli; order Caryophanales; family Bacillaceae; genus Peribacillus; species Peribacillus sp. NPDC101481. The sequence goes on along the minus strand of NZ_JBIWNJ010000002.1, from coordinate 1,102,994 downwards.
CAACGCCTTCTGCGTGGGAAAAGTTTCCGCTTGCTACCGGTCCTGGTAAAAAGGTTATGTCTGGAGTTCCCCCTTCCGCATGAGACGCAAATCCACTTGCTGTTGTACCAACTCCTTCCGCGTGAGCACTATTCCCACTGGCCAACGTCGGGGCTGGATTACCTACTTGATCAATTGCTCCACCCTCAGCGTGTGAGGCCCTTCCACTAGCCGTTGTACCTTCCCCTTCGGCATGGGCATTCAACCCCAGTGTCGAATCATTTGCATTTCCCGTAGTGGTCAGGAATCCTTCTGCATGCGAATTTTCCCCAAATGCCCTTGTTTCTCTCCCTTCTGCATGGGAAGCTATTCCACTTGCGTTTGTAGCAACCCCCTCGGAATGAGAAGCTTCTCCACTGGCAGATGTACTTTGCCCTTCCGTGTGAGAACGATTTCCACTGGCTACTGAACCCTCCCCTTCGGCATGGGAAGCATTTCCACTGGCCGTTGTACTTAACCCTTCCGCGTGGGAAGCAAATCCACTCGCAGTTGTATTGACGCTTTCTGCATGAGAACCAATTCCACTGGAAATTGTACTAATTCCTTCAGCATGGGCAGCAGGATTACTGGCAGAGGTTTGGAAGCCTTCTGCGTGTGCAGCAGGTCCACTAGCTGTTGTCCCTATGCCTTCTGCGTGAGCACCATCCCCGCTTGCTAAGGTGGGAACTGGATTACCCATTTGATCTACTCCGCCTCCTTCCGCATGGGAGGCCCTGCCACTTGCTGTATTTCCTTCTCCTTCCGCATGTGCGTTAACACCGCTGATTGTTGTTTGCGTATTCAAACCTTCTGTATGTGAATTAGCTCCGGCTGCTGTTGTATTGTTACCTTCTGCATGTGAATTATCTCCACTTGCATTCGTTGCAAAACCTTCCGAATGTGAGGCAACTCCGCTTGCTGTCGTAGTAGTTCCCTCTGCGTGTGCCGTATTAGCTGTGGCCGTTGTCCGAAACCCTTCCGAATGGGAGGAGTTTCCCGTCGCAATTGTTTCACTTCCTTCCGCATGGGAAGTATTTGCACTAGCGGTAGTCAGATATCCCTCCGCGTGGGAAGCTACCCCGCTTGCTGTCGTAGTAGTTCCCTCTGCGTGTGCCGTATCAGCTGTTGTTTCGGTATCATACCCTTCTGTGTGTGCAGCATTACCACCTGAAGTTGTGGTACTTCCTTCCGCATGAGAAGCAGTCCCGTTAACAATTGTATTCATTCCTTCAGCATGAGAGGCTGTCCCATTAGCAGTTGTATTGATTCCTTCCGCTTCCGAACAAGTCCCTATCGGATTTTGGTTACATCCATTTGCCATTATCGTTCTCCATTCTTATAAAATTTTTTCATATTAAAAAATCTATATTATGTTATGCATATTTCAAAAAATGGTATAGACAAGCTTCATTTACTAAATAGCCCATATAAGATTCTGACTTGATAATTGCGTTGTTGTAATAATTAGTGGTCTATCACGGAGATTATATCTTGAATACAGGACTCTTCAGCAGAAAGCTTTTCAAACGCTTTGTTTTAAAGATTATGACCCATAAATGTAATCATTTAACGAAAAAAGCAAGGAGAACCCTATTACTTTAATGTTTATCTATTGCTTTTAATTACATGATCCGTTTTTTACTTCGCCACATCCTTACATTTGGTGTCCACCCAATGTGGTTTATGGGTATTTAAAAATCCATAACACGCTTGGATACAATTATCCGTTATATAATCTAAATATATTCTACCGAGTTTCTTCTTATAATATAAGAAATTCTCAAATTGCTCACCCTAATACAGCAACAGATTATTCAGTTTGCGGTTGGCTCAGAACTACTCCTATCTTTAAAAGAACGTCCCCCTATCAAAATGCTCAATCTAGTTCTATAAAATTTAATCATCTGTGGCTTAATAGTGCATCACAGGTTCTATCTAAAAAGGAATTATTGAAATTTTATAAATGCAAATAAATTAAAACATTTTTTTGGATAAATATGAGAAATCCCCTTACAATTGAAAAAGCCTATAAATAGTTGAGATTTTACTGTTGGATGATTTATTTGAGAAGAATGAAACTAAGTAATATGGAGAGTGTGATACTTGGAGTCTATTTTTGAAGAATTCGAAGATATGGATTTTGATGAATATAACCTAAATGAATTAACAGAAGGAGATATCCTTGATGCTGAAACAAATTTAAACATTAAACTCCCAAAAGAATATATTGAACTATTAAAAATTCAAAATGGGGGATATTTAAAATACAACGCATTACCAGTGAGTTTTAAAAATTCCTATGCTGATAATCATATTGCTGTAGACTTTCTGTTTGGAATTAAAGAGAATGAAGGAATTTACAAATCAAAATACCTTCTAAATGAATGGGGAATTAAAGAAAAAGATTTTGTAACAATCTCCGGAGATGGACACACGTGGATTGTATTAGATTATAGAAAAAATAAAGATGAACCAGAAATAACTTTTATAGACACTGAAGAGAATAGAACTTCTGTTATCTTTAAGACTTTTAAAGAAATGATTGAAAGTTTATATGAACCGCCAACAGAAGATTTGTCCGATTACATTGGTGGATATGAGTTATCCGTTGAACGTGCAAAAGAGTTGTGTAAAAGTATAGATACTGAGGACATTTTAGATGGTATAAGCATATGGGCATGTAGTTATAAAGATTTAACAGAACTCGCATCTACACTGATTATGTTCCTTAAAACTAACTCAGATATATATATTCAAGAAAGCGCATCTCAAAATTTAGTTGAATTAATCAGCGATGAGTTTGTAACTGATGAAATCATAATAAAAAAAGCGTTGCATATTTTAGGCTCTGTAGAAGATAGTGAAATCAATAGTGATATAAAGTATTCACACAAGTTATTACTTGACTTTATAAACAGGAACTAACTCAGTTACTTAGAATATACAGGTCTCTTATGCTGAAAACGTTTCAAAAGCACTAGAAAAAAGAGCATGGACCAATAAATGTGGTCATTTAACTAAAAAAGCAATGGAGAATCCCATTACATAAGGGTTCTCCATTGCTTTTAATTACATGATCCGCTTGAACATTTTCTCCATTTCATAAATGGAATAAGAGATGATGATAGGCCTTCCATGAGGGCATGTGAAGGGATCGGTTGTGCGCCTTAGTTCATCCAAAAGTGCTTGGATTTCATCATTGCGCAGATGACGGTTTGCCTTTATGGAGGCTTTACAGCTCATCATGATAGCTGCTTCTTCACGCAATTTCTTGATGTCGACCTTTTTCATCGAGAGCAATTGTTCAATCATTTCTTCAAGGATTTCCTGTTCAATTCCTTTAGGGAACCATTGTGGATGCGATCGGACAATATAGGCGTTGTAGCCAAACTCCTCTAAATAGACGCCGACTTTTTCCAACTCATGCCGATATTCATTTATCCGAATACATTGGTCTGTTGAAAATTCAAGGGTGATGGGAACCAGCATGTCCTGCAGCTCGTTTTCAACACGTCCGACCTTCTCTTTAAAATATTCGTATTTGATCCGTTCCTGGGCAGCATGCTGGTCTATGATATATAAACCTTTTTCGTTTTGAGCGAAAATATATGTTCCATGCATTTGCCCAATCGGGTACATGGGAGGGATGCGGTTAGCCTGTTCATTCGCCTCGATTTCTTCCTCTTGTTCGACAGTGTAGGTTGTATACTTTTCAGCTGACTCGAAATATGGTTTGCTTTCAGCATCTTGTAAGACCGGTACATAGACATCTTCCATTTGCTGCTGTTCATTGCTATAGATTATTTCCTTTATTGGTTCAAAATTGAAATCTTCATGCTCCACATAACTCTTTTGTTCCTGCTTTTCCCGAATCAAGGTATCCTTCAAGAGTGAAGCTTCTTTCTTGGCTTCTTCAAGGACCCGCTTGCCGCTTTCCACAACATGGTCCAATTCCAGCGTAGTTTGCTCACTTTTCGCCTGTTCCGGCTTTGGTGTAGGTGTATATCCACTTGGAATTAGAGACATCTTTTTAAACGAAGATTTAATCGTTTCCGATACAAGACTGAACAATTCCTGTTCCTTGCTTAGTCTTACCTCCATTTTGGACGGATGTACATTGACATCGACAAGAATCGGGTCCATTTCAATATTCAACAAAGCAATTGGAAAACGCCCAATTGGTAGAAGTGTATGGTAACCATCCAGGATTGCTTTCACGAGCGCATAGTTTTTAATGAAGCGGCCGTTTATCATGGTCGAAATATAATTCCTTGAAGCCCGGGTGACTTCGGGCATGACGATATATCCGGATAATTTGAAGTCCAGGGAGCTTGCCTGAACCGGAATCATCTTTTTGGCAATATTCGTCCCATAGATAGCGGCTAGCACCTGCCTGACATCGCCGTTACCATTCGTGTGCAGGATACGCTTCTCATTGTGTGTTAACCGTATTGAAACATCCGGGTGCGAAAGTGCGAGCCTGTTAGCGACATCCGTAATATTTCCTAACTCGGTATGAATGGTTTTCATATATTTCAACCTTGCAGGAGTATTGTAAAACAAATCGGAAACAAGGATATCCGTTCCTTTACGGCTGGATGAAGCCTCGAGTTCCTTAACCATGCCGCCTTCAAGAAGTATGCGCGTTCCTACACCTTCGCCAGTGCTGCTTTTCATTTCAAAACGGGAAACTGAAGCAATACTGGGCATTGCTTCACCGCGGAAGCCGAGTGTTCGGATTCGGAAGAGATCATTTTCATCTTTTATTTTACTTGTGGCGTGACGTTTAAATGCCGCCTCTATGTCATCAGCCAAAATCCCATCGCCATTATCCACGATCCTGATGGAACCAAGTCCAGCCTCCACCAATTCAATCTCTATAATGGTACTGTTTGCATCTATTGCGTTTTCCACAAGTTCCTTAACGACTGAGGCTGGGCGTTCAACAACTTCGCCAGCTGCGATTTTATTAGATAAAGCCTCGTCGAGCTGTTTGATTTTCCCCATTTTTATCGCCTCGCTTTATTATCTCATTTAAGTTTCTTTTGTAATTTATAAAGGGTATTCATCGCCTCAAGCGGCGTCATTTCAAGGATATCCAGTGATTTTATGTCATCGAGCACCTTTTTTTCCTTAGGCGAGGAATTCACTTTTCCTTTAGGAGCCTCTTCCCCAAAGAAGGAAAGCTGTGCCTCATTGACGGATGTCACAGGGGCTACTCCGGCAATAGGTGCTTTTACAGCAGCAGCCTGTTCAGGCATCGCCTTTGCCTGTCCATTTTCATTTTCCAGCTGCGCTAAAATGGCGGCCGCCCGATCTATTAACTGCTCCGGTAATTCAGCTAGCTTTGCCACGTGAATTCCATAGCTTTTATCTGCTGGACCTTCTTTAATTTTATGAAGGAAAACGACATTTCCATTTTGCTCAATGGCACTGACATGGATATTGTTCAATTTTGGCAGTTCCGCTGCCAGCACTGTCAATTCGTGATAATGAGTCGAAAAGAGAGTCTTTGCCCCAATTTCCTCATGAATATATTCAATTATGGCCTGGGCAAGCGCCATCCCATCGTAAGTTGATGTTCCCCGCCCGATCTCATCAAATAATATCAAACTGTTTTCTGTTGCATTCATTATGGCATTTCTTGCTTCAAGCATCTCGACCATGAATGTACTTTGACCGGAAATCAAATCATCTGCCGCGCCTATCCTAGTAAATACCTTATCAAAAATAGGCAATTCAGCTATACTTGCGGATACGAAGCATCCAATTTGCGCTAGAATCGATGTTAGCGCTATCTGACGCATATACGTACTTTTACCCGACATATTGGGCCCTGTGATCAAGAGTAACTCCCGGTCTCCATCCATGAAGCAGTCATTGGGGACATACTCCTGTGATTGAAGGACTTTCTCGACCACTGGATGTCGGCCTTCCTTCAGTACGATTCTTCGATCATCAGAAAAGACAGGCTTCACATAATGGCGTTCTTCGCTAATCGTCGCAAAGCACTGCAAGACATCCAGTTCACTGACACCTTTCGCTAAATCCTGTAAGCGCGGGATATAGCTTTTGACTTCTTCACGAAGATTGAGGAATAGGTCATATTCCAAACTGATGCTTTTTTCCTCTGCTTGTAAAATCAAAGCTTCCTTCTCTTTCAACTCAGGTGTGATATAACGTTCGGCATTCGTTAAAGTTTGCTTCCGTTCATAACGGCCTTCTTCAAGCAGATGCAAATTGGCTCGTGTGACTTCAATATAATAGCCAAAAACACGATTATATCCGATTTTCAAAGATTTGATCCCTGTGCGTTCCCGCTCTTCCCGTTCAAGCTGTGCAATCCATGTTTTCCCGTTTCTGCTGGCATCCCTGTATGTATCCAGCTCCTTATGGAAACCGTCCTGAATGATATTTCCTTCCTTCACGGACAATGGCGGGTTTTCTACAAGCGCCGTTTCAAGCAAATCTGTCACTTCTTCGCAAGGATCCAATTTATCGGCCAGAATTGAAATATCCTGATTTGAAGCCATTGACTTCACTATTTCACGAATGATCGGCACCTGTTGCAATGAACGTTTCAGTTGAATCAAGTCCCGAGCATTTACATTACCGAAGGCCACCCTTCCGGCAAGCCGCTCCAAATCGTACACTTCCTTCAGGCGTTCACGTAAGTCCTGCCGTTCGAAGTATTGATTTTTTAGGGTTTCAACAAGGCTTTGTCTCCGCTCGATCTGTTTTTTATTAATGAGCGGTCTATCAATCCATTGTTTCAACATTCTTCCGCCCATGGCTGTTTTCGTTTCATCAAGCAGCCATAATAATGAGCCTTTTTTACCTTTGGAACGAATGGTTTCAGTTAATTCCAAATTACGTTTGCTATAATAATCAATTTTCATATATTGAGATGTTTCATATGCAAGCACTGGCTGTAAATGATCCAGGCTGCGTTTTTGGGTACGGTATAGATAATTCAATAAGCGTGAAGTCGTTGTCGCCAGTTTCTGGTCTTTTAACAAATGAAGCAGTGCAACGAATGACTCGCTTTGATCCGAATTATTCTCTAGGGATAGAGCGGCAGCGCCCCGTTCTTGCAGCTTTTTTTTCCATTCTTCATTGAAATCCTCGGCAATGACCACTTCACTCGCACCGAGGATGGCAAATTCATTCAGAACTTCCTCGAAACTCTCAATCAATGTGACCTTATTTTCCCCTGTCGATAAATCATTGTATCCAAAGCCAAACTGACCATCCGTGAAATAAGTGATCGTGGCAATATAATTATTTTCCTTTTCACGAAGACCCTTACTATCCATTTTCGTTCCCGGAGTAATCAGCTGGACAACTTCCCTGCGTACCACGCCTTTGGCTTGCTTCGGATCTTCGGTTTGTTCACAAATAGCTACTTTAAAACCTTTTTCTATCAATATATCAATATAATTAGCAGCCGAGTGATACGGAATGCCGCACATCGGAATTCGCTCTTCACTACCGCCTTCTCGGCTTGTTAATGTGATTTCGAGCTCTTGAGATGCATTCAGAGCATCGTCAAAAAACATTTCATAAAAATCGCCTAAACGAAAAAATAAAAAGGCATCCTGATACTCTGCCTTAATTTTTAAATATTGCTGTATCATTGGAGTATATCCAGCCATTCCTTCAAAACCTTTCCAAACTATAATCTATTACACATTTATGTCCTTCATTATAACATACGGGAAAGCAACATTGCCTGTATTCGAAATTGCATGGTAAATCAATTATCCTTTAAATTGTGAGCTAGCTGTATCTGCAAAGCCTTACGCACGGATATAGTAACATTGCATTCCTATTTTTTTCTCATTCCCAGCCCTGCAAGGACTTGTCCCGCTTCAAATTAAATAAGACCGGATGAAGGGAATGTCATCCGGTATTAATTTCTATATTCTATTCATCTTCGAATTCATCAAGGAAATCCGGATCTAAATCTTCGAAATCCTCATCATCGAAATCAGAGCCCCAGTCATCCTCACAGCGGCCATCTGGACTTACAGCGACACAAATTTTCGTTTCGCCGACGACTTCCACAAAGAATTCCCTTTCCACATGGACAATGATTTTTTGTCCACATGGGGAGATGCAAGCTTCTAAACAATTCGGCTGTTGGACAGCTTTTGCAACGATTTCATGGTCATCAAGACAATCGGGATCACGGTATTTCAGCGAAATAACGTCGGTATATTGCACTTTTTCAGTTACAACTTCCGTTTTTGAATTTTGGTTATAGGAATACCAGACGTTGATTTCGTAGCTGCCGTGAATTTCTACCTTTTTGCCGACTTTCTTTGCATCGTATTTATGGTTGATGATCCAACAACCTAGAATGCTAGAAGGATGATGAGCCGGGCAAATGGTGTGAGAGGACTTTGTGAATTTGCGTCCTTTTGCCACCACCGCTTTAGTAATTATCTCTCTATATTGTGACATGCTAGCGAACCCTCCTCATACAGTTTCCATTCATCCTATGCGTGGTAAAAGTCTAGTGTGCGTAGAATTTTAATTGTTTGAAAACTGCTGTAATGTTTTAAACCTAGGTTATTTTATGCGCATGTTTTGGGATATGTGTCACGAATGGGCACTGTATAAGGATTTCCGCATCTAAAAAAGCCCTTCTGAAATCAGAAGGGCTTTTTTAATATTTATGAACAGCTTCCGCCGCCTGCTTGTACCTTTGAACCTGTCTCACCGCGAAGGACGTCTCCCTCAGTCGATTCAATAATCAGGTCCGTCACCTTATTCGATACCTGTGATGAAACCATTTGTAAAAGGTCATTTACATCCACCTGGGATTGTTTGAATTCTTGCACGATCGGAAGTTCATCCAATTGTTTTTCCAGTGCATCAATCTTGGCCTGAACTTGACTGTATGCTTTTTCTTTGCCGTAATGCTGGAAGTTTACTGCCTGTTTTTGTAAGCTCTTGATACTGGCGATCATTTCACGGATTTTTTGGTTTTCATTGATGTGTGCTTCAGCCCGTTTAAAGAAATCGACTTCTTCCGTGCTTGCGATCATTTCAGCAAGCTCGGCAGCTTTGTTCAGAATGTCATCTTTAGTATATTTCGTCATATTACTCCACCTCAATCGCCGTTGCTTCTTCAACCATATCCCCATTCAGTGACCATGTTTTCGTTCCGGTGATTTTCACTTTTACGATTTGGCCAATAGCGGATTTTGGTCCTTTGAAGTTCACGAGCTTATTTTTCGTTGTATAACCTGCTAATACTTCCGCATTCTTCTTGCTTTCGCCTTCAACGAGCACTTCAACAATCTGTCCATCATACTCCTTCATTTTCAATGCACACGTTTCATTGACAAGGGCGTTCAAGCGTTGCAGACGTTCCTTTTTCACTTCCATCGGTACATTATCCTGCATTTTCGCAGCCGGTGTTCCCTCACGTGGTGAATAGATGTAAGTATATGCTGCATCGAAACCAACTTCACGGTATAAGGACATCGTTTCTTCAAAGTGCTCTTCCGTTTCATTCGGATAACCTACAATGATGTCAGTGGTTAGCGATACACTTGGGATAGCTTCCTTGATTTTTTTTACTAGCTCTAGATATTGTTCACGTGTATATTTACGGGCCATGATTTTAAGTGTGTCCGTACTACCCGATTGAACTGGAAGATGAATATGGTCAACGAGATTACCCCCCTTAGCCAATACTTCAATCAAGTGATCATCAAAATCACGGGGATGACTTGTCGTAAAACGAATACGCGGAATATCGATTTTGCGGATTTCATCCATCAAATCACCGAAACGGTATTCGATATCCGTAAAATCTTTACCATAAGCATTCACATTCTGTCCAAGCAGAGTTATTTCCTTGTAACCCTGTGCAGCTAAATGACGGACCTCCTGTATAATATCTCCAGGCCTGCGGCTTCTTTCTTTTCCTCTTGTGTACGGTACGATGCAGTATGTACAAAACTTATCGCAGCCATACATGATATTGACCCATGCCTTCGTTTTTCCTTTACGCACTTTCGGAAGGTTCTCGATTACATCACCTTCTTTAGACCAAACCTCAATGACCATTTCCTTTGAAAGATAAGCTTCATTAAGAATTTGCGGCAGGCGGTGGATATTATGCGTTCCGAAAATCATATCTACAAAATGGTGCTTCTCTAGGATCCGCTTTACAACTGACTCCTCTTGTGACATACAACCGCAAACCCCAAGCAATAGATCCGGCTTTTCCAATTTCAATGATTTTAAATGCCCCAATTCACCGAACACTTTATTCTCTGCGCCTTCCCGAATCGCACAAGTGTTAAGTAAAATGACGTTAGCATCATCCACGGTGTCTGTCGGCCGATAACCAAGTGCCATAAAGATGCCCGCCATGACTTCTGTATCATGTTCGTTCATTTGACAGCCATAAGTACGAATGTAAAACTTTTTACCTTCTCCCATTCCACGGAAACCTTCAGGAATGGCAAAGTCATCATGATATTCTACTTCTTCTTTTCCTCGCTTTTTCGCATCTTTTAAGGAAGGCGGAATATAAACGGCTTGAAAGTATTTACTGAAGTCCTTTTCGGATTTTTTGTCCGCTGGATTCTCAGCCTGTACTTGTTGTGATTCTAATCGTTGTTTCTCGTTCATAGTTAATCTCCTTTCAAAATAGTTAGTTTATTTCTTTCACCAACTATTTCAAGACCTATCTTCTAATGGTTTTATACGGATTCCTTTTTAGGAATTACCAGTAAATATTTGCTTTTAAGTGTGATATATCCACATTATTATAGTATAAAGCTTTTAACAGCAAGAAACAATCATTCTGTCATGGCTTCTTGAATTGTAAGAAATTTTTCACAAATTCGGAAAATAAGAACAGGAAAGAAGAGGCTAATTTCGTCTTAGCCTCTTCTTATCATTTTGTGGATGACGCCTTCCCCTTCAAAATTTTTCAATTGCTGACATTGTAATTTCACTTTTTAAGATGATGTTTAAGGTATCAGGAGTACCTTACCGCATTGACCTTTGATCATCAGTTCAAATCCCTTTTCAAAATCGCTTAGTGGAAAACGGTGGGTAATCATTGGTTTTACATCAACCTTGCCACTTTCAAGCAGGCTTGAAACCTGTTGCCAGGTTGAAAACATCTTCCTTCCTGTTATTCCTTGGACAGTAAGGCCCTTGAATACTATATCCTCCGTTATATTAAGGGTGACGGGCTTAGAAGGCAGACTTAGAATTGAAATTCTACCACCATTTGTCGCCATCTTAAACCCTTGTTGGATAGCAGCGGGATTACCGCTCATTTCGCAAACGACATCCACCCCATCGGCATTTGTGAGGCTTTTCGTGATTTTCAATGGATCCTGTTTAATTGAATGAATGAGGTCTGTCGCACCCATCTTTTTGGCCAGCTGAAGTCGATAATCATTAATATCAAGAGCGATTACTTTATCAGCACCTGCGGCCTTTGCTACAGCAATCGCCATCAGCCCGATTGGACCACAGCCGATTATTGCCACCGTTTTACCCAGCACCTCGCCAGCTAGCACGGAATGGACTGCATTGCCCATCGGTTCTTGTATGGTAGCCATATCAAGTGGCATATCACTTGGATTTTTCCATAAATTTTTGGCGGGCAGAGCTATATACTCTGCAAAGCATCCTTGTTTATCGACACCGATAATGTTTGTTTTTTTACAAATATGGAATTGCCCGGTTAAGCACTGCCTGCAAGTGCCGCAAACTATATGTGTTTCTGCAGATACGCAATCACCAACCGAAACATTGCTTACACTTGCTCCTATCTCCATTACTTCCCCAGCAAATTCGTGCCCAAATACGTATGGTGGATTCACTCTTCCCTGCGACCATTCATCCCAGGTGAAAATATGAATATCCGTTCCACATATCGAGGTCATCTTCACTCGAATCAATACTTCGTCATCACGGATATCCGGAATATCGACATTTTGTAATTGAGCCCCATAACCTCGGTGGTGTTTGACAACGGCTTTCATTTTCCCTCTCAACATGTACACTCCCCCTGAACTAGGGCTGCTACTTTTATCTTCCTTAATATGTAAAGATATGAAAAACTAAATAAAAAAATACCATAATCGCTTTTGTACCGACCTTTTCACATTAATAATGATGATTTTTAGGGCATTCGTACATTTTTGTTAAATGGGTCATGTTTCTATAGCATCTTGTCCGCTCTCGAATAAGATATCTTGTAAGACAAAATTATGAAGGAGTGACTTATATGTCATGTGGATGCAATAATCACGATCATCATGATCGGGACCGCGATCGGGACAGAGATCGGGACAGAGATAACGATAGAATCGCAAACAATTTTTGTCGTGCTGTGAGGGGCTGTAATAGGCGTGACCGCGATCACCATCACGATTGCGATCACCACCACGATCGGGATCGGGATCGGGATCGGGATCGGGATCGGGATCGGGATCGGGACAACGATAGAATCGCAGACGATTTTTGTCGTGCTGTGAGAGGCTGTAATAGGCGCGACCACGACCGCGACCGTGATCGGGACCGTGATCGGGACCGCCATTGTCACAGAAGGAACCGTTGCAATATCTTCGGCGGTGGATGCAATAACGGTTGGTGGTAAGCTAATTTAGAGAGTATAGTGATTCTCTATACTTGAAGCTTTCCAATTAGTCACACAAAAAGGTTCACCCCATCTTTAGGGGTGAACCTTTTAACTTTTTACATAAATTCAGCAACAAGCTTATCAAAGTGCGCTTGATCCAGTGTCAGATCTGATTTATTTAACGCTTTTTCAGCATACCCTGGCACTAATTCCTGGTACGAAGGGCGTGAAGAGTCTTGATAAATAATCCCTGTTACAAGGCTGTCATGCTGCATCAAAGTCTGCATGGCCTGTTCTTTATTTGATGAATCATAGCCTTCAATCGTGTTCAATTTAGTCAAGTTTTGTTTAAACCAATCATACGTATTGATTTTATTGTATGTTACGCAAGGAGAGAAAACATTGATAAAGGAGAACCCTTTATGATTTATCCCTGCTTCAATGATCGCCGTCAGGTCTTTCAAGTCTGTGGAAAAGCTTTGGGCAACAAACGTAGCGCCAGCTGATAATGCTAATTCCATAGGTGAAACAGCCTGTTCTATTGATCCTTCTGGAGTGGATTTTGTTTTAAATCCAGCAGCGGACCTAGGAGAAGTCTGGCCTTTTGTCAATCCATAAATTTGGTTATCCATGACAATATACGTAATGTCGATATTACGGCGGATCGCATGGATGGTGTGACCCATCCCGATTGCAAAACCATCTCCGTCACCGCCTGAAGCTATAACGGTCAATTCACGGTTGGCCATTTTTACTCCTTGGGCAATTGGCAGTGAGCGGCCATGGATACCATGGAAACCATAGGACTTGATGTAACCTGATATACGACCTGAACAGCCGATACCGGAAACAACGGCCAAATTTTCCGGCTCCAATCCTACATTGGCTGCCGCACGCTGCATGGCAGCCTGAACGGAGAAATCTCCACAGCCAGGACACCAGTTAGGTTTTACATCATTCCGAAACTCTTTAAACGTTGCCATATTCGAACATCTCCTTGCATTGTGTGTGAATTTCATGCGGGAGGAATGGGTTGCCATCATATTTTAGGATGCTTTTAATTTTATTAACATGTCCGACATTCATCTTGATGATATTAGCCAATTGTCCAGTCGCATTATTTTCAATAACTACTACTTTCTTAGCACTTTGCACCAATGATAGGACTTCATCAGCTGGGAAAGGATGAATCAAACGGATCTGCGCATGATTCACTTTCATTCCATCCGTTTCTAACCGGCCGATCGCTTCATCAATCGTCCCGCGTGTTGAGTTAAAGCCAAGAATTAATAAATCCGCTTCTTCATGCGGTGTGTTTTTGTATACTGGTGTTTGGAATGTGTTAGTTAAATTATTCAGCTTACGCATCCGTTTATCCATTTGCAATTTACGATTCAAAGCCGTCTCGGAAGGTCTGCCCGTTTCATCATGTTCAACACCTGTAACATGGTGAATCCCATTTTTCATACCAGGCACTACACGTGGTGAGACTCCGTCTTCCGTTACTTCATAACGCTTGAAGTAAGATTTGTCTTCAGCCTCTTCAATTTCAAAGTCCACCAATTTCCCGCGTCTTATCTCCACTTTGCCGTAATCAAGCGGCTGAACCGTTTGTTTACCTAATGATAGCTGTAAGTCGGATAGAACGATAACTGGACATTGATATTCCTCTGCAAGGTTGAATGCTTCCGCCGTATCATAAAAAGCTTCCTCAACAGTACTCGGAGCCATGACGATTTTAGGTATTTCACCATGTGTACCATAAATCATGGCCATTAAATCGGATTGCTCCTGTTTTGTAGGAAGACCCGTAGATGGACCGCCACGTTGAGTATCGACGATGACAATTGGCGTTTCGGTAATGCCCGCTAAACCAATCGCTTCCATTTTCAAGGAAAGTCCAGGTCCAGCTGAAGCTGTGATGGCACGTACACCGCCATAGTTTGCACCGATTGCCATTGTAGCCGCCGCGATTTCATCTTCAGTCTGGATGACCGTTCCTCCAAATTGAGGAAGTTTTTTAATTAAGTATTCCATAATTTCCGAGGCAGGAGTAATCGGATAAGCTGCCATAAAGCGGCAACCGCCTGCAACTGCTCCTAAAGCGATAGCATCGTTTCCAATCATGAACATGCGTTTTTGGCCGTCTGCCTTTTCCAGCTCCATTGCGCCCAGTTTTTCTCCAAGCAACACTTCCATTGCCTTATAGCCAGCAGTAATGGCATCCATATTCTTCTTGACGATTTCTTCACCCTTACGGCCGAATATTTCATCAACCACATCGTTGAATACGGAAATTTCCATGCCTAGAACAGCACATGTCGCACCGATGGCGACCATATTTTTCATTAATGATGTTCCTAATTCGGCTGCTATTTCCGTAAAGGGAACAATATATAATTCTGCCTTTGTATCTTCTGGGCAGACAGGTTTGAATTTTGCATCTGCAATTATGATGCCACCCTCATGTAATTCTTTATAATTGACGTCAATTGTTTCTTGGTCAAAAGCAACTAAGATGTCTAAATCATCAGAGATAGCACGAGTTTCCGTAGTACTTACACGAATTTTGTTATTCGTGTGTCCACCCTTGATTCGGGATGAGAAATGACGGTAGCCATACAAGTAATAACCTAAGCGATTGAGGGCAATACAGAATATTTCTCCTGTACTTTCAATACCTTCACCTTGTTGTCCGCCAACTTTCCATGAAAGTTGATTGATCATGTCTTACACTCCTTTAGGACGTTCGTATATAAATGCATTTAACCGCACCTCTCTTCAGAACATTCAACTATGTAAAATTATCGTTCTAATTTAGGAAAGGTGTACTAAACGCTTTCAATTCTATCGGTTAAATCATCAAATTGCAACCTTTTTGCTTTTATTTTTTATATTTTCAGAATATTTATTCATATCTTTATAGTAAGAATTGAAAATCACTTAAGATATTTCCTTTCCAAGCGGAAAATTACGAGTGAAATTATCAAAAAGGAGACCTTTTACAATCTCACTGGAATAAAGCCTGTTCAGTTCATTTATTAAGTTATGATAATCATTATATGACAATAAATTTTCTACCATATGATCGATTCCATCGAAGTCAGACCCTAATCCAATTTGTCTTTCCCCTCCCAAACTGCATATATGCTCAATATGTTTCAGGATATCCTTTATCGTAGCCGATTCACCATTTGCCAGAAATTGCGGGACAAAGGTTACGCCGATCACCCCATTTTTCTGTAAAAGGGCTTTTATCTGCCCGTCTTTTAAATTTCGCGGATGCGGACAAAGATGATAAGCATTCGAATGGGAGGCAATTGGGAATTTAGCCAAATTTAAGGTGTCCCAAAATCCCGCTTCGGATAAATGGGATAAATCGCACCAAATCGACTTCTCATTCAATTGCGCGACCACCTCGGTTCCAAACCCCGTCAAGCCGCCCCCTCTTGTTTCTAATGCCCCATCCGCTACCAAGTTGGCGTAATTCCAAGTTAGGCCTACGGAGGACACGCCAAGATGAATGAGGATTTTCAGTTTCAACAAATCATTCCCGATGCAATCACACCCCTCCAAAGTAAGCATTGCACCTATTTCCTTTTCTTTTAAAGATTCGATGTCTGCCTTGGTCTTTATAAATTTCATTTCCGGCTCTGATAAAATCTTTTCATGAAAAATATCCACCATCGCCAAAGCCGCTTGAAATCTCATATCAGGGTGGACTTTTTCAGGAATATATATTGCAAAACATTGGACCTTTCCCCCTTCATCCAATAATCCCCGCTTTGTTATATGTAATTTATCACTATTTGCAAATGAAATATCCGGATCGATGAACATCTTCATCAGTACATCACAATGGGCATCAAAAATTGTCAATGTAATCCCCCTTCCTGTGTCTTTTAATGATTCTATATTCCATTATAAAGGGATATGGATTTTTCGTCATTTGGATTTCACGACAAAAAAGAGCCTGCTCGCCTTCCGACAAACAGGGCATCCAAACATGGAGTTATCTTGGTTCAATGATTAGTTTTATTGCCGTTCGTTCTTCGCCATCAATAAGTATATCTGTAAAGGCAGGAATACAAATCAAGTCAACTCCACTAGGTGCGACAAACCCTCTTGCGATTGCTACTGCCTTGACGGCTTGATTTAACGCACCTGCACCGATTGCTTGAATTTCGGCTGCTCCTCTTTCCCTGAGCACTCCCGCTAGTGCGCCTGCTACAGAATTAGGATTAGATTTTGCTGAAACTTTTAATATTTCCATTCCTAGTCCTCCTTGTTTTCCCTGCCGATTCTAACTTGGCTCAATAGTTATAACACTTTCCACTGCTACTATATTCATCAAGTAAAACTTGTATGACAAAGAAAACCGGGATTGTCCACCATTTATTAATGAATGGAAAAAAGGATGGCCAGTTTGACTGTCCATCCTTTCCAATCAATGATAAAAGGGGTGATCTTCGTTAATCAGTATCCTTTCTATTTTTTTAGCCTTGCCAGTTTTATCATCAATTTCAAGGAGTATCCCACTTAATAGGGTCCGCCCCTCTTTTGGCACTTCAAAACGAGCAGGAAGGCTAGTTAGGAACCGATGAATGACTGCATCTCTTCCCATACCAAGGATGCCATCATAGGGTCCTGTCATGCCTACATCTGATATGTAAGCGGTGCCTCCAGGCAATATACGGTTATCTGCTGTCTGGACGTGTGTGTGTGTACCGACAACGGCTGTAACCTTCCCATCCAGGAACCACCCCATAGCCTGCTTCTCACTTGTAGCTTCTCCATGAAAATCGACAAAGATGATTGGTGTCCTTTTTTGAGCCTCCGCCACGAGTTCTTCAGCTTTTTTGAACGGACAATCCAAATCCGGCATGAATGTTCTCGCTTGCAAATTGATGACCGCTATTTCATACTGGTTCAATTTTATAAATTTCATTCCTTCTCCAGGTGCCCCGTCTGGAAAGTTCGCTGGACGGACGAGATATTTCGCTTCATCAATAAAATTGAAGATTTCACGATTATCCCATGTATGGTTTCCCATGGTCACCGCCTGTGCTCCCCACTCTAAAAAACTGCGGTAAATCTTTTCTGTAATCCCCCGACCACTTGCTGCATTCTCGCCATTGATGACCGTGATGTGCGGACGATACTTTTCTTTTAACTTAGGAAGGTATTCTTGGATCATGTCACGACCAGGAGACCCCACCACATCTCCAATAAATAGCAATTTCATTGTAAAACCCTTTCTAGATTCACCTAATTATATGAATTATTCAAGTATGTATTGTAACATAATTTGGGGTAATTATAGGAATTACGCTTAACGATTAATATCCGAAAAAGAAAAAACGAAGTGGTTTGCACCACTTCGTTTTTCATTAACGATTATTTAGCGTATTCGACTGCTCTTGTTTCACGGATGACCGTGACTTTTATATGACCAGGGTAATCGAGCTCTTCTTCAATCCTTTTCCGGATATCACGTGCGAGTCGATGGGCCGAAAGATCATCAATTTGTTCTGGTTTCACTAGAATCCGCACTTCTCGTCCGGCTTGAATCGCAAATGATTTTTCCACTCCATCATAGGATTCGGAAATTTCCTCAAGTTTTTCAAGTCTTCTAATGTAATTTTCAAGCGTTTCACTTCTAGCTCCCGGTCTTGCAGCTGATAATGCATCAGCGGCAGCCACAAGCACTGAAATGATGGAAGTTGGTTCAGTATCGCCATGATGTGAAGCGATGCTGTTAATGACAGTTGGATGCTCTTTATATTTGGTTGCTAATTCAACGCCAATTTCAACGTGACTGCCTTCCACTTCATGATCAATCGCTTTCCCAATATCATGCAGTAAACCTGCACGGCGGGCAAGAACTTCATCCTCTCCAAGCTCAGCGGCCAGTAAACCTGAAAGCTGGGCCACTTCAATTGAATGTTTAAGTACGTTTTGCCCATAACTAGTACGGAACTTCAAACGTCCTAAAATTTTGATGAGATCTGGATGGAGACCGTGAACTCCAACTTCAAAAGTCGTTTGTTCACCAATTTCACGAATATGTTCATCTACCTCACGTCTTGCTTTGTCAACCATTTCTTCAATGCGGGCCGGATGGATCCTTCCGTCCTGAACAAGTTTCTCAAGAGCCAAGCGTGCCGTTTCCCGTCTAATTGGATCGAATCCAGATAAAATGACAGCTTCAGGAGTATCATCGATAATAAGGTCAATACCTGTTAGCGTTTCTAACGTCCGGATATTTCGTCCTTCACGTCCGATTATCCGTCCTTTCATTTCATCGTTTGGAAGATTTACTACAGAAACGGTGGTTTCTGCAACATGATCAGCCGCACAACGCTGAATGGCAAGAGAAAGAACTTCTTTTGCTTTTTTATCAGCTTCTTCTTTGGCACGGGTATCACTTTCTTTAATCATAAGCGCTACATCGTGAGCAAGCTCGTTTTCCATTCGGTCTATAATGATTGCTTTAGCTTCTTCACGAGTTAAACCGGAAACACGTTCAAGCTCTGTTTGCTGCTTACGAACCGTCTCGTCCACTTTGCTTTCCATCTCTTCAATATGCTGTTGTCTTTGGTTTAGAGAATCTTCTTTTTTCTCCAAAAGGCTTTCACGTTTGTCTAACGTTTCATCCTTGCGGTCCAGATTCTCTTCTCTTTGCAATAACCGATTTTCTTGTTTTTGTAATTCGTTCCTTCTTTCACGGGCTTCCCGATCCGAATCGGCACGAACTTTATGAATTTCATCTTTTGCTTCCAACAAGGCTTCTTTCTTAAGTGCTTCCGCTTCACGTTTTGCATCCTCAAGGATGTGTTCAGCAGAGCCCTTTGCCCCTGCTATTTTACTCTCAAATTTTGATTTGTGAATAAAATAACCAACAACTGCACCGACGATTAGGCCAAGCAAAGTGAAGATGATTGTCATGGGTTCCATCGTTTCACCTCCCCTTGCTATGAACTTTTTACATAAAATGTTGAACTGTCGGCAAGTACATTGCACATAAATTCAATATACAGCACTTAATTTTCAAAATTTTAGTTTGAAAAATTGTAAAATATACATATTAATTGTATAGTTGAGAATTTTTATTGTCAAGCGTTTGTCCCTTATGTATCAATGATTATTCAAGTTTTCTCAATATCAACCATCATAATGTACAGCATTCTTTATGGAAAAGTTATTTCAATGCCATTTATTCAGCTGAAAATTTCACACTTTTCTCAAAATATATAGAAAAAGCCTAAGCGAACAAGCTTAGGCCTTTTCCAAATACCATTAATCAAGCAATTCAAAATGCTCTTCTGGTTCATTTTCTTCTGGCGGTAATTCATGCTCTCCATCGAGATTATAGTGATCTCTGATTTTCTGAGAAATTTCCTGAGCGATATCCTGATTTTCTTTCAAGAACAGCTTCGCATTTTCGCGGCCTTGTCCGACACGCTCTTCATTGTATGAATACCACGAGCCGCTTTTAAGGACGATATCAAGATCTGCACCCATATCGATGATTTCACCTTCCTGGGAAATCCCTTGACCATACATGATGTCAACTTCTGCTTGACGGAATGGTGGAGCAACCTTGTTTTTTACAACTTTGATTTTCGTTTTATTACCGACGATTTCATTACCCTGTTTTAATTGTTCCGCACGGCGCACTTCCAGACGAACAGTTGAATAGAACTTCAATGCCCGGCCTCCTGGAGTCGTTTCTGGATTCCCAAACATAACACCGATTTTTTCACGGACTTGGTTAATGAAAATGGCAATGGTATTTGATTTATTAATGGCACCAGACAGTTTTCTAAGCGCCTGGGACATCATCCGCGCTTGAAGACCCATATGGGAATCTCCCATTTCGCCTTCGATTTCAGCTTTAGGAACAAGTGCTGCCACCGAATCAATGACAATGATATCTACAGCTCCACTTCGAACTAATGCTTCAGCGATCTCCAAGGCCTGTTCACCCGTATCAGGCTGTGAAAGCAGTAAATCATCTATATTCACACCAAGTTTTTCTGAATATGCTGGATCTAAAGCATGCTCTGCATCAATGAATGCAGCCGTGCCGCCAGTCTTTTGTACTTCTGCAATAGCATGTAATGCAACAGTCGTTTTACCGGAGCTTTCAGGTCCATATATCTCAATGACCCGGCCTCTTGGATATCCGCCCACTCCCAATGCTACGTCCAATGCTAAAGAACCGCTTGAAATCGTTGAAATCCTACGATCAGACTGTTCCCCAAGTTTCATAATAGAACCTTTACCAAATTGTTTTTCAATTTGTTTTAATGCCATATCTAAAGCCGCTTGACGATCACTCACTCAATTTCCTCCTCTATATTCAAATAATCGGCTGTCCGATTAAAGGTGTACTTACGTTAGCAATTATTCGAGATTAAGGTTTGCATCCTGTCTCAAAACCTATCTTTACTATATACTCTTTTTACAATTTTGCCAAGCAAAAAGTCGAACATTCATTCGTTTTTTTCTTTCGGGGTATTCTCTGTAAAAAAGCGTTTTATCTTAAGGAAATCTCCATTTCCTTTCACTTTCTCCGTAAAAAAACCATTTTCATTGAATTAACTTTTTTCTTTTTTTCCCTATTTTTCAAGAAACAAACTTGCTAAAACCAAATAAAAAGCAGAGCTGTAAATAGCTCTGCTTTTAGCGCTTATAAATCCCTTAATAGGTAATGACAGCCGTACTTCACACTCCGAATCCGGTTTTGCGCCCTGCTTCCGGAAAGATTCAACTCCTTGAAATGAGTGTTTCCATCCCGATAGGAAATGCCAATGAATACTGTGCCTACAGGCTTGCCTTCTTGTTCATCCGGACCTGCAACACCCGTAAAGCTTATGCCTACATCCGCATCGAGCTTGCTCCGGACATTAGAGGCCATTTCCATTGCACACTCACCGCTGACCACCCCATGCTTAGATATGGTATCATCGCTGACGCCAAGGACGTTCGACTTCGCATCATTCGTATAGCAGACAATTCCGCCTTTGAAGACTTTACCGGCGCCAGGTATGGTTGTCAGCTGTTCTTGGAACATCCCACCGGTCAAGCTTTCAGCTGCCGCAATTGAAAGCTTGCGGACCGTTAATTCTTTTACAAGTTCCTTTATTAGTGAAGTATTATCACTTCCATAGTGGAACTTACCGACCCTGCTAAGAATTTCTTTTTCCGCTTCTAAAATAAGCTCTTCGCATTTTTCTTTAGAAGAGTCTTTAGCGGTGATCCTTAACGTCACTTCCCCTTCGGCTGCCAGCGGAGCAATTGTCGGATTCGTTTGATTGACAAGAAGATCTTCAATCACCGTTTCCAGTTCGGCTTCACCTATACCGTAGAACCGAAGAACCTTGGAATCGATCCGTTCATGCTTTTCCAGTTTATTCATGATCTTTTCATAACCATAACTTAAAAACATCGGCTCCATTTCACTTGGCGGACCAGGGAGAAGCATATATGTAATCCCAGATTTGGACAAGACCATTCCCGGTGCCATGCCATGATCGTTTGCCAACACTTCACTGCCTTCTAAGACAAGGGCCTGTTTTTTGTTGTTTTCCGTCATCGGCCGTTCCCGTTTTTGGAAGTAAGCTTCAATGGAATGCAAAGCTTCATCATTAAAAACGAGCTTTTTCCCTATATGGCGAGCAATCGTTTCTTTCGTTAAATCATCTTTGGTAGGACCGAGTCCACCGGTAAAGACAATCAAGTTCGCCCTAGATTCAGCGATTTCTATAGCCTGTTGTAAACGGCGATCGTTATCCCCGACCACAGTATGGTAAAAAACGTTGATCCCCATTTCCGCAAACTGCTGCGATAAGAACCTTCCATTAGTGTTATTGATTTGTCCTAAAAGAAGCTCTGAGCCCACTGCAATGATTTCTGCATCCATCTTTTCAAAACCACCATTCGTTTTTACTTTGAATTAACAAATACTTCTTTGTTTTTTATAAAATAATCCAAGCCTGACCAGATTGTAAAGATTAATGCAATCCACAATGCGATATTGGCAAATGGAAGTGAAATTAGGGCAAATGGGAGGTTATGCAGCAATAAAGCCGAAATAGAAACAATTTGTGCCCATGTTTTTATTTTACCAAGCTGGTTCGCTGCAACCACTTCCCCTGTACCCGCTAGCACCAAACGCAATCCGGTGACTGCAAACTCGCGACTTATAATCACGATGGCGATCCATGATTGACCGTACATTAAATCTAGATCAACCAAAACGATTAAGGCAGCCGAAACCAGAAGCTTATCAGCCAGTGGATCTAAAAATTTCCCTAAATCAGTAATCATATTATATTTTCTGGCAAAATGGCCATCGATCCAATCCGTAGTGGAAGCGATAATAAAGAGGATGGCTCCAGCTAAGTGTGCCACTGGCAAACTGTATTCTCCCCAAGTCAGCGTCCCCCATGAAAAAGGAACGAGCATGATGATTAAAAATACTGGTATTAAACAGATTCTTGCTACTGTAATCTTATTAGGCAGATTCAAAACTTTTACCTCCAAAATTTACGCCTGCCATTCGGGCCTGCGTCTTAGATCTAAAATACGCTTTTATGTATAATTTAACTCAAAATCCAATCTTATATGCCGGGTATTCCATTTCCCCGTCGCCTTACCATTAAATAGAGCAAAAATAGTCATCTATAAGATGACTATTCGGCTTTCGTAAATTGTATCGTAACCAATTGCGTATTCACTTCAGTCGGTGAAATGGAATACTCCAGCTTCTCATCATTCACATAAATCTCAGTTTCATATGCTCTGCCTATATTGATGACAGCTTCTTTTTCATTGGTGAAATCAATTTCCTGGCTTTTGTCCTTGTCGATAGTGCCCTGGAATAGTAATTTACCTTCACCATTTTTTATGCCGACCCATGGCGAGCCTTTTGAGGTCACCTTTAATTTAAAGGTATCGGTATTTTTTAACTCATACGTACTATTTTTACCGCTGGAACTTGTGACGGCAAGTTTTTGCTCTTTCTTTTCATCTTTGACAACTGCATCATCTTCATTCTTCTCATCAGATGACTCAGATTTTTCTTCCTGTTTTTTGTCTGCATTCTCTTTTTCTTCGTTAAACCCATCACTTTTATTGTAGCCCACAGCTTCATTCTCTTTAGCGTTCTTTTTATCATCATTATCAGGGTTACTCATATAATTCGATACCAGTACCCATATCAAAACGGCCGCACCAATTACTAAAACGACAGCCAGGATCTTCGGTAACATTTCAACAACCTTTGAATCTCCTGCCGGTATAGTTTTCCGGGATTGGACCCTTGAAAGCTGTTCTGGCAATTCCTCGCTATAGACTGATGGCACTTCACTTTTATATTGTTCGAAAATCTCTTCTGAATCCAGTCCGACCGCTTCACAATATTGCTTTATGAATGCCCGTACATAGAACTTTCCAGGCATCATACTGTAATTTCCCTCTTCAATGCCTATAAGGTAACGCTTTTGGATCTTCGTTAATTCCTGCAAATCTTCTAAGCTAAGGCCTTTGGCTTCCCTAGCTTCCTTTAATCGATTACCTAACTCAGTCAAATAAAACACCTGCCATTTTAAAAGTCAAAGGAACCAAAATCGGACCCTGAAAACTGGTCTTTTTGGTCGACAACTTCATATGTTATTTCTTCTTCAGGATTGTTTCGCAATTCAATAATATAATCAAAGTCTTCGAGGGTATACTCTGTATTTTGGACAAAAACATCCGGATGTTCGATTACTTTGACAGCATCAAGCCTCATTATTTCGCGAATCAACTGCCAATGACGCTCATTTGCACGGCGAGTGGAAACAATTCCATCTAAAATGAACAAATTATCATTATTATATTCATCCTCAATAAGCTGACTGCGGATAGTCTGCTTTAAAAGGGTCGATGACACAAACAACCATCTCTTATTAGCACATACACTCGAGGCTACGATGGATTCAGTTTTCCCGACACGAGGCATCCCTCGTATCCCGATCAATTTATGTCCTTCCTGTTTAAACAGCTCGGCCAGGAAATCGACAAGCAAGCCCAGTTCATCACGGACAAACCTAAAGGTGTTTTTCTCATCGGCATCGCGCTGAATATAACGTCCATGCCTGACTGCGAGGCGATCACGCAATTTAGGTTCCCTCAGCTTAATGACCTTTATCGTATCCATCGTACGGAGAATTGACTCGAATCTTTCTATATTACGGCTGTCTTTCGCCAACAAAAGTAAACCACGCCTGCCTTCATCGACCCCGTTAATGGTGATGATATTAATGGAAAGCATCCCCAGAAGGGATGAAATATCCCCTAATAAACCAGGACGGTTGACTTGGATTTCATATTCAAAATACCATTCTTTATTATCCACGATAACACTCCTTAAGCCTAAAAGCTTTTACCCTACTCAGGGGCAAAAAACTTATCCATCGTAAATTTCAAGGTCTGAACACTTTATATTAATTGTCTAGCTTCTATAATATAGCATTTCTTGATAAGTTAAAAGGAAAAACCCTAGAAAAATATTCATTTTTATATAAGAGGATAAATAATCATCCACTTAAATCCAAAAGGCCCTGTTATTTAATAACAGGGCCTTTGGAGGGATATTTTACTTCGTTCCATTGTTCTCGACTAACTTGACCATGACACTTGCCATAGCGTGTTTTTCTTGATCGCTTGCAACTGACCAAAGATCAGCAAGCACTTTCTCTTGATCATTCTGGGGCTCAACCTGATTAGCCAGGTAATCACCGATTTCGAAAGCCAAGTTGTTAACAGCGCCTTCTGACAAGCCTTGTTGTTCACCTTGATGTAATCTGTCGCCTAAAAAGTTTTTCCATTGATCCCAATTGTCCAGTACAGACATGAATGGTCACCCTTTCCTTCAAAATAGTACATAGATATTTTGTGAAGGAACCGAGGAAATTATACATGTCTTTAAAAAAATCATGTGTACCATCCGCCATTTACGCCTAAAATTTGCCCGGTTATATAGGATGACTTGTCGGAAAGCAAATAGTATACGGCCTCCGCGACTTCTTTGGAATGCCCCATCCTGCCCATCGGGATATCTCCTTTGATGATCTCCAGATCTTCTGCACTGAAAGATTCGAGCATGGAAGTGGAAATCGCTCCGGGGGCAACGGCATTCACCCGGATTCCATTAAGTGAGACTTCTTTGCTAAGCGCCTTGATAAAAGCATTTTGACTGCCCTTGACCATTGAATATAATACTTCACAGGATGCACCTGTCTGCCCCCAAATCGATGTGACCGCAACGATGGCAGCCTGTTCTTGGTACATAAGCTTTGGAAGCAGTTCCTTTGTTAATTGGAAAGGGCTCGTTACATGCAGCTGCACCATTTCATTAACGATTTTCTCATCCATGTCAGATATTAGCCCATAATAGCTATTGCCACTATTGAGGACGATTGCATGGAGGGCAAAGATATTTTCCGCCAATTTCCTGTATCCATCCGGTGCAGCCAAATCCGCTTGAATCGGAATAAGTTCGACTTGATGGGGCTTCAGTTCTTCAATCAATTCAAGTATCGCTTCTTCATTGCTGTTATAATGTAAATAAAGTGAATAATTTTCCTCGGCGAGCTTTATAGCTATTTCCCGGCCGATTCCTCCACTGGCTCCAGTAATAAGGGCAAAACGTTTCCCCACATTCGAGCCCCCTTTATATTATTTAGGAAGTACCTGACAGACTGTCATCCGTTCATCGGATATTAAGTCCTTGGCGACCTCCCTGATATCTTCGATCGTTAGTTTTTCCAATACTGATACAACATCGAACAAGTTCATATCATTGAATGCATATCTGGTGAATTGATTCGCTATATATTCCGGCGAATTCAGAGAACGAAGGAAAGAACCGATTTTTTTCTTGATTGTCCTTTGCAGGCTTTCTTCATTCAGGCCGGTTCCGGCTTTTGATTTTTGCAGGATACCAAATAAAGACTCCGTCAACTCATCAGGTTTGGCACTATCCCCGCCAATTAACGCAAATCCAAAACCTTGTTCCTGTGTATAATCATATGAGAAGCTTTGATCGATCAACCCTTCCTCATATAGCTCCTCATGCAAAGGTGAACTTTTGCCGAACAGCATTTCCAGATAAATATTGGTTGCCAATTCCCTTTTCAAAAGCTGTGAACCGGATTGATGGACATTGGTCGCCTTGATTCCCAGCATAACTTTTGGTGTCTGGACATTCATTCTTAAGACTTCCTTGTCCTTGGCAACAATTTCAGGCTCTTGGTCAAACTTACGTTCCACCTCAGGTTGTTCGTTGTACCCTTTATTATTTTGATTATCCCGGATCAGCTTCATGGTGCTTTCGACATCAACCGGTCCTACAACGAATAGGAGCATGTTGCTAGGATGATAAAACGTATTATAACATTCATAAAGCATATCCTTCGTAATATCTGCAATGGATTCCACAGTACCGGCAATATCGATTTTCACGGGATGCTGATGATACATATTGGCTATCGTTCCGAAATATAATCGCCAGTCCGAATTATCATCATACATATTGATTTCCTGCCCAATGATTCCTTTTTCCTTCTCTACCGTCTTTTCCGAAAAATAAGGATCCTGGACAAAGTCGATTAAGGTAGTAAGATTCCTATCGAAGTCGGACGTACTGGAAAATAAATAAGCTGTACGAGTGAAAGAAGTAAAGGCATTTGCAGATGCTCCCTGCTTTGAAAATTGCTGAAAAACATCTCCATCTTCCTTTTCAAAAAGCTTATGTTCAAGAAAATGGGCAATTCCATCAGGTACTTTAGTGAATTCCGTTTCATTCAAAGGTTTGAAATGGTTGTCGATCGAACCATAATTCGTCGTGAAAGTGGCAAATGATTTATTGAAGCCACTTTTCGGAAGAATATACACTTCTAGGCCATTATCCATTTTTTCATGGAAAAGTTCTTCTTTCAATTGAGTGAATGCTATTTTTTCCATTACCCTTGCACCTCCTCTTCCGTTAGGAAATAAATCGTATCAAGCTGAATCTTTTGACCAACTGCAATGATTTCTTCCTTTGTCGTCCGCTCTGTGTTTGCAAACCACTCGTCGAGTGATATATCCTGCCCGGAAACCACATTATGATATAAAATTTCCACAAGCCCTCTCGAAACGTCAATGGTTTCAAGTAGTTGATTCTTAACGACCGCCTTTGTCTGTGCGAGCTCTTCTTCGGAAAAATTCCCTTGCTTCATTTCCTTCATTTGTGCATGAATGATATCCAATGCCTGCTTGTAGTTGGCATTTTCAATGCCGGCCATGACCATTAATAGACCTTTATGACTTTCGAGCCTCGAAGCTGCATAATAAGCAAGGCTGGCTTTCTCCCGGACATTGATGAAAAGTTTTGAATGTGAAAAGCCACCAAAAATCCCATTGAAAAGCTGAAGTGCATAATAATCCGGATCACCGTAGGCAACTTGGGTTCGATAACCGATATTCAATTTCCCTTGCTTCACATCCGAATTCTCAATGATTTCTTTTTCCTTCTCCACTACCTTGCCCGTCTTCCCGGGCAGTCTCACAGGCACTCGTTCTTGCAATGAAACATACTTGTCAGCCAGAGCCTGCACTTCCGATTCATCGATGTCACCGATTACATATAAATCGATTTCATCCTCCGCCAGCACTTTTTTGTAATAAGAGAAAAGGGACTCAGGAGTTATCGTTTCCAAGTCTTGTAGATTACCGCTCGCTTCTAAAGCATATGGTTCGTTTTTGCACATTTCCTCTACAAGGCGTATAGCTGAATATCGCATTTTGTCATCGGAAATGGATTGAATCCGCTGTTTTAAAGAACGGATTTCATTGGAAACCGTTTTAGAGTCAAAGGCCTCGCCATTCTTCTTCGGATTAAAGATCACCTCTGATAATAACCCAAAAGCCTTTTCGAGAAGCGGGGTTGAATCACTAAGGAATTTTTCATTGACGATATCGATAGTAAAACTTATGATTTGATATTCGCCTTTTTTAGCTACATCGACATAAAACCCTGCTCCATATAAATCATCAAGATAAGATCGAAGCTCGGGTGTTGTAGGATATTTACTTGTATTGCTTTGTAACACATATGGCAGCAATGCACGATATGTAACGTCCTCTTTTGTCAACGGGGCTTTCATCTTCAGCACGAGAGTATTCGTTTTATATTTATCCGTCCGGACCACATGAAGCTTGTAGCCGCTTTTTTCCGTAATTGTATCGGAAGCAATAGACATGAATAATCCTCCTCATTATATAAATCACCTTTATTAGCTTATTGTTTGTAGATTGGAATCCTTTTAAACATCTACTTAAAATATACATGTGAAAGGAAAAATCATGCAAGTTACAGCTACTTTTTTTGGTTTTTCACCAGCTCACCATCACTTACGGCTAAATCTCGAAGGAAAAAAACCGGCCAGCATAGTTTGCTGACCGGTTATAACCTTATCTTTTTCCTTTGATGTATGGCTGTCCGGATGCTTTAGGAGCATCTGCACGACCAATGAAACCAGTTAATGCAATGATAGTCAGAACATAAGGAGCGATCAATAGGTAAACCGAAGGAATATCCTTGAAGAAGGGAAGGCTCGAGCCAACGATACTTAAACTTTGAGCCAAACCAAAGAATAACGCTGCACCCATTGCCCCGATCGGGTGCCATTTACCAAAAATCATTGCGGCAATGGCCATGAAACCTTGACCATTAATTGTCGCATGATTGAATTCATTCGAAAAGATGGTAGCATATATCGCTCCGCCGATACCTCCAAAAGCACCTGATAATAAAACGGCGGCATATCGGATTTTCGTAACATTGACACCCATCGTATCAGCTGCCATCGGATGCTCACCCACTGCACGGATCCTTAACCCGAATGGTGTTTTATACAGTACATACCAGACGACAAAGGAAATAAGAATCGCTATATATACGATATAATATCCATTTGCGAAAAAGATGGGTCCTATAAATGGGATATCACTTAGTAAAGGAACATCAATCCTTGGGAATGTTTCCGTGATTCTATCAGTTTGACCTTTGTCAAAAATCAGCTTCACCAAAAACATGGTCAGACCAACTGCCAACAAGTTGATGGCTACCCCACTAACCGTTTGGTCCGCCCTGAAGGTAATGCATGCCACAGCGTGCAGAATGGAAAACAGCAAGCCGGCAATCATTGCCGCTAGCACAGCAAGCCAAGGAGTCCATTCCCCAAAAACATCAGCAAACATTAAGTTAAAAACGATCCCTGTAAAGGCACCGATGACCATCAATCCTTCTAAACCGATGTTTATGACACCTGCCCGTTCAGAAAACACTCCTCCGAGTGAAGTAAAAATAAGTGGTGCAGCTAGAGCAATCATAGATGGAATAATAATTTGTAATACTTGGTAAAAATCCACTTATTTCACCCCTTTCTTAAATCGAGCGGCAATCCAACGAATAAAATAACTGGATGCGACGAAGAAAATGATCAATGCTATGACAATATCTACAATTTCACTAGGTATGCCGGTTTCTAGCGGCATATTTAACGCCCCTGCTTTCAGTCCCCCAAATAATAAGGCTGCCAGCACTACACCAATAGCCGTATTCGCTCCTAGTAAGGCTACTGCAATCCCATCAAAGCCCATACCTGTGAACCCGCCTTTGACTGCGGCATAACCGAAAGTTCCAAGGCCTTCCATCGCACCCGCAAGCCCTGCAAACGCACCTGAAATAACCATCGAAAGTATGATGTTCTTATTTACACTCATTCCTGCATATTCGGACGCGTGCTGATTGAAACCTACCGCTTTCAGTTCAAAGCCGGTTTTTGTCCTTTCAAGAAGGAACCACATGATGATCACGCAAATAATCGCTACCACTATTCCCCAATGCATCCGGGAAAAATCCGTAATGCTTTCAAAAAAAGGAGACCGCAATGATGCTGTATCAGCAACTCTTTCTGTTTTATCCAGCTTGTCAGTCATTACATTCCGAATTAAATAATTCGTCACATATAATGCTGTATAATTCAACATGATCGAAACGATTACTTCATGTACACGGAACTTAGCTTTTAGATAACCAGGGATAAATGCCCACAGGGCACCAGCAGCTGCACCAGCTAATATGGCAAACGGCAAATGGATGATCCTTGGTAGGTCAAAAGCTATTCCGACCCAAACTGCCGCCAGCCAGCCTACAATTAATTGCCCCTCTACACCGATATTGAATAGGCCCGTACGGAAAGCAAAAGCCACTGCCAAACCAGCAAGGATATAAGGAATGATTGTCCTGACGGATTCCCCTACATAATAAGAATCCCCAATAATTCCATTTATCATGGAGCCATAGCCGGCAACAGGGTCATAGCCGCTTACTAACATGATTATGGCCCCAACGACTAAGCCGAGGATAACTGCTATTAACGGACTCGTTAATTTAGATAAATACTTAGACATTTTGTTTTCCCCCTGCTTCCGTCCGTTTACTGCCAGCCATAAGAAGGCCAAGCTCCTGTTCAGTCGTTTCTTTCGGATCGACTATTGCGACGATTTCCCCTTCGTATATAACGGCAATTCTATCGCTCACATTCATGATTTCTTCCAATTCAAATGATATGAGGAGTACCGCTTTTCCTGCATCTCGCTGTTCTATCAGACGTTTATGGATAAACTCGATCGCCCCTACATCAAGGCCGCGTGTCGGCTGTGCGGCAATCAATAAATCCGGGTTCCTATCAACTTCCCGGCCGATGATCGCTTTTTGCTGATTCCCTCCAGAAAGCGCCCTTGCCGGGGTATATTCACTCGGAGTGCGAACATCGTAACTTTTGATCAGTGAACGGGCCTTTTCAAATATTTTCTTTGAGTTCAAGATACCAGCTTTTGAAAAAGGCTTTTGATAATAGGTTTGCAAGACAATATTTTCCCCAATGCTGTAATCGAGAACCAAACCATGCTTATGTCTGTCTTCTGGAATATGTCCGACACCTGCTTCAGTGATTTTACGCGGCTTCAAATTCCTGATTTCTTTTCCATTTAGCTTTATCGAACCTGCGGTTGTCTTCCTTAGGCCAGCCAATGCTTCAATTAGTTCGGATTGTCCATTTCCATCAACACCGGCGATACCGACAATTTCTCCTGCACGGACAGTTAAATCCAAGTTCCGAACAGCTGAAACGCCCCGGGAATCCTTGACTTCCAGTTCCCGGACCTCGAGAACTACATCCGAAGGAATAGCTGCCGTTTTTTCCGTCTTGAACAGAACTTCCCTACCGACCATTAAGCTGGCCAATTCGTTAGGATTCGTTTCGTTGACATTCACTGTACCAATTCCTTGGCCTTTGCGTATTACCGTTACCCGGTCACAAACCTCCATGATTTCCTTAAGTTTGTGTGTAATTAAAATGATGGATTTCCCCTCTTTGATAAGGGCTTTCATAATATAAATCAATTCCTTGATTTCTTGAGGAGTCAATACAGCTGTCGGCTCATCAAAAATCAATATCTCTGCACCACGGTATAGCGTTTTAAGAATCTCGACACGCTGCTGCATCCCTATTGAAATATCGGCAATTTTCGCATAGGGGTCAACACGAAGCTGATATTGTTCCGATAGTTTCCTAACTTCCTCGCTAGCTTCTTTTAAATCGATTTTACCCGCTTTTGATGGTTCTTTTCCTAAAATGATATTTTCTGTTACTGTAAAGGGGTCTACGAGCATAAAATGCTGATGGACCATCCCAATCCCTAAATCATTGGCAATGTTAGGACTGGTAATCTTGACTGGCTTGCCGTTCACACGGATTTCTCCCTGTTCAGGCTGGTATAAGCCGAATAAAACATTCATCAATGTGGATTTGCCCGCGCCATTTTCACCTAATAATGCGTGAATCTCCCCTTTTTTAACCTGAAGGGTAACGTTATCATTTGCGACGATGCCGGGGAATTCCTTACGGATATTAAGCATCTCAATTACATATTCCACGTATTATCAACTCCTAAAATGAGTGTAAATATTCTTAAAATCATTTAATTGCATCTACTAGCTTATTGATTTTTTTAAAAAAACCAAATGAAAAACTACGATTCTATCATAGTTTTTCATTCGATATTTTTCAGTTGCAAAGACCAATTGGGAAAAGAAAGAATAGAGGGCAATTCGCCTCCCTATTCTTTCTGGCATTAGAGATTATAAATCAAGTTTTTTGAATTCTTCATCCGTTCCCGGAACTACGAATTCACCTGATTTAATTTTTTCTGTCCACTCTTCGACCGCTTTTAAAGATTCTTCTGTTACGTTATCTTTTGTATCGGAAATGCCTACACCATTTTCTTCGATACCGTATTCAATTACTTTTCCGCCTGGGAAGTTTCCTTCTTTCGCTTTCTCGGAAAGGTCTTTAACTGCCACGTCAACACGTTTTAGCATGGAAGTAAGTGTGATGTTTTCGTCAGTTCCAGGAACTGCCCCTAATTTAGCTTGGTCGCTATCTACACCGATAACATAGATTTCCCTCTTAGGATCTTTTTGCTTTTGCTCGACTGCTTCAGTGAATACACCTTTTCCAGTTCCGCCAGCAGCATGATAAATGATATCGATGCCTGAAGAATACATGGAGCCTGCTGTGGATTTACCGATATCAGCTTTATTGAAATCTCCGGCATATTTAACTTCAACTTTCGCATCCGGATTTACAGATAAAACCCCAGCCTTAAAGCCAACTTCGAATTTCTTGATTAATTCAGATTCAACACCGCCGATAAAACCGACCTTGTTTGTTTTCGTTTGCAGACCGGCAATTACACCTACAAGGAATGAACCTTGCTGCTCTTTAAAATTGATGCTGGCTACATTCTTTTTATCTACAACTGTATCCACGATAGCAAAGTTTGAATCCGGACGTTGGTCGGCCACTTCACCAACAGCTTCGGCTAAAAGAAAACCGATACCATAGATTAGTTGGTAATCTTCACGTACAAGCGTATTCAGGTTTTTAGCGTAATCTGCATCAGATTTAGATTGCAGGTAGTTGTAGCCATCCTTACCTTTTTCCAGACCATTATCCTTACCGAATTCCTGAATGCCCTTCCAAGCGGATTGGTTGAACGACTCGTCATCCACGCCGCCAGTATCAGTTACCATTGCAACAGTGAAGTTATCTTTGTTTTTCCCATTTGAAGATTCTTTATCATCATTCTCTGAATTACCACATGCTCCCAGTAGCGTACCGGCTGCAAGAACAAGTGAAAGAGCTAGTCCTAATTTGCGCTTTTTCAATTTTTATCCCCCTAGTTTTACATAGTTTTTTGAGCAGGAATGTTCTGAAAAGTCATTCATGTTTGCGTTTTCACTTCTCGTTAATTTTTTTTGCATCCGCTTGATCGACTTTTTCGGAATCGAAACAAACGCTTGCATTCACCCGTATGCAGAGTCAAGACCTACACACGTTTACGAAGAACATGAAAGCTGAACATATTGGCTTTAAAGTAGTTTACAGAATACAGGATAGGCTGGTCCCAATCATCCAGATGCATCTGCTTTAGAACGAGTAGTGCGGCTTCTGGCGAGCATTTAAGGATAGGAGAAACTTTCTCATGATATCCAATAGGCTCAATCTCTGCTACGGCATGCGTAATTTTTCGATGCGCATCTCTTTCCAAAATATCTAAAAGAGACTCATCATTACGGTCAAAATTTTCTGATAGTATAGATTCAGGAATTTTGTCAATACAGTAGACAACTGGCTCCCCATTCGCAGTCCTTACTCGTTCGATGATGACGATGCGTTCATCTGTCGAACACGAAAACCTGCGTATATCCTCTTCTGTAGGTTCTTGGGCCGTCGAGCTTAAGAAAATCGTACCCGGTTTCATTCCTGCCTCTTCAATCATGTTCGTGACACTTTTTAATTGCTCGATACCTGAAGTGAACCGAGGTTTCGGATTGACGAAAGTCCCAACTCCATGGCGGCGAATGATGATGTTTTCTTCTTCTAAAATTCGCAGCGCTTCTCGAAGTGTCGCCCTACTAACTCCCAATTTTTTTGCAAGATCGAATTCAGAAGGGAATTTTTCATTTTCCTGATAGACTCCAGCTTCAATATCCTGCTTCAGGTAATCAATGACCTGCAAATATAAATGTCGACTATCTGATTTTATTGACATACAGTTTCCCCCAGCTAATTTCTTAAGACATCAGACCTCTGATGTTGAATCATTCCTACTAATCGAAAATAATATAACATTTTTTTTGACATAAATAAATAGTGTTTTACTATTTACTTTAAAAGAATTTAGGAGAAATTACCCTTCCCTGTGTCTTTTAATCTAGAAAAGGCCCCGGAATTTGTACGATTATTCTCCTAAATCAGATAAATTTTTTTTGAAAATGCAAAATGAATGCAGCTCTGTTCAAGATGCTGTTTTCCTGTATAATAGGATTTATCTTCTTTGAAGGGATGTACACAAGATGTTAAAGATTACAGAATACACGATCGAAAAATTGAATGATCCATTTGGTATTTTGTCCGGGGAACGTTACGAGTTGTTCTTGGATATTGAAGTGCCTGAAGAGGATGAGCTCTTTTCAGAAAATGGTTTATATATCCGGGTGCTTTTTGCAGCGGAAGAGCAAGTAGGAAAATTGATTAAATATGATATTTTTGAAAAAGGTAATGAGGGCGCGCTCGAATTCGATTTAGAAGAAGATGAAGAAGCGATGATTACCGACTTCTGCCTTAAACATTTAGACGAGGCGATGAATAATTAAAAAACCGGGCTGCTGCCCGGTTTTTTAATTATGATGAATGCGCTTCATCCTGTTCATCTTTAGTGACCAATACATTTCGTGGTTTACTGCCTTCATATGGACCGACAATTCCCCTCGCTTCCATTTCATCAATCAATCTCGCTGCCCGCGTATAGCCAATCCGGAAACGGCGCTGCAGCATGGAAACCGATGCAGTCTGCATTTCTACGATCAAGGACACGGCATCCCCATATAAATCATCTTCAACTTCACCATTTGAAGTTTCTGCAATTTCATCGGGTATCATCTCTTCGTTGTATTGTGCTTTTTGCTGTGAAATGACATATGTGACAACTTCCTCGACTTCATTGTCGGATAAAAAGGCACCTTGGACGCGAACCGGTTTTGAAGCTCCTGCAGGCAGGAAGAGCATGTCACCCCGGCCTAACAGTTTTTCAGCTCCGCCCATGTCGAGGATCGTTCTCGAATCAGTCATTGATGAGACACTAAAAGCAATCCGAGATGGGATGTTCGCTTTAATGACCCCTGTAATTACATCTACGGATGGCCGCTGAGTGGCAATTATCAAGTGGATGCCCGCGGCACGTGCCATTTGCGCAAGCCGTGTGATGGCATCCTCTACATCATTTGAGGCGACCATCATTAAATCCGCCAGCTCATCGACAATGACTACGATATAAGGCAAGAGCGGTTGTTTGGCATCTTCTTCGATGTTATATCGGTTAATATAATCATTGTAGCCTTCAATATTACGCGTACCGGAATGAGAAAATAGCTCATAGCGCCTTTCCATTTCACTGACCACTTTTTGCAAAGCCTGTGCAGCTTTCTTTGGATTTGTCACTACAGGTGCGAGTAAGTGGGGAATTCCATTATAGACATTCAGCTCCACCATTTTTGGATCGATCATCATCATTTTCACTTCATGCGGTTTTGCCCGCATCAGGATGCTCGTGATAATCCCGTTGATACAAACGGATTTCCCGCTGCCAGTAGCACCAGCCACTAGTAAATGCGGCATTTTATTGAGCTCCGCCTTAACCGCTTCACCGGAAATGTTCCGACCTAGGCCTATTTGCAGTTTTGCGTCAGGCTTGTCAACTTCCTTGGCCTCTAAAACTTCCCTTAATGACACCATCGCCACTTCGGAGTTGGGCACTTCTATTCCGATAGCCGATTTTCCGGGAATCGGAGCTTCGATTCTAATATCCTTTGCGGCCAGTGCAAGGGCCAAGTCATCGGATAGGCTGACAATTTTACTTACCTTCACCCCTACGTCCGGATGAACTTCGTATTTGGTTACGGCTGGGCCTAAATGAACTTGAGTGACCCTAGCTTTCACTCCAAAGCTATGAAAGGTGCGCTCAAGCTTAGCCGCATTTTCATGGATCAATTGGTATTCTCCGCTTTGGTCCGTTTTTTTGGGCTGCAATAATAAAGAAAGAGGCGGTAAAAGATATTCTTTATTCTCCACTTCCGTAAAATTCATAGGCGGAACGGCATCATCCTGGTCCTCTTTATTATCAGCGGCAGGTTCCGTAACGACCGGAATTATTTCGTCTTCGTCGGTATAGGCTTTATCAGCAAAGCTGGAAATGATCCGCTCCGTCGCCATTTGCTGTGTATCCTCTTCTTGCAGAAGGGGCTGATCCGTTTCTTCAACCGGTTCTTTTTCCCGTTTCTTCTTTTTAACCGGATTCTTTTTCTTTTCTTTTTTGTCTTCATTCCACGTTCTCATATCATCAATGAATGCAGACCATTGCTTTTTGAAAAAGCCGCCAAGACCCATGAAAAACTTCCCGAGGGTTTCGCCTAACGTTTTCCCAGTCAATAGGACGGCACCTACAATGATAAAAAGGAATGAAACGATTTTCGATCCAGCTTCGTCGAATAAAAAGTATGAGGCCGAAAATAATATCGCTCCAATCATACCGCCCCCAAGGTCCTTTGTGCTGGCCTTGCCGGTCACTTCCATCCAGAATAGCTCCCATGTATTCGAAATGACGCTGGGCTTTGTGAACGGTCCTCCATCTGCAAGCATGTTGAACAGCGTCACATGACTTAGTAGGAGCATGCTCGCAACAAGGAAATACATCCCGACGAATTGCCGTTTTAACAGGTAAGGGACCTCCCTCTTTATCATCAAATAGAACCCAGATGCGATTGCTCCCAACAAAAAGAGGATATACCATTCCCCCATGAAGAAGCGGATTAAAAAGACCGTCCCATTTCCAACTGCTCCAAGCTTGGCAATGGCAATGATGGCCAAGCCTATTAAAGTGAGGCCGATCAATTCATATTTAAGCGTTAGTTTTAACTTCTCTGTACTATTCTTTTTTCTGCGTTTCTTCTTTGCCATAATATCACCTGATTCTTCATGAAACTATTCTAACTTTCCTATTCAACATCACTACATGATTTCCCTTCAGGAAACAAACGTTCGCTCACTGATTATACCAAATAAATTTGAGCCTGTCCTTGATATATGTACCATTTATTCTTAGCGGACAATTTGCCACATAATGAATAAAGCAGCCAAGCGGCTGCTGATTTTCATTCCAGTATATCATAATTTACCTCAGTTAGTCTTTTTTACTAAGGATTCATCTGTTCGAACACATTTATGACAGCTCCTGGCTGAATGTGTACATTCATATAATCTTCAGGATCCGTGCTCACAATTCGATCAATGCGAAATGTGCGGCCCCCGTCATGCTCAACCATAACATGTACACCATTATAGATCATTTCTATTAAATTTGCCGTCTTCTCATGATGATGAGGAAAAATTATTTCTTCAGGAACGATCGTATAAAGCGTCATTGCAGAAGCCCCTCCTCTTCCCCGGCAATTTTGGGCCTTCTTTCTTCCATGAAGCTATTCAGTTTTCTCATGGCCTGGCCTACTCCTCCAACATCATCGATCATTCCGATTTCAACTGCCTCGGCCCCAATGACATTCGTACCGATATCTCGAGTTAAATTTCCTTTAGCAAACATTAAATCCTTAAAACTTTCTTCCGTAACATTGGAGTGCCGCGTAACAAACTTGATGACTCTTTCCTGCATTTTATCCAAGTATTCAAAGGTTTGAGGCACGCCAATGACCAGACCTGTCAAACGAATGGGATGAATCGTCATCGTTGCTGTTTCAGCAATATAGCTATGGTCACACGAAACCGCAATCGGCACACCGATCGAGTGACCTCCCCCAAGCACAATCGAAACGGATGGCTTTGAAAGCGAAGCCAGCATTTCTGCGATGGCTAGTCCCGCTTCGACATCTCCTCCGACTGTATTTAAAATGACTAGTAGCCCCTCTATATTGGGATTTTGTTCAATTGCCACAATTTGCGGAATAACATGTTCATATTTGGTCGTTTTATTTTGAGGCGGCAGCTGCATATGTCCTTCAATTTGTCCAATGATCGTCAAACAATGGATTTTTGAGTCCTGAGATAGTTGTGGAACATTGGTAGCTCCCAGCTGCTGAATTTTCTCGATTAAAGTTGAATTCTTACCTTCCTGCTTGCCTTCATTTTCATTTGGTAATGGTGCATTATCCACTATGCCAACCCCTTTCTCTTATAGCCTATAGCTTTATTATGTCTCGAGACTCGGACTTCATTCTTCAAGATATTAGAGGTTTGAAACAGAAAAAGAACCCCTGACTGTTAAATCAGGGGTTCCTTACTTAATATTCCATGATGATCGGTAAAATCATTGGACGGCGTTTCGTTTTTTCATAGAAGAATTGGTTTAACGCATCACGCATTTCCTGCTTCAGCGTGGACCAATCAAATGGTTGGCGCGACCCATTTTTCTTTACGATTTCACTTACTATTTCAGTTGCTTCGCCGATCATTTTCTCTGATTCACGAACATATACGAAGCCCCTTGAAATGATTTCAGGGCCAGCTGCAATGCTTTTATCCTGACGGTTCAACGTGACCACTACAATCAAAATACCATCCTGGGATAACAAGCGCCGATCACGAAGAACGATATTACCCACATCTCCAACACCGCTGCCATCTATCAAGATATTTCCTGCAGAGACTTTGCCGGAAAGGCCCATTTTATTGCCCTTAAGTTCGATGACATCACCTTTTTCGGCAATGATGATGTTTTCACGCTTAATCCCCGCTGCAATCCCAACTTTTTGATGGGCATATAAATGGCGGTATTCCCCATGTACAGGGATGAGGAATTTAGGATTCATCAAATTGATCATCATTTTCAGTTCTTCCTGGCTGCCATGACCCGTTACGTGCACTTTATATTTATTAGCAGATACCACTTCCGCACCTACCCTGTATAGCAAATCGACGGTTTTGGATAAAATAAGTTCCCCGCCCTGTAAGGGTGATGCACTGATCAAAACTGTGTCTCCCTTTTTGATGGTCACCTGCTTATGGGTCTGTTTTGCCATTTTTTGAAGTGCCGCGATAGGTTCCCCCTGATGACCAGTCGATAACACGACGATTTCACGGTCGTCATACTGGCTAATTTCATTAATTGGGATTATCAGCTCTTCTTCGACCTTTAAGTAGCCAAGGTTCAAGGCTGTTTCATAAACGCGCTGCAGGCTTTTCCCTACGACTGCCACTTTTCTGCGACTTGCTGCCGCTGCATTGAAAACATGTTGAATCCGGTTGATATTCGAAGCGAAGCACGCAACGATGATCCTTCCGGAGGCAGCATGAAATACCTCTGTAATATCTTTGGCCACAACTGCTTCTGATGTCGTATAACCTGGCCTCTCGGCTCCGGTACTATCCGAAAGCAAGCATAAGACACCTTCTTCACCGATACCGGCCATTTTACCGATTTCCGGTTTATATAGATCTGTTGCTGCTTGATCGAATTTGAAATCCCCTGTATAAACGATTGCACCTTCACGAGTGTGGATCACGACTCCGACGGAATCAGGAATACTATGATTTGTCCGGAAAAAAGACACAGCTGCTTGAGGGAAACTTAAAAGAGAATCCGAATCGATTTCAGTGAATGTCGCCCGGCCGTTAAAGCCATCTTCCTTTAATTTCGTTTTGATTAAAGCAAGAGTAAGCTTTGTTCCATAAACAGGGACCGGCAAATATTTCAAGACATAAGCAAGCGCTCCCATATGGTCTTCATGACCATGGGAAATGAATATTCCCTGCACCCGTTCCTTATTATCCATCAAATACGAAATATCTGGGATAACCGCATCGATTCCGAGCATTTCGTCTTCTGGCAGCATTAACCCTGCATCAAGAAGATAGATATCCTCGTTCACCTCAATGACGTACATATTTTTACCAAGTTCCCCTTGTCCTCCAAGAGAAATCACTTTTATTCCATTATTTTTATCTTTACCCAATCGAATATCCTCCTTAAAAAATCCCGTTCATAATTTCCCAATGAATTCATTATAACCGATGTTCAAAAAACATGACAACACTTACCATTTTCAGAGGGACTTTTCATTTAATCAAATAAAACATAAAACAACCTATTATGTAAGAGATTCCTTAGTACTTTTATCCAGTTTCGATTGATTATAAAAAAATTCAAATATTTTTTATCCGAAATCGGAAAGTATATCCCATTCATATACATCTTTATGTAAAAACAAGCCAATCTTCAACGATCAGCTTGTTCCGTGTCTTTTTATTTTTTTAATACCTTGGTTAATGCAAGGCGCTCCTGCTCAGTCAATGGCACGATTGGAAGTCTCACCGATCCAACGTCAATTCCATATAACTGAAGCGCTGTTTTGACAGGTGCAGGGCTTGGCGCTGCAAACAAACCTTTTATAAGCGGTAACAGTTCCTGATGCAGCCTGGCTGCCTCTTTCAAGTCCCCGCTGATGAAGGCCTCAACTATTTTCTGCAACTCATTACCTGCAATATGTGAAGCAACCGAAACTACACCCACACCACCAATAGCCAATACTGGGAGTGTTAAAGCGTCGTCCCCACTATATAATGCAAAATCTTCATCCGTGCCGGCTATGATTTGGGTCATAGCGTTTAAATCCCCGCTCGCTTCCTTAACGGCAACGATATTAGGAATTTTTGAAAGGCGAATGATCGTTTCCGGTTCAATGTTAACCGAAGCGCGCCCAGGGATATTATATACCATGACAGGGAGAGTCGTACTAGCTGCAATAGCCTTAAAATGCTGGTACAGACCTTCTTGATTAGATTTACTATAATACGGGGCAACCAGCATTATCGCATCGGCGCCATTTTGTTCCGCTTTTTTTGTCAACTCGATAGACGCATACGTATTGTTGCTTCCTGTACCCATGATGATGGGAACACGTTTTTCAACAACCTTTGAAACATGACGCAATAATGCAATTTTCTCCTCCGAAGATAAAGTTGGGGATTCGCCTGTCGTTCCCGAAAGCACAAGCGAATCGGTTCCATTCGCTAATAAGTAATTAACCAATGAAGTCGTCTTTTGAAAATCAACATTTCCCTTGCTATCGAAAGGGGTGACCATTGCGGTTGATACTCTACCAAATATCATTTCTAACACCTCTTTAATTTTTAAAACCTTTATTTATTAAAAAACCTGATTATTGGACTTCCCTTTCATGCAATTGAAACGCATAGTGCAGGGAATTAACAGCTTCTATTAAATCTTCCTCTTTTACGAGTACCCAAATTGTCGTATGGCTGTCCGCTGACTGGAGAATGGCAATTTCCTTTTCGGATAGTGCTGTGACAATCTTCGCTGCAACGCCTGGCACTCCATTGATGCCTGCACCGACTACTGAAACCTTGGCACAATTCCGTTCAATGACCGGTTCATGACCAAGCTCGGCCAAAATCGTGA
Source organism: Peribacillus sp. NPDC101481 (assembly GCF_044767165.1). Lineage (NCBI taxonomy): Bacteria > Bacillati > Bacillota > Bacilli > Caryophanales > Bacillaceae > Peribacillus > Peribacillus sp. NPDC101481. The sequence continues at coordinate 1,060,699 of NZ_JBIWNJ010000002.1, read as the reverse complement.
GGGCAAGTTCAGTCATCTCCTCGGAAACGGTATAAACAACGCCACTTGGATATATATTTATAAAGTCCACTGAAATGGAGGCATTGGCCATTGCTTTGAAAACTTCTGCCTGCAGATTATATTGATCTTTTTTCGCACGGACCTTGATTTGAGTGATCTTTGGTACATGGGCAATCCCGGTCACGAGCCTTTCACGTATGTCACTGCCCTGACTTCCCTTGTTCATGCTAGTAACAAGTGTTCCCAAACCTTCGCTGTACGTTGACCTTATCCGAATCGGGACTTTCGCCTGCATCGCAATTTCAACAGCTCTCGGATGAATGACCTTCGCCCCTTGATATGCCATATTGCAAACTTCCGTATATGAAACGATTGATAATGGACGAGCTTGATCGGCAATACGTGGATCTGCCGTCATGATTCCTTCCACATCCGTAAATATATCGACACGTTCAGCTTGCAATGCCGCACCTAATGCTGCGGCTGAAGTATCACTTCCACCACGGCCTATGGTCGTGATGTCCCCGTTTTTAGCCGCTCCCTGGAAACCCGCTACAACGACGACATCCTTCACCTCAAGTTCTTTCATGAGACGGTCGCATTTCATTTCGATAATTTTCGCACTTGAATAGTCGGTATTCGTCAAGAATCCCGCTTGAGCTCCAGTATATGCGACCGCATCAATACCATGCTCCAAGAGCATGTTCGTAAATACGACAGATGATATCGTTTCCCCTACTGACATAAGTAAATCCTGTTCTCGTTTTGAAAGGCAGGCTTTCGCTCCATTTACCAGGGAAAGTAAGGTATCCGTTGCATAAGGATCGCCTTTTCTTCCCATTGCTGAAACCACAACCACCACTTTATAGCCTTCTTTAATCGCATTTTCAATATGCCCCTTGGCGAATGAACGGCTTTCCTCATCACGAACGGATGTCCCACCGTATTTCTGGACGATAATTTTCATAATATGCACCCCAAATATAAGCCAGCTTCCCAATCCGGGAAGCTGACAAAAACTCTCTATCCTATTGGAATTTAATTTTCTGTCGAGTTCATTAAGAATAAAATTTTTACTTAACGGTAACCAAACCTAATTTCAAAAGGCTCTCAGCAATTTGAACGGAATTCCAAGCTGCTCCTTTTAATAGATTATCGGAAACCACCCATAAATGGAAGCCTTTATCTTCATCCAAATCTTTGCGAATCCGACCGACGAATACATCATTCTTGCCGACGGATGAAGCAGGCGTAGGGTAAACTTGTTGTTCCGGTTCATCTTCTAACACTATTCCAGGTGCCGTTTTCATTAGCTCTTTGATCTGAGAAGCCGCTATGCCTTCTTTTTCAACTTCAATGTATACAGATTCCGAATGACCTGTTACAACAGGAAGCCTCACGCAAGTTGCAGCCACTGGAAGGTTTTGCATATGCATGATTTTCTTTGTTTCATTAATCATTTTCATCTCTTCGAATGTGTACCCGTTATCTTGGAATTTATCGATTTGGGGAATGACGTTAAAAGCGATTTGATAATGCTTTTCGTCCCCTTTTACCGGTAAAATTTTCGGATCTATTTCTTTTTCATCAAGCAAGTCGCGAGCTTGTTCCTTTAATTCATTTATCGCAGCTGCACCTGCACCCGAAACAGCCTGATAGGTAGAAACAACAATTTTTGATAAGCCGTATGTCTTGCGAATAGGTTCCAATGCCACAACCATTTGGATAGTTGAACAATTCGGATTTGCAATGATCCCATTATGCTGTTTCAAGTCTTCTTCATTTACTTCAGGAACGACTAACGGCACATTTTCATCCATGCGGAATGCGCTTGTATTATCCACTACTATCGCACCGCGTTTAACTGCTTCTGGAGCCAATTCCTTAGACACGCTTCCACCAGCACTGAATAAAGCGATATCGATGCCTTCAAAGCTTTCAGGTTTTGCTTCCTGCACTTCGATTTCTTCGCCCTTAAACGTAAGTTTGATTCCTGCGGAACGAGCCGATGATAAAAAGATGATTTTCTTAATCGGTAAGTCCCTTTGTTCGAGTGTTGAAATCATTTGTTGTCCTACTGCCCCAGTTGCTCCCACAACTGCAATACGCAATCCCTGTGTCTCAGTCATTTATACATACTCCTTTTCTATCTCTTAAATTAGTTATTTATTGGATTTACTGCTTCTTTTTCAGAATATCATTTATTTTAACACATTAACATTCCAAAGGGTCGCACTTCAACAAAATATTCTGGTAGTGGAGTGGTTTTTCATAACTTCAACCTACAAATTTATGCATATATGTCAGTCGTTAGAAAGCTGGTTTGAGCCAGTAATACTTGTTCAGACTAAATCATCCTTGAACCTTTCGACGATGACAGGTTGAATCTGTTCCCTTTCCAATGCCGCTATGATCGTATCCCTTATCATGCTCATCCTCGCAACCATGGAACTTGGTTTTCCTTTGGGATTATCCTGGCCATATGGAACGAAATAAATGTCTTTAGCTGCCATCAGCCTCATTAGATTGACACCATTTAACCCAAGTGCATCATTAGTTGATATCGCGACCACGACTGGACGGTGATTTCTCATCGTCGCTTTTGCAGCCATAAGTACTGGCGAATCAGTAAGTGCATTTGCCATTTTACTCATTGAGTTACCCGTTAAAGGAGCGATCACCATGCAATCAAGTGGCAATTTAGGTCCTAAAGGCTCTGCTTTGACGATTGTATCAACGACATGGTTTCCCGTCAATTTTTCTATTCTTTCGACCCAGTCCTCTCCCTTTCCAAAACGGGTTTCCGTGTTTTGGACAGTCGATGTTACGATTGGAATGACTTCCGCACCTTCGTTTACAAGTTTTTCTATTTCCGGAAACACTTCATCATATGTGCAATGTGATCCTGTTAATCCGAAACCAATACGTTTCCCTTTGAGACTCATATCATTTTCCCCTTCCTTTTCAAGAACTCGCCTTGAATCAATAGTCCCAGTGCATTCGCTAATATCTGACCAGCTGTTTTCGGGGCAACTATACCCGGTAGGCTCGGTGCCAACAGCGCCTTAATTCCCCTTTTTTCAGCGTAACGAAAATCCGTTCCCCCCGGTTTTGAAGCAAGGTCGATGATTAATGTATGAACGGGCATATTGGCTATAACTTTTGCGGTAATTATCGGAAAAGGAATCGTATTGATACATATATCAACATCTTTCATTTCTGCAGCGAGTTCATTTAAATGAAAAGGGGCTAATGCCATTTCACTGATCCTCGCAATATCTTCGCTTTTTCTTGCCCCCACCTTCACTTTTGCTCCAAGTGCATGGAATGACCGGGCTACACTCATTCCGACCCTTCCCAGACCGAGAACGGCTACATTCGATCCATGGATAGTAAAATCCGTATGTTGAATGGCCATCATGATTGTACCCTCAACAGTGGGAATCGAATTATAAATAGCCACATCATCACGTTCGAACAATAGAACGAGTTTGCGATCCACTTTCTTGAATATCTCATTAAGGTAGTCGTTACTGATTCCTGCATAAAAAATGCAATGAGCCGGGGTATTTTTTATCATTTCTTCAGTCAAAACAACCTCTTCACTGGAAAAGATCGTTTCTACTTTCCCATCTGAATCCGTGCCCCGGACAGGTAAAATAACTGAATCTAATTCCTTGAAGTTTATATCTTCCATTTTTTCCTTAACCGCTCCGGTAAAAGCATGGTCGAGCTGTTCAAAACCTACCAATAATAGCTTTGCATCCAGCTCCGTCAGTTTACGGACAACTTCAAGCTGACGCGCATCTCCACCAATTACAGCGATTTGCATGCCTGTGAGCATTAAAACCGTCACCTTCTTTATATAAAAGATCCTAAACATTCCTTGCCTCATGATATACAATTCCTTCAGGAAGCAATTCGGTTTTTGCTACATTCTCTAGTTACCCTGCCATCTTATGTTTTCACTTAAAAAACGGTGATAAGAAAAGAAAAAACGCCATAGCTATTGCCAGCTAAGGCGTTTTCGAGCTTGTATTCCGTGAAGTTCAAGGAGCCTGGCGCGAGTGTGATCATCCGTCCATATGCTCTCCGTCTTTAAGTGAAAGTCCTTCCTGAAAGTCAATGATGACCATATCCGCACCGATTTTTTTTATATGTTCCCAAGGAACTCTTATTTCACTGCCATTCCTTAAAAAGCCGAACCATTTGACAGATGGGATGATCAATGAGGTAATTTGTCCAGTTTCATCTATTTCCAAATCGGTCTGACCAAGGATCCCTAATCTTTCCGCCCTATTCACATCGACTATTTCCTTACCGCTCAATTCGCTCAACCTCAAATTTGGTTCCCCCTTTTTGGCCTTCTATTCAATCTATATCCGAAAAAGGTAAACTTAGAAGGCATTTATCCAAATATTGTCCATAACATTGGACCCTCCCGCATTCAAAGAAAAAAAGCCTGCCCCCCCCATTAATTAAAGGAAGGTGCAGACTTGTCCGTCATTATTTATCCCAGTTTTCCAACGGGCTCACTAATGACAATGAATGTTCCGTAAAGATCTGGTTTGCCAATTCATTGACGGTATCCTCCGTCACCTCGTCAATCTTGATGATGATATCATCAAGGGAACGGTGCTCACCTAACATCAGCTCATTTTTTCCGTTCCGGCTCATGCGGCTATTCGTGCTTTCAAGGCTAAGCATCAAGCTGCCTTTAAGTTGCTCTTTACTATTCCGTAATTCCTTTTCCGTAATGCCATCCCTTTTTAGAGTATCCAGTGTTTCCTGAATGGTTTCATACAGGCTGTCAAGCTGATTTGTGCCTGTCCCCCCATATACCGTCACCATACCGCTATCTTGATAGCTGGAATGATAGGAATATACGGAATAGGCAAGGCCTCGTTGCTCCCTGACGTCCTGGAATAAGCGGCTGCTCATGCTTCCTCCAAGAATATTATTCAAAGTAATCAGGCTGTATGTTTTATCATTGCCAATTTCCAACCCTTTGTAGCCAAGGCATAAATGGGCTTGTTCCGTATCTTTTTTACGGGTGATCCTATTTTCATGGAAGGTAGGCTTGACCAATTCAAGACGATCTTCCCCTCCTTGATACGAGCCAAAGTAGCTTTCGACTTCCTTAATCATTTTTTCATCTACATTCCCAGCAATGGATACAACTACTTTATCTGGTGTATACATGTCATGGACGTATTTTTTTAATGTATCACTATTGAACGTTTCAAGCGTATTTTCCGTGCCAAGTATCGGATAGCCAAGGGGATGATTTTCATATACCGCCTTGCTTAAGAGGTCATGGACAATGTCATCTGGTGTGTCTTCGTACATTTTGATTTCTTCGTAGACGACATTTTTTTCTTTTTTCAATTCTTCACCATCAAATGTTGAGTTGAAGAACATATCAGCAAGGATTTCAAGCGCATAGCTTGCATGGTTATCCATTACTTTAGCATAATAGCATGTATACTCTTTTGAAGTGAATGCATTCACCTGTCCGCCAATACTATCGAATGACTCGGCAATTTCACGCGCATTTCTCGTAGCTGTCCCTTTGAAGAACATATGCTCCAAGAAATGTGATACCCCATTCAATTCCGGTGTTTCATTTCTTGAACCTGTTTTGATCCATACTCCAATTGCTGCAGAGCGTACAGTTGGAATATTTTCCAATACAATTCTAACTCCATTTTGACACGTGTATTTCTTAATCAACTAACATTCCTCCCAATCATTCTATGCTGCTATCGTAACCAATACTTTATGGATTCGATCGCTCTTCATCTACTGCTTCCGAAACGGTAACAACATCTAAGTTTTTCTTTTTCATTTCAATTATTAACGTTTCCAATGATTTTGCAGTAGATTCCGTCGGATGCATCAATATAAATGCTCCGGGGTGTACCTTAGAAAGCACTCTTTGTTGAAGGACTTCAGGGCTTGGCTTTTGCCAGTCGATCGTATCCACACTCCACATGACGGTCTCCATACCGAAAGAATCCGCGATTTTCACCGTTTCGTCCCGGTAGCTTCCACTTGGTGGTGCGAACCATTTCATTTTCAAACCCGTCACCGCTTCAATGACTTCGTTCGTTTTTCGAATTTCCTCACGTGTAGCTTGTGCGGAGATGTTTTTCATATCGGGATGTGAATAAGAATGATTTCCAATTTCATGTCCGCCACCCTTGATCATTTTGGCTAAATCTGGGTTTTTCTTGGTCCAATTGCCTTCCAGGAAAAAAGTGGCCTTGACATTATGCTTTTTTAACACGGCCAACATATCTTGTAAGTATTCATTCCCCCAGGCTACATTGATCAAAAATGAAACGACTAGCTTTTCGGGATGGGCCCGGTAGATCGGAGCCGGATCCAGATCCTCCATATGTATCTTCGCAGGAACCTGCTGAAACACCAGCTTATCCTTATCGAACACGCCCTCCTTCTTCATGGCTTTATACGAATCATCAATATTTACCTTCAGGCCGTTATATGCAGGAACGGTTTTCCAGACAGAATCTATTCGTGCATCCTGTGGTGCAATCTCATATTTTTTTGTTGATTCTTTTATTTGTAAAAGAAGCTCGTCTTCTTGCTTCATTGAAGCAACTGAATCATCGGTTAATTGGGTCAAATAAATTTGTGTATATGGATTTTGCACTAATAACCATGATATACCTGCAATGGCACTTATCGCAACTATCTGCTTCCATTTATTATTCATTTTTTACGCCCCCTTCATACCAAAATGTATGAAGAAAACGGACAAGGTAGAACTTGACATCCTTTTAACGCCATTCACACTATGGATATTCCCATACATTAAACAAAAAAAGCATGCAGATTCACAAGGAACCGCATGCCGGATTTCATTTTTCATTACGATTGAGACGGGTTGGCTGCCTCTTTTTGCTCTTTCAAGACCGCTTTACGGGAAAGGTTTACCCTTCCTTGCTTATCGATCTCAGTAACTTTGACCAATAATTCATCACCAAGTGAAACGACATCTTCCACTTTTCCGACTCTTTCTTCAGCCAGTTCAGAAATATGTACCAAACCGTCTTTACCGTTGAAGATTTCAACGAAGGCACCGAACTTTTCGATACGTTTAACTTTACCTAAGTATAGTTCGCCCACTACGACTTCACGTACGATATCCTCAATGATTTTCTTAGCTTTTTGAATCATTGGTTCATCAGTAGAAGATATGAATACCGTTCCATCTTGTTCGATGTCGATTTTCACGCCAGTTTCTTCAATGATTTTGTTGATATGTTTTCCGCTCGGTCCAATCACATCACGGATCTTATCCGGATTTATGGACATCGTAACGATTTTTGGAGCATATTTGGATAACTGCTCACGCGGTTGATTGATTGTTGACATCATTGATTCCAAAATATGCATCCGGCCATGTTTGGCTTGAAGTAAAGCTTCTTCAAGGATCTCTCTTGAAAGACCCTCAATCTTAATATCCATTTGCAGGGCAGTAACACCTTTTGAAGTACCTGCGACTTTAAAGTCCATGTCTCCCAGATGGTCTTCCATGCCTTGAATATCCGTTAAGATTGTATAGTGCTCACCTGATTTGACAAGACCCATGGCAATACCGGCAACTGGAGCCTTCAATGGAACGCCTGCATCCATCATTGCCAACGTGCTTGCACAAATACTTGCTTGTGATGTTGAACCGTTTGATTCAAGCACTTCAGAAACAAGTCTGATTGTATAAGGGAAGTCTTTATCGTTTGGAATAACAGGCTCCAATGCCCTTTCACCAAGTGCACCATGACCGATTTCACGGCGTCCTGCCCCACGGATAGGGCCAGTTTCACCGACACTGAAATGCGGGAAGTTATAGTGGTGCATAAAACGTTTTGACTCTTCGGTTCCAAGTCCGTCCAGAATCTGCACATCACCAAGCGCACCTAATGTACAGATGGATAGAGCTTGGGTTTGTCCGCGTGTGAACAATCCGGAACCATGTGTACGAGGCAGAATCGTAACTTCTGATGATAATGGTCTGATTTCGTCAGGATTACGGCCATCCGGACGCACTTTTTCTTCCGTGATTAAACGGCGGACTTCGGATTTGACCAATTTATTCAGGATTTCTTTGATTTGCTTTAATTTTTCTTCATCAGTTTCTTCCTCATAATGACCCAATACACGATCTTTTACATCTTTGATCGCGTCTTCACGAGCATGCTTTTCCTGAACTTGTACAGCTTTGTTCAAGTCTGCTTCACATAGGCCTTTCACTTCTGCTTCCAGTTCTGCATCCACTTGATATAAAGTGACCTGCATTTTTACCTTGCCGATTTCAGCAACGATTTTCTCTTGGAATGCAATGATCTTCTTGATTTCATCATGTCCAAACATGATTGCTTCAAGCATCGTTTCCTCTGGTACTTCATTTGCTCCGGCTTCAACCATGTTGATAGCATCTTTAGTGCCGGCAACCGTCAGATTGATGTCACTTTTAGCTAGTTGGTCGACAGTAGGGTTAATAATGAATTCATTATTGATCCTCCCCACTACAACTCCGGCAATTGGACCTTCAAACGGAATATCGGAAACTGAAAGTGCAAGTGAAGAACCTAGCATAGCTGCCATTTCCGTAGAACAATCCTGATCGACACTCATGACCATGCTGATGATCTGAACATCATTCCTGAAGCCATCGGCGAAAAGCGGACGGATTGGACGGTCAATCAAGCGGCTTGCAAGAATTGCCCTTTCACTCGGTCGTCCTTCACGTTTAATGAAGCCTCCCGGAATTTTACCGACTGCATATAGTCTTTCTTCGTAGTTGACTGTTAAAGGGAAAAAGTCGACATTTCTAGGTTCCTTTGAAGCCGTCGCTGTACTTAATACAGCAGTTTCTCCATAACGGACTAAAACTGCCCCGTTCGCTTGTTTGGCCAATTGCCCTATCTCTACCGTTACATTACGGCCGGCCCAGTCAAATGAATACGTATGTTTTTCCTGTCCCATTTATTAAACCCCTCTCTGAATCTTCACTTAGAGGCTTAGTTTACCTAAACCTGTATTGGATAAATCATTTATATGTGAAAAGTAACTGAACTCGAGTTAAAACCAAACTATTCCTATTATGCACGAAAAAAACAAGCATTAACAGTAAAATGAATAAAAATTTCATTCATTTGATTATGTATATCCCGATCATTTATAAATGGAAAAGGACCCGGCTCCTGCCGAGTCCCAAGGACGAAGGCCCAGCCTTAAGTAGAATACGTCCAAATCATTTGATTAACATCAAAAAAGCGGGAAATTTCCCGCCTTCCTGAAAAAATTATCTACGTAGACCTAATTTGTTAATTAGTGTACGGTAACGAGTAACGTCTTTGTTACGTAGGTAAGTTAAAAGATTACGACGTTTACCTACCATTTTTAGAAGACCGCGACGTGAATGGTGGTCTTTTTTGTGTGTGCGTAAGTGACCGTTCAAGTTGTTGATTTCTTCTGTTAATACTGCGATTTGAACTTCTGGAGACCCAGTGTCAGTATCGTGAGTTCTGAACTCAGCGATAAGTTCGTTTTTGCGTACTTGTGTAATTGCCATGTTATTATTCCTCCTAAAATTCTGTAAAATCACCTATTACCGAGCCAGCGTCGGAGTCTCGACTAGCCAAGCAATGGTTATTTTCATACATACAATAGAATACATGTTTTTCATTAAAATTGCAAGTCTTGTCTTTTATCCTTCAAGCTTTGCAAAATAGGCTATGGCATTTTGCTTATCCGTTTCGATCTGAGCGACCAATGCTTCAAGCCCGGAAAATTTCTGCTCACTCCGAAGTCTTATATGCCACTCAACCGAGACTTGATTGCCATAAATATCTCCCGAGAACTCCAAGGCATGAACCTCTACAGTCGGATATTTAGGTTTTTCTTCGTGGAATGTAGGTTTGTAACCGACATTGCAAACCCCTTTATACCATTTACCGCTTATTTTGATCCTGACAGCATATACGCCGGCAGCAGGAAAAATATAATCATCACCCACATCAATATTAGCGGTGGGGAAACCCAATTTCCTGCCCCGCTTTTCACCGTGAACGACATGACCTTTCGTTAAATAGCGGCGGCCAGCCAAATGATAAAAGTCGGTAAAGCTGCCGTTACCGAGAGTTTCCCTGATTCTCGTCGAGCTAACCTTTTCATCTTCAATTGTCTGTTTTGCGACGACTGTCTGTGAAAATCTGCCCTGTGCATAAACAGGCAAATCTTCCATCGATCCTTGACCATAGCGACCGTAGGAATAATCAAAGCCTGCAACTACGTGACGGACATTCAGCCCGGCAATGTATTCGTCCACGAACCGCTGCGGCAGAACCGAAGCAAATTCCTTGCTGAAATGGACAATGAATAAATAATCTATCTCCATCGACTCTATGATATCCACCTTATCTTCAAGTGGAGTGATATAGCGGATATTTTCCGTTTTCCTACCCAGTACTGCAGAAGGATGCGGGTCAAATGTCATTACTGCTGACTTAAGATTCATTTCATCGGCTTTTTGCTTGGCGGTCTGAATAACAATCTGATGACCTTTATGTATACCATCAAAAAATCCAAGCGCCATTACAAGCTCGGGAAAATCATCCGAATTAAATTGATGAGGATGCTCTATTGCGATCACTTTCACCTTTCAATCTCCTCTTTCCGACGGTAAAACGGTCTATAATTCTTGTGCCAATACTTTTACAGGTTTAATTAATCCCTCTTTTGTCGGATGTATTTGATAAATGGCAATGGCCTTATCTGCTGGGTCGACCATAACAAAAGGCATCCCTTTATCAACAACAACATCCTTTGTTTGTTCCAATACCGCACCGTTAAGTACTTTCTTTGCTACTTTATCACTAATCTGAAATTTGGGCAAATGAAATAATCCCCGTTCCAAAGGCAGCAGAAATTTATCCGTTTGTCCACTTTCCATGAAGTCTTCCACTTCAGCAAATGTGAAACAATCCTCCTGCTTAAAACCTGCTGATTCAATACGTGTCAAGTCTGACATATGGGCAGGAAAACCCAATTCTTCCCCCATCATGACTGCAAGCGTCCGAATATACGTTCCTTTGCTGCATTTGACGCGAAACCGAAAAGAGATGGTTTCCCCTTTAAATTCAGAACGATCATCGAGAAGACTAATATCATAAATGGTGACCTCCCTTGTCGGCCTCTCCACTTCCACCCCTGCACGGGCATATTCATATAACTTCTTCCCGTTTACCTTTACTGCTGAATACATGGGCGGCGTCTGTTCAATCTTTCCAGTCAGTGATTCCAGCACTTCCAGAATCCGTTTACGCTGAATCACTTGATCAACCTTTTTCTCTTCCACTTTTTCACCGCTTGCGTCTTCAGTTGTCGTGGAAAAACCAAGGGTCACTTCCCCTTCATACGCTTTACCGGCTTCTGTCAAATATTCGGCTATTTTGGTTGCCCTGCCAATACAAATAGGTAAAACCCCTGTTACATCAGGATCTAAAGTACCTGTGTGCCCAACTTTTTTAGTCTTTAGGATCTTTCTTAATTTAAAAACACAATCATGGGATGTCAATCCCTTGGGTTTCCATAATGGAAGAATACCGTTCACGCTTTCACCTCATCATTTATAAAACACCCTAAATTACTATCATAAAGCAAAATGAATTCCAATTTCGATAGGTGTTTTTCGCTTTTTTACATATCCATTTTTCAAAAAAAAGAGACCGACTTCAAGAAGTGCAAAGCACTTATTGAGTCGGCCTCCTTTTACTGCTTGCTTATTCCTCGTCTTTTTCAGCCGGTTTATTGATTTGGGAAATCAACGACTCGATACGATTACCATAATCGACCGATTCATCAAATTCAAAAAACAGCTCAGGGGTTTTGCGAAGGCGGATCCGCTGCCCAATTTCTGAACGCATGAATCCTTTCGCCTTAGCTAGACCTTGCAGGGTTTTCTCCCTTTGTTCCTGGTCACCCAAAACGGAAATATAAACTGTTGCCTGTTGTAAATCGCCTGTAACCGCGACATCCGTCACAGTAACAAATCCGATTCTTGGATCTTTAATTTTTCGGCCGATAATTTCACTCAGCTCTTTTTTCATTTGTTCGCCAACACGATTTGAACGAAGGCTCATAATATCACCTCGATAGCCTAAAGCCAGTCTATATCTGTTATTGTTCGCTCTAGTTCCGGAAAAGAATCTAGAAATTTAAGGGCATTTTGAAGTTCCCGTTCAGTAGCCTTCCGTGAGGATGTTACGGTAACGATAGTAATCGTTGTCCGCTGCCATAAATCCTGAAAATCGGTTTCTGCTACAGAAATATTGAACTTCTGCTTAAGCCGTGTCATGACACGCTGAAGCACGGCCCGTTTTTCTTTCAAAGAATGGGTGTCATGGATGATGCATTCACATTGGACAGAGCCAACGATCATTTACGTTCAATCTCTTCCATAACATACGCTTCAATTACATCGCCTTCTTTAAGGTCGTTGTAATTTTTAATCGTAATACCGCACTCATAGTTCGTTGCCACTTCTTTTACATCATCTTTAAAGCGTTTCAATGCATCAATTTCACCTTCGAAAATGACGACACCTTGACGAATTAAGCGAATTCCGCTGTCACGAGTGATTTTTCCTTCTGTAACGTAAGAACCGGCAATCGTACCAACCTTGGATACTTTGAAAGTCGTACGTACTTCAGCCTGACCGATAATTTTTTCTTCGAATTCAGGGTCAAGCATCCCTTTCATAGCTGACTCGATCTCTTCGATCGCTTTATAGATGATGCGGTGAAGGCGGACATCAACATTTTCTGATTCAGCTGCACGCTTCGCATTCACGTCAGGACGGACGTTGAATCCGATGACGATTGCATTCGAAGCTGTAGCAAGGATGATGTCAGACTCTGTGATAGCACCGACGCCAGTGTGTATGATTTTTACTTTAGCGCCTTCCACTTCTATTTTATTCAGGGAAGCGGCTACTGCTTCCGCAGAACCTTGAACATCAGCCTTTAAAATGATGTTCAATTCTTTAATTTCCCCTTCTTTCATTTGTTCGAACAATGTATCCAGGGTTACACGGGATTTTTCATTACGTTGTGAAGCAAGTTGCCTTTGTGCACGCACTTCCCCAACTTGACGGGCTGTTTTCTCATCTTCAAAGACGATGAAACGATCGCCGGCCTGTGGCACTTCGTTCAATCCTGTGATTTCAACCGGTGTTGATGGACCTGCATCCTTAACACGGCGTCCAAGATCGTTAACCATAGCACGGACACGTCCGAATGTATTACCGATAACAATCGGATCGCCGATTTTCAACGTTCCGTTTTGAACTAGCAAAGTGGCAACCGATCCGCGCCCTTTATCCAGACGTGCTTCGATGACAGTTCCATTTGCTTTACGAGATGGATTAGCTTTATACTCTTCCACTTCACTGACAAGAAGAATCATTTCAAGCAAGCTGTCGATGCCTTCACCGTTTTTAGCTGAAATTGGTACGAAGATCGTATCTCCTCCCCATGCTTCAGAAACTAAACCGTGCTCTGTCAATTCTTGCATGACACGGTCCGGATTGGCAGCTTCTTTATCCATCTTATTGACAGCGACGATGATTGGAACTTCTGCCGCTTTAGCATGATTGATCGCTTCAATCGTTTGAGGCATAACGCCATCATCCGCAGCGACGACAAGGATGGTGATATCGGTAACTTGTGCACCGCGGGCACGCATTGTTGTAAACGCAGCATGGCCTGGTGTATCCAGGAATGTTATTTTCTTATCGTTAACTTTAACTTGATAAGCACCGATATGCTGAGTGATTCCGCCTGCTTCGCCTTCAGTCACTTTTGTATGGCGTATAGAATCAAGCAATGTCGTTTTACCATGGTCGACGTGACCCATGATCGTCACGACAGCCGGACGTTCAATCAAATCTTCAGAAGCGTCCTCAGTTACAAGTGATTCCAGGTCTGTTAGGTCGATACGAATCTCTTCTTCGGCCACTACACCGTATTCCGCACAAATCAATTCAATTGCATCTTTATCCAAAGTCTGGTTGATTGTTGCCATAACACCAAGCATAAAGAGTTTTTTAATGATTTCAGAAGGTTCACGGTGAAGTTTTTTTCCAAGTTCCATAACCGTCAAAGACTCATAAAACGTAATTTTCTCCGGAAGTTCCCTTTCTTTACGTTTTGTTACAGGTGCCTGAGGCGCTTGTTGTCTTTGTTTATTATTTTTATTCTTGTTATTGCGACCTTTGTTGAACTGACCTGTTGGTTTTTTCGTCCCTACAGGTTTAACTGGTGGTTTCTTCTTCAGTTTTTCTTTATTGACTGTGCTCTTTTCATCCGCCTCAGCTTCGTACTTCGCAACCGTAGCGTTAGCTTTTGGTTCTTGGCTTTTATCTTCGTTTTTAGGTTTGATTGAATCGTTTAATTTATTTACAGTTGAATCGTCTAATGCTGTCATATGGTTTGTTACCTCTATATTCATTTCTTTAAGTTTATTTATTACATCCTTGCTTGAAACGTTCTTTTGTTTTGCATATTCATATACACGCAATTTTGTCATACGTTCACCCCCGTAAAATTTAATCGAGCAGCGTTCGGAGTTTTTGTGCAAAACCTTCATCCAGAACTGCGACGGCAACTCTAGCATCCTTGCCTATCGCATGGCCGAGCAATGACCTGCTTTCGACTCTTTTTAAAGGAACCTGATAAAATGCGCACTTATCAGATATTTTTTTTTCAGTGTTTTTTGAAGCGTCCGCGGATAAAATAACAACTTTGGCATTACCGCTTCTAATCTCTTTAACCACTAATTCTTCACCCGAAATTAGCTTGCGTGCTCGATTGGCCAAACCTAATAGAGACATCCATTGTTGTTGTTGGGTCATGGTGTTAGTTTTTCTCCTTATTCACTAATTCAAGCAATTGTTCATAAAGGGAAGAATCGATTTGGGTACTAAGGTGATTAGCCAGCACATTTTTCTTTTTGGCCAGCTCGATAACATCCCGATCAAGAGTCAAATAAGCTCCCCTTCCAGATTTCTTTCCGGTAGGATCAAGGCTGACTTCCCCTTCTTTAGATCGAACGATGCGAATGAGTTCTTTCTTCGGCTTCATTTCGCCTGTAGCCACACATTTACGCATCGGGATTTTTTTTCGGCTATTCATCTTTTTTCACCTCGAATTACTCGTTATCCTCTTCGAAATCTGTTTCCTCTTCAGTAACATAACTATCTCTGCTCAAAAGGAATTCCTGTTCTTCCACAGGATAAATACCTGCTTCGCGGGCTTCCGTTTCACTCTTGATATCAATTTTCCAGCCTGTAAGCTTGGCAGCTAAACGGGCATTCTGTCCACGCTTACCAATTGCCAGGGAAAGTTGATAATCCGGAACGATTACAGTCGTCGCCTTTTCCTCTTCTTTAACAATAACTTCAAGTACTTTTGAAGGGCTTAAAGCATTCGCAACGAAAATGACCGGATTCTCCGACCATTTAACGATATCGATTTTTTCACCTTTCAATTCATTGACGATGGCCTGGACACGCTGTCCTTTTTGGCCTACACAAGAACCGACTGGATCTACTTCTTCGTTATCGGAGTGCACGGAGATTTTTGAACGGTCGCCTGCTTCGCGGGCAACTGACTTAATTTCTACTGTTCCATCAAAAATTTCAGGCACTTCGATTTCGAATAAACGTTTTAAAAGGCCAGGATGTGAACGGGATACAAAAATTTGCGGGCCCTTGGAAGTCTTTTCAACTTTAGTGATGAAAACTTTAATGCGATCATGTGGCTTATACTGTTCATTCGGCATTTGCTCATTCACCGGGAGCAAAGCTTCGATTTTACCTAGGCTCACATAAATGAATCGGGAATCCTGGCGTTGAACGATACCAGTCATGATATCCTCTTCACGATCGATGAATTCGGCATAAATGATGCCCCGTTCCGCTTCACGCACCCTTTGAGTGACGACTTGTTTTGCTGTTTGTGCAGCAATACGGCCGAAATCCTTAGGTGTTACTTCCATTTCGACAATATCCTCTAACTGATAGTTGGGATCAATTGCTCTTGCTTCTTCAACAGAAATTTCCAGACGTGAATCGAACACTTCGTCAACAACGTCTTTTCTGGCAAATACACGCATAGTCCCTTTACCAAGATTCAAGTCGATACGAACATTTTGTGCTTGGTTAAAGTTACGGCGATATGCCGATATAAGGGCAGATTCAATCGCGTCGATCAAAACCTCCCTGGAAATTCCTTTTTCGTTTTCTAAAATATAGAGAGCATCCAATAACTCATTGCCCATGGTGATCCCCCTTACGGATATTTAAATTAATGATTTGCTTGACTTAAGCGAAGGTAATCGCCAATCTTGCTTTCGCTACCTTTTCGAATGGTATGACGATCGTTTTCTTTCTTGTCTTGATTCTGACTTCGAGTGTCACTTCTTCACCATCGAAACTGGTTAAGATTCCTTCGAATTCTTTTTCATCTAAAATGGGCTCGTATGTTTTTATGTAAACATTTTTACCGATAGCATTAAGGAAATCCTTCTCTTTTTTCAGAGGCCTTTCAGCTCCGGGTGATGAAACTTCGAGAAAATAATTTTGTGGAATCGGATCAACCTCATCAAGCTTTTCACTGAGTTTTTCACTCACATTTCCGCAATCATCAATATCTACGCCTGTTTCTTTATCAATGTACACTCGAAGGAACCAGCTTTTACCTTCCTTCACATACTCCACTTCGACTAATTCAAGCTGCAATTCTTCAAGAACTGGTAATGCTAATTCCTCTACGACTTCCGTTACCTTTTTACTCATTTGTTTCCTCCATACGTGCGTTGTATGCGCTTGGTTTCGGATTCAAAATTAAATGGTCAATACAACACGAAAGAGTGGGTTTCCCCACTCTTTCCATTGGTTCCTCTTAGTATTTCCAATAAAAATATACCATAATCAAGATATTTATGCAAATATCATGTCTGTTTCTTCCTTTTTGAAATCAGTTTCCCCTTTAAAATAATGATAACTGATTTTGTTCAGGCAATGATTCCAGACAGCCTTGTTTATCAAGGTATTCAAGGATGGTCTTCGAAACCTTCCCACGTTGCTGAAGATCTTCTTTGGAGAGGAATTCACCATTTTTCCGTGCATTGACAATATTGATCGCCGCATTCGTCCCAAGACCCGGTATCGAATTGAAAGGCGGTATCAAAGTATTTCCTTCAATTAAGAATTGATCTGCACTGGATTTGTACAAGTCAACTTTAGCGAAGGAATATCCGCGTTCACACATTTCCAAAGCAAGTTCGAGAACCGTCAATGTATTCTTTTCCTTGGTGGATGCATCCAATCCCTTTACCATGATTTCTTCCATTTTTGCTTTGATGGCCTGCGATCCCCGTGTCATGGCGTCGATTTCAAAATCATCGGCACGCACTGTGAAATAGGCTGCATAATACAATAAAGGCAGATGGACTTTAAAATAGGCAATCCGGACAGCCATCAAGACGTAAGCTGCAGCATGGGCTTTCGGGAACATGTATTTAATCTTCTTACATGAATCGATATACCATTCCGGTACCTCATTTTTCCTCATTTCCTCTTCGAATTCCTCAGAGAGCCCTTTCCCTTTACGAACAGATTCCATGATTTTAAACGCCAGGGAAGGATCAAGACCTTGATAAATCAAATAGACCATAATATCATCCCGGCAGCCTATAACCTCACTTAGTGTACATATCCGGTTGTGAATCAGTTCCTGTGCATTGCTCAGCCATACATCCGTACCGTGGGAAAGCCCCGAAATCTGAACAAGTTCGGAAAATGTCGTAGGTTTCGTATCTTCAAGCATTTGCCGGACAAAACGCGTACCAAATTCCGGGATGCCAAGCGTACCCGTTTTACACATGATCTGTTCCTCGGTAACTCCTAAAGATTCAGTGCTGCTGAATATTTTCATTACTTCCGGATCATCGGTAGGAACGGTCTTTGGATCGATGCCGCTTAAATCTTGAAGCATCCGGATTACAGTCGGATCATCGTGTCCAAGTATATCAAGTTTCAAAATATTATCGTGAATGGAATGGAAATCAAAGTGAGTAGTTTTCCACTCGGAATTCCTGTCATCCGCAGGGAACTGAATAGGTGTGAAATCATAGATATCCATATAATCCGGAACAACGATGATTCCGCCCGGATGCTGTCCTGTCGTCCGTTTCACACCAGTACAGCCGGCAACAAGGCGATCAGTCTCGGCTCCACGCATATGGATGTTATTATCGGAGGAATACCCCTTTACATATCCATAAGCCGTTTTTTCGGCGACCGTACCAATCGTCCCTGCACGATATACATATTCTTCACCGAATAAGACCTTCGTATAGTTATGGGCCTTCGGCTGATATTCACCGGAGAAGTTCAAGTCGATATCGGGAACCTTATCCCCTTTAAACCCAAGGAAAGTTTCAAACGGGATATCATGCCCGTCTTTTGTATAAGCAATGCCACAATCGGGACAGTCTTTATCGGGCAGGTCAAACCCGGAACCTACAGAACCGTCATTGAAGAATTCGGATTTCTTGCACTCCGGACATACATAATGCGGCGGAAGCGGATTTACCTCTGTAATTTCAGTCATGGTGGCAACGAAAGATGATCCAACCGATCCCCTTGAACCAACTAGATAACCATCATTCAATGATTTTTTAACAAGTTTGTGAGAAATTAAATAAATAACGGCAAAACCGTGGCCAATGATGCTTTTCAATTCTTTTTCAAGACGGGCTTCCACGATTTCAGGCAGGTTCTCTCCATAAATCTTCCTTGCCATGCCATAACTCATTTCACGCATTTCTTCATCTGCACCTTCAATTTTAGGTGTGTATAGCTCATCCTTGATTGGCTTGATTTCTTCAATCATATCAGCGATTTTATTCGTGTTGGTCACCACGACCTCTTTGGCTTTCTCGGAACCGAGGAAGGAGAATTCCCGCAGCATTTCATCTGTTGTCCGAAAATGTACGTCAGGCAGCTTATGACGATTCAGCGGATTGGCGCCGCCTTGTGAATTCACAAGGATTTTGCGGTAAATTTTATCATTCGGCTCCAAATAATGCACATTTCCCGTGGCTACGACTGGCTTATCCAATTTTTCACCAAGCTTGACGATATTGGAGATGATCGTTTCTAATGATTTATCATCCCGTACATATTCAAGCTCAATCAAATGCTGATACACTTCCTTCGGATGAATTTCAAGATAATCGTAGAATTCGGCGATATCGACGACTTCCTCAAAACCCTTCTGCATCATCCCTTCAAAAACTTCCCCTTTATCGCAACCCGATCCCACCAAGATTCCTTCACGATACTTTTTAAGTTGTGAGCGCGGTAACCGGGGCACACGATAGAAATAATCGATGTGTGATATTGAAATTAATTTGAATAGGTTTTTTAACCCAGCCTGTGTTTGCGCGATCAGTGTACAATGTGACGGCCGGGAACGCTGATAAGCATTTCCTTTACCCATATTGTCATTAAGTTGATCATGATGGGTAATCTCCTTTTCCATTGCATCCTTCAGCATCTTCAGCATAAGGTAACCAGTAGCTTCGGCGTCATAAATGGCCCTATGATGCTGGGTCAAATCAATATCGAACTTTTTACATAATGTATTTAACCGGTGATTTTTAAACTCTGGATATAGGAAACGGGCAAGTTCCAATGTATCAAGAACTGGATTGGAAGCTTTAGGATAACCCAAGTTTTTATAACCTATATTCAAAAAGCCCATATCGAAGGCTGCGTTGTGGGCAACCAGGATTGCATCGCCTGCCCAGTCCTTGAACTTTTCCAGTACTTCCGAGACTTCTGGAGCATTTTGTACAAGATCATCAGTTATTCCAGTCAATTCTATCGTCGTATTTGATAGTGGGTGATGCGGATTCGCAAATGACTCGAATCGATCAATGATGTCACCGCCACGAATTTTCACTGCAGCAAATTCAATGATCGTATCATAAACAGCTGACAGGCCTGTCGTCTCTACGTCAAACACAACATAGGTGGCATCTGCCAAAGCGATATGCGCCTCATTATAAACAATTGGTACACCATCATTTACAAGATTCACTTCTACGCCATAAAGGATTTTGATACCATTCTTTTTCCCGGCACTATAAGCTTCAGGAAATGATTGTGCTCCCGCATGATCTGTAATGGCCACAGCCTTATGTCCCCACTTTGCAGCCTGGGCAACAAGCGCAGAAGTAGGTGTCACTGCATCCATCGAGCTCATTGGGGTATGCATATGCAGTTCGACACGCTTTTCCTCTTCTGGAGCCTTATCCTGCCGTCCTTGTTTAGAAATTTCATTTATATCATTTGCGATCATTACAAGGTCACGTACGAATGTATCATTTTGAATGCTGCCTTGGGCACGTACCCACATCCCTTTTTTCACTCGGGCAAGTATGGCGGCATCTTCTTTATCACGCGAAAACATTTTGACCAATATCGAGCTCGTATAATCGGTGACTTTAAAGGTCAGCAGGCTTCGTCCGCTGCGTAACTCACGCACTTCTGCATCAAATACGAAGCCTTCGATGGCAATCCTGCGCTCTTCATCGATAATCTGTTCGATTCTGCGGAAATCCGCATCTTCTTTAATCGTATAGCCAATTTTAACCGGTCCTTCGTAGACGCCATCGTCGCCGCCTTTTTCCGATTCTTTCTTCTGCATTTCCACTAGGGCGGCAAGTCCCTTTTCCGCGTCTTCCTTTTGTTTCTCTTCTAAAAACTTCTGGTAATCAGGATTCGAAACCGTTTCCTTCACTTCCGCTTCAAGTGTCAACGGAGGAAAACCGAATGTTTGGTAGATATTCGAAATGATGCCGGAGTATTTGCGTTTTAACTGACCAGCCTCCGTATCATTTCGGGCGCTTACGATAAGCTTATATCCATTCACCGTTGGCACTTGTTCATTCAGAAGTGATAAAAGTGCTGGAGACATGCCTTCAAGCTCGCCAATGCAGTTTTTCCAATACTCTATCACCAATTGTTCCGTCACCTGCGGATTGGCCACATTCAAGTTGAATGTGACCTTTGCAATATGGGAAAACGTACTTGCTAGATGAGTAGCAAGTCTTGTATGAACACTGCAAGGAATTAATGCAGGTATATTAAAGGCAAAATGCCATGTTTTGGACTCCCTCTCGATCGAGAGTTTATCAATTTCGGCACCTATGAAATAATTCACAAAGGCATCCTCAGTCAAGTCCATTTGCTGGAGCAAGAGTTGAAATCTCTCTCTACCGCTATTTGGATTTTGATCCATTCCCTCTCTCCCCTATCTTCTATCTCTTTAGATATTATTCACTATCATTTTCGTTTTGATATCAGAGGCTATTATAACATATCATGAATGTTTCACTAGTATCCAAATCCATGAAAAGGAAAGGCATCATCCAATTGAATGATGCCTAATACCCCTATTTTTAAATTACCCCAGTATTTCGTGAAGCTTTTGAGTTAATTCAGCTCTTTCAATTTCAAGAACCTCACCCGTTTTACGGATTTTCACTTCGACGATTCCGTCGGATGCCTTTTTACCTACAGTCACCCTGACAGGAAGACCGATCAAGTCGGAGTCTGCGAATTTCACGCCCGCACGTTCTTGACGATCATCCATTAGAACTTCCATGCCTTGTGCCTTTAACTCATTATATAAATCTTCTCCCAGGGCAGCCTGAGACTCATCCTTCATATTGATTGGTATCAAATGGACTTGGTATGGCGCTAAATTCGCTGGCCAGACCAATCCTTTTTCATCGTTGAATTGTTCAGCAACAGCTGCAAGTGTACGGGAAACCCCAATACCATAACATCCCATGATCATTGGCTGCGACCGTCCATTTTCATCTAGGAATGTCGCATTCATAGCTTCGGAATATTTAGTTCCTAGTTTGAATACGTGGCCTACCTCAATCCCTTTGGCAAATTTAATTTTTCCGTTTCCGTCCGGTGATGGGTCACCCTCTTGGATGAAACGTAGATCTATATAATTAGCCACGTTAAAATCACGAGCGGGATTTACGTTCACATAATGGTGGTCTTCCTCATTTGCACCACAAACTCCATTAACCATGGCTTCGACGGCAAAATCCGCAATCACTTCAACCTCGGAAGTGACATTGATTGGTCCGAGAGATCCAATTGTACATCCTAAGACTTCCTTCGTCTCATTTGGATCGACCAAATCAACGATTGAAGCGTTATAGAAATTCTTCAGCTTAATATCATTGACCTCATGATCTCCTCGTACCAAAACAAGCACATACTTTTCATCCACTTTAAACAATAACGATTTTATTAGTTTCTCTGCATCGGTATTCAAGAATGATGCAACTTCTTCAATCGATTTTTGGCCAGGTGTATGAATTTTTTCAAGTGCAATTTGTTCTTCGGAGCTTTTTTCATAGTTTACACTCACAGGTGCCATTTCAATATTAGCTGCATAATCGGAAGTATCCGAATATGCGATGGTATCCTCCCCTATGTCAGACAGGACCATGAATTCATGTGTATCTTTACCACCCATCGCCCCAGAATCGGCAATGACGGCACGGAAGTTCAACCCACAACGGCTAAATATATTGGAATATGCCGCATATAAATTTTTATAAACAGCATCCAGGCTTTCTTGATTAGCATGGAAAGAATAAGCATCCTTCATGATGAACTCACGTCCACGCAGCAATCCGAAACGCGGTCTTTTTTCATCACGGAATTTGGTTTGGATTTGGTAAACCGTTAATGGAAGACGCTTGTAGGACTTCACCTCATCACGAACTAAGCTGGTTATCACTTCTTCATGTGTGGCACCAAGCGCAAATTCACGGTTGTTACGATCCTTAAGACGCATCAACTCTGGACCATAGGTATACCAGCGTCCAGATTCCTGCCAGAATTCGGCTTGTTGTAAAGCCGGCATCAACAATTCTACTGCACCAGCATTCTCCAGCTCTTCCCGAACGATCGCCTCAACCTTTTGAAGCACCTTTTTTCCAAGCGGCATAAAACTATAAACACCGCTGGAGTTTTGTCTCATAAATCCTGCACGTAATAGCAGCTGATGGCTTTTGATTTCAGCATCTGCAGGCACTTCCCTCAATGTAGGGATCAACGTCATACTTTGTTTCATATCTGCACCTCTTCAATATTTCCTATAAATTACTTGCAGCTACGGTAATTTTAATACCGCAACATTAATACGGTCATTTCATACAAAAAAGACTTTCCGCGTTATTCAGAAAAGCTAATTTAATATACTCATTCTCGATTATACTTACGATTTCCCTAGAAAACAAACAATTTCCCCAAAACGGTTAAAAAACTAGGAAATCCTTCAGATAAGAAAACGGCCAACAGATAATTCTGCTGGCCTGTTTTGCGTTATCCAAACATGTCTTACAGGAAGAAGCGCTGGATGTCATTCCAGGTAACGACAATCATCAATAACATCAACAAAGCAAAGCCGATGAAGTGGACCATTCCTTCTTTTTGACGATCGATCGGTTTCCCTCTCAAGAATTCGACCACAAAGAATAACAGTCTTCCTCCATCCAATGCCGGTAGCGGAAGCAGGTTCATGATTCCCAGGTTAATGCTGAGCAGCCCTGCCCATTTCATTAACGTGAATAAACCTTGTTTCGCCACTTCCTCAGTTGATTTATATATTCCTACAGGACCAGATAAACTGTCGATCGTAAACCCACCCGTTACGAGGTCACCAAGGATGATGAAGATTTGTTTTGTCCAAAAATACGTTTCTGTAAAACCATATTGTATAGCTTTAATCGGTGCTTTTTCAACTGGAGGGTAGACACCGATAATCCCGATTTTCTTCCCTTCCCTCTCCACTTCTTGCGGAACAACCGGAACTTCTAATGTTTTCCCGTCCCTATCAACGACGAACTCGATCTCTTGCCCAGGGTTCTTTTGAATGCTTTCCTGAACATCTCCCCAAGTGGAGACTTCCGTCCCTTCTATGGATTGAATGACATCCCCCGATTTTAAACCGGCATTTACTGCCGAGCCGTCCGGTGTCAATTCACCAAGTTTCGCTTCATCCACCACGACTCCTTGAAACAGGCCGATCAATACAAAAATGACAAAAGCCAAAACGAAATTCATTGCCGGTCCAGCCACAATCGTTAGAAAACGGTGCCCAAGCGACTTTGAGGCAAATTGCCGGTCAAAAGGAGCTATCTGGTTCTCTACACCATTTTCAACAATCACCGCTTCTTTATGAATGGCAAACGTTTTTAATGTTTCTTCCTCGCCCTCTTCATAACCAGTAAGGATCAGTTTATGATCAAGGTCGATCACTTCAACTTCCACAAGACGAATATCAGGATATTTATCTTTATTGTTCAAAATGATTTTTGTAACATTCTCTTCATTATCAAACATTAATCCCACTCGATAGCCGGGCTTCAATTCTATATTCTCTGCATCTTCACCAGCCATACGGACGTACCCGCCAAGAGGAAGCAATCGAATGGTATAAACGGTTTCCTTCTTTTTATATGTGAATACTTTTGGCCCGAAACCGATTGCGAACTCACGGCATAAAATTCCTGCTCGCTTAGCAAACACTAAGTGCCCAAGCTCATGGAAAAATACTAGAGCTCCAAAAATGATGATGAACGCTATAATCGTTTCTAAAGTCTGCATGTTCCGGTCACCTATCTTTCACTAAAGATTCTATATACTGCCTTGTCATATAATCGACTTCCTGAATCGTTTCTAAATCTGGAAGGGCTATGACGGAATGCTGATTCAGCGCTTTTTCAATCAATGTTTCAATATCAAGGAAGGTTACCTTTCCAGATAAGAATGCAGATACTGCGGCTTCATTGGCGGCATTCAGCACAGTAGTCATCGTTCCGCCCATTTTACCCGCTTTATAAGCGAATTGCAAACAAGGATATCTGGTGAAATCCATATCGCTAAAATGCAGTTTGCCTGCTTCAGCAAGGTTAAGCCGTTTGCGCCCTGCCAGCGGAATACGGTCTGGATAAGTAAGCGCATATTGTATAGGCACCCTCATATCCGGTGTCCCCAGTTGTGCTATCACGCTGGAGTCATGAAACTCAACCATGGAATGGATGATGCTCTCCTTATGTAGCAATACATCAATTTTATCGTAGGGGAGATCGAATAGCCAGTGGGCCTCAATTACTTCCAATCCTTTATTCATCATTGATGCCGAATCGATCGTGATTTTGGCTCCCATTGACCAGTTCGGATGGTTCAATGCCTCTTCCACCGTTACATCCTTCAATTCTTCCCTGGTTCGATCTCGAAAACTGCCTCCTGAAGCAGTAATGACAAGTCGTTCTATATTTTTTTCCTTTTCACCTTGCAATGCCTGAAAAATAGCGGAATGCTCACTGTCAACCGGCAGCAGTCTAACCCCCGCTTTTTTTGCTTCACTTATGACCAAATGACCTGCCGTCACCAAAGTCTCCTTGTTGGCGATCGCAATATCCTTTTTAGCCTTTATTGCTTGAAGTGTAGGATATAGACCCACGCTTCCGATTACAGCATTGACCAATATCGTCGCTTGACCATAAACGGCAACAGCAGTCAAACCCTCATCACCATACATGAACTCGATATCTTTGCGGCTGGAGAATTCACTTTTCAAAACATGATAATCTTCTTCCGTCTGGACTGAAACCAGTTTCGGTTCAAACTCTTTTATATAAGTCCTGACCAATTCTATATTCTTTCCAGCAGAAAGCGCCACGATCTTGAATTGATCTGGATGGGACCTTACTACATCCGCTGTTTGTTGACCAATCGATCCTGTCGCGCCCAAAAGGCTGATATTTTTCAAATTGTTCATCTCCTAATTCAGATAACACTTGCCTATATTTATATTATAAAACGTGCAATAAATGCAGAATCGGTAAAATGAATATCACGCTATCAAGCCTGTCCAAAATCCCACCATGTCCCGGGAGAAGCGTTCCTGAATCCTTGACGCCATAATGACGTTTATACGCCGATTGGACGAGATCGCCCAATTGGCCGAATACCCCAATGATTAATGAAATCAATAATAATTGTAATAACGTGTAATCCAGGCTGGAGAAGGCGTAAAATAGAACCCCCACTACCATCGCGGAAAATAACCCGCCGATAAACCCTTCCACCGTCTTGTTTGGACTTATTTCTGGCCATAGCTTTCTTTTACCAAGTGATTTACCTATGAAGTATGCCCCGGAATCGGTTGCCCAGATCGTAAATAGGGTAAGCAGGATATAGATCAGCCCCAACCCCAATGAGTCACGTGTTTCAAATAGGTAATAGAAGCCTATCCCCAAGTATAGGATTGAAATCACTAGAAAGCCTGCGTCATCAAAAGTAAAACGGTTTTTTGAAACGACTGTATAAAGCAATAGCAGCAAAACCCCGATTAAAAAGACTTGAACTTTATCGTAATTTATTTCTGCTAAAAAAGCAGTATGCTCATTAGGCAATAAAAGCACCCACAATAATATGTAGGAAAGAAATGCTTCAAAAGACAGTACACGTAACTTTTTCATTTTCATCAGTTCATACAAACCAATTGACCCTAACAGATATACCGTCAGTAAAAAGGGAGTGCCCCCTAAAATGACTAGTGGAATGAAGATAGCGGCAACTACGACCGCCGTAATAATTCGTTGTTTCATTATTCCATTTTCCTCGCCTTCTACATTAAACGCCACCGAATCTTCGTGAACGCTTTTGATACTCCTCAACTGCCTGTAATAAATGCTCTTCACTAAAATCCGGCCATAGCACCTCAGTAAACCACAGCTCAGTATAAGCCGACTGCCAAAGCATGAAATTACTTAAACGGATTTCACCGCTTGTACGGATCAGTAAATCAGGATCCGACAAATGTTTGGTCATCAGGTAACTGGATAGCATTTCCTCAGTTACATTTTCCTTTATTATACCATTCTTAGCATCTTCAATGATGCTATTCACTGCAGATACAATCTCCCCACGGCTTCCATAGTTCAGGGCAAAATTCAGAATCATCCCATCATTGTCTTTCGTGTCCTCCATGGCCCGTTTAACGGCACCTTGAGTATGTGACGGAATGAGTGACAAGTCCCCTATCGTTTCAACTCTTACATTTTCTGAAATGAGCTCTGGTAAAAATGTCCCCAGAAATTCCTGGGGAAGCTTCATCAAAAAGTCGACTTCACTTTTCGGACGTTTCCAATTTTCAGTGGAAAACGCATAGACTGTCAAAGTTTTGACCCCTAATTTATTGGCAACTTTCGTAATTCTACGAACGGTTTTCATTCCTTCATGATGCCCCGCCACACGTGGCAATGCACGCTTTTTGGCCCAACGGCCGTTTCCATCCATAATGATGGCGATATGCTGAGGAACATCAAACTGTTTAATATGCTGAATCCTATTTGTTACATCGGAAGAAGCATCTTTTTTAACGAAACGCTTCCAAAGTGAATACATATGTTAGTCCCCCATCAGGTTGTACTTATCTCTCTACAAAGGCAAAGTTTTCGTGCACTATGTATATCAAGCTTTCTGCCGCTTAAAAAGAATCTATATTATAATATCAAAAAAAAACTGGTTCTCATATTATTTATATGAAAATTATTTCTTCATTAGAAGCTAGAAAGGGAGAAATCATTACTTCTTTTTTTCTAAAACCGGTTATGATTACCATGAAAAATGCAAAAAAAGGACCACCTCCAACGTTTGCATGCAACATACTAACTCAAGGAGTAATCATTATCGGAGAAACCTTATTATAACAGTTTTCTCCTTTAAGCACACCTATATGTTAGAACCAAGACATGACCCAGTATGGATTCGGCCCTCTTTATTTAATCAATTCTTCAGTGGGAATTATACTTCCATAATTTCTTTTTCTTTATCTTTTGTAATTTCATCAATTTTCGTGATGTTGCCATCTGTCATCTTTTGGATGTCATCTGCATAGCCACGTAAATCATCTTCAGTGATTTCACCACTTTTTTCAAGCTTTTTCAAATCATCATTAGCATCGCGACGAACATTACGGACAGCTATTTTCGCTTCTTCCGCTTCTTTTTTAACGACTTTCACAAGCTCTTTTCTGCGCTCTTCCGTTAGAGCTGGGATGGCAATCCTGATGACCGAACCATCATTTGAAGGATTTAATCCCAAGTCTGATTTCAAAATCGCCTTTTCGATTTCACCCAAAACCGTTTTATCATATGGTTGAATGACTAATAGTCTAGCTTCCGGGACAGAAATTCCTGCCACCTGATTGACTGGTGTCGGCGATCCATAATAATCGATCGAGATTCTATCAAGCAATGAGGCATTTGCCCTTCCGGCACGGATGCTTGCTAATTCACGTGTGTATGCTCCAATGGCTTTTTCCATTTTCGTTTTCGCATTCGAAATAACTTGTTTCGGCATCTTTTATTTCCCCCTTACAATAGTACCAAGCGTTTCGCCTAATACGGCCCGTTTAATATTACCTTTTTCCATGATCGAGAAGACGATCAATGGAATATCATTGTCCATGCATAGTGAGGACGCAGTTGAATCCATTACTTCTAACCCTTCTTTAATCACATCAAGGTAGGAAAGTTTATCATACTTCACCGCATTTTTGTCCTTAACCGGATCTGCATTGTATACGCCATCCACATTATTCTTCGCCATCAAGATGACATCAGCTTCAATTTCAGCAGCACGCAGGGCGGCAGTGGTATCCGTTGAGAAGTATGGATTACCTGTACCAGCTGCAAAAATCACCACTCTCTTTTTCTCTAGATGCCTGATAGCACGGCGTCTAATGTATGGCTCAGCGACTTGCCTCATCTCAATGGAAGTTTGCACGCGCGTTTCAATTCCAAGCTGATCAAGGCTGTCTTGTAATGCCAATGAGTTCATGACTGTAGCCAGCATCCCCATATAATCGGCATTAGCACGATCCATGCCCATTTCACTGCCTATTTTCCCGCGCCAAATGTTTCCGCCGCCGACAACAACAGCCACTTCTACATCAAGCTCAGCCACTTCCTTGACTTGTTCAGCAATAGATTTAATTACTGCAGGGTTAATTCCAAATCCTTCTTCACCGGCTAATGCTTCGCCACTTAGTTTTAAAACGACACGTTTATATTTAGCGTTACTCATGAGAACCTCCAACTATGTAATCTTTTCATTCGTTCATCATGCTTTCTTGCAATACTACCAAAAATTCATGACATTTCAAAAAATAGGGAACACCAGAGTGTTCCCCATTATTAATTATCTGACAATTAGTCTTTTTTAACTTGGTTCATTACTTCTTCAGCAAAGTTTTCTTGACGTTTTTCAAGACCTTCCCCTACTTCATAACGAACGAATGATAGGATTTTTCCGCCTTTTGATTCAACGAATTGTCCCACTTTTTGATCTGGGTTCTTAACGAAAGCTTGTTCGTTTACGCAGATTTCTTCGTAGAATTTATTGATACGTCCTTCAACCATTTTTGCAACGATTTTTTCAGGTTTGCCTTCATTAAGCGCTTGTTGAGTAAGAACTTCGCGTTCGCGTTCTAATTCGCTAGCATCTACTTGGTCGCGAGAGATATATTTAGGGTTGATTGCAGCGATATGCATTGAAACGCCTTTAGCTGCCTCTTCGTCAGTTGTACCTTCAAGAACTGATAGCACGCTGATACGTCCACCCATGTGAAGGTATGCACCAAATGCGTCGTTATCTGTTTTAGAAACAACTTGGAAACGGCGTAGAGTTAATTTCTCCCCAATTTTAGCAACTGCAGCATTGATATGATCTGCTACTTTTACTCCATTTTCCATTGTTTGCTCAAGAGCAGCTTCAACGCTTTCAGGTTTGTTAGCAAGAAGGAATCCAGCCAATTCTTTAACAAGAGTTTGGAATCCTTCGTTTTTAGCAACGAAATCAGTTTCTGAATTCACTTCAAGGATTACCGCTTGGTTTCCTTCCACAACGATTGAAGTTAGACCTTCAGCAGCAATACGGTCGCCTTTATTAGCAGCTTTTGCAATTCCTTTTTCACGTAGGAAATCGATTGCCTTTTCCATATCGCCTTCTGTTTGTACAAGTGCCTTTTTACAGTCCATCATACCGGCACCAGTTTTTTCACGCAATTCTTTAACTAATTGTGCAGTGATTGCCATAATATATATCCTCCTCAAATTAAATGCAGTTTATTCAATCTTTACCCATTATTGCCAAAAAATACTTGTTATCATCAAACAAAATAACGAGTCTTGACAATACTTCTGAAAAAACATCCACTTACTCAGTCAATATGACGGAACATTTTCATCCCTGAAAAATCGCCCATACCTTTTTAAAAAGTCATTACGTACAGTGATTTTATGTATGCTTATTTAGTGCAAAAAAAAGGGATAAAAGGCATTATCCTCTTATCACCTTTTTTCTTACTGAATAAGCAACCTTTTTTACTTATTAAGCAGTAGTTGTTTCAGTTGCTGTTTCTTCGCCTTGTTTAGCTTCTAAGATAGCATCTGCCATTTTACCTGTTAATAATTTAACAGCACGGATTGCATCGTCATTCGCAGGAATAACTACATCGATTTCATCCGGATCACAGTTTGTATCAACGATACCAACAAGTGGAATGTGTAATTTGTGTGCTTCCGCAACAGCGATACGCTCTTTGCGAGGGTCGATAACGAAGATCGCATCTGGAAGAGTCTTCATATCTTTAATACCGCCTAAGAATTTCTCTAAGCGATCCCATTCTTTTTTAAGTTGGATAACTTCTTTTTTAGGAAGTACTTCGAAAGTTCCGTTTTCTTCCATTTTTTCGATATCTTTAAGACGAGTGATACGTTTTTGGATTGTTTCAAAGTTTGTTAAAGTTCCACCTAACCAACGTTGGTTTACATAGTACATACCAGAACGGATAGCTTCTTCTTTAACAGATTCTTGAGCTTGTTTTTTAGTTCCAACGAAAAGAACAGTACCACCGTTAGCAGCTAGTTCTTTCACGAAGTTATAAGCTTCTTCAACCTTTTTAACTGTTTTTTGAAGGTCGATGATGTAGATGCCGTTACGCTCAGTGAAGATATATTTCTTCATTTTTGGGTTCCAGCGACGTGTTTGGTGTCCGAAATGTACACCAGCTTCAAGCAATTGTTTCATAGAAATGACTGACATTTTAGTTCCTCCTAAATGGTTTTGTTTTTCCTCCGCACCGATCATTTTCATACAGAAACTGTCATAACAGCACCATCTGCAAGAATCACGGGGCGTGTGTATTAACACCATTTCATAATATATCATAATGGCACTGCACAATCAAGAGATAACTTTATCTATTCATGCGAAACTTTAGTAAAAGCTCTATCTCGGTTTGACCGCAACCTAACTTTTTTGCGATTTCCTCTACTGAATGTCCTTGATCCGCTAACATATCCACTTTTGCATTTAATGATCGTTCATTTAACGAAGCCTGCAGCATGTCCGAAAATTCCATGCCAGCCGGCTTCCCTTCGTTTTTTGGAGAAGCGACTGCCGATGAAAGCTCCAATTTGTCCTCGACTTTTACTGGTAAAGCATTGGTTTCATTTTTTCCAGGCATAATTTTATAGGCGTTGATTGCCTGCTTTCTAGCACCGGCACGGCTTCCCTCTTTATACTCTAGCAGCATGTTTTGTTCCTGTTTTTCTTCTTTATCTTCCTTTGTTTCTTTGATCGAGCCATGTACTTGACCTTTTTGACCATGCTCGTGATTCATTGCCACCGAATTGGTGAATGCCTTTACCAATGCCTCATTATCCTCTTTCATCTCCATTAAATAACCAGACAAAAGTTGTTCCATTTCTCCAATGATGGCTTTTTGGTCTTTTTCCAACTTACTTAAACGATTTTGCCGAAGATATAAAACGATGATGGCGAAAATGGTGAATATGTTTAATACAAACAACAGAAATATAAAAAATGCTGTCATGTTGCCTCCTAATTAACCGAAATAGTCTATCTGTTGCTTTGCTCTTATTGACTAAGTACAGTTCGTACATTCTGTGATTTCGAAGCATTTATTGATGCGGGTACCTTATCAATTCTTTCAAGCTTGCAGGGGGCTTCTTCGTTCAATTGGGATTTTATGCTTCCCAAACTCCGTAGCCCTCTTCATTAAACTATCATGATTAATTTTTTTGATCTTGCATCGTGTTTCTTAATTTATATATCGCTTTTGAATGAATTTGGGATATCCGGGACGTAGATAGGCTCATCACTTGCCCGATTTCGGTCAATGTTAGTTCTTCTTTATAAAAAAGCTGTAAAACCAACTGTTCTTTTTCATTAAGGGTTTCTATGACTTTGGCTAATTCAACATACAATTCATCCCTTAACACATGTTCCTCGGGTAAATCCGCCTTTTCATCTTTAATATGAAAATTCGCGCTTTCTTTATCGTCTTCTTGGGGATTTTCATCCATTGATAGTACATTGGCAAAGAAGTTCTCATTTAATGCAGCATATACTTCATCTTCCGGAATATTCAATTCAGCGGCAATCTCGTTTGGCGAAAGGTTCCTCATGTATTGCTGCTCCAGCTTTTCTATTGCAGCTTCAATTTTCTTGGCTTTATCTCTTGCGCTCCGCGGAAGCCAATCCTCTTTTCTTAATCCATCTAAAATAGCACCACGTATTCTAAATGATGCATATGTGTCAAACTTCAGGTCACGCTTCGTGTCAAAACGTTCCAGGGCATCGAATAACCCCATCATTCCTAAACTCCTTATATCATCCCGGCTCACATTTTTAGGAAGACTTACTGAAATACGTTGAACATGATACGATACGAGAGGTATGTATTTCTTCACCAAAATGTCCCCGGCTAGCGGATCTCTGCGATCCACCCAATTCTTCCAACATAACTGCTCTTCTTCGATGGTCAGATGAGACATTGGACATCCTCCTAACATTGTTATACGATTTGTGATCGATACGGCCCCTAAAGCCATAAATGCAATAATAATTCGATTGCAAGTGTACCTGTCATATTTTTGGCTTTTCAAAAGCCAAATCCGATCCTATATGTTTTTAGTCCCTTTTGTAACGGTCCGTATATTTAGCAAACAATCACTTAAATTGAAATCAATCGTTCTTCCGCTATTCCCGCCAACATCTTCAGCGACGACTCTAATGCGCAAGTCAGATAACACCTTTCGGACAGCTTCCACATTCCGTGGTCCTATTCTCATTAAATCCCCTCCGGAGGCAAATTGGAACATTTGTGCTCCGCCAGCCAACTTCGCTTTTAGGAATGGCATTCTTGCGCCTTCTTTGACTAAGAGCTGCACCAATTCCTTTATCGCCGTATCTGCAAATTTGGCAACGTTGATCGGCCCCGATTTAGCTAATGAAGAGTCAGGCAGCATAATATGTGCCAAACCCGCAATCTCTTTTTTCTCATCATAAATCACAACACCAACACACGACCCCAGCCCGGAAGTGCGAATCGTATAGGGAGGTTTTATAATATTCATATCCGCTATTCCAACCTTAACAACCTGGACCTTTAACAATTCAGTCATTAGGTGGACACTCCTAAAGCGGAAAAAATGATATCAAAAAATTCGGGATCAGGTAATAAAAAGAAATGACCATTAATGGATTCAGCGAAAAGCTGGTCTTTTTCAAGCACAGTATCAATGACGATGGCCGCGTCACTTACTTTTGATAATTCCAATAATCCGTAACTGATCGTTGCCCCTACCATATCGATGCTCAAGGATGGAACGGATGGATAGATATTCAATCGGGTGAAATCAGAAAGAGAAGAGAGGTAGGATCCCGATAAGATATTCCCTAATTCCTGAAGGCAAGAAAGCGCCAATTCAGTATGGGGTGCGGATTCCATCAAAAAGGTCTCATCACCAGTCATCTTACGAATCAAGTATTGGGCTACAGGAAGCGAAAGGATAAAAAACATACTCCCTGAAGCATCACCTTCTATTCTAAGGAAAACGCTGGCAACGACTTGATCGGCCCCGCCAGCCATTTCCATCATTTCATCAAAGGAAACGATTCTGACATTAGGAACATTCATATCAATTTTCCTATTAAGGATGGCAGAAAACGCAGTTGCTGCGTTCCCTGCACCTATATTGCCGATTTCCTTCAAAATATCGAGTTGAAAAGGGTTGATTTTCTCAATGAACGACATATGATTATCCTTCTCTTAACATATTTTCAGTCATTTCCAGACTTAGAGCCTTCTCCAAATTGATTAGGACGAGCAGTCGCTTGTCAATTTTAGCCACTCCGCTAATGTATTCTGAAGCCAAATGTCCCACAACTTCAGGCTGAGGTTCGATACTCTCCACTGGAATATCCAAAACATCATTGGCAGAGTCCACTATTAACCCAACTTCCATATCATCCAGAATGACGATGATAATCCTTGTTGATTCATTGTATTCCATCTCTTCGAAACCAAAACGCACCCGCAAATCAATAATTGGAGTGATTACACCCCTTAGATTTATGACTCCCTTAACAAACTTTACAGCCTTTGGAACTCTGGTAATATGCAGAATCTTTTCGATACCGCTGACTTTATCCACTGGTATTGCATATTCTTTATCTTTAATTTGAAATACGATTACTTTCATATCCTCCGACATCTATTCCCCTCCTTTTAATAAACTCCTGATTGTTGTGCAGTCTTAACGAAAACTTGAATCGAAACGGTTGAACCAACGTCCCATTCCCCTGTCCCGCTTATCTATCATTCAATGAATCAATGTGTTGCAATCTATAATTAAAGCAACTTGACCATCACCAAGGATCGTTGCCCCCGATATTGCAAAAGCGCTATTTAAATAATTACCTAGTGATTTCAGAACGATTTCCAGCTGCCCGATGAATGAATCAACGACTAATCCGGCTAATTTATCACCTTTTCTTACAATGACCACAGAGAGGGACTCTTCTTCTTCCAGACTGATTGGCACTTCAAATATATCTTTCAAGAACAGAAGCGGCAGGATCTTTCCCCTGAAGTCAATAACCTGTTGATTATGGGCATTCAAGATATCTGCTTTTTTTATGATCGCTGTTTCTATTATCGAAGAAAGAGGTATGGCATATTTTTCGTTTTGGATTGCAACCAGCATGACAGAGATAATGGACAATGTAAGCGGAAGCTGAATAAGGAAGATGGATCCATCATTCTCTTTGGAATCGATCGTGACAGATCCACCGAGAGACTCAATAGTATTTTTAACCACATCCAGTCCAACACCGCGCCCCGATACATCTGAAATGGTTTCCGCTGTTGAGAAACCAGAAGCGAATATCAATTCATAGATTTGCTTATCCGTTAGGGTGTCGGCAGCTTCCTTGGTTAATATCCCATTGGAGAGCGCCTTGTTCAAGACTCGATCTTTATTGATTCCTGCACCGTCATCCTCAATTTCAATGAAAACATGATTGCCGCCGTGGTAGGCTTTTAACAGGATTTTACCTTCTTCTTTCTTTCCTTTCGCCAAACGTTCTTCAGGTGTTTCAATTCCATGATCCATGGCGTTTCTTAATAAATGGACGAGAGGATCACCGATTTCATCAATGACTGTACGGTCAAGTTCCGTTTCTGCACCGTTGATTTCCAAATTGACTTTCTTGTTTAAATCCCTTGCTAATTGACGAACCATTTTAGGAAAACGATTGAATACAGTTTCAACGGGCACCATCCGCATATTCAAAACGATTGTTTGTAAATCACTTGTTATACGGGACATTCTTTCTACTGTTTCATGCAATTCTTGATTATTCAAATCACTGGAAATTTGGTCAAGTCTGCCTCTATCGATTACTAGTTCCTCGAATAGGTTCATTAATATATCAAGCCGCTCAATGTTCACCCGAATGGTCTTGCTTGATGCAGGCTTAACGAGTGCCTGTTTTTTCTTATCATCATTATCAGTTGGAAGCACGGCTTTAATTGTCGCTTGTTCCGGTACTTCAGCAACTTGATCCTCTATAGAATTGGCTGCATGCCTCAAGCCCTCAAGATCAAGGGCATTTACCACAACTTGATCCACTTCGGAAACCTTCATGATTTTTTCCTTTATCTCATCACTCGATTCTGTTGTTACCATCGTGACCGTAAATTGCTGATCGAATTGTTCTTCTTCCAAAAGTTCGACCGGTGGGTGTGACTTGATTACTTCACCTGACTTTTCAAGCACCTCGAAAACCATAAACACCCGGGCAGCTTTTAAAAGACAGTTCTCTCGCAACCCTATCGAGATTTCGAAGCTGTTGAAGCCTTGATCTTTGGACTGCTTAAGCACTGTCCATTCAAATTCATCGTACTCTCCCACAGTCATTTCCTCTTTACCAAAGACGGCAGAAGCTGCTGCAATCTCTGCAATGGTGGAAGAAACGGGCGACTCCCCTTTTTCAATCACTTCCAGCTGATGGACAACCTCTTCCACATTTCTTTTTCCATCTCCACCTTCTGCAATGGACATGACCATCGCTTCTAAATCATCAACCGCTAAAAATATCACATCAAATAATTCTGGAGAGAGGGCGATTTGACTATTTCGGATTGCATCCAACACATTCTCCATTTTATGGGTTAAATTGGTTAAATCCTCATACCCCATAGTCGCCGACATCCCTTTTAAGGTATGGGCGGAACGAAAGATTTCGTTTACGATCGAGAGGTCTTCCGGGTTCTTTTCGAGTACCAGCAACTGTTCGCTGCACGTTTGAAGATGTTCTTTACTTTCTTCTATAAAAACCTCTAAATACTGATTCATATCCATACAATCTCACACCTCCACGTGTTAACAATAGCTCATTATCGTTTTAGCTATTTTTTCTACATCCTCTATGCTATCTATTAACTTGGTATTGATTGCCGCCTTAGGCATACCAAAAACGATTGATGTCTCCTGTGATTCGGCTATCGCTTTTAAAGGACCCTCCTGTTTAAGCTTCATGAGTCCCATCGCCCCGTCCATTCCCATCCCGGTCATGATAACGGCTATTTTCGCAGAATCATTCATTTCACTTACCGATTCAAATAGCACATCAACCGACGGGCGATGTCCATTACGCAATTCGGATTGATCCAAAAGGATTGCCCAGCTCATTCCGACTTTCCTCACTTTCAAGTGAAAACCTCCCGGTGCGATATAGGCGACACCTTTTTGAATCAGTTCCCCCTCTTCAGCTTCCTTCACTTTAATCTTGCACAATGAATCCAGGCGTGTTGCCAAGGATTTTGTGAAACCGGGGGGCATATGCTGGACAATGAGTATGGGAGCATCAACTTCTTCCGGGAGTCCTGCCAAGACGGTCTGCAGAGCTCTCGGGCCTCCTGTTGATGTACCAATGACTATTATTTTTTTGTACCCATAGGACCACTTTTTTTGATTTTTTTTAATTTTTGACGATTCTTTTGAATCTATTTTACTATATTTTTCCCAAACGGATGGGCTTCTTTCAATATTCATCGCATTTTTTTCTAGTTTGTGAACATTTGCCCTGCTGGCAGCCATAACTTTTTCATGGAGTTCTTTCTTGATTTTATGTAAATCCAATGAAATGGCACCAGAGGGTTTAGCCACAAAGTCAAAGGCTCCACTGTTCATGGCGGAAAATGTATTTTCCGTTCCCTTTTTCGTTGTGCTTGATAACATGACAACAGCAGTTGGACATTCATTCATGATCCGGCTTAATGCTTCCAATCCGTCCATAATCGGCATTTCCACATCCAAAGTCACGACATCGGGTTTTAAAGCCTTTATTTTGTCTATGGCATCTCTACCATTCCTCGCAGTCCCGATGACTTCCATCCTGCTATCTTCTGCAAAAAACTCTGAAATTAACTTTCTCATAAACGCAGAATCGTCCACTATCAGCACTTTTACTTTACTCATATAAGGAGACCTACTTTCCAAAAAAATATCTCTTCATATTTTGGAGGAAATGGCTTTTTTGCAAAGTCAATTCTTCCCCAAATGAATGATTTGCATATCTCGAAGCAATGTCCATAATGGCTTTGGATACATCGGCTTCAGAATCGAAAAGAAGAAAGGGCATTTGTTTGTTAACAGAATTGGGTACGGTTCTATCATCTGGCAAGTACCCAAGAGCTACAGTTTCCAATCCCAAAAATTCCACTAATGCATTTTGGAGCCGCTTAATCGTATCTCTGCCGTCCTTACTCGTGAAAACCCGATTGCAAACCAGGAACAATGATATCTCTTTATTTACTGAATGGATATATTTCATTGCGGAATATGCATCCATGATAGAAGTGGGTTCAGGTGTCGTTATAACGACTAATTCATCCACACATAACAGGAATTTCATGGAATCCTGAGTGATGCCAGCACCCATATCAAATAAGATATAATCGTAATTCGCCAACAATAAACCGAACTCCTCATTAAACCGGGTATATTTTTCCTCATCAAGTGAAAAGAGAGCCGTCAACCCCGTTCCACCTGTAATGATTGAAATGTTTCCCGGTCCTGCCATGATGATATCCTTCAAACTACAATCGTTTTCAAAAAAATCAATTATGCTGCAGGGAGATTGTTCCCCGATCAAAATATCAATATTCCCCATACCGATATCCATGTCGAACAACAGTACTTTTTTGCCTCTTTGGGATAAGGCAATCGAAAAATTCAAGGAAAAGTTTGATTTTCCCACTCCACCTTTCCCGCTTAAAACGGCAATCGTTTTGGCCATTGATCGATTTTGGCGGGCTTCCAATCTTCTTCGTAAATTCTCAGCTTGATCTTTCATATTTATTAGCCCCAATAGCCATTTTCAATAGCTGTGAAGATGTAGCTATTTCAATATCGTCTGGCACATTTTGTCCATCTGTTATATAGGCGGCTCCTAATTTATGAGTATGTATAAAATTGAATATTTGCCCGAAAGTGGAGGTTTCGTCCGCTTTTGTAAAAATGACCTGTTTAATAGGTATGGCAGCAAACTGTCGATAAATATCTTCCATATCCTTTTGTTTAGAGGTCAATGACAATACTAAATAGGTTTCCATCTCATCTGTAAAATGGATGATTTCATTAAGATCCTTGACATATTGCGGGTTACGGAAATTCCTTCCGGCCGTATCAATAAAAACAAAATCATAATGGGAGAAGCGTTCAGCAGCCCTTTTGAAGTCTTCCAAATTATAAGCGACTTCAATTGGAACGTTTAAAATCTTGGCATATGTCTTAAGTTGATCTATTGCAGCAATCCTGTACGTATCCGTCGTAATGAAGGCCACCTTTTTATCATGCTTTAACATGGTTTCCGCAGCTACTTTTGCTAAGGTCGTTGTCTTTCCCACACCTGTTGGGCCAACAATATTAATATATTTTTTTTGCAGCCCGGGTTTTCCGTTTCCAACTTCTTCTAAAATCCCGAGCATGGCTTCTTCCAACCAAACTTGAACCTCTTCATCAGTGGATTGCTGTTTAAAAACGAACCATTTTTCAAGCAATTCATCCATGATTTGGGATCGAAGTGATATATCCACTTCCTGCTCGGTTAGGTATTTGTGGATTTTCTCCAGCTTCCCCGGATATTTTTTATCAGTTGAATAGATTTGCAAACTCTTTATCATATCTTTCAAACCTTCGATTTCTTTTAATAAGTCAGCACTTTCCCCATTCCCTTCATTGGGTTCAGGGGCATGACTTGCCATTTCCAGCTTTGATGGCAACTTCTTCGATTTTTGCTTGGTTACGGCTTGGATAGGCTGGGACACAGGGTCTATGGCTGCAATGACTTCAATATTCCTCTTTTTGAATAATCCTAAAAAACCACCATTATATACAGCCTTCGAACTTAAGATTACTGCATCACTGCCTAGTTCCGTCCTTATTCGCTTCATTGCCTCGTTCATTGATGGCGCCAAATATTTCTTTACCTTCAATCGATATTCACCACCCCTACACTTTGTACTTCCACATTCGATTCTAGTTCATTGTATGAAAGAATCGGTACATTAGGAAAATAACGTTCAGTTAATTGCCGGGCATACATCCTTACTGCTGGAGAGCAGAGTAGGATCGGTTGGTGATCCATTAGGGTCAGCTCTTCCAATTTGGCTGCAACTGCCTCCAATATGGATTGCGATAGAGTTGGATCCAATGATAAAAAATTACCATGTTCAGTTTGCTGTACACCATCAGCGATGGTCTTTTCAACTTTCCCCGATAATGTTATGACTTTAATTCTATTTTCATCCGCAATAAAAGAATTTGTTATTTGTCTCGCTAAGTTCTGCCTTACATATTCGGTAAGCAAATCTGTGTCAGTCGATAACTTGCCATAATCAGCAAGCGTTTCGAAAATGATCGGTAAATTCCTTATCGAAACCTTTTCCTTCAATAATTTTGCCAATACCTTTTGTACATCTCCTATAGACAAGGGATTCGGAGTGACCTCCTCTACTAGTATAGGTGCCGATTCGTGAAGATGATCGATCAATTGTTTCGTTTCCTGCCTGCCCAATAATTCCTGCGCATTGGACTTTATGACTTCCGTCAAGTGGGTGGATACAACACTTGGCGGGTCCACAACTGTATAACCCAGCATCTCGGCATGTTCTTTCATATCATCCATAATCCACTTGGCCGGTAAACCGAAAGACGGTTCTATCGTATCGATTCCTTCTATTGAATCATCTTCCATCCCTGGACTCATGGCCAAGAAATGATTTAGGAGCAATTCCCCCTTTGCCATGACACTTCCCTTAATCTTCAGCCGATACTCATTAGGATTCAACTGAATATTATCACGTATTCTGACGACAGGGATCACGAGCCCCAACTCAATTGCAAGCTGCCGGCGGATCATGACGACCCGGTCCAGTAGGTCTCCCCCTTGATTGGCATCCGCAAGCGGAATCAATCCATATCCAAACTCAAATTCGATCGGGTCGACACTTAAAAGGTTAACGACGCTTTCTGGACTTTTCATTTCATCGGTTTCCAGCACTTCCTCCATTTCTTGTATTTCACTTTCGTCCTGCTTCGGTATCCTTGAAATTGTATACCCTCCAACGACTAATAAAGCAGCGATCGGAATGGTGAACAAGTCGGAAATGGGAGTGAATAACCCTAAAAGGAAAATGGTTGCTGCTGTTAGGTAAAGCATTTTGGGAAATTGAAATAACTGTTCAACAATATCCGCTCCGAGGTTTCCATTCGAGGCTGCCCGGGTTACGACAATTCCCGTAGCTGTAGAAATCAATAAAGCTGGTACCTGACTCACGATTCCGTCACCAACCGATAACATGGAAAAATGGACGGCTGCTTCTCCAAAGCTCATGTCCAATTGCATGACGCCAATGATCATACCGAAAATCAAGTTAATGATGACAATGATGATGCCCGCAATGGCGTCCCCTTTAACAAACTTACTAGCCCCATCCATGGATCCATAAAAGTCTGCTTCGTTACTAATTTTTTCCCTTCTGGCACGTGCTTCGTTTTCGGAGATCATCCCAGCATTTAAATCTGCATCGATGGCCATCTGTTTCCCTGGCATCGCATCCAGCGTAAACCTTGCCGCTACCTCCGAGACCCGTTCGGAACCTTTCGTGATGACGATGAAATTGATGATGACCAAAATGATGAATACAACTAATCCTACAAGCACGTTACCGCCGACTACAAACGACCCAAAGGTTTCTACAACTCCCCCAGCATCACCATAGGTCAAAATGGCACGAGTCGTCGAAACATTCAACCCCAGCCTGAACAATGTCAGTAAAAGGAGCAAGGAAGGAAAGATTGAAAATTCGAGAGGTTCTTTCATATTCATCGTAGTCAATAGAACCAGCAGCGCAAGAGAGATATTTAAAAGGAGTAAAATACTTAACAACCATGTTGGCAATGGAATGACCAACATGGCAACGATCATGATGACGCTCGAAATAACAACTAAATCTCTTGCTCGCATGTTTTTTCTCTCCTAACTAGCGGGTTACCCTATTACTTCTTTACAGTTTACCTTTGGTTTTATATACAAAGGCCAGTATTTCAGCGACCGCCTTAAAGAACTCTTCAGGTATCGCTTGGCCTAATTCAGCTTGATCATATATAGACCTCGCCAAAGGCCGATTTTCCACCATGATCACATCATTTTCTTTGGCAATGAATTTAATTTTCTGGGCAACAAAATCAACGCCCTTTGCCACTACATACGGAGCCTCAGCTTTTTCTTCATCATATTTTAAAGCAATAGCAAAATGCGTCGGGTTAGTGATGACGACATCCGCATTGGGAATTTCCTGCATCATTCTTTGAGCGGCCATCTGCCTCTGCTTTTGCTTTATCTTGGATTTGATGAGCGGGTCCCCTTCGGAATTTTTATATTCATCCTTAATATCCTGTTTGGACATCCGGATGTTTTTTTCAAAGTCATATTTTTGATACAAATAGTCTAATAGAGCAATGAACAATAAAGCCACGGCAGCATAAAATCCTACTTTAATCGTAATATCCGCCAATGTTGCCATCGCTTCTTCCACAGAAATCTGTGATAAAATCATAATCTCGTCCATGCGCTGCCATAGTACATAAAAGGCAACAAAACCAACAAATGATATTTTAAGAATGGATTTCAATAACTCAACAATGGCCCTCATTGAAAAAATACGTTTGAATCCTTTAATGGGATCCAATTTATCAAGTTTGAACTGTATGGATTCAGTCGAAAACAGAAACCCGACTTGCATGACATTAGCCAATATCCCAGCGACTATCGCTGCTGCAAAAACGGGTCCTAGGATAAGGCCCATCTCCTTTAAAACCTCTATCATGATAATTTGCATATTCTCCTCACTGAATCCAGCCAAGGTAAAATGTTGCAGATATTCTTTCGTAAGACCGAGCAAATGATTATACATGTACGGTCCCATAAGCAATAACACAGAAAACACGGCAATTAAATTCACAGAGGTATTTACATCCTGACTCTTTGCCACCTGACCTTTTTTCTTCGAATCCTGACGTTTTTTGGGAGTCGCCTTTTCGGTCTTTTCACCAGCGAAAAACTGCAAATCCAGCTGAAACCTCACCATATCATGCGCCTCCAATCAACTGCATTAGGTTACGCATCGTCAAAAGCAAGAAATTGAAGAGTTGGGTGACAACCGTCATCATCATCCCCATTACCAGTATGATAACCGCTAAGCCGGCAATGATTTTCACTGGAATCCCAACAACGAATACATTTAATTGAGGAACTGTCCTGGCAAGTATCCCTAACGTGACATCCACTAAGAAAATACTTCCCACCACAGGTATGGACATTTGAAAAGCAATCATGAAAGCTTTGCTGAAAGCTTTGGCCAAGTATTCTATCAGCGCATGATCTCCGAATGGTACAAATAATTGGTCAATCGGGATGAACTGATAACTATAAAAAATTCCATCCAAAAGCAAATGATGGCCATTAGTACTCAATAGGAATAATAGAGCGATTGTATAAAGATATTGTCCCATCAACGGGCTTTGTGCCCCCGTTTGGGGATCGATGACATTCGCTATTGAAAAACCCATTTGAAAATCAATCAATCCGCCAGCCATTTGAACGGCCGATAAAATCATATACGCTGCAAACCCAATGAAAAGGCCAACAAGCGCTTCCTTCATGATCAATAAATAAAATGTGACATCCAATTCCAGAACCGGAGCATCAATGGTGTAGTACATGATCCAGGCAAGGAAGATTCCAAGCCCGACCCGATGTTGTACCGGTATAGAACGGTACGAAAAAATCGGCATGGCCACGAAAAACGTAGTGACCCTTACCACAATTAATAAAAAGGCGGGAAAGTGCGGAAATAATTCCTCCATGCCCTACCCTACAAATCGATTCAGATTACCGAATATTTCATTTGCATATGATAATAGGTGGCTCAACATCCATGGAGCCAATAAAATGAGTCCCAATAAGACTGCGACGATTTTCGGAACAAATGCCAAGGTTTGTTCCTGAATCTGTGTAGTTGCCTGAAAGATGCTTACTAATAGTCCTACAATAAGAGCGATTACCATCAATGGGCCAGCGATAATCAATACCATATAAATTCCTTTTTCTGCTATATCAATAACAAAATCTGCACTCATTTTTTCTCACCTGCTTAAAAACTCTGTAATAAAGACTTCACCACTAAATACCATCCGTCTACAAGAATGAAAAGGAGGATTTTAAATGGCAGGGAAATCATGACTGGCGGCAACATCATCATCCCCATCGACATCAGGACACTTGCAATCACCATATCAATAACCAAAAAGGGAATGAAAATCATGAAACCTATTTGAAAAGCTGTTTTGATTTCACTGATTGCAAAAGCAGGTACAAAGGCCGTCAAGGGAATGTCCTGTATCGTTTCAGGCTTATCCACCTTGGCATATTCCAAGAATAGCTCAAGGTCCTTCTGTCTTGTATGGGCACTCATGAATTCCTTAAATGGTATCGAGGCCTGTACATATGCTTCTTCTAAATCTATCTCTTCATTAAATAACGGGGTTAATGCCTTTTCATTCACTTCCTGAAAAGTCGGAGCCATTATGAAAAATGTCATGAAAAGTGCCAGGCCGATCAACA
The DNA here is from genome assembly GCF_044767165.1 of Peribacillus sp. NPDC101481. NCBI lineage: Bacteria > Bacillati > Bacillota > Bacilli > Caryophanales > Bacillaceae > Peribacillus > Peribacillus sp. NPDC101481. Next base: position 1,015,929 of record NZ_JBIWNJ010000002.1, on the reverse strand, counting down.
CCTGATTCGGCGGCATCTGCTGTGTAGCTAGCGATGTTCTCACAAAGCTCAGGACAATGATGATTCTAGTAAAACAGGTCATCAGGATCAATATGCTTGGAGCCAGCGATAAGACAGTCATCAGTAGAACAAGTTTGACGGAAGTAGAGACATTAGTGGGATCACTGTTATTAAAAAACTCCATGAACTCATTCATTCATTGTCTCTTCCTTTCCTATCAAGCTCCTTTAACAGCTTTTTCCTGCTAGCAGACAATTGATCAAGTTGATTTTTGAACTCTGCAGAGAAACTGGAGGCTTCGGATCCGCTTTTCTTCAACCAATTATTTTTTAACTTCATTGCAAGTTCCCCTGGCTGGATCATTTGATCGATCTTATCGTTGTGATCTTTCAAAAGCTGTTCATATTCCTCTGGATCATCTATTTCTTTCAAGAGCTGAATATTTTCACCGACCCCGATCACCAATATTCTCCCGCCGACTTTAACAAGCTGGACAGAACGATTTGCGCCAAGGCTCGTACCGCCTAAATTCTCCACTGAATTTGCCTTTTGATATGATTTACTTTTTTTATTGATGAACTTTAATAGGATATATAGAAGGGCCACTACAAAAATAGTAGCAAATATCATCCTCAGAAACTCCCAAACGGTTATCCCCACTTTGTCAGGATTCGTTGTCTGTTTGGTAGATTTCGAGCCTTTTGATTCACCTTTATCCACCTTTAAATCATCTGGCTGTTCATAAACATCCTTCACTGTTTTTTCAAGATCTTCCGCATGGGCCTGTATCGCCCCAGAGAAGAATACTGCTATCATCAGTGAGACCTGAAGCCATTTTTTAATTAAAAACAATATGAAGACACCCTCTTAACTTAATGCTTTATTTATGGCTTCCAAAACACGGTCTGCCTGGAATGGCTTCACGATAAAGTCCTTTGCACCCGCCTGGATTGCATCAATGACCATTGCTTGCTGTCCCATCGCTGAACACATGATGACCTTAGCTTGAGGATTTACCTTTTTAATTTCCTTTAATGCTGTAATTCCATCCATTTCAGGCATGGTAATATCCATCGTTACAAGATCCGGGTGAGTTTCTTTATATTTTTCCACCGCTTGGGCGCCATCTGCTGCTTCCCCGACTATTTCAAAGCCATTTTTTGAAAGGATATCCTTAATCATCATTCTCATAAATGCTGCATCGTCCACAATTAAAATTCTATTAGCCATAATTTTCGTCCCCCAAATTATCTTATTTTATTTAATCGGTCACTCTGACTCATGATATCCGTAACACGCACTCCAAAGTTTTCATCAATAACCACTACCTCGCCTTTTGCTATCAAGCGGCTGTTTACCAGGATATCCACTGGCTCTCCCGCTAATTTATCCAATTCGATGATCGATCCGGAGGACAGCTCCAAAATATCCTTGACGGAGCGTTTCGTTCTTCCAAGCTCCACAGTTACCTGCAAAGGGATATCCATCAGCATGCTGAGATTTTTCGTTTCAGACTCCTGAAGCTGATAAGGCTGAAAACTGGTGAAACTGGCAGGCTGAACATTTACCGGCTGTCCTGTTGGTACGGATGAAACACCAAAATGTTGTGGTACATTCGGTATTTGGTTCATAGGTTGGGTTTGGTGATCGACTTGTCCATAAGTTTCATTTGCCGATCGATCAGACCGGCTGTCCTGTAATGGTGCCCGCTCCTGAGTTGGAATGTTTGTTACTGGTTCACTTAGTACTTTTTGCGTTTTCATCTCGGCAGGATCGCTTTCGCCCGTTCCATTTAATAATTCGGAAACTAACCCTTTAGCAAACTCTAACGGCAGCAATTGCATGATACTGGAATCAATTAAGCTGCCGACACGGAGACGGAATGAGATTTTTGCAAATAAATCCTCGTCCGGTATCGCATTTTCACCTTCACCATTTAAAAAGTTAAGTAAATCTATGCTAGGTGGAGAAATATCCACTTTTTTACTGAAAATGGTCGACATGGAAGTCGCAGCAGAACCCATCATTTGGTTCATGGCTTCCTGAACAGCACTCAATTGAATTTCCCCAAGCAGGTCAGAAGGATTCTCTCCATCTCCCCCAAGCATCAAATCCGCAATGATAGCAGCATCGCTCTGCTTGATGACCAGCATATTTATACCTGAAAAACCTTCTGTATATTGCACTTGTATCGCTACATACGGATGCGGGAATTCTTCCGCGATCTGTCCCCTTTCAATCAATGTAACCGTCGGAGTGGTGATATCCACTTTCTGGTTCAACAAAGTGGATAGGGCAGTGGCCGAACTTCCGAAGGAGATATTACCGATTTCACCGAGGGCGTCGAGTTCCATCATGGATAAATAATCGTCAATCGAGAGAGGGAACACCTCATCTTCTATATCACTTGTACCTTTTAAAAGGGCATCTATCTCGTCTTGCGAAAGCATTCCATCACTTACCATCCTCGTCTCCCCCTTTCAAAATATCAAGAATCTGGATAGCATGTTTTTTTCCTACTTTTCCTGGCTGCCCGCTGTATTTTGGAATCCCTCCAATGGTAATCGTCAAAGGTTCATCGATTGCCTTATTTAAATCGATGACATCGCCAACATCAAGCAGCAAAAAATCCTCGATGGTGATGTCCTTGGAACCAAGTTCGGAAATAATGGGAAGATCTGCGTTTCGGATACGCTTTTCCAAAATCATGATTTCCTCCGGGATTTTTTCCTTTTGGGAATTTTCCATCCAATAATGAGCGGATAACTTTGGTATGATCGGTTCCAATACGACGTGAGGAATGCAAACATTAATCATTCCACTCGTTTCGCCGATTTGTGTATTCAAGGAAATGACCACAACAGTATCGTTGGGTGAAACCAGTTGTAAAAATTGTGGATTCACCTCGAACTCTGTCATCACCGGCTCGATTTCAACAATCGTTCCCCAAGCCTCCTGTAAATTTTCAAAAGCTTTCTCGAATAAATTCGACATGATCTTCGTTTCTATTTCCGTTAAACTATCCACCTTATTCTCGCTTATGCCCCGCCCGCCCAAAACGCGATCCATCATGGAATAAGCGATATTCGGGTTGACCTCAAGAATGATCCGGCCATCCAAGGGCGGCACCTCAAAAACATTCATGATGGTCATTTTAGGAATCGATCGGATAAACTCTTCGTAAGGTATTTGATCTGCCGAAGCAACGGATATTTGGACATATGTTCTAAGCTGAGCAGAAAAGTATGTGGTCAGCAGCCTTGCAAAGTTCTCGTGTATCCTGGTCAAACTCCGGATTTGATCCTTAGAAAACCGAAGCGCCCTTTTAAAGTCGTATACTTTCACTCTTTTTTCTACTTCTTCTTTTTTTAAATCATCTGCATCCATTTCACCTGTGGAAATGGCCGATAACAAAGCATCGATTTCATTTTGCGATAATATTTCCCCGGACATTAACACTCACCTCCAAAGCTTCTCCTTCTTAATTTAATGAAGCAAGGATGTTCTTATTGCAGAATCGAGGAGGTTATATAAACCTTTTCAACTTTTCCTTCTTCCATTAATTCATTCATTCTAGTCTTTAACGCTTCTTGAAGCTTTTCCTTGCCTTTTTTACCGGTTAACTCTTCCGCTTTCATTTCTGATAGTTCGGTAATGATGATATTTTTCACTTGAAAATTTCTTTTTTCCAACTCTTCTTTTGCTTTTTTATTTTCTGTTTGGACCGTAAATGAGATTTTGATATAATCATTGCCGGCAAGATTCGTAGTAATTTCAGGAATCTCAACTGATGATTTGATAATTTCGTCAATGCTAGGTTTATCTTCGGCAGATGTGGGCTCAGATAACTTTGTCACAACTACGACCGCTATGACACCAACAAGCGTTATAGCCACGAGTATAATCAACATAATGGTCAATAGATTTTTTTTCATGAACTTTCCTCCACATCCTTACGAAAACCGAGAATATTAACAGTACGATAAAATTGTATAATACCTTCAACCAGTTCCTCTTCCTTCTCTAGCACAACGATTTTCTTACCATTTGTAAAGGTAATGGTCGTATCTGGCAATGACTCGACTGTGTCTATGTACAATGCATTGATATAAAAGCATTTTCCATTTAGCCTTGTGACTTTGATAATGATATTTAGGAGCTAGGGCAAAAAGCACCTGGCTCCTCCCTCCCTTAACCTATCGTTTTAAGTTAACCAATTCCTGTAGAATTTCATCCGACGTCGTGATGATCCTCGAATTTGACTGGAAACCACGTTGAGCAACGATCATTTCAGTAAACTCTTCGGATAAATCCACATTGGACATTTCCAAAGAACCTGATGCAATCACACCGCGCCCCTCACCTGCGATATTGATATTTGCAGTACCTGAATTTATTGATTCCTGAAAAGTATTGCCACCGGTTTTCGTCAAGCCAGATGCATTGGAAAACTTGGCGACGGCAAGTTGGCCTAAGGTAGTGATCAGACCGTTGGAATAAACGCCATTTATTTCCCCTGATGAACCAATATTAAAACTTTCCAGTTTACCTTCTTTATTACCATTCGGATTTACAAGAGCAGTGGTGGAACCTTTAACTTGAGTAAGATTCGAGAAATCAAAATCCAAATTAACTTTTTGTACGCTTTCATCGACTGCAGTATCCGAGTCATCCTCTTTGCCGCTTGAAATGTTTATGGTTTGACCAGCCTGGGTTTTATCAGCTGCCACTATCTGACCATTAGCGTCGAAATTTATCGTAGTGAACGGTTTTGGTTTAGTAGCTGATGTATCCCCCAAAGGACCAGGTTCTTCATCAAAAACCTCCCATTTATCATCACCGTTTTTTTGGAAAAAGATAGTTGCCGTTTGTTCTTTACCCTTGTCATCCACAACTTTCATTTGCTGGCTAAATACGGTACCATCAATTGCGTCAGCAGCTAGATTTCCACTTACTGATATTTTAGTGGTGGTAATGGCAGGTAAAATCGCATTGACGTTAACAGCAACATCGCCAATCGTTTTTGATCGTTTCCCGTTTTCATCAACCTTGTAAGCCTGCACTTTCAAACCATTCGCGTTGACAAGGGTACCATTATCATCCAGGTAAAAGTTTCCTGCGCGTGTATATGAAAGAGAATCGCCTTGCTTGACGACGAAATAGCCATCACCGGATATTCCTAAATCAAGATCGCGGCCGGTGGTTTGCAGGCTTGACTGTGTATGGATGGTATCGATTGTAGCAATCGTGGACCCCAATCCAATTTGTTTAGAATTGGTTCCTCCTTTATTGGCTGTTGCTGCACTTGCACCAGATACCGTTTGGTTCATTGCATCGCTGAATGTCACACGGCTTTTTTTGAAACCATATGTATTGACATTGGCGACGTTATTACCAATAACATCCAATTTTGTTTGTAAGTTTTTTAATCCGCTTATTCCCGAATACATTGAACGAAGCATGATAAAGCTCCCCTTTCATATATAGACTGCTTCCGTCATTCCACAGTCCAGGCTCCTCTTTCAGGTCCAGCCTATTTATCTAAAATTATGGTTCCGTTGATGTTCGTGAAAATTTGAACGTCGCTTCTTCCCTGTTAGACTTGTGATGACCATATTGTTTTTCGGGCTTACTATCAGTGCCGAATTCTTTGTAATGATAAGAAATTCGTTTACACCCATTTTTTTGGCCTCATTGGCTTTAAGAGCAATTTGTCCCAGGTTTATGACGCTATTTCTCCTTTGACTCATCCGAAATTGAGCATGTTTACTGATGGCAAATTTTTGATTTTGTGCAGACAGCAGCTTGAAAATGCTGTTGGAAGCCTTGCTGGATCATCCGCCTTTGCCTTAACGGCAATTTTCTTGTGGCATCAGCTGAGAGGAATTTGCTTGAAAAACCAAGTTTATTCATATTCCCGCCCCTTAAGCTTCAGCGATTTTTATCAATTGCTCTGATGATAACTTGGTTTTGTTTTCATCATCCACTTCAATTTGCAGTTTGCCATTACTCATGGATACCGAGATTACTACAGCTGATGTCTCTCCATTTTTTTCATCCATCCAGGAAACGCGCTTGCCTATTAATTCACTTGCCGCCGTCAAGCTATTCGACGTGGAACTTGTTTGTTTCATTGCCGAGATATTTGCGGGTTCAAGCTTTGTGCCATCTTCTAAAAGAAAATAAACGCCATCACCCTTATATTGGATCGATTTAACCATGCCTGTTCCTTCTTCTATCGCAAGGTCATCATCGCCTTCATCCAGTTTATGCCAAGTGACTTCCTTTCCGACAAAAGAGTTATAGTTCATTAAACTATTTTGTTGATTGATCCCGATTATTTCTTCCATTTGGGCTCCCATATTCATCATCTGTTCCAGAGAAGAAAAAGTGGCCATTTGGGCGATGAATTCCGTATTGTCCATCGGGCTTGACGGATCTTGGTTTTGAAGCTGGGTAAGCAGCAATTTCAAGAAATCATCTTTTCCCAATGCATCCCCGTTTTTTCTGTTTTCAGTTTGAGATTTTGATAATAATAGTGACGTATCGATGGTCGTCATTTTTTCACCTACACTTCCAGATTTAACAAAGCATCGGCAAGGGATCCCGTAAATTCGCTTTCCGTCTCATCATTACTTTCTTCCTTACTCTCCTGTTGTTCATTATGTTCATCCGCATCTTTCTGGCTGAATTTCTCAGAAAAAGCATTGAAGGTCTGTGATATTTCAATTCTTTCAATTTGAATGTTTTGTCCGCTAAACGCTTGTTTTAAACCATGAATCTGATTCTCCAGCATATCTTTGGCCTGTGCAGTAGTAGCTAGAATCTTGGCTGAAAGCATACCATCCTTTTGAATCAGCTCGATTCTTAGGGACCCTAAATGTTCAGGATTCAATCTGATCAACAGTTTATTTACACCGTTAATTACGCTAAAGTTCGCCTTACTTAGAATATTTTCAAATTGCTTAACGAACTCTCCTTGACTGGCAGTTTGCTCAACTTTGGGAGCTGCCAAGACGAATTGCTCCAGCTTTGTCATGAAAAAAGGCATACCAGACCCTTGATGTTTACCGCTATCCAGGCTCTGCAAAGTCACACTGCTAGCGACTGCTCCGTCTTTATTTACCTTGTCACTCCCAGATGAATGAGGGAATGCGCTTTTAAATGTTTCTATTGCTTTAGTTTGCCCTGTCTCCAAAGTGTTGGATTGGTCAGGTTCTGTTTTTGATTTTGGTTGAATGGACAGCCATTTCTCCAGCTTCCCCGTTATCCCTTCAAGCAGGTGTTTCATTTGTTTCTGCATGGCCGCTTCATCTTGTGTCATGTGCTTATTCTCCGAGAGAAGATCTTGAACTTTCACCAATTTCAAGAGATTCACCACACCAGATAATGGTAGGTCATGCCATTCTTCTTCGCTCAATAAAGTAATTTTTTTCAGGGTGGTATACAGTTCCATCACATTGGCTGATAACAAACTTTGTGGATTCAGGCTGAAGTCATCACCTTCTTGTTCTAAATCCAGTTCCTCGATGCTCGCAAAGAAATCATCCAGCGCACCCTCATCATTTCCAACTATATTTTTTAGGGCCTGTAAAATAAGGTTGCTGTCTTGTTTGTTCACTGAAGGGTCAACGGCTGGACTCTCTTCCCCTGTATCACTTAACCTTTCAAGCTTCAAAAAACCAAGCAAATCGTTTATTTCAGACATTCGTCCTTCAGGGTTGCCGCCTATATCCGATGGAATGGGAGGTTCTGCCCCTATCGCTGATTGAAGGACTGATCCAAACCCTGAATTAGTTTGCTGATTTGGCTTAATTGGTACCTTTAGACTTAATGATGCCAAGGGAAGTAAAGAATTAATGGGAGAATTCATATATTCACCTCCTAACTCCTTCCACTTAAGGACTTTGTTCCGTTAGTTTCTTCGTTAACCTTGCAGCATCAGCCGTTGTCATTTGCTCCAAAACCTTAGCTAAAGTGGCTGCTTTCATACTTGAGAGAATCTCCAATGCATCTTCATCATTCATTTCGGTAATGATAGGTGCAGCCTTCTTCGGAGCCATGGTTTCATAAGTACGAATTATATCCTTGAACGCTTGTTTACTATTATTCTGACTATCTTTAAGTTGATTCATTTCTGTTTGAAGCTGCTGTTTTTCTGCTTCTGCCTTTTCAATGGCCTTGTCGCGTGTATCGATGATGCTCTCAAGCTTGTCCATCTCTTTTTCCTTGTTTTCAATCTCGGTTTCTAATTTTTCGAGCTTCATGGAAACTTTCTCATCACTCTTGGCTGGTTTATCTTTCTCTTCATCCTTTTGATCCGATTCAATGAAGGGTATTTTCGCAGACATATCCTTTGCCTTTTCCATTACATTCACCCCTGCAACTGTAAAAACGATCAACGCTACAGTTACCGCAAAGATTAATGGAATGAAGATGACAAGAAACCATTGAAACTTACTTATCTTGCTTTCTTCCAATTCTTCCAATCCATTAGACTCACTTTTTTTACGCATTCCATCACCTTACGCCTTTGCTTAAGAATTGCCGGATTGATATTTCATCCATTTGTTTGTTCTCAGCTTCCTTAATGACATCGAGGAATTTAAGAAAATCATTTTCTTTCATTTTCTCGTACTTTTTAACCTCGATATTTCTTTCCATTAATATATCCCGTTGAATATTCATCTTGTATCGCGCTTCAATGACTTCCTGTTGACAGTGGTTTAAGAGTTTTTCCAAGTTGTCCATAAATAACTGATGATGACGAATTTCCTGTATGGATAATCCATTTCGCAGCTTTTCCTGTTGAAACTCAAGCAACTCTTCTTTTTTCTTTAAAAGCTTATATAACTTTTCTGCCACTTCTTCAAATTTTTTTAAAGCAGCATTATATTTAGCTAGTGCATCGTTTTTTTCTTTTTCTTTGATGGTCAGGATCTTCTCGAATTTATATTGATAAATCATTATTAATCACCTTTCTCCATCAATTCGACAAGGGCATTGATACTATTATCTTTGGTAGCTTTTTCATGGGTTCCTTGCTTCAAAAATGAAATGATTTCCGGATAGCGTGTAATCGAGTTATCAATTTGTTTGGAAGAACCCTTCTTATAAGCTCCTATATTAATCAAATCTTCCGACTCCATATAGGTTGATAAACTTGCCCGTAATTTTTCCGCGGCGTTTTTATGCTTGTCACCAACTATATTATTCATTACACGACTAATGCTCTTTAATACATTGAGCGCTGGAAACTGTCCTTTATTGGCTAAGTTCCGGTCCAGTATGAAGTGACCATCCAAAATTCCCCTGACAGCATCAGCAATCGGTTCATTCATATCATCACCGTCGACGAGTACCGTATAAAAAGCTGTAATGGTACCGAGCTGATTTGTACCCGTTCTTTCGAGTAACCTTGGCAGGATGGCGAAAACGGAGGGGGTATACCCTTTTGTCGTCGGCGGTTCCCCGATGGCAAGTCCAATTTCCCTCTGGGCCATCGCAACCCTCGTGACCGAATCCATCATCAGCATCACATTCAATCCCTTATCACGAAAATATTCCGCGATGGCAGTTGCCGTCAAAGCACCCTTTATCCTCATCAACGCTGGCTGATCAGATGTCGCCACTACAACGATTGATCGTGCCAGTCCTTCCGGTCCAAGATCTTTCTCAATGAATTCACGAACTTCACGGCCACGTTCTCCAATAAGACCGATTACGTTTAAGTCAGCCGTCGTATTCCTTGCTACCATACCAAGCAACGTGCTTTTCCCGACGCCGCTTCCTGCAAAGATACCCACACGCTGTCCTTTACCAACTGTTAATAAACTATCAATCACCCGGACTCCTACATCTATCGGTTCATTAATGGGAGGTCGTTTCATCGGATTCGGCGGATCTTGATCCACAGAAATTGTCGCCAGACCTTTTGGAAGGAGTGAGTCATCAATGGGATGTCCCAATGGATCGACTACTTTGCCAATGAGCCCGCTTCCCGCCTTTATCTCAAGGCTCCGTCCGCTCCCTTCCACGATACAGCCCGGAGCAATATCACTAACTGCTGTAAATGGCATTAAAATAACCATTTCATCACGGAAACCGACCACTTCGGCTAAGATTGGATTTTTCTTTTTTTGTATGCCTGTATGGATATAACAAACATCACCTACAGAGCTTTCAGGGCCTTGAGATTCTATCATTAACCCCACGACACGTTTGACCCGTCCATAATGTTTGAATGGATCAACTTCATCAACCAAGGGCAATAGGTCTCTAGTTTTCATCTTTATTCCCCTTCCAGCAATTCAGTTAGTTTCACTTTTATTTCCTGCAGCTGACTGTCGACACTCGCATCCATCCTTCCGTTATCGGATTCGATGATACAGCTGCTTTCTTCAAGCTCATCATCCGGAAAGATATACAGCTCAGTATCTTTCGGAAAGATTGCCATCAACTCATCTTTATGAGAAAGAATCGATTGATATCGGATCGGATGGATATGCAATTGCACTTCACGGCAATCCCTCACTTCTTTGATGGCTCTTTTGACTATGGATAAAAAAGACTCTTCATCTCTTTCAAGCTGTTGCCCGATAATTTTCTCTGCCACCTTCAGGGCAAGATTTAAAATAACGGTTTCAGATGATTCGATATGGTGCCGATAATCTTTTTTAGAGGACTCCACCACTTCTTTTGCGAAAGCTATTTCCGCGGCAATCTCGCTATAACCCTTTTGGATCCCATCTTCGACTCCCTGCTGATACCCTTCTTTTTGAGCTTGTTCGATAAACATTGCTTTTTCTTGATTCTCCCATTGTTCTCGGTCTTGCTGGATTTCAGCAGCAATCGCTTGGGCTTTTTGCTTAGCATCGAGCAATAACGTTTCCGCTTCCTGTTTGGCATCTTTGAGAAATTCATCAGATTGAATATAATGAAGTTTTTTTCGCTCATCTGCATCATCATTTTGAAGAAAGTCAAAAGGGCGAACTTTTATCGCTATCTTTTTGCTTTTCTCCTGGTTAGCCTGCTGGGATTTGATAATCCTAGACAATGATATCATCCCCTCCGCCGCGGGCAATCACGATGTCTCCAGTTTCCTCCAGTCGGCGAATGACGGCAACAATTCTTGATTGCGCTTCTTCTACATCACGCAAACGTACCGGCCCCATATATTCCATTTCTTCCTGGAACGTTTCAACCATACGTTTTGACATGTTTCGGAAAACGATTTCCTTCACTTCATCACTAGCCACTTTAAGCGATAGCTTAAGATCTTCGTTATCGGATTCCCTGACAACACGCTGAATCGCTCTGCCATCAAGGGTCACGATATCCTCAAAAACAAACATTCGTTTCTTTATTTCCTCAGCAAGCTCCGGATCTTGGATTTCAAGTGCATCCAAGATCGTTCTTTCCGTTGAGCGATCAACACCATTCAACACATCTACAACGGCTTCCACTCCACCAGTCTGTGTATAATCTTGGGTTACAGTCGCTGAAAGTTTTCTTTCGAGTATTTGCTCCACTTCATTGATGATTTCCGGAGAAGTGCTATCCATTAAAGCAATCCTTCTTGCAATATCGGCCTGCACCTCTTGCGGAAGCTCAGACAATATTTGTCCAGCCTGTGTGGGATCAAGATAGGACAAGATCAATGCAATGGTCTGCGGATGCTCGTTCTGAATGAAATTCAAGATCTGTCCAGGATCTGCCTTTCGAGCAAAGTCGAATGGACGAACCTGCAAGGAAGATGTTAAACGGTTAATGATGGCGGTTGCCTGATCAGTCCCTAATGCCTTTTCAAGTACCTGTTTGGCATATCCTATCCCTCCCTGGGAGATGTAATCCTGTGCTAAAGCAATATTATGGAATTCTTCCAGAATTTCCTCTTTATCTTGGGAGTCCACTTTCCTCACTCCCGAAATTTCAAGTGTCAATCTCTCAATTTCCTCTTCGGAAAGATGCTTATAAACGGACGCAGAAACATCCGGGCCTAAGGAAATAAGGAGGATGGCAGCTTTCTGTTTGCCAGTCAATCCGGCTTTTTTTTTTCTATCTGTCATTTTCTTAAGCCTCCTAGTCTTCTGCTATCCAGCTTCTTAATAATTTTGCAAATTCATCCGGCTTTTCTTTTGCCAGCTTCTCCAGTTGTTTTCTTTTTAAAGATGCTTCTGTTTCCTTCTCTTTGTTCAGATCCGGAACATCGAATACGACTTCTTCCTCTTCAACCACGTACTCCTCTTCCATTTCAGCTTGCTTTCGGGAACGGAGGAATAAGATTAAGAGAATGATAATGGCAAGTATTAGCACTCCGCCGACTATGTATGCCCATATTGGTAACGAAGGTTTCGTTTCATCTTTTTGCAACTTCATTTTTCCATTAAACTGCTGAACGGAAATCGCAATTTTATTATTAAGCTCCTCGTCCGTCAGCTCTTCCCCTTCAGCTTTTTTCTCGATTGTCGTGCGGATTATCGTACCTAGGATTTGTGTAATATCATCCATACTCTGTTGAGATAAAGAATTTGGATCGTCAGCTGTGGGCGGTTCGACCATGACCTGAATACCTAAATCTTTGACTTTATATGGGCTTTCGACTATTTCTTTCTTGATTCGATTCACTTCACTATTTATCGTTTCATCCACTTTTTCATAATCACCGGATCCGTTTGTGCCTTCAACGTAACTCGATCCCAATGAATCCGAGGAATCCTCACTTTGCGGAACGCCTCCTGCACCTGCTGCGTCCCCGCTATACGATTCGTTGATCCTTTGCGCAGAAATCTCAATTCCAGCCATATTTTCTTCATCGACCGGTTCCACTAAATTCTCTTCCCGATTTTCTTGAGTGAAATCAATGTCTGTCGTGACTGAAACAACCACCTTGTCTCTCCCCATTATCGTTCCAAGCATATTTTGTACCTGTCTTTGAATATCGCGTTCTATTTCTTTTTTTATTTCGTTTTGGGTAGCAAATGAGGATGCGAAAGAAGAATTTTCATTTTCATAATCGAAGTACTCAAACTCTTGGTTCATAATGACGATATTATCTGTAGGGAGATTCGGAACACTTTTTGAGACCAGATGATAAAGGGAATTGATTTGACTTTCTTCAAATTTATAACCGGGTTTCGTATTCAATACAATGGATGCTGACGCTTCCCCAGCTGAATCACTGACAAAAACTCCTTTATCAGGAAGGGTGATCATAACACTGGCATCTTCTACCCCATCAATCTTTTTTATTAAACTTGCCAATTCCGTTTGCATCGAGTCCAGTTTAATGACATTGAATTCATTTTCAGTCATTCCGATACCGGCACTTTGACTAAAAAAGGAATAGTCGATACTGCCTGATTCCGGAATTCCTTCAGCTGCCAGTTCCACTTTAAGTGAATCCAGTTTTTCTTCTGGAACTTTTATGGTCGTCCCATTTTCAGAAACTTCATTCATAATCCCTTGACTGTCTAAATTTTCTTTAATGCTCCCCGTTTCCGAAGGAGTTAAGTTGGAATATAAGGGCACCAGCGTCGTACGCGTGGTTAAAATTGAAACTGCCGTAATGATGATGATAATTAATGCCGCTGAACCAATCATCATGAATTTTTGTTTTTTACTGCGGCTCGTCCAGTAAGCAGTTATTTTGTTTTTATAGTTCACTAGTACTTCATTCATTTAAATCCCCCGGTCAGTCTATGAATTTATGATTGGGGGACTTCTTTTCCCCCTGGTCATTTTTCTCTATATAATGAGGTTAAAAAATGAATGCTATATACTCATTCTCATCATTTCCTGGTAGGCTTCCACAACCTTATTCCGAACCTCTAATGTAGCCTGCATGGTAACACTGGCTTTTTGTGAAGCTATCATCACCGAATGAAGCTCAACATTCTCCCCATTAACCAATTTGGTTGTAAGATCATCAGATGCCACTTGTGCTTCGTTAACTTTATTCATTGATTCTTTTAATACCGACGCAAAATCTTGCTGCGATTCGTATGGTGTATTAGTATTGTTTTGCTCTTTTTTCAGAACATTACTTGCATTGTTCACTGCTGAAAGAGAAATCCCCTCCATATCAACAATCCCCTTTCAAACTTTCATTTCCCGATTTCCAAAGCTTTCATCATCATTCCCTTTGATGCATTTAATACTGTCACATTTGCTTCGTATGAGCGTGTGACACTCATTAAATCAACCATTTCCCGAAGTGGGTCGACATTTGGCATTTCAACATAACCATCTTCATTGGAATCAGGATGTTCAGGATTGTAATCCAGTTCAAAAGGTGTTTTATCTTTTACTATTCCAGTCACCTTCACTCCATTCCCTACCTCGCTCGTTTTTCCTGATGCTGCGTTTAAGAAACTTGAAAAACCGTTTTCCTTACTTTGCAGCACAACCGATTTTCTTGTATATGGCTTCCATGTTTTTGATTCGGCGTCATATACCGCCCTGGTAGTATCGGCATTAGCCATATTAGCTGAGATTACGTCCATCCTTACCCTTTGACTCGTCAGGCTAGATCCGGTCATGTTTATACTTTGGAAGATTCCCATCACTTACCTCCTCTAATTACATTCTGCAATGATTGAAACTTACCTGAAAGCCTGTCGGTTACTGCATTATAATAAATCTGGTTGGCAGCAAGATCAGTCATTTCCTTATCAACGTCCACGCTATTGCCATTATTGTTATATCGGACATTTTTCTGCGTCACGATGTTAGAAGCATTACTCCCCTCTGATTTGAAGGTGAAATGTCGTTCATCGGTACGATATGACTCCAGGGAAGATTCCAGTTCTCCCTTAAAGGATTGTGTTTTGTCGACTTCTTTAGCTTTATAATTAGGCGTATCCGAATTGGCTATGTTCTGTGAAATGACTTTTTGTTTGGCATTAGAATAATCAAGGGCATTTTCAAGCGATTGAAAAGTATTCGAAAATAATTCCACATCGATCACCTCTTTCTATAATTAACAAATAATTACTTTATCAATAAATTAACCCAGCGCATTTACGTTTTAATTTTAAAGAAACATTATAACTATGTCCATAAACAATATATAGACTTTAGACCTATTATCGTCGAAAATTGTCACAAATTGCTCAAATTTGTCGTTTTTATTAGTAAAATTACAGGGTTAATATGACGTTATATTACATTTTATTATGATATTCTACATATTAACCAAATTTTACTTCTATTAGCTTATATATCATATCGAAAAACAAATCTATATACCTGATACTTTAGAACTAATTTTCGATTTTACTTTAAATTATTTTTTTCATTTTAGTTGATTTAACCCTTTTAAATAAAGGGTTCTTAAGAAAAATAAATGATTACTTCATTTTTTCTTTTTTTGAAAAAAAGCGGTTTTTTTAACGTACCGATCCATTCGACAAAATTCCCAACTGACTGTACCCCGTTATCCATAGTATTTTTAAAATCTAAAAGTACATCATCATTCATTTCCATCATATCGACAGTTATAATAATATAATTACCCTTTCAAGAAATATTCAACTATCTTTACTACTTTTAATAGAAAACATGCCTATATTCACATTTCCATTTAATCCTTATTACCTTTTTTCCTTTCTACACCTGCCATTCACCTGCGTTTGCCTGTTAGTCCCAGAACAGCAACAGATCCAAATATCACAAAAAAAGGCAGCCCTTTTTAAGGACTGCCTTTTTAGTATGTTAATTATTTTTAAGCTTCTCTAATTCAAGTAGGAATTTATCGTTCAATACTTTGATATAAGTACCTTTCATTCCAAGAGAGCGTGATTCAATGACTCCTGCACTTTCCAGTTTCCTTAGTGCATTTACGATAACGGAACGCGTGATGCCGACACGGTCTGCAATTTTGGATGCTACAAGCAGACCTTCATTACCTTTAAGCTCCTCAAAGATGTGCTCAATTGCTTCCAATTCGCTGTAAGATAACGAGGATATCGCCATTTGAACGACAGCTTTACTACGAGCTTCTTCTTCTATCTCTTCTGATTTTTCACGCAGGATTTCCATGCCGACTACAGTCGCACCATATTCAGCCAAAATTAAATCATCATCGTGAAATTTTTCTTGTAATCGGGCAAGTACTAATGTTCCTAAACGCTCTCCACCACCCATAATCGGTACGATCGTTGTTAATCCAGTTGCGAAAAGCTCTTTATTTTCGACTGGGAAAGCAGTATATTCGCTTTCGATATCAAGGTTCGAAGAGGTTTCAGGAATATTGAAAAGGTTTTTTGTGTACTCTTCAGGGAATTGTTTATCTTCCAACATTTTGTACATGCGTTCGTTTTCAATTTGCTGGCTCACCGCTATGCCAAGTAATTTCCCGCGGCGGCTGACGACGAATACATTCGCTTCGATAACTTCACTTAAACTTTCAGCCATTTCCTTGAAGTTAACTGCTTTACCAGCTGCTTTTTGGAGCATTGCATTGATTTTTCTTGTTTTTGCTAATAAGTTCATTTGATTTGTTCCTCCTAAAAATACCATGGTTCACAATAACTATGAAGTTGTATTTCCGTAATTTTATGTTCATTGCGTAGGCAAATCATTGCCAAATTGTTTCTTAATTAAAGGATAAACTGGCTTAAATCTTTGTTCCGGGCGATAGAACCAAGCTTACCTTCGACATATTGGGGGGTAATTGTAATCTTCTCCATCGTTATTTCCGGAGCTTCAAACGATAAGTCTTCAAGCAACCGTTCCAAAATGGTATGAAGTCTTCTTGCACCAATATTGTCAGTGTTTTGATTTACTTCGAAGGCCACTTCAGCTATCTTACGAACAGCATCGTCAGAAAATTCAATTTCTATACCTTCAGTTTCTAATAAAGCGACATATTGTTTTAACAAGGCGTTATCCGGTTCATGAAGAATCCGTACAAAGTCGTCTACAGTCAGTTTGTTCAATTCAACACGAATCGGGAATCTCCCTTGTAATTCAGGGATAAGGTCGGATGGCTTAGCCATATGAAAGGCCCCTGCAGCAATAAATAGGACATGATCCGTTTTAACTGACCCATATTTAGTCACTACTGTCGAACCTTCAACAATTGGCAGGATATCCCTTTGGACACCCTCTCTTGATACATCCGCTGATGAACTTCCAGATTGCTTACTTGCAATTTTGTCTATTTCATCAATAAAGATAATCCCATTTTGCTCAGCCCCGTATACTGCATCGGAAGTGACCTCATCCATATCAATCAATTTTGCCGCTTCTTCATTTGTTAAAACGGTTCTCGCTTCACTTACTTTCAATTTGCGCTTCTTGCTTTTTTTCGGCATCAAGCTTCCTAAAGCGTCCTGCATGTTCATCCCCATTTGTTCCATTCCCGAACCTTGGAGCATATCAAACATCGAAGCAGCCTGTTCTTCCACTTCGACCGTTATCATTTCACTTTCCAACTCACCATTAGCCAGCTTTTCAGCGACGATTTTTCTTTTTTCCTGCAAACTTAAATCTTCGGAATTTTCTTCCGGGTCCTGTTCGTCTTGATTGTTATTGCCTCCAAAAAAGACTTCAAGAGGATTCTTGAAATTACTCTGTTTTTTAGTGGATGGCACTAATAGCTCTATTAAACGGCGATTTGCATTTTCTTCTGCCCGTTCCTTTACACTGGCCATCTTTTCTTCCTTCACGAGGCGGACGGAAGTCTCCACCAAGTCACGGACCATGGACTCTACATCCCGGCCGACATACCCGACTTCCGTAAATTTCGTTGCTTCAACTTTTACAAAAGGAGCACCTACCAATTTAGCCATTCTCCGAGCTATTTCTGTTTTCCCAACACCTGTCGGTCCAATCATTAATATATTCTTCGGAACGACTTCGTCACGAAGTTGATCCGAGAGAAGGGAACGTCGGTAGCGATTCCGAAGAGCCACTGCCACTGCCCGTTTTGCCTCACGCTGCCCTACGATATACTGATCCAGTTTTTCAACGATTTGCCTCGGTGTTAAATTAGCTTTTTTTGACATTTGCGCTCCTCCTTACAACTCTTCCACGATTATATTCGTATTTGTAAATACACAAATTTCCGCTGCAATTTGTAAAGATGATTGAGCGATTTCCTTTGCCGATAAGTGGTCGCTGGAAAACCGCATTAATGCCCTGCCGGCAGCCAATGCATAATTCCCTCCCGATCCTATGGCGAGAATCCCGTCATCCGGTTCAATTACTTCCCCGGTGCCAGAAACGAGCAGTAAATGGTTCTTATCCATCACGACTAGCATGGCTTCAAGCTTTCTCAATACATTGTCACTTCTCCATTGCTTTGCCATTTCAACGGCAGCGCGCTGAAGATTGCCATTATACTCTTCAAGTTTAGCTTCGAACATCTCAAATAAAGTGAAAGCATCTGCAACGGAACCTGCAAAACCTGCTAGGACATTACCATTAAAGATTTTTCTTACTTTCCTCGCTGTATGCTTCATCACTACTGAATTTCCTAAAGTAACCTGCCCATCACCGGACATGGCACATTCACCTTTATGATGCACTGCAAATATCGTTGTCATAAAGTGTCCCCTTTCAACATTTAAGGCCGCGGATGTGATGCATTGTAGACTTTTTTCAATTGGTCTTTTGTAACATGCGTATACACTTGCGTTGATGAAATTTTTGAATGACCAAGCAATTCCTGAACCGTGCGAATGTCCGCCCCATTATTCAATAGGTGTGTAGCAAACGAATGCCTTAGCATATGGGGATGAAGACTTCCATCTGCGGCTGACTTTTTAATCAATTCATTCAATATATAGCGAACTCCCCTAGGTGTCAGAGGGTCTCCACGAAAATTAACAAATAAATAAACATGCGCCTTGGCGTCAGACGAAGTCAATTCCATCCTGGCTGTACGTATGTATAAATCTATCGCTTCCTGTGCATATCTACCAACCGGAACGTAGCGATCCTTTTTTCCTTTTCCATGGATCAGTACCGTCCCTAAGGAAAGATCGATATCCTGCAGTTTAATATCACAACATTCACTTACGCGAATGCCTGTAGCATACAATAATTCCAGTAAGGCATTGTTCCTTATTCCTATCGGTGAATCTTTCTTTAAAGAAGAAAACAACTGATCCATTTCCTTCTCATAGAGAAAACGTGGCAGTCTTTGATCCTTTTTAGGTAAAGAAGCAAGGGAAAAAGGATTATCCTTCACATCACCTTCACGTAGTAAAAATTTATAAAGGCTCCGCAAACAAGAAGTTTTTCTTGCTACAGTGCGCTTAGAAAGTTTTTTCTCATATAAATTCGTTAAATATAACCGGACATCAAGATATTCAACGGACGTGATGTCCTCAATGCCCTGTTCATTAAGGAACAGAAAAAATTCGTGAATATCACGTTTATAATTTTCAATGGTGTAATGTGAACTGTTCTTTTCAATTTGTAAATATTCGATGAAGGATGATAATGCCTTTTTTTGATTAATCATGGAAACACCTCGCAAAGGCTAATAAATAGTATCATACTTTAAAACAGCAGGCAAATATTTTACAAATTTTTCACAAAGTTCTGAATTGTGTCTAAAGCGCGTTTAGCATGCGTTTCATTCCGCTCTTTTTTGGATTTGATTCTCACTTCAAGGTCTGGAAGCAATCCAAAGTTGGCATTCATCGGCTGGAAGCTCTTACCATTCGTCGAAGTTATGTACCTTGCCATGCTGCCCATCGTCGTCTCTGCAGGGAAAATGATAGGATCCAATCCTTGGACGATCCTTGCAGCATTGATACCTGCAACCAAGCCCGATGCAGCCGATTCTACATATCCTTCGACGCCAGTCATCTGACCGGCAAAGAATAAATCATCCCGATTCTTGAATTGGTACGTAGACTTCAAAACATTAGGTGAGTTTATGAAAGTGTTTCGATGCATAACTCCATAACGGACAATTTCCGCATTTTCCAATCCAGGTATGAGCTGCAATACTTCTTTTTGCGGACCCCATTTCAAATGTGTCTGAAAACCAACAATATTGTAAAGTGTTCCTGCCGCATCATCTTGACGCAATTGAACTACAGCAAAAGGACGTTTTCCCGTTTTTGGATCTTCTAAGCCAACTGGCTTCAATGGACCAAATAACATCGTTTTCTTCCCGCGTGATGCCATTACTTCAATGGGCATGCAGCCTTCGAAAAAGATTTCTTTTTCGAATTCTTTAAGTGGAACTGTTTCAGCAGCAATCAAGGCTTCATAAAAGCGGTCAAACTCTTCTTCCGTCATCGGACAGTTCAGATAAGCTGCTTCACCTTTATCATAGCGGGATTTCAAATATACTTTATCCATGTTGATGCTGTCTTTTTCCAGAATTGGTGCGGCAGCATCATAGAAGTACAAGTATTCTTCATCCATGATTTGCTTTAAGCTGTCAGATAGTGACTGACTTGTAAGCGGACCGGTTGCAATGACGGTAGGACCTTCCGGAATTTCCGTCACTTCTTCATTGATGACCGTTACATTTGGATGATTTTTGACCCTTTCCGTAACAAGACCGGCAAATTCATGACGATCAACAGCTAAAGCGCCGCCAGCCGGTACAGCACAAGCATCTGCTGCGGACATGATGACCGAATCCAGAATACGCATTTCTTCTTTTAATACACCAACTGCATTTGTTAACGTATTTGCCCGAAGTGAATTGGAACAAACAAGTTCAGCGAATTTATCGGTATGATGGGCTGGCGTTTGTTTTACAGGGCGCATTTCATATAGATCGACTTTAATTCCTCTTTTTGCTAACTGCCACGCCGCTTCACTTCCAGCAAGCCCAGCACCGATTACACTTACTTTTGTTTCTTTCATTTTTCGAACCTCCATGTATAGATATGATAAGACAGGATCATTTATCATTAAAACTGCTTTCATAAAAGTTTCATTTTTAACGATATCTATGTATTTATACCCGAAATACTCATTCCTGCTAAAGATAATTTAAAGAATATGCCAGATAGCGGCATTCTTCCTGCAATTCATTTCTTCTAAAAAGGATAGCGGACACAAATAGGAATTATATCTTTAAAAGAATGTACTTGTCCACTGAATTTTACATCACATGGCTTAAATAAAAAAGTTTCAAGCTTTATCCATTTTCTTCTTGGAAGTAAGTCCACATACTATCATGATATCATACTTTCCTGAACATAAAGAAACTCGGCAGATGCCGAGTAAATTTATATTTAGAACAGTAAACGATTTCACCGTCTTTTCTATGCTTGGGGCAATTCTTTGAAATCACAATCCATGCACTGTACCTGGACGCCTTTTTTGAGTTTTTTCTCAACAAGTGTACCTTCACATTTTGGACAACTCCGCGGCAGCGGTTTATCCCAAGATATGAAGTCACATCCAGGATAGGTATCACACCCGTAAAATATGCGGCGTTTTTTACTTTTCCTTTCAATGATGTTTCCTTCTTTACATTTTGGACATTTAACACCGATTTCTTTAACGATTGGCTTTGTGTTACGGCAATCCGGGAAATTACTGCATGCCATGAACTTTCCATAACGCCCCATCTTAAAGACCATCCCATGTCCGCATTCCACGCAATCTTCACCTGCAGGTTCATCTTTGATTTCAATTTTCTCCATCTCGACTTCGGCTTTAGCCAAATGAACTGCAAATTCCTTATAAAATTCATCGATGACCTTTATCCATTCGATACTGCCTTCCTCGACGCTGTCGAATTCCTGTTCCATCTTGGCAGTGAACTCTGCATCAAGAATATCCGGGAAGAATTCGCGTATCAATTCAAGAACGATCTCACCTAGCTCTGTCGGGATGAACCGTTTATTATCCAAGGTAACATAGCCCCGTTTTTGAATCGTATCCAAGGTAGGAGCATATGTAGAAGGACGGCCTATTCCCAGTTCCTCTAGGGTTTTGACAAGACGGGCTTCAGTATATCGGGGCGGAGGCTGTGTGAAATGCTGCTTTGGCTCGATATCTTTTGAAAAGAATTGATCCCCTGTTTTCACATCCGGAAGTGCATTTTCCTTTTCTTCCACCGAGTCATCGGACCCTTCAACATATACCTTCATGAAACCCGGGAATTTAATTTTTGAACCATTTGCCCTGAAGATGACATCCCCGTTATGCAGGTCGATGCTCATCGTATCCATGACCGCCGAAGACATTTGACTAGAAACGAATCGTTCCCAAATCAATTTATAAAGACGGAATTGATCTCTGGATAAGAACTCCTTGACTACACCCGGTTCACGTAATGTGCTTGTTGGCCTGACCGCTTCATGGGCGTCCTGGGCATTGGTCTGTTTTTTCTCTTTGCGCTGTTCAACCTGAACATACTCTTTACCATAATTATTTTGGATGAAGGTATGGACTTCCTCTTTCGCAACATCGGAAATCCGGGTCGAATCGGTTCTCATATAAGTGATTAACCCGACTGTGCCTTCCTTGCCAAGCTCGATTCCTTCATAAAGCTGCTGAGCGAGCATCATGGTTTTCTTTGCACGGAAATTCAATTTACGTGCCGCTTCCTGTTGCAGGGAAGAAGTCGTAAAAGGAGCGGCTGGATTGCGCCTTCTTTCTTTTTTAGCTACAGCTCCTATCGTAAATTCGCCGCCATTTAAAGAAGCCAGCACTTTTTTGACGTCCTCTTCGTTATTCAACTCCTTCTTCTCACCGCCAATGCTGAAGAAGGAACCTTCAAATTGTTCTTTTCCTTTTACAAAATCAGCCTTGATTGTCCAATACTCTTCAGGGATAAAATCTTTGATCTCCTTCTCCCGGTCAATGATCATCCGTACAGCAACCGATTGGACCCGTCCCGCGCTTAAGCCTTTTTTCACCTTTTTCCACAAAAGCGGACTTATATTGTATCCGACCAAACGATCCAATACCCTTCTTGCCTGCTGGGCATCAACCAATTTCATATTTATTGGCCTCGGTGATTTAAATGATTCTTTGATAGCCTCTTTCGTGATCTCATTGAAAACCACGCGGCAATCTGAGTTAACGTCAACATCAAGACTGTGAGCCAAGTGCCAGGCAATGGCTTCCCCTTCCCTGTCGGGGTCAGCCGCGAGATATATTTTTTTCGCTTTTTTTGCAGCGGTTTTCAATTCTTTTAAAACCGGGCCTTTGCCGCGGATAGTTATATATTTAGGTTCATATTCATGTTCAACATCGACACCCATTTGACTTTTAGGCAAATCGCGTACATGCCCCATGGAAGCCTTTACTTTATATTTTTTTCCCAAGTAACGTTCTATTGTTTTCGCCTTTGCCGGCGATTCCACAATCACTAAGTATTCTGACATCCAATAAATCCTCCTCAAAGAGGTAATATAAATCTTCACTATTATTAATCATTCAAAATTCATTTGTCAACACCTCTTTACTTTTCAAAGCAGGCTGATTCATTTATTTATAGGTATTTTGACAAGAGGTGCCATTTGCAAAACTTATAACAGTTTTACAATATTTTCAACCTTTTTGTCTAATAATTCAACCCATCCTTTAAAAAAACCACCTTTTTTTCTTTATTTTCCCTTTTGATTCTCCGTCTATCTTCTATATTATATTGTTCAAAACTCTTCCTCGATCTGCCTGGCACTCAAAACAAGTTTGGCACCATCAGAAATCAATTGATTGGTCCCCAGCGATTCAGGGCTCGTAACATTACCAGGAAGCGCAAACACATCCCTGCCGTGTTCCAAAGCAGCTTGTGCCGTAATAAGGGATCCGCTTCTTTCTTTTGCTTCGACCACGAATACTCCTTGTGATAATCCACTGATGATTCGATTCCGAAGCGGAAACATCCAAGGTTCCGCCCTCATTTCCGGTGGAGTCTCAGATATAAGCAAGCCTTTTTTGATGATTTCTTCAGCAAGGGGTACATTGGATTTTGGATATATTTGCATAAGCCCCCCTCCTAAAATCCCAATCGTATCTCCGCATTCGCTTAATGTGATCTTATGTGACTCTGCATCGATTCCAGCCGCCACTCCACTTATGATCACGAACTTTTTCTTTACAAGCGGTAATAGAATCGTTTTTAAGGCCTCCAGACCATACGAGGTTGGCTTACGTGTTCCAACTACACCTAGCGTATTCTTCCTTGTTAAAAGCCTCTTATCGCCTTTAAAATAAAGAACCCACGGAGGATCGAATATTTGCTTCAGCAAAAAAGGGTATTCATCATCGAAGATCGTCAAACAATGAATTTGACTATCTTTGTATATTTTAAGTTTATCGATGGTATTGAGTGAATGTAAATCTTTGAGAAAGAGGTTGAGCTTATTTGAAGGGATAGGGAGCATTTTTGCCCATTCAGCGTGATTCGTCGTGAACAGGGAAGATAATGACGGGTCATTGGACATGATTATTTGGATTGTTTTCCATCCTGCTCCGCGGCAATGATGGAGATGGATTAACTTTTCTTTTTTATTCAATTGGAAACGCCCCTAATCGGATATTTTTTTAAGTAGGTTAATAGTTATCTACTTGGTGTCTCCCGAGGAAATTGGAGGGGAAAAAAGGCCGACCCAAAAAAGGTCGGCCCAGCTTGAATCAATGTGTTTTACAAGGTTCGTAAATATCCTTTTCTTTCAAGACGGAGATCAATGTTTCACCCATTACGGATGGAGTTTCGGCAACTTTAATTCCACATTCGTTCATAACGCGGATTTTCTCGTCAGCAGTCCCTTTTCCTCCTGAGATAATGGCACCAGCATGACCCATGCGTTTACCGGCTGGAGCCGTACGGCCACCAATGAAACCAACAACTGGCTTAGTCATATTTTCCTTCACCCAGATTGCTGCTTCTTCCTCTGCCGTTCCACCGATTTCCCCGATCATGATTACAGCATGTGTTTCCGGATCTTCGTTGAACGCTTTCAAAACATCAATGAAATCTGTTCCGTTAACCGGATCTCCACCGATACCGACAGCCGAAGATTGCCCAATGCCTGCTTGCGATAATTGGTGAACGGCCTCGTACGTCAAAGTTCCAGAACGTGAAACTACACCTACATGGCCTTTTTTGTGGATATACCCTGGCATGATACCAATCTTACACTCTTCAGGAGTAATGACACCTGGGCAGTTCGGTCCGATCAAGCGAGTTTTTTTGCCTTCCATGTAGCGCTTAACCTTGACCATATCCAAGACAGGAATATGTTCCGTGATACAAATGACAAGATCAAGTTCTGCGTCCACTGCTTCTAGAATTGCATCGGCAGCAAATGGAGCCGGTACATAGATAACAGATGCATTCGCTCCGGTTTCAGTGACAGCTTCGGAAACTGTATTGTATACAGGTACCCCTTCCACTTCTGTTCCACCTTTACCCGGAGTGACTCCTCCAACGATTTTCGTGCCGTATTCCAACATTTGTTTTGTATGAAATAATGCTGTTGCACCAGTGATTCCCTGAACGATCACTTTCGTATCTTTATTAATATAAACGCTCATTATGTTCCCCCCTGCCTATTATCCTACAAGTGATACTATTTTTTGTGCTCCATCTGCCATTGATTCAGCAGACGTAATATTTAAACCTGACTCTTTTAGAATCTTTTTGCCAAGGTCCACATTCGTTCCTTCAAGACGAACAACAAGAGGGACATCCAGGCCAAGCTCTTTAGCAGCAGCCACGACGCCTGTAGCGATGATGTCACATTTCATGATTCCTCCGAAGATATTAACGAAGATGCCTTTAACATTTTGATCGGAAAGGATGATTTTGAAAGCCTCTTTCACTTTTTCCTCAGTGGCGCCGCCACCAACGTCAAGGAAGTTAGCCGGATCTCCCATATAATGTTTAATGATGTCCATCGTCGCCATAGCAAGACCGGCACCATTAACCATGCATCCGATATTTCCGTCAAGCGATATGTAACTAAGGCCATGTTTTGATGCTTCAATCTCTTTCGCATCCTCTTCATCCAAATCACGGTACTCCGCGATGTCTTTATGGCGGTAAATCGCATTATCATCAAAGTTCAATTTAGCATCAAGCGCCATTACATCGCCGTCGCCAGTTACCACTAATGGGTTGATTTCTGCGATTGAGCAATCTTTATCAACGAAAGCTGTATATAAGTTAACCATCAGTTTGGAAGCTTTATTTATAAGTGAAGCCGGAATATTGATATTGAATGCAATCCTCCGTGCCTGGAAACCAGTCAGGCCGACAACCGGATCGATTACTTCTTTGAAAATTTTCTCTGGTGTCTTTTCAGCCACTTCCTCAATTTCCGTTCCGCCTTCTTCAGAAGCCATCAATACGACACTGTCCGTAGCACGGTCAAGGACCAGCCCGATATAATATTCTTTTGTAATGTCGCAGCCTTCTTCGATAAGTAAACGCTTAACTTCCTTGCCTGCAGGACCTGTTTGATGGGTCACCAATGTCTTGCCAAGAATCTCTTCTGCATATGTACGCGCTTCATCAAGATTCTTCGCTACCTTGACTCCGCCGGCTTTCCCGCGGCCACCCGCATGAATTTGAGCTTTGACGACAACAACTTCCGTACCTAACTCCTTCGCTGCTTCCACTGCTTCTTCAACAGTAAAGGCAACCCGGCCATTTGGAACGGATACCCCGTATTGTCGCAATATCTCTTTCCCCTGATACTCATGGATATTCATTTCCCATCCTCCTTATCTACTAAAAAACAACTTTTAAATTTAATGCGTGTTTTCTCTACCATATTACAACAAAATTCTCCTTCGTGCATAATTTTCTTTCACATAATTTTTAAAATATTATTATAATATACTTCTATATCCAGGTTTAAAATGGAGAAAACCTTCTTCTCCGTTGTGTTTTTTCCTTATTAAATTCATATATTTTGGATCTGAAAATCTATTTTCAAAAAAGTCATTACCGTTATAAATCTTTTAAAAACACCTTCATGAAAGCCTTTTCACTATATTAACCCAAAGGTCGATTCATTGATAAATTACTATTACCCTTGTGTTGATTCAAAGGAAAAGCAAAAGGACAAAGCCATGGCCTTGTCCTTTTACAAATACATTAGTATTTTTTTAATATAATGAAAATTCATCAGTGATTTCCCTAATATTCTACATAAACCAACAGTAATCCATTTAGCGATATCATCTGGATAATTTAGGAAACTACCGATTCAGGTCCTTGTCAACTTTATAAATGAATGCGAATACCTCTGCAACAGCTCCATACAATTCTTCTGGAATCGTTTGATTTATATCCAATTGACCTAAAAGTGCAGCAAGCGATTCGTCCCTTTGGATTGGTATATCCAGTTTCATCGCCTTTTCCAGAATAATATCAGCGGTTTTACCTTTTCCCTTCGCCAATATGACGGGCGCTTTAGATGTCTTTTGATCATACTTTAAGGCAATCGCTTCTTTTCGTTTATCATTCATCATATTCGAATATCCACTCCACTATACGAACCGGTTTCTGAAAAAGGAATCGGTTTCCCCCCTTGGTCCCGCTCTTTTTCATTCACGGGATTTACAAAGGAAACCCCTGACAATCTGTAATCCATTTTTTCGAGATTCTCTCTCAGGATGTCAAGATATTGACCGGCTGCCTCTTCAAGGACCGCACCATTCCCATTTATGACCGTCACTTTGATGATTCGGTTTTGAACCTGCATGTCGATGACCGTCTCTTTAAGGCGTTCCAATTCTAAATAAAATAGGACACGGCAGTAATCCGGGTCAATTTTGCCATCTTTTGTTTTTCTTCCGCTCCATTGTAAAGTCAGATCCGTTTGAGCAGATCCCAGATTGAGTGGAACTGTAAGAAGTAAATTCTGAATCGGTCCATTTTCCTGTGAAAGGATCTGTTGCGCAGTAATCCGATTTAGGATTTGCTCGGCCATCTCCTTCATAGATGCCGGAATTTGTTCATTCAGCAATTTAAGCAGCAGCGGTTTAAGTGTCTCCAAATCCTTCGGGAAATCCGCCATATCTTCTCCAGAAAGGTTAATGAGTGCATGTTCCAGCTGAAGACCAAGGATCTTGGTCATTTCTTTCAGCTGATGTGCAACAGAAGGTCCATCGGTGAAATCGATTGTTTGAAACTCAGCTTCCAATATAAGTGAAAGGACTAGCTTCTCATTATTCCTAGCGTATTGGGCCTCAGGAAGCCTATTAAGCGACTGGAACAATAATTCAGCCGCCTTACCCTTCGACTCAGCTATTTGATCTGTGTCCTTATTCAAGTAGCCTATAAGGTCATTCACTTCCATATTTCCTCCTAGTGCCTTTTTAGCTGTTGCTTCGGTAAAAGAACTCTGGAGTAAATGAAAGGCATGAGAGGAAAGTTTTTCTGCAGTAATGTTTTTTCTCGGCATCGAGTGGATATCATGTGGCAGTTTTGCCCCCTCATGTTCATGACCGTTCAATATGCGATTAATAGCAGTATCGATCTCTTCAACTTTTGCAAATGCTCCGCTTTTTGCCTCGGAAAGCAGCTGCAATCCTTGATGTAATTTATCAACCGCTGAATTCTTAGCAATACCTGACCTAGCCTCAGATCCATCAATTAAATTCTCCAGAAAGACAGATTCCGTCATTCCCTTTGGAATGAAACCCGTCTTTTGGAGCAGGGAAAATGCACCGGATTTCATTTCTGGTGTTGAATCGGAATCCAGCCAAGTGGTAACTAGTTTTTGCAAACCGATTTGTTGAAACTGGTTCTGTTTAGCAACGTGTAAGGAGTCCAATACTTCCCTCAGCTTGCCGGCAGTCCTCGTTTCTGCTTCACCATCCTCCAGCTTTTGCTTGAAGCAACTGAGAAGTTTATGGAAAGGTTCACTTTTGGACTGTGTAAATAAAGCATCAAATACATCTTTTACAAAAGGCAGTTGCTGAATGAACATCGTTTTTATTACAGGCAGACCGGCTTCTGCAGCATCAGCAGCTTTTAACCATTGCATGGCGGGCTGAAAAGTATCCTTGGTTATCGGGAGGCGATTTGTCAGGAGATATTCGGCAAGCTTCAATGCGGACGGTTCGGGCGTTATGCCGAGATGAGCGATTAATTTTGCAGCCGTTCCCTTTATGCCGGAATCGTTCAAATCGGGGGAATTTAAAGCTTTTAACACGAGCCGCCCCTCAATTGGGTGCTGCACATGAAACCAATGCCTTTCTCCTGTCCGAAGCGGGATATCGAGAGTGGCAATCATTTTTTGGTGGCCAATCTGTACCTCGGCCGTTTGGTTAGGAAAAACTTTATTCACCTTCCCGAAAAGGATTTGCCCGTTTTTCCAACTAACAATTCCTTTTATTTCAATAGGTGAAGATAACGGTTGACCGATTGTTATGGATTGCACCACTCATCCCCCCCTTAATCCTTCGTTCTTGCAGCTATTTCCTTAACTGGTGCAAAACTTCTTCTATGCCAAGGTGTAAGCCCGTGCGTGTCGAGCGCTTCTAAATGTTGGCTTGTCCCGTAACCCATGTGCTTTTCAAAACCATATTCCGGATATTTCTCACCATATTCCTTCATCATTCTATCACGGGTCACTTTCGCTATTATGGAGGCCGCAGAGATGCTAATGCTTCTTGCGTCCCCCTTTATGAGCGAAAGCTGCGGAATCGGCACATCCAATTCCATTGCATCGATCAACAAATGATCAGGAAGTTCCGACAGATCGTTCAATGCGGCCACCATTGCCTTTTTCGTGGCTTGATATATATTGATTTCATCAATTACTTCGCTATGTACAACACCTACACCTATGGATAGTGCTTCCTTAAAAATCATTTCATAAAACAGTTCCCTTTTTGCCTCTGGAATCTTTTTGGAATCATTAAGCCCAGGCAAATAAAAAGATTCAGGCAAGATGACTGCACTGGTCACAACTGGTCCTGCCAGAGGTCCTCTTCCCACTTCATCGATACCAGCCAGAATGGAAAACCCCTGTTTTCTCAATTGACGCTCAAACTCCGTCATTTCCGTGAAAGCATCCCTTACCTGTTGTTCTTTTTCATAAGCTCTTTGCCATTTGCTTACTAAGTCGGTTACTCCCTTTCGTCCGTCCTCCCGGCATTTCTGTAAAAATAAATCTTCAGGCTCTCTTATTGTCTTTAACTTTGAGGAGATTTCCTTAATGCTCATTTCGGTTATCATCTTTATCACCCATCATATTAATTATCGGCAGCCTTGCTCCCTTTCTACAGTTCAAACAAAAATACGGAGCGGAAAAGAGACATCAAAAAGAGTAAGCCTTTTCGACATCCAATGCTCCAGCTCCGTATCAATCCTTTTCACTGATTGTCTTCAACAATCAGGTCATCGTTAATGTTATTCGGGATATCATTCTCTTCATAATCCAAAGGGACCTCAAACGTAAGCGGACCCATCTTTTCTGAACGGATTTCACGTACGACCAACTCTGCGGTCTTGTCATAATCGATGAACCCTCCAGATGCTAAACAGCCCCTGAACTTTCCGACCGCATCGAACAATTCGAGTGTTTCCTGCGGAATTACATCCAGATTATAACGGGATTTCAATCTATCCGGATATTCTTTTTCCAAAAAGCGAAGGCCGTATAATGAGACTTCATGCAAGTTTAAAATCGTATCTTTGATCGCACCTGTCAACGCAAGCTTCAAGCCTACTTCTTGATCCTCGAATTTCGGCCAGAGAATCCCCGGCGTGTCGAGCAATTCCAATTCCTTGCCAACTTTTATCCATTGTTGCGCTTTCGTGACGCCAGGCGTATTCCCTGTTTTGGCAATGTTCTTTTTGGCAAGCCGATTGATTAAAGTCGATTTCCCCACGTTCGGAATGCCGACTATCATGGCACGGATCGCTCTCGGCTTTATTCCTCTTGACTCCATCCGCTCATACTTCTCTTTTAAAAGTTTTTTGGAAGCAGCTGTAATCTGGTTTAAACCGTTTCCGGCCTGTGAGTTAATGGCAATCGCCGTTTTCCCCTGCGATTTATAATGTTCAAGCCACATATTCGTTTTTACCGGATCGGCCATATCAGCTTTATTCAAAAGGATGACCCTCGGTTTATGCTGAATGATTTCATCGATCATCGGATTTCGTGAAGATGCCGGTATCCGGGCATCCACAAGTTCAAAGATGATGTCGATCAGTTTTAATTTCTCTGTTACTTCCCGTCTTGCTTTGGCCATATGGCCAGGGAACCACTGTATTGTCAATGGAATGCACCTTCCTACTATTCCGCCAATCGAAAGTCTTCGATCGGCCAATAAACTAATTTAGTTTTTCCTAACACTTTATCGTAAGGAACGACACCTACGCCAAAATGGCGGCTATCCTTACTAAAACGGCGATTATCCCCCAGGACAAATAGGTGGCCTTCAGGCACCGTTTCTTGTTCTATGACATCACTTAATGTAAAAGGTTCCGTCAAGTCCCCGCCATCAATCAATTGTTCTTTATATTCATCCAAGTATGGCTCATCATAAGCTTTTCCATTCACGTAAAGAGTATCATTTTTATATTCGACTTTTTCCCCAGGCAATCCAATGACCCGCTTTATGTAATCCTTGCCTTCTGGAGCTTCGAAAACGATAATGTCGAATCTTTTCGGTTCACCGATCGAATAGGAAATTTTATTAACGATCATGCGGTCCGTATCCTTTAATGTCGGCATCATGGAATTACCGTCCACAACAATAGGAGCCAGAAGGAAATAACGAATCAGCGTCGCCGCTATAACCGCGATTATGACCGCCTTTGTCCATTCCCACAATTCATTTTTCTTTTTCGCCATCCTTACACACCCTTTTTGAAGCATATCAACAATTATTTTAACATGTTGCGGACGCTATAGCGAGCAGGATTCTATATAGTTTTCACCGTAAGTGTATTCATCGTTTCTTAAAGTGCAAAAAGGGAGCCTGATAAACAAGCTCCCTTTTTGCATGATACTGTTTGGTTATTCACCTTATGTGGATCATGGTAAACCCGCATGAAGATATTCGAAGAATTAACGACGAATTTCTTTAATACGTGCTTTTTTACCACGAAGTTCGCGTAGGTAATAAAGTTTCGCACGACGTACTTTACCGTGACGGATAACTTCTAGTTTCGCAATTTTTGGTGTGTGAACAGGGAAAGCACGTTCTACTCCAACGCCGTAAGAGATCTTACGTACTGTGAAAGTTTCACTAACTCCGCCGCCACGACGTTTGATTACAACGCCTTCAAACAACTGGATACGTTCACGAGTTCCTTCAATAACCTTTACGTGTACACGTACTGTGTCACCAGGTCTGAATGATGGAAGATCTGAGCGAAGTTGTTCTTTTGTGATTTCGTTAATAAGATTTTGCATCGATTTCAACTCCTCCTGGACGCTCTTGCAAATACTTATTGTTTGCAGCGGAACATCGTTATAAGACTGAGCATTTCGCCCAAGTCACAAGGTATATCCTATCATACTATAAACGTCGATGCAATAGAGATCAGTCTTCTTTTTTAATCTCGGACAATAATTTTTCTTCAACTTCCGATAGTTCATAACTATCGAGCAAATCCGGACGCCGAATCCAAGTTCTGCGCAGGGATTCCTTCATCCGCCATTCATCGATTTTTTTATGATTCCCGGATATTAGCGGATCGGGAACTTTCATCCCCCGGAAATCTGCAGGTCTAGTATAATGTGGATGCTCTAACAAACCAGAAGAATAGGAATCAAGAATCGGGGAGTCAACATTTCCAAGAACGCCAGGCAGCAAGCGCACAACGCTGTCAATAATGACCATTGCGCCCAATTCCCCGCCTGTAAGCACAAAGTCGCCTATCGATATTTCATCAGTGACGACATGCTCCCGGATCCGCTCATCATACCCTTCATAATGCCCGCAAATGAAAATGAGATGTTCCTCTTCAGCTAACTCTTCGGCTTTTTTCTGCGTGTAACGCTCTCCCTGGGGGCAAAGCAGGACTACCCTTGGGGTTAGCTCACCTTGCCCTTTAAGAGCTTCCACGGCATCAAAGATCGGTTGTGCCTTCAATACCATTCCGGCACCGCCGCCATACGGATAATCATCAACCGTCGAATGCTTATTATCTGCATAATCTCGGAAATTGGTCACCTTATAGCTGACAGCCTGCTTTTCCGCAGCCTTTTTTAAGATTGACGAACCAAATACCCCTTCGAACATTTCTGGAAAAAGCGAAAGCACATCGATTTTCATCAGTCTAAAAGTCCTTCCATCGGTGTAATGATGACCTTTTTAGCGGAAATATCCACTTCTTTAACAATTTGTTCAATATACGGAATCAAAATGTCCTTACTGCCAGCTTTCTTAATGACCCAAACATCATTTGCACCAGGCGTAAGAACCTCAATGATTTCCCCAACTTCAATGCCTTCATCCGTAAATACCGAACAGCCGATGATTTCATGGAAGTAGAACTCACCTTCGTCCAATTTACCAAGCTGTGCTTCCTTGACTTTCAGGACCCCGTTCTTAAAAGCCTCGACTTGTCCGACGTTATAATAGTTCTCGAACGTCAATAGGTTAAAGTTTTTATGGGTGCGATGCGACCTGATGACAAGCGGCAAAGGTTTTTTCTCAGTGTCCCTGAACAAATACAGAGTATTTCCCATTTTGTATCGTTTTTCCGGAAAGTCTGTTGAAGAAATAACACGGACTTCTCCTAAAAGACCATGTGTGTTGACAATTTTACCTACATTAAACCATTTTTCCATTCTTTCACCTCTAACGAATTTCCGAGACGATTCCATCTTTAATGACAATGGTCTTCGTTGCCATGATTTCGTCCCAATCTGCCCCAATTTCCACATCAATGATACTTTGAACTTCCCGTTCCTTCAATTCACTTCCGGCAGGAAGGATCTCCAACTGCTCCATTTGAAATTCAAGCAGTTTAATTTTTTCTTGCCTCTGGTTTATTTCTTTTTCGAAATGAGCACGGAGACTAGCAGGTTGGAGAGTTCTTGTTTTTTCAAGTTTTTTCAGTTCAAAGCGAAGCTGTTCACTCTCTTTTTGAAGCTGAAGGCGTTTTGACTTGTATTTCTCGAGGAGCTGATTCTTGCTGGATTCCGTTAATACTTGGTTAACGATTACATTTTGGAGAATTTTCATTCCAGCACCTCCTATTATCTATGATTTCGTATTTCCTTCTAAAAATATGTATGATGGGGTAATCTTTTTGAAATGGGGGTCATTCTCTTAAGTATAACGTAAATCGGTAAAAGATGCGTCTTAAAAGGCGTAAAGTTTAAAGCCCGAATTTGATCAATTGGGATCTAAGCTTTCTTGAAGTACAAAAAAAGGAGGGGAATTAACCCTCCTTATTCGGAAATCTCCAAATAGATTTTCTTCTGCTGTGAAGATCCTGCTGCATATACCACAGTCCGAATCGCCTTAGCAACACGCCCTTGTTTACCGATCACCTTGCCCATATCCTCTTTATGAACGGAGAGGATATAAACAATCCGGTCGGATTCTTCCTTGGAGGTCACAATGACCTCTTCCGGATAATCCACAAGTGCTGAAACAATCGTTTCAATCAGTGCTTTCATCAACTACCGTCGATTACTTGCTGTTTTTTGCAACATGGAATTTTTCCATGATGCCTTGTGTTGAGAATAAGTTACGAACTGTATCAGATGGTTTAGCTCCATCTTGTAACCATTTAAGAGCAAGCTCTTCGTTGATATCAACTTTTGCTGGTTGAGCCACCGGGTTATAAGTTCCTACCACTTCAATGTAACGTCCGTCACGTGGTGAACGAGAATCTGCAACTACAATACGATAGAAAGGAGATTTTTTAGCTCCCATACGTTTTAAGCGAATTTTTACTGCCATTTTAAATAAGCACCTCCGAATAGTTTCACACAAGATAGTATAATATCAAATGTCTTGCATGTTTGTAAAGGTTTTTTTCTTAACAGGTAAAAAAAGTGTTGAAATACATGGCTTCGACCCGTATTTCACCTTAGTTCCGAGCTGAAATAAACCTTACATGAACGGGAATTTAAATCCCTTTTTCTTTCCTTTTTGCATGTTCGTAACCTGTTTCATCATCTTTTTCATTTCTTCGAATTGCTTCAGTAGACGGTTCACTTCTTGAATCGATCTGCCGCTTCCTTTGGCAATCCGTTTCTTGCGGGATGCATTCATGGTTTCCGGATGTTCCTTTTCATGCGTTGTCATTGATCGGATGATAGCTTCAACATGACCGATTTGTTTTTCATCGATCTGAAGGTTGTCCATCCCTTTCATTTTATTCGCACCTGGAATCATTTTCAGAATATCATCAAGCGGTCCCATATTCCGCACCTGACCGAGCTGATCAAGGAAATCATCAAAGGTAAAAGTGGCTGTACGCATCTTTTTCTCTAATTCTTTCGCTTTTTCTTCATCAACATTGGCCTGTGCTTTTTCGATAAGGGTCAACACATCACCCATGCCGAGGATCCTTGACGCCATCCGTTCTGGATGGAACGCTTCAAGTGCATCCAATTTTTCACCCATACCGACGAATTTAATAGGCGTGTTGGTGACTGAACGAATTGAAAGTGCCGCACCACCACGTGTATCCCCATCAAGTTTCGTTAATACGGCTCCTGTCAGGCCCAGCTGTTCATTGAAACTTTGGGCTACATTGACCGCATCCTGACCGGTCATCGCATCGACAACCAGGAAGATTTCATCTGGTTTTGTCAACTCTTTGATATCCTTCAGTTCGCCCATCAAGTTTTCATCAACATGAAGGCGACCTGCGGTATCAATCAACACATAATCATGATGTTCTTCCTTAGCTTTTTCAATTGCCTGTTTAGCAATTTCAACAGGACTGACCTGGTCCCCAAGGGAGAAAACAGGCATGCTTAATTGTTTGCCAAGTGTTTCAAGCTGCTTAATCGCCGCCGGACGGTAAATATCAGCCGCAACGAGCAATGGCTTGCGGTTGTATTTTTTCCTTAGAAGATTGGCAAGCTTTCCGGTGGTCGTCGTTTTACCTGCACCTTGAAGACCTACCATCATGATGACAGTCGGTGGTTTCGAGGCAACGGCAATCTTGCTTTGTTCGCCGCCCATCAGCTCCGTCAATTCTTCCTTGACTACCTTTATTACCTGTTGACCGGGGGTTAAGCTTTTCAGCACTTCCTGACCTACCGAACGTTCACTGACACGTTTTACAAAATCCTTCACGACTTTAAAGTTAACATCCGCTTCAAGCAGGGCCAATCGAACTTCACGCATCATTTCTTTAACGTCCGCTTCGTTGACTTTCCCTTTTCCACGGATCTTTTGCATCGTGCTCTGCAGTCGGTCGGCCAATCCTTCAAATGCCATATTGCCGCCTCCTAATCCAACTTCTCAAGCGTTGTGATTGCTTCTAGCAGCTTCTCTTTTGAAAAGGAATCCTTTTCTATGAGTCCCTTCATATTCGCAATCCACTGGTTACGCTCTTGAAATTTTTGAAATAACAACAGCTTTGCTTCATATTCCTCAAGCATCGCTTCTGTTCTTTTTATATTATCATAGACTGCCTGCCTACTGACTTCGTATTCATCGGCAATCTCGCCAAGAGAGTAATCATCCAGATAGTAGAGGGACATATAGCTCTGCTGCTTCTCTGTTAACAACGATTGGTAAAAGTCATACAAATAATTAATCCGCGTTGTCTTTTCAAGCATCTTAGCAAGCCTCCCTGCTGTTAAGTGAAAACCCTTTACAAGTTTATATTGTAAAGCCTTGTTTATTTGATGTCAAGTTAAACTCCTTACCACTTGTTTGCAAAGCATTATTTTTTTCTTTATTCCGCTTTTTTAGACCTTTATGCAATTGTTTCCCTAATTTGCACAGTGAACGAAAAACCAGAAGAGAATTATCTCTTCCGGCTTACAATTTTTCTTAAACCTCTTCTTTATCGATGATATCAGCAAAAAGGCCATAAACGTATTTCTCAGCATCGAATTCCTGTAGATCGTCCATTTTTTCACCTAGCCCGACAAATTTAACGGGTATGGCCAATTCATTGCGAATTGCCAAAACAATTCCGCCTTTTGCGGTGCCATCAAGCTTTGTTAAAACAATACCGGAAACATTGGTCGCTTCCTTGAATGTTTTTGCCTGAATGAGGGCATTTTGTCCAGTTGTTGCGTCAAGGGCAAGCAACACCTCATGTGGTGCACCAGGTACTTCACGTTCAATTACACGTTTCACCTTTTCCAATTCCTTCATTAAGTTCACTTTATTCTGTAAGCGACCGGCAGTATCACAGATCAGGATATCCGCTTTTCGTGCCTTGGCGGCCTGAATGGCGTCGAACATGACCGCTGCAGGGTCAGAGCCTTCACCCTGTTTGATTACACTGACGCCGACACGCTCTCCCCAAACCTCAAGCTGTTCAATCGCACCGGCACGGAAGGTATCCCCTGCAGCCAATACGACTGATTTACCTTCCATTTTGAATTTATGGGCAAGTTTACCAATGGTCGTCGTTTTACCTACCCCATTAACCCCTACAAACAAAATGACCGTCAAACCCTCTTCTTGTATATTCAGGCTTGAAGTCGCTTCATCATCACCTTGGTAGATTTCCACTAGCTTTTCGGAAATAACGGACTGCACTTCCCTCGTATCAGAGATATTACGAAGCTTTACTTCCCTTTTCAATTGATCAATCAGTTCCATCACAGTATCAAAGCCTACATCTGCCTGTATCAGGATTTCTTCAAGTTCTTCAAAAAAGTCCTCATCCACTTTCCGATAACGGGCAACAAGTTCATTAACCCTTCCAGTAAAGGAATTCCTCGTCTTTGTCAAACCTTGCTTGAATTTTTCCCCTATGGATACTTCTGCTTCGACTGATTTTTCTTTTTCTTTTTCTTCCTGGGTCGTAAATTTCTCTTTTAGCTTTTTGAAAAAACTCATTGTCCCACTTCCTCTAATTCATGAATTTTAAACTTCAATAAAGTTTTCTGATTCTTCCATCCGGACGGAAACAAGTTTGGAGACGCCTGACTCTTGCATCGTAATGCCATATAGGACATCTGCTTCTTCCATCGTGCCTTTGCGGTGAGTAATCACGATGAACTGCGTTTCCCTGCTGAACTTCCTTAAAAATTGACTGAACCGGACAACATTCGCCTCATCAAGCGCTGCCTCGACTTCATCAAGGATACAGAAAGGCACCGGACGCACTTTTAGAATGGAGAATAAAAGGGCTATGGCTGTCAATGCTCTTTCTCCCCCGGATAAGAGACTCAAATTTTGCAGTTTTTTCCCGGGAGGCTGTGCAATGATATCCACACCTGTATTTAGTAAATCATCCGGATTTGTCAGTTTCAGCTCAGCTCTGCCTCCGCCAAATAAAGCTTTGAAGACTTGTTCGAATTCTTCACGGATCGAATAGAAGGTATCCGCAAAGCGCCGCTTCATTTCATCATCCATTTCATCTATGACCTGGAATAATGTATCCTTCGCCTGTTGAAGGTCTTCCTTTTGACTTAGAAGGAATTCATAGCGTTCAGCTACACGTGCGTATTCATCAATTGCACCTAGATTCACCGTTCCCAGTTCCTCGATTGCAAGCTTGATGAGCTTCACCCTTTTTTGAGCTTCTTCTGCAGGCATCATCAATGGATACTGTTCTTTAGCACCTTCAAAGGAAAGGGTATATTCTTCTCTCAAGTGCTCGAGACGATTTTCCAGTTCGACATCCAGACGAGTTAATTTCACTTCTTCATCCTTTATCACTTCGACAATGCCTCTATAAAGTCGATTTTCTTCTTTTAAGGACAGTTCAAGCGATTCAACTTCCTTTAGAAGCTCGTTTTTTTCCTGTTTTTTTATGGTGATTCCTTCAATTGCCCCATTTTTGTCAAGCAATTTCTGCTGAGCCATATCTTCCAGTGACTCTTCCCCGCTTGAGCTGTCTGTCATTTCATTGGTAAGGAGGCCTAAATCATCTTTGTTTTCGGCAAGCCTGCTTGTTTCCTTTGAAAGATCCGATTCAATGCGTTCCATCTTCTCTTTTTGGTTTTGCAGCTGGCCACGCTTGGAGGCAAGCATTACCCTCAGTTCATTCGTTTCTTCAGCAAGGTTCTCCTTTGAGGATTGTTGGGATTGCTTTTGTTCGGTCATTTCGGAAATCAACTTGTCAAGCCCCTCAATTTCCGATTTACATGAGTCCAAAAGTTCTTCCAGCTCTTCAAGTCTTGCTGTTTTTTGCTGCTGTTCTTCTAAATATGAATTTTTATCCAAATCATAAAGATGCAGCCGTTCATTCACATTTCTTTCCTGCAGCTCCACTTCACGGAGTTCACCCTTAAGGGTTTGTTCTTGTAAACGAAGTCTCTCTCCTGTTTTTCTGGTTTGTTCAAGCGTTTGCTCTTGAAGACCCACATCCACTTTGAGCTGTTTGACTTGCTTTTCTAGCTGATTCGTTTTAGCTTCCATGGCAGCAAGTTTTTGTTGGAGCTCTTCCAATTCCGTTTTCCTTGAAAGCAGGGAGGTCGTTTTTTGCTTTAAGGCTCCGCCTGTCATTGAACCGCCTGGATTGACGATATCCCCCTCAAGCGTTACGAAGCGGAAACGGTGCTGCATCATTTTCGCCAGGTCATTTGCGCCTTTTAAATCAGTGGTGATGATCACGGTTCCCAATAGGTTTTCAGCAATCGCTGCATGCCTATCATCATATTGGATCAATGAGGAACCAGTCCCTACAAAAGCGGAATGGCTCTTCAGCATCGATAATTGGTTAGCTGATATCTCTCTTGCCTTTATGACTGATAAAGGCAAGAACGTCGCACGCCCATACCTATTTTTCTTCAAGAAGGAAATGGCTTCCCGTGCATGCTCCTCGCGTTCCACGACAACATGCTGCATGGCTCCGCCCAGAGCCGTTTCGATGGCCGTTTCATATTCCTTTGGAACCTTTATCAATTCCGCAACTGCCCCTTCAATGCCTGGAAGGGTTTCTTTCGCTTTCAAAACCTCTTTTACACCCTGAAAGAAGCCTGCATAATCATCTTCCATTTCTTCAAGCAGTTCCTTACGTGATTTTGCCTGTTGAAGGAATTGATAGGCCTTATAAAGGGTGGTTTCTTGTTTTTGATACGTATCTTTTGCCGCATTCAATTTATTCTGCTGATTTCGGAAATAAGTGACATGCTCTTCAAGTTGCTTGGTCATATTGTCCATCAGCTTTGAATATTCCACTTTTTTAGCAGTGATATCCATTCTTTCGGTTAAGAACTTTTCATTTTCCATGTCAAGTTTAGCATTTTTATGTTCCTGCTGTGTTAGCTGCTGGAGCAGGTATTGTTTTTCGTTTTTAGCCGATGCCTGCTTGTTCAACCACTCGATATAGTCACTCTTTTTCGCTTCGATCATCGCTTCGATATCACTATTGAATAGGCCCAGGCTTTTTTGTTTTTCATGTAAGGTTTCAGAAATCCCCTTCACTTCCAAGTTCAGTGCATTCAGGATTTCCGTTTCTCTTTCCTTTTGCAAAGACAGACGCTCGACAGCAGCCTCACCTTCCACAATCGCTTTTTCCAGCTGTGACTTGTTTTGGGCGGCATTCTTTTTCCGTTCTTTCAAAACTTCTTTACGGCCTTCAAGCTTTTCAAGTTCTTCACTGGCATTCAGGAGAATTTCCTGAAGACCATTGATCGATGTCTCAAGCGTCGCAAGACTATCCCTTAGCTTTTTGAGATGCGCTTCCCTATCATGAAGCTGTCCTGCCATTTGCTGTTCCATTTCATTATGTTTTTCAAGTTCCTGTGATAGTTTTTCCCATTTTTCATAAAGTTCTTCTATTTCAAAAACGGTTAAAGCCACTTCTATTTGCTCAAGCTCGTCTTTCTTCGCCAAAAATTCCTTGGCGAGGGAAGACTGAATTTTTAATGGCTCCACCTGCCCCTCCAATTCATGGAGGATATCATGGACACGGTTTAAGTTATCCTGTGTTTCCGTCAGCTTCGATTCCGCTTTTCGTTTTCTCGTTTTATACTTCAGGACACCGGCTGCTTCTTCAAAAATCACTCGTCTTTCTTCAGCCTTACTGCTAAGGATTTCTTCCACTTTCCCTTGGCTGATGATGGAAAACGCTTCTCTCCCAAGACCAGAATCCATGAAAAGGTCTATGATGTCTTTCAGACGGCAACCTTGATTATTAATGAAAAATTCACTTTCTCCCGATCGATATACACGTCTTGTCACACTGACTTCATGAAAGTCAATCGGCAGGGAATTGGTCTCGTTATCAAGGGTCAATGATACTTCCGCAAAATTCAACGCTTTCCTCGTGTCACTTCCCGAAAAGATGATATCTTCCATTTTTGCTCCACGCAGTGATTTCGCAGACTGCTCTCCAAGTACCCATCGGACTGCATCGGTCACATTACTTTTACCGCTTCCGTTTGGTCCAACCACTGCCGT
This sequence comes from Peribacillus sp. NPDC101481, assembly GCF_044767165.1. Lineage (NCBI taxonomy): Bacteria > Bacillati > Bacillota > Bacilli > Caryophanales > Bacillaceae > Peribacillus > Peribacillus sp. NPDC101481. Next base: position 974,508 of record NZ_JBIWNJ010000002.1, on the reverse strand, counting down.
GACACCAGGTACAAAATCAATCGAAATTTTCTCTGCGAAAGATTTAAATCCTACAACGTCCAAACGTTTGAGGAACATGACCTTTCCCCCTCTACTGTTCAACTATCTTGTTGATTTTTTTTCTTTTAAAACGATCAATGCATGCTCGGCAGCATGCTGCTCCGCTTCTTTTTTGGACTTTCCTATTCCAGAGCCCAGCTCTTCCCCATTCAAGGAGACGGTCGAAACAAACTCCCGATTATGAGCCGGTCCTTTTTCCTGCAAGATCTTATATTGCAGGACACCGATGGCATCACGCTGGATCAGCTCCTGAAGCTGGCTCTTATAATCCATCACATGAGAAAAAGCACCCTCGTCTATCTTCGGAAACACGACATTCGTCAAAAACTGAACAACTGGCTCTAATCCTTGATCAAGGTACAAAGCACCAATATAGGCTTCGAATACATCCGCAAGCATGGCAGGGCGTTCTCTTCCGCCTGTCATTTCTTCCCCTTTTCCGAGCAATACATATTCCCCGTAAGAAAGACTATTGGCAAAAGCAACAAGTGAAGGCTCACATACAATGGCTGCCCTCAGTTTGGTAAGTTCACCTTCGCTCATCATCGGATATTTTTGATATAAGTATTTAGAGATGGTCAGTTCAAGTACAGCGTCTCCCAAAAATTCAAGCCTTTCATTATCTTCATAAGGCTTACGGCGATGCTCATTCACATAAGATGAATGTGTAAAAGCTTGTTTCAATAAATTTTCATCTTTAAAATAAAAACCCAGATTTTCTTGCAACTGTTTAAATTTATTATCCTTGATTGATGGTTTACGATTATTTCCGTTCCTACGCATCACACAAAACCCTCCACAACGGTTCAAAAAGCATATTTTTCCAATATATAAAAAGAAACCTGGCAGGAATTCCTGTCAAGCTTTCCTATGTACCATCATACATTATTATCCGCTTAAAGAAAACCAATGGCAAAAGACCACTGCCATGCAGGCGGTGCTTACCCGCGTACATGCTCATTCCCTTATCTGACGCGGCATCAAACTTCTTTAGCAATAAGAGAAAGCCCCGTTAAAAAACGGAGCTTTTAGTCAAATGACAATTCATTACATAGTGCTTTGTATGTAATTCACAGCATCACCTACTGTGGCGATTTTTTCAGCGTCATCGTCCGAAATTTCCATATCAAACTCGTCTTCGAATTCCATGACTAGTTCAACTACATCCAGGGAATCGGCACCAAGATCCTCTTTGAAAGAAGCTTCAAGTTTTACCTCTGATTCTTCTACGTTCAAACGATCTACAACGATTTTGGTTACTCTTTCTAATACATCTGCCAATGTGTTCACCTCCCCTCAAGACATTATAAATTAATTTCGAAAAAAATCAAGAAAACTTACATTACCATTCCGCCATCTACATGAAGTGTTTGCCCAGTCATATATTTGCTGGCATCGGAAGCGAGGAAAGACGCCACTGCAGCAATATCTTTAGGGTCACCGAACCGTGCAAGCGGAATTTGGTCCAGCATGGCTTTTTGGACGTCTTCAGGCAATTCCCCGGTCATATCCGTTGAGATGAAACCTGGGGCAATCGCATTGACCGTAATGCCTCTTGAAGCAAGTTCCTTTGCCGTGGTTTTAGTCAAACCGATCACACCAGCTTTAGCCGCTACATAATTAGCCTGCCCTGCATTTCCACTGACGCCGACGATCGATGCCATATTGATGATCCTGCCGCTGCGCTGCTTCATCATTTGCCTTGTAACCGCCTTTGTGCATAGGAACACGCCTTTAAGATTCGTATTGATCACAGAATCCCATTCATCTTCTTTCATACGCATCAATAGGTTATCACGTGTGATACCTGCATTATTAACCAGGATATCCACTCTGTCAAACTGTTCGATGACCTCTTTGATCATGCTTGTCACCGATTCACTATTTGCAACATCGCATTGGATGGCAAATGCTTTACGGCCCAATGCCTTGATTTCATCAACCACTTCATTCGCTTTAGCTTCACTGCCGGAATAGTTGATGGCAACGTCTGCTCCCTGACGGGCAAGTTCCAATGCAACTTCCCTCCCAATACCTCGTGAAGCTCCAGTTACAAGTGCTTTTTTACCTTCGAGGATCATGCTTGTACCCCCTTCAATGTTTCAATTGTTTTAGTTAGAGTATCTATATCGGAAACCGAATGAATTTGAACGGAACGATCGATTTTCTTTATCAATCCGCCCAATACTTTCCCCGGGCCCACCTCGATGAACGTATCCACGCCCAATTCAAGCAGATTTTTCACGCTGTCTTCCCAAAGGACCGGTGAATACAGCTGTTCGATTAATTTTTCTTTAATTTCAGCAGGTGCTGTAATGGGCTTAGCCGTTACGTTTGAAATGACAGGAATTTCAGCCTGTTTGAAGCTTACTTCATCGAGGACACCCTGTAACTTTTCTGCTGCCGGTTTCATTAATTCCGAATGGAACGGTCCACTCACTTCAAGAGGAAGAGCACGTTTAGCCCCATTTTCCTTGGCTTTTGCACTTGCAAGTTTAACACCTTCGGAGGTGCCTGAAATGACGATTTGCCCTGGACAATTGATATTGGCCAATTGAACGGATTCACCAGTGGCCGTAATTTCAGAAGTGACTTCAGATAGAGCTTCACGTTCCATTCCCAATATCGCAGCCATTGAGCCTTGGCCATTCGGTACCGCAGCTTCCATGAATTCACCACGTTTACGCACTGTATATACGGCATCTTCAAAAGAAATTGCGCCAGATGCCACTAATGCCGTATATTCACCTAAGCTGTGCCCGGCTGTATAATCGGGTTTGATCCCCGCTTCTTCCAGCTCCTTGACAAAAGCATAACTCGTGGTCAATAAAGCAGGCTGTGCATTATAAGTCACCGTTAATTCTTGTTGTGTGCCATTAAAGATCAATTCAGAAAGTGGGAAATCAAGTTTTTCATCTGCTGATCGAAATATTTGCTGAGCACGCTCGTTTTCCTGAAATAAGCCATGCCCCATTCCTATTGATTGTGATCCTTGTCCTGGAAAGACAAAAGCAATTTTACCCATATGTTACTCCCCTGCCTCTATGATTTATTATTGTTTTTCTATCGTCTCCGCAATTGTCGATATGACGTCATTTCCAACCATATCGCGAGTCTGGCGTATTGCATTATAGACTGCATTCGCATCTGAAGAACCATGAGCCTTAATGACAGGGGCCTTCAAACCGAAGAGGCCGGCACCGCCATACTCCGAGTAATCCATTTTATTTTTTATGCCTTTTAGTTCAGGCTTTACCATTGCTGCGGCCAGCTTACTCTTTAGGTTGCTCATCAAGGCCGCTTTCACCATTTTAAATACACCCATAGCAGTACCTTCAAGCGTCTTCAACACCATATTTCCCGTGAAGCCGTCGGTCACGACAACATCTGCCGGCCCGCTTAGGAGGTCCCTTGCCTCTACATTGCCTATAAAGGATATCTCCGATGATTGCTGCAGTAATGTAAAGGCATGCTTAGTCAGTTCATTCCCTTTTTTTTCTTCTGTTCCGATATTAAGTAATCCGACACGGGGCTTTTCGATTCCCCGAACTTTTTGAGCATAAACAGACCCCATTATGGCGAATTGAAGGAGATGCTCCGGTTTCGCATCGGAGTTCGCGCCTACATCCAGTAGTACAAAACCTTTGCCATCGATTGTCGGAAGGGTTGGAGCCAACGCCGGACGTTCAATGCCTTCTATCCTTCCGACCACAAACAAGCCTGCAGCCATTAGCGCCCCTGTATTGCCTGAAGAAATGCATGCATCCGATTCTCCGTCAGCCACTTGCTGTGCAGCCAAGACCATCGAGGCGCTTTTCTTGCGGCGAACCGCACGAACAGGTTCATCGGTGCTTAATATTTTTTCATCAGTATGTATAACCTTTATACGGCCATGTTTCGCTAAGTATTGGTTAATCTCCGATTCATTGCCTATCAAGGTGATTTCCACATCGGAAAAAGCCTCGACAGCTTTCATCGCTCCCAAAACCTGTGCCTTGGGAGCATTATCGCCACCCATTGCATCTATCGTTATCTTCATTTTCTTTCATCCTTTACTAGCAAGTTAAGAGCGATACATTTCGAACTCGCCTTTAAAAACCAGTTCATTACCCACGTAGCTTCTAACCTCCACCACGGAACGATCGTTGGTGTGGTCCACGTTTCTAACCCTAGCTTTAGCTACCACTCTTTCATTTTCCTTTACAGAACGAGTAAATAAAATGGATGCTTTCGCAGTTAATGCCAATTCATCATTTATGACTGCTACAGCCAATGAATTTGCTTGGGCAAAAAGGTGATGTCCCCTCGCAATTCCATTCCGCTTAAAGACATGCTCCTTATTTATATCCAAAATCGAAATTGCATTGTCATCTAAATTAAGATCAATTACTTCCCCGATGATTTCATCCAAAGGCAATGCCCTGATTTCGTCACTGAATTTTTTCTCGGCCACGCTTTTAATACGTTCACGCAGTTCCGGTATCGATAATTCAAGACGGTCAAGCCTAATGGTCTGGACGCTCACCGAATATTTTTCAGCCAGCTCCTCATCCGTTACAAAAGGATTCTGTTTAATCGTTTCGATTAATAATTGCTGGCGTTCCTTCTTATTTCTTCGCATTTGAAGGTCACCATCCGTAGTATTATGACTAGGTACTAATAGTAGTATATATATTTTAAAAACAGATTGCAAGATATTGAGTAAAATCTCACAATCTGCTATTGGTTTTTTGATTCAGTTCAGTCCAGCTTTTCTCCCGTGAATACTCCCGTTCCCGCTAAATAGTTCCGCAGCGGTGCATACTCAGGGGAATGCCAAAAGCTTTGGGAGGCAATCAATTTTGCAGCATCTTCCCTTGCCACTTCCAAAGTCCTGTAATCATGGACCATGTCGGCTACCTTGAACTCGGGAAGGCCGCTTTGTTTTTTACCGAAGAAGTCCCCGGGGCCGCGTAGTTCCAAATCTTTTTCGGAAAGGGCGAATCCATCGTTTGTCTCGGTCATGATTTTCATCCGTTCTTTGCCGACTTCCGTTTTCGGATCAGCCAGCAGGATGCAAAAGGACTGATCGCTTCCCCGTCCAACCCTTCCGCGCAACTGATGCAACTGTGAAAGCCCAAAGCGCTCCGCATCATAAATGACCATTACCGTTGCATTTGGAACATTCACCCCAACCTCGACAACCGTCGTGGAAACAAGGATTTGTGCTTCATTGGCACTAAACTGCTGCATCACTTCGTCTTTTTCATCCGCGGGCAGCCGGCCATGCATAAGTCCAACTTTGTACCTGTTCGCAAAGTATTGAGTCAGCATTGCATGAACATCGAGAACATTCTGTAAAGAATCGAGTTTCTCCGACTCCTCAATCAATGGACAGATAACGTAAGCCTGTCTCCCTTTCTTTAGTTCCTTTTCGACGAATGTTAAGATCCGATCAAGCATTTGGTGTTTTGCCCAATAGGTTTCTATTGCTTTACGCCCGGCAGGCATTTCATCGATCGTCGAGACGTCCATTTCCCCAAACACTGTAATTGCAAGCGTTCGCGGAATCGGGGTAGCCGTCATGAAAAGTACATCTGGATTTGTACCCTTTTCACGAAGGATCCGGCGCTGCTCCACACCGAAACGATGTTGTTCATCCGTTATGACAAGTCCGAGATTCCGAAAATTCACTTCATCCTGTATCAATGCATGTGTTCCTATCAAAAGATCTAGCTCCCCGGATTCCAGCATTTGCAATAGTTCCTTGCGCTTTTTGCCTTTTACCGAACTTGTCAACAATGCGACCTTCACTCCACTTGGTTCCAACATCGCCTTTAGCGATTGAGTATGCTGCTCAGCCAAGATTTCCGTCGGGACCATTAATGCACCTTGGAAACCTGCTGTAATCGTCGCCTTCAGGCATATCGCGGCAACCACCGTTTTTCCAGACCCGACATCCCCTTGAAGCAGGCGATTCATCCTGTAGGGAGATTTCATGTCATTCATTATTTCCTCGACGACCCTATTCTGAGCGTTCGTCAAAGGAAAAGGGAGAGTTCCAACAAAGGCTTCCAGCTGCTCCATGTCAAACTCCTGGCCAATTCCTTTTGACTGCTCCCGCTGCACTTTACGAAGTGCCTGCATTTTAAGTTGAAACAATAAAAATTCTTCATATACAAAACGGCGGCGAGCCTTTTTCACCTCATTGGCCGATTGAGGGAAATGCATGGTACGAAGAGCGTCGTTACGCGGCATCAGCTTGTATGCGGACAATAATTGCGGAGGCAGATTTTCTTCTATCATTGCCCCATATTCAGAAAATGCATTGGAGATAAAACGGCGGAGCCCTTTGACAGTAATGCTGCCCTTCACAGAGTATACCGGTTCGAACTCTTTCTCCCGGCTACGATCGCCAACGTGGCATTCCGAGCCTGTAATGGTTTGGCGATGACGATCCCACTTTCCTGTTACCGTTACGGTTTCGCCTATCGCAAGCTTCGGCTTCAGATATGGCTGGTTAAAAAAAATCACATTTATTAAATATCTCCCAGTTAACACTTTAATCGTAAGCCTGGATTTTTTCTTTCCGAAGTACCCTAATGTAGGCACCGTATGAACTTTGCCTTCTATGGTAACCCGCTCATCATGCTCGACCGTTTCTAAATCCCTCAATCGGTAATCTTCATAGCGATATGGGAGGTGTTCAAGGAGATCCGCGACGGTATGGATCTCCATTTCCCCCAAAGTTGCCGCCGTTTCGGCCCCAATGCCCTTTACTGCTGTTATGGGTTCCTGTAAAGCGGGACTCACTTCTTATTCAGCGGCAAGCCAAAGATTTTGGCTTCCAACTCCCGTCCAGTCGGTGTAGCCGCTAAACCTCCTTGTGCAGTTTCCCTAAGAGCCGATGGCATCGTTTGCCCGATTTTGTACATCGCATCAATCACTTCATCACACGGTATGCGGCTTGTGATCCCCGCTAGCGCCATATCTGCGGCAACCATAGCATTGGCTGCCCCCATGGCATTACGCTTCACACAAGGCACCTCCACAAGCCCAGCAACAGGGTCACACACAAGGCCAAGCATGTTCTTTAATGTGATTGCCATCGCTTCTGCACTTTGTGCAGGTGTCCCTCCTGCCATTTCAACGATGGCTGCCGCCGCCATGCCCGAAGCAGAACCGACTTCAGCCTGACAGCCTCCTGCGGCTCCTGAGATAGAAGCATTATTCGCTACAACAAAACCAAACGCCCCTGCTGTAAATAGAAACTCAATTTTCTGTTCCCGATTCGGCTTTAACTTATTTTGCAAAGCAAAAAGGGTCCCAGGCACAACACCGGCAGATCCGGCAGTAGGTGTCGCACAAATCGTTCCCATGGCTGCGTTCACTTCGTTTGTTGCCACCGCTTTGCTTACCGCATCCAGCAGCAGTTCACCGGATAATGAATTTCCTGATTTAATGTATGTCTGAAGAAGGACTGCATCCCCTCCCGTCAGGCCGGAAACGGACCGGACACCTTGAAGTCCTTTTTCAACTGCCTGTTCCATTACATCCAGGTTGACTCCCATCTGGCGGATGATTTCTTCACGGCTTTTTCCCGTTACTTCCATTTCCTGTTCTATCATCAGCGTTGAAATTTTTTTTTGCTTTGATTCAGCTAATTCTACTAATTCCGCTACATTACGAAACATGATTTCTTCTCCTTCCTAAGTGGAAACGATTGCCCTATTAATCCACAATCCTCGCTACTTGAGTGATGTCGGGGAGTGCTGTAATTTCAGCGATGACGTGATCCTCCAAGTTTTGGTCCACTTCAATCGTCATCAAGGCCATCTTCCCTTTTTCTTTTCGGGAGACTTCCATCTGGCCAATATTGATTTGATGCTTGGCTAATATGTTTGAAACATTTGCGATGGCACCGAACCGATCATCATGAACGACGAGTATGGCAGGGTTGTGCCCGGAGAGCCTCAATTTAAACCCGTTCAGTTCGACGATTTCGATTTTTCCCCCGCCTATCGATATTCCGACAAGTTCCAGTTCACCATCATCATCACCAACCGTTATTTTTGCTGTATTGGGATGCTCCGGTACGGCTTCTTCTTCCCGAAAAGTAATTTTCATCTTTTTTTTACGGGCTATTTCCAGCGATTCTTTAATTCTCTCATCAAATGTATCAAAATCAAGTAAGCCTCCTACAATGGCTACATCCGTTCCATGGCCTTTATAGGTTTTGGCAAATGATCCGTAAAAAGAAATGTGGGCCCATTTTGGTTCCCGGTCGAATAAATTCCTGGCAACCCTGCCAATCCTTGCAGCTCCTGCTGTATGGGAACTAGAGGGGCCGATCATAACAGGACCAATTATATCGAATACACTTCTAAATTTCATGACTTGCTCCTCCTTCTATACACTGGGAGTCAGTTTAATAATAAAGCGTGATACATTGTAATTACAATTAAGCTGTCCGTAATCCTTCTTTTCATAAAAAATAAAACTGCATAGCCTAATGACATATGCAGTTTATTGCCTTTTATTTATTTCAGGACCCTCAAACATTGTGACGATTAAGTCTCCCTCATCTTCATTGATCTCTACTTATTCAATTGAAAAAATGAAAGAATATAAAGGTTGTTTCCCATTATGCACTTCAACTTCAACGTCTTCGAAATTCTCATTACAAAACGCTACAAGACTTTCGACATTTTCAGCAGTGGCATCTTCTCCATATAAAATGGTAAGGATTTCTGAATCTTCGTCAATCATATCGGAAAGAAGATCTTTTGCCGCTTGGGTCATGTCTTTATCCTTCACTTTGATGGTGCCTTCAGCAATTCCCATGAAGTCCCCGGTCTCGATTGCAAGACCGTCAATGTTGGTATCCCGGACAGCATAAGTAATCTGGCCCGTTTTCACATGCGAAAGGGCTTCGATCATCGCTTTTTTATTCTCTTCAGCATCAATTGAAGGGTTGAAAGCCAGCAATGCAGCCATTCCCTGTGGTACTGTTTTCGTTGGGATGACAGTCACATGATCCCCAAGTACATCTGCAGCCTGATTGGCCGCCATGATGATATTTTTATTGTTAGGCAAGATGATCACATGATCTGCATATGCCTCTTCGACAGCTTTAACGATATCCTCCGTGCTAGGATTCATCGTTTGGCCGCCTTCGATGACGGACTTAGCGCCGATGCTTTTGAATAATTCGCTGATGCCAGCACCCATCGCCACTGACACTACAGCGTACTTCTCTTTGGTCGACGGTTTAGTTTGAAGCGGTGTTTTCGTCTCACCTACAATCGCAGTATGCTGTTCACGCATATTATCGATTTTCATTTTTATTAAGCTACCATATTGCTGTCCATAATTCAGGCACGTGCCAGGCTGTTCAGAGTGAATATGTACCTTGACGACTTCATCATCTGAGATGACTAATAAAGAATCTCCGTATTCACTTAAATCATTTCTGAATTTTTCTTCATCAAATGATTTATTGACAAGTTTTTCATTTTCCAATCGGACCATGAATTCCGTGCAGTAGCCATACACGATATCTTCCGTGTTCATATGCCCTTGTACATTCATGTGATGTTCGGCATTGATCATGTCATCCATGCTTGGGCCATTTGCAGGTCGGACTGGAAGTGCCTCACCTTTCAGCTCAGCAAGAAAACCTTCATAAACGAATACCAACCCTTGCCCGCCGCTATCAACGACTCCCACTTCTTTTAAGACTGGAAGAAGATCCGGTGTGCGTTTTAATGAAGCATTGGCCTCCGTAACGATTTCTTCCATCACCTGAATAAGGTCTATATGCTTTGCTGCTGATGAAACCGCTTGCTTGGCTGCATCTTTTGCAACCGTTAAAATGGTTCCTTCAACAGGTTTCATAACGGCTTTATAAGCTGTCTGAACCCCCGCTTCAAAAGCTTGGGCAAATTCTTCACTATTTATTTCCGATTTATGTTCAATCGCTTTAGCAAAACCGCGGAACAGTTGCGAAAGGATAACTCCCGAATTTCCGCGTGCTCCCATTAGCAGTCCTCTTGAAAGTGAGGCACCCACTTTCCCGATGTGTTCCTGGACGTTATTTTGCACTTCCTTCGCACCCGAAGTCATCGATAAATTCATATTCGTTCCTGTATCCCCATCTGGAACAGGGAAAACATTCAACGCATCAACCATTTGGGCATTAGCCGCTAAATGGTTGGCACCTTGAATGATCATTTCTGCAAAGCGCTTTCCGTTCAAACTTGTAATTGACACAAAACTTTCCTCCTATACTTAAGGGTTCGTCACACGAACTCCCTGTACAAAAATGTTGACGGAATCAACAGCTAATCCTACAGTTTTGTCCAGGGTGTACTTTACCTTTGATTGCACATTATGTGCAACTTCCGAGATTTTCGTTCCATAACTTACGATAATATACATATCGATATGAACTTCTTCCTCTTCTTGTCGGACAATTACACCTTTAGTAAAGTTTTCTTTTCTTAAAATTTCGGCAATGCCGTCTTTAAATTGTTTTTTGGAAGACATTCCTATAATTCCGTAGCAATCCACGGCTGCGCCGCCTGCTACAGTAGCGATAACCTCATTAGAGATATCAATTTGTCCATACTTCGTTTGTAATTCGATAGACATTTTCTTTTCCCTCCCAAAAATCAAATCAACTAAAGACATTTTACTATAATGTCTATGGTTTTAAAAGTAAATGTCTTACGGTACTATATATAATTCAATTTTGAAGTATGTATGTCAAGGTTTTTTTCTTGAAAGTAATTAACTGAAGTATTGCATTCTAACGGTAGGTATGATAAATTATTAAAGTATTTTACAAAGACTTAAGACGACTGCGAAAAACTTAAGCTTGTTGTAGTTAGGAGGGAATTTGACATGGCACGTAAATGTGTAATCACTGGAAGAAGAACTCGTTCTGGTAACAGCCGCTCTCACGCAATGAACGCTAGCAAGCGTACATGGGGCGCTAACCTTCAAAAAGTACGTATTTTAGTTGACGGTAAACCTAAACGTGTATACGTTTCTGCAAGAGCTCTTAAATCGGGCAAAGTAGAACGCGTATAATGTTACGGCATCCTCTTAGGATGCCTTTTTACTTGTAATGGCCAGTATTTAATGGGGATGGTTTCAATTCGTTGATCAGGTCTTTCCTGCATCAAGGAGGGGGCCTTCACCCATTAATGGATGGCCGCCCCTTTTTACCGAAAAAATAACACCTCCCTTAATTTGAGAGGTGTCATGGAGATAAGTATCAGCCTTTTTTAAACGCTCCGAGCATAGCCCTTACCAAACTGCCCAGAACTTTTGGCAATTTAATCGTATAAAATTTCATCATGCCCCTCCTCTTTGCATCCCACAATTAAAGATGAAGTGGAATTTTTCTATTACAACATAAGCTTTTAAGCGGATATAGGATGATCGTAATTATATCCGAATCTGCTCTAAGCATGAATTTTAATCACTGCTTCTTATCACCATTAATATGCCTTTCTCAAATGAAACATTCCCAGATTCGGAAATTAGTTCATTGCTGATGCAAAGCGTCGAACCTATTTCCAAGCTTGCATCATCCAGCGGGTATTTGAAACCCGAAAGTGTAATGCCGGTGACTTCAGCCGTTACGGGGAGCAATGACAAGTATTTCTTATCTTTTAAAGCAGTGACCCCATATGAACCTGCTGTTTTTACCGTGAATATATTTTGCCGATCGACTATGTATATATCCATATCGCCATGATGAGGGAGGACACTTTCTTTTTGGAGCAGCTGAATATTCCCAAGAAAATGGTCCATTCTTCCCCCTGTTGCGCCCAGAATGTGAATTTCACTTGGCTTTTGCCCTATTGCCCATTTAAATGCGATCTCTAAATCCGTTTCATCCTTTTCCGAAGAATATATATTGATTTGTTCCAGCCTTTGCTCAATTTTCCTGTATTCACCTTCCGAAACTGAATCAAAATCCCCAAAACCGAATCTAGGTTCGATACCTTTTTCAAGCAAAGACCATACTCCCCTGTCAACCCCGACCCAAAGGTCAGTCTTCTCCTTATACCATGTCAGATCCGGCCAAAAACATTCCGGACCTCCAGCCATAATACTAATAATCATCGAAATCATCCTTTTCTTTACATATTCATATCAAAGATCCCTATGTTTGATTGATAAAAAAAGCCGATCACCATCATACGAATATGATAGTGTCGGCTTATATCACTTTCCCCGAATCTTTTGAATCGCTGCGTTTCGATCTTCTTGATTATATATTGCCGAGCCAGCCACAAGGATTGTCGCCCCTTGTTCAATACATAGTTTAGCCGTTTCTTCATTTACTCCACCATCAATCTCTATTTCCAGATTTTGATTATACATTTCCGCCATCGCCTTCACTTCGGCAATTTTGGGAAGAACGGATTTAATGAACTTTTGTCCGCCAAAACCAGGATTGACCGTCATCAACAATACCATGTCAATATCTCCGATTATAGGTTGGATCAATGAAGCTGGAGTGGCTGGATTAAGCACCACGCCTGCCTTTACACCAAAAGATTTAATCAATTGGATCGTCCGATGCAAGTGTGTGCATGCCTCTACATGAACAGTTATATAATCGGCTCCTGCTTTCGCAAAGGCCTCGATATAACGATCTGGTTGTTCGATCATTAAATGAACATCAAGCGGAAGCTTTGTTATGGGACGGATAGCATCGACAATTAGTGAGCCTATCGTTATATTCGGCACGAAATGCCCATCCATGACATCTACATGGATTAAATCCGCTCCGCCCCTTTCCACATCAAGAATTTCTTCTCCCAATTTTGCAAAGTCAGCTGATAAAATGGATGGTGCGATTTTAACCATTTTAATACCTCGGCTTTCTATCTCTGATTTCTTCTAGGAATTGCATATAATGTTCATATCGATAACGTGGAATTTCCCCGGCATCAACCGCTTCCTTCACTGCACACTTTGGTTCTTTATCGTGCAGGCAGGCCCTGAATTTACAGTCTTCCCCATGCTTATGCATTTCCGGGAAGCAATAGGATAACCTTTCAGCTTCCATTTCCATGAATTCAAGTGAACTGAACCCTGGAGTATCCGCGACAAGTCCAGAGCCGATATGAATCAATTCAACGTGGCGGGTGGTATGCTTCCCACGTCCCAGGTGTGAAGAAATATCATCCGTCTTTAAAGCCAATTCAGGATTGATTGCATTCAGCAAAGACGATTTCCCAACACCTGACTGCCCGGCAAATACACTGGTTTTTCCTTCTAAATACGGCACTAGTTCTTCAATTCCTCCAGCGGTAACAGAAGATGTTTCCAGGACAGTATAGCCAAGTTTCTGATAGTCTTTGATATACTGAGACAATTTCTTTTGGTTTTCAGCTGTAACCAAGTCCAGTTTCGTCACCACGATAATCGGTTCAATTTCGTTATCTTCAATCAGTACGAGGAATCGATCAAGCAATGCCGGACTGAAATCAGGTTCTACTGCCGAAAAGACAAGGATTGCCTGGTCTACATTCGAGATTTGCGGACGTATCAATTCATTCTTTCGCGGTTTTATTTCGGTCACGGTCCCGTCCGTTTTATTTTCCGCTTCAAAAACAACATAATCACCCACGAGCGGGGTTACCTTATTCTTCCTGAACAGGCCTCTTCCACGGCATTGATAGACCTCTTCACCATCAAGGACATAATAAAATCCACTTAATGCTTTGATAATTTTTCCTTCGGGCATAACCACACTCCTAATTAATAAAATTATTCTGGATATGAGACGGATTCGTCAATGATGACCTGATTGTCCCGCATGACTTTATATCCTGCTTTCTTATCTGGGGTAACCATTAATTCGATCGTTCTCTTCGCATCTTGCAATATATAGAATGTTTCTTGTGGCTCCGTCATGCTATTGTCGATATCCTCGATGAAAATTTGTATTTTTTGTGATTTGCCTGGCTCAACAGGATCATACTCGATTTTGATTTCCTCCGTTACACTCTTGGGAGGAATCTCCTCTTTCCCTTTTGAAATGACCACTTTCACAGTACTGCCCTTTTCCACCTTCGTAGCAGGTTCCGGTGACTGGGAAATGACAAGCCCCTCCGCTACGGAATCATCATAGATTTCTTCTTCGACATCGATCTTTATACCACTTTCACTGGAATAATCATCCAGACCAGCTTTATTGAACCCAGTTAAGTTCTTCAAGCTCAGGAGATCTGCCCCTTTACTGACCGTTAGCTCAAGCTCCGTTTCGGATGGTACGACCTCAGTGGCACCCGAGGGCGTTTGTTCAATGATCGTGCCGGCTGCACTGTCATCATATTTTTCGGTCACGCTTATGTTTTTGAATCCCATTTTCTCAAGCAGGGATTTAACATCAGAGTAGTCTCGACCTTCATAGCTTGACAATGAAATCGTCTCTTTACCAATGCTTTGATAAATATCGATGACTGCACCTTCCTTGACCGTCTTACCTTCCTTAGGGTTGGTTTTGATCACAAGACCAGCTTCAACCTCTTCATCTTCAATCTCGATCGTATCTCCAACTTTCAAATCCAATTCAAGCAATTCAGTAATGGCATCATCCAATTCTTCCCCTTTAAGGTCTGGGATCGTCACTTCCTTCGAGACAAGGAGGGGGGGTACAACAAAGACAGATAAAACAGCAAGCAGGGCGAGAACTAAAAAGGTGGTCACCAGGATTGCAGGCATGTTTCTTCGTTTTTTACCTTTATGATCCGACTTGTTTTTTTGTTTTTTCTGTTTCTTTTGTTTCTTCTGTTTCTTTTTCGATTTACTCTCTGCTTCAGAATCAGTTTCCTCATCATCCACATAAACTAAAGTGTTTTTTTCAGGACCCCTTATAATTGTCTCATCGACGCTGGAAAGCTGATCGTCCGTTATGACGGGGATGGCTTTTGTTGCATCATGATCTTCGGGAATGGCAAAAGGCAGTTCATTTGAACGCTCAGGATTAAGCGACGTCCGTATATCATCTTCCATCGAGTCTACGCTTTCATAGCGGTAATATGAATCTTTGGCTGTCGCTTTCAAGATAATATTTTCCACACTCTGGGGTATTTCAGAGTTCCAGCGTTTTGGCGACGGAGTTTCCGATTGTAAATGTTTAAGAGCAATCGACACGGCTGATTCACCCGAAAATGGCAATCTTCCCGTCAACAATTCAAACATGACGATGCCAAGTGAATAAATGTCCGACTTCTTATTTGCCATACCGCCTCTGGCCTGTTCAGGAGATAAATAATGAACCGACCCCAAGACTGCGTTGGTCTGCGTTATGTTTGTTGCACTTAGTGCCAATGCTATGCCGAAGTCCGTAATCTTGACGGTTCCTTCTTTATCAATCAAAATGTTCTGTGGCTTGATATCACGATGAATGATCCCATTATGATGGGCATGGGAAATCGCTGCCGTAATTTGCCTCATGATATCCAAGGCCTCATAAACTGGAATTGGATAATATTTTTGTATGTATTGCTTAAGTGTAAATCCGTCAACGTATTCCATTACAATATAATAGATGGAATCTTCTTCACCAACATCATAAATGCTTACGATATTGGGATGGGCCAAACTGGTTGCCGATTGGGCTTCCCGATTGAAGCGCTTGATGAACTCTTCGTCATTATTAAAATCCATGCGAAGGATTTTCAATGCGACATCCCTATCTAAGATCATATCCCTTGCAAGGTAAACATTCGCCATACCGCCGCCGCCAACCATCTCGAGCAGCTTATAACGGCCGTTGATTCTTCTACCAATCAACATTCAATTCACCTGCTTTCACTTTCTTCAGTAAATTGAACAAGCACAAGTGTGATATTATCTTCCCCACCATAGTGATTGGCCTTATCTATTAATGAATTCGCCTTTTCTTCAAGTGACTGTCCATTGGTTACCGTTTCTTCCAGTTCCTGTTCACTCACTTTATTCGTCAATCCATCCGAGCAAAGCAACAGTAAATCATTTTCTTCGAAGATGACCGTCATAATGTCCATTTCCACTTGCATTTCTGTCCCCAAGGCTCGTAATAAAACATTTTTCCGTGGATGGTTTTCGGCATCTTCCTTCGAAATCTGACCGGAACGGACCAATTCGTTAACGAGTGAATGATCTTCCGTGACCTGCTTAAAACCGCTCTCATTATACAAATAACACCGGCTGTCCCCGATGTTGGCAATCGTAGCAAACTTGTCGGTGCAAATGGCTGCAACAATGGTGGTACCCATGCCCTTACATTCCGTATTCGCTTCTGCATGTTCAAAAAGCAACTGATTGACCGAGAAGATTTGCTGCTTCAGCCAATCCTCGGCCTCATTTGCCGTTTCGATTCCGGTTGATGCTTCCCAGCCCTTTTTCAGAAGGTCTATCGTCATTGCACTGGCTACATCCCCGGCGCGGTGGCCGCCCATGCCATCTGCAACGATGGCAAGGCGTACGCCTTCCGAGTTCTTAAAGATTCCGCCATTATCTTCATTATGCTGGCGGACTTTTCCACGGTCTGTCTTAAATATTGCCCTCATAGGGTCACCTCGTCTCTTCTTTGCGCTCCTTGGCCCGAAGCTGGCCGCAGGCTGCGTCAATATCACTGCCTTGTTCCCTTCGGATCGTTACATTAATGCCGCGCTTCTTCAATGTTTTTTCAAACTCAAAAATTTGGTCCCGAGGTGTTCGTACATAGTTGCGTTCAGGCACATAGTTAACCGGTATTAAGTTGACATGGCATTTTATCCCTTTTATTAAAGCTGCTAATTCTTCAGCGTGCTCCACTGTATCATTCTCGCCACCGAATAGACCATATTCAAAACTTACACGGCGACCTGTTTTTTCTGTATAGTACTTGATTGCTTCGATCAAGTCTGGAAGTTTGTAGGCCTTATTGATCGGCATCAATTTACTTCTCAATTCCGTATTCGGCGCATGAAGGGAAACAGCAAAGTTTATTTGCATGCTTTCTTCGGCAAACTTATAGATCTTAGGAATGATCCCACTTGTGGAAACGGTAATATGACGTGCCCCGATGTTTAAGCCCTTTTCATGGTTTATATTCTTCAAGAATGACATCATATTATCGTAGTTATCAAACGGTTCACCTATACCCATGATTACGACAGAACTAACACGTTCTTCCGATTCGTCAAGTGCTTGCTGAACTTTTACGACTTGGGCAACTATTTCCCCTGATTCAAGATTCCGCTTTAAACCGCCTAATGTCGACGCACAGAATGTACAGCCAATTCTACATCCTACCTGCGTTGTCACGCAAATGGAGTTTCCGTATTCATGGCGCATCAGCACCGTTTCTATCGAATAACCATCTTGGAGTTCAAATAAAAACTTCATCGTTCCGTCATTGGACGTTTGCTGAATCAAGGTTTTCAAAGTTGTGAAGGTGAATTGCGCTTCCAGCTTATCCCGTAATGATTTCGAAAGGTTGGACATATCTTCAAAACTGGAGACACGTTTTTTATAAAGCCAGTCATATACTTGATCGGCCCGGAATGCCTTTTCTCCATTTTGAACAAGCCAATCTTTAATTTGGTGTAGCTCCAATGAGTAAATCGATGGTTTTTCTGGTGTCGTATCTTTTCTTACTCTAGATGATTTAGTGATTTCTGCCATTACAGCACCTTCTTTCTAAAACTCGCAATAAAGAATCCGTCACTGCTAAAATATTGCGGAAAAACTTGCAGCGTATGACCCTCGATGAATGGCTGAACGCTTTCAGGCATTCTTGCGGACAAGGTTGCATCGCTTTCAAAATCCGGGTGGCTTTCCAAAAATGCTGCAGCGACTTTGTCATTTTCTTCTTTATCCACCGTACAGGTACTATATACTAACCGTCCGCCTTGCTTTACAAGCGGGGCAGCCGATTCCAATAATTGTTTTTGTATACTTGAGAGTTTCATTATATCATCTTTTGTTTTAGTGTACTTTACATCAGGCTTCCGGCGCATGACTCCCAACCCGGAACATGGTGCATCGATCAGGACCCTGTCAAAACCTTCCTTATTGAAGTGTTCTTGCACTTTTCTGCTATCAAGGGCCATTGTCTTAATATTGTTTCTGAGCTTTAGGCGCTCCGCCTGCTCTTTAATGAGCTTGACCTTATGCTCATGAAGGTCGAGAGCATATACTTGTCCAGTGGTCAAGCCTTCTGCGATATGGGTCGTTTTCCCTCCAGGTGCGGCACAGCAATCGAGTACAGCATCATTTTCATTCGCACCCAATGCATGGGCAACAAGCATTGAACTCTCGTCCTGAATCGATAAATAACCCAATTTATAGCTTTCCGAATGAGCAAGATTCCCTTTATAGCTGACAATTGCTTCGGGAATGACTTCACTTGCTTCAACATCATATCCTTCTTCCGTTAATATGCTGATCAGTTCACGGCGTGAAATCTTTTTTAAATTAACCCGACCCGTCTGTAATGGCGCAGTTAAATTGATTTCACACATTTCCTTGGTTTTTTCATAGCCAAATTGCTCTACCCAACGCTTTACAAGCCAAATTGGATGACTTACTTCTATGGAAAGCCGTTCCAGATCATCTTTAATTTCATCTAAAGAAGGAACACCATTCCTTTGGATGTTACGGAGGACGCCATTGACCATTGAAGATGTACCCTTGTGTCCGCGTTTTTTAGAAATTTCGACAGCCTCGAAAATGATTGCATGATCAGGCACTTTATCTAAATAGACCATTTGATAAACGGAAAGCCTAAGTAAATTAATGACCCAGCTTTGCGTTTTTTTAGGCTGTTTAATATATGGGCTCAAATAATAATCCAAAGTCATCTTACGCTGTATGGTACCGTAGCTTATTTCTGTAAGCAAACCGCTGTCCACGACGGATAACTGGTGCTTTTTAATCAAGTTGTTCAATAATAGGTTACTGTAGGATTGGTTTTTCTCTACAGATTCCAAAATATCGAGAGCGATTTCACGTACTCCCTTTTTAGTTTGCTTCATTCTGTTCTCCTAACTTCATGCCTGCTTTAATGAACGATCCGGCTCCGCGCAAGTAATCTTTCGCCGGCATTTTTTTCTTTCCTGAAGGCTGCAGTTCTGTAACCAGTATTGCCGTCTCATTGCCTGTCGAAACGATGAAACCATCATTTTGTACATCAATGACCGTGCCCGGCGCAGCCTGATTGCCATCTTCCAGTTTCTTTACCTGCCAAATCTTCAAAATGGACCCTTCTAAGGTTGTATAAGCAACAGGCCAAGGATTCAGGCCGCGTACATGGTTAAAGATGTCTTCTCCTGATTTCGACCAGTCGATTCTTTCCTCTGACCGCTTGATGTTAGGTGCAAAAGACGCTCTAGCCTCATCCTGCTTGATCGGCTGTAACTCCTCATTAATAAGTTTCGGAAGTGTCTCTGCAAGTAAATCCGACCCTATCTTGCTTAATTTATCATGCAGCGTTCCGACATTATCTTGTTCTTCGATAGCAACTTCCGCCTGAGTCAATATATCACCGGCATCCAATTTTTCCGCCATATACATGATGGTTATCCCAGTCTTTTCTTTCCCCTGTAAAATGGAATAATGAATGGGCGCCCCACCACGCAGTTCTGGAAGCAGGGAGGCATGTACATTAATACATCCGTACTTAGGGGCATCCAGCAATTCATTCGGAAGGATTTGTCCGAAAGCCGCCGTCACCACCAAGTCAGCATTCAAGGAGATAATCTTTTCCAGTTCTTCTTTTTCACGGATTTTTTCGGGCTGATAAACGGGAATCCCATGCTTTTCAGCTTCGACCTTAACTGGAGGCGGCGTCAGCACTTTTTTGCGGCCTACTGGACGATCGGGCTGTGTGACAACAGCGATCACATCATACCCTTCATCAATGATTCTTTTCAATACCGGCACTGAAAAGTCCGGTGTACCCATAAATATTATTTTCGTCATTCTTCTCCATACCTTTCTAACTCTTCTTCCGAAATATACCGGGAAACCTTACTTGTAAATAAAACTCCTTGCAGATGGTCGATTTCGTGCTGAAGGGCCCTTGCAAGGAAATCTTCCGCTTCTATCTCGAAAAAAGATCCTTTTCGGTCTTGTGCCCGGACTTTGACACGGTATGGACGCGTTACTTCGCCATATAAACTTGGGAAGCTCAAGCATCCTTCAACACCTGTCTGTTCGCCTTCCATTTCCAGCACTTCCGGATTAATCAGTTCGATTGCACCTGATCCTTCCTCTATTTCAACGACGGCCACTTGCTTTTTCACGCCAACCTGAGGTGCTGCAAGTCCAACTCCATCCGCCTCCACCATCGTTTCATACATGTTATTTAACAGCTTTGCCAACTTTTTATCAAAACTTGTTACTTTATCGCATTTTTGTTGTAAAATTTTTTCAGGAAACAAGACAATCGGTAAAATAGCCAAAATTAATGGTAACCTCCTAGATATGAAAAACAGCACTTCATTATATAAAAACGCAAGCTGTGACAGCTCGCGGTAATCATCCATCTCTTAAACAATTACATCATGATCTGTGGATTTAAATCTATTGAAATCTGCAAATGATTCTGAGCGGTTTCTTTTTGGTAATGCTCCAAAAGTGTGCGTAAATGCTGATTCAGGTCCGGCTCTCGTTTGTATTTTATCAGACATTGGTAGCGATATCTATTGTTGATTCGACTAATGGGGGAAGCAACCGGACCTAGTACGATAGAATCCCGATTCAATCGTGAGCCTAAATAATTCGTGATCTTCTCAGTGACACTCACTGTCTTCATTAAATCTTCATGTGAAACGGTAATAAGGACAACATAATAATACGGAGGGTAATGACTTTGCCTCCTTAGATGCATCTCCCGTTCATAAAAAGCATCATAATCCTGAAAGGCAGAAAGCTCGATGCTGTAGTGCTCAGGTGTATAGGTTTGGATGACCACTTCTCCCGGAAGCTGATGACGTCCTGCCCTTCCGCTGACCTGTGTCAGCAGCTGGAATGTCTTTTCCGAAGAACGGAAATCAGGCAGATGCAGCATCGTATCAGCTGAAAGGACTCCAACAAGGGTGATATTAGGAAAATCAAGGCCCTTGGCAATCATTTGGGTGCCTAACAATATATCGGCCTTCCCTTCACCAAAGGCATTCAGTAACCGCTCATGTGAACCCTTCTTACTCGTCGTGTCAACATCCATCCGTATGACCCGTGCTTCAGGGAGAATTTTCGCAAGCTCTTCTTCAACCTTTTGAGTGCCTGTACCGAAGAACCTTATATGTTCACTTTCACATTCAGGGCATGCGGAAGGCATTCCCTCTTCAAAACCGCAATAATGGCATTTCATTATATCATTAAAGCGATGATATGTGAGTGAAATGTCACAATTAGGGCAGTTGATGACCAATCCGCAGCTTCGGCACATCACAAAGGAAGAATGTCCCCTTTTATTTAACATCAGAACTGTTTGCTCCCCCTTCTCAAGCCGGTCTTTCAGCTTGGTAAAGAGCAGCTCCGAAAACATGGAACGATTTCCGGTTCTTAGTTCTTCTCGCATATCTACAATATCCACTGCTGGCAACGCACTTTTATTCATCCTCTGGCTAAGTGTCAATAATTTATAGACATTTTTCTTGGCTCGCGCAAAAGATTCAAGTGTAGGTGTCGCGCTGCCAAGAATAACCGGACACCTATATGATTTTGCTCTTTCAATGGCTACGTCCCTGGCGTGGTACCTTGGCGTTTCTTCTTGCTTATAGCTGGATTCATGCTCTTCATCAATGATGACCAGCCCCAGGTTTTCAAAAGGAGCAAACACGGCGGAGCGCGCGCCCACCACCACTTTTACTTCTTTACGGTGAATTTTCCGCCATTCATCATATTTTTCACCTACGGATAAACCGCTATGCATGACAGCTACCTGCTCCCCAAACCTTTCCTTAAACCTCTTCACCGTCTGAGGAGTTAAGGAGATTTCAGGTACAAGCATGATGGCTTCCTTCCCTTTTTCAATGACAGATGCAATTGCCTGTAGATACACTTCCGTCTTCCCGCTTCCGGTTACACCATATAAAAGGAAAACATCATGTTCATCATGATGTATTTTCTCTTGGATAGGCTTCAACGCAGTTGTTTGTTCAGCTGTAAGTGTAAAGGGAGTGGATTTTTCGAAAACACGGTTTTCATAAGGATCACGGTATATTTCTTGATCCATTTCCGCCAAGGCCCCTTTTGACACTAGGGATTTGACGGTACCGCTTGATGTGTTCATCAATTCAAGCAATTCTTTTAACGGAATGGGTTCTTGATGTTCAATAAAGTATTGAAGGAGTTCCATTTGTTTTTTTGCATTGCTTGACATGGCTGATGCCATTTCTTTCAGTTCCTCAGGGGAAAGTAAAGATTTTATGACACGGACTGTCTTCTTATTAAGTCGGTTTTTCACATTATATACGAGCTCAAGATTGCCATTTTGCATTTCCTTTTGGAAAAGTGAAGCGTTCTCCCCTTCAATCACGTCTTTCCAAGATATTGAATCATTTTTCCCGAAAAGGTTTTGAATGAATGGGGGCAGCTGATCCTTTTTATCTTCAACGACTTTGATCACTTTTTCATACTTTGCTTTCATCGCTGCCGGAAGCATGGCCTGTAGCGCTGAAATTTTAAAACACATCGCCTCTTTGGTCAACCAGTCACCCAGCTGAAGCAATTCATCATTAAGGATGGGCTCCAAATCCATTGGTTCTTTTATATTGCGTAATTTCGCAAAGTCGCTTTTAGCTTTTAAACCTGTGACGAATCCCTGAACCATTCTTGGACCGAACGGGACGATGACCCGCATTCCGGGTTTGATGACTTGGCTCCACTTTTCAGGTATGCGATAGTCGAATTCTCGATCCGTTTGTTTAGCAGGTACATCCACGATGACGGATGCTATATCCATATGACATCATTCCTTTTGCATGCGAGATACTTCTGCCAGGATGCTTTTAGCTATATCCGCTTTACTCATTTTTGGAAGTTCGGTCGAATTTCCATCCTTATTGTAAATAGTCACGATGTTCGTATCCGTTCCAAATCCTGCCCCTGGGGCGGTAACATTATTGGCAACGATCATATCTGCATTCTTTTTGGCTAATTTCCCTCTTGCGTATTCTTCAACATTGTTCGTTTCAGCCGCAAAGCCTACCAAGAACTGATGAGTTTTATTTTCACCGAGTTCCATGAGGATATCCTTTGTCCGTTCAAATTCCATCACATTTTCCCCTGGCTGCTTTTTCATCTTTTGATCATGATAAATCTTCGGTTTATAGTCAGCCACTGCAGCGGTCATGATTACGACGTTACTGGAATCGAACTGATCGAATACCGCATCATACATATCTGCTGCTGATACCACTGGTATCACTTTGGCCTTGGAGGGCGGTGTCAAGTTCACTGGGCCAGTGATCAATGTCACCTCAGCGCCCATTTCAATTGCCTTTTCGGCTAGGGCATAGCCCATTTTGCCGCTGGAATGATTCGTTACGTAACGCACGGGATCGATTGCTTCGCGAGTCGGTCCTGCCGTTATCAAATATTTCTTTCCTTTAAGAGGCTGTTGGTGTGATTTACGTTCATCGAAATATCGATTAAGATGTTCCACGATTGTTTCCGGTTCCTCCAATCGCCCTTTCCCTACATAGCCGCAGGCCAAATACCCTTCACCCGGTTCAATGAATTGATATCCAAACGAACGAAGTGTCTCCATATTTTTCTGAACCGCTGGGTGGGCGTACATGTGCACGTTCATTGCCGGCGCAACCCAGACAGGCGCTTCCGTTGCCAGAAGTGTGGTCGTAATCATATCATCCGCGATTCCATTGGCTACCTTTCCGATGACATTGGCTGTAGCTGGAGCCAACAGGATGATATCAGCCCAATCAGCCAAGTCGATGTGGGCAATGACTGATGAATCCTTCTCATCAAAAGTATCTGTATACACATCATTTCTTGAAAGTGCTTGAAAGGTGAGCGGCGTCACGAATTCACGTGCCGATTCACTCATGATCACTTTAACATGTGCACCTTCCTGAGTTAATTTACTTGTCAGGGCAGCAGCCTTATATACAGCAATCCCGCCGGTGACACAAAGAAGTACTTTTTTATCGATAAGCATGCAAATTTCCCCTAACTATACATTCTATTTTCTTCTAATTATGACGGAAAACCGAAGAAATTTCATTTGAAATGCGCAATAACATATGGATCTTCCTAAACATTCCATACCTCTGCCTGCTTCATCAATGACTTCCGGACTTTATTAAAACCAAAACAAACAGGCCTGACACCTTGGCCGCAGGAAGGAAGCACTTTCCAAATGTAACGCTCCTGTTTGCTTTAGGGTGTCAGGCCCGATAGGTCAAGCTATGTGTTCTTTTAGTTTTCCTCGTAAGAATTATCGTAAGTCAATTTACCGGAATGAATCTCTTCAAGGGCACGACCTACTGATTTATGGGAAACCGGTTTCGTTATGAGGCAATTATCTTTAATTTGCATTTCCCTGGCACGCTTAGCTGCCACTGATACAAGTGAGTATTTTGAATCGATTTTAAGTAATAGAGAATCAATTGATGGATATAACATAATTTATTCCGCCTCCAGCATTTTTTTATATAAAACAGCAACTCTTTCCCGACGGCAATGCTCGGCTATTACAATTGCATTAATTCTAGCACATGCGGCATCCACATGATCATTTTCAACAACATAATCATACAGATCCATAAGTTCTATTTCTTCCTTGGCCACTTTCATCCGTCCTTTTATCGCTTCCTCCGTCTCGGTTCCGCGAGTAACGATGCGGCTTTCGAGTTCGGTCAAACTCGGAGGAGCAAGGAAAATGAAAAGTCCTTCAGGGAATTTCTCCCGGACCTGTTTAGCTCCTTGAACTTCAATTTCCAGAAATACATCTTTTCCGGAATCGATTGTTTCACGGACATAATCCACGGGTGTTCCATAATAATTACCGACGAACTCAGCATATTCCAGCAATTTGCCTTCCTCGATCAGTGCTTCGAATTCCTCGCGTTTTTTGAAGAAATAATCCACTCCGTCCACTTCACCATGGCGAGGCAGCCGTGTGGTCATCGAAATCGAATATTCGAATGCCGTTCCTGGCTGAGAAAAAATCGCCTTTCTTACAGTTCCTTTACCAACACCGGATGGACCGGACAAAACGATTAATAAACCTTTTTCTCTCATATTGTTTCAGTTACCCCTCTTCTACGCTGTCATCTCTATCTTGAAGCCGTGCGGCAACCGTTTCCGGTTGAACGGCAGATAAGATAACATGGTCGCTGTCTGTAATTATAACGGCCCTAGTCCTTCTACCATATGTAGCATCTATTAAGGATCCGCGGTCTCGGGCATCTTGGATGATCCTTTTGATCGGAGCCGATTCAGGGCTCACGATGGATACGATCCGGTTTGCGGAAACGATATTCCCAAAACCAATATTAATGAGCTTAATTGACATTTTTGTCCCCCATTCATACCTATTGTCACCTTGTTAGGTTCATCATAAACCGACTACTCGATATTTTGAACCTGTTCTTTTAATTTTTCAAGCAGACTTTTCATTTCCACCACTTCTTTGGTAATGGCCGAATCATTTGCCTTTGATCCAATCGTATTGACTTCCCTATTCATTTCCTGGACAAGGAAGTCTAGTTTCCTTCCAATTGGTTCACTATGGGTAAGCGTCCTTGAAAATTGCTGTACATGGCTATCGAGTCTGGTCAGTTCTTCATTTATATCACATTTATCTGCAAAAATGGCCGCTTCTGTCACAATGCGGCTATCTTCGATCAATCCTTCAGTCAACTCTGCCAGTTTGATTTCCAAGCGGGCTTTATATTTTTCGACGACTGAAGGTGCATGCATTTTGACCCCTGCTACAATCTCACCAAACTTTTCAAGCTGGCGTTTCATGTCCAAAGCCAGTTCCTGACCTTCCAGATTCCGCATTGTTTTCAGATTTTCCAATGCCCCCGTGACAGCCTTCAATAACAGGGATTCCAAATCGGCAGGAACCGCAGGTACTTCCTCCGTTATGAAAATCGATTCAAGTTGCAGCATATCCTGTAATGTAATGGAACTTTCCAGATTATATTTTCCCTTGACTTCTTCCATCAACCCCACATACTGATCAGCAAGATCCCAATCGATCTTCACCTTTTTGGAAACCAGGCTCTCACCTTCAACTGTAATGAAGATTTCCACCCGTCCCCTTCTTATGTATTGGTTCGCCTTCTTCTTCACCTTTTCTTCCAAAACCAAAAGCTGGCGCGGCATTCGAATCGTATATTCACAAAAACGATGGTTCACGGTCTTAATTTCAGCAAAAACCTTGACCTGTTCGTTTTCCGCTTCTTCTCTTCCATAGCCCGTCATACTGGTAACCATGGTTCCACATCCTATCAAACATAATGTAGTAATTTAGCCTTTAATATTCATTATATATTAGCTACAGCACGAAAACTTTAGCTCACAAATAAAATACTACAAAAATAAAAAGGCAATAGAGCAAAACTCTACCACCTTAAAGATTATATCATATATCATTGTGCTTTTCTTGCTAAAAAGGTTCCAGCCAGTAAAAAAGTTGGAATGGATGCCATTCCTATTACTAATAGCCAATCCCTTCCCGAAATCGGTACCGTATGAAAGATTGTTTGTAAAGGCTGCACATACATGACGGCTACCATCAATAATAGGGAGGATAATACCGCCCCCACTAGATAAAGGTTACCGAATGGATTTCTCGAGAAGATCGAACGTTCACTTCGGCAATCGAATACATGTATAAGCTGAGCCAATACCAAGGTAGCGAACGCAATCGTTTGTGCATATGCAAGGTTTTCGGGATTTGCACGATATACAACATAAAATGCGATCAATGTAGAAACCCCGATCAGAAAACCGCGTGAAATGATCTTCCAGCCAAGCCCTCTTCCAAAAACACCTTCATTGGCATTTCTTGGATTTCTTTTCATTACATCTTCTTCGGCGGCATCCAGACCCAACGCCATTGCGGGCAGTCCGTCAGTCACAAGGTTCACGAATAAGATCTGGATTGGTATCAAAGGTAAAGGCAATGCACATAGCATCGCAAAAAACATGACCAAGATCTCCCCCACATTGGAAGCAAGCAGATAACGGATGAACTTCCTGATGTTTTCATAAATATTCCTGCCTTCTTTGATGGCCGATTTAATTGTGGCAAAATTATCATCAACCAATATCAAGGAAGAAGCTTCCTTCGCGACATCAGTACCCGTGATGCCCATGGATATACCAATATCCGCTGATTTTATTGCAGGGGCATCATTGACTCCATCCCCTGTCATTGCAACGACATGTCCTTTATTTTGCAAGGCTTTTACGATTTTCAACTTATGTTCCGGGGAAACGCGGGCAAATACCGAAACACTTTCAACAACTTCCTCAAGTTCCCCGACATCCATGTCCGCCAATTGCCGTCCTTCAAGTACACGGTCTTTTCCTTTTAAAATACCAAGTTCTTTAGCTATTGCCTTTGCGGTTATTACATGGTCGCCAGTAATCATGACAGTTTTGATCCCGGCATCCCTGCATTCCTTAACAGCCTGCTTCACCTCCGGACGCGGGGGATCGATCATGCCCTGCAGCCCCATGAAGGTCAAATTGCGCTCAGCTTCGGTTTCATGAAGCAAAATCGTTCCTTTCGGAAGGGGTTTATATCCAACGGCAATCATTCGAAGTGCCTGTGAGGCAAGCTCATTCATATCCTGCTGTACCCTTTCCTTACTCTCCCGATTTAATATTTCCGACCTGCCTTCCCAAAGAATCGTATCGGACTGTGCGATCAATACGTCAGGGGCCCCTTTTGCAATTACAAAATGATTATCCTTATCATCCTTCACTATGACACTCATCATTTTGCGGCTCGAGTCAAATGGAAACTCCTTCACTATCGTAAACCCCTTAGACAGGTGTTCCCTTGTCAACCCTGCTTTCATTGCCGCGACCAACATCGCCCCTTCTGTCGGATCACCGTCTAAAATATATTGTTTACCATTCTCCTTTAACTCAGCTTTGTTACAGAGCATGCCGAATGTAATTATTTGCAGCAATGCATTATGGTTTCTCGGGGCAACTGAAACTCCCTCTAAAGAAAACTCTCCGACAGGTTTATAACCAGTACCGCTGACATCCCAAGTTTTCCCTCCACTCCAAACCTTCGTCACCGTCATTTTGTTTTGGGTAAGTGTTCCTGTCTTATCTGAGCAAATCACCGTTGCGCAGCCTAGCGTTTCTACAGCAGGAAGCTTGCGGACAATTGCTTTTTGTTTGATCATACGCTGAACGCCTAAAGACAAGGCTACGGTCACAATGGCTGGCAAGCCTTCGGGAATCGCTGCAACAGCCAATGATACCCCGGCCAAAAACATCGT
The DNA here is from genome assembly GCF_044767165.1 of Peribacillus sp. NPDC101481. Taxonomy (NCBI): domain Bacteria; kingdom Bacillati; phylum Bacillota; class Bacilli; order Caryophanales; family Bacillaceae; genus Peribacillus; species Peribacillus sp. NPDC101481. The sequence continues at coordinate 945,967 of NZ_JBIWNJ010000002.1, read as the reverse complement.
ATAGAGGTCATGCCCTTGAATGACACCAGTCAGGACTACAATTACAGTTAATATTAAAGCCGTGACGATCAAAATTTTGCCTAACTGCTCCAACCTCCGCTGAAGCGGTGTTTCTTTTGTTTCTGCAGTCTGCAGGAGATCCGCAATCTTGCCCATCGCCGTATTCATACCTGTAGCGGTTACGATTCCGACTCCATTTCCTCTTGTCACCATCGTTCCCATAAAAGCCATATTTTCCTGATCACCGATACCTTCGACTTCATTCATCAATGGATCGGAACATTTAACAGCCGGGAGTGACTCTCCGGTAAGTGCAGACTCTTCTATTTCAAGGCTTGAATGGTCGACGATCCGTAAATCGGCACCAATTCGGTCACCGCTCGAAAACTTCAGGATATCCCCCACAACGACTTCCTTCGATGGGATCTTCAGCCACTGTCCACCTCGAAGCACGTTAACTTGCGGCGCTGCCATTTCCTTTAGGGCATCCAAGGATTTTTCTGCCTTCCGTTCTTGAAAAAAACCAAGTAATCCATTCAAAAAAACAATCGCCATGATGGCAATCGCATCGATATATTCACCCAATATCCCGGAGACCAATGTCGCGGCAAGTAAAACGATGACCATGAAATCTTTGAATTGGGCGAAGAATAAAAGAATGGCAGACTGTTTTTCCCCTTCCTTCAATTCGTTAAAGCCATGCTTTCGCAGCCTGTCCTTTACTTCATCATCGTCCAAACCGTGTGTAACGTTTGTTTGAAGCGCTTTCTCCATTTCTTGATTATTCATTTCCTTGAACTCCATCAAGTATCACACATCCCTTTGAATAGAATGAAATAGGCTCCTGTATACATCTCAACAGGCGCTTTTTGCTTTACCCATCCAACACCTGCCTGCTTACCGATACATAAAACAACCTGCTCTTCTTCCATGATTATTCAGACTCGTCCAAAATAATGCTATAATTAAACAGAATTGCGGAAAGAAGAACGATGCGGATAATTTAAAGAATGAACGAAAGCTAATCATGATGGATGGTCTAATTTAGGATTTATCTCAGGAACCTATAAAAATAGCATCCATTCAATATTCCCGAACGGCAGCTACAGCTTTCCACCCAGTTCGCTTAAATTTGTGATTAGCTAAAATGGGCAGTCCAATGCACTGATAACGCTTAGCAAAATGAGTATCTTAGAAAATCTTATGTAAAGGAAGTAAAAATAGAATGTCATTTGATGGATTATTTACGAAAGCGATGACGGAAGAAATCGCTTCTATATTAAAAGGTGGACGAATCAATAAGGTACATCAGCCTTATAAAAATGAAGTAATACTGGTTGTTCGTGCTGGAGGTAAGAACCATAAGCTCTTATTGTCAGCCCACCCAAGTTATTCGAGGGTGCAAATGACTGAAGAAAGCTATGAAAACCCCAAGGAAGCACCCATGTTCTGCATGCTTCTTAGGAAGCACCTCGAAGGCTACACGATAGAAAATATTTATCAATATGAACTTGATAGAATGATCATTTTTGAAGTGAAGGGCCGCAATGAGCTTGGTGATGTCTCCCAAAAGCAGTTAATCATCGAAATCATGGGACGTCACAGCAACATTGTTTTAGTTGATAAAGAACGGAATATGATTTTGGACAGCATTAAGCATGTTTCACATGCAGTTAACAGTTATCGGGCGATACTGCCTGGCCAAGAATATAAGGCTCCACCAGCACAAGAAAAGAATAATCCCTTCGATGCTACGGAGGACGATATCAGGAAGAATATCGACTTCAATGCAGGAAAGCTGGATCGACAGCTTGTTGCCCATTTTTCCGGAGTTTCACCATTAGTTGCAAAGGAAGCCGTCTACCGGGCTGGGCTTGCCAACAGCACGAGCCTTCCTTCAGCATTTTTAAGTATTATCCAGGAAATCTCGGAGGGAAAATATGCCGCCACGATCAAACAAGATGGAAATAAAGAAGTTTTTTATATGCTTTCACTAGAGCATCTGAATGGCAATCAACGTACGTTTCCTTCATTGAGCGAGATGCTCGACCGCTATTATTTCGGAAAGGCAGAAAGAGATCGGGTTAAGCAAAAGAGCCAGGATGTAGAACGTTTCATTACGAATGAAATCGAAAAGAACACAAAAAAAATCGGGAAGCTCGAACGTACATTAAAAGATACGGAACGCGGGGAACAGTATCAGTTGTTCGGTGAGCTGCTTACAGCTAATTTATATCAAATGAAAAAAGGCATGAAGGAAATAGAAGTCGTCAATTATTATGATGAAGATCAAAATATGGTCACCATCCCGCTTGACCCTTTAAAAAATCCATCAGATAATGCACAAAAGTACTTCTCCAGATACCAAAAGTCCAAAAATGCAGTCGGAGTAGTGCAAGAACAAATCGAAAAAACAAAATTGGAATTGGCCTATTTTGAAGCCTTGCACCAGCAGCTTCAATCAGCGTCACCCAGAGATATAGAGGAAATTCGAGAAGAACTTCAAGAAGAAGGATACATTCGGCAAAAAAAGAAAAAAGGCATGAAAAAGCCTGCAAATGCAAAACCGCAGCTTGAAACATATTATGCTACAGATGGAGATCTGATTTTTGTCGGGAAGAATAATAAACAAAATGATTACCTAACCAATAAGTTTGCACGCCGTGATGAAATATGGCTTCATACCAAAGATATACCTGGCTCACATGTTGTCATTCGAAATGAATCGCCAAGTGAAGAAACGATAAAAGAGGCAGCCGTATTAGCAGCTTTCTTCAGTAAAGCCAAGCAATCGAGTTCAGTGCCCGTTGACTTCACACAAGTTCGCCATGTTAAGAAACCGAATGGTTCCAAGCCCGGGTTCGTGATCTATGAGCAGCAGCAGACCGTATATATTACACCTGATGCCGATACCGTCATACGCTTAAAGGAAGCGGTAAAGGAGTAAAAAAATAGAGTTGGCCCAATCCTCCGTGATTGGGTCAACTCTATTTTCATGCTGAAATCCAAGCTGTATCAGCCGGATTCTCGCGCCATTTTTTTAGCTTTTCCAATTCATCTGCCGTGATGTACCCTTTTTCATTAGCGACTTTTATCAAAGTCGAGTAGTCACTCAACGAATGGTTAATAATGCCCTCAGCATCGAATTTTTCTTTTCCCTTTTCCAATTCATAAGTAAAGATCGAAACGACTCCTAGAACATCACAGCCTGCTTCCTTCAGCGCGTTAACAGCAGTTATTACACTTCCGCCGGTTGAAATCAAGTCTTCCACAACCACCACTTTTTGTCCTGGAACAGCACGGCCTTCGATTTGATTGCCCTTTCCGTGCTCCTTGGCTTTGGATCGAACATAGCACATCGGTGCATTTAATTTTTCACTTACCCAAGCTGCATGCGGAATGCCGGCAGTTGCTGTTCCTGCAATTAGTTCAGCCTCAGGGAAGTGCTGTTCAATCAATCCCTTCAATCCTTCCGCTATTTCATTACGAACCTCTGGGTACGAAAGGGTTAAACGGTTGTCACAATAAATGGGTGATTGAATTCCAGATGCCCAAGTAAATGGGTCATTCGGCTGTAGGTACACTGCTTTTATTTCCAAAAGATGTTCAGCTATCTTATTATTTAACATGATATTCCCTCCCAAGCTGCTTTCATATCCAAATACGCCCTTAATGGATCTTCCGCTCCCGTTATGGCTCTTCCTACAACGATGGCATCCGCTCCAAATTCCCTAGCCTGTTCAGGCGTGGCAATTCTCTTTTGATCATGCGTCTGTCCTCCTGCATTTCGGATTCCAGGTGTGACCGTTAAAAATTCATGACCGATGCGTTCATGTATGGTCTTTACTTCATGGGTGGAACAGACGACTCCATCCAACCCTGCCTGTTTAGTAAGTTTTGCATAATGGAGGACCGAATCCTCCAGAGATCCGGCAATGTTTTGCTCAATATTCATTTGTTCTTGTGACGTGCTCGTCAGTTGGGTAACCCCTATGCATAATGGACGCTTTTTACCAGCGGACGTTCCCTTATCCAGGCCTTCGATGGCTGCTTCCATCATTTTTTGGCCACCCGCCGCATGTACATTGACCATGTCGGCACCTAAAGTTGCCAATCCTGTCATGGCCATTTTGACCGTATTTGGAATATCATGAAGCTTCAAGTCCAAAAACACATCGTGACCTTGCTCTTTTACGAAAGAGATTATTGATGGTCCATTCTGATAAAATAATTCCATCCCCACTTTTACAGCCAGTTTTTCCGAGTGGAACTGTTTTAGGAATTTCTCCGTTTGAATGAAGTCAGGGAAATCAAGAGCGATAATTAGTGACTGTTTCATTCTGCTTCCAGCTCCTTCCGGTACATTCTGAAATATGGTCAAATCCCAGCTCATCCAACAATTTCGGCAATTCTTCAATGATGGTCGGGCAAACAAAGGGATCCACGAAGTTCGCGGTTCCTACCGCAACAGCACTGGCACCCGCATAGAAAAATTCAATGACGTCTTCCGCTGTGGCGATGCCGCCCATTCCGATTATTGGAATCGACACTTGCTGGCTTACCTCATAAATCATCCGGAGCGCAACTGGTTTTATTGCAGGACCAGATAAACCTCCCGTTCTGTTCGATAGAATCGGTTTACCAGTCTTTAAATCCAACCGCATGCCGACTAATGTATTTATCATTGTCAGCCCGTCGGCCCCGCCTTCTTCTACAGCTTTGGCCATTTCCACAATATCACTGACATTCGGTGAAAGCTTCACATATACAGGAACGGAAGATACTTCCTTGACCGCCTTTGTTACCTCTTTGGCAACTTCCGGTACCGTACCGAAAGCTATGCCTCCTTCTTTTACATTCGGACAAGAGATATTCAATTCAAGTGCTTTTACATTCCCTACCTTGCTTATTTCCCTGGCAACCTTTACATAGTCAGCTATTTGAGAACCTGCAACGTTGGCGATGATGGGAACATCATACCCACCTAGCCAGGCCAGTTCTTCACTAATGACCTTTTCTAAACCTGGATTCTGCAGACCGATGGCGTTCAGCATTCCCGAAGAGGTTTCCGCAACACGCGGAGTAGGGTTACCGAACCTCGGCTCAGGAGTGGTCGCTTTGATCATGATCGCCCCAAGAATATCCAAGTCGAAAAATTGACTGTATTCACGGCCAAATCCAAAGCATCCAGATGCTGGCATGACTGGGTTTTTCAAATGTAATCCTGGTAATTCAACTGAAAGCCTGCTCATAGTACCACCTCTCCTGCCCGGAACACGGGTCCATCGCTGCATACCTTTTTATAACTGAAACCAGTTGGATCATCCCCTGTATGACACACGCAGGCAAAGCATGCACCGATGCCGCAGCCCATCCTTTCCTCAAGGGACAGGTAAAGCTTTTTCTCACGATAGCCCGCTTCCAAAGCTCTTAACATTGGTGTAGGCCCGCAGGAAAAGATTGTTGCAAACTCTTGCTCAAGGTTGTCTATTACAGTCGTAACAAATCCTTTTGTCCCATATGAACCATCCACCGTGGCTATATGGGTATCACCTAATTCACTGAATTCTTTTTCGTAAAAGATGGCGGACTTGGTCTGGAAGCCCAATACATGGATTACATTTACACCTTTCGCAACCAACATCTGTGATAGTTGATACAGGGGCGGGACACCAATCCCGCCGCCAACCAATAATGCCGTTTCTCCCTTTTTGGCCTCATGAACGGGAAATCCGTTGCCAAGCGGTCCAAGAATATCGACCGCTTCCGCCTCTTTACGCTGTGATAACAGCGTCGTCCCTTTCCCTTCAGCCCGGTATATCATCGTGAACTGTTTTTCACTGCTGTTGTAAGAAGAAATTGAAATCGGGCGTCTTAACAATGGCTCAGTGCCTTCTGTTGTCTTGACTTGGACAAACTGGCCTGGTTGCTTCATCTCTGAAACCAATTCACCTTGCAAGGTAAGTTCAAAGATGGATGGGGCCAGCTCCTTATGATTTAACACCTTCATTCTTTCCTTCTTGATCATATATAGCTCACCTCACGACTTTTTTCCGTTTTTCCCATTGCTTCTGCCGAGAAGGTCATGGATTCTATCACTCTTAAAATAGCTTCTGCCGTATCAAGTGATGTTAAGCATGTCACTCCATTTTCAACCGATTCACGTCGGATTCTGAAACCATCCCGGGCCGGCTGCTTGCCTTTTGTCAAAGTATTTATGACAAATTGCGCTTCCCCGTTCCGGATAACATCCAGCAGGTTTGTACCTTCTTCGCCAATTTTACCGACAATCGCAGTCGGGATGCCCGATTGCTGCAATAGGGCCGCAGTTCCGCTGGTGGCTATCAGCTTGAATCCGATATTATGGAAACGTCTTGCTAAAAGTAACGCTTCTTGCTTATCTTTGTCCGATATCGTCAATAACACCGAACCATGCCCCTTAATTTTGAAGCCGGAAGCGACCAACCCTTTATATAAAGCCTTTTCGAGGGTGCTATCTTTCCCCATTACTTCACCAGTCGATTTCATTTCAGGTCCGAGAGAAATGTCCACGCCTCTTAATTTTGCAAAAGAGAAGACCGGCACTTTCACAAAGACCCCAGTTTGTTCTGGCACTAACCCAGATCTGTAACCTTGGCTTTCTAGTGTGTGGCCCAAGATGACCTTCGTGGCTAAGTTAGCCATCGGCACATTCGTAATTTTACTTAAGAATGGAACGGTCCTGCTCGAACGTGGATTTACTTCAATTACATACACTTCTTCATTGCTGATGACATATTGAATGTTCAAGAGACCAATTATATTCAAGCCTTTTGCCAATCGGGTCGTATAGTCGATGATTACTTCTTTTTGTTTTTCCGTTAAATTTTGCGGCGGATAAACTGCAATCGAATCACCTGAATGGACGCCGGCACGTTCGATATGCTCCATGATCCCAGGGATAACCACCGTTTCACCATCGGAAATACCATCGACTTCTATTTCCTTACCCGTTAAGTAGCGGTCTATCAGGACAGGATGATCCGGATTTATTTTCACGGCATTTTTCATGTAATGCAGCAATTCTTCTTGTTTATAGACGATTTCCATCGCTCTTCCTCCGAGAACATACGATGGTCTTACTAAAACAGGGTAACCAATATCTTCAGCGATGACGATCGCTTCATCAACCGATGTTGCGGTTTTACCCTTTGGCTGAGGAATGCCTAAATCCTTCAGTGCTTTTTCAAATTTATTGCGATTTTCCGCCCTATCCAGGTCTTCAAGTGAAGTACCAAGGATTTTCACTCCTCTTTCAACAAGACCATCTGCAAGGTTGATTGCTGTCTGTCCGCCAAACTGGACGATGACGCCTTCCGGTTTTTCCAAATCGATGACATGCATGACATCTTCAATAGTCAATGGTTCGAAATAAAGTTTGTCGGAGATACTGAAATCCGTCGAAACTGTTTCTGGATTGTTGTTGATGATGATTGCTTCATATCCAGCTTCTTTAATGGCCCATACCGAATGTACGGTCGCATAATCAAACTCTACTCCTTGCCCGATCCGAATTGGACCTGATCCCAGGACAATGACACTTTTCTTGTCGGTCACGATGGATTCATTCTCATCTTCATATGTCCCATAAAAATACGGTGTTTCCGATTCGAATTCGGCAGCACATGTATCAACCATTTTGTAAACAGGGATGATTCCTTGCTGTTTCCGGTACTCATAAACGTCAATTTCGGGAACTTCCCATATTTCCGCGATCGTTTTGTCAGAAAATCCTAGTTTTTTAGCCTTTTGCAATACTTCACAATCAAATGAATGTTCTTTAAGCTGCTTTTCAAAGTCGATTATCTTTTTCAACTTATGCAAGAAGAATAAATCGATCTGGCTCCATTCGTGGATGGTTTCGATCGTTTTGCCCCTTCTTAAAGCTTCACCGATATAGAATAACCGTTCATCTCCGGCTTTTCGGATCCGTTTCTCTATTTTTCCATCCTCAAACTCGTCATTCAAGTTAAGATGGTATATACCCGCTTCAAGGGAACGGACAGCTTTTAAGATGGATTCCTCGAATGTACGGCCGATTGCCATGACTTCTCCGGTCGCTTTCATTTGGGTCCCGAGTCTACGGTTGGCGCTTTCGAACTTATCGAAAGGCCAGCGCGGAATTTTCGTAACGACATAGTCCAGTGCCGGTTCAAAGCTGGCATAGGTTTTGCCAGTGACAGGGTTCATCATTTCATCAAGTGTCAAACCAACGGCTATCTTTGCTGCCAGCTTTGCAATTGGATACCCAGTCGCTTTTGAAGCAAGTGCCGAAGAACGGCTGACCCTTGGGTTCACTTCAATGACATAATATTGATAGCTGTTTGGATCTAGCGCAAGCTGAACATTACATCCACCTTCAATTTTCAAAGCGCGGATAATCTTCAAAGAAGTATTCCGAAGCATTTGATACTCTCTGTCACTTAATGTTTGGCTTGGTGCCGCAACTATTGAATCTCCTGTATGGACACCGACAGGATCGAAGTTTTCCATATTACAAACGACTATTGCATTATCATTGGAATCACGCATCACTTCATATTCCACTTCTTTGAAACCGGCAATGCTCTTCTCAAGCAAACATTGGTGAACCGGGCTGCTTTTCAGGCCACCCTCAACGATCTCGATAAGCTGCTCTTCGTTATCACAAATCCCACCGCCTGTTCCGCCAAGCGTGAAGGCTGGACGAACAATGACCGGATAGCCGACTCGTTCAACGAATGTATAGGCTTCTTCCAAGTTATGAATAATGTCGCTGTCAGGCACTGGTTCCCCAAGATCGTTCATTAGCGTACGGAAAAGGTCACGGTCTTCCGCTTGTTGGATAGCCGAAAGTTTGGTACCAAGAATCTGTACATTGCATTCTTCCAGGATTCCTGATTCGGCAAGCTCAACGGCCATGTTCAAGCCAGTCTGTCCGCCCAAGGTAGGTAACAGTGCATCCGGGCGCTCTTTACGAATGATTTTGCTGACAAATTCCAATGTGATCGGTTCAATATAAACCGCGTCAGCCATTTCAGTGTCTGTCATGATTGTAGCAGGGTTAGAGTTAATCAGGATCACTCGATAACCTTCTTCTTTTAAGGCTATACACGCTTGGGTTCCTGCATAATCGAACTCGGCGGCCTGTCCGATGACGATCGGACCGGAACCAATTACTAGGATGCTTTTTATATCAGTGCGTTTTGGCATGTTTTTTCCCCCTTGTTGGTTGCAGCTTCAATCATTTGTAAGAATTCATTGAATAAGTAGTTGGCATCTTCCGGACCTGGTGATGCTTCCGGGTGATATTGCACGGTGAAAGCCGGATACTTTTTATGGCGCAGTCCTTCAATCGTATCGTCATTCAATGCTGTATGTGTCACAATAAGATCTGTACTTTCTATGGAAAGCTCTTCAACTGTATATCCATGATTTTGAGATGTGATGGATACTTTTCCGGTACGAAGGTCCCTGACCGGATGATTCGAACCTCGATGGCCGAATTTTAATTTTGCTGTATCCGCCCCGTTTGCAAGTGCGAATAATTGATGTCCTAAACAGATTCCGAATAACGGCACTTGCGTTTGGATTGTCCGGATCATTTCGAGCGTCTCATGAACACTTTTCGGATCTCCAGGACCGTTTGAAAGCATCACGCCATCCGGATGATATTGCATCACTTCTTCGGCCGTGACGTTATAAGGCACAACCACGACATCACAGCCGCGCTTCGTCAATTCACGTAAAATCCCATGCTTCATGCCGTAATCTACAAGAACTACCCGCGGGCCTCTGCCCGGGCTGGAATAAGGTGCTTTTGTTGAAACCTGTTTTACCTGATTAGAAGGAATCACCGTTGCTTTCAATTGGGAAACCACTTCATTTGCATCTTTATTGATATTGCAAAGTGCCCCTTTAAGTGCACCTGATTTCCTGATGATTCTTGTCAGCTTTCTCGTATCGATTCCGCTAATTCCAGGTATGTTCTTCATTTTCAAATATTCATCTAGTGATAATTGGTTTCGCCAGTTGGAAGGATGTTCTGCTGTTTCCTTAACGACGAATCCTGCTATGGCTGGATTTATGGATTCAAAGTCATCCCGGTTTATCCCGTAGTTCCCGATTAATGGATACGTAAGTGTAACGATTTGACCGCAATACGATGGATCGGATAGAATCTCTTGGTATCCCGTCATTCCTGTGTTAAAAACGACTTCACCTATTTTTTCTACGTCCCCTCCGAATGCTTCCCCAAGGAATACTGTCCCATCTTCTAAAATTAGCTGTCTTTTCATCCTTGAACACGTCCTTTTTCCCAAGCTATTTTTCCTTGTGCAATCGTCATGACTGGCCAGCCATAACATTTCTTTTCATTAAAAGGTGTATTTTTCCCTTTTGAAGCAAACTCTTCAGCATTGATTTCTTTTTCCGTTTCCAAATCGATGAGTACGATATCCGCAGTAGCACCTTCTTTTAGCTCTCCATAAGGAAGGGAGAAACTTTCAGATGGTTTGATTGTCATGAAATCGATCAATTGCTTTAATGTTATGATGCCCTTTTTAACCAATTCGGTGTAAAGCAGCGGGAAGGCGGTTTCCAATCCTACTATTCCGAAAGGAGCCAGCTGCATTCCCTGCGCCTTTTCCTCTGCCGTATGCGGGGCATGGTCTGTTGCTATGAAATCGATGGTTCCGTCAAGCAGTCCTTCAATCAACGCGTCCCGATCTTCACGGCCCCTTAATGGCGGGTTCATTTTATAATTCGTATCAAGTCCCGGTATATCATCTTCACACAATAATAAGTGATGCGGTGTAACTTCGGCTGTAACTCGAATACCTGCACGTTTTGCATCCCTTACCGTCCTTACCGATTCCTTAGTGGATATATGGCACACGTGATAATGGCAGTTAGCCGCTTCGGCAAGAAGGATATCCCGGGCGATATGTACCGCTTCACATGCCGACGGAATTCCATTGATTCCCTGTTCTTTTGAGAATCTTCCTTCATGGACGGAGCCTTTATTGATTAAGCTATTGTCTTCACAATGAGCTACTATGGCCATATCTTGAGCGGCTGCCCGTTTCATCGCTTCCAGCATCATCCCGGCTTCTTGAATTCCTACGCCGTCGTCCGTAAAGGCGAAAGCACCCGTTTGTTTTAATGAAGCAAAGTCGGTCAGCTCCTTGCCTGCTTCCCTTATCGTAATGGATGCATATGGGAGTACCCTGACATGAGCCGTTTCTTCAATCTTCCTGTTAAGCGCCTCAAGGTTCTCCACTGTATCAGGAACTGGCCTTGTATTCGGCATCGCCGCTACCGTAGTGAAACCGCCTCTTGCCGCTGCAAGCGTCCCGCTTGCGATCGTTTCTTTATGTTCACCGCCAGGTTCGCGTAAATGGACATGCAGGTCAACGAATCCTGATGTAATAAGTAACCCTTCAGCGTCAACTACCTTACAATTTTCCGTTGCCAGGTTTTCGCCGATTTTTGTGATGACCTTGCCTTCCATTTCAATGTCCGCTTTTTTGAATGAGTTTTGATTATCTAGCAATACTCCATTTTTGATTACTGTTTTCATGAGTGTTTCCCCCTTCGGATTGTTCAAGCACATTTTTTAATACGGCCATTCTAATGAACACGCCATTCTCCATTTGTTTAAAAATTCTTGAGCGGCTGCATTCGACTAAATCACTGTCTATTTCAACACCGCGGTTTATTGGTGCAGGATGCATGATGATCGCACCCGGTTTCATATTTTTTTCACGTTGTTTGGTCAGGCCGAAACTTTCCAGATAATCTCCATTTGCCTGATCGTATTTTTCAATATGCCTTTCATGCTGTATTCTGAGCAGCATGACCACATCCGAGGTAGCTACCGCATGGTCGATGTCCTCATACCTTCCTAAACTGTTTGTTCTGTCAAACCATTCAGGCGGGCCCGAAAATACGACATTCGCTCCTAAGCGGGTCAATGCTTCTGCATTCGATTTCGCAACCCGACTATGCCTCACATCACCAATTATGGCAATCTTCAGACCTTTGAAACTTTTAAACTCTTGTTTTATCGTCAATAGGTCCAGTAATGATTGGGTTGGATGATTTCCGCAGCCATCCCCTGCATTGATTATTGGAATCCCGATCTTCTCATTCAATTCGTCAAAATAATTATCCTGTTCATGACGGATGATCAAGGCATTTACACCTATTGCTTCTAGTGTTTTAACAGTGTCATATAAGGTTTCACCTTTTAACACGGAGGATGTACCCGCATCAAAAGGAATGACCTCAAGTCCCAATTTTCTTTCAGCCATTTCAAAGCTTGATTTCGTACGTGTACTTGGTTCAAAGAAGAGATTGGCAACTGTGGTCTGCTGCTTTGGATTCCAGCTAGATCCGTTGGCAAAACACTCTGCCTCATGTAAAATTCTTTCAATATCGGTTAAAGTCAATTCATTCATGGTCAATAATTTTTTCATCGATCCTGCTCCTTTCACATTTGTGATGCGGGGCATAAAAAACACCCCGCCATTAAGGACAGGGTGTAGGTCATAAAGAGTGTGAGGTCACGGAATGGTTTACACTTTATCCCGTTCTCATTCTTTACAGCAACACCCTTTTAAGCCTCTCTGGACTTCTTTTAAAAGGTGATTTATTGTTTTGGTGCAGTATCTTATTTTTCAAATATATCTCCGGATATTTTTTCACGGTCCGGAAGAATCAAGTTAAGAAGGATTCCGACGATGGCTGAAAGTGCCATTCCGGAAAGCGATACCGTTTCCGATAGTTGTACGAACGCTCCTCCGATTCCTAACACCAGGATGACTGAAGCTATCATCAGGTTTCTTTTCTTGTCAAAATCGACCTTATTATCAATCAGCATCCTTAATCCGCTTGATGCGATGATACCGAAGAGCAATATGGAAATGCCGCCCATCACCGCGCTGGGTATCGAGCTGATCACTGCTGAAATCTTACCGTTAAAGCCAAAGATGATTGCTGTTAATGCTGCCCCGCCGATGATATACACACTGTACGCCTTTGTCATCGTCAGGACCCCAATATTTTCACCATATGATGTCAGCGGAGGACCACCGATGAAGGAACCAATCATGATTCCTGCTCCATCTCCTAAAATCGAGCGATGCAAGCCGGGCTTTTCCAAAAAGTTTCTGCCGACTACTTTGCTCAGAACCATTTGGTGACCAATATGTTCTGATAAAGTTACGATGGCGACGGGTACCATGATGGCAATGACCTCCCATGAGAAGGTTGGTGTATAGGTTACATATGGCAACATGAAGTCAGGCATTTCCCACCATTGTGCTGACTTGATCGGTTCATAATCTATTATTCCTGCAACAGCCGAACAGGCGTAGCCCACTATGATTCCCATTAAAATCGGGATCAAGTTAATGAATCCTTTAAAGAACACGTTACAGATGATGGTTACCGCTAAAGTGATCAGCGCTATAACTATATATGTGACGCTGTATTTATCTTGCGGATCATACATTGCCATGTCCACGGCCGTTCCGGCAAGGCTTAATCCGATTACGATGATGACCGGGCCCACCACAACCGGAGGAAGTATATTCATTAACCAGCGCAATCCGACTTTTTGGATAATCAATGCTACTATCCCATATATGAACCCTGCTGCAAAACAGCCGATCATGGCCGCCTCCGGACCACCTAATGCCTTTGCCGCGATAATCGGCGTAATGAAAGCGAAAGATGACCCGAGATAAGCTGGTATCTGACCTTTGGTTATCAATAAGTATGAAAGTGTGCCCAACCCGCTTGAAACCAGCGCTACCGCTGGGCTTAACCCTACCAAGAATGGCACCAGCACCGTTGCACCGAACATGGCGAACAAATGCTGGATGCTTAACGTAATCCATTGGCCAGCCTTTGGAACGTCCTCAACATCCAGTACGATGTCTCTTTTCGTTTCTTCCATTTCCGTATCCCCCTCATGAAAATCCCATCAAAACTGCAAAAACCCTCTTTGCAGGTATACAAAGAGGGTTTCTCAGAAGGCGAATGCCTATGCTTAGGCATAGCTCTCCCGATTGACTCCCCTTTGCCAGCCTCTCTGGACTGTCTTTAAAAGGGTAATATGAAATTTTCATGTTGTTTAGTTTTCTAATATAGTAACTTGATCTATTTCATCTACTTCTGTTAATGTAACGGTAATTTTTTCAGATTGGGAAGTCGGAACGTTTTTGCCGACGAAATCCGCTCGAATCGGCAATTCCCTATGTCCCCTATCCACTAATACGGCAAGCTGGATCTGCGAAGGTCTTCCCAAATCCACCAGAGCATCCATTGCCGCTCTAACGGTTCTGCCTGTGAAAAGAACATCATCCACTAAAATCACTTTCTTGTCAGTGATATTGACCGGAATGTCTGAACCTTTTACGATGGGTTCCCCATCATTGGTCTTTTTCGAAAGGTCATCGCGATAAAGCGTAATATCCAGTTCACCCAGTTCTATTTCCTTGCCTTCTATTTGATTGATGCGCTTTGCAAGTCGGTCAGCGAGGAAAATCCCGCGTGTACGTATCCCGATTAAGACGCAATCTTCTATACCCTTATTTTTCTCAATAATTTCATGGGCAATTCTCGTCAAGGCTCTGCTAATGGCCTTCTCATCAAGTACTATGGCTTTCTCATTCAACACGTCGGCCACCCCGATTCCATTTTTCTGATAGGTCAATTTCAACAAAAAATCCTCATGCCAAGAAGGCATGAGGATTTTATCGCCATGGGCATAATTATCCCATTTTGCGTATCCGTTTCCTTCTCAGTCTCTCTGAACTGTGTTAAAGGTTCTTATTAAGTTGTTATTATAATATATCAGAAAAACGAATTTGTCAATCCTTACTTCTACGCAATTGATTAATTAGATTTTCTAACTCTTCCGGAATCGGAGCTTCGAATTCCATATACTCATTTGTACGAGGGTGAATGAAACCTAGAAGTCCGGCGTGCAATGCTTGTCCATCTAATTTCAGGGTCTTTTTCGGACCATATTTAGGATCACCCGCTAGCGGGAAGCCAATGTATTTCATGTGAACACGAATTTGATGTGTCCTTCCTGTTTCAAGCTGGCATTCCACTAAAGTGAAATCCTTGAAGCGTTCGATGACCCGGAAATGCGTGACAGCATTTTTGGCATTCGAATCTGTGACAGTCATGCTTTGGCGATCTTTTTTATCGCGGCCGATCGGAGCATCGATCGTTCCGAAGTCATGTGGGATCACACCATGAACTACAGCTTGATACTTACGGGTAACCGTTTTGTCCACAAGCTGCTGTACCAGTTTTTCATGTGCCATATCATTTTTGGCAACCATCAATAGACCTGAAGTATCTTTATCGATTCGATGGACGATTCCAGGCCGCATGACACCGTTGATTCCAGAAAGGTCCTTGCAGTGTGCCATCAATCCATTTACAAGCGTACCGGATACATGACCAGGTGCAGGATGGACGACCATACCGCTCGGTTTATTTACCACAAGTACATCTGCATCTTCATAATAGATATCCAAATCCATTTCCTCTGCTACCGCATCCAATTCCTCAAGTTCAGGAATCGTCACTTCGATTGTATCGCCAGGAACAGCTTTGTAATTCGTCTTTATCGCCGTGCCATTTACCAAAACATGATCATCCTTAATCCATTGCTGGACCTGAGTACGTGACCATTCCTCATTCAAAGTGGAAAGAGCCTTATCAATCCTGACTCCTTTTAGTGTTTCATCGATGCTGTATAACCTTTTATCCATTATCTTTCTCCTTAGCGTTTTTTTCTTCTAAAAACATATGAATCACGAGCAGTCCGACACCAATTGAAAGCGCAGCATCAGCAACATTAAATACCGGGAAACTGTAGCTGAAAATATAGGTATGAACGAAATCCACCACTTCCTGACGAACAACACGATCGATGAAATTACCAATCGCACCGCCTAGCATGAGAGCAAGTGCAGCTCCAAGCAAAACGCTTTCCTTCGCCATTTTCTGAATATAATAGACAAGTCCAATAATGACAGCGATGGTGATGATGTAGAAAAACCACATTTGACCTTGTAGAATTCCCCATGCTGCCCCACGATTACGATGCGAGGTGATATATAGAAGGTTTTCAATAATTTCAATGCTTTCTCCGTACTCCATTTTTTTCACAATCATCCATTTTGTCAGCTGATCGAGAGCTATGACCAAAAGGGCAATCAAATAATAAAACACATTTTTTCCCCCAAACTAATCAAATCTTCACTTTTGAATTGTAGCATAAACTAGAAATAATGACTAATCCGAAAAGCAGAATCTGCTGTCGGTACCTGAAGAATATAGGGCAGATTGAATAAAGGCAATTCCCTATTGAGGTTAAACACAAAAAAGCCGGTCCCTTCATGAAGGGACCGGCTTTCCTTTTTTGAATTATTGATTCACGAAATGCTCTTTCACGACTGTAGCACAACGCGGGCAAAGTGTCGGATGTTCTTCCACTTGACCTACTTCCTTCGAAACATTCCAGCAACGTTCACACGTTTCACCTTTTGCTTTTGTAACAAGGATCGCTATATCCTCAAGTTTAACCGCTTCTGCCGGGGCACTTGCCACATCACCAGCGATTTCGAATTCGGATACGATGAATAGCTGTTCAAAGCTTTCCTTGATGCCATCAAGCAGATTCTTCGTTTCTTCATTAACATAGACCATCACTTTAGCGTTCAGTGATTTTCCGATGACCTTCTGGTTACGGGCTTCTTCTAATGCTTTAAGTACATTATCACGGACATCCATGAACGCCGTCCATTTTTCTTCAATGACTTCAGCATCATCAATTGAAATTTCTTCAGGCATCAATGTCAGCTGTACACTTTCTTCCGTTACACCCGGAATGAACGCCCATACTTCATCAGCTGTATGCGAAAGGATCGGTGACACCAATTTCGTTAAGCTGACCAATGATTCGTAAAGGACCGTTTGAATAGCCAAACGCTCTTTACCATTTGGTGCTTCACAATAAAGAATGTCTTTTGCATAATCAAGGTAGAATGAACTTAAATCCTGTGTACAGAAATTATTGACCATATTATAAATTGTAGCAAACTCATAATTTTCATAACTTAACTTCGACTGTTTGATCAGTTTATTCAATTTAACCAGCATGTATCGATCGACTTCAGGCAATTCTTGAACTGCCACTTTATCGGTTTTTGGATTGAATCCATCCAAGTTCCCTAACAGGAAGCGGAATGTATTACGGATTTTACGATAAACTTCCGAAACTTGTTTTAAAATAGGATCGGAAACCCTGACATCCGATTGGTAATCCACCGAAGCTACCCAAAGGCGTAAGATATCTGCTCCAAGTTGGTTCATGACCTTTGATGGCAGCACAACGTTCCCAATTGACTTACTCATTTTACGGCCTTCTCCATCCAATGCGAACCCGTGGCTAAGTACACCTTTATATGGCGCTTTGCCTGTAACCGCAACACTTGTTGAAAGTGATGAGTTAAACCAGCCGCGATATTGATCGGAACCTTCTAAATAAAGGTCAGCAGGACGCTGCAAGTCATCTCTTTCTTCAAGTACCGCTTGATGGGAAGAACCGGAATCGAACCATACGTCCATGATATCCGTTTCTTTCGTGAAAATACCATTCGGGCTGCCTTCATGTGTATAGCCTTCAGGCAGAAGTTCTTTCGCTTCACGCTCAAACCAGATGTTTGAACCGTGTTCGCGGAATAGGTTTGAAATATGGTCGATGGTTTCATCCGTAATGATCGGCTCGCCATTTTCTGCATAAAACACTGGAATTGGCACGCCCCAAGCGCGTTGGCGGGAAATACACCAATCCCCGCGGTCACGAACCATATTGAATAGGCGCGTTTCGCCCCAAGCCGGTACCCATTTGGTTTCTTCAATCGCTTCCAGAAGCTCACTGCGGAAGTCTTTGATTGAAGCGAACCATTGTGCTGTTGCACGGAAGATCGTCGGCTTCTTCGTCCGCCAGTCATGTGGGTAAGAGTGCGTAATGAACGTCAAGTTCAATAACGCGCCTGCTTCAGTTAATTTTTCGGTAATTGGTTTATTCGCTTGATCATAAAATAATCCGGCAAATTCCCCTGCCTCTTCCGTCATGACTCCTTTTTCATCTACAGGACAAAGTACGTCCAAGCCATATTTTTGCCCAATGATAAAGTCATCTTCACCATGGCCAGGCGCCGTATGAACACAGCCCGTTCCAGCTTCAGTCGTTACGTGCTCACCTAACATCACTAAAGATTCGCGGTCATAAAGAGGATGTTTGGCAACAGCGCGGTCCAACTCGCTACCTTTTACCGTTTTTTCGATAGACGGGTTTTCCCAGCCTAATGTTTCCGTTACCGATTCAAGCAGTGCCTCAGCAAGTAAGAATTTTTCATTTTCGACAGCCACTACTACGTAATTTAATTGCGGATGCAATGAGATACCAAGATTGGCAGGAATCGTCCATGGAGTTGTCGTCCAGATGATGATTTTGACGCCTTCATCGATTACACCTTTGCCATCTGTGACTTCAAAAGCAACATAGATCGACGCAGAGCGTTTGTCTTGATATTCAATTTCAGCTTCGGCTAGCGCTGATTCACTTGAAGGGGACCAGTAAACAGGTTTTTTCCCTTTATAAATGTAGCCCTTTTTCGCCATTTCACCGAATACCTTGATTTGCTGCGCTTCATATTCAGGCTTTAATGTGATATAAGGATTATCCCAATCACCACGGACCCCTATTCTCTTAAACTGCTCACGTTGATTGTCAATCTGACCATAAGCATACTCTTCACAAAGCTTTCTGAATTCGGCAACGCTCATCTCTTTCCGTTTCACGCCTTTTTTTGTCAATGCCGTTTCGATTGGAAGACCATGCGTATCCCAGCCAGGTACATATGGTGCTTGAAAACCGCTCATCGATTTAAATCGGACAATGAAATCCTTTAAAACCTTATTCATTGCATGGCCCATATGGATATCGCCATTGGCATATGGAGGTCCATCATGCAAAATGAATAAAGGACGTCCTTCCGTTTGTTCTTGCACTTTTTTATAGATGTTCATTTCTTTCCATTTTTCTTGGATTTCCGGTTCACGTTTCGGTAAATTCCCCCGCATTGGAAATTCAGTTTTAGGCATCAATAAGGTATCTTTGTATTCCATCATAAAATCCTCCATCCGTCTTTTAAAAAAATTCATTCGAACCGATGACTTGATATCCGGCCAAAATAAAAAGCCCTCTCATCCCTGAAAAAGGGACGAGAAAGCTTTGCTTCCCGCGGTACCACCCTGGCTAGAAAGATCCACATAGTGAATCCAACCTCTCGAGCATTCGTAACGTGAATGAAACGCTTCATTTACTTGCTGCCTAGGCAGTTTCAACTCAGAACTCAAGGGTGATCTTCAATATCTTCGCTTATTCCGGGCTTTCACCATCCCCGGTTCGCTAAAAATAAGTGTGTGAAGAATTTACTTTCCCTGTCATCGTCTAATTTCATAATGAATAGTATTGTTAAAAAATTATATGCGAAAAAAGTGTTCAAAGTCAAGGAATCGTTTAAATTTCCTCTTCCACTCTCTCATTTAATTCTATTTCAGTCGCATCCACTTCATAATCCAGAAGATGATCCCAATCGTCATTATCCAGCAAATCCAGCTGTGCACCGACAAGCATTTTGAAACGTGTCCGGAATACTTTGGATTGCTTCTTCAAATCCTCAATATCCATCGCTATTTTCCTTGCTTTCACTAGTGACTCATTGACGATCCTGTCAGCATTTTTCTCTGCTTCCTTTATGATCAGTTTCGCTTCTTTTTGGGCATTGCGCCTTAATTCTTCGGCTGCTTCCTGAGCGACAATAATCGACTTGTTAAGTGTACCCTCAATTGTCGTAAAATGTCCCAAACGATCAAAAGTCTCGTTCAGTTTATCTTCAAGTTCTTTCTTCTCCCTCAAAATCAGTTCATAATCTTTAATGACCTGGTCGAGAAATTCATTTACTTCATCTTCATCATACCCACGAAATACTTTGTTAAATTCCTTGTTATGTATATCTATCGGGGTTAAGGGCATTACGGCACCTCCAGAACGGTTTCTACTCTAGTATGTTAAAACTCTATATTCGACAATAAATTTATAAATCCTGCTTTTTATTGAATTATTTTTGTCTGCCTAACGAGATTCTCCACTTATCCTTCTTGGTTTTCCCATCGATTGAAGCTATTTTACACCTGCCAAAACCTCTGATGGAAAGTGTGTCACCTTCACGGCATTCTTCCGAAACGTTTTCCGTCTGCTTGAAATTCACCTTTACTTTTCCTGACGTTATCAAGGCCTGCGTCTTTTGACGGGACATATTCAGGACGGACGATAGCACACTGTCAAGTCTAAGGGAACTGACGGTGGTTACTTGCTCTTCCCACTTTTCCTTAACTTGAACGATATTCTCGATTGGAAGCCGTTTGATGGAAACGGAAGCGTTACCTATTTTCTCAAGATTTCCAGTGAGATATGAATCCATCTCTTCGGCAGCTATAAATTGAATATGCTCCTCCGTCACTATTATATCACCAAATTTTTCACGCTTTACCCCAAGTGACATCAAGGTTCCAAGTATTTGCCTATGTTCAAGCGTTACAAATTTTTTTGGATAGGAGATATCGTATAAGGAGATATTGAAATCCGATGGATCAGGAGAGTAATAATCAGGATAAATAAGCACACGTTTTCGCTCTACGAAATCGCTTCCGCCATTGAATTGCAGTTTCACATCCGGATCATTCCCAATTAAGGAAGTAAGGATTTCCTGCTGACGCGGATCAAGAAAATCAGATAGTTTCGGAGCGTAGGAATTTTTAACCTGATCAATCCAATTCATAGCCTGGTCAATAAAATCTTTTTCCTCCGGCCTGAAATGCTGATAAATACTCATGATTGAATAAATGCTCCTTAGTTATCAAATTAATGGTCGACCATAAGGAATGAATTAAATTCATTCTGCGTTGCTACTACACAGCGGAGGATTTTCCGACTGTGTAGTAAGATGCATGTCAGGTTAATTGTCGATCATCCTATCAAAGTCTGTAAGTAATAGATCCCATAACCGCTGGCAAAATTAAGAACCAGCAAGGCCACAAGTGGTGAAAGATCGATCATGCCAAGCGTCGGAATGAACTTTCTGAACGGTTCTAAATATGGTTCGCAAATCTTTTCCAGAAATTGACCAATCGACGTCTCCCTTGCATTGGGGAACCATGACATCAATATGTAAACGATTAATGCCATTGAATAAATTTCAATTAAATAATATAAACCCTGAAGCACTAAACCCATTAACCATTACCACCTCGCTTCTTCGTACTCCTCTTCGGCGGCGAAGCCGGTAATATTACCGGAAACATCGACGTTGTCCGGGGTACATAAGAATATATCTGTTCCGATTTTTTGGATATCCCCGCTGATTGCATAGACAGTCCCACTTAGAAAATCGATGATTCGCTTTCCTTGGTCATGCTGGATTCGTTGAAGGTTCACGACTACAGCACGCCTGTTTTTTAAATGGTCAGCTACCTCCTGGGCTTCTGCATAAGCACGAGGCTCCAATAATACTACTTTAGAAGATTTCTGTACGCTTTGCAAACTTACGATATTCTGATTTGTATTATTCCCTGCAGAAGCTGACTGCTGCTGTTTAGCTGACTTCACGACTTTTGGTTCAGCCTCCTCTTCTTCCACTACTTCTTCCCTGTACTCATACTCATCATCCAGCGCGAAATAAGATTTAAATTTTGATACGAACGACATCTATTGCGTACCTCCTTAAAATTATTCGCCTACAAGTGCTGTACCAATCCTGATCATTGTAGCGCCTTCTTCAATGGCAATCATGAAATCATTGGACATTCCCATGGACAATTCAGTGCAGGGGGCATGCTTCAACGCTAAATTTTGTATTTCAACCTGGATGCCCTTCAGTTTCCGGAAGCATTCCCGCAAAACCTGTTCATCATCGGTCAATGGAGCCATCGTCATCAATCCTGCAACATTCACCTTATCTAAGTCGGATAACCCTTTTATGAAATCCATTGTCGCGTCAGGATCCAGACCATGTTTTGATTCCTCACCAGAAACATTCACCTGCACTAAACAGTTTATCGGCTCTTTTGCGCGCTTTTGAATTTCTTCTGCCAAAGAAATGCGATCCAATGAATGGATATACGAAATTTTATCGATGACATTCTTTACTTTGCGTGTTTGCATGGAACCAATATAATGCCAGGTGGGCTTGTCCTTGAGCACTTCATATTTAGTCAAAAGCCCTTCGTCACGGTTTTCACCCAAATCGAGTATTCCCGCTTCCAAAGCTTCATTCGCTCTCTCGACCGAAACATATTTCGTTACTGCGATCAACTTTATCGCTTCGCGGTCCCTTCCACTATTTTCACATGCTCTATTTATTTTTTCTTCGATGTTTTTTAAATTGTCCACTACTTTCACTATTACTCTAAATCCTCCTTCCAACCGATAAAGCTCATCAATCTGCCTGTCTTCCCGTTATCACGGCGATGTGAAAAAAACAATTCATGATCACAGCTTGTACAGTATGATGTAACGTCGATCTGACTTTTTGGAATTCCTGATTTTTGAAGAATCAATGCATTAAGTTGCTTAAGGTCTAACTGATATTGTCCTTCACTGATTAAATTATAGGGCTTTTCGTCAATATCTACCAGCAAATTCTGCACTAAATCCATGACATAATCATCAACTACATAGCATTTCGAACAAATAGACGGTCCAATAACAGCAAATATCTCACTTGCTTTTATACCCTCACTACGCCAAGCCTCAACCATTTTTCGTGCAATTCCATTAACGGTACCCTTCCAGCCAGCATGTGCCACCCCAATCATACCATGCGCCGGAGCAAGAAAGTATAAGGGCACGCAGTCTGCATAGCATAGGGTCAAGAGAGCGTTTTGGTCCTTCGTATAGAAGCCGTCAGTCGCTTTAAAGGCAGAATCATAATCCATAGCACCTCTCCCGCCATCACGGCTGGTAACTTGACGGATTTTCGTTTCATGTGTCTGCTCGGCACCTATCCATTCATTAAGCGGAAACATCAGCTTATCAGCTATGATCCTGCGGTTTCCCTGGACATCTTCAAGTTTATCACCGACATGAAAACCGGTATTCAATGTTTGAAAATCACCTGTACTGACTCCCCCATTTTTTGTGGTGAAGCCCGCTACGAGCTGGAGATTTTTTTGTCTCCAGCTGTCAATGAGCATATATTGATCTTTTATTAAAACAAATGGCTCTTTCATGCTATAAACCTCTTTATTTTTAGTCTAGTGTATCATATATTTGCGCCATGCACCTTAAAACCGTTCATCTTTCAGTTCTGCTTGAAATACCGTCTGATGTTCAACAAGTATGACATCTGCACCGATTTTTTTTATTTTGCGCCACGGAATCACAATATCCTGATCCCTGCCAAAAAAACCCATCAACCTGGTTCCATTCGAAACGACGATGGCCTCTATTTTCCCCGTGGCCGTATTGATTTCAAGATCTGACATATTACCTAATTTCTTACCATCCGCTATATTGACGATATCCTTAATTTGAAATTCGGAAATCCTGGTCACATCACTCAGCTCCTCAAAATTTCATCATAGATGAAGGTCCTATTCCTATGTATATGACATGATGCGCTCAAGGATGAAGAATACGATAAATAAACGTCCATTCGATTCACGGAAGGGCTTTTCTACAAAATAAAAAAGCCGCTATGGATAAGTAGCTGATAAGCGGGTATCGACATTTTTGCCCTACCCGCTTCAGCTAACTACTTCTCATGCTCAGCTTCTACTGTTGGATATTTTTATTCATTTGCTTGATTGCCGCTTTTTCCAATCGGGAGACCTGTGCTTGTGAAATGCCGATTTCCTCGGCTACCTCCATTTGCGTCTTCCCTTGGAAAAACCGTTTACGAAGGATCATTTTTTCCCGGTCATTCAACCGTCTCATGCCTTCATTTATAGCTATTTCATCAATCCAGGTACTATCTTTATTTTTTTCATCACTCAGTTGGTCGAGTACATAAATCGGATCCCCGCCATCATTATAAATCGGTTCAAAAAGTGAAACTGGATCTTGTATAGCATCTAGTGCAAAAACAATTTCTTCATGAGGTACTTCCAACACCTTGGCGATTTCTTCAGCTGTCGGCTCACGAAGGGTCTGGCTTATGAGCTTCTCTTTTACCTGCAAAGCTTTGTAAGCGATGTCTCTTAAAGAACGGGATACCCGAATTGGATTATTGTCACGAAGATATCTTCTGATTTCTCCAATAATCATCGGTACAGCATACGTTGAAAACTTAACATTTTGACCTAGGTCAAAGTTATCTATCGACTTCATCAACCCTATACAGCCTACCTGAAATAGATCATCTACATACTCTCCCCGATTGTTGAAGCGTTGAATGACGCTTAGAACGAGTCGAAGATTCCCGTTTACCAGTTTCTCTCTTGCTGAAATATCGCCATCTTGCAGTTCTTTAAAGAGTTTTCTCATTTCTTCATTCTTTAAAACCGGTAATTTTGATGTATCCACACCGCAGATTTCAACCTTATTACGAGACAAAATTATTCCCTCCTCACAGGAGCGCTGTACAAAAAACAGTATCTCCGCGGGAGGAAAAAATATGCACATGGCTAGAACAGAAATCCGCCATTATTTTTCAATATAGCTAC
This sequence comes from Peribacillus sp. NPDC101481, assembly GCF_044767165.1. NCBI lineage: Bacteria > Bacillati > Bacillota > Bacilli > Caryophanales > Bacillaceae > Peribacillus > Peribacillus sp. NPDC101481. The sequence goes on along the minus strand of NZ_JBIWNJ010000002.1, from coordinate 921,127 downwards.
CAAAGTATTGATTTGATTGACATTTAAGCAAAATTATTTTTTTACACCATTTTATTAAATTCTTTACGAAGCCTCTTAATAATCCTTTTTTCCAAACGCGAAATGTAAGATTGGGAAATCCCCAGCATGTCGGCAACGTCCTTTTGGGTTTTTTCTTCTCCGCCCGCAAGTCCAAAACGGAGTTCCATTATCTGTTTTTCACGTTCGGATAACTGTGTAAGTGCTTTTGTCAGCAGCTTACGGTCAACGTTTGCCTCAAGATCTTTCGTGATAATGTCATCGTCCGTTCCAAGTACATCGGATAACAGAAGTTCATTCCCATCCCAATCAATATTCAAAGGTTCATCAAAAGAAACTTCAGAACGGATTTTGTTATTTCTGCGTAAATACATTAATATTTCATTCTCGATGCATCTCGAAGCATATGTAGCCAGTTTTATTTTCTTCTCAGGATTGAATGTATTCACAGCTTTGATTAAACCTATGGTACCAATGCTGATTAAATCTTCAATATTGATGCCGGTGTTTTCGAATTTCCTGGCAATATAAACCACCAGCCTTAAATTACGTTCAATCAAGATCGAGCGTGCAGCTTCATCGCCATTGGGTAATTTATTGATCAGTATTGCCTCTTCTTCCTTTGAAAGGGGAGGCGGCAGTGCCTCACTCCCTCCTATATAAAATATTTCGTCCGTTTTCAATCCGAGCTTGAACAATAGTTTGTACCAAAAATAAGTGAGCCGAAGAATGAATTTCTTCAAAATAATTCTCCCTTCTAATAAACGGATTATGGGTCAAATTTAAGAGTGAATCGATGGTTCAGGAGGCATTTTGCACCGGTATCCCGGTTAACATTTTCGGGTGAACGATAGATTGATAGCTATTGTCTGGAGAGAGTTGCTGAAAGGTAAACGAAACGAGACCCTGCTTGACGTGAAATTCCTTTTCTCCTTGAACGATTTTGATGTAATCCGGTTTGATTGCGGTTAACAGCTGATGTTCATGACCCACGACTTTATAAGGGATGACACGCATTCTTCCTGTCCATGAATATTCGGGCTGCTCTTCCTGACTAATCAGGTTATCAGGGTTTTTAAAAAGCTCCAGCATATCGTCCGGAATTCCTGCTTCCCCGCCAGAAAGAGAGATGATCATTACTGGGGAACGTGTAATCGGGTCATATAGTTGATTGCCGCTATCCACCAATCCATGAAATTTTCCTTCGAAGTCAGAAATTTTAACCGAGACCGAAACCATTTGTTCATGTGTAAGTTTTGTCATCTCCATTCCTTCAAGTGTCCGCTTGGAAAATTGCCATGCGAGCGGGAACCCGATCATTACGAATATCCAGCTGACAGGATCCCCAAAACGGTTGATTCCTGCATATTGACCAGGGTCCTTTGACACGATTTGGAATTCAAATAGGTAATGTAGTCCCAGAAGGATTCCTCCCGATAAAAACGTCACGAAATATAAAGTGGCCACCGATTTCATGAAAAGTTTTAACCTATTAAACCCAAAGGTTGCCAGCACCATGACCAGGGATACTAAAATCTTCATATACACTCGGTCGGCAATTGCATAAAAAGGAGTGAATGCCAATACGATAATGAAGGAACCAATCAGCCCGCCGATGCATACCCGCCAAAGAGCTACCCTTCGTTTGAGAATAATTGCGGTCCAATATAAAAGGAGGCAGTCAAATAACCAATTCAACAACCAGATCACATCTAAATATAAAGTCAAAAACCCTCCCCTCCTTTTATGAACTAACCTTCCACTAGCAAAAAGTATAGCGTACCTGCCCTTAGAAAGTGTGTCACTTTTTGTACTGAAAACTTAAGAGTTTTTCAGTCATTTTTACCCTTTTTGTAGAAAAACAGCTATTGATATTTTCATTACAGTCATGGAGACTATCCTGCTCCCTTTTACTTCTGTCGATTTATGTTATAAAAGTTTAATAATTTATTGCTCTCATCTTTTTGGATTCCTTCTGCCAAGGCAATCCGTCAGATACCGCTGAGTGACATGCAGGCAGGAACAAAGATACTATTATGCAGATTGCGCCCTGCACTTCGGTCAGAGTGATAAAGCTGAAGAATGCCCCCATTATGATTGGACACTACTGCTTTTAAGGAATTCATTTAAACGACAAAAAACCGTCCCCAAATGGGGACGGCATGTGACGTCGATATTAACGGCGTCTATTACGGTTACGGAGGAATGTTGGAATATCCAAGGCCTCATCACCTTGATTTGCATTACGTGCAGGCTGTTCATTGACTTCTTCCCTTTTCACTTCCCGCTTCACGTTTTGCTGTGGCGTTTGTTGTTGTGTCTGAGGTCTTGATTGCTGCTGTTGTCCGAGTGTTGGACGTCCAGTAGGCCGTATTGAAGCTTCAACCTCGTTAAAGCCTGTTGCAATTACCGTAACGACGATTTCATCTTTTAAGTTTTCATTGATAACCGAACCAAAGATCATGTTTACGTCTTGATCGGATGCAGTAGCCACGATATCGGCCGCTTCCTGGACTTCAAATAGACTTAGGTTCGTACCACCGGTAATATTCATCAGTACGCCTTGGGCACCATCAATCGATGTTTCAAGCAACGGACTGGAAATGGCTTTTTTCGCCGCTTCCGCCGCACGGTTTTCCCCTGATGAGATCCCGATTCCCATAAGTGCGGAACCTTTGTTGGACATGATGGTCTTCACATCGGCAAAGTCCAAGTTAATTAGACCTGGAACAGCAATTAGATCTGAAATCCCTTGTACACCTTGACGAAGCACATTATCTGCTTCACGGAATGCTTCAAGCATTGGCGTGCTTTTATCGACGATTTCAAGGAGGCGGTCGTTTGGAATGACGATCAGTGTGTCAACCGATTCCTTCATGGATGAAATGCCGCCTTGTGCCTGTGTTGCACGTTTTCGGCCTTCGAAGGTAAATGGACGCGTAACTACGCCCACTGTAAGTGCTCCTAGATCTTTAGCAATGCCCGCTATGACAGGAGCAGCCCCCGTTCCCGTACCGCCGCCCATTCCAGCCGTTACGAATACCATATCGGCACCTTTAAGCGCTTCTTCGATCTGCTCTTTGCTTTCTTCTGCAGCTTTTTTTCCTACCTCGGGATTGGCACCTGCACCCAAACCGCGTGTAAGCTTTCCACCGATTTGCATTTTGATTTCTGCTTTTGATAGATTAAGAGCCTGTGCATCAGTATTGACAGAAATAAACTCAACACCCTGTACTCCATGCTCGATCATTCTGTTTACCGCATTGTTTCCGCCGCCGCCAACACCTATTACTTTTATCGTTGCTAATTGTTCTAGATTAGAATCAAACTCCAACATGACAATCCTCCTATTTTGACGAAATTCCCGATTCTTAATGATTGTTATTCAAAAAAGTAACCTAGGATTTTTTTGAATTTAGATTCACCTTTTTCACCTTGTTTTTTAGCCGTGTTCTCTTTGTTTTTCTGAGAAACCTTCTGGCTGCGCTGGTCGTTATCTTCTTGTGCTTGTCCAGCTGCTACAGGAGTTTTATTAGCGGTGTTTTTTTGCATTCTCTCTTTCTTGCATGCGTGTTTAATCAAACCAACAGCCGTGGTGTATTGGGGTTCCCTAACACCGATGTAATTGGGTTCAGCTGTCCTTACTCGGTTTTGGAATACATATTGAGCTAGCTCCAGGACACCCGGCATCTTGACGACGCCCCCGGTCAACACGAAACCACCCGGTATATCCTGGAAGCCAAGTCTCTTCAAATCATCTTGAATCAACTCGAATATTTCGGTCACCCGCGCTTCAATGATATCCGAAAGCATTAACTGGTTGCAGGTCTGTTGCTGATCGCTGCCGATGATCGGTATTTGGAATACTTCATCTTCAGACGCGTCATCATAAAAGGCATGTCCATGCTTTACTTTTATTTTCTCAGCTTCTTCCATCGTCGTCCTTAGAACGATGGAAAGGTCTTTCGTAAGTGTTTCCCCGCCTATAGGTATCACAGACGTATATTGTAAATAGCCTTGTTCGAAAATTGCCAGAGTCGTGGAACCTCCGCCAATATCGACAAGTGCCACACCAAGTTCTTTTTCATCCTTGGATAAAACAAGGGAACCTGCGGCTAAAGGCTGAAGGGCGATATCGGTTATTTCCAATCCTGCCCTTTCCACACAGCGCAGCGTATTATGTAAAATTGTCCGAAGACCTGTGATTAAAATCCCTCTCATTTCCAACCGGACACCTATCATGCCCCGTGGATCACTGATTTCATCAAGTTCATCAACTTTGTAGTGAATCGGCACCACGTCGATGATTTCCCTGTCGGATGGTATCGTTATTAACTCCGCTGCTTCCCTGACACGGAAAACGTCATGCTCGGTAATCTCTTTATTGTCACTGGATACCGCTACTACCCCATGACACGGCTGAAGCGTCACATGATTTCCGCTTATGCCGACGATTACCTTTGTTATCTCCATCCCTATCATCCGTTCTGCTTGCTCTATAGCCTTTTGAATGGATTGGACGGTTTCATCTATACCGACGATCGAACCCTTTTTGAGCCCTTCTGATTTAACATTTCCTACACCGATTATATTTAATGTGTCATTGACCATTTCCCCAATGATAACTTTTACACTGGATGTACCGATGTCAAGACTTACGTATATTTCGTTGCTGTTCATTCCATGGCACCTCCTTCAGTTTTATACATGTATTAGTAGAATAACATTTTTATATCGAAGACTTATACATTATAGAATAACAGAACTGTTTACAACAACTGACGAATTACATAGATAAGCGTTTCATTTTGTATTTCCCGAACAAAACTCGTACTTTATGGTGCATATTGTTCGCTTCTCTACGAGACTGATTTACTAAAAAAACTAGATACTGCCATAAACTATTCGTCATTTATAACTTAATTCCCTTTAAAATTATAGATTTTTTTTCTGCTTTTTCCGGGAAATGGACCATTTTTCAATCAGGATCCTTCTAATCAGGGCAATATTTTGAAAGAGCCTGACACCGAATACAAAGATTGCGGCTAAATATAAGTCTACACCAAGATGTACACCTAGAAAAGCCAAACCTGCGGCTAAAATAATATTAAAGAAGAATCCTGTTACAAATACAACTTCATCATAAAGATTTTGCAAATGAGCCCGTATTCCCCCAAATAAGGTATCAAAAGCAGCAAGCACGGCTATGGAGAGATAATTTGAATATTCATGGGGAATATCAAAATCCACCAAAAAACCAAGGGTGATTCCAATCAACAGACCAAAAACTGAAAGCCACATCACGATTCCCCCCCATCCATAATGGGTTCCATATGTTCCACGTTAATAGCATTTTGGTAAGCCGGCAATGTCAACTCGCCGGAAGGCACCTTAATCTGCACTTCAAAATTGTCTATAAAGAAATCATCCATAAGTTCGGAACCTTCAATGCGCTGCTTCAGTCTCTTTGGATTCACGGTTATTGCCTGCAGTTCGACCGGGTAATGAACAAGAGGATATCCGTCCATTTTCGGCTGCCCATTAATATCACGAATAACCGATGTTGATATATACCTTTGTCCTGAAATGGAAATTTCGTCAGCGCCATACCTATACATTTCATTAATGAGCCGAATGATCAATACTGGTGAAATATACTCGACCTTCTCACCAAGAAGGATATCGGCTTTGATAGGCTGTATGGAAATGATGACCCCTTTACCTTTTATTTCCGTCAAACCTGCGTCAGTCTTCAATTCGATCAGGGTGTCACGCAAGACTTCTTCCTTACTCTCATTTTTCTTTGTTTCATAAGATGCTATTTTTCCCTCAAGCTTACTGATACCCTCTATTAATTCCGCCTGGGTCTGCTGTTCTTTCAATAAATCATTTTTCAGTTCCCACATATCCCTTGTATCGGATACGACAGGCTGATTCACCAAATTGAATTGAATAGCGAGCATGAAGCCAGCAATCAACGTAACCAAACTAAAAGAAAGCTTTTTTTTCATTTCCAGTTTCTCACCAATCTTTCATCGAATCCGGCGGTCACGATCACCCTCCAATAATTGGATCAAAAATGATATTCTTTTGCTTTTCCACTGTAAAGATAATATTCTCATTAACCAGCTGTTCCTTGATGCCACCCGGTAAATCCAGTGAAGCACCCAGGACTTCCGGGTCCCCTATCGCAGATATGATGAAGGGAGCAGGATGCTGATGGCCATCGATTGTAATCACAGGCCCATTACAGATTATGTATGAATCATGATTTAACCTTTGACCGTTAATCGCAACAGCCTCTGCACCTGATATGTATAGTTCATTGACGACCTTGAAGACATGCTGTTCATGAACGAGGTAGTTATTAACATTGGCTTCCGACTCCATATCTGTACCATCTTCAAGCGTCACCTGAAGGCCTGAGCCTTTCACCTTCACTTTTCCGAGAAACATTCGGTATTTTTCCGTATCCTTTGCCAAATTGAAAAAAAGCTGTTTTTCCTGCGCTAGGTCCTTTTCTATTTGGGACACATTTTCCTGCTTCTGAAGGAGTTCCTTCTGAAGTTCCCGATTCTGTTTCTCTTGTTCGATCAGCTGCTGCCTGAGCTCATATTCCTGGTCCCAGTCTTTGCCCTTCCCTGCACCTTCACCATCTTTGGTCAAATTGTAAGAGAAGGCAATCATGAATCCGAGAACCACGCAAACCAGGGGCAAAACCACCCGTTTGCCATTAATTTTCCTCATTGGTGTCTTCCTTTTGTTCAGCGTCTTCATATGCTTTAAAATAAGAACCCACTTCCAGATCGATGACTCCCTTTACCTCTGGATCCAACTGGCTGACTATCGATGGATAGTGAATCATTTTCTCGTATAAAGTACGGCTTGTCGCACTTACTTCAAACCCATCGTTCATATACATGACGATATGATAGTCATCGGTTTTGGTTGGAGAATAATGAATTTCTGAAATGGCATTCTGAATCTCGACAGGAAGCTTGTCCAGCTCTTCTAAAAGCAACTTTAATGCTTTACCCTCTTTGAAACCAATTAAAACAGGGGCAAATACTGGAATTTCGCCTGTTGCTAGCTCCTCTAAAACGGACCCGTTTTCCAAAATGGGTGCAAACTTCCCATTATTGGACAGATATGCCATCCTGTTATGTTCCGAAACCGTGATTTTAATGGAATTGGGAAATACCGGAGTCACCTTAACGCTTTTTATTTCTTGATTTTTTTTGATATTGGCTGCTGCTGCCCCTGTATCAACCTTCCAGATGCTTCGATCCTTCTTCACCTTACTCAATTTAATGATCTGTTTGGAAGTAATATAACGATTCCCCTCTACCTGCACGGATTTCACATAGCTCAACGGGGATAAGAAATATAGCACACAAGCAACCAGAATGAAGAAAAGGGAAAGCAAAAGAACAAGCCGCCTGTTTGCTTTGCTTTTTCTTAATTGTTTTAATTTCGGGATGCGGTCCTCAATGGAAACGATTTTCCCCTTTTCCATCCCCTTCACCTCTTCCTGAAAAAATGGATGGTTCTTGAAAGTGTGAAATCAAAGACAAACTCAATATTTGGCTATTTACAAACTTTAAAAGGTAACACATTATATCACAATATCTGGATATAATGAATCCATTATTTTCTGCCGATAATTTCCACTTCTGTTTCCATTTCAATTTCAAATTTATCATACACAGTATCCTTCACATGCTGTATCAAGGCTTGAACATCCGCTGCACTTCCATTACCTGTGTTAACGATAAAGTTCCCGTGCATCGGTGAAATCTGGGCTCCTCCAATAGAATGTCCCTTCAGGCCTGCATTCTCGACCAATTTACCCGCATGATGTGGAAGTGGATTCCTAAATATGCTCCCGGCACATGGAAGATTATACGGCTGGGTATCTTTACGGTAATTCTTGTTATTCTGCATTCTTTCGACGATTTCGGTTTTATCGCCCTCTGTCAATTGAAATATTGCTTCCAGTACGATACCCGGTCTTTTCTTCTGAAGCAGAGAAGTTCGATAAGAAAACTCCATTTCTTCCTTCGAAAGCCATGCTAAAGTTCCATCTTCGAAAAGAACATGTGCCTCCTTGAGAATTTCACTCATATCGGAACCGTGTGCACCAGCGTTCATATAGACTGCTCCGCCGACGGAACCAGGAATTCCACTGGCAAATTCCAATCCTGCATACCCTTTTTTACTGATTTGCACGGACAGGCTGACAAGTGATACCCCAGCTCCTGCTTTTATCTCCGTCCCATTTATCTCGAGATGATCAAGTCCTTTACCCAATTTAAGAACGGCACCTTCAATTCCGCCATCACTGACAAGTAGGTTCGAGCCCCTGCCGATTACCCTCCATGGCATCCCATGATCTTTAATGACCTGCATCGTTTTTTCTATATTTTCAATGGATGACGGCACGATGAATAAATCAGCCGGCCCCCCAATTTTCATAGTTGTATGATTCGCAAGCGGTTCCTGTTCAAGAACTTTGCCGATTTTCATTTCAGTTAATTGCTTTATCACATTATCCATGATAAACCTCCTTGTTGTTCCAAAAATTCCAAGTTATAAATTTTCATTTCCTCTTCCATGAGGTCCCTTATATTACAAGATTAATAACGCCTTTTAGCAGAAAAATGAACAGAAGCAAGCCCCAGTACGGCCTAACCCTCTTATACTATAGTCTAAACAAAGCCGTATTGCCAATATTTATTGTGGATTCCTCAACATTCATACATGGTAATATTTAAGCGACATTTCATTTATTTCTAAATTTCGGCAAGGCTCCCTCCAAAATCGTTTTCCGGCAAGGGTTTTCAATGTAAAAAAAGGGAAGCCCTGCGTTTAACAGGACTTCCCTTTTGCTCAACCATATATTTTTCTTATTTCAGAACCTTGAATAACGGCTAATATTCAGGAGCACCCCAATCGCCATCAACATGAGCGTCAGTGATGAACCGCCATAGCTTAAGAGGGGCAAGGTGATCCCCGTAACTGGCATCAGTCCCGTTACCACCCCTATATTGATCATCACTTGTATGGCGACCATCGCAATGATTCCCACCGCTACAAGGCTCCCATATAAATCAGGGGCACCAAGTGCGATCCGAATTCCCCGCCAAAGCATGAGCGCAAATAATAAAATGACAAGAGAGCCCCCGATGAAGCCAAGTTCCTCTGAAAGGATGGCAAAAATGAAATCAGTCTGCGGTTCTGGTAAATAGAAAAACTTTTGGCGACTTTGCCCGAGTCCCAGGCCGAACAATCCACCGGGCCCGATTGCATAAAACGATTGAATCATTTGAAACCCGCTGCCTAAAGGGTCTTCCCAAGGATCCAGGAAAGACGTGATCCTCTTTATCCGGTAGGGCGCCGACAAAATCAAACCGATAAAACCTGCTACCCCGATTAGCCCCAACCCGACAAAGTGACTGATCTTTGCCCCGGAAATAAAAATCATGACGATGCACGTTCCAACCATTACCGTTCCCGTTCCAAGGTCCGGCTGTAACATGATCAAACCAAATGCCAAAAACACTAAACCCAAGGATGGAAGCATCCCTTTTTTAAAGGAGGTGATCAGCTTTTGCCGTTCTGATAAAAACTTAGCTAAAAAAGCGATCATTGCCAGCTTCATGAACTCAGAAGGCTGGACCGAAAAGGCACCTACACCAATCCAGCTCCTCGAACCATTTCTCGCCATCCCTATACCCGGTACAAGTACAGCCAGTAACATAATGAAACAAATGATGATAAGGATCTTGGCCCATGTCCGCCACGTCCAGTAATCCACATTCATGATGAAAAACATGGCTATGACACCAACGCACGCAAATAGCAACTGTCTTTTAGCAAAATAAAACGAATCATCAAATTTATATGTTGCCCATATGGCACTCGCGCTGTAAACCATGATTAATCCAACAGTCAAAAGACTTAAGGTGACGATAATGAGAATGAGATCAGGATTCGATTTTTTTAATGGCACGGACATCCACCTCTAGGAAGTTTTTCGAGCCTGCGAATATAAACATCTATGCTGATTGCTTGTCAGCACTTTAGTCAAAAAAAAAGCGATAACGGCTCATTATCGCTTTTTTCCAAGGTGTCAACGTAGAAGTAGGTTCACTTCTCTTTTGCGTAAGCTCTTACTTAAGTTTATGCACGGCCTCCATAAACATGTCTCCTCTTTGCTCAAAAGTTTTATATTGATCCCAGCTTGCACAAGCCGGGGAGAGAAGAATGCAGTCGCCTTCATTTGATAATTCAAATGCAGCCGGCACGGCCTTTTCTACATTATCGACACGTTTTATATTCGCTATTCCTATTTCTTTTGCTATCCGTTCAATTTTTTCTGCAGTTTCACCAAAAGTTATCACGGCTTTGACATTTTTCATCGCCGGTTTCAACTCATCGAATTCATTTCCGCGATCCAAACCGCCTGCCAATAAGATGACAGGTTCCGTAAAGGATGTTAATGCTTTGGAAGCTGCAAGAATGTTCGTCGCTTTCGAATCATTATAAAATTTACGGTTATCTATCGTTGCGACAAACTGCAGACGGTGCTCCACACCATAAAATGTTTTCAGTACAGTCTGAATGGCTTCGTTAGCTACACCCTTCAGTTTTGCCGCCGAGATGGCCGCGAGCACATTTTCCAAATTATGCTTTCCGGGAAGGGCTATCTCTGAAACTTCAATGATTTTTTCTCCTCGGAAACAGGCGGCGCCATTTTCCACATAGGCTCCATTTTCATGTTTCACTTCAGCTGAAAAAGGAACAAGTTCAGCCTTGGTCTTTTTCGCCATGGATAAAACAAGATCTTGATCTGCATTATAAATCATGAAATCTGAGGCTATTTGATTTTTTGTAATGGCAGCTTTTGCTTCGACATATTCCTGTTTGGAACTGTGATAATCCAAATGTGCATCATACAAATTTGTCACGATTGAGATTTCAGGACGAAATTCGTCTATTCCCATTAGCTGAAACGACGACAATTCAATGACGATCGAGTCATCGGGTTTTGCTTTTTGGGCAACACCAGAAGCCACTGTCCCGATATTACCGGCAATCAGCGGGGATTTTTCACCGGTTTTCAACATTTCGTATATCAATGTTGTCGTGGTCGTTTTCCCATTTGTACCAGTGATTCCTATGAAAGGTGCCTCACTTATCTGATAGGCCAGTTCAACTTCCGTTATAACTGGAATCCCTTTTTCCAATGCCCCTTTTATAATAGGGTTCCGATAAGGGATTCCCGGGTTTTTCACGATCAGCTCGAAACCTTCATCAAGGAGCTCGATCGGATGACTGCCGCAGATGACTTTGATTCCCTGTTCAAGAAGTCCTTGAGCCTCAGGATTTTCCGATAATGGCTTCATGTCATTGACTGTCACGAATGCACCTAATTTATGTAGAAGCGAAGCTGCCATCACTCCGCTTTTTGCCAAACCCAATACTAATATCTTTTTCTCTGAATACTTTGCAGTCTCTTTCAATTATATCCACACCTCTAAATAGATTCCGAGTACCGCACACAGCAGCCCCACTGTCCAGAAAGTCACGACGACGCGCCATTCCGACCAGCCGGAAAGCTCATAATGGTGGTGAAGCGGACTCATTTTAAAAATACGTTTACCAGTCGTTTTAAAAGATCCTACCTGCAGGATGACCGAGAGCGTCTCTATGACGAAGACTCCGCCAATGATTACCAGGAGGATTTCAAGCTTCGTTAACAAAGCGATGGTTGCGATCGCTCCTCCAAGGGCCAAGGAACCTGTATCCCCCATGAAAACCTTTGCTGGGTGTGCATTGAATACCAAGAATCCAAGTACTGCACCGACAACCGCCACCGAAAAAATAGCGACATCATATTGTGACTGACTCCAGGCCAAAATGGCAAAAGCACCAAAGGCAATGGCTGATGTTCCTGAGACAAGTCCATCAAGCCCATCCGTCAAATTGACGGCATTCGAAAAACCTACAAGCCAGAAAATAACGATAAACAGATAAAACCAGCCAAAATCAAAAGCAAAGTCAGTGCCTGGAATCGTCAATTCAGGATTAAAACGGTCTGTCTGCTTAAAGACGAAGTAAAAGATGACCGAAATCACAATTTGTCCAAGCAGTTTTTGCTTGGAGGTCAGTCCCAGGTTTCGCTTCATGACCACTTTGATGAAATCATCCAAGAAACCTAATAAACCAAAACCTAAAGTAACGAATAGTAATAAATACGTTTCGGTTGAAGGTGCCGAGAATTTCAAAGTCATGATCAGTGTAGCGATGGTAACAGATAATAATATGACCAAACCGCCCATGGTGGGTGTTCCCGTTTTCTTCAGATGCGATTGTGGGCCTTCTTCCCTGATACTTTGCCCGAATTTCAATCTTCTTAAAAACGGGATGAAAATCGGCGAAAGAAGAACGGTTACTAAAAACGCCACCAAAATCGTATAAAAAATCACTTGTTCCAACATTCCTTACTCCCTCATTCCTAACACAATTCAAATATAAAATTCTGCTTGATGTCTTTTCTTATTTGCTCCAGAGCAATTTAGCGCCGGTTCAAACTGAACCTAAACGACTTTGAATCGCCTTTTCCGCTTCTTCACGGTCATCGAAGTGAAGCACTTCGTCACCGACCAATTGATATGTTTCATGACCCTTTCCAGCTATTAATATAACGTCGCCCTCTTCCGCCTTGGAAACAGCGTAAGCTATCGCCTGCCTGCGGTCTTCGATAACCGTATATTCTTTGCCTGCTACACCAGCTTCCATATCCCGGAGGATCTGGGCAGCATCTTCACTTCGCGGATTATCCGAAGTGAAGATCGGGTCAGTCGCCAAGCTGCAAGCAATTTCGGCCATGATGGGACGCTTTGTCTTGTCTCGGTCCCCGCCGCAGCCCACTATCACAAAGATTTTCTTTCTAGCAAACTCACCAACAGTCTTGAGTACATTTTCTAAGCTGTCCGGAGTATGAGCATAATCAACAATGACCGGGAAGTCCTGATTCGCTGTAATGAGCTCAAAACGGCCTGCAACACCTTTTATTTCCTCGATGGATTTAATTGTCTCATCCAGATCGTTACCGGCGCACAGAGCGGCAGAGATGGCAGATAGTACATTATAAACACTGAATTTACCAATTAGCTTCAGCTGAATGTAACGCTCTTCTTTACCTGCTGTCAAGGTGAAAGATGTGCCATTTGCATCAATTTTTATATCCGTGGCCCTGATATCCGCTTCTTTGTCTATGCCGTATGTTACCACTGTCGCAGCAGTCGCTTTAATGAAATCGGCTGTTGCCTCATCATCAGCATTAAGCACAGCATATTTAGGACGATTTTCTATGTAAGCATTGCCGAGCTGTGAGAAAAACAAGGATTTTGCTTGCCTGTATCTGTCCATGGTCTTATGAAAATCCAAATGATCCTGTGTAAGATTCGTAAAGACGGCAATATCATAATCACAGCCATGGACACGTCCAAGCTCAAGTGCATGAGATGAAACTTCCATGATGGCCGTTGTAACTGATGCTTCGGTCATTTCATGAAAAGCCTTCTGCAGCGTAACGCTATCTGGCGTCGTATTCTTGGTTTCATATACCGTATCGGCAATTTTTGTATACATCGTGCCAATCAAGCCTGTTTTTTCTTGTCGATCCTCGAAAATCTTTTCCAATAAGTGACTGGTCGTCGTCTTTCCATTCGTACCTGTAATTCCGATCAAGCGCATCTTTTGAGTCGGATGGCCATAAAATGCATCGGCAAGCACCGCCATCGCCCTGCTCGAATCCCTGACTACGATCACGGGAACATCGAGGTCAAGCGGCCTTTCGGCAATGACTGCTGCAGCTCCATGTTCTACAGCAAGTTGGGCAAAATCATGACCATCGACTGTATAACCTTTTATACAAACAAATAAACTTCCGTCTATGACTTTACGGTTATCATTTTCAATGGAGGTGATTTCAGGATTCTCTCCTTCATACGGAAATAAGGAGTGTAAATAAGATAGTAATTTGTGAAGCTTCATTTTTCCATCCCTCTCAACTTAATTTGAGGATTCATTATATGTGATTAGCCTCGGCTTGTCGAGAAAACCAATTTCAATTATACGGGGTTATCCCGACTCCGTAAACAAAGCGGCTGATGATTCTTCAGCCGCTTTAACTATTCATATATATATTATACTTATTCTGTATTTTCGCCAAGATAAATTCTTATTGTAGAGCCTTGTTTTACTTTAACGCCTGGATCCGGGGCTTGATTTATGACTTTATCCCCATTTCCGGCAATATCCAGCTTAAGGTCGATGAGCTGGGTTTGCAACTCTTTTTTGCTGAGACCCACAACGTCAGGTACCTCGACCATTACGGGATCCGTCCAGACCGTTTCCTTCTCAATCTGGTTTTTCCTTGGCTTGACGCCCATGGCCCTAAGTGAATCCTCCATGATGTTCCCAACGATCGGTGCGGCTACTACCCCGCCGAATTGTACCGTCCCTTTCGGATTATCCACAGCTATATAAACGACGATTTGCGGATCATCCGCTGGAGCGACACCTATGAATGAGAGAATATAATTATTTTCAAGGTATCGGCCATTTTCAGCTTTTTGGGCAGTACCCGTTTTCCCGCCGACCCGGTACGACTCCACGAAAGCTCCTTTACCGCTACCTTGGGCGACAACGGATTCAAGTGCTTGACGGACTTTCTTAGAGGTTGCTTCTGAAATCACCTTTTTCTTCGCCTGTGGGGTCTTTCGCATCAGCACTTCCCCATTTTTGGGGTTCACTAGTTCCTTCGCGATATAAGGTGTATACAAAGTTCCGCCATTCACAGCAGCCGATACCGCTGTCACCTGCTGAATGGGCGTTACGGCAACACCTTGTCCAAACGCAGTCGTTGCCTGCTCAACCGGACCCACTTGATCCATGTTGAACATGATTCCTTTTCCTTCTCCGGTTAAATCTATCCCCGTCTTTTGCCCAAACCCGAAATCATTTATATATTTAAACAGCTTGTCTTTACCAAGCCGGTTCCCTAATTCAACAAACCCCGGGTTACATGAATTCTCGACGACTTCAAGAAAAGTTTGGTCACCATGTCCTCCGCTTTTCCAGCAGTGCAGTGTAGACCCTGACACTTCCACATGACCGGAATCATAAAAATGTTCCTTTTCTAAGTCGACCTTCCCTTCCTCAAGCGCCGCAGCAAGCGTGATGATCTTAAAAGTCGAACCTGGTTCATATATACTCCAAACAGGTAAATTACGATTATACACTTCTGAAGGTACATTTTGGAAATTGGCTGGGTCGAAGGTCGGCCTGCTGGACATTGCCAATATTTCCCCGGTATTCGGGTTCATTGCAATGGCAATTATCCCATCGGGATCATATGTCGCCTCCGCATTATCGAGCTCCCTCTCCACGATTGTCTGGATTTTGCTATCGATTGTTAGCTTCAGGTTATCGCCATCAACAGGAGGCTTATAGTCATCGGCCATATTCTCAAGCCTTTTCCCTTTCGCATCCGAGTAAAATTTAACGAATCCTTTTTCCCCGCTTAGTTCCTTATCATAAGACAATTCAATACCCATCAACCCTTGATTATCGGAGCCCGTAAAGCCAAGAACATGCGAAAGGTATTCACCAAATGGGTAATGCCGCTTTGAATCTTCAGCGATATAAACACCCTTTATCCCTAATGCTTTAATTTCCTTCGCCTTTTCATGAGATATCTTTCTGCCTTCCGGAATCCTGACGCTCATCGCCTGTTTCGTTAACCATTGATAAGCCTTTTCCTTTGTCATATCCAATATTGAAGCAAGCTGTTCCGCCGTCTCCCCTGGATTCTCAATCTGCCTTGGGATGACATAGACCGTTGGCGCAGATATATTCGTTGCCAGCTCGACACCATTCCGATCGAGGATTTCTCCTCGTTTGGCTTCAAAAGGAATATTCCTGCTCCAGGAATCTTTAGCCAGCCCCGTCAACTTATCCCCAAGATAAAACTGTACAATTCCCAATCGGATATCAATGATAAAAAAAACAACGATACCGATCGCCAATGCGATTGCCAGCCGTTTTCGGACAGTAACATTCGAAACACGCAAAAACAGGCACCTCCATTTCATACATGCTTCAATATATGCTTGTCTAATCGATGCTAGACTAGAAACCTTGAAAGAAATAAAGAGGGAATCCATTTGGGATCCCCTCTTTATCTTCACTCTGTTTTCTCTTTAGTCGGTATATCTACACCAGCCCCTTCAGGCTGGGATAATTCAATATTGATGGTTTCTCCTTCCTTTACTTTTTTCCCGGCCTCAAGACTTTGTTTACTCACATATCCAGCACCTTCAGTTTTCAGATCCAGTTTTGCAACCTTAGCCAATTTCATAACATCGCGCAGGGACCATCCCTTCATGTCAGGAACATTCATTTCTCCTTCAGTCCGAAGTATTATCTTTTCACCCTGTAAGAGTATACTCCCGGCTTTTGGGGATTGATCGAGTACTTTACGCCCACTTCCGATCGTACTTGCATCATAGCCAAGTTCCTTCAGTTCTTTGACAGCTGAACTCTCGGTTTGATTCGTATAGTCTTTGATTTTATTTGCTTTTTGTTTTTTAACATCAGAAGGTTTGATGTTTAGATATTGCAGGCTATTTTGCATGACAGGATTAAATATCTCTGACAATGGATCAGCCCCAACATAAGATGCACCTAACTTCGGCTGCTTGACCGCCACATACATGACCAACTGTGGATCATCTTTTGGAGCCATGCCTAAAAAGGAGAATACATAGTTATTTTTCCCTTCTAAATATCTACCTGTCGGACCTGGAATTTGTGCGGTACCGGTTTTTCCCGCTACTTCATAACCATCAATGGCATATTTTTTCCCAGTTCCTTTTTTCGCGGAAATTACCGTTTCCAAATAATCACGTACCTGTTTTGCAGTTTCTTCCGAAATCGGTTGCCCTGTCACTTTCGGCTTTGTCGTTTTCAAAGTTTTTCCGGTATCTTGATCGGAGATGCTTTTTATTACGTATGGCCGCATCATTTTTCCGTCATTGGCAATTGCGGATGCAGCTTGGATTTGTTGAATCGGTGTAACGGTCGAACCCTGTCCAAAGGCAGTAGTCACTTTTTCAAGCTTATACTTGTATTGAATTTTACCGGTTATCTCGTTCGGCAGGTCAATTCCCGTTTTTTTATCAAATCCGAACTTAGTCAAATACTCACGAAAAGTATCCGCTCCTATCTTATCCATTGCAAGTGTTGCGAAAGCTACGTTGGAGGAACGCTGAACCCCTTCAAGAAAGGTCATGCTCTTCCCTCTTTCGATTCCGCTATGATCTCCGATTTTTCCCGATCCGGCTTTGTAGGTACCTGCCACAAAACTTTCATTCGGATTAAAGACCCCTTCCTCAACAGCAGCGGCAAGGGTGAATGTTTTCATGGTTGAACCCGGTTCGAATGTTTCTTCAATAGCCAGGTTACGCCATGTATCCGTAAGCCCGACTTTCGTTGTCGGATGGAAGGTAGGCCTTTGCCCCATCGCCACTATCTCCCCCGTTTTTGGATTGGAGACAATCGCTATGATTTGTTCGGGATCGTATTTTTCCTGCACTTTGCTCATCGAATCTTCCAAGAACGTTTGTATTTTCTTATCGATGGTCAGCATGACATCATTTCCATTATCCGGGGCAACCACCTTTTCCTCCTTATCTGGTAAAAGGAAGCCCCATGAGTCACTGTCATATGTCAGCTTCCCATCCGTTTCCTGCAATTCTTTATTGAGGTATCTTTCAATGCCGAACTTACCAGCCATTTCTTCCGTTTCTTCATCCTTTTCTACATAGCCAATCAGATGGGAGGCGAAAATCCCATTAGGATAGAAACGTTTATTGGTTCTTCCGAATGTAATTCCCGGCAGTTCCAATTTTTCTATTTTCTGCTTGACGACCTGAGTCAAGTCCTTGCCGGCACTGCCAAATTCCACTTGGTATGCCCCTTTTTTCGTAAGTCTTTCATAAATGTCCTGTTCATCCATGTCGATATATTTTGCAAGCTTACTAGCGGTCATCTCCGGATCCTTGACATGCTCGGGCTCCTTTTCACTGAGTACAGCCCTTAAGATATAGGAGGAAGTATCCTCGGCGATGACTTCCCCCTTTGTATCGAGTATGCTTCCCCTTTTGGCTTCTATGACCTGTTTTTTTTCATATTTCTTGTCGATTTTCGAAGCCAGTACCTCCCCGCCTGCTGTTCCCGTCACCTGAATATACAAAAAGCGGCAGACTAATACAAAAAAGAGCAGGCCGAATAAGAAGAATAATCCGGCTGCCCCATGCTTCATATTTTTTTGTTTCTGCATTATCACTGCACACCCTTCACATTATTCTCATTTAACTTGAACCCTAGCGCTGCAGCTTTTTTCCAAATTCTTTCGTATGTACTAAGTTCAGCAACCTGCACTTTCAAATCATCATTCACTTTACCCTGTTCTTCAATCGACGTTTCCACTAGCTGGATCTCTTTATTCGTTTCATAGATGGCCGCTTGATTTGAGACAATTTTCACTCCCATGAAGGTAACCATTATAGCAAGGGCACATAGTAAGAAAACTTCACCAATGGATATCTTCGCTTTACGGATGACCACCGTTTGATGTGTCTGTTGCTGCTGTTGGTCTTCATATTGCTGTTCTTGTATTTTTTTGGCTATGGAACTCATTCATGTTCCCCCTTACTGTTTTTTTCTGTAATTATTGCTTTTCGGCGATTCTTAGCTTGGCCGACCGGGAACGATTATTCCCTTCCAATTCTTCTTCCGAAGGTAAAATCGGTTTTCTCGTAATTATTTTCATGGTTGGCTTGAATTCATCCGGGATAACTGGAAGTCCAGGCGGAAGGTCAGGAATGCTACTGGCCTTTTTAAATACCGTTTTACAAATTCTATCTTCAAGAGAATGAAATGTAATGACAGATATTCTTCCCTCTTTATCCAAAAGCGATATGGCCTGCTCCAAGGAATCTTCAAAGACACCAAGTTCGTCATTCACAGCGATCCTTATTGCTTGGAACACTCGTTTCGCAGGGTGTCCGCCTTTACGTCTGGCCGGTGCCGGTATCCCATCCTTTATTAACTCCACAAGCTCGAACGTCGTTTCAATCGGCTTTATTTCACGTGCCGCTTCAATTTTCCTGGCAATTTGTTTCGAAAACTTTTCTTCTCCATATTGGAAGAAAATTCTCAGCAAATCATGGAATGACCAAGTATTCACGACATCATAGGCAGAAATGGCAGCACTTTGGTCCATCCTCATATCCAAGGGTGCATCATGGTTATAGCTGAAACCACGCTCTGGTGTATCCAATTGTGGGGATGACACGCCTAAATCATAAAGGATCCCGTCCACTTTCTCGATTCCCCGGGCATTCAACTCTTCTTTTAAGTATTTAAAATTATTAGGAACAAGAACAATACGTTCGCCATAGCTTTCCAATTTTTCCTTAGCATTCCGAATTGCCGTTTCGTCCTGATCAAAAGCATAAAGCCTGCCTTTATCAGAGAGCTGTGAAAGCAAGTATTCGCTGTGACCGGCTCCTCCTAAAGTACAATCCACATAAATTCCATCAGGTTTGATGTTCAATCCATCAACCGTCTCTTTTAATAACACTGTTGTATGTTGAAACATGCTAGACATCCTTCCAATCGGTTATTGAGTGACTCTATTTCTGAGGGCAGCCTTAAATATCAAAGCCAATCATATTTTCTGCTATCTCAGCGAAAGAATCCTCCGAAGCTGAAAAATAGTTTTCCCAAAGGGATTTGCTCCAAATCTCAATACGATTGGTAACACCAAGAATTACACATTCTTTTTCCAATTGGCCATATGAAGTAAGCGGCGTGGGGATATTAATTCGCCCTTGTTTATCAATTTCGCATTCTGTAGCTGCAGAAAAGAAAAAACGGGTAAAGGCTCGGGCATCTTTTTTTGTTAAGGGCAGGGCTTTCAGCTTTTCTTCAAGCAGCTTCCACTCTTCCATAGGATAACCAAATAAACATTGATCGAGTCCGCGGGTAAGAACAAATTGCTCCCCGAGATTTTCCCTGAATTTCACCGGGACTATCAAACGGCCCTTAATATCGATGTTATGATGGTACTCTCCCATGAACATACCCACTACCCCCACATTCTAATCTCAATGTACCACATTCCCCCACCTTTCTCCACTTGTTTTTACTTTCTCCTTCCAAGTAAAAATTCCCTTCTTTTCTTCTTAAGTTTATTTAGGCAAATTATTCAAAGAACCGCGCGTTTCCCTCGAATGGACTCAGACTAAGACGCAGACCCTCTATTACTGTCGAAGGACTACCGGACAAGTGCCCAGGAAACAAAAAAAAGACAGGCTTTAGCACCTGTCTTTTTTTTTTACTTTTTAATCCCTCCGTCAGGATTGGTAAGTCGCAACCCATTAAAAAAATGATTAGTCCGCCACTTTTCCCCAAAACGGATGATTTTCTAAATGAAAATCAATTTATGCTGATTATTGAACCGGTATTCCAGTTTCATCATATCCCGAACGAACTCTGGTCCATATTGATTCAAGTAATAAAACACATTCCAAATCCGCTCCTGGGGTGATTCAAGAGGGTAAAGTGAATTTGCTATCCGTTCATATTTCTTCAATATGACCGAATGCCGTTCCTTTGTACGGTCACCGATTTTGCCATACATGAAATTCAATTGCTTTTGGATGAATTCGATGTTTTTGTTCAACATCGGCTCAAGTCCTCTATCTAAAGAGACAGCATGGACAAATAGCTTTTCATGGTTCTCTTCAAGCTGCGATTTCAGCGTCCCAAACAGATTGTCAATCGTCTCATCCTTTACGGAATCAAGGTAACTTTTCACCGCATTAGCGGTTCCTTCAGTCAGAACAGTTTCCAAACTGAGTTCCATTTCTTCAAGATCGCTATGGATACTGCGCTCCACCAGCGTGATGTTTAACCTAGGAATGATTGGCGGCATCTTCATGGAAAACAACTCAAATACCTTTTTCAATTCGGCCCAATAAGCTATTTCCCCTGGCCCCGAAACGAAAGCCAATACAGGGAAAAGCATTTCCTGCATAAGCGGGCGTGTAATGACATTGTTGCTTAATCGTTCCGGATGGTTTTTGGCTATCTGCAAGAGTTCCAGCTCGGTAAATGATACCTCACCGTTTTTTCCGCTGAAACCGCCTTCTACACGCTCGAGTAAACATCGATCTTTTTTTTCTGGATCATAATAAAATAAATTAGCAGCCTGTTTATCCATTTCAATCATTTTTGCATATCCTTTCGCATGCATGAATGATTGCTGTTCCCCGACCATTTCAGCAATCCGTCCACTTTCATTGACCATCGATTCAAAATATGCCTTCTCAATTCGCCTTAATTCCGGATCTCCGGCATCGACTAGTAAAAGTCCATATTCTTTGAACCATTCATGAATCAGCCTGGCGAAGAATTCGACGAAGGTATTCGATTGCTTAATGGTTTCCTTCATATCAATCAGGAGTTTATTCGTAAAGGCCGTTTCTCCATATGTTTCAATGATTTCCTCAAGCCATTTCTCTGCCTTTTCCGTTTCCAGCTCCACGTCAGAAACCATTGTTTTATACGGTTGATAGGAAGGATAGGATTTTTTATCGGGTTTACCATTTTTCATGACATAAACATGATTGACTTCAGCTAAATCATGATCTTCTCCAGCTATCCAAAAAACTGGAATGACTGGCTGCCCCAATTCTTTTTCCTGTTCTTCAGCAAGCTTAATGATCGAAATCACTTTATGAATGGTATACAGCGGCCCTGATAATAACCCAGCCTGCTGTCCTCCAATCACAACCACGGAATCATCCCTGCGCAACCTTTCAATATTCCCATTAACTGCCTCACTGAATGAAAGACGAGACATGTATTGTTGTATGTAATCCGACAATTCATCACGTGAAAAAGAGCGGTTCATCAATTCACTATATCTATTGTGATAAATGTCAGGCTTTGCTAAGTCATAGTGAAAATAATCCTCCGTTTCAAGACGGTTTTGTAAATAGTCCGATGCAAAACGGTTTAAAGATGGTAACGCGAGATCTTTCATCTCCATTTCTGTTCTCCCTTTCTCTGCAACTACAATTCTTTTTAGAGTATAACATTCCGGTTTAAGAAAACAAAAGAAGTTGCCCAGCAGCAGAAAATTGATGCGATGTTCTATGTTATGTAGTCAATATCTTCGTAATACTTGTTATTATACCAATGGAAAATAATAGAAGGTAAGCCACAAAAAAGAAGGCGAAGTTCACTCTCCAAAAACCCTTTAATACCTTATGGAAAACGATTTCTTCTTTTACCTTGTAATGGACAAGGACCACCAAGAATGCGTTAACGATCATGATGAGCATGATCACCCAAAGAATTTGCTTATCCCAAATCGTAATGATCAAATAATGGACGGATAATACGAACAGCAGCGTACTCATGTCCATTGCAAATTGAACGGAGCGCCTATGGTTCCCAGTGAATTGTTTGGCACTAATAAAAAAAAGTATATACCCTGCGAAAGGCAAGGTAATAAATATCGCGGCAAGATTTGAAACTACGTACGGCACATCCTCATCCCCCCTGAGACTCTTTTCCTTTGACCATCTTATATAGAGAAGACGTCAGGCAATAACTTTTCCCTTTGCTCTTTGCCTCCGAGAGGATATGACCCAAAATGGCATCAATTTCCGTTTGACGGCCATTTTCCAAATCTTTTAGCATCGATGATCGATTTCCAGCTGTTGCCATACAAACGGACCTCACATTTCCGAATGACTCATCCTTATTTTGAACTTCCAAAATACCGGAGACTTCTTCAAAAAGGTCTTGAAACAATTGGTAATAAAAAGGATTGGTGATCAAACCTCCATTTTCCACGCCAAGTATCGCTGTTAATGGATTTATCACTGCATTGACGACAAGCTTATCCATCAGCATCGAGTGAAAATCCTCACTCTTCGTAAAAGGAAAATGATCGATCCTTTCATCCACTAACGATAGTTGCTCAAGTTCCCCTTTAAAGGAAGCGACCCTTGTTATGCCGAGCCCTGTATGCTCGACGGTATTCCCGTCATGTTTCAATGCCCCATGCTCCACTACCCCCACATATATGCTCGGGGATTGAAGCTGCTTTAAATAAGAAATATGGCCATAACCATTCTGCAAGAATAGCAATGGAACCTGAATACCTTTGATTCTAGGCAATATTTGCGGCAGGTGATATTGCTTGACGGCCAATATAAGAAAATCCACATCCGATATCCCTTCATCCAGCCCCATAGAAATGATGCTTGTCAGCAGCCGGCTTTCACCACCCGCAATAAGGCGGATTCCATCACGTTGGATGATGGACGCCTGATCCGCAGTATGAGTATAGAGAGTCACACTATGTTTCTCACTTAAATGAGACGCAAACAGCAGCCCGATGGCCCCTCCCCCAATGATTCCAATTCTCATAATACCCTTCCTTACTTTTTGAAATATATTAACTATTTTATCACATTATCTTTTTTATCCTGCATCAATTTCACATCAACAACTTTGGAAACGCCGTCAACCTGATTGCATGGAGTTTACCTGCCATCAACAAGGCTCGCCATAAAATATCAATGGAAAGAATTATTAATAAGCCATTGAAGATATATTCTCTTCTTTAAGCGTTAATTTAATGGTATATTAGATACGAAAAGCTTAGCCATTTTGAAGACTTTATAGGAACAAAAGATAACTCCAATCTCTACCCACGAATTTTGAAGGGAAAAGGGCGGGGGATAAAAGGCTATAAGCATTTAATCAGCTAGGATAAATCGATGATGTCATACTAGATATAACCTAAGCTGGAATTCCACATGGTAAAGGTCAGTGGGATGACTTTCAAAGGGTACTATCGGAAGAGGTTTATCAGAATTAAGGGGGAGCTTTTTTATGGAATACAAGGTTGAACGATTACTTGTAAATTTTAAAACGCTTGAGGAATTCAAAAAATTCAAAGAATACGGGATACAGGAACTGTCCATGCTCGATGATTTAGAGGCTAACATCATTGAAAATGACAGCCAATCACCTTTTTACGGAATCTTTTATGGCGACAAACTTGTAGCCCGCATGAGCCTGTATAAAAGAAGCGCTAAATTTGACCGGTACTTTGACAATTCTAGGGACTTCCTTGTTCTCTGGAAACTTGAAGTCCTGCCTAACTATCAGAAAAAAGGTTATGGAAGAGCTTTGGTTGAATTCGCCAAAAGCCTGAACATGCCTATCAAAACCAACCCAAGAGTTCATTCACAAGACTTTTGGAAAAAGATGGGCTTTTCTGCTGTTTCCTATGATTTGGACAGGGACCTTGGAGAAAACCCGCTGATTTGGAGCCCATTTGACATACAAGATAAAAAAGAAATAGATACGCAGGAATAGGAATACCAAGAAAAATGCGGGCGGATTTTCCCACCCGCATTTTTCATTTATTGACCCTTTCCAAATTACCATTCTTATCCATTTGGAAACTTACCTTCGGATTCGTCTTTTCGTCCTCTTGTACACTAAGCTTTCTTGCACGCTCCATGATCTGCATTAACGCACGATAATCTTCCTCAACAGCTTTCAGGTTTTCTTGAAGCAAAGCATTCTCTTCCAGCAATCGGACATTTTCCTGTTCAAGAAATAGGGACCGCTCAGAAATCCGTTCTTTTTCCTTATTATCAACCTGAAAGAATTCATCCATTTTGGTTAAATATAATATAACTTCCTGAAGGGTGATAGATTCTTTATCTTCATGCCGGGGGGGCTTTTCTTCAATCGTGACATTTTCCACCGCCGCAACCGAATCCCTTTCCATTTCAGGATTATTGACCACCTGTTCTTTCCTTTGTTTTTTCGCCAGCTCTATCCCTGATTTATATTGCTTCCTTACAAATGAGTTCCAACGGAACCCACAAGCAGCAGATGTTCTCGATAGCTGTTTCCCCACTTCTTCAAACGCCTTTAATTGTGTACTGCCTTCTCGTATATGCCTTAGCACCACTTCAGCCAACAACAGATCCTCATCATGAGTCCATGCATCTTGTCTCGCAATCGTCATCTCTCTACCTCCTTAGCAAGTTTTAATTCATAATATGCACATGCTAGGGAAGATAGAAGATATATAGAGCGTGTAATATTTATTTTTTCTTATTTAAAAAACGATCGACTGCAGCGTGATGCTCATCACTCGCCCACAGTTTAGAACATTCCCGGATTTCCGCATCCATTCTTCCTCTAAGCCCGCTACCCTGCCATTTATGGACCAGCAATCGCTTATAGGCCATCAATACCCCTGTCTCATGGCGAAGAAAATCTTCTGCGAACCTTTCCCATCCATCCGCACCTTCTCCGACTATCTCATCTACGAAACCCAATTCCTTTGCTTCCTCGGCTTTATGTATTTTCGCATCCAATAATAGCTTTAGCGCTTTTTGCCCTGATATTTTTTCAAGTAAAAGTGAAGCTCCGCCCCAGCCTGTCGTTATTCCCAGAGTACCTTGTACAAACCCCAGCTTAACTTCCCTCTTTGCTAATCTGAAATCACAAGCTGTCGCAATTTCGCATCCACCGCCTAAAGCACTTCCATTGATGAGCGCTATTGTTGGTTTTGGGAAAACTGCTAGTTTATACAGAATTTCACCCATTTTCGATAACATAGCAAAGGCCTCTTCTTCTGTACGCAAATCCTGAAATTCCCTTAGATCCCCGCCTGAACAGAATGCCTCGGAGCCCGCCCCTGTCAGGACCAGCAACTTAACTTCATCATCGCATGCAGCTTCTGACAATATCGACTCGAGTTCGTCCATCAATTGATAATTCACGGCGTTCCTTTTCTCCGGTCTATTAAACAGGAGCTTCATGAAACCGCGTTCATCCTTTTCAACATTAATTACTTGATCCACGTAAACACCATCTCCGAAACCATCGGCAAACATAGATGATTCAAAATATTCTGCCAAATATATTTGTAAAAAAAGCACAGAGAAAAATCCCTGCGCTTTGATTAGCGTGTTGCATCAAGAAAGCAAAGCTCTCAAGTAGGTCAAGAAATTATTTTGCGACAACTTCTTTTCCTTTATATGTTCCACATTCTTTACAAACGTGATGTGAAAGAGTCATTCCACCACAGCTCGGGCATTCTACCATACCAGGTACTTGAAGCTTGAAGTGTGTACGACGTTTTCTTTTTACAGTTTTCGACGTTCTTCTAAAAGGTACAGCCATTATTCCCACCTCCTTAAAAAATATAAAAAAGCTGGAAAAATCGGATTAACGATTTTTCGTTCCAATCAAGATTCTTTATTGTTGTCAAAAAAGTCGGCAAGCTTTGCAAATCTCGGATCAACCTTATGCTCATTTTCCTCTTCAGAAATAACAGCCCAGTCTTTTCCGGATTGAGGAGCAGCTTCATTCGAATCGACATCCTCACAAAAAACCTGCATCGGAATTTCTAGCAATAAATTTTCTTTAATTACCGGTATTAAGTCTACAACGTCACCTTCCACAACAGTGACATCGTCTCCGTAGAAATCGGCGCCATCTGCCTTTAAAAGAAAGGTTTCCTTTGTATCAATATCAATCGGATATTTAACGTCTACCAGTGTACGGGAGCAAGGTAATGTTAATTCACCTGAAAGATGCAAGTGAAAAGTAATCTCGGTCGAGCTGATATCAGCTCTTCCTGCTACTCTGATCGGAGAAACATCGCGAATTTGCGGGTCTCTTTCTCTAATGTCCAAGACATCCACCAGTTCATCAAACCGTAAATCTTTGTCCCGAATTTTTTGAAGTTGACTAATCGTCCATTTCAATTGAAATCACCTCAAGGCAACAAAAATAATTATAGCTTTCAATTATAAGTTTGTCAATATTTTTTCTTTACACTATAATGTAGTCATCCTAACTGATTGTCTAGGTTTAAGAATCATTACAAACAAAAAAATCCGGACGAATACTTATAGTTATTTTACTTGAAATACTATTTTAGCACTAAGTTGATAAAATACAAAGTTTTTCTCTGAGGTGATCAAATGAAAGCTTGCGGTTTAGTAGTCGAATATAACCCTTTTCATAATGGACATGTTTTACATGCAAGAGAAAGTAGAGAAAAAACAGGGGCAGATGTAGTGGTGGCTGTCATGAGCGGGCCCTTTTTACAGCGCGGCGAGCCCGCTATCGTCAGCAAGTGGACCCGTGCCGAAATGGCCTTGAATGGCGGCATAGATCTTGTCATTGAACTTCCCTATGCTTTCGCGACACAGAAGGCGGAGATATTTGCAAAAGGATCTATTTCCCTTTTGGAATCCCTTGGCTGTGAATCCTTTTGCTTCGGAAGCGAGGATGGCCGAATTGAACCATTCATCACCGCACACAGAATTCTTTCGGATAATTCCGATGCATTCGATGCTGCAATTAAATCGGCTATGGATGCCGGTAATAGTTATCCGGCCAGTGCTGCCCAGGCTTATCGTTCGATCATCAATGATGAGGCGGCATTGGATTTGACGAAGCCAAATAATATTCTTGGAAAGGAATATGTAAGTGCTGCCCTATCAAATGGCTACTCCATCCGCCCTTATACGATTCAAAGGGTCGCTGCCGGATACCATGAAACAAAGTTGTCCAAAGACCCTATTGCCAGCGCAACGGGGATACGTAAAGCCATTCATGAACACAGGGAATTAAATCCTGTTTCCAGTTATATTCCTCAGCCGACAATGAATGGTCTTGAGCAATATTTAACGCGCTACCAAGCCTTGCATGACTGGGAAATGTATTGGCCCCTTTTGAAATACCGAATCCTTTCTTCCTCTTTAATCGAATTGGCAGGGATATACGAAATCGAGGAAGGCATAGAACACCGAATAAAGGAGATGGCCAAACAATCTTCGAGCTTTTCTGGATTCATGGCAGATCTGAAGACAAAACGCTACACATGGACACGACTACAGCGGATGTGCGTCCACATACTGACCCATACATTAAAAGAACAGATGATTCACAATGAACAACCAGCCTATATCAGACTTCTTGGCATGAATGGCCGGGGACAAGAATACCTTCGCAATGTAAAAAAAGGCTTACCCCTCCCGCTCATCTCTAAACTTTCGTCCTATCAGAAGCAGGACATCGATACGGACTTGCGAGCGGCACAGGTGTATGCACTTGGCTTGTCCGAACCGTATCAGGCTGCCTTGATGAAACGGGAATATGAATCCCCCATCATTTTCAAATGAAGAAAGGTTTAAGCTTGGCCCTTCCATCCTTAATAGTAAAAAAAAGCGCAAACAGTAGTTGACTGCCTGCGCTTTTTTTCATTTTTCCTTTCCTTTCAGCTTCGTTAAATAGGCTATTGCATCATCAAAGTTGTCAACCGGTACGATCTTCATATCCGTGTCGATATCCTTTGCTGCAATGAGTGCATCTTCATAATTCGAACCTGCTGCTCCGTTTTCATTTGGGGCAAAGAATATTTCCGCTCCAGATTTATCGGCTGCAACTATTTTCTGTTGAATTCCGCCAATTGGACCAACTGTCCCATCATCAGACATCGTTCCCGTACCCGCTATGTCATAGCCACTTGTAAGATCGCCTTTTGTTAATTGATTATAAATCTCCAATGAAAACATTAAACCAGCCGAAGGACCGCCTATTTGTTCTGAATCTATGGCAATCGCCGGTTTTGTGATCACTTTTCGATTGTCATCCAGCGAAATGCCTATTCCGACCCTATTTGGGTCATTTTTAAAAGGCTGCAATGAAAGAACGGCCGTTTTCTCCGTATCTTTCCGCTTATACACTATTTTCACTTCATCTCCAGCCTTTTTTCCGTTAATGTAGTCCATGAATTCCTGTGCAGACTTGAATTTAACGTCATCGACCTGTATGATTTGATCGCCCGCTTTCAGTTCTTTAGCTGCCGGCATTCCTTTTAGCACGTCCAAAACATATACACCCAGGTACTCGTAATCGACTTCTTTCCCTGCTTTTTCATATGCGATCTGAATGGCATTATTTTTAGAACCATCCATTAAGTGCAGCTGCCTGATATTATATTCTTCATCTGTTTCATCTTCGCTTCGAATGGAGGTTTCCGGATAAAGCTCCTGATATTTGCTCCATTTCGCCAGCATGTAGGAATATATATTCGCCCGGCCCATCCTTACAGTGGTTAACATAAAGCTTCCTTTTGCTTCATCTCCTCCGGACACCTCAATGATTGGCTCCAATTCTTTAGCCATGCCTGGTTTTGATACATAAAAAGGTAGGGAATAAAGGGCTGATGCTATGAGAAGTATAGCCACCACCAGGAAAGTGCGTACATATATTTTACGGCTCATCTTCAAAGGACTCCTTCCAAGTAACAATACACTGCTTAATTTGATCTATCTTACCTCTTGCAGCTTCTTCTCCAATACTAATTATTTCCTGAACGTTTGTAAATGATTTAGAGCTGTATTTCTCAACCCTGGGGCGTATCATGACGTCTGAAGCAAACTCCCTGCTTTTAACAAGTTCCATTTGCAGGATATCGAGGCTTTGCATGATGACATCATAGATGGAGTTTATTTCCATATCCTGTTTCACGTGGGCTACATCCACACCAATTATGATGTCTGCTCCCATATCCTTCACGACTGAAACAGGAACCCTGTCAACAACGCCGCCATCAACAAGCAGTCTGTTCCCGATTTTTTCGGGAATGAAAATGCCGGGAATGGAAATGCTTGCCCTTACAGCCGGTGCGATTGGGCCTTCCTGAAAAATGACTTTTTCCCCAGTTTTTATATCAGTGGCGACGACCGCCACAGGAATATCAAGTTCTTCAAATTTCTTGCCATATGTAAATACCCTGATTAAATCCTTTGTCCGTTTACCCGAAATGAAGCCCATTTTAGGTATGGTGAAGTCTAAATAATACTTTCGCTTAAATGCACGGGACAACTTATACAGCCTCTCGATATCCGAACCCGCTCCATAAAAGGCTGCAACCATAGCTCCCATGCTGCTTCCAGCAATCATATCTATCGGAATGCCTTCTTGCTGTAATACCTTTATCACGCCAATATGTGCAAACCCCCTAGCTCCTCCTGACCCAAGTGCAAGCCCGACTTTTGGTTTCGACAAAGATATCCCTCCCGCTATAACTAGTTCAAAATATTGAAATAACACTCATTCAAAGTTATGGTCTTAAACGGATTTATAGAAGCATATTATTTATATTGACAGTGAAACAAGCATGGCAGATATAAACTATGCCAGCCAATAAAGTGCAGGGTTTCATTGAAATTCCATTGTGAGGAACATCCTCATTTATACATGTCGAAACAATCCACATTTCATCATGCGCTTACTTTTCGAGAAAAGGAAGTTCATATTTTATTATATACGAAACGAACTGCCCTTATTTAGTAACCTTCAAGAGGAGGCTGAATTTTGCTAAAATCAAAATCTAAAACAGTACTGTTAGCTACCTCCGTCACGATGATGGCAGTTGGCTTGATCATCTTCCCCCAAGAATCCTTTGAAGCTTCCAAAGGCGGACTCAATATTTGGTGGACAATTGTGTTTCCTTCGCTTCTACCTTTCTTGATTTTCTCGGAGTTATTAATCAGTTTTGGGGTTGTCAGGTTCATTGGTGTCATGCTAGAACCATTTATGCGTCCCTTATTCCGTGTACCAGGAGTGGGCGGTTTCGTTTGGGCGATGGGACTTGCATCAGGATTTCCAGCTGGAGCGAAATACACCGTGAGGCTTCGTCAGGAAGAACAATTGACCCGCATTGAAGCCGAAAGACTCGTTTGTTTTACTAATTCATCTAATCCATTATTCTTGTTCGTTGCCGTTGCCGTAGGGTTTTTCCACAATCCTCATTTAGGGATCATCCTTGCACTTTCCCACTACCTAGGAAATTTTTGTGTAGGCATCATCATGCGTTTTTACCGTTGGAAAGAAGAAAAATCGCATACTAAAGTAATGACCAAGCTCCCCTCCATAAGACAAGCTTTTAGCCAAATGCATCGAACCAGAATAAAAGAAACAAGACCATTTGGCAGTTTACTTGGAGATGCGGTACTCTCATCCATCCAAACCCTATTAATGATCGGGGGATTCATCATTCTCTTTTCGGTGGTGAACAAGCTTTTATTTCACATGAACATTACCGGATTGCTAGCATCGTGGGTCGGAGGAATTTTACATATTTTTAATTTCCCGGATTCCTTAAGCCTCCCCTTCATATCAGGCATGTTTGAAATGACTCTTGGTTCAAAATTAACCAGTACGGTCGAAGATGCGACACTCTTTCAGCAAACTGTGATGACTAGTTTCATCTTAGCTTTCAACGGTTTCAGCATTCAAGCGCAGGTTGCCAGCATTATAGCCGCAACAGACATTCGTTTCACTCCCTTTTTTCTTGCTAGGATAGCACATGGCCTTTTGGCATCCATTATTACCATCTTGCTTTGGGAGCCATTCTATAAAGGCAATATGTACAGCGGCAGCCCGTTAAACGCATTCCCAGTCAGCGGATCCGGTGAACACGTGAATTCCCTATATCAGAACATGCTTGATTTCGGCCCCATTTTAACACTCTTGTTCTTGATCCTATACATCATCATATTTACCAAAAGGCTATTCAAAGGCCTTTCTTAAACCGAAAAAAAGAGCATTGCGCGTAGGCAATGCTCTTTTTTCTATCCTTTCAGTTCCTCGTACTTTTTGGCCAGGGCTTTCTGGACGACGTTTGGCACTAGTTCGGAGATATCTCCGCCATACTTCGCTACCTCTTTCACGATACTTGAACTCAAGAAAGAATATTGATTTTTCGTCATGATAAAGAATGACTCTATTTTATTGTTTAGGAATCGGTTCATCGAAGTTCCCTGCATTTCATATTCAAAGTCGGAAGTCGCCCTCAATCCCCTGATAATGGCATTCGCGGAAACGCTTTCAGCATAGTCGACCGTCAATCCCTGATAGAAATCCACTTTAACATTCGGCATATGGGCAGTCGCCTCAGTAATCAATTCCAGTCTCTCCTCCACTGTAAAAAGTGAATTTTTCGCTGAATTGTTCACGATGACCACATATACCTCATCAAAAACATTCGCTCCCCTTTGAATGATATCAAGATGACCAAATGTTATTGGATCAAAACTCCCCGGACAAATCGCTATTTTGGACATTCATAGTTCCCCCTGTTCGTGTACATTTCCCCATTGATAAATCGTAACGGCAATGACGCCATAAACTTCTTTTCTCTTAACGGTAAAGTCACCAACTTTTTCTGGCAATGTAACATCATGGCCATGCTCACAAACAATGTATCCCATATCGTTCAGCAATCGGTATTTATGTATTTCTTCAAGAATCTCGACTAGCTTTTGTTTCTTATAAGGTGGATCAAGAAAAATCAATTCAAAAGTCATTTCCCTTTTCACCAAAGCCTTCAGTGCACGCTCTGAATCATTTTTATAAACTTCTGCACGGTCTGAAAACTTGCATAGTTCCAAATTGGCCTTAACCGTTTGATTTGCTTTAAAATCCCGGTCGACAAATATGGCTTTATCCATGCCTCTGCTTAACGCTTCAATTCCCAGTCCACCGCTCCCGGCAAACAAGTCGAGGACCAGCCCTCCTTCGAAATAAGGACCAATCATATTGAAAATGGATTCCTTGACTTTATCAGTAGTCGGCCGGGTTCCTGTACCCGGTACAGCCTTAAGTGGTCTTCCTTTGCAAATTCCGGAAACGACCCTCATAATCCTCACCACATTTTATGACAAATTTCTGTTACTTTCCTATCCTAACATATTAGAAAAAGCTAGCCAATATTTAAACCCATTTGGCTTCATTTCCAAGATGAAAATCAAAGTATCATTTCGGACCATGGATTCTTTTTATAAATCTTTGACATTTTGAATAATAATGTGGTTTTTGGCAATAATGTGAATAACAACATTCCTTTTTAGGTGTTGTTGCCAACCGCGGAGAAGGCTTACGTTTCCCCATAAGCTCTTCCTCCGGTTTCTCCTCTCCCTTTGCCTTCTGGTCCTTAGTTAGACATAGAAGGACCCTGCATATTTTTGCAGGGCTTTTTTTTGTTAAATCTCTGATATCTAAGTGTCTTTGTCATGCTTCATCAATGAAGTTGTCCTTCTCTTTTATGAGGGATAATGATAAAGTAATGAATAATAAGTTAGTTAGGAGAGGTTTAATTGATTCAACGTTTTATTGAAATTGGACAAGGATATTCCGATATATATGAGTTGCTGGAAGTAGGACGCAATCAGAAACATCGAGTTGCAAGGCTTTTGGCCATGCATACTACTATAAATGATAAAAAGGTAACGTCATTGGTAATCGTCATGCACCCAACGGATCCCGGGAAATTCCAGCCGCTTTACATTTGCCGCGAAGGTATACCGAACCCTCATGCCACCAAAAACAAACGCTATGGGCTTTTTGAGAGCTTGGCGGAGGAACTGGATAGACCGATTATTGAAATCGACGTGAAACCTTCGGTGCTCTATGCAGAAATCGAGTTGTACTACCAACACTTAATCGGCATTTTGCGAATGAATAGATATCTGCCCCCATTAGGTTGAGAAATGTTGATGCCCTGAAATGAAAAAGGCTGACTCCGCATGAGTCAGCTTTTTTTAAATTCCCATTTTATAATCATATTCTTTCGCTTTATCCGGTTTGGAGTTTTCGAACTCCACCTTCAAAAAAGGCTTGTAAGAAAGGTCCACTTTTTTAACGAACGAATAATTATTCAGCTTTTCCACTAGTGGCTCCACTTCATCCATATTCGTATAAAGCACCACATATTTCAACTTTTTTGAAACATAATGGATATTTCCAAATTTCCTAAGCATTTTGGCTTGTTTTAATGTATGTAAATAGACGATGATTCCCTGTCTCGCTCCAAGCATATCAATAACTCCCTTTTATAAAGGTTTTAACTAAGTGTAGCATAGCAGAATCTTTACTTTCAACCAAGAAAAAAGATTATAAACGAAATTCTCTCACTATTATGAATATAAACACTGTGAAGGGAGCCTAACAAACGATGGATTTAAACCAAATTTGGCATAAATTTATTGATCATCTATTAGATAATGAAGAAATTACACAAGCTTCGATAAAAAAGTTCACAGGTATACCATTTTTATATATCCATTATCATCCGGCTCAAAATAATAATAGTAAGCTTTCTTTGTTAATAAAAAAAGCCGCAAGCCTTTCAATGCGTGGCAAGCAGCTTCATTGTGAAACCATTTTCGTACGGCAGGAAGAACATTTATATGTATTCCGGCACCGTTTTTATGTGCCGCAGCAAAAGATGTTTTGCTGCGGCAACCTATGTCCGGATTGTATTTTATATCGCAGTTAATCCCTTTGTCACGTATCCGGAATATAAATAACAAGAAAATCTTTATACATTCATCGGTTCATTGAACAATGTCTCGACGAAGGTTCCTTACATGACACAGCCACCGAACTCCGTAGTAATTTCGAATTTCGATGGCTGCATTCAATATACCGGCCTATTGTTCACAATATGGCCATTACCTTAAGCAGAGCATCCGCAGCTTCCGCCGGTTCCGCAGCTTCCCGTTGAACATCCACCGGATGAAACAAAAAATGGATTCCCCGCTGGAGTTTTGACCTGTTCAGAAACAGCTCGGCCAATCCTTCCGCTTATTTCATCAAGAACGGATTGCAATTCGGTCTCAGCCCGCTTAAACTCAGCAACGGCAGGATGCATATCCATGTCTCGTTTAGCTTGCCTGGTTTCTAAATTGATGCGTTTATAATCCGGATGATATTTACCGAACCTTTGAACATCTTCAAATAGATCCTTTAGCGAAGTAAACTTGGAAATTTTCCGCTGGGCCTCTTTGTCGCTTTGTAATTTATATAAACTAAGGAGGTATTCTTCCCCTATTTCAGAATGAAGGATCATTTCAGCTAATCCATCAGCCTGTTGTAAAATGTCGATGATTTCCATAGTAGCAAGCATTAACAAGCTCACCTCCACAACCATTTTACCATTTCTCCCTGTTAGATGCTAATGGTTTGATTAAATCGAGGAAGTGATATGTACCTCAATCTCTTTTTGCAGCCCTGTTTTTTCACCTGAACCATTCAAAATCTCCAGCTTGATTTTATGCTTGCCATTCGGGACTTCCTTTAAGATAAATGCTGCCGTTTTCATATCGACTTTCTTTTGATTATCAATAAATACGGACACAGTTGCCAACTGTTCTGGATTTGATTCAGAAAAACCATAGTTTTTCAAGTAGCACTCTACATAGACAGAGTTGCCTTTTACAAAAGTTTTTACCCGAAAGTCCTCATCTGAATTTCGGATGCCCGATACAGTGGTGGCAGCTTTAAGTGTAGAAACACTCTGTATGGCTACTCCTGAATTCTCAGGTTCCGGTATTTTCTTCCCACAACCCGACGCTGCCATCAACACTGTTAGAGCCAATATCAACTTTCTCATTCCATCGTCCCCCTTTTGCCTTTATTGTTCGCCAAAAGGAGTAATTTACTCTTTTTTTCTTCATTCACCTGAAACATTCATCGCTTGAAACATATGAAGCATCATGGAGGCGACCTGAACGCTTTCCGAAAATTTAGAGACCCGATGCGGAATCGACTTTTCAAAATAATATTTCGCCTCGGTTTCAAACACATCCACTTCATGGGGATTACGCATTAACCTTCTGTACCATCCAGGCTGAACCCTCAAGTAATTTCGCATATCTTCGTTTGTTTGGATGAATTCATATATATTCTGACGCATGAAAAACCCTCCTTAATCTTTTGTGAATAAAAAAGGGTTAGCTCTCTGCTCTTTTTCTTTTGGGGGAGGACTTGTATCACCTGATTTATTCCCTTGGAAAGCAGATAGCACTCCTTGGATTGCACCGATGGCCTGATTGGCATTCGTAATATATTGTTGAATCTGCCCCATATCCATATTTTTAACTGCACTCATTAACGAACCGATCAACTCAGTGCTTTGGTCCCCCTTTTCGTCCGGCGGTGATGGGGATTCTGTATTCACTTTGGTCTCACCCACACTGCCTTCAGCCTGCCAGCGTGGATGATCATCCCCGAGTAAATACCACTCTTCAAAAAGTTCCTGCCATGTTGCTTGTTTGCTTCTCACTTCATTCACTAAATGAGGATGCTCCTTTACAAACTCCCGAAATCGATCCACGGAGGGCCGTTTTCTTTTTGCCATTACTCTCACCTCACACTTAGACATCGCCTATTGCACCATATGCTAAAGGTAAATAAAAAGTGCATCACATTCCATTTTAAATCCAATTGGATGTGTTCCAAAGCAAAAAAGGATGTATTTTCATGCGCCTGAATGTGACTTAATCAATGACATCCAGAACCTAGCTGAAACTGCAGATGAAATAGAGTTATCTGATCCATCGGGAATTGTTTCAGGGTTAAAAGCCAAAGTAGAGCAAGGGAACCGCTCTTATTTTTCAATCCCGCTGCAATTAAATAAGGATGTAAGCGAACAGGGGACGACACTCACGATGTGTCCATGCCTGACACACCTCTTGATTGAACATGACTCATGAAGGCATGATGGCCACCTTCCGTTACTGCGGATATCCAAGTTCGTTACGTAATACCTGCCATTGCCGTTTGCGTGCAAATACAAATTGACGTAGGCAAACATATTATCATAGAGGGGAAGGCCCAGCTCGAGGATGGATGGGGAACTTTGCGCTATATCCAGAACAAGAAAACGGACCCAAATCGGATCCGTTTTTTTTATCTCTTTATGAAATTCTGAGTGTAATACTTTTTATATACCCCGACGCCCAGACCTGTAAATTCCTCGTTCAGCATCGCATCCCGATGACCTTTGCTATTTAGCCAGCCTTCCATGACTGCAGCTGCGTCCACATAATTAGCCGCTATATTTTCACCTGCTGCCCTGTATTTTACATGACCTGCATCGAGACGCTTTTCCAAATCCCCATTTGTTTCAGAAACATGGGTTCCTTCAGGTGTGTCCGTCATTTCACGGCTATGAAGGTAGGCAACCCTTGCTGTTGGAGCATCCCATTCTAAAGGCTCCAAATCAAACCGGCTGCGCATTATATTCGTAATATCGAATATTTGCTGCTCATTGCCATCTTCCACTTTCGCCATGTCTTCCTCAGAAAGATCCTTAATTGTCACAAGTTCACCATGATAGGTCAACTCATACGGCTGTTGTTTCAATAGGGCCGAATCATTCAAAAATCGGATGCTTGAAACAGTCCCTGTGAATTTATCCAAATAAAGCTGAACATTGATATTCCCTAAATCAATCAACGGTCTCATGTTCATGTCTTCCTCCGACAATTCGAAACGATAGGAACTGTCACCCACTTCAATATCAACAGTAGGTTCCACATATAAGCTGGAATAGATGGCATCAATCGATTGTCCAATTTTAAAAGGAGCGACATTGACCTCATCACCGATCCCATAAGCAGATACCACTTTTTCATTTTCAACGGCTAATTGAAAATAATTATTATAATTCTTTTTATATACCCACCATTCATATCCATATGCGGACATATCAATTCGATCTGGCTTACCGTATTCCTTTTCTATCTCTTTTGCATTTTTCCCGATTGTTACTGCCAGACCTTCTGTCACTTTAGTAACCCCATCCTTTTCAGAGGTAGGGCTTTTTTCATTTATATGTCCATTGGGGTTAACACCTTTGTTTCCATCAATAAGAGGGTTCCCTTCATCTTCATCGCCGATATTAAGATAAATACCGATTACGAAAAAAATAACGATCAACACCAACACCTTACCTAAATTGCGCAGAGGAACACTCCCTCTCTCTATCTAATTTATGTATCCAATGCAAAAAACCTTTCTTTCCTGATTATATCACTGTTCAATCATAATTTTCTAATTTACGATAGACTGCCCCTTCATTAAATTTATTTTTAAAATGGAACTTTTGTGAATGATTGAAATACCATGGTTGAGTTCATTGCAACTTCCACCATTTCGTACTATTATAAAATATAGGATAAAATGGTATATTATAAACATACTTGGAGATTTTTAATATATTCATGTACATAATATTTTCCCGGTATGTCATTTTAATTCCCAATAGTAAACATAGGAGGTACTACTCGTGAAATTTGAAAGCTTTGGAATCGAAAACATCACAGCCGACTTAAACCGATTAGATGACCTAATGCCGCAATATGGTTTAATACGTGCAGAACAATGGGATTACGAAAGAGTCAGTTACGATCGTAAGTTCGAATTAAAAGAAGGCACGTTTTACCTGAGAATACTTGGCTATGCTACAGAGGGCGATGTAGGCTCTCACAGGGCCGTCATTAAACTTATGGTCCCTCTATTAGGAAAACACTATTATCCACACGGAGTTGAATATGGTGAAGGAGAGGATTTCCCTGCATCACTAGTTAAACAAAGTGAAAAAATCCTCTCTCAAATCAAAGAAGAACTTACACAATTCAACGGCCTGTAAAAGCCGTAAGTTAAAAGTGAGGTAAAAAGAGAGAGGATCATGTGTGATGCTCTCTTTTTTTCGTATCCATTACAAAAGCCTGATGCTTTTTTGCACCAGGCTTTTTCGTTATTTTAAAATCCCAGGATCGCCTTTATTAAAGATGTTGTTTCGCCGCCATGATAAATGACATAAAGCAGGATGTAAACAGCTACACCAGTAATCCCAGTGAAAAACCAAATGATGCTTGTAGCAGGTCCGATTTTTTTATGAATGGCGAATTTACCTTTAAAACCAGTGGTAAGCATGATGATTCCCAAAACTGCTCCAGTTGTCGCAAGCGTTATATGGAAGATCAAAAAAATTGTATAATAAATTTTAATGTCATCAGGTCCGCCAAATGACGTACTGCCAATGAAGACCGTCCGGGAAAGATATATAGTGAAAAAGATTACCGCAAAAACCGCAGCCGCCATCATGGTTTTTTTATGGGTCTCGATTTTGCGTTGTTTAATTTGATACCAGCCTATTGCAACAGTGATTGCACTTAATACAATGAAAGCTGTACTTATCGTTGGAAGGATTGGTAAAGACATATGTATTGTAGTCCTCTCTATATTTATTAATCAACTACCATTTTATAAGAGGCAATCATAAAATTCAATAAAATCAAGGATTATTAACAGAATGCTCACTTTTATAGAATAGCCAAGTCGAATCACTGGCTATTTTCTTTAAATCAAAAAACAGGCAAGGCAGATAAAAGACTTGTCCGTCCCAAGACAAGTCTTTTATCGTACAATTATTCTACAGTCTGAAAATCCGAAGGTATCGGATCGATATCATTTTGGCCGCCATTCTCCTTTTTGAACCAAGCAAAGAAAATGACACCTAATACATAGCCTAAAACGATTTCTTGGATCACCTTCATCAGAACCCCGCCAAGCTGTTGATCCTCAAGCAATGGCAGTCCATTGAACATTTCCGGGCCACTGAGCGTTAAGCCTGACAGTGCTGAAGCCGGAACGCAAAGTTCCATGGCACTCGCCCAAGATTCCGCATTGGTAAATGTATCATACATCGGATCATTAGCAAAAATGATCAAAGCGCAAGCAGGGGTCATTAGAATGCCACTGCCGAAAATATAAGCTACTTTTTTCACACCTGACAGACTTTCACGTTCCGGAAGTTGATTGACAAGCGGGAACCACATCAAAACGGCAGTGGTAAATAAAAGGACCGTGTATCCGGCATGAAACCACATCCCCGTTTTGATAAAGTCGAACACTAACGGGATATGGTACAACGAGAAAAGAACATTAAACAGTAAAAGGGCGACAAGAGGTCTAGTGAAAAATTGAAATAACGGCTTCACTCCCCTTGAGTTTATGAAAGTTCTCATAAGCCAATCTGGAATCGCTATGATAAATAAAGGCGGAATCACGAGATAGAGCAGTGCCATTTGAAACATGTGGGCACTGAACATGATATGGCTCAATAAATCCAGTGGTGATCCTTTTACTGCATATAGAAGGAACATGGCTATCAAAAAATAAGTTGCCTGTTTAACGGATAGCACTGAACTGCCCGAAAACTTCTCCCCTTTTTTTGTTACCAGCCAAAAATAGCCAACGGTTATAAGTACGAGGACGGCAAAATAATAAGGACTCCACAAAGCGCGAAATCCGAAAATATCAATAGACAAAAAAATCACCTCGTTCATAAACTTTTTCTTACTTTCATTATACCTAAAATGAAACATGGTAACAAATATAGATAAACTTGGATTCTTTTTCTAGCTAATCAACACATAAAGAAAACCGGCTATCATTCAATAGCCGATTTCCTTTATGGTTTATAGCCAAACAATCGTTGTGAACACAAGGACAGTTATCAAACCGACTGCAAGGCCCGAAAATAAGAACAATGCAATGGTGCCATGCCCTTTATGTTTCATGTGCATGAAATAATACAATTGGAAAATCACTTGTACAACTGCCAGCAGCAAAATGACTGGTTTAATGAACCAATGTGAAAAACCCTCGATTCCTACAGCAGCAAAAGCAAGTAATGTAAAGAAAATCATAAGTGTAAATGATATCACTTGGTGTTTCATCTCTTCAGCATTTTTCTTACGGCGATATTTTAAATCGACATTCGGGTTCGCTGAATTTGATTGTTCATTCGCCATCAGTTATCCCACCATTCCCATTAAGTATACGACAGTAAAGATAAACACCCAGACTACGTCAATGAAATGCCAATAAAGACTTGCAACAAAAAATTTAGGAGCGTTATACAAATTCAAGCCCCTTCCTGCATTACGCACCATAAGACATATGATCCAAACCAAACCGAAAGCAACGTGTCCTCCGTGAAAACCAACTAACGTATAAAACGCGGAGCCGAAGGCACTGCTCGTAAATGTATGATGGAATTCATGAACATAGTGATTAAATTCATAAATCTCGAGTCCAAGAAAACCAAATCCAAGTGCAACCGTAATCACAAGCCAAGCCTGCATTTGTTTGAAATGGTTATTTTTCATATGGTACATCGCATACACACTAGTCAATGAACTGGTCAATAACAGCATGGTTGCAACAAAAGTAAGCGGTAATTCGAATAAATCTTTAGCTAGGGCTGCATCACCATTTGGAACTTTATCCTTCAATGCTAGGTAAGTTGCAAATAGTGAGGCGAATAATACCGTCTCTCCACCAAGAAACAACCAGAATCCCAAATACTTATTTTTACCTTCTAAAGTCGCTTTCTCGGGAGAAGCAGGCCAAGTAGCATCCGTGAATCTTTCATCTGCTTGCATTATGCCTTACCTCCCTTGTCTTTATCGTCCATAAGGTCTTCTTTATGAATATGGTATCCATGATCGTCCTTAACGGAACGGATAAACATTGAACCAAATGTTACCAAAAGTCCAACAATCATTATAGGCAGGGTCCATGTCTTATCATCCATATGGTATAAAGCACCGAATGCGGCGATAAATAAACCGGATGCAATCGTTAAAGGAAGAATGGATGAATTGGGCATATGGATATCCCCAAGTGGTTCTGCAGGAGTCATTTCCTTTTTCCCTTCCATTTTTTCAACCCAGTAAGGATCTAATCCGCGGACAAGCGGCAGTTGTTTAAAATTATAAAACGGCGGTGGTGATGGAATGGCCCATTCCAGTGTACGGCCATCTCCCCAAGGATCATTGCCGACTTTTTCATTCTTCACAGATGTAATGATGATATTGATGACCATAACCAAGACTCCAAATGCCATCAAAAAGGCTCCAACAGTACTAATCATATTACCTGTATTGAACCCTTGATCGTCCAAGAATGTAAATACGCGGCGAGGCATCCCCATCAAACCTAAGAAATGTTGAATGAAGAATGTTAAATGGAAACCAATCAAGAACGTCCAAAATGTGATTTGCCCCAATTTTTCGCTTAACATCGTTCCAAACATCTTCGGCCAATAGAAATTGATTCCAGCCAGTAAACCTAATACAACCCCACCGACGATTACATAGTGGAAATGAGCAACAACGAAATAACTGTCATGGTATTGATAATCAGCAGGTGCAGATGCGAGCATGATACCTGTCACGCCACCCATTGTAAATGTAGGAATAAAGGCAACTGCATAAAGCATCGGAACCGTGAACTTGACGCTTCCTCCCCACATCGTAAAAATCCAGTTGAATATCTTAATACCCGTCGGTACGGCGATAGCCATGGTCGCCACGGCAAAGATTGCATTTGCGATCGGACCTAGACCAGTGGTAAACATATGATGCGCCCAAACCATGAAACCTAAGAAACCGATTAAAACGGTTGCAAATACCATCGATGAATAACCAAACAATCTTTTTCTGGAGAATGTAGCGAAAATTTCGGAAAAAATACCGAACGCCGGAAGAATCAGGATATAAACTTCCGGGTGACCGAATATCCAGAATAAATGCTCCCAAATGATCGTATTCCCGCCTGCTGCTACATCAAAGAAATTCGCTCCAAACATCCGATCGAACATCATTAACACCAATCCCACGGTAAGCGGAGGAAAAGCGAATAATATCAATGCAGAAACAACGAAAGTTGACCAGGTAAACAGCGGCATACGCATATATGTCATACCAGGCGTACGCATATTAATAATGGTTACAAGGAAATTGATCCCTGCAATTAGTGTTCCAAAACCTGAAATTTGTAGTCCGAGGACGTAAAAATCAATGCCATGGCCTTCGGAGTGCAGGGAAAGTGATGCATACGATGTCCAGCCTGCATCTGGAGCCCCCCCTAAAAACCATGAAAGATTCAGAAAGACTCCTCCAAAGAAAAACAACCAAAAACCTAATGAGTTCAAAAATGGGAACGCAACATCACGAGCCCCTATCTGTAAGGGTACAACCGCATTCATAACAGCAAATACCAATGGCATGGCCGCCAGAAATATCATTGTCGTACCGTGCATGGTCAATATTTCATTATAAAATCCGGCACTTACGAAGTCATTATTTGGGATTGCAAGCTGGATACGGATAAACATCGCTTCCAAACCGCCGATTACAAAGAATAACCCGCCAGAGATAAGATATAAAATGGCGATTTTCTTATGGTCTACCGTCGTAAGATAATCCCAAAGCGTAGCGCCAAATCCTTTTTTATTAGCGTACGTACTCACGATTTAACCTCCTTAATCAATGCTCTATTTGTCTTCCACCTTAAGCTCTAATAAATAAGCTGCCAGTGCATTAATATCTGAATCCGAAAGTTCGCCGTAAGTACCGGTCATCGTGTTGCCCGGTTTATACTTCTCAGGATCCTTGATCCATTTTTTCACATTCTCTTCCGTATGATCCAATACGCCAGCCACTTTTTGACGTTCACCGAATGTAGCAAGGTTCGGAGCCTGACGAGCAGCTTCAGGCCTGCTGTCATTTGGTGTCACCGCATGGCAGCCTATACAACTTTGATTAAAGACATCTTCACCCTGTTTGGCTAGATCACCTTCAACGACAGGTTCCTTCGCGGCTTTCATATCTTTAGTCCAAGCTTCAAAATCGCTTTTGGACTTCGGTACGACCTTAAAATCCATCAAAGCATGTGAAGGACCGCAAAGTTCAGCACATTTTCCGTAAAACAAGTTGTTCGAATCTTCCGCCTTTTTACTATCGAATTCTAAGAAAAACTGGTTGACCCCTTCTGTATTGGTATCCATCTTTCCTCCGACAGACGGTACCCAGAATGAATGCTTAACATCTGAAGCAGTTAGATTGAAGTACACTTTTTGATCGGTTGGCACAACCAAATCCTGACTAGTTACAACGCCAAGGTCCGGATATTCAAACTCCCACCAATAAAGATTCGCCCTGACATTCACGACAAGTGCATCCTTCGTTTTTCCATCCTTATCTTTCTT
The DNA here is from genome assembly GCF_044767165.1 of Peribacillus sp. NPDC101481. Classification (NCBI taxonomy): domain Bacteria; kingdom Bacillati; phylum Bacillota; class Bacilli; order Caryophanales; family Bacillaceae; genus Peribacillus; species Peribacillus sp. NPDC101481. The sequence goes on along the minus strand of NZ_JBIWNJ010000002.1, from coordinate 876,990 downwards.
ATCCATTGCCTTTGTGTCGGCTAAGTCGAAAGTCGTGACGACGGTTGGAACAGCCAGAACAATTAAAAGAAGGATAGGAATAACAGTCCAGATAATTTCGAGTTTATGACTTCCTTCAATTTGTTTCGGTATTGTTTCGTCGCCTTCCTTCCGACGGAAGCGTAGTAAAACTACAACGAACAAAATAATCACAACAATAATAACCAGTACCATGATTAGTGTACTCAATATCAGTAAGTCATACTGAGATTGCGCAACATCGCCAGCTGGCTTCAGTGCGGATAGAAATGGTTCGCCGCAGCCCGAAAGGACAAGTCCTACAATACCCAGCAGAGCAATTAGGCGCCATTTGTGCAGCCTTTTTTTCATAGCTTCAGAAACCCCTCTTTCGTCAAAATTTTCTCACAAAAATAAAAATGGGCGCAATTGCGAATATTCTCTCTATGTCAATTTCTAAAAAAGAAAGAATCCCTAGACTAAGGAATTATTAAGATGATCCATGTAACCGCTCTTATGTATGACCCCGTTGGTTCCGTTAATATGTATGAGTGGCGGTCAGTGCAATATATATCAGTAAGCTGGAGCCTGTATAAGAACAGGCCGCCAGCTTATTTTAACCAAAACTAGATGAGAGTGACAATAACCATCGCTACAAATAAAATGGTCATATAATTTAAAGAATATACAAACATGGATGTTGCCCATTTAACATCATCTTTCTTTTTATACCCCTTAATTCCCAAAATAAGCCACCCCGTGCTCAATAATGCAGCAAGAATAACTAGCGGAGTTCCTAATGGAGTTAAAAAGAAAGGAACGAACATTAAACAGACGATCCATAGCATGATCGACCTTTTTGCGGCCTTGAAGCCTTTTACGACCGGAAGCATAGGTACCCCGGCTGCACGATATTCTTCGACACGCCTCATTGCTAGTGCATAAAAATGAGGCGGCTGCCACAAGAACATGATCGCGAACAGGACCCAGGCGACCTTATCAAGGCCCGGGTCGACTGCAGCCCACCCGATAAGTGGAGGCACGGCTCCGGATATACTGCCTATAATCGTATTCGATACAAATCTACGCTTGAAAACCATGGTATATAAAACAACATAGGCGAAGACGCCGAATGCACCTAGTATGGCAGTTGTCATATTAGTCAATGCAAGTAAAATCAGCCCTGCAGCAATTAAGCCGAAACTTAACGCCAATACCTTTGAAGGCTGTACTTTTCCAGTTACCGTTGGACGGTTTTTCGTTCTTTCCATTAAATGATCGATATCTCGGTCATAATAATTATTGAAACTGCAAGATCCAGCCATAATGAGCGCCGAACCTGCAAGTGTATAAAACACTACATCTAGATTGTTTAAGAAGCTAAGCCCCGAAAAATGAAGAGCTAACCACACGCCGGTAAAAGCTGTAATTATATTTGAATTGACAATCCCCACTTTTATAAGTGCGAGAAAATCCTTCCAAGCTGTTGTTTCAGGTATATCCGATTGAAGGGCGGCTTTACTGTCCTCCATGACAGCTTCTGACAAACCCCTTGTTTCTGACATTTGTTTTCCTCCTTTAAATCATTCAGCACAGACGCAAATGCAAAAAAATACTTACATATGCTATAGAACATTATTTCATACTTTTCGATATTTGTAACCAAGGAAGCGTAAACAAAAAGTAAATTATTTACCAATGACCGTTGTCAATGGAATCCATCGAGAGCTATCATTCTTAATATCATGCTTAATAACAGTAAAATTTAGTAAAATCATTTCTTCAATATATTAAAACACATTTTTGGAAGCTTTTGTGAAAATTTTTCGGATAATTTTTGACCAATTTGTGTCTCAATAATTTACTGCTGTTAATTAGATGTTCATCAAGAACATGAATAGTATGCTGTTATCATCATCCCCTAGGCTCTATCCCTATTTTGCTCCTACTTGAAGGTTTACACTCCCTTTATTTCTATCAAAGTCTTTTGCAACTTTCAACTATTACAGGCATTTTAATTAATAGCTATAATATAAACTGAACTTGTAAAATCATTCTATTTTGTGTAATATCGAGGAAGTTCGACAAATATTATGAAAAACCTTATGCTATTATTAATTTTAAGAACAATCCTATTTGCTACAGAGAAAAAGGTGGGACTACTAGTGAAATCGTCTCTTAAATGGTTTGCTGTTTTAACAACGATTGTAATGCTTTTCATCTTACTTGGTGGAGCTTTAGTCACGAAGACGGATTCCGGCATGGGTTGCGGCAGGTCCTGGCCATTGTGCAATGGCCAATTGATCCCGGACAAAATCACGATTGAATTGGTCATTGAGCTTTCCCATCGGCTCGTTTCAGGTGCTGGAGGATTCTTGGTTTTAATTTTATCTTATATGTCTTGGAAAAAAATCGGCCATATCCGTGAAGCGCGTTTCTTATCCGTCCTTTCTTTTGGTTTTCTGTTACTGCAAGGGTTGATTGGAGCCGCTGCCGTCATTTGGTCACAATCCGATTTCGTCCTTGCCCTTCATTTTGGCATATCGCTCATTTCCTTTGCATCCGTCTTTTTACTGACATTGTTGATTTTTGAAGTAGACAAGAAGTTCGAAGCCGAAAAACTTATAGTTGACAAACGTATGAAATTCCATATTATTGGCGTATTGATTTTTTGTCTGGCAGTCGTCTATACGGGTGCTCTTGTAAGGCATACAGAATCCAGTCTTATCTGTAAGGATTGGCCTTTATGTGTAAATGACAGCGCTGCATTCCCCTCCAACCTTTATGAATGGATTCAAATGGGGCACCGTGCAATGGCAGGCGCTATTTTCATTTGGGTATCATATGTGGCTTATATCGCCAAAAAACATTACAAAAATCAAAAAGTTTTATATGGCGGTTGGATTGCTGCATTCATTCTCGTATTTTTACAGGTCACCGCTGGAGCCTTTATCATTTTCTCAAGGCAAAACTTATATATCGCATTGACACACGCATTGTTCATTGCCTGCTTTTTTGGTGTAATGAGCTATTTGATGCTATTGACATCAAGAAGTAAAAAAAATGCCCTAGCTCAGCAAAAAGGGAACTCCACGCACGCAGTCAAAGGACAGGATGAACAGGATATAACACCAACGGTACCCGCCCGTTAATGTCTGATTGTTCAATCAATAATTCAAAAAGACAAAACAAAAACCACCATTCCCGGGAATGGTGGTTTTTGTTTTGTCTCAAGATGCCCGTACATTGCCTAAAAAGAGGGTACAGAGCAGCTTGAATTCTCAAGCATACCCCATATACCCCAAATCATTACAAGGTCACAGTCAGCTAGATTACTTAGTTATTTCAATCAATAAGTCTCCAGTACTGATCGCTTCTCCATCTTTAACATAAATATCTTTAATGGTCCCGGAGAATGGTGCTTGCACGGTAGTTTCCATTTTCATCGCTTCCGTAATGATTAGGTGATCACCCTGCTTGACTTGATCGCCTTTCTCGACCACTACGCGAATAACCGTACCTGGCATTGTCGCACCGAGTTGTTCTTTATTTTTTGGGTCTGCTTTCATTTTTGATACAACGGAAGATTTAATGTTTTCATCCTTGATGATCACTTCACGTGATTGACCATTCAACTCAAAATAAACGACCCTTGTTCCATCAGCCAATGGCTGACCGATTGAAACCAATTTTACGATGAGCGTTTTACCCTTTTCAATTTCAACTTCGATTTCTTCCCCTAGCCTCAAGCCATATAAGAAAGTAGCGGTATCGAGGTTGGAAACATCTCCAAACAGCTCAATCGTTTTATTGTAATCCAGGAATACTTTTGGATATAGGGCATATGCAAGCACATCGAAATCAGTGACTGCCCGTCCCAATTCCTTGAATAATTCTTCTTTAAGTGCTGCAAAGTCCACTTCTTCCAATAATTCACCCGGTCTTACTGTTATAGGTTTCTTCCCTTTCAGGATAACTTCCTGAAGCTCTTTAGGGAATCCCCCAACTGGCTGACCTAGATAGCCTTCGAATAACTCTATGACTGAATCAGGGAAATCGATGGAATTTCCTTTTGTCAGAACATCTTCTTCAGACAGGTTATTTTGTACCATGAATAAAGCCATATCCCCAACAACTTTGGATGAAGGAGTTACTTTAACGATATCGCCGAACATTACATTGACGCGCTGGTACATCTCTTTCACTTCATGCCAGCGGTCTCCCAGCCCCACTGCTTTGGCTTGCTGCTGCAGATTACTATATTGACCGCCTGGCATCTCGTGTTTGTAAACCTCGGTATGAGGTGCATTCATGCCGCTTTCGAAGTCATGATAGAATTTCCTGACCTCTCCCCAGTATTCTCCTAAACGCTCTAGAGAATCGACTTCCAATTTAGGCTGTCTGCTTGACCCCTCCAATGCATAATGAAGCGTTTGTACACTTGGCTGCGAAGTCAGTCCAGCCAAAGAACCTATCGCCGTATCAACGATATCCACACCAGCTTCGATCGCTTTAGAATACATGTAAATTCCATTTCCGCTTGTATCATGAGTATGCAGATGGATCGGAAGGGATGTCGATTCTTTCAATTCCGATACAAGGCGGTAAGCAGCTTCAGGTTTCAAGAGGCCGGCCATATCCTTGATCGCTAAAATATGGGCACCGGCTTGTTCTAATTCCACCGCCATATTTTTATAGTATTGGATATTATACTTGCTCCGTGATGGGTCATTCAAATCCCCTGTATAACAAATGGCAGCTTCCGCAATTTTGCCTGATTGACGAACTGCATCAATAGCCAATTCCATTCCTTTAACCCAGTTTAAACTATCGAAGATACGGAAAACGTCAATGCCTGCATCCGCTGATTTCTCTACGAATTCACGAATGACATTATCAGGGTAATTTTTGTAACCAACCGCATTTGAAGCCCTTAATAGCATTTGCAAAAGGACATTCGGAGCTTTTTTCCTGAAACTTAACAGCCTGTCCCATGGATCTTCTTTCAAGAAGCGATATGCGACATCAAAAGTTGCCCCGCCCCACATTTCCATTGAAAATAAATCAGGAAGGAGTTTTGCTGTAGGCTCAGCGATATCAAGGATATCTTTCGACCTGATTCTCGTCGCCAGTAAAGATTGATGTGCATCACGGAAAGTCGTATCGGTGATCAATACCTCTTTCTGTTCTTTAATCCATTTGACCAGTCCCTCTGCACCTTGCTCTTCAAGTATATTTTTTGTACCAGAGATAAGCGGCAGACCACCAACATTCGGAATCGGAGCTGGATCAAAAACCGGCTTTTTCTTTTTCTCGACTCCCGGGAATCCATTCACGGTCACATTTCCGATATATGAAAGCATTTTTGTCCCACGGTCTTTCCTGATTGGGAAGCTAAATAATTCCGGTGTTGTATCAATGAATGATGTATCATATTCCCCATTTATGAATTTTTCATGTTTAACAACATTTTCAAGGAAGGGGATATTAGTTTTAATTCCACGAATCCTGAATTCCTTAAGGTTACGAACCATTTTGGAAGCTGCCTGCTCAAATGAAAGCGCATGAGTCGAAAGTTTAACGAGAAGGGAATCATAATATGGTGTGATGACCGCACCTTGGAACCCATTCCCTGCGTCCAGACGAACACCGAATCCCCCACCGGAACGGTAAACCATCATTTTCCCGGTATCGGGCATGAAATTATTCAATGGGTCCTCAGTCGTCACCCTTGATTGAATCGCATATCCATGAGTTTTAATTCCCGCTTGTTCGGGAATCCCGATCTTTTTGCCATGGAGTTCATGCCCTTCAGCTACCATGATTTGAGATTGAACGATGTCAATACCCGTAATCATTTCAGTAATGGTATGCTCAACCTGTACCCGTGGATTGACTTCAATAAAGTAAAATTCGCCATTTGCGACAAGGAACTCGACCGTACCAGCGTTCACATAATCAATATTTTTCGCCAACTTGACGGCTGCCTCACAAATCCTTTCCCTTAAATCTTCGGAAAGGGAAACGGAAGGTGCCACTTCCACAACTTTTTGATGCCGTCTCTGAACGGAACAGTCACGTTCATATAAATGGACGATATTCCCATGAGTATCAGCCAAAATCTGAACTTCGATATGCTTCGGATTTTGTATGAATCTCTCTACATAGACTTCATCATTACCAAAAGCTGCTTTAGCTTCTGATTTTGCGCGATCATAAGCCTCTTCAACTTCTTCGATTTTTTCGACAATCCGCATTCCGCGTCCGCCGCCGCCTAAAGAGGCTTTTATAATAATTGGAAAACCATATTGTTCACCAAATTCCTTGACTTCTTCAACACTGGTCACCGGTCCATCGCTACCAGGGATAACCGGAATATCCGCCAGTTCAGCTTGTGTTCTGGCTTTCACTTTGTCACCAAACATATCTAGGTGTCTTGATTCTGGTCCGATGAAGATTATGCCCTCTTCCTCACAACGTTTCGCAAATTCAATATTTTCTGAAAGAAAACCATAACCTGGATGAATCGCATCGACTCCGCTCATTTTGGCAATCGCAATTATGCCTTCAATATCCAGATATGCATCAATCGGCTTTTTGCCTTCCCCGACCAAATATGCCTCATCCGCTTTATATCTGTGGTAAGAACCATAATCTTCCTTTGAATAGATTGCAACTGTGTGAATGTCTAATTCCGTACATGCACGAAAAATCCTTATCGCTATTTCCCCACGATTTGCCGCAAGTACTTTTTCTATACGTTTCGCCATTGCTACCACCCTAATCAATATGTATTTTTATTGAATATATAGAAAAAAAGCGTGAAAGATTTCCACCACTTTTTATTCATGAATTGATTTCCCAAATAAGGAGTCCAATCTGATTAAGCTCATTTTATCGCTGATGTAATTATTTCGATATATTTTATATTTTCAATTTTTACATTCGATAAAGTTTAAAAAGAGCCCTATACCATTAACAAATGAAAATTTAGCTATAATAATATATTATCAATTTAATTTAACATTCAATTAATATAACAATAATACTAAAATTAACTGAATACAATAAAAAAATAAAAAATTGCATATATTCGTATATAAAAACAAGGAATTAAATCTGATTTCCCACCAAGACTCCAATGCCGCCGCAAAGGAACAGGACCATAAATTGCCAATATCAAAATAAAAATTCAAAATAATTAAAAAACTCAAATTGAGATTCCGAGAACCAATTAGTATGTCACTATTGGATATAGTATAACACTATTGATTAATTATGTACATAAATAAAAAACTCAAACAATCATCGAGATTTGTTTGAGTTAGTATGTTTTATCTATTATTTTTTTAATGATGCTTCATGCAAAACTGACAATTCCTGTTCAAGGGTTTCCAAAAGGGATTTACCCTCGGTTTCCTCTACCAAACCTAAGCGTACGGCAAAATCAATTTCTCTTGATAGACCGAACATTTGTGTATCAAGGACCTCTTCATATAAAGGACATTGAGGCATAGTGAGATTTTCCATTTGAACTTTTATCAGTTTTAGAATCTTGTCAGCATCTGCTTTTAATAAAGCATAAGCTTTTTCTCGATGATTGACAAGCATATCAGATGCCATGTGAAATCCCCCCGCTCAGAGCGATTAAATCTTATCTTTAAATTCTACCTTTAGTTTTGTGAAAAAGCAAGGACATTGACAAACAATTTGCCATTGAGATAACACAATCACCTCTCAAATGAATATACCCAGCCATGAAAATTGTTCACCATCGTGAAGATGTGACAATTCAATTATAATTGATTATAATCATTAAAGAGCAACAGAAAGGAATGAGATATTTGGAACCCATCGTATTTATAAATGGAAAAGTGAAATATCAAATTACACTAGATCCCGGAGTATGGATTTTTGATGACCGTAAAGTTGAAATAAATACATATTTCCACGCAGAAAGAGTCCAAGTCAATGAATTAGAAGAATATACGATTGCTGCCTCCAAACATTGGCAAAAAGAAATACAGGAAGGCGCAATAATGCCACCCACATTAAAAACGGAACGAAAGTTCGAGAAGCAAAGATTGCTGGAAGGGACTTTCGGCATCCCTTTTGAACCTTTTTTAAAAAATGCCGAACCTGAAAATGGGGTAACTGAAGTCATCGTTACAACCGATGATGAGGAGCTTACATTCCCATTGGAAACGGCACTTGAATTTTTCCTGGGCTTTTCCAAGAAAGGAAAGCCGCTTAAAATATCCGAGGGCGGTCCTTTGGAAATTTATTTCGGAGACGCTTCCAACATCAATGATCCGATAAAAAATGTACGGTCTTTCACTGTTAAATAAGAATTAGTCCATTCTCGCCAAAAACTTTAGAGCAATCGGCAAGGGATATCCCTTGCCGATTGCATTATAAAAGCGTAGCTGCCAGCTGGGCCAATCCAGATCTTTCCCCTTTTATCAATTTAACATGGCCTGCAATACGCTCGGTCTTGAATTTTTCCACCACATATGTCAAACCATTATTATATTCATCTAAATACGGATGATCTATTTGTTCCGGATCTCCCATTAACACAATTTTGCTTCGCTCCCCGACCCTCGTCAAAATGGTCTTGACCTCATGTTTCGTTAAGTTCTGCGCTTCATCGATGATGATGAACTGATCCGGGATGCTCCTTCCCCTGATATAGGTGAGGGCTTCCACTTCGATCGAACTCATGCCTGCTAAAATGGCATCCAATTCCCCAGGTTTTTTCGTATTGAACAAAAATTCGAGATTATCAAAAATAGGCTGCATCCATGGTCTTAATTTTTCTTCTTTTTCCCCTGGCAGATAACCAATATCTTTACCAACCGGAACAATGGGCCTGGCAACCAAAAGTTTCTTATATTGTGACAAATCTTCAGTTTGCATCAATCCTGTTGCCAATGCCAATAAAGTCTTACCTGTCCCAGCCTTACCAATGAGCGTCACAAGCTTGATGTCCGAACGGAGCAACAAATCTAGGGCCATCGTCTGCTGGACATTTCTCGGTTTAATTCCCCAAATATGTTCCCCTTCATACATCAATTTCTTAACGAACCTGCAATTCTCATCCACAATCCCTATCGCAGAAGCTGAACTGCCCAGCGTGTCCTTCATCAACAGGAATTGATTTGGATAATATGAATCTTTTGTCAGTTCTTCCAGTGCCAGAAAACTTTTTTCATAAAACTTATTCAGATTATCAATCGGTACAAACACTTCTTTGTGCCCAGCGTAAATATGGTCCAGTTCTACGACACGGTCATTTAAAAAGTCTTCTGCCTCAAGACCGATCGCATCAGCCTTGACCCTGACGAGTGTATCTTTACTAACCAAAATGACCGTTTTTCCAGCTTCCTTCGTCTCTTCTTCCAATGATAAATTTTTCGCGACTGCCAATATCCTGTTATCATTCGTTTTCTCCACAAAAATTTCCTGAAGCTTATGAAATGAACGGTGGTTGAGTTCAATCCTTATGCTGCCTCCATTATGAAGCGGAATGCTCTGATGAAGCTTCCCTTTTTCCCGAAAGCCATCGATCAATTTCGATACTTGCCTGGCATTCCTTCCGATTTCATCCATGTACCTTTTTTTCGAATCCAATTCTTCTAATACGACTGCTGGAATGACAACTTCATTATCTTCGAATGAATAAATCGAATACGGATCCTGCAACAGGACATTCGTATCTAAAACATAGATTTTTTTCCCCAATATGACGCCTCCTGCCTGCTCTATAGGATATGCCTTACCATTTACTACACTCAGCATTTATGTAGCGGACGAGACTGTTGATAAAATATATGTTCCTTTGCATAAAGATAGAAGAACATTTACAGACTATAAAGAAAACTTCCAGCAAAGAATGCAATCCCCAACATTGATAACACCATGTTTCACTGCATTTTATACTTATATGCATCAGACTTGGTAGTGATGGACAGGCTGGAACAAAAAAAGAGCATTAAGGAGGCTTTACATTGCGAAAAATCATATTGCCGCTCGCTGCGGTTCTGTTGATGTCAGGTTGCACAATGGATAATAATAACGAAGTGTCTGAAAATAACTCGAAAAACAATATAACGAAAGTCAATAATACGACCATTAAGGAGGCAGACAGAAATACCGGCCAGCAAACAGCGGAAAGACTCACCGGTTTGGCTAAATCCATTCCGGAGGTGAACGATGCCACCGCAGTCGTACTTGGCAAATATGCCATCGTCGGAATAGATATTGACCAAGATATTGAGCGTTCACAGGTCGGAACGATAAAGTACTCTGTTGGAGAAACTTTAAAACATGATCCTGAAGGTGCAAATGCCCTCATCGTCGCTGACCCGGATATAAATGAGCGGATAAGGGAGGTGGCCAGAGACATTAAAGACGGTAAACCGGTAACCGGGATACTAAATGAACTGGCTGACATCACAAGTCGAGTCATTCCTGAGGTTCCTGGTGATATTTTAACCCCAACGCCGTCCAAGAACATTGAAAATGAAAAAAATAAACTTGATGATGAAACGGAAAGAAAAGAACTCGATAAAGAGCAAAATGATCAATCCAATCACTTTAAAGAATGAATTTTCCTGACCCGAAGTGAATCTTCGGGTTTTTTGTCTATACCCGCCATGCACCAAGTAACATTAACTTTCAAATGTCAGTTTCACTTTATCCTCGTTTTACCATAAAAATATTGGTATACTTAAAAGCATATTCGAATTGAAGTGAGGTTCAACTAATATGAAGGTTAAATGTGTAATATGCGATCAAATTGAATCTATACCTGACGATAGCCCAGAAGCAAAGAAACTTCGAAACCGTCCTATACATACCTATATGTGCAATACATGCAACCAACGCATAGAAGAGCGTACGAACGAACGGATTGCAACCGGAAATTTCCGTCTGTACCGGACGATCAAAAATGAAGATGAATGGTAGAATATTTTATAAAGTTTGCCTGATTGGTCTCATCAATGGAGTTCTGCTTGGATTGATAATGAAGTGGGTAGAAATGTTTTCCGGCAAGCAAGTGTATAAGCTTTTATTGAATGTGGATTTCCTTCCTCTAATTGGAGCTGTTTCCTGGAGTGAGACATCATTGTTCTTTTTCCATCTCCTTTTTTCACTTGCCATTACGTTTATTTACGCTTATATTCTTCATCCTTTGAAAATTTTCAGGAGATGGAACGAATACGCACTTGCTTTTATCACGATCATTCCCGCCATCATGCTTTACTTCCCACTATCGGCGCTGTCGAAAACAGAAGTTGTCCTTCCATCTGATTTGACAGCTTTCTTTTTGTGGACAATCTTACATCTTTTTTACGGACTTTTCCTCCCTAAAGCCATATAAAAAAAAGAACCGTGCGTAAATCGCACGGTTCTTTTTATCATTACTCGATATTTTTATACTTTTCTGGCTCTAACTGAATTTGGTCTAACATGATATCAATCAATTCAATCGGATAACGTTGCTTTTTCATTTCGTCTCCCAAAAGGTACTCGACGAAATAAAAAGGTTCTGTCTTTATAACCGAATCGATTATCACCTGATGATCGTCTTTCAGCATCTGCATGAAAAACATTTCTGTATCGCGTGCAGCTGTATCATCAGGCCTTGCATCACAGACAACTTTGATCGTCAACCAATTGTATAAAGCATCCTGTAATGATTTCATCATCTTAAGCCTGTTCTTCTTTTCTCGAATTATGAAGACGGATCCTATAAATCCCCAGAACAAGCGAAGCGATGACTAATGCTTCCCCCATAGGAAGAAACACCGCAAAGAAAGAAAGAAGGGTACATCCAAGTGCCATTACCACATAAATGACCACATTTTTTAGCAATGGTAACTTTTTGGCAAAACCTAACTGATAGACAAGGATGCATAATCCAAAGACCGTCAAATATAAATACCACATTCCTGCTTCAGGATTTTCATCCACTCTGTACAATGCTGCAAAAAATGATAATCGCTCTTGGATATCCAATCTTTTCTCCTCCTCTTGCTATTTATTTTTCTTCAACAGCAACTTTTTTTCTTTTAGCTGCTCTTTCACGCTCGTTTTTATCTAGAATTTTTTTACGAAGACGGATTGAATCCGGAGTTACTTCACAGTACTCGTCATCGTTCAAATATTCCAGAGCTTCTTCAAGGGACATGATTCTTGGTTTTTTCATGGAAGAAGTTTGGTCTTTATTTGCTGAACGCATATTTGTCATTTGTTTCGCTTTAACGATATTAACTGTCAAATCGCTATCACGGTTATGTTCCCCGACGATCATGCCTTCGTAAATATCCGTACCTGGCTCAACGAAAATAACACCGCGGTCTTCTACTTGCATAATACCATATTGTGTAGTTTTTCCTGATTCCATGGATACAAGTACACCTTGACGTCTTCCGCCGACTTGACCTTGGGCCATTGGTTGGTAGCTGTCAAATGAATGGTTCATGATACCATATCCGCGTGTAATCGTTAAGAACTCAGTTGAATAGCCAATAAGTCCGCGAGCTGGGATCGTGAACAGTAAACGAACTTGACCGCTTCCGCTGTTGATCATATCCAATAATTCACCTTTACGGGCTCCCATTGATTCCATGATCGAACCAGTGTGCTCCTCAGGTACGTCGATTTGTACACGTTCAACCGGCTCACAACGGACACCATCAATCAAACGAACGATAACTTCCGGTTTAGAAACTTGCAGTTCATAACCTTCACGTCTCATGTTTTCGATCAGGATGGAAAGGTGAAGCTCCCCACGACCTGAAACAATCCAGACATCCGGAGAATCAGTATTTTCGACTCTTAAGCTGACATCAGTCTGCAATTGGTTTCTCAAACGCTCTTCAATTTTACGAGCTGTAACGAATTTACCTTCACGGCCTGCGAATGGGCTGTTATTTACAAGGAAAGTCATTTGTAATGTTGGCTCGTCAATACGCAGGATAGGTAGAGCTTCAGGGTGTTCAGTCGGACAAACTGTTTCCCCTACGTTAATATCCTCCATACCAGAAACGGCAATCAAATCACCGGCAACGGCTTCTTGGATTTCAACTTTCTTCAAGCCGATATAACCAAAGATTTTCGTTACACGGAATTGTTTAACCTTCCCATCAAGTTTCATTAATGAAACTTGTTGACCTACATGCATTTTACCGCGGAATACACGGCCAACGCCAATACGTCCTACATAATCATTATAGTCAAGTAAAGCCACTTGGAATTGAAGCGGTTCATCTGAGTTATCGATTGGTGCAGGGATCGTTTCAACGATTGTTTCGAAAAGTGGGGTCATGTCTTCTTCTTGTTTAGCAGGATCTGAATCCAAGCTTGCAGTACCAGCAATACCTGAAGTGAAGACAACTGGGAAGTCTAATTGTTCTTCTTCAGCTCCTAGCTCGATGAATAAGTCAATTACTTCATCAACCACTTCATTTGGACGAGCAGAATCTTTATCGATTTTGTTCACGACAACGATTGGCGTGATCTTTTGTTCCAATGCTTTTTTCAACACGAAGCGAGTTTGCGGCATACAGCCTTCATATGCATCAACAACAAGAAGAACGCCATCAACCATTTTCATGATCCGTTCCACTTCACCACCAAAGTCGGCATGACCAGGTGTATCCAAAATATTGATCCTTGTATCTTGGTATTGAACTGCTGTATTTTTCGCAAGAATCGTAATTCCGCGTTCTTTTTCAATCGCATTAGAATCCATCGCACGTTCTTCCACATGTTCATTTTCACGGAAAGTACCAGATTGCTTAAGCAACTGATCCACTAACGTTGTTTTACCATGGTCAACGTGGGCAATGATGGCTATATTACGAATATTTTCTCTTAATTTCAAAAAATTCACTCCTAAAAAAGTTTGTGTATAACGTATCACTAGTATTAACTTACATATTATATCACAAACATACTAGAAACAAATACAGAAATTATGTACAATAGATATATTAGGGGTGATATTAATGAACATTAAATGGAATTTCTTAATATTAGCGGTATTGGCAACATCCAGTATTGGCTCCATTGGCATCTTCATTGCTGAAAAAAGCTTGATTGGAATATTGGCTGCAATCGTTATTCTTTGCGGAATAATGGGGTTCGGTTTCACTCAGAAGAAGAAATTACGCGAAGCCGGGAAATTATAATATAAAAAAAACTCGCTGACATACAGCGAGTTTTTTTGTTAATTATTTCAAAATGAGTATTTGATTCCATCCGTGCAAGATATTTATCCTGTATGCAATAAGGCCCTTGATGCTAACGGCTGGAGTTTCCTGACAAGTATTTATCGAATACTTCTTTGTGAAGCCCGGGTTTAGATACGAAAAGTGAGTCGCCTTCTAAATAATTCAATTTGTCACCTTTAATATTACTAACTTCCCCGCCCACTTCCTCAACCAGCAAAACTCCCCCGGCAAAGTCCCAAGGCATGAGTCTCATGGTAATGTATGCATCAATCCTTCCAGCTGCCACGAATGCCAGCTCCAATGCTGCCGAGCCATAAGAACGTGTCCCTCTTGCATCCCGAACCAGCGGTGCCAAAAGACTCGGGTCAATCCTCCGGTTTTCCGTTACCCAGCTAGCATTAATGGAAATGATCGCTTTGCTTACTGATGCCTCTTCAAGTGATGGGAGCCTTTGATCATTCAGAAATGCTCCCTGCCCCTTGACCGCATGATATAATTCATCACTGAAGACATCATAAACCATGCCAATCTTTCCAATGCCATCCACATAAACCCCTAGAGAAATTGCAAAATTCCGCTGTTGATGAATGAAATTCAAAGTTCCATCAATTGGATCGATGATCCACACCGTACCTTTTAGGTCTTTAATATCATGGCCCATTCCCTCTTCGCCAAAAATGCGGTGTTCAGGAAAGACTTCGCCGATTTTTTCGCAAAAAAACTTTTCTATCCCCTTATCCATATTAGTGACCAAATCATTCGGATTCGTTTTCATTTCAATATTCAACTTGGTTTTAAAGGACGCCCTAAGCCTAGTACCCGCTTCTTTCATCCATAACTTCGCATATGTATCCATTTCCTTGACCGATGCCATTATAATATCCCCGTCCTTTATGATCAGAAACTACATTAAAATGATCCACTTCTAAAGATTAAAGCAAATATAGCTTGCCTTCAAGTTTTTAACATCTTAAATTTTCCATTTTTTAAAAACATTTGTGGAAAGAAGGTTCCTTGACCATCCATCCATTAATCGGTTTTGCAATCAAGAGTTAGCCCGCGGAAATACTTTTCAAACCACTTTACCTAAACGTCTCCCTTCCTTATTAAATGGGACCGAACCAAAATAAAATACCCACCTTATATATTTTGGACATTTAATGAAAAACGGACACAATATTTTTTATAAAATAAAGTGTCCGTTCATCTATAATAAAATTCCTTGTATTGAAATTGATTCATTTCCTTTATTCATTCTCCTTCAAGATCTCTGCAGCCAATCATTTACAAGGCTTTCAGTTTTAACAATTCCAAGCGGATGCGTTCAAGCCTTTGCTTGCATTGTGACCTCTTTTGGTCATTCTCTTCACCAATTGCTTCAAAAAGGGTTGCTAATTCATAGTCCATTTCCATTCTTAACACTGCAGCTCTATGTCTTTCAACTTCTTTAGCTTTTAATGCTTGGTTCATGACTTGTTTCATAATTAACATTCTCCCTTCATCAATTAACGTAATTTTCTGAATTTATATTATCATATGATTTCCTACAACAAATAGCAACTAATTTGTGCTTTAACCTATAAGTAATTTTACATCGCCAACCCAAATCGTATTTTTTAAATTTTACTTTTACTTATGCTACAATATGTGCAGATATTACGGTAGGAGAGATGAAAATGAATATAGCAAGTTTTACAGCAAGTGATTTTGATGTTTTTAAAATTGATGGATTGGAATCCCGCATGGATGCTTTAAAAGAACGGATCCAGCCCAAATTACAAGCCCTAGGAGAGCACTTTTCTCAAAAACTGTCAGTTATGACCGGCGATGAAATGTACCCTCACGTTGCAAAGCATGCTAGACGGACAGTGAATCCACCTAATGATACATGGGTTGCCTTCGCTGCCAACAGCAGAGGATATAAAATGATGCCGCATTTCCAAATCGGGTTATGGGAAACGCATATGTTCATCTGGTATGCCGTCATTTATGAAGCCCCTAATAAAACGGAAATCGGAAAGCATCTGGAGCAGCAGGCAGACCGATTGGTGAATAGCATTCCCTCCCATTATGTTTGGTCAATGGACCATACAAAACCTGATGTCATCCATCATGAAGGTCTTGGAGTAGATGATTTGAATTCAATGTTCACTCGTTTGCAAACGGTAAAGAAAGCCGAAATTCTATGCGGTATAAAAATTTCCCGTGATGACGCCATAAAGTTAAAAGATGATGATTTCATTAAAACCATTCAAGATGCGTTTGAACATCTTTTACCCTTATATAAATTAAAATAAACACATTTGATTTGTATTCGGATCCAACAAAAAACCGGTTAAGATAAAAGGAGAGCCTTAAGGCTCTCCTCAGACTGTAGGCAAACTCGATCATTATAGAGTTTGCCTACAGTTTTTTTAGGTTTTTAAAATATGACCGTTGCCTCCAGACACTCTCTTTCAGCAGCGGGCAGCCTGGGAGTCTCTCCATTCCTATTTTTGCACTACCCCTTTACTTGCTTGTATCAAGTCACTAATTTGATCTTCCTTACCTGTTTCGAAGCAATCGATGATCTTGCTGCCGACTATGACACCATCGCAGTATTGTATAGCATCACGTACATGATTTGGCGTTGATATGCCGAACCCAGCAAGAACGGGAACCGGACTTATCTCTTTTACCTTCTTTAAATAGCCTCCAAGTTCTTCCCCAAAGGCGTCACGGGCACCTGTAATCCCTTTGACTGTAACTGCGTAGATAAAACCCTCCGCCCCTGCGGTAATCTCAGTGATACGCTCTTTCGATGACGTGAGTGTCACAAGGCGGATAAGAACGATTCCTGCAGTTTTGATTGATGAAAAGATAGCTTCTTCTTCAATCGGTAAATCGGGGATGATGCACCCGGAAATCCCTGCTTGTAGACAATCATTGGTAAACTCTTTAAGTCCATATGCAAGGATTGAATTCGTATATCCCATTAAAATAATTGGGATGGTCACATCATTTTTGATTTCCATTACTTTTTTCAGGACATCTTTTAAAGTTGTTCCATTTTCCAAAGAACGGATGCCAGCTTGTTGGATAACAGGTCCATCTGCGACAGGGTCAGAGAATGGGATACCTAGTTCAACAGCAGTCGCCCCGCTGTTTTCAAGGAAAAGAAGCTGGCTCTTTAACCGTTCAAGACCTCCATCTCCTGCCATAATATATGGGATGAATGCTTTTTCCTGTTTTGTTTGACATTCTTGAAGCGCGTTTGTTAATTTATTCATGTTTACTACCTCCCATCAACGATTGGACCGTTTCAACATCCTTATCACCACGGCCGGACAGGCAAATCACCAGTCCTGTTCCTTTCTCCATTTCTTTAGCAAGCTTTAAACCGTAGGAAATCGCATGTGAACTTTCTAAAGCAGGGATGATCCCTTCCTCCCTTGAAAGCAACGTTAGAGCTTCTAAGGCTTCCGCATCGGTTACCGAAGTATATTCCACCCGATTTGTATCTTTTAAGTAACTATGTTCAGGCCCTACCCCTGGATAATCCAGCCCTGCCGAAATTGAATGCGCCTCTTGGATCTGACCGTCCTCGTTCTGCAACACATACATGAATGCCCCGTGGAGCACCCCAGGTTTCCCCTTCGTCAAACTTGAAGCATGCAATGGCGTTTCAAGTCCATGCCCTGCCGCTTCCACTCCGTATAATTTTACCGTTTCATCCTCAATGAAGGGATAAAACATTCCCATTGCATTACTTCCTCCGCCTATGCAAGCGACTACTGCATCCGGCAGGGAATGTACCGCCTCCGAATATTGACGCTTTGTTTCATTTCCTATCACGCTTTGAAAATCACGAACTATAACGGGGAATGGATGCGGTCCAAGAACCGATCCCATTATATAATGGGTGTCATCCACATGCGCCACCCAATATCGTAACGCCTCATTCACAGCATCCTTCAGTGTCCCGCTTCCTTGTGATACAGATATGACCTTGGCTCCCAAAAGCTCCATCCTGAATACATTTAATTTCTGTCTCCTGATATCTTCTTCTCCCATAAAGATGATGCATTCCAACTTCAGCAATGCACACACAGTCGCCGTTGCTACCCCATGCTGTCCTGCACCCGTTTCGGCAATCACCTTTTTCTTGCCCATTTTCTGAGTCAGCAAAGCTTGACCGATCGTATTATTTATTTTGTGGGCCCCAGTATGATTCAGGTCTTCGCGCTTCAGGTAAATATTTGCACCACCAGCCAGTCTCGTTAAGTTCTCCGCAAAATAAAGTGGTGTTTCCCGACCGATATATTGTTTCAGGTAATAGCTTAGCTGACTTTGGAATTCAGGATCATTTTTAGATTGTTCATATACTTCTTCAAGCTCCGTAATCGCCGCCATTAAAGTTTCCGGAACGAAACGGCCTCCATATGCTCCAAAATGTCCAGTTTTATCAGGCTGTGTATAAGTGTTCATCTATTCATTCCTCTTTTCCGGCTGTATATTTTGCCTCATTAATAAATGCTTTTATTTTTGCAGCATCTTTTAATCCGTTTGTTTCAACACCACTGGCTACGTCAACTGCGAACGGTGATACGGCATCAATCGCTTTTCCGACATTTTCCGGAGTCAGCCCACCCGCTAGAATCACCTTCCCCAGTGGCAGTTCCGCTTTTCGTATCATTTCCCAATCCAAAGTCAATCCCTTTCCAGATGAACTCTTAGGAAGATCAACTAATAGATAATCTGCTGGGTATTCATGAAGGTTTTCAAGGTCTTTCTCTGAATTGACGGCAAAGGCCTTGATCACCGGTAAGGGCATTCTGCGGGCGAAGCTGGCAGACTCGTTACCATGAAGCTGAATATAATCCAATCCTGCAATTTCGGCATTTTTTATCACTTCTTGTTCAGTTTGATTGGCAAACACTCCGACTTTTTTTACATGTCCAGCTAGTTTGGCTCCGAATTCTCCCACTATCTCTGGCTCAACCTTCCTGCTGCTCTCGGCAAAAATGAAACCAATGAAGTCTGCCCCTGATTCAACAGCAGTCTGAGCGGCAGCCAATGTCTTTATCCCACAGATTTTCACTAACATATTAATCTCCTTATATACTCATTTGCAGTTCAGCCATCGTGTGCGGAAGATTTGATGCAGTCATCAGCGTCTCCCCGACTAAAATCGCTTTTGCACCAGCTTCCTTCACACGCATCACGTCTTCTTTTGTCTTGATCCCACTTTCACTGATAATGATATGGCGTGTTGGATCAAGTAACTTTGCCAGTCGTTCAGTTACAGCCAAGTCCACTTTGAAAGTCTTTAAATTCCGATTATTGATTCCTATGAGCTCTGCATTCAGCTCGAGAGCCTGTTTTAGTTCGGCTTCATCATGGACTTCCGTCAATACTTCAAGCCCACTCTTTTTTGCATATTGATATAATTCATGAAGTCGTTCTTTAGAAAGTGCTGCCACAATCAATAGAATGATAGTTGCACCAGCTTGATGGGCACGATCGATTTGGATTTCATCGATGATGAAATCTTTGCACAGCCTGGGAATCCGTATGGCCTCGCTTACGTTCCTCAAATCTGCAATTGATCCTTTAAAGAAAACCTCATCCGTCAATACGGATATCGCTGCCGCTCCGCCGCTTTCATATGAAAGGGCCTGCTCGATCGGATTAACATTGATTTTAATGTCCCCTTTTGAAGGGGAAGCCCGTTTTATTTCCGCGATAACAGCCATCGATTTCGCCGTTTTCAAATGATCCACCAAAGATGGTCTGACTATGTTGACCATGACCGAATCACCTAAGCCCCTTTCTTTTAAATTTGCGACTTCCACCTTTTTCTGTTCGATGATTTTCGTTAAAATATTTTCCATTACATGACCACCTTATTTCTATTGCCATAAGCAATCAGATTTTCTAACTTTGCAAGAGCCGATCCGCTATCAAGGCTTTCCTCGGCCATGGAGATTCCTTTTTTGATCGTTGCTGCCGTTCCATGTGCGAATAATCCCAATCCAGCATTCAATAAAACGGTATCACGATAGGCCCCTTTTTCCCCCTTGAGAAGCCTGAGCATGATATCGGCATTTTGTTTGGCGTCACCGCCGCGAATGGCATCATTTCCATAAACCGGCAGATCCACTTCTTCAGGATGCAGCGTAAATGGGATAATATCCCCCTGCTCCAATAGCACGAGTGAATTTTCACCCTGCAGGCTCGCTTCATCCATGAATCCGGCACCATTTATCACTACCGCGCGTTTCCTGCCTAATTTATGCAGGACTTCCGCAAAAAGCTCGAGCATATCGCGTCGATTGATTCCCATTAATTGCGTATCGAGTTGGACTGGATTCGTTAAAGGTCCGATGAGATTAAATATCGTCGGGATTTTCAGTTCTTTTCTCACTTTCATTATCCGTGCAATATTAGGGTGGACCGATGGGGCAAATAAGAATGCGATCCCATTTACCTCCAACAGTTCTTTTAACATGTCTGGCTCCAAGTACAAATTAACACCTAGCTCTTCCAATACATCCGCACTGCCCGTTTTGCTTGAAATGCTACGGTTCCCATGTTTTGCAACCTTGACACCGGCACCTGCCAGCACGAAGGCCGATGCTGTACTTATATTGAAGCTTTGTGATCCATCTCCTCCCGTTCCGCAATTATCCATTACATTAAGGGAGCTTGTTTGTACACTTCTTGCTTCTTTTCTCATGACCCTGACAAGGCTGGCTATTTCACCTGCCGTTTCCCCTTTGGATTTTAGGGCAATGATGAATGCTGCCATTTCGCTTTCGGTGATATCTTTAGAAAATAACGATTGGGCTGCTCTGCTCATCTCTTCTTCCGTCAATGTTTGACGCTCTGCTAACTTCGCTAAATATTCCTTCACCGCTAACTCCCCCAGTCGTTTTTTGTTTTATAAAATGGATTGTTGCTTCTCTGATTGAAAGGTTCCGGCAATCTCATAAAATTGATGTAATAATTCCTTGCCGATTTTCGTCCCTATAGATTCAGGGTGGAACTGTAAACCGTAGAGCGGGAATTCCTGATGTTTCAGGGCCATGATTTCCCCATCATCCAGTGCTACTGCCGTCACAGTCAGTTCGTCTGGTAAACTCGCCCTTTCAACAACAAGGGAATGGTAACGCATTACCGGGAATTGTAAGTCCTGTTTAGCAAATACACCTGTTCCATCATGTTCGATTACCGATGTTTTCCCATGCATGATTTGTTTCGCTCCAACCACATTCGCACCAAAAACTGCACCAATGGCCTGATGCCCCAGACAAATGCCTAAAAGCGGAACCTTCTCATAGAAATTGCGGATGATCTCCATACTGATACCAGCATCTTCCGGCCTGCCGGGTCCCGGGGAAATGACGATTGCCATTGGATTCAGTTCCTCAATTTCCGCAAGGGTGATTTCGTCATTCCTTTTCACTACGATTTCTTTTTCCACTTCCCCTAAATATTGATAAAGGTTGTAAGTGAACGAGTCATAATTATCAATTAATAAAATCATTTAGTGTGAACCTCCATTAAAGCGCGTGCTTTATTTTGTGTTTCTTCATATTCCGTTTTGGGATCTGAATCATATACAATTCCAGCCCCTGCCTGTACATAGGCCTTGCCATCTTTAATGATCATCGTCCGAATGGCTAAAGCCATATCAAGATCCCCTCCAAAACCTATGTAGCCTATCGAGCCCGAATACATCCCCCGTTTACAATTTTCAAGTTCATTGATCAGCTCCATTGCCCTGATTTTAGGAGCACCTGAAACTGTTCCGGCAGGGAGGCAGACCGTAAGGGCATCTAAACTCGTGTACCCTTCCCTAAGCTTTCCGCTAACCTTAGAAGCAATATGCATGACGTGCTGATATCTTTGAATTTCCATTTCCTCAGTAAGGTGGATTGAACCGATTTCGCAAACCCTGCCAAGATCATTTCTACCTAAATCAACAAGCATCTTATGCTCGGCAAGTTCCTTTTCATCCATCAGCAGGCTTTTTTCGAAGCCCTTATCTTCTTCATCCGTTTTCCCTCTCGGCCGTGTGCCGGCGATGGGATTAACATGAACCATTCCTGATGAAACACTGATTAAACTTTCTGGAGACGACCCAATGATTGTATAATCGCCAAATTCTATATAAAACATATACGGAGACGGGTTGGCTAATCGCAAACGTCGGTAAGCATCGAAGGGCTCCCCATCGAAGTCCGCTTTAAACCTTTGTGATAAAACGACTTGGAACACTTCACCAGCTACAATCGCCGCTTTGACTTCAAGGACCATTTTCTCGAATTCATCCTGACTGAAATTCGAATCGAATTCCAAATATTCCGACGATATTTCCTTTGACGACTTGCTTGCCTGATTGATTTTTCCCTTCATCTCCAATAAACTTTTTTCACTATCTTCTTCCGCAGTCAATAGATGGATTTTCTGCAGAACATGATCGAATATATACAATTCTTTATAAAAAAGAAAATGAGCATCAGGCATTTGCAGAGAATCAGGAGGTACCGGACCTATATTTTCATATAGACGAATGATATCATAGCCCATATATCCGATTGCGCCGCCGTTAAAAGGAGGAAGATTTATGGGAGCCTCTCCTATTTCGACTAATAATTCGTTTTTTAGAAACTCGATGATATTGATGTTCTTTACGATTTGGTCACCTGTTTCGGTGTCTTTCACATATACTTGGTCAGCAAGTGATGTCACCTCCAAGTACGGTTTTGAACCTAGATAAGAGTAGCGGCCGTTGTCATGATGCGAATTTGAACTTTCCAATAAAAACTTCTGGTCACCATCCAATTTCTGAAATATGGCAATGGGTGTGTGGATATCCCCTTCAATTGTGTCCATTTTAAAACGGAGTATTTTTTTTTCATCCAAATTATTCATCTCAATTCCCTCCCGATTCTTATACGTTTTTTGTAAACCTCCGAAGGGAAAACCCTTTTGGCCAAGTGCCGGAGTTTTCAGTTCCTCTGGATATTTTTTGATGCTTCTCTAAAAGGTATATATATTGAAATTCCAATAAAAAAATCCCCCGCAAACACAAATATGTGTCTGCAGAGGACGGTATACCGCGGTGCCACCTCAAGTTGGAAAAATGCATCATTTTTCCCTCTCAAGCAAGAATGAAAAATTCTTGCGATTACCCTTTAACGGTGGCAGCCGAGTTTCCCTACTTATTTCAAGAAACCACTCATAAGTCCATTCATCTTCTTATATCGTACCGGTTTCCACCTTTTCCGGCTCTCTGTGACGCATCTAAAAAGATTACTACTCTCATTCATAGATTTAATTATCATTTCCAAAAAAACGCAAAAAGGGCCCTCATCCAAAGGACGAGGAACCCGTGGTACCACCTTAATTAGCTAAATTAGCTCACTTTACGGCATTAACATGCCTATCTCCATTAACGATGAGATAATCGCCAAAGCCTACTCCGTTCATCCGTTTCGGTTTGGGGCTCGGAAGTCCATTCGCTTAAATTCGTTCACCAGTTTTCAGCAACCACTGGCTCTCTGCAGAACATCATTAAGGTACTCTTCTTCGTCACTGCCTTTATCATTTTCTTGTTTATTATGTTAAAACAATCTTTTCAGTAAGTCAATGGAGTTTTCTAAAAATTATATTTTTAATTTTTCATTTTTATCCATTCTCCGTCATCGATTCCTTTTGCCTTCTTTATAACAAGATAGGCTGAATAGGTGCTGACTGACTCGAACTCATCCGTATACTTTTTTTCATCCGCCTTACCGGGGACTATTTCCTTGAACCTGCGGTAAGCCTTCATGAATTCTTCCTTTTGTATTTTATTTTCATAAGCCTTTTCTACCGCTTCAAAGAATTTAATCACATCTACGATTTCGTCGGTAGACCAATCAAGATCCATTGGATATTGATAATCCATACCCTAAACACGCTCCTTCTGGATAGTTTTTCATGTTGTCCGGCAGACCATTAATATCAGTCTGCCCATTTTGAACGAATTGCTTCCGCCTGGTCGATAATCCGACTGAATAGTTCAGCAGTCGATGGTACATCATGTATCAGCCCCATTACTTGTCCAGCCCAGGCAAAGCCTTCAGCCTCAATACCGTCATGGATATAACGCTGGTTCGCTTTTCCACTTATGTAATCCTTCAATTGTTCATATCCGCCGTTTTCTTTTTCTATATCAAGGATCTTATCGGTCCAGCTGTTAGCAATTACCCTTGCTGGTGCACCAATGGACCGCTTGATGATAACGGTATCATTTTCCGTGCCGGAAACCAAGGCATTTTTATATAATTCATGTGCATGAACACATTCCTTGACTGCTATGAATCTTGTCCCCATCTCGATTCCTTCTGCACCAAGTGCCATTGCTGCCATCAAACCTCGTCCATCTCCAAAACCACCCGAGGCGATGACTGGAATTTTAACGGAGTCCACAACTTGAGGAATTAACACAGAAGTTCCAATATCATCACGACCTAAATGTCCTCCTCCCTCCTGACCAACCACCATCACTGCATCTGCCCCAAGCTGTTCAGCCTTCATTGCCTGCCTTCTTGCAGCAACAAGCACGAGTTTTTTAACCTGGGTGCCATTGACGTAATCAAGAAATGGGCCAGGATTGCCGCCGGTTACGGAAACAGCTGCTATATCCTCTTTCAAGGCTGCTTCCAGCATGTGTTCATAAGGCCTTCCATGCTGACCGATTGCAAAGTTCACACCAAATGGTTTATCCGTCAATGATTTCGTTTTTCTAATTTCATCTACCAATTGCTCCGGGTTGTCCAAGGACATGGCCGTTACCTGCCCTAGCCCCCCTGCATTCGATACTGCCGCAGCCAGGTCTGCATATGCCAAATGAGCCAATCCCCCTTGTACGATTGGGTATTGAATGCCTAATAAATCGGTCACACGCGTTTTCCACTTCAAACTCCTCATCTCCCTTTTCATTCTGGTCGTTTTTTTATTTAGCTGAATGATCATTAGCTTCATTATGGCAAATATTGTTTACCCGTTCAATTTTTAAACTCACACATACAAATTAATAAAAGAAGAATTCTTGAGTAAATCCAGTAAATACTAGGAAAATGGACATTTATAAACTGCAGATAATTTTATTGAGCCCTTAACAACAAAGTCATATATAAATTGATTAAGTCAGGACATTAAAGTCACTCTAGGCATTTATTATAAGACGTGCTATAATTCATATGTTTTATGTCTATCCACAAGCCTACAAACCATTTAAATGGAATCGGAGAAACATACGATCGTTAATAGAAAGGGAGTATATGCTCCCAAATATTTCGTACCTATTTTATTGAAAAGGGGCCACAAAGAATTGTCACAGAATGAAACACCCTTATACACTGCCTTATTGCAGCATGCAAAAAGAAATCCCGTTCAATTTCATATTCCAGGTCATAAAAAAGGAAAAGGAATGGACGCTGATTTCCGTAATTTCATTGGAGAAAATGCATTGTCCATAGATTTAATCAATATCGCTCCACTCGATGATCTCCATCAGCCAAAAGGGATCATTAAACAAGCTCAGGATCTTGCCGCTGAAGCTTTTGGGGCAGATCACACCTTCTTTTCCGTTCAAGGAACAAGTGGAGCAATCATGACGATGGTCATGACAGTATGCGGACCTGGGGACAAAATCATCGTTCCAAGGAATGTACATAAATCCGTAATGTCTGCCATTGTATTTTCTGGGGCCGTTCCCATTTTCATCACTCCTGAAATAGACAAAGATTTGGGCATATCACACGGTATCACCGTCGAGGCCGTTGAAAAAACTTTAAGCGAACATAGCGATGCAAAAGGATTGCTTGTCATCAACCCCACTTATTTCGGCATTTCGGCTGATTTGCAGAAAATAGTGGAAGTGGCTCATTCCCACCAAATCCCAGTACTCGTAGATGAAGCGCATGGTGTCCATATTCACTTCCACGAAGACTTGCCGATGTCAGCCATGCAAGCTGGAGCAGATATGGCTGCAACCAGTGTTCATAAACTGGGAGGTTCACTGACGGGAAGTTCCATATTAAATGTTAAGACTGGATTGGTTTCCGCGAATCGTGTTCAAGCCATATTGAGCATGCTCACAACCACCTCAACCTCCTATATCCTTCTGGCTTCACTGGATACGGCTAGAAGACAACTTGCGACGGTAGGAAGGAAAATGGTCGATGAAGCGATCAATCTCGCAGGGTATATCCGTGAGGCCGTTAATGAGATTCCTTATCTATACTGTGTTGGCAGCGAAATTCTTGAGAGTAAGGCAGCATATAGTTATGATCCGACTAAATTGATCATATCCATTAAGGAATTGAATATCACCGGATACGACGTTGAGAAATGGCTTCGTGAAAAGCATAATATCGAAGTGGAACTTTCTGACTTGTACAATATCCTTTGCCTGATAACACCTGGAGACTCAAAAACAGAAGCGGATCTGCTGATCGCTGCACTTAGAGACTTATCGGATGAGTTTAAGGAAATGGCTGCTGAACATGAAAAAATTGAAGTCCTGCTTCCTGATACACCACCACTGGCTTTATCACCCAGGGAGGCATTTTATGCAGAAACCGAAGTGGTGCCCATTGAGGAATCGGTCGGCAAAATCAGCGCTGAATTCATCATGGTTTACCCGCCTGGAATCCCGATCTTCATTCCAGGTGAATTGATTACTGAAGATAATATCAATTACATCCGGAAAAACATCGAGGCCGGCCTTCCTGTTCAAGGCCCAGAAGACCCAGAAATAAAATATTTACGCATTATTAAGAATTGATCGATTCCATCAAACCAGGGCAGAGTACTGCTCTGGTTTTTTTGAACCTTTTATTATTAAGCACTGGCTTCTATAAAAAGGGTGCTCCAGGTTACAATCCTGAAACACCCTTAAATTCTATTAATCTTGAAAACCTTTTTTCGATTTATTTTTCAGAGGCAGCTGTATCACAGCTTTGGCAGTTGTGATTATGTGTATATAGTACACTTACTTTTTCATCTTCAAAATGTTCAATCGTGCTATTGCAAGTTTGACATACGATAGTTCCCATTTTTACAACCCCTTCCCCTATATTGTATGCATCAATGACGTAATGTAACCGCTTTACATGAATTATAATATAACACATTTATTATTTCAAGCTAAAAAGTATAACATATATACTTTTTCCCATTTAATGAAACCTCATGTTGGATTAAATCGATTTCAATCGTTCGTTAGACATATTCTTTTTATTAATACACGAGATTTTTTTATAAACGAAGGGCCCCCTGTAGCTGCTTTTACATATTTCATCACACGCCTTGCTTCAGCATAGCAAGGTGAAAAAGGAATTTCGCCTTTTCATTTACATATAGATAAGTATATAATACATCCATAAAATGTTAATATATTCTTACATTCTATCTATTTAAGGGGGATCCACATGACTGAAAATGCCTATATCAAACTTGTTCCTGAGTCCGCGAAAGGGACTGTAACCATCGAAGACGTGAAAGAATTACTGAACTATTATCGAATGATCACAGCGAAAACCGGAAAGCAGTTGGATTGGGACTACGATAAGAAGGCATTTCCTTATGAAATGAAAGAACCGGAAAGAATGAAAGATAAGGCAATATACCTCCAATCCAAAGAAGATCGATATCACATGATATTGATAGGCGTCGACCAAGAGGTCGTTAAGGATGAAGATGGATCTGAGCGGATTCAATCCTATATCCAATTCACCCTCCCTGAAACAGCCACTTTCGGTGATAAGGGAAAAGCAAATGAATTGTGCAAGTTCCTTGCAAAGAAATTACGGGCACAGCTTCACCTCTTCAATAAACGGGTGATGTATTATTATCCAAGGAAATAAAAAAAACCTGCAGATGCCGAAATTGGCTCATGCAGGCGTTTCAATTAATTTTGGATCAAGGATCTCATAACCTTTCTTTTGAAAACCTTTCACGATATCCTCTATCGCTTCACTCGTCCAGTTCCGGTCATGCATCAGTAAGTTCGTGCCATTTCCTAAATAAGGGCTGTTCAACATGATTTCCGTTAAAGCTTTTTTATCCTGATACTCTTTTTCCCAGTCATATCCGTATGTCCAGTTCATGACCAACATTTTTTCTTTCTCAGCGACTTTTTTTGAATGCTCGGTATTCGATCCAAATGGCGCCCTGAAGTACTTAGGGCGTACCCCTGTAATGCCCTCAACCAAATTGTTCAATTTTATGATTTCCCGCTCCTGTTCCTTTTCGGTCAACTCTTTTAAATTCACATGGGAATAAGTATGATTGCCGATAGAAAAACCCATTTCATGAATTTCTTTTAACATCGCTTTATTTTTATCATTTTCAAGAAAGTGACCGTTCACGAAAAATATTGCAGGTACTTTAAGTCGCTTCAGGGTTTGGGCGATTGCCAGGGAATATTTATCAGGTGCATCATCAAATGTTAACAACACAACTTTCGGATTTGGATCCCCAATGGGTTTAAATGACCAATTCTCTTTATCCACCCGATATTTTGCCTTTACATTCCTTTCGCCAATTGTTTTTGACGTTTCTTTTTTCAAATCTTTCTCTTGATGGCTTTCATCTTGGATCGTTGTTGCCGTTTCAACACTTTTTTGATTCTCATTTTCAGTTTGACCGGAACTCGGATCATTACAAGCCATCAACAAAAATGATACAAATGTAAATATTGCTACTACTTTGTTAATCATGACTCCTCCGTGGTTGCTTGTGTCATTGCGGCTTACTTAAAAATTCAATAAACGGGTACCAGCGTTTCTAAAAGGATTTGTAAAATCCCGTAACATAATAGACTTATCACGGTAACAAGCATGGTTCGTCTATTGGATTTTAAAATCATCTTTCCAATATAGATGGCTAAATAGGAAAAGACCAGAAACATGAATACTTTAAAAACGAATCGATCGTTAACAGACAGCCATTCAACTAATGTATACCCGCTCCAAACGATTAGTTGAAAGAGGATTACCAGATAGTTTTTCAAGTGATCCACCTCATTTTAATATGAATATATCAGCCATGATCTTTTTATTGGCAAAAAATATTCGTATAGCAAATCGCTCATCTTATTTTTTATCCTCTATTAACTTTTTCAAACCCTTTCAAGGAAAAAAGTAAGAAGTCCTTTTTATAGCTTATGCCCTTTTTGTCCTTTTCATTTAACAAGTGTGAAGAAAATCATGAATGGCCAGTAAACCTTCATTTTTGTATATCAAATCAATACAAAAAAAAGCGTACTGCATTAGCAGTACGCTTTTATAAAGCAATTATTTAATGATGTGAATAGGAGTTCCAAGGGCAACTTCAGCAGCTTCCATTGTGATTTCCCCTAAAGTTGGATGTGCATGGATTGTCATTGCAATATCTTCGGCAGTCATTCCTGCTTCGATAGCCAAACCAAGTTCTGCAATCATATCAGAAGCGTTTGGTCCTGCAATTTGTGCTCCAATAACCAATCCGTCTTCTTTGCGAGTGATAAGCTTCACAAATCCGTCCGTATTATTTAAGGAAAGAGCACGTCCATTTGCAGCGAATGGGAATTTGGAAGCAAGCGCTTCGATTCCAGCTTCCTTCGCTTCTTTTTCATTGTAACCGACAGAAGCAAGTTCCGGTTCAGAGAATACAACAGCCGGAATAGCAAGATAGTCGATTTCAGATGAATGTCCTGCAATGGCTTCAGCTGCAATTTTACCTTCATAAGAAGCTTTATGAGCCAACTGAGGTCCAGAAACGATATCACCGATTGCGTAAATGTTTTTCACGCTTGTACGGCATTGTTTATCCGTTTCGATCAAACCGCGGTCAGTCATTTTGATTCCGACTTGTTCCAGGCCGATTTCTGCAGTATTTGGACGACGTCCAACTGTTACTAAAACGTAATCGGCTTCAACTTTTTTCTCTTCGCCTTTTACTTCATAAGTAACTGTTACGCCTGTTTCAGTTTCTTCCACGCCTTTAGCATTAGCTTTAGTTACAATTTCAGCACCTTTGTTTTTAAGGTTACGCTTAACAAGTGCTGCCATTTGTTTTTCAAAACCTGCAGAAAGGATTTCTTCCGTACCTTCAAGGATGGTCACTTTAGTGCCAAAGCTAGCGAATGCTCCGCCTAGCTCAGTTCCAATGTAACCTCCGCCGATTACAACGATCGAACTTGGAACTTCTTCCAAAGCAAGAGCGCCAGTTGAATTAAGTACACGTTTCGTATATTTAAATGACGGAATCTCGATTGGCGATGAACCAGTGGCGATGATTGCGTTTTTAAATGTATATGTTTGGGCTGAGTCTTCATTCATAACACGGATGCTGTTTTCATCAACGAAATAAGCTTCGCCAGTTACAACATCAACATTATTACCTTTTAACAGGCTGCTTACACCGCCTGTTAATTTTTTTACAACAGAACCTTTCCAAGCTTGTACTTTAGAAAAATCAACAGTAACCTTTTCTGCAAAGATACCCATATCTTCTGAATGCTGAGCTTCATGGAAACGGTGTCCAGCCGAAATCAAAGCTTTCGATGGGATACAGCCTACATTCAAACAAACTCCGCCGATTGTTCCTTTTTCAACGACCGTTACTTTCTGTCCAAGCTGCGCTGCGCGAATTGCGGCAACATATCCCCCTGGGCCTGAACCGATTACTAAAGTATCTGTTTCGATTGGAAAATCTCCTACTACCATTGTTTACGCCTCCATTAACAATAATTCTGGGTCGTTCAATAACTTTTTGATATGATTCAATGCATGTTGAGCTGTTGCTCCATCAATCATGCGGTGATCAAAGCTCAGTGATAATGCCAGAACTGGAGCGGCGATAATTTCCCCGTCGCGTACAATTGCTTTTTCGGCAATGCGTCCAATCCCTAGAATGGCAACTTCTGGATGATTGATTACAGGTGTGAACCATTGACCGCCTGCGGAACCGATATTCGTAATGGAGCAAGAAGCACCTTTCATTTCGTTAGGAGCCAATTTGCCGTCACGGGCTTTTGTCGCTAATTCGTTAATTTCTTGTGAAATAGCAAAAGTTGATTTACGATCTGCATCTTTTACAACTGGAACGAGCAGTCCTTTATCTGTGTCTGCCGCAATTCCGATATTGTAATAGTGTTTATGGATAATCTCACTAGCTTCATCATCAAATGATGTGTTAAGCATAGGGAATTCACGTAATGCACTTGTTAACGCTTTAACAACATAAGGTAGGAATGTAAGCTTGATTCCTTTTTCTGCAGCAATTTCCTTGAATTTCTTACGGTGAGCAACCAATAGCGTCACATCGACTTCATCCATTAATGTTACATGCGGAGCTGTCTGCTTGGATTTAACCATTGCTTTTGCGATCGCTTTTCTCATACCGCTCATTTTCTCGCGAGTTTCAGGATATTGCCCTTCTGGAATTGAAACTTTTTGTTTTTCGGTTGTTTCCGTATCATTTTGTTGTGAAGCTTCACTTTGAGCTGCTGGTTGCTGTGGAGCTGTTTTGCCGTTTTTGAAAGCATCTATGTCTTCTTTCATGATGCGGCCGTTATCCCCAGAACCAGAGATCTCGCGAATGTTTACCCCTTGTTCGCGTGCATATTTCCTGACAGAAGGCATGGCGATAATACGTCGTGAAGGATCTGCCTCAACCTGTGGTTGTGCTCCTGCGCCCGTTACTCCGCTATTTTCTTGAACCGGAGCAGCCTCTTTCTTGACTTCCTGTCCAGCTTCAGCAGTTGCTTGCACCTGGGCCTCCGTATTCTTCTCGCCTTCTGCCTTCGCTTCTTCTCCATGATCCCCTTTAAACTGAAGATTTTCATAACCTGGAGCATCGAATGTTACAAGTACATCGCCAACAACGGCAACCGTTCCTTCTTGTACAAGGATTTCTTCAACGGTACCTTCCACCGGTGATGGGATTTCAACGACGGCCTTATCGTTTTGAACCTCGCAAAGCACGTCATCCTCTTGAATCTTATCTCCTGGTTTTACAAACCATTTCACTATTTCACCTTCGTGTATACCTTCTCCGATATCAGGGAGTCTAAATTGGAATGCCACTGAGTTCAACCTCCTATATTAAATCATACTTAGTGCTTTGAATAAAGTCCTTTATCTTGCATTACCGTTAATGCAAAACTACTTTCCCAAGCAGGACATTCATTCCATTACTTAAGATTGTTAAAACTTCAAGACTTTAGTCGCCGTTTCAATAATGTCTTTATAATTAGGGAGCCATACTGTTTCAGCTTGTGAAAACGGGAATACCGTATCAGCTGCCGCCACTCGCAGTACTGGAGCATCCAAGCTCAAAATGGCACGTTCGTTAATTTCCGCTACAACATTCGCTGCTATACCAGCTTGCTTTTGTGCTTCTTGAACAACGATAGCGCGTCCTGTTTTTTCTACAGAAGCAATGATTGTATCGATATCCAATGGAGATACAGTACGTAAGTCGACCACTTCGACGGAATGACCATCCTTAGCCAATTCCTCAGCTGCCTTGATGGATTCCTGCACCATCGCACCATACGTAATAATGGATAAATCCGTTCCTTCTCTTTTCACATCCGCTTTTCCTAATGGAATTGTATATTCTTCTTCAGGAACTTCCTGACGGAAAGAGCGGTACAATTTCATGTGCTCAAGGAAAATGACAGGGTCATTATCACGAATCGCAGAAATCAATAAGCCTTTTGCATCGTAAGGAGTGGAAGGGATAACTACTTTTAACCCTGGTTGCTGAGCCATTAAACCTTCTAAGCTATCAGCATGCATTTCCGGTGTATGCACTCCTCCTCCAAAAGGTGAGCGAATTGTAACAGGTGCACTGTAACGTCCGCCTGAACGGTAGCGCATACGAGCAAGCTGACCGCTTACGGAATCCATTACTTCATATACAAATCCGAAGAATTGAATTTCAGGAACAGGACGGAAACCTTGTAAAGAAAGACCGACCGCTAATCCACCGATTCCAGATTCAGCAAGAGGTGTATCGAATACACGATCTTCACCGAATTCTTTTTGAAGATTTTCCGTTGCACGGAAAACCCCTCCATTAAGACCAACATCTTCCCCAAAAACGAGTACATTCTCGTCATTTTTAAGTTCTGTACGTAATGCTTCTGTAATTGCTTGAATCATCGTCAATTGAGCCATGGCTTACTTCGACTCCTTCTCTTTATAAATTTCATATTGTTCTTTTAAGTTATAAGGCATTTCTTCATACATGATTTCAATTAGGTCTGTAACCTTTTGTTTAGGTTCTGCATCAGCCAATTTGATTGCTTCTTTAATATCGTCTTTTGCTTTTTCTATCGTTTCGTTTTCTAATTCTTCATTCCAAAGCTTTTTGTTTTCCAAGAACTTGCGGAAACGAACCAATGGATCTTTCAGTTCCCACTCGTTATCCATTTCGGAAGTACGGTAACGTGTCGGGTCATCCCCAGCCATCGTATGCGGACCATAACGGTAAGTTAATGTTTCAATCAATGTAGGGCCTTCACCATTGATTGCACGTTCACGTGCTTCTTTAACGGCTGTATAAACGGCCAACGCATCCATACCATCAACCTGGATTCCAGGAATACCTGCAGCCACACCCTTTTGAGCCAATGTTTTAGCTGCTGATTGCAAATCAACCGGTGTCGAGATTGCGAAACGGTTATTTTGCACGATGAAGATAGCTGGCGCTTTAAATGCACCTGCAAAGTTAATTCCCTCATAGAAGTCACCTTGTGAGGTTCCACCGTCACCCGTATATGTAACGGCAACAGCTTTTTTCCCGCGTTTCTTCAACCCAAGAGCCACTCCGGCAGCTTGGATATATTGAGCGCCGATAATGATTTGAGGGGAAATGACATTGACGTCTTCAGGAATTTGATTTCCTTTAAAGTGTCCCCGGGAGAATAAGAATGCTTGCCAAAGCGGCAGACCATGCCAAACGATTTGCGGAACATCACGGTAACCAGGCAGAATGAAATCTTCTTTTTCCAAAGCATACTGGGAAGCGATTTGAGAAGCTTCTTGACCGGCAGTCGGTGCATAGAAACCTAATCTGCCTTGGCGGTTCAGTGATATGGAACGTTGATCCAAGATACGTGTATAAACCATACGACGCATTAATTCTTGCAATTGTTCATCACTTAATTCAGGCATAGCCGCTTCATTAACGACTTCTCCCTCTTCATTTAAAATTTGAAAAGTTTCAAATTGTTCTTCTACTTTTTTAAGCTGATCTTGAACATTAATTTTAGCTTGCTTAGTTTTTTGAGCCATTTGGCACCTCATCCTTTCATTAAAAAGGTTTGCTATTATTATTCTATAAAGCAAAAAAAGTTTGCTTTTTAGTTTCTTCCACAATGCATTCTTTTATTTTCCCCTTAAGACCAATCCCTCAAACGTGGATATGCTTAATATGTCTCAATCTTATTCTGTACCATAAAAAAAATCAAGGAAAATGATACAAGAATTTTTATAGATTAAGTTTACAAGATGAATTAACATCAAGTCAATCACTTGGAGTTCCTTATAATTTTGATTTAATACAATTTCCAGCACTCACACTTCTTCTCTGTATTAGTTTTCACTTTACAACTGTACTATTAAAATTCACGTCTTTATCGATTTAAGGTTGGCGAAGGATAACATTTCAATTCCCCCGCATATCCCATCGATTCCAAAACCGCTTTAACTAAAGGCATTTGAGGCATCGGAATAATATTCCAAAAAAATATTCAAACGCTTTCATATAACGCTGCTGTTAGATTTTTAAATATCGATTTTTTTTAGTACAGGTATAAAAGCTCACATCAATCCGGTTACACAAAAAAAGATCATTCTAGAAATTTTCAGTCCATAATCGGAGTGGATGGAATAAAAAATGGGCTGTGATTGAGGATCACAGCCCATCATTATTTATATTATTTTGTTGAATCAGCCATTTCTATGCCGGAACTATCATAAAAACTTTCTTTTTTTTGATTTGATTTTTCCGTTAATGTATTAAATTCCTCATTCGCTTTCAAAACTTTTGTATAAGAAGTATTGATTTTCTCGATTTGCACTTGTAATTCATCCATTTTCAAATCCTCTTTTTTAAACAGTTCATATAATTCACGATCATAAGCCAGACTTTGTTGATAGGCATCATATAAATCATCGTAGGTGCTATAGCGCTCACTCATGACCTTTTTCATTTCAGTCGCTTCTTTTTTTATCTTTTCATCATCTATTTTCCCGATTTGTTCGTCAATCTGATTGAATTGTTCTTTTGAGGATTGCATACTGCTTTGTTCTTTTTCAATTATTTCTTCCCTTTGGTCGATATTCTTGGTTGCTTCATCTGATAGCTCGACGATCTGTTCATAATCATCCAATCCAAGTTTAATGATTTTCTCATATTTTTCTTTTTCTTTTTTCTCCAAATCATTAAGAGGCTCTTGATTCTCGGTGAAATCACTTTCCTTTTCTGCAGTTTTCTCAAGGATTTTGTGGATTCTTTCTTCCGGCGAACCATTGAAACAACCAGTCAAGACCACTAAAGCAAGAAGTAAAATAACATATGGGCCAAAACGATTCAAAATAGACAGCTCCTTCTGATAATTCTTCGAAGATTCATATTTCCCTAAATTCCCTTATAAGCCGCTGACACTTGTTACAATAATATTCCGAACAGGTTTTTTTCATTACTGGGCGCTAGCCTACACCCTTTAAACCATACTGCATAGGCTGTAGGGACCGTTTCAAATCAGAGTGGTCAGCATTTTAATAATACAAAAACGGAGGTATGAAATTATGTATGGAGGTTCCAACCAGGAATGTTGTTATCCGGTTTCCGTTGCACCCAGCTATGGTTATGGTGATGGTGGAGGCTGCGGCTTTGGAAGCGGCTTCGCCATAATCATTGTCCTGTTCATTCTGCTAATCATTGTCGGCGCGTGTTTATGCTAAGCAGGTAATTACTATTACCTTTACCCGAAAATGTTAACTATTTACCCTGATTCACAAAAAATGATTTATTTTTTTAAATAGACCTCAACAGGCAATAAAATAATGGTTGGAATAGGAATTAATCGATTTGATTCCATTCCTTCCATTTTTCTTTAATTAGGCCATCCATTAACTTTCAGCATTTTTTTTGTTAAAATAACCCTATACATATTATTAGAATTTTTATGGGGTGAGAGATTATGCTAACCATGGATGATTTTGTTAATGAAGACGACCCAATCTTAAGGCAAGTAGCGGTAGAGGTTCCGCTTCCGGCATCATTTGAAGATAAACAACTTTTAGCCAGCCTGATGGAATATGTCCAAAACAGCCAGAAGCCCGATATTGCTGCTATATATGGGTTAAGGGCAGGAATTGGCCTGGCTGCACCTCAAGTGAATGTTTCAAAAAGGATGATTGCAGTACATTTGAAAGAAAAAGATGATCAACTGTATAGCTATGCACTTTTCAACCCTAAACTCATTAGCCATTCAGTGGAAAAAGCATACTTGACATCCGGAGAAGGCTGCCTTTCCGTAAATCGTCCCGTTTCTGGCTACGTGCCACGTTATGCTCGAATAACGGTTGTGGGTACGGACCTGGAAGGAAAATCGGTTCAACTCCGCCTGAAAGGCATCGCAGCAATTTGTTTTCAACATGAAATCGACCACCTTAATGGAATCATGTTCTATGATCATATCAACCCGGAAGACCCTTATGCCATTCCGGAAAATTCCATTGCGGTGGAAAGGTAACGTAATAAGCAAAACCCCCGCCTGTTG
This sequence comes from Peribacillus sp. NPDC101481, assembly GCF_044767165.1. Taxonomy (NCBI): domain Bacteria; kingdom Bacillati; phylum Bacillota; class Bacilli; order Caryophanales; family Bacillaceae; genus Peribacillus; species Peribacillus sp. NPDC101481. The sequence continues at coordinate 839,928 of NZ_JBIWNJ010000002.1, read as the reverse complement.
GTGGACGGGGGTTTTGTTTTTTTATATCAATTCAAGCTCCTTCAAACCAAAAAGTATGCCATCATCATCGACATCCTTCGTTACAAAGTCGGCCTCTTGCTTCACAAGTTGACCGGCATTCCCCATTGCCACGCCATATCCCGCTACTTTTAACATCTCTATATCATTTAAGCCATCTCCAAAAGCGTAAACATCCTCCAGAGCAAACCCGACTTTTTCCATTAATATTTTAATGCCTTCAGCTTTCGAACCCCCGAATGGAAGTACATCCGTCGAATACTCATGCCATCTAATGAAGTGAAAGTCATCATAATTCCCAACAAAGTTCCCTTCTTCATCTTCCGAGCAGAATAATAACGCTTGGTATATATCATGGTCCTCATAAAAATCTGCCACATGTTCAGGATGGGGAAACTTCAGGCTGCTTAATGCCTCTTCAATTCGGCTATGATGAGGAACACTCGATTTCATTGTCTCCTCATTCATGAAAACGATCGGGATTTCATTTTTTTCAGCATGTTCGTGGAGCCGTTTTATTTCAGGTATGCTCAAAGGGTTTTTATAAACGACTTTCCCTTCAAAAACAACATATTGTCCATTGAAACTTACGAATGTATCGATGCCAAGCTCTTCCCTTAAGGACTCGAACATGAAGGGAGCCCTTCCTGTGGCAATCGCTACAAAAACCCCGCTATCCTGCAGTTGCTTTATGGCTTTTTTTGTTGAAGCAGGTAACTTTTTTTCATGATCAAGCAATGTTCCGTCAATATCAAAGAATACGATTTTCACTAACGATTCACTTCCAATTCATTCATTTTTTCCTTTTTTAATATGTACCCATTTAATAATTGTCATCAAGATAAGTCAAGTAACTCTACCGTATCCAACTCAAAGTTACGTTTTTTATTCAGGAATGGGCATATACTATTCTTAATTAGAAACCAGCTAAGGCTGTCCAGATTACACTTCTCCCACCCTTCTTGCCTCTAAAATCCCAGTTGCTTGTTTGAATGAGCCTTTTTTTTCAAAAATGGGCCAAGTACCTGTAAAGACGTATTTACATTATTGAATAATCCTATACAATAATAACTAAGGGAGCGTGATCGCCATGTTAAAAAAGCTTCGTAAAAAGCTTGTTAAACAGTGGAATGATCTTTTAAGAAAAAAATCTATCGCATGATTTGCCACTCATTCCTGCCTTGGCCGTCATCCATATGCGAATTTTTTTCGGACAGCCCTTCAAAAACTTGCGGAGGGCTTCTTCCTTGTTGTAAAGTTCTTGTTAAGCATTCTTTCTTGGCTTTTATATGGTCAGGTGAATACATATTTCAATCAAAATATGAGTCGTTGTCTTTTCATGAAACGCTGTACACAGTGATACTATATTAATTTAGAAAGAAATCGTTTGCGAAAAAAAGATCAGATGATTTAAGTTTTACACATGGCAAAAACGGATAGGATATAAGATAGAGGAAGCTACAATCGGGTTGATACCAAATCTGCCATCTATTTTTTTATATACTTTTAGACATTGGTATATTTAATTCATCAAACCCCTTCCGTTTTTATGGCGGAGCTGGGTTTATTTTTACATGATGTTGAAAAACATGAAAAAATTGTTGTTTTTATATATAATGAAAAAAGCAATGCAAACAAGTGAGGAGAGATTAAAATGGTTTTTAAGGTATACTATCAAGTAACCATATCAGAGGTTCCCATCAGGGAGAATACTAAAACAATGTTTGTCGAAGGTGAATCCGTTCGTGACGTCCGTTTAAAACTAAAAAAAGAACCTTATAACGTAGAAATCGTACTACCCGTAACCGGAGCATATTTAGAATATGAAAAACAAAATGAAGATTACAAAGTATTGGAGCTATAATTTATGAAATTTGTAAAAAACGATCAAACAGCTGTATTCGCCCTGGGCGGTTTAGGCGAAATCGGTAAGAACACATATGCTGTTCAGTTTCAAGATGAAATCATCATCATTGATGCTGGAATTAAATTTCCTGAAGATGAACTTCTCGGTATTGACTATGTGATTCCAGATTACAGCTATTTAGAGAAAAATGTAGATAAAATTAAAGGTGTTTTCATTACCCATGGTCATGAAGACCATATTGGCGGGATTCCTTATTTACTTAGAAAAGTGAATGTCCCTGTATACGGCGGGAAGCTGGCACTTGGACTGCTTCGTAATAAATTGGAAGAACACGGCCTTTTACGTCAGACAACCATGATTGAAATCAGTGAAGATGAAGTGATCAAGTTCCGGAAGACGTCCGTTTCTTTCTTCCGCACAACTCACAGTATCCCTGATTCTTATGGGATCGTCGTTAAAACGCCACCTGGACAAATTGTCCATACTGGTGATTTTAAATTCGACTTCACACCAGTGGGCGAGCCTGCTAACCTGACCAAGATGGCGGAAATCGGTAAAGAAGGCGTATTGTGCTTACTCTCGGATAGCACAAATAGTGAAGTGCAGAACTTTACTATGTCCGAAAGCCGTGTCGGCGATACCATTCAAGACATTTTCCGTAAGGTTGACGGCCGGATCATTTTTGCAACGTTTGCATCGAACATCCATCGCCTTCAGCAAGTTGTGGAAGCAGCCGTGGCTAACGGACGTAAAATAGCCGTTTTTGGCCGGAGCATGGATTCAGCCATATCAATTGGACAAGATCTTGGTTATATCGTAGCGCCTAAAGATACATTTATTGATGTACAGCAATTGAATCGCATGCCTGCGAATAAAGTAACCATCCTTTGTACAGGCAGCCAAGGCGAACCAATGGCAGCGCTGTCGCGCATAGCGAATGGCACTCACCGCCAAATTCAAATCATCCCTGGTGATACTGTCGTATTTTCTTCTTCACCTATCCCAGGTAACACAATCAGTGTTTCCAGAACGATCAATCAATTATATCGTGCAGGAGCAGACGTCATTTCAGGTCCTTTGAATGACATTCATACATCGGGGCATGGAGGACAGCAGGAACAAAAGCTAATGCTTCGCTTGATAAAACCAAAATTCTTCATGCCAATCCATGGTGAATACCGTATGCAAAAACTTCATGCCCGCCATGCAGTCGATTGCGGAGTTCCGGAAGAAAATTGCTTTATCATGGATAATGGTGAAGTTCTTTCCTTAAGTGAAAACACAGCACAAATCGCTGGTAAAATCCCTTCAGGTTCGGTTTATATCGATGGAAGCGGCATCGGGGATATCGGTAATATCGTTCTCCGAGATCGTCGGATTCTTTCCGAGGAAGGTCTTGTCGTCGTCGTTGTCAGCATCAATATGAAGGAATTCAAAATCGCATCGGGTCCTGACATCATTTCACGCGGATTTGTTTATATGAGAGAATCTGGAGACCTGATCAGCGATGCTCAATCCTTGATCACCAAGCATCTAAATAAGGTGATGGATCGCAAAACTACACAATGGTCTGAAATCAAAAATGAAATTACAGACACTCTATCTCCATTCCTATATGAAAAAACTAAACGCCGTCCGATGATCCTACCAATCATCATGGAAGTGCAATAAATAATAGAAGAAGCCCAGCCATCATTTGGCTGGGCTTTTTTTGTTTGGGTTTGTAAATCTCGAACGTTGAATTCACTCCAGGCACTCGCTTTCCACGGGCTTCCGGGAGCCTCCTCGGCGCCTGTGGGGTCTCACCTTGGCCGCGGTACTCCGCAGGAGTCTAGAGAACACTCGCACCAATCAACTTTGTTTTAACAGTAGATAGAACTCTTTTTGCCTACAGTCTTTTTTATTTTATAAAAGGAGTATTAAAACTTGTGGTGATAAGGATGCTTGAATAGATTTTCTATCCCATCTTAATGGAAAGCTTCCGAAAGTAAACTGATAAGAAGCATGTATTTGTTGATTCCACACTGTGGAAAGCCAGTGCCGGAAACACGAGCCTATCAGTACGCCTTCAAGAAGAAATAAACCAAAATAGAGAGTATAAATCATCCAAACCCATTTGTACGACTTGTTCACTTTTATCACAGTGTACAGAAAGTAAAGATCATTATGTCGATGTAAAATCTATATATGCGAAACGCAAAGAAACAATATTGCGTGTAATTGCAGATGTAAAAGAAAAGAATGGTTTTCGTAGGACTACTTAAGGGAATTAAAAAATTGTCATGCAGGCTATTTCTCTATAACTACTTCAAATCCAATTTAAAAAACAAAAAAGTTTCGGAATGAGACCATTCCGAAACCTTTTTGTTTTCCTTTGATAAAAGCGCTGCTCGATTTTAGCAGGACGCTTGCTTATTCCACAATTTTTTTTTCAAAGCGATTGATGTCCGAATCCGCGCCGATGACGATCAATATATCACCCTTATGAATTAAATCGCTCGCCTGCGGGGAGACATTTATTTCGTTCCCTCTTTTGATCGCGACGATATTCAGCCCATAGTGAGCACGGATATCAAGGTCAAATATCGAGTTTCCATTCATCTTTTGGCTGGCAACAATTTCGACGATGGAGTGTTCATCAGAAAGCTCCAAATAATCGAGAATATTATTGGAGACGATATTATGGGCAATCCTTCTTCCCATATCTCGTTCGGGATGCACGACAAAATCGGCCCCGATTTTCCGGAGAACCTTCTCATGATAATCATTTTGCGCTTTAACCGTTACATTTCCGACACCCAATTCCTTAAGCATGAGGGTCGTCAATATACTAGCTTGAATATTCTCGCCAATCGCTACAATGACGTGATCAAAATTACGAATACCTATGTTTCTCAGCACATTTTCATCCGTAGTATCCCCTACAACGGCATGTGAAGCTATCCTGGCAAATTCATTCACTCGATCTTCGTCAGCATCGATGGCCAGAACCCCTAATCCTTCTTCAGCTAATGTCCTGACTATGCTGCCTCCAAAACGGCCAAGTCCAATCACCGCAAATTCTTTTTTCACAATAAGCCCTCCAACGTGATTCGTTCTCTCTTTAGAGCATGTTCTGTACTGAAAAGCATTTTTACGCTTCGCTTCCTTTAAACGTTATATATTCCGTCAAGTGATTGATCGCGAGTTCAATCGCTTTTTCATCAGGACTTAACTTGGCGTGGTGCAATCCGTATTCCGATGAAACCCCCAGCCAGAACATGAATCCTGGAATCTCCTTTAACATATATCCAAAATCTTCACCGGTCATCGCTTCAGTACAACAATGCAAATGGACAGCGTTTGACTTCTCTGTAAATTCCATGAATTCCCTGGTCAACCGTTCTTCATTATATACCTGGTGATACATCGCTCCATAGTCGATATCAGCCAAGCACTCATATCCCACTTGTATACCATCCACAAGCGCTTTTATTCTTGACTTGACCTTTACCATTGATTCGGGGTTAAGGGTGCGTATTGTGCCTTCTAACCGTGCTGTCTCCGCAATAATGTTTTGAACGGTGCCTCCAGTAATCTTCCCAACTGTAATGACAGCTGAATCAAGTGGATTGACATTCCTTGAAACGATTGTTTGCAGCTGCCCTACAAGCGAGCAGGCCGCAATGACCATGTCATTTGTTTCATGCGGATAGGCTGCATGCCCCCCTTTCCCCCTCAAATCGATGAATAATTCAGATGTATTGGCAAATAGAAGCCCTTCTTTTACGGCAATCGTACCAACTGGATACTCTGGAGCAATATGTAAAGCAAGGATCATGTCCGGCTTCCATTTTTTCATCGTTTCCGATTTAAGCATTGGTTCAGCTCCTCCAGGCCCCTCTTCTGCAGGCTGGAAAATGAATAGCAAGTCATCATCAATCGGATTTTCAGTGAAATATGTCAATAACCCCAAACCTATGCTCATATGAAAATCATGACCGCAGGCATGCATATATTCCTCGTGGTTGGATGTGAACGGCAACCCGGTTTCCTCTTTTATCGGCAGACCGTCAATATCAGCCCGGTAGCCAATAGTTTTTCGCGGATTCCTTCCCTTCACTTTCACGAATATCCCAGTCCGCCAAGTTTCGATTTCCATTCGCTCCTGGGCAAGGTTCGTTATGTAATTCAGTAGGTATTGCTGCGTCTTGAATTCCTTGAATCCTATCTCCGGTATTTGATGCAAATCACGCCGGATCTCGGCAAAAGGATTTATTTTCACGTTATTCCCTCCCTATACAGAAAGCGTGGATATAGTTATCCACGCTTCAGGCAATATTCACTAAAGAAATTAAAGTTGACGAAGTTCTTGCATGATTTCTGTTTTTGATTTTGTTTTTTCGTCAATTTGTTTAATGACCCTCGCCGGGATACCAGCAGCCACGGAATATGGAGGAACGTCTTTCGTTACAACTGCACCAGCAGCCACAACGGAACCTTCACCGATTTTGACACCTTCCAGTACGACCGCATTGGCTCCGATTAACACATCATCTTCCAAAATGACCGGTTGTGCGGAAGGCGGCTCGATCACACCTGCTAAAACGGCACCTGCACCTACGTGACAGTTTTTGCCCACTGTTGCACGTCCGCCCAGTATTGCGTTCATGTCGATCATTGTACCTTCACCGATAACAGAACCAATATTGATTGATGCACCCATCATGATGACTGCGTTGTCTCCAATGGATACTTGGTCACGGATTATTGCACCAGGCTCGATACGGGCTTTGATGCCTTTTAGGTCCAATAAAGGAATGGCAGAGTTACGACGATCATTTTCAACTACATAATCCTCGATTTTTGTTCCTGCTGCCTTGATTGCTTCTTCGACTTCAGACCACTCACCGAATACAACCCCTGTATTTCCTGTAATGAAAGTTTTAGAAGCTGGACCAAAATCCATGCCTTCTAAATCGCCTTTCACATATACCTTTACAGGTGTAGATTTTTTACTATTTGAGATAAAAGAAATAATTTCGTGTGCATCCATTTTATTCATTCCGGGTAAACCTCCTAAATATGTATCATTACTCGTTTTAAATTTACCAGACAACAGCCGGCAAGACAAGTTGAATGTCACTCTTATATATTATTCTGCCCTATTGACATTTTCGTAGGCGGACCTATAACATTCCTTGGTCACGAATATGCTCTTTCACCACTTCCGTGAATGCCTGGACTTGCTTTAACTGAAAGGCAGATTCATAGCCGCAAAGCCATGTATCACGTTCGATTGAGTGGTTATGCCCATCCAGTAGAGGGATTTTAAAAACATTCGTATCTTTATCATGTAAAGTGATGGCTGGCAGGATCGCATATCCTATACCATTAAACACCATTTGTTTGCATGTTTCGATTTGATCCACGACTATGGTGTTTTTTGGTGTCGTTTTAAATTGCCGATGCCACCAGTCCTGGATTTCCTGGTAATAATTAGAATCGCTTTTAAACTGAATGAATGGCCGGTCCGTTTCGAACACTTGATTCAGTTCCTTCATTTCAGTATCCACCAAATAAAGCATATCCGTGAATAAATGCTGTTTTACCCCTTTCCAATCCGGGGCTCCCCTTATGATGCCAATATGCACTTGCCCTTCATACAAAGACTTTAAAATCTCACTGCTCCAGCCAGTGATCAAGGAAATTTTGGCATACGGGTATTTTTGGACGAACTTTTTCAATACTTGCGGCAGCCAATTTTGACCGACAATCGAGGCGCAGGCTATCTTCAAGGTCCCATATACTTCATGGTCCATAGCTTGGATACTTTCCTTGACCTTTTCTTCTTTTTCTATGACTTCATTGGCCAAACGAATTACCGCTTCGCCTGCTGGCGTCAGTGACAGCCCTTTTTGTGAACGCAAAAACAGTTTCGAGCCCCAATCCTTTTCTATTGATTGTAAACGCTGAGATAAAGCAGGCTGGGAAACGAACAGCCGCTCAGCCGCTTTTCTCATATTCATTTCCTGAGCAAGCACGGATAATAAATGAAATTCTGAAAATGACATACACACCAACCTCTTGATAATCAAATCTTATCATGATGAATTAATTTATTTAAATTTTATTATCAACAAAGTCGGCTTATAATACAAGTGAAAAGAAACGGAGTGGATATCCTTTGACGATCATTTTATTGCTTGTCATCAGTTTTGCAGCATCCTTTGTCGGCACATTGGCCGGGAGTGGCGGTCTTATCGGCATGCCATCCCTTTTGTTGATAGGTTTACCCATCCACCAGGTTATTGGTTCAGTCAAGTTTTCCAATATGTTTTCTTCTTTTTCCAGTTTTTATATTTTATTCAAGCAGAAACAGTTAAAACTGAAGGATGCCCTCCAGTTAATCCCATTTGCCCTTTTCGGTGGCTTCTTTGGCGGGCTGCTTGCTAATTCATTCTCTGAAAAGGCGATGAATCTATTGGCCATCTGTCTTTTGACTGTCGCTTTGATCATGAATTTCATAAAAAAACCGAAACCTTCCGGTGAAGCGGATTGGCATCTCCCAAAAAAGGTTTACCCATCCCTATTCGGAATCAGTGTTTATGACGGTATGTTCGGACCGGGACAGGCAACCATGCTCATGTATACCTTTTTAAGAAATGGGGCCACCTACCTTCAATCCCTGGCTTTTACTAGATTCCAAACTTTCATTAGCTGTACAGCTGCATTCATCACCTATTTCCTTGCCGGTAACATTGCCTGGGAGATCGCCATTTATTACACGATAGGTTCCCTGATCGGATCACAGCTGGCCCTGCGGGTGGCTCAAAAAATCTCCACTCGACAATTGAAATTCATTTTACATTCGGTCACGATCGCATTATTGATTCAATTGATCATCAGAGTCGCGTTTCCTTAAAAAAAGGCAAACTCCATTTAAAGAGTCTGCCTTTTTTTTCCTATGCCTTCTTATTTTTTCTTAATCTCGTAAGTAACAGGAAGCTGATTATAGAGAAGACTAGAACAATGAGATAAATCGTCTGCAGTGACAATGTAAGTCCTTCCTGTAAAACCTTCACCACATTTTCAGGAAGCGACATGCGTTCTTCACTGTTCAACAGTTTGTTAGCCGTATTTATCGTCACTCCCGAGCCGGAAGGCGCATGCTCGTTCAAATAGGCTTGAAGTCTCATATTCATGATTCCTCCAAGCAATGCGGCACCTACCGTATTACCTAAATTACGCATAAACATATTGGAAGCTGTCGCAATGCCCCTGCGTTCCCAGCTAACTGTTTTTTGAATGACGACAATGAATGAGGTAGAAGTCAACCCCATGCCTACACCGACAAAGAATGATCCCATGGCAGCAATCAGTGGCCCGGCCTCCGGCTTCATCCATACTAGGATCAAACTCCCAAGGACCAATGAGCACCCTCCAAGGAGGGAGGTTGATTTGAATCCTATTTTCATCAATAACCTGCCTGAGATCATTGATGCGATCGGCCAGCCAATCGACATGGCTGTCAATGTAAAACCAGCTACCGTGGGTGAGCGCTCCATCACGCCCTGAACGAATGTCGGGAGGAAACTTGATAATCCAATCATCATCACCCCTGTCGTCAGGGATACAAGGTTCGCAATCAGAATCGAACGCTCCTGCCAAATTTCAAATGGCATCATCGGTTCGGCCGCTTTCTTTTCCTGAAGGATGAATAAGATGAAGGTGATGATGGCCACTAATGCCAAGGAAATGACCGGAGCTGAAGCCCATGACCATTTCACTCCTCCTTCTACGAGTATCACCATGAGAGTGGATATGGATAACGTCAATAGCGCTGCACCCAGGTAATCGATATCACGTTTTTTCTTTTCGATTTTTTCATGAAGGAAAATCCAAATCCCAATAAAAGATAATAAGCCCAAAGGAACATTAACCCAAAAGACAAGCTTCCATGTCAGGGATTCAACGAGCACGCCGCCCAAAGCGGGTCCCATGACCGCTGAAATGCCCCAAACGCTCGATAGATACCCTTGAACGCGGGCCCTCTCTTCATTTTTATAAATATCACCAACAATCGTCGAAGCTACAGGAGCTACAGCTCCCGCCCCGAATCCTTGTACAAAGCGATAAATGATGAGTTCCGTCATGGAATCGGCAAAGCCGCAAAGAATGGAGCCAATTAAAAAGACAACGATTCCAAACAATAAGACAGGTTTTCTTCCGAGAATATCCGATAGCTTACCATAAATCAAGACTGTTACGGCGTTCATTAGCAAATAACTTGAAAACACCCAGCTGTAAAGTGAAAAACCACCTAAATCACTTACAATGGCTGGCATTGCCGTCGAAACGATCGTTCCTTCAATAGCATTCATAAACATAGCCAACATGATGGCAGCTAGTATGAAGGGACGTTTCAATTTTTTATTCTGCACTTTTGCACTATCCACTGCTTGGCCCAATTCCCGCATCCTCCCCTTAGACCTTAATTGTTTTTATAGACTTTACCACTAGCTGGTTAGAATATGTAAAAAAACAAGAAAACTCGCCAACTGGCGAGTCTTGAGGTTAACCATCATTTTATGCCTTGCTTATTTATCAGGTGTATTTTGTTTAAATACCTTTTTCATGATTGCCCTTCTCGTTAAGATACCTTCAAATACATGTTCGTCATTCTCTACACAGACAAACGGATGATCAATCAACAATTCCACACCCTTGGTCAATGTATCTTCAATATGCAGGCGAGGTATTTCTATATTCATTATTTCGGAAACTTTTTTATTCTCAAGATTATCAAATTCAATTCGCTCCAGTCCCAAGATTGAATCAAGAATGACTGGTGTGCTAATTAAACCATGCAGTTTATACATCGGATCTAACACAGGAATGGCCGTATAACCGCTCTTTGTTAATACCAATAGTGCATGTTCTAAATTATTGGTTACCTGCACGTGGGCCACGCGTTCAGAAGAAATCATTAAGTCTTTAACGCTGGTTTCCAATAAATCCCCATCATGAGTACCGATCATGTTAAAACCCCTTACCATATGTTTTTATATACAGCTCTTTCTATAGTTTAACATATGTAAGCGGAAAAGGCTCATTCCTAGACCAATAAAATCCCAATCGGCGGGATTTCCGCAATAGACCCTTAGCCCTTACTAGTTTTGATGTTAACCTGTTTAAAACCGCATTCCGGGCATTGGTAAATCACATTTTGGTTGGATTGTGCGGTTAATACATTTTCCATTTCCCTTTCCTCACCGCATGCCGGGCATATTACCATTGGATTTTTCATTTACATCCCTCCAATTAATAAGATGTCGTAAAAATCACTACTTCATTCAAGTAAAAATTGACCGGTTAAAAATAAAAAAGCCGCTTCCAATGGAAGGCGGCTTTTTGTGATTTTTTTAAGATTGAAGAAGATCAAAGATTTCAATGGTAATCATATCAATATTATCGAATTGATATTTAGATGATTTCCCTTTATCACTGTATACTTCAAGCTCGAACATTTCTGTTTTGCTGAAATATGTAACCTGGCACTTTTTCACACCATCTATTTCAAAAAAACGTTGAGCAGATTCAGATTCCTTCGCTTGCTCTTGAAGACTTTTCAATCTGGTAAGGATGCCCTGTAATTGAGACATACTCCCTCTCCTTTCTGAATAAAACCTTTTCGATAGGTTTCACTATACCATACTTTTCTATCCAGTAGCCACGCTGAAATAAATTCAGAATAATTTAAAACTTCATTCTTTACATGGCACTATTAACAGAATAAAATAAGGAATGGATTTTGTACATGAAAAATTTTCTGGGGGTAGATTCTGTTGCAAAACATTAGTGAGCTTGGATATCGCATTTCATTGATTGATGGTTTTGATTTGGATAGAAGAAATCGTACAGGAACATATGTAATTGCCGATGAAGACATCACCTTAGTCGAAACTTCTGCCAGCCCTTCCATCCCCCACTTAATGAAGGGGCTCGAACATTTGGGTATCGCCCTCGAAGATATTACATATATCATTCTTACCCATATTCATTTGGACCATGCAGGCGGAGCTGGACTTTTTTTACAACATTGTCCGAATGCGAAAGTGATCGTCCACCCAAAAGGCGCACGGCATCTAGAAGATCCAACACGTTTGATCGCTGGGGCTAAAGCGGTCTATGGTGAAGAATTCAACAAGCTATTCAATCCGATATTACCTATTCCAATAGATAGAATCCTGACTAAACATGATAGGGAATCGCTAAAAACAAGTGAAAATTCCAAGTTGACCTTTTATGACACGCCAGGACACGCTAACCATCATTTAAGCATTTTCGATTCAGTTTCAAAAGGGATGTTTTCAGGTGACACCGTAGGCATCTATTATCGTGAACTCGATGAAGAAGGTTTGGAATTTTACTTACCGTCCACATCGCCAAACCAATTTAATCCCGATGCGATGCTTGCTGCAGCGGAATTGTATGAAAGCATCGGCGTCGAACGTATATATTTTGGTCATTACGGGGTATCGGAAAATCCTAAGGAAGTCTATAAACAACTTCATTACTGGCTGCCTAAATTCGTGGAGACTGCCAAATCGGCATATAGGGAATATGCTGGCTTCGAGGAACAAGTGGCAGCTACCAGTAAAAATATTTTCACGGAGGTCGCTGTTCATTTAAGCGAAAAGGGAATCACCGCTGATCATCCTGTTTTTGATATCATTGCCATGGACCTTAACGTTTGTTCCATGGGATTGATAGACTACCTGATAAAACAGGATAAAGATCGGTAGAATGGTCCTTAAGGTTTTTTCCTATTCAAATGTCTTGGTATTCTCTATAATGAAAAAGTAAACCTTACCTAAAGCATACATGGAGGAATGAAATGAAAGACGTTACGCTCTATACCCAACCTGATTGCCCTCCCTGCAAAATCATGAAAATGTTCTTTGATGATAATAATGTCGTATACAAAGAAAAAGATATTAAAGCGGATGGGCATGCACGAAAAGAACTAACGAATAAATATGGCGCCTATTCCACACCGACGGTCGTCATCGATGGGAAAGCCATTATTGGTTTTGAATTGGACGAAATAAAGAAAGAACTGAATATATAACAAAAAGTCCAGGGAAGGCTGTAACCTTCCCTGGACTTTTTCATTTCAGCCTCTATACCTTTCACTTTGAAGGACTTTCTTCTAAATCCCTTATTCCATTTTTTCACTTCCATACTTTACGTCCATTATCTTCCAAACCCCATTTTCCTTTTTCAAAGTAACTGATTCAACATGTTTTTCCATCGATACAGGTCCGTCCCCTGTGTCCTGGAATTCCTCTTGAACATAAATGAAGTCACCGTTTTTCCCATATATAATTTCCGTATTTTTGTCGTAGCTGAAAAATGGGATATAATATGGTGCGAAATCTGATCCAAATGCGGTATAACCGCCATCGACTTTCACTACATTCGCTTGGACGAACTTCTCGATGAAGTCATCTGTGAAATGTTTATCCAACTTCCCTTCAATCGCTTCCTTAGTACGTACTTCCTCACTGATCGAGCCTTGATTCTCCATGGCATCCTGTACTAAGGATAATACTTCCTCTCTATGTAAGCCCTCCGCTGAAGCAGTGAACCCTCCACTTAAAAATAAAAGGACGCTGGCAAGACATGCAACTAAATATTTACTCATTACAATCATCTCCTAATTATAGAATTTCTCCTAATGATTCGGATTTTTGCCCATGTCTTTCAATACCCGTCAAGATCAAAGCCAAACTACAAAAATTAATTTCTCCGTTAGACCTTGAAACCATTGCCCATTCTTCACAATAAAAAAGAAGATTTCATGATATTGAAATCTTCTTCTTACACCTATCGAAAAGCATAGTAAAAAATAAAACCGGCAACCAAAATCGTCCCAACTAAAAGAGAAACTAATATCGGGTTCTTTAAATAAGGATGTTCTTTAACTGTATCATCGATAGTCGAATCATATCTGGCTTTCACTTTCTGTGCCCTTGCCACAGAATAAGTATAAAAGAGCAGATATAACGCCATGACTGTAACGATTATGATTAGAATCCAGATGTACGTGCTCAAAATATGTCTCCTCCAAGCGCATCATTTCTGCTTATCGTTACACATTTAAAGCGATTATATTCATGAATCGTTTTTTATAACAATGCTTCATTTTCATATAAATAACTATAAGAAAGATCACAGAAAATGTATTCCTTATTATTCAGGGGATATGAAAAGGTCCGAATGGTTTCTCCCGTTTCGATATCACTGTATAAATCGGATAGTATTCCTGTTTTCCGATTACGCATCTTTACGATATTTTCGAGAAAGTAAGGTCTCCAGCTCCAATTTTTATTCATATAGCTCGGTTGGACTAACCATTGCCCGTCCTTATGGAGGATATTGGGAGATTTTTGATACCCTTCTTCATCACAAATATAAAGCCGGAAACATACGGAATCCAACTTTTTCGCCAAAACTCCGAGAAACTCTTCATGGGAGCCGGCCCGTTTATGCTGCTTTAAGAAGTTTTGCATATTCTCGTTGAATTGCAAAGTCTTTTGATAAACGGCTTCAAGCTTCTTGGTCTCTAAAGAAATGAAAGACTGACATTCTTGATGGAATTTTTCACGAAGTAAATCTTTATTAATGAACTCGCCTTCCGGTTTCGCCAAAAAATACCCTTGATAATATCGTCCCCCATTCTTCCATGCAAAGCGAAGCTGGTATTCGGACTCAATGTTTTCAAATAGTAAATTGGCGCCGATTTTTCGTGCAAGCATGCTTAGAGAAAACAGGATGACCTGATAGGCATCTCCACCTGAAATGCGAAGCTGGTCCAGGTTAACTTTTAAAATATTCGGAGAAATCTGTGCGATTCGGTCCAATTGCGTATCTTCCCCTAAATGATCTAAAGCTATCTTAATCCCATATGTTTTAAAGTAAGCAAGCACATGCTGCAAAGGATCTAAGTTTTCCGGACTGATCGTGTCTGATAATTCCAGCACGATCCGGTGCATTTCCTCCGGTTGAAAATGACGATGTAATATCTCCATGAATTCTTCGCCATGATCCAGCATAAGCAAATTAGGATCTCTGTTGATAAAGATAAGAAAATCTTCACCATAGTCTTTTATTCTCTCCAAGGCAATTTCAAGTACGTAATTATCCACTTCCACCCTATACTCTTCCGGCACTGCAGAATCGTGAAAAAAAGGGCCAAGACTTTTATATTCCGCCTGTTCCTCATAGCGCCCTAGAATTTCATACCCGATTACCTGATGTTGATCTGCACTGAAAATCGGTTGAAAGAATGGTGTCACCTTGTCTAAATTCTTTAATATCTTTTCTGTATCCATGATGCATCTTCCCCCTAATTACGAAAACACCAATATGCCAAAATTATACCATTAGTTTCCGGCATTGATAATAAATAATTTTAATTCCTACTGAACAACTCTTTTTTCAGAACATTAAAATACCCGTTCATCCTATCGTTTTGAAAAGAAATCATTGAAAAGGCATTGTCCATAAATGGAACAATGCCTACCGTTTCTATGGTTTGTACAATGAAAGCCGATTTCCTCTCCAGGCACTCGCTTTCCGCGGGCGGTCCGGGAGCCACCTCGGCGTCTTTGCGCCTGCGGGGTCTCCCCTGGCCTCGCTTTTCCCGCAGGAGTCTCGTACCTTCCGTTCCAATCAACTTTGTTTAACTTTTAGATAGAACCCTTTGCCTAAAGTCTTCATGGTTTTAAATAGAATTAATAAAACTTGATGTGATGAGGATGCATATCTGTGTCATCATCAAGATATAAAACCTATATATGCTAACGTAAAGAAACAATTGAACTTGTATCCGCAGATGCAAAAGAAAAGCATGGTATGCATTGAATACTTTAAGGGGACTTGAAAAATTGTCGATTGCTGCGATGCTTACTTTCGCTGCGATTAATTCAAAGAAACCGAAGGCATTGTCCATATATGGAACAATGCCTTCAGTCTGATCAAAAAGGGAAGAACCACGGAATTGTGATCACCATGATAACACCAATGAAGATCTGTATGGATATCCCGATCATGATAAAATCTTTATGCTTGTAATCACCCGCAGTCATGACAAGCGCGTTGGTAGTGGCAACCCTTGGAGTGGATAACGCCAAACTTCCAGCAACGGCAAGGCATAGAAACACAGGAAGCGGATCGATTCCTTGATTCACCGCAGATGTCAGGGCAATGGGCGTCATGATTACCGTCGCGGCTCCATATGGGATGAATTGGCTCAGTATCAGTGTCAGGAGGTAAAAGACCGCCAATATGCCGTGTGCCCCGATATTACTGAATAAAACGGCCAGCCAATCACTTATCATTCTCACTCCACCCGTATTATCCAAAGCAGCCGTTATTCCGAACATGGCAGCAATCAAGAGAACAGGTTCCCAGTTAATCTTTTGGTAAGCATCCTCCATCGAACGGACACAGCCAGTGATCACCATCAACAATGCTGCAGTCAGTACCGATAATACAGCAGGGACGGACTCCATCGATAAAAGAATGACCATCAATGCAGTGATTCCCAAAGCGATCCATGCTTTCCCCCTGGAGTTGACCGGAGAGCCATCTTCTGAAGTACTTCCAATAACGATGACATCCTGTAAATCCGAGGAAATCCTCTCAATGTTCTCCCATTCTCCATGTATCAGGATTGCATCTCCCGGTTTCAAGCGTTCCGTTCCGACATCCGCTTGAATATATTCGCCATTCCGATTGATTGCCAGCACATTACATTGGTATTTCTCGCGAAAATGCACATCTATCAAGGTTTGATTTTCATAATCCGAATTCGGGACGATCAATATTTCTGTCAATCCAAATCTACTGCTAAGAAAATGTTTCTTTATTTGTTCTGTATTGAAATGTTTAAACTCCAGTTCATAGTTAAGTGCCAACCTCTCGACTGCTTCTTCTTCTCCAAACACCAAAATGACATCTTCAGGATGAAGAACTTCATCCGCCCTGGCTGAAATCGTCAGCTGTCTTTGCAGCAGCGGCAATTGTTTGTCCTTTGGCTTCCGCTGGATTTCAATCAAAGTCAATTCATACTGAATAGGAAGCTGGAGGTCTGACAGCCTTTCTCCAACAATATCGGAAGTAGCGGGTATGTGCAGATAATGCAATCGGTCATACACTTTGTACATGCCGGCAAGCTCCCCTGCAGACAGTCCCTTGACACTGTTATTCGCGGCAATCGTTTTCTCGGGAAGCAACAGGCGCCCGAGTGTCAACATGAAGAATAACCCTGCTGTAAAGGCGATTAAGCCAACAGGTGTAAAGTCGAAAAATTCTAAAGTCCCTATTCCGTTTTGCCGTAATACATCAGCGACGATCATATTGGAGGGAGTACCGGTAAGTGTTAATAGCCCCCCAATACTGCTTGCATAGGCAAGGGGCAATAAATACCTTGTCGGACTTGTTTTTTGTTGTAAGGCCATGCTCATAACGAGCGGAAGCAGTATGGAAACAATTCCTGTTCCGCTTAGGAATGCACTTAATATTCCTGCAGTCAGCATGACGATAAGCAGCGATTTCCATTCACTGCCCCCACATAAACCCAACAACTTATTTCCTGCCTTTTCCACGATTCCTGAATTTAACAGGCCGGCACCGACGATAAATAGCCCAGCCAGCATGATGACCACTTGATTCGCAAACCCGGCCACCAGTTCATCCAATGTAAGAATCCCCAATAAACCCAGTATGGAAAGTGCACTAAGTGCAATTAAATCAGCTCGAAATTTTCCTTGTATAAAAAGCGCAATCGCGCATAGAAGTATAATCAGTGTAATAAACATTGGTTCGGTCATCATGTTACCTCCGTATAGATGTTCAATTTCAAACCGGATACGGTTTCATCAAACCCCAGTTTACATGTTTTTCATAGGCTTATAGAAGATATTTTCTTCAATTTATGTATATTGTTTGTTAGTATGAGGAAGTAACATTTTTATATTAGATAGGTTGATTAATTTGAATAAACCCATATCAAGAAGAACATTCTTAAAGAAAAGTCTTGGTACATTGGCTACCATAACCGGTTTAGGTATTGGCGGAAACTATTATGCCCATAATTTGGAGCCGAAATGGTTAGAAATCAAGCACAAAATCATCAGACACCCGCTTATCCCAAAAAGTTTTCATGGCATGAAAATGGTCCAATTCAGTGATACGCATTTAGGCTTTCAATTTCAGCTTAAAGATTTACAAGCAATTGTCAATAAGATAAATCAACTGGACCCTGATGTTATTTTTTTTACCGGAGATTTAATGGACCAGCCTAATAAATACAAGGCTCACCAGAAAATCCCTCTCGTTTTGAATCAGCTCAAAGCGCCGCTTGGAAAGTTCAGCATCTATGGCAACCATGATCATGGGGGATATGGCTCAGAAATTTACAGTGATATCATGGAAAAATCCCATTTTACCATGTTGCAGAATACCTCAGCTAAGATAACCTTATTAACGGCTGAAGAAATAATCATTGCCGGGGTTGATGATGCCATGCTAGGAAAGCCGGATTTTGAAAAAGCCCTTTCCGGCATCCCGGAAGAAGTGTTCACCATTATGCTTTCACATGCCCCTGATCTTGCCGACATATCAAGGACTTACGACATCCAATATCAAATAAGCGGTCACAGTCACGGAGGCCAAGTACAAATTCCGTTTGCCGGTGCCCTTGTAACTCCTCCATACGCTGAAAAGTACCGGGAAGGCACATATGAAATCGATTCATTAACGTTACATGTTAATAGAGGGCTTGGCACTACCCGTCTCCCCTATCGTTTTCTTTCACGTCCGGAGTTGACTGTTTACGAATTACAAGCCGAAAAATGATAGAAAACGAAAACAGGGGAAAACCGCCAGACTTATTAACAAAACCTGTGCGGATAAAACAACTTGTTGCCATGTTTCATTTATAATGGACTCCTATGAATTATAGCATTAGAAGTATATCGAGAAAACCAGGTCTTTTTTACCAGAATCAACGGTAATGCCATAAAGGTTATACCATACTTAAATAGCCACACAGGAAAGTGCCGATACACCCTAAAACAGACACCGTTATATAGATAAGGCTATCTATATAACGGTGTTTTCTAATAAGTTCAAGCGTTTCCATACTGAATGTCGAAAAGGTCGTAAAAGCACCCAGAAAACCTATCGTCAGAAAAACCTGCAAAGATAAAGCCCAGCTCTCTTTTTGCGGAAACACCAATCCCAGCCCAAAGGAACCTAAAAGGTTAATCAGTAAAATGCTAATGGGTATAGAGACCGCTGGCAAAAGCCTATTAAAAATAATCTGCAAGGCATATCGAGTGGCCGCCCCAAAAAAACCTCCTATAAAAACAGAAAGAAACTCAATCAAAGCGAGTCACCTCTTTGTCTATTAAAAAGGCCCAGTCCGAGGAAACCAGCGACCAAACCAAATAAAAGCGTTGCTCCAAGATACAGTCCCGCCAATGGCAGAGAAGTCTGCAGTAGATTAACCACTTCTTGGGAAAATGTGGACATCGTGGTGAAGCCGCCGCAAAACCCGCTGCCCAGCACTAAAAAAACAAGCGACTTCTTTTTCGCGGCGAAATAGCCATTGATCATTCCAAGCAAAAAGCTGCCTACTATATTTATCAATAGGGTTCCAAACGGGAAGAAGGAATGGCCAGCATTCAAGATTACGCAATAACGCAATATTGCTCCTGCCGCTCCTCCAAAACCGACTGCAAAGATGCTTTTTAATCGATCCATTTAGGTCCCCCCGAATTTTTTTCTCATAAGTAGACTCATTATAACAGATTAAGATGAAACAGGCTCTTTTCTTAAAATAAACCATACTATGTAAAGAATTTGAGAAAAGGAGGCTAATTATGCAAACACAGTATTTTCCTTACTACCACTATCCACAGACCATGATGCTACAGAACGAATACAGAAATTCATATGGGAATGAATATGGACCTGAATATTGGAATGACGAGCGCTTCTTTCCTTTCTTTCCTCTATTGGCGCCTGTAGCTTTTGTTGCAGGATTGGCAATTGGACCGTTGCTATTCAATAACCGTCCACCTGTCTATCCTCCATATCCTCCTCCATACCCGCCCGCTTACCCTCCTTACCCTGCTTATCCAGCTTATCCTGCTTATCAAGGCTTTCAGGGTTACCAGCAACAACAATTCGGCGCACAGGCTGGGGTATCCGAAAATATCAATATATACACTCAATAAGGATTGCACAGAAGGCGACATTGAACGCCTTCTTTTTCTTGGACCAAAAGCCGTCAGATTGAATTTTACTTCACTATATATTTTGAAGTGGTATAATATGAAAATGAATAGAAGGTAAAGTGTTAGGAAATGATGGTCATACCTTAGAGATGTACATGCATTGTTTTTTCACTATTTCTGCCTGGTTGCGCACACGTCTCTATTTCAACCAATATATAAGAACAGGTTTTGATTGAAGGACGTCTGTTTGTAACGTCCTTCTAACCTTATTAAGAAAAGGAGTTTCCATGATGAACCAAACGAAAGGACATTCTGAAAGGGATGAGTTTTCGATTAACTCCATTGCCCAAGCCGTGTTTATTGTCAATAAACATGCAAAGACTGCATTGGAGCCCAAAAATTTATATAATTTAAAACGGCTCGCATTAAGCAAGCTTATGCAAGAAGGAAAAGCGAAGAAGATTGGACTTCATTTCTCTGATAACCCTCGCTTTGCAGCACAACAATCCGACGTCATCGTCGAATGCGGATCATATGTTTTTCATTTACCTCCAACTAAGGAAGATTTGAAAAAACTACCCCACCTCGGCAGCCGGGCAGCCTCCATACGGAACCCTAAAGCCGCATTGTCATTATCCAAGGCAAAACAGATCCTGCAATCTTACGTTGGACAAGCAGGTGAAAAACAACCTAACCCTACCAACACCGAGAAAAGGGCTCACGGGCGTGGGTCGGTCAAGCAACCTTTCCACAATCCATTTCCATCCTCCTTTTTAGGAAAAGGTTCCAAGTATTAATCATTGATAAACCAAACGGGCCGTGAGGAAATGCCTCACAGGCCCGTTTCACATTCATAATACCAATCTGTCTATCAACTTTATTAGCTCTGCAATTTCTGGCTTGCTGATCTGTGCGTCAGCCCCTACGACCTGACCTTTATGACGCAGGCTGTCCGTAATCAAAGAAGAGAAAATAATCACCGGCAATCCAGCGAGTTCCCCGTTTTCCTTTATTCTTCTAGTCAAATGATGCCCATCCATTTGAGGCATCTCAATATCGGTAATCACCAGTTGCACTTCTTCTTCAACCACTTTTCCTGAATCAATTAAATTCTCCAGATAATTAAATGCATCAAGTCCATTTTCATAAAACTCCAAGTACTTGAACCCAGCTTCTGACAATGTATCAAACAGCAGCTTCCTCAGTAATGGAGAATCTTCTGCAATCAGGATCCTCTTGTCTGAATTTTGCCGGATACCAAGCTTTTTAACCTGTTGGATGTTTATTCCTGATTCGGGATTGATTTCGACCATTATTTTTTCAAAATCGAGTAACAGTAACATGTCACTATTTAATTTTATTACTCCGATAATCTGACTTTCAAGGCCTTGATACATATCTGAAGGCTTTTCGATTTGTGACCAGGAAATACGGTGGATCTGTGTTACGGTATGGACATGGAAAACCACTTTTTGCTGATTGAATTCAGCCACTATGAATTTATCCTGCTCAGGAGTTTCAGATGGCGGAAATCCTAAAGCATCCGCCACATTCACAACTGGAAGGACTTCTCCGCGAAGCTCAATGATCCCCTCCACATTTGGATGCGAATGCGGGACTAGCGTAATGGGGACAGGATTGATGATTTCCTTCACCTTAATTACGTTAATGCCGAATTTATTATTTCCGAGACCGAATTCCACTATCTCAAGTTCATTCGTTCCACTTTCAAGTAATATTCCTTTATTTGCTTCCATTGTTTCATCCCGCCCTTCTACTTATTCATTTCATAATCCATAAATCATTTAACCGCTAGGAAAAATACCTTGGTTTCATCAATGAACTCATACCTAATAATTCGGTTAAATATTTCTTTTGTTTAGGGCACAGCTAAAAAAAGAATCAAGAAGTGATTATTTATTAATACCAAACTAAAAAGGGACCCATCAGAGTCCCTTTTTCCATTCTCATTATTCACCACTGCCATACCGGCCATCATATCGATCGTAAGGCTGTCTCTTCGATAAAAACCTCCATATTGGGTGGATCAGCAATAACTCCTTGCAGCCCTTCTAAACCCACTTAAAATAGCAGGTCAGTTGGGTCTTTTCATCTCCTTCGCGACCTTTTCTTTGGATTGAGCCATCCTTTTTTAACAAAGAATAAAAACATCATCAAGGCAATTCCGCCCATCATTCCAAGAATGAGGAAATAGCCATAATGCCAATTTAATTCCGGCATATATTCAAAATTCATCCCGTATACGCCCACTATGAAGGTCAGCGGCATGAAAATGGTAGTGATGACAGTCAATGTCATCATCGTTGAATTCATATTATTAGAGTTCACAGACAAATAGCTATCTCGGATATCTGACGAAAAATCTCGATACGATTCAAGCATTTCAGTCAATTTAAGAAGATGATCGTACACATCATTAAAATAAAGGTGCTGATCCTTCAAGTAATTCAGACGCTCTGATGAGATCATTCTGTACAATAAATCACGCATCGGCAATATGGTCCGACGGAGCTTGGACATATCTGTACGTAAATCGAAAAGCTGATCCATCAATTCGTTAATCGTGTCATTTTCAGTATTTTCCTCAATGCTGCCCAATTCGCTTTCTATTTTATAAACAGGCGGGAAAAATTCATCGACGATCCTGTCAATTATCCTATGCATCAAGAAAAAGGGACTTTGCTTCAACATTTTATTACCAGCAATTTCTTCCCATACTTTTTCCAGTTCAAGCATGTCTTCCTTATGAAAACTGACTATCCATTTTTCACCAACAAACATATCCAATTCCACTGCTTTAAATACCTTCTCCCTTAGAGCATGTATCACAAGAAATTGGTAGCCCTCATAAAAATCCATTTTGGGACGTTGGTTAAAATCATCCAGGCAGTCTTCGATTGCCAGCGGATGAAAGTGAAAATGCTTGGTTAAAAGTTCGATTTCCTTGTTTGTGGGGTTGGAAAAATCCACCCAGTACCACTCGATATCCGAATTATTCATTTCGGTTAGCGGTAAACCAAAACTGACTTCATGATTAGAAGTTATTGCGCAAGTCCTTATCATATGTATCAACCCTCAAAATTTTCTTATCATACATTATACCTTTAATTCATTAATCTCAAAAAGTTTTCTCCCCCTCCAAACTAAATGATAAAATAGAATGAATGAGTCAAACATTGTACATAATTCATGTAGTAAGAAAAGGGAGGATATTCATAGATGGAACATTTAATAAACCCTCTAGTAAAAGACGTTAAAATATCAGGAATCCGTAAATTCTACAATATGGTAGCTGATATCGAAGGCACCATTTCCTTAACGATAGGACAGCCTGACTTTCCAACTCCGATGCATATTAAACAAGCTGCAAAACATGCCATCGATAATGACTATACCGTTTATACACACAATGCGGGCTATTTGGAATTACGGGAAGCCGCTTCAAATTATGTAAAGGATAAATACAAGCTTAACTATGATCCGGAGAATGAAGTGATAGTGACCTCTGGTGCCAGCGAAGGCATAGACATTACGTTCCGGACGATCCTCACCCCAGGGAACGAAGTAATATTACCGGGTCCGGTATATCCGGGATACGAACCCATCATAAAGATGTGCGGGGCAACACCTGTTTATGCCGATACAACAAAAAATGGATTTCGTTTGACTGCTGATATACTTGAAAAATACATAACTGAGCATACCCGGTGCATCGTTCTGCCCTATCCATCTAATCCGACCGGGGTTACATTATCTGCCGAAGAATTATTGGACATTGCCGAACTTGTCAGGGGCAAGGACATCTTCATATTGGCTGACGAGATATACAGTGAACTGGTATTCGATCAGGAGCATGTTTCGATTGGCACTTTCTTAAAAGAACAAACCATCGTCCTGAACGGACTGTCCAAGTCCCATTCCATGACCGGGTGGAGAATCGGCCTTCTGTTTGCGCCTGCAGCCATCTCTCAGCATCTCCTGAAGGTTCACCAATACAATGTGACCTGTGCCACCTCCATATCGCAGAGAGCTGCCTTGGCAGCATTGACGGCAGGCAGAGATGATGCAATCCCCATGAAGACTGAGTATGCACGGAGACGGGAATACGTATTCAGCCGCTTACAAGCGATGAATCTGGAAGTAGTCAAACCAAATGGTGCCTTTTACTTTTTTATAAAGCTGCCTGAAGGCTATGCCTCTTCGCTTGATTTTTGCCTTAAGCTTGTTCAACAGGAAAAAGTGGCAGTGGTCCCTGGAGATGCATTCTCTCCCCTTGGTGAAGGGTACTTCAGGATATCTTATGCATATTCCATGGAAACCCTTGAAAAGGCTTTGGATCGTATTGAGGCTTTTTTAGCCATAAAGTAACCGAAAATAAAGCGGCCTTCAATTGAATGAACAATTGAAGGCCGTTTTCCTATTTTCAAAGTTGTATGCTACCGAAGGTTTTTCACCAAGTCAGTCAATTAATACAACCTCCGTAAGAAACGAATTTCCCGATATCCCTCTTCCTTATTTGTCGTGGTAAGGCTCACTTCAACGATTGACCCAAGTAAATCAGCCATCACTTCTTCAAATTCCTTTGCGGAGCGCGGCTTTGAAAAACCTAAACTCTTCAATTCGCGCATCAGGATCTGAAAACCGGCATTCGTTTCGATATGACTGAATTTCACCGGCAGTATCAGCGGACTTTCATTCATTAATTTCAGATCCCAACGAATGGGCTTTGTTTGGTGAATGGTTTTTTCTCGCTTAAAACCTTCAATCCTTACAATATATCGACCATCTTCTAATTCCTGGAATTTCATATTGATATCATCGAATTCGCCCATAGCTTTCACTCCTTTTTGTAAAGGCTGTCGCTATCAGCTTATTCATGATATAGAAATGCTAGCACTAATTATAATGTTTATATAATGCTTGTGTACCGCTATTTTCCTCGCCAGCTTCTGCCAGCCCCTCATATAGGGATTTGCTTAGGCTTAATCCAGGAGCGTCCATTCCCATTCTTTCCGCTTCATCAAGTGCAATCTTCATATCCTTGATAAAGTGCTTGATATAAAAACCAGGTTCAAAATCCCCTTCAACCATTCGCGGCACCAGATTGGACAGTGACCAGCTTCCGGCGGAACCCGATGATATGCTCCTTAAAACCCGGTCCGGATCCAACCCGGCCTTTTTGGCATAGGAAATCGCTTCAGTCACTCCGATCATATTGGATGCAATGGCGATTTGATTGCACATTTTCGTATGCTGTCCTGAGCCAGCCGGGCCTTGATGGACAACATTGCTGCCAATGATATCAAAAATGGGCAGGACAGCTTCAAATGCCTCACTAGACCCGCCGACCATGATCGTAAGCTTCGCATCACGAGCACCGATATCTCCTCCGGAAACCGGTGCATCCAATGATTCCATGCCCCTTTTCTTGGCTTCTTCTGCAATTTTCACTGCCAAAGATGGAGTGGATGTCGTCATATCGATTAAATGGGTTCCTTGTTTCCCGTTCTCGATAAGCCCATTTTCCCCCAGATAGATTTCTTCCACATCACTAGGGTATCCCACCATGGAAATGATCACATTGGCTCTCTGCGCAATTTCCTTTGGTGCAGATGCCCACTTCGCTCCCTGTGAGAGCAGCTCACTTGCCTTATCTTTCGTCCTTGTATAAACAAACACCTCAAATCCCGCCTTAAGAAGATTTGCGGCCATGCTTTTTCCCATAACTCCTAAACCTATGAAGCCGATCACTTTGTTCGATTGCATATTGCAGATTCCTCCCAATCATTTTGTTTCAAAAAGTCTTAAATGGACTTTATCATTCCTCCGTCAACTAAATATGACTGGCCCGTTAAATATGTATTTGCGCCTGAAACAAGGAAAGTAACGAACCTTGCAAATTCCTCGGGTTCCCCATAACGGCCAAGAGGGATTTTGTTAATCGATTGTTCAGTCACCTCCTCAGGAGTGACGCCTTGTTTCTCCGCATTCATTTCATCAAGGTGCTGAACGCGGTCTGTTGCGATTCTTCCTGGACCGACTGTATTGATCAAAATCCGGTCCGGTGCTAATTCTGAAGCTAACGTCTTTGACAATCCAACGATTGCCGTCCGGAATGTATTCGATAATATCAATCCTGGAATCGGTTCCTTAATGGATGAAGAAGCAATATTAACGATTTTCCCGCCCTGTTTTTTTAAATGTGGCAAGCTTTCACGGATCGTCCTGATGAAACTTAGTAAATTAAGTTCGAAGGATTGTTGCCATTCTTCATCATTGAAATCCGTAAATGAACCCCCTGGAGGACCTCCGGCGTTATTAATAAGAATATCGATACCGCCGAATTCCTCAGCAGTTTGCCCAACCAGGCTCTTAATATCTTCAGCTTTTGTTATATCCGTTACCTTATAAGAAACTTTACCCGTCCCAAGCTGCGATAATTCCCTTTGTACGGCGGCAAGCTTTTCTCCATCACGGCTTGCCAGCATGACATTTGCCCCTTCCTTAACCAATTCAGCTGCCATAGCCTTCCCCAAACCTTGACTTGAAGCTAAAATCAATGCATTTTTCTTTTCCAAATGTAATTCCATATAATATTTAACCTCCATTTTCTTAAAATCATAATTCCATTATATCGTCATAACCGTAAAGTGAAAAATCTGAATAATCATTATTGTGATTTTTATTTACAAAAAATAGCCGGTTGGATAACCCAACCGGCGTCAAAGGGGGAAATGAGAATGTCAGCTGCCCTAATAGAGCTAAACAACTGTGCTTGCTTTTTATTTACCCCCATTTTGAAGCAATAAACATTTATTCTCAAATAATCAAGCAAGAATTACAGGACAGCACCCCATCCGAAGGTTCTGTGGATGGGGTGCGTTTTTCCTGATATATTTATTTCTTCAAAGCGTTAACTACCGCTTCTTTCACATTATCATTCGTATCTAGCCCTAAAACTTCCTGAGATAGTTTTTTCATCTCTTCAAGTGAAAGTTGGCTAATTAGAGAACGTGCTTTTAAAATCGAAGTGGCACTCATTGAGAATTCATCAAGGCCCAATCCGATCAATATCGGTATGGCAATTTCATCTCCAGCCATTTCCCCGCACATTCCGGCCCATTTCCCTTCTTTATGAGCTGCATCTATTACCATTTTAACCAGGCGTAAAATCGCTGGATTGTATGGTTGATATAAATAGGATACTCTCTCATTCATTCGGTCAGCGGCCATCGTATATTGAATCAAGTCATTAGTGCCAATGCTGAAGAAATCAACTTCCTTAGCAAAAATATCCGCCATCACTGCAGTTGAAGGGATTTCAACCATGATTCCGACTTCAATTTTTTCGGCAACTTGAACACCATTATCAAGCAATTCCTGCCTAACTTCAGCCAAAACGGCTTTAGCTTCGCGGAATTCAGCAAGCGTGGCAATCATCGGGAACATGATTTTCAAATCTCCGTAAATGCTTGCCCGAAGCAGGGCACGGAGCTGAGTCCGGAAAATCTCCTGCTCATTTAAGCATAGGCGTATAGCACGGTATCCAAGGAAAGGATTCATTTCCTTAGGAAGCTCTAAATATGGCAGCTCCTTGTCCCCGCCAATATCAAGCGTTCTGACGACTACAGGCTTACCTGACATTCCTTCCAGCACCGCTTTGTATGCCTCGAACTGTTCTTCTTCACTTGGAAAGTCATTTCTGCCCATATAAAGAAATTCCGTACGATATAACCCGATGCCTTCACCGCCATTTTGATGTACGCCCTCCAGATCTTTCGGCGTGCCAATATTGGCTGCCAATTCCACATGATGGCCATCATTCGTAACGGTTTTTTCATGAACAAGTTTCGCCCACTCAGCTTTTTGCCTAGCATAGGCTTCCTGCTCCTCTTCGTAGCGTTTCACGAGTTCAGGAGTGGGATTGATGTGGACTTCACCCTTTAACCCGTCAATTATGACCAAGTCA
This sequence comes from Peribacillus sp. NPDC101481, assembly GCF_044767165.1. Classification (NCBI taxonomy): domain Bacteria; kingdom Bacillati; phylum Bacillota; class Bacilli; order Caryophanales; family Bacillaceae; genus Peribacillus; species Peribacillus sp. NPDC101481. The sequence continues at coordinate 811,760 of NZ_JBIWNJ010000002.1, read as the reverse complement.
CCATTTTCAATGGAAGATGTCACTGACTTCGCTCCAACGACTGCTGGAATTTCCAATGAACGGGCCATTATGGCTGAATGGGATGTACGTCCACCGATATCGGTCGTAAATCCTTTAACATATGCCGGGTTCAACTGTGCTGTATCGGATGGAGTCAAATCCTCCGCAATGATGATCACTTCTTCAGCAATCATGCTCGGATTAGGAATATGAACACCTAAAAGATGTGACAGCACCCGTTTCGTGACGTCACGGATATCCGCTGCTCGTTCCTTCATGTATTCATTATCCATTTGTTCAAACATCGTAATGAACATGCTTGCGGTTTCATTTAAAGAAAACTCTGCGTTGACGTTTTCTGATTGTATTTTATCTTGAATTGGAGTGATAAGTTCCGGATCAGCCAAAACAAGCAGGTGCGCGTCAAAGATTGCGGCTTTATCGGCCCCTAGATCCTTTTCGGCTTTATCCCTGATTATTTCCAATTCATTTGTTGACTTTTGAATAGCTTCCTTAAAACGGGATATTTCAGCCCCGACATCTTCTATGCTTCTTTTTACAATCGATAAATCTGGCTCAGTCAGTCGATAGGCTTTAGCGATGGCTATTCCGTTTGAAGCTGCTATTCCACTAATCAAAGTGGACATTATTCTGCTAATCCTTCTCTGTTCAACGTTTCAGCAAGTGTGTTTAGTGCATCGTTTTCATCGCTTCCTTCAGCAGAAATCGTAATTTCCGCCCCTTTGCCGATACCTAGGGACATTACACCCATAATGGACTTAAGGTTCACTTTTTTCTCTTTATATGCAAGGTTTATTTCTGAATCAAATTTTCCTGCAGCTTGTACAAGCAATGTTGCCGGACGAGCGTGAATTCCTGTTTCTGCAGTTACTGTAAACGTTTTTTCTACCATATAGATCAATCTCCTTTAAGATAAATTAACAAAAATAGGTTATGTAAGGGGTTTTCTCTATCCATCAGGAAAGAAACGAAAAAAAGAAATGCCCTTTTCCTTATCAGGATAGCATTATCATTCCCAACAAACAAACCAAAACTATTGGTACCTACAAAATAGTACAAAAATATAGAAGGAACTGCAACTATTACTTTTCAGATTCTTCAATGTTTAAATGGACAGCTGTGCATTTTTGGTAAAAAAAGCCCTGAAACTCAGCATAATGAAAAGGACCACCGTTAATGAAACACTTCCGAGAATCCCGATTAGTATCGCAATCTGGTACTCAATAGCGATTAGCGGGCTTATCCCCGACAGGATTTGCCCTGTCATCATTCCTGGGAGGAAGATAATCCCCATCCCGAGCATATTGTTCAAAGTCGGGAGCACTGCCGAGTCGAATGCAGCATCCACATATTTCTTAACAGCCCTCGCTGGAGTCGCTCCAAGCATCAGCATCGCTTCTACCTTTTCACGATTACTGCTAATCCCATCATGGAGGTTTTTAAGCGCCAATGTCACTCCTGTCATCGCATTTCCCACGATCATTCCAGCAATTGGAATGAAATACCTCGGCTCATACCATGGGGTGAAATGGATCACGACCACATTAAAATAAAACAAGGCAGCCATGGGACCTGATAACATACTTAGGATAACCATCCTTTTGATTTTCTTATTAAGTGTATGGGACACTTGCTTAAAAATATTATGGATGGAAAACAGGGACATCGCACATAGAAATCCCAAAGAAAGTAAAGGGTGGGGATTTTCAAAGATATATGTCAAAACATAACCGGCGAGAACGAGTTGGACCGTCATCCGTACCGTAGCGAGCACGATTTGCTTTTCCCGTGAAATCCCGCGCCATTTCACGATTATGAGCAGGATTACTACAAACACGTAGGCCGCACAAAGACGCCAGAACTCAATATCTATTATCCCATTCGCCTCCATTAATAGTCACCCTCCTTCGCCTTTTTCAGAACGATCCTCTTTTCAGCACAGATGCTCGCAAGCTGTTTTGAATGGGTTATCATGATGACCGTTCCTTTTTCCCGCTTTACTTCTTCTAAAAAACGGCTCATGACCGTCAGCTCGGCTTCCTCATCGAGAGCCGAGGTCGGCTCATCCAGTAAATACACCTCGGGTTTCAATAAAAGTAGCCTCGCCAGTGCCAGCCTCTGTTTCTCCCCGCCAGAAAGATTCTCCGCCCCCTCGTCTAAAGACTTCTGCAACTGGACGGTTTCAAGTGCTTTAACCAATTCGGCTTTATCCTTTTTTTCCTTTTCTGTCAATTCCAGGCCAATCTGAAGATTTTCTTCAATCGTACCAGGTAAAGTGAACGGTGCCTGGGAAAGCATTGTGACTTTACGCCGGAGCTCTATCGGGTTGAATTTATCCAGCAGCTGATCCTGATAATAGATCGAACCGCTATCCGGGTCATCCATCCTGTTCAATAATCGGAGCAGTGAGGTTTTTCCTGCACCGCTTTCCCCAGTCAAGCAAGTAACCATACAAGCGGGTATTTTCAAATCATCAATTTTCAAAATCCCTTTATACCTAATATTTTCAAGCCTAAATATCATTTTGCACGCCTGCCTCCCTTACTCCACCATATCATTATAAGAAACTATCATGATACGGGGTAGCGATGCATGTAAAATTTTTCATTTTCTTTCGCTTTTTTATGGGTTAGTATTAGTCCTGCCGAATATATCCATGACGGACGTGGAAAACACCTTAATAAATGGGGGGACTTATCATGAACGGAAATTCCTTGTTACATTCTTATCTGAATGTTTTTCTCATGACTGCACTTTGCCTGATTACGTTGTCTGGCTGCCAGGCAGCATCAGATGACCAGATTAATCAATCCAAACAGGAAGATTCAATTTCAAATGAAGAAAAAGGCAAGACATTCACAGCCGAGATCATCAAAGTTGTTGACGGAGATACAGTAAGAATCAAAATGGATAATGGAAATGAAGAAACGGTCAGGCTCCTTTTGGTAGATACTCCAGAAACCGTGCACCCATCCAAGCCCGTTCAGCCTTTTGGACCTGAAGCAAGCAAGTTCGCCAAGGAACTCATGCCTGCGGGCTCTGAAGTGGAAGTAGAAACCGGCATAGGTGAAAGGGATAAATACGGCCGGCTGCTGGCCTATTTTTATGTTGATGGCAAAATGGTGAATAAACTCCTGCTGGAAAAAGGACTGGCAAGGGTAGCTTATGTTTATGCACCGAACACGAAATATCTTGAAGAATTGGAAGATACTCAGAAACAAGCCCAAAGAGACGAAATCGGTATTTGGTCTATTGAAAACTATGCAACTTCAAAGGGGTTTGATGATTCCCAGTCAAAAGAAGTAACAGTGGAAAATCCGACTGGATCTTGCAGTAACCCGCAAATTAAAGGGAATATAAACTCTAAAGGCAATAAAATATATCACATTCCTTCGGGCCAATATTACGAAATAACTAAACCAGAAGAAATGTTTTGTACCGAACAGGACGCACAGGATGCCGGTTTCCGAAAATCGCAAAGTTAACAAATTCAACGGTTTATCAATATGCCCGCTTCCGAACTCGTATTTGGAAATTTTTAGGGGTAATGCAAAATGAAATACAACCAAAAATATTTCGTTACTGCTTTTCTCCCCCGCTTCCTTATTATTTTTAAAAACTAAATGATGATTTGGAAAATTACACATCTTTAAATGTACAGACTGCAGGCAAATTAAAAGAAGATCCGTTTGCCTGCAGTTTTTTATTTTAAAAAGATCCAGCGGATTTCAGAAATCCGCTCCCTTTCCGCCGTCTGCCTGCCTCCATCCAGATAGTTTCCATCATATGTATAATAAGCAAAAAAACAAGTAGGAACCTATTTTCCTTTAAAATAATGGTCGGGGTGAGAGCCTTTCGAACCTTCGTTATTATCTAGTTTGTAGACAAAAGGTGTTCTATCTTTTAAAACATATTTGATTGGACCGGAAGGCGTGAGACTCCTGCGGGAAAAGCGAGTGCCCTACCAAATTTTACACCCCCCCAAAAAAAGTTTTATATTCACAATTCGGAATGAGACCTTTCCAAACACCCTTTTCTCGACAAACGGAGCATTCATGTGTATGGCTTTACATTGAATGAAGAGGAAAAACTAAAAGAAATAGTAGTGAATTGTTTCGGCACATCCAATATCAGGATGTGTTTTTTTCATTTGGTCACCTTTTTCAAGATTATCTGAATCTAGTTTTTCCCTTCAATAAGGTTCTTTTCAGCTCCCTTAAAACCCACTTTTTCCCCCTCCATTTTTCCGTTACGCATTTTGGCTATATATGATCGTTTTATTTATGGTAGAAGCAGCCGGGAATACAGAAAAGTGCACTTTCTAAAGGTGACTTGCTTAATGGAAGATTTCTCAGCACTAACGAAGGAATTCACCCCGATGATCCATCATATTATCCGCTCACTTTCCATCTATAAAAATAAGGAAGAATATTTTCAAGTAGGCTTGATTGCTTTATGGGAGTCATTGGGGAATTTCAATGAGGAATACGGAAAATTCTCCAACTATGCCTATACGGTAATCAAAGGCAAAATTCTGAACGAATTAAAGCATCATCATAAATATGAGATCCGCACTGAGCCCTTTGATTCCTTCATATTAGAGATTAAGGATCCTTGTACGATGCATGAAGAGGCCTTTGCCATCGATAATATCTTAACCTACACGGAAGGATTGACACTCAATCAGCAACGCTGGCTTCTACAGACATACCTCGAAAATAAAACAGTGTCTGAAATCGCTGAGGTCTATCAAGTCACTGCAGCAGCCGTCAAATCATGGAGAAGGTCCGCTTTAAATAAATTAAGGAACAAGTGATTTTTCTATTGTAAATAATTTGGGGTGGCTCAATCATGAGCCACCCCAAATTATTTACATCGATTAACTTCTCGCTTCTTCTAAATACGTATAAATTATCACACCGTTATGTTGGGCATTCCCCCGAAAATGTTTAAAGTCTTCCCTTTTAACAAGAATCTCACGAAAAGCTAAAAATTCTTCTTTTGTTATCCTGAATTCATCCATTTCCCGGTTCGCCAGTTTATCGAGTACTTCTTTTGCTTCATCTGCATTCATCATATTATCCTCCTTAATTATCAAATGTTCCATCATATTCAGACAGGAGAAATTCCGTTTTCATTTTAACATAAGCATGCCACTAAATATAAATCAGAATTTTTTGAGGCCCTCTTGCTACATTATTCTTTACGTATGCTTTAAAATAGTGCAAACTGTATAGTAAAATATCATAATGTAAAATGATTGGCATATTTTGTACATAGAATTACATACTGGTACGTATAACTGCGTTTGCAATATATACCAAATTATGCCACATCATTACAGCTGGTCCATTTCAAGAATCGCACCTCCCTTTAAAAGTTTAGCTTACTGTACCGACATGAGAGATAACTAATTCTCTTACTGGCACTTCCCACGTCAAAATCTAAACGGCAAGATGTTCGAATAATCCAATTACTCCATAGTTACTTTTTGATCATTGGAAACAAAATGGGAAAGGATGATTACCATGAAGAAAGCGGAAGTTGGAAATATCATTGAATTTAGAGAAGGCTTAAAAGGAATCGTCGAGAAAGTGAACGAGAACTCAGTAATCGTGGACGTCACGTATATGGAAAATTATCGTGATTTGGAACTTGAACAGAAAACCGTCGTCAACCATAAAAATTATAAAATCATAGGTTAATACAAAACGGGATGGTTTCTCTATACCATTCCGTTTTTACTTTTTAGCAAGCGTATGAATTGATTCTTCAGTTTTTTGTAACCATTTCCATTTTACTCCGTCTAATTCATTAAAGGGCAAAACACTTGTATGTGGTGCAACATATCCAAATTCAGATTGGAATTTCTATCAGAAAGATGAGGGAAACAAATGACTCGTTGGACACGTTATATTGGCTGTATCACATTCGCCGCTATTCTGCTGACTGGCTGCGGTACGACCACAGACGAAAATGCAGATGAGCCACAAGAAGGTTCAGTAAAAGAGGGGAACGAAGGCAATACCTCTCAAGGAGATAATCGTAATAACAAAATAAGACTGATGGAGCAAAACCTGCAATATTCAATTAACGGGGAAGCAAAGGAAAAAACAGCGTTCTTAAAAAAAAGTGATAATCAACCGTTCAGCCTTTATGTTTTGCAACAATTCAGATTAAGTGCCGAAGAACCTGGAAAGGATATTGTGTTCCTGACTGAAGATGACTCCATTTATATGAGAATAGAACTATTGAAGACGGATGTCAATTGGGATGAGGTGGAAAAAAATGTTCAATCCCAGCTGGAAAGCATTTCAGAAACGATTAGGGATCCTTCACTTGAAATCGAGGGCGGCACGGGATTTGAAGTGGAAAGTGGGGATGATGTGATCACTTCCATATTGCTCAAGGATGAAAAAGCACCCGTCCGCTTAACTATGTTCACAAAAAAAGATCGAGATTACCGGGATGCTTTTCTAGTGATGGCTAAGACGCTGATGAAAGGATGAACATTGATTCCCCCTGATGCGGAGGGCTAAGTTCAGGCCCCCCGTTCTTCATCACTCCTTCCCCGCCTTGCTTTTCCAGACCAGAATTAAAAAAAGGAGGCTTATGTATCCAAAAACCGGATAAATATATCCTAGTAACCTTCCATAGCCGAATTCACTAATGATCAAAGCTATTAAAAAAATCACCGCTATGATCAGCATGCTTGGCAATTTAATATAACTGCTGATTTGCCTCTGTAATCCATATATGTTTCCGATGACCGAAGTGAATATCTCCCCGTAAATCACCAAAATGAACATCCAATATAACTGACTGGCTGCCGTTCTCATAATAACTGCTGAAGGAATTTCATAACCATTCACGTCAGGAAGTGTCATAAGTGAAAAATGCCCCGTCAATAAAATGATCGTAAGGAATATCCCTCCAAGGATTGCTCCATGTTTAATGACCTTCTCATCTCGAACTTCATAAGCAACCGGAACCAGCACAGCCTGTGCCAAAGCAAGGTTAAAGGCTGTATAGGCAAATGGTGATAAAAGCATTTTCACGGTGATCACTTCATCTGGAACTTTTGTAAGGGTCTTAAAGAAATCCCCATTACCCAAAGTCGAGAAAAAAAGGATCAAACTAAAACAGATCATGATTGGTACAACAAACGAGTTCACAGTGAAAACACCGCGCATGCCCATCATCAGGACCAAGGATGCCAGTATGATCGTAGACCAACTTCCTATACTTTTAGACACGCCAAGTTGTTCTTCGAAAACGGCTCCAGAGCCCGAAATCATGACAGCTGTCACCCCTAAAAGCATGATAAGGAAGAAGATGTTGATGATTCCTGCTATTTTCCTGCCAAAAAGAAATTGATTGAACTCCTCATAAGAAGATGCTCTGATCCTTGCGGAAATGAGCATGATTTTCGTTCCAGTGAAAATGAAAATATAACCTGCTATTAAAATCCCGATAAAACCATAAAAGCCATACCGGGTAAAAAACTCGACAATCTCTTTTCCAGTTGCAAATCCTGCACCGACGACTGTGCCTACATAAACCGCTGCAATCTGAAAACTCCCTGACCACCTTGACAGCATACTCTCCCCTCCTCCCTACATTTATATGTAAGGAAGAGACATTTAAGACAAGCCGAGTAATATTCCTTTCGTCGGCTGTTTTTTTCCTGGGTTACTTCCTCTCATTGTGCAGTCTGAAACTCCTCATGCATTTCACTGTGAATCATCATTCCGAACGTATGAAAGATTTTAAAAAACGCTTGGAATAATCTCCAAGCGTTCAGACTGTAAACAAATTAATAAAAGTTCCAATTGATTTCAGAAATACGCTCCCTTTGCCGCCGACTGTCTGCCATGCCGCATCAAAGCAGGCGCCTGTGGGGTCTCGGCTAGTCAGTAATTCGGCAGGAGTGTCGCAAAATTTCTTCAATCCAATAATATGGTTTCTTTCTATATAAAAAAGTGTTCATGAAGGATAACCAAGTCTTCTTTTATAATCATGGTTCGGAGTTAGACCATTCCTTCAAGTATCCAGTTCGTATCATCAAGCCTGATATTTCATAATGCCTTATCATCTACAGTGGAGAGCCATTCGTCTATCACCTTCACAACGGACTCTACAGTCCCCTCAACAAATGGGGATTTCAGATTCGCAGATTCAACGAGATCAAGAAAAGACTTGCTGCCTCCAAGTTGGCACAGATTCAAATAATCCTCCCAAGCCGTTTCATCTTTTTCAGTCGACCTTTTCCAGAATTGGAAAGCACAAATCTGGGCCAATGTATAGTCGATATAATAAAAAGGTGATTGATAAATGTGGCTTTGCCGCTGCCAATACCCGCCATTCTCCAAGAATTCATTTTCTTCATAATCGCGATGCGGCAAATATTCCATCTCGATCTTACGCCAAGCCTGCTTTCTTTCAACTGGTGAAGCATCAGGATTTTCATAGACAAAATGCTGAAATTCATCAACAGCCACCCCATACGGAAGGAATATGAGGGCACCGCTTAAATGGGAAAACTTATACTTTTCCGTATCTTCCTTGAAAAATAGCTCCATCCATGGCCAAGTTAAAAATTCCATGCTCATCGAATGGATTTCACATGCTTCATATGTGGGCCAATAATACTCAGGAATGTCAAGATCACGGCTGCGAAACACTTGGAATGCATGACCTGCCTCATGTGTCAAAACATCTATATCCCCGGAAGTTCCGTTGAAATTGGAAAAGATGAATGGAGCTTTATAGTCTTCTATAAAAGTACAATAGCCTCCGCTCTCTTTTCCTTTCTTCGCCACAAGGTCCATCAGGTCATTATCTATCATATAGTTGAAAAACTGATTCGTTTCAGGCGAAAGCTCCTTGTACATCTTTTTCCCGTTTTCGATGATCCACCCGGCATCGCCTTTTGGAGTGGCATTACCCGTTCTGAAATGAAAATTCTCATCATAATAGTTCAGGTTCTCCAATCCAAGACGTTCGCGCTGACGTTCCTTCAGCCGGGTAACAAGCGGTACCACTTCCTCTTTCACCTGCTTGCGGAATGAAGCAACCATTTCAGCATCATAATCAGTCCTTGTCATTCGATAATACCCAAGTTCCACGAAATTCCCATAACCGAGCGCTGTCGAAATTCCATGCCTCACCTTGACAAGGTCGTCAAATATACGATCCAATTCCTCCTGCTTTTCTTCAAAGAAACCGTAGTATGCCTCACTTGCATTTTTCCTTAATTCACGATCCGAGGACTCCATAAAAGGCTGAAGCTGCGCTAGTGTTAATTCTTTTCCATCAAAGGGGATTTTTGCAGAGGCAATCAATTGTGAATATTCGCTTGATAATTTATTTTCTTTTTGCAGCTGTGGTATGATTTCGGGCGAAAAAGTTTTGAGTTGGGCATCTGCCAGGTCAAATAGTTGAGTTCCCCATTTCAACTCAAGCTCCTTGCGATATTTCGAGCGAACGAGTTCATTGTAAAATTTGGAGGTTAACTCTTCCATTTCAGGGGAGAAGTCATCTAAATAATCATTCTCCGCTTTATAAAAATCATCATTGGTATCAATGGAATGCCGTATATAGACCAAATTAAACATCGTACCTACATAATTTCGAATTTCATTTATTTCTTCCATGGCTTTTATTTGTGCATCGGCATTAGCAGCGTCAGTAAACTTTTCCAAAGCTTTCATGAACCGTGTTTTAATTTCATCCATTTCAGGACGTTTATATTCATACTCATTAAATTTCATATGTACGCTCCTTTTCACGATATAAAAACATTTTTTTCCTGTATAATCCAGAGTAACAGTTTCCAATCCAGGTCACATTCATCATTGTCACGGTTATCGTAATATAAAAATTCGCCACAGCTTTATTAAAAACCTCTATGTCCCCGAAACAAATTCAGGTTTTATCAGACATAAAAAAACCAGCACCTGCAGTCAATCCGGGTGCTGGTTTTTTAGCTAATTTTGGGCGGAATACCCAATCTTTTTAAGCAATTCGATCACGGTGGCCTTTTCATCTTGCGTAAGTACACTCATGATATCATCGATTCTTTTTTCATGCTCAGGAAATACTCCTTCAATGAAGGCCTTTCCTTTATCCGTTATTTTTGCAAAGGTTACACGGCGATCCTCTTTACATGCAATTCGCTGTAGATATTCCTTCTGTTCAAGTTTATCCACAACATAGGTAATGCTGCCGCTCGCCAGCAGGATCTTTCCGCCTATTTGCTGAAGAGGCTGATCCCCTTTATGATAAAGTAATTCCAGTACTGCAAACTCTGTTGGATTCAAACCCTCTTCAGCTATATGTTTATTTACTACATCATTAATGGATCGATGAGCTCTAGACATCACGATAAACAGTTTCAAAGACTGTTGGATGTTATTATTCTCCATAACTTCACAACCTTAAAAATTTTTAATTAAAATATCTTGAATTAAAAGTTATTATATGACATAAAGACTTCTTTGTCAATCTGCCCTGTTAGTATGCACTATTGTTTAATCAATCATTTTGATATACTTGAAAAAAAAGCTAAAGTAGTGACAAACATGAAAACAAGGCATAAATTCACCACATATCTACTTATTGTTATTTTACCATTAATTTTTCTCTCTATCATTTATTGGATGCATTTAGATCGTTTCATTCAAAAAGAAAGACAGGAACAAGCTAAATGGGCGGGAACGGTTTATCAAGAATACATAGATCAAGTTATCAGTGAAACGAAGGAAAGCCTTGAGCTGCTTAGCCTTAGCAGTTCCATGCTTTATATGGATGACAAAAAAACAGAACTTCTTTTGAAATGGATCAAAGATACAGATTCCAGGTATGCAGGAGTGTATTGGCTAAATCGCGACGGTGTGTCCATTTCAGGGACGAATAAGAATTTCCATCATAACTATTTAATTGAACAGAATGATATTGAGCGTGCCTTAAAAACTCAAAAAGCGGTTGTTGCAGAAACAAATGAGCTACATAGCCATGATTTTAATTATTTTTCCATTTTTGCTCCCATTCTGGATCAAGATAGAAAAGTGCAAGGATTTTTATTAGCACAAATCAGACTGGATCATATGGAAAAAAGATTAAAGATCCTTAACCCCGGTCATACCTTTAAATTGGAAACAAAGGACAAAACCCGAATTATAGATATGAATGCCGAAGGATTCACTGGACATTCAAAATGGGTGGATTTCCCTTTGACCGAAGTCGATTGGACACTGTCGGTCAAAGTGCCCGATAAGATTAACACAAATAACATGAATGTTTTTTTAATGCTTGTCTTTTTCACCTTCTTTTTTACTCACATGATCTATATCATCGTGGAGGAACTGATCGTTCGCAGGAATACCAAAAAACAAAAGTTACTAAACGAAAGCCAAAAAATAGATTTTGTCGGTACTTTAGCTGCCAGTACTGCACATGAAATAAAAAACCCACTTACCGGCATAAAGGGGCTAGTGCAATTATTGGTTGAAAAACACCCTGAAGAACAAGATCAGTTCTATTACTCTGTCATCATGAAGGAAATTGAACGGATCAATAGCATCGTCAGCGAATTTTTAATTTTAGGGAAGCCAATGGCCCAGACTTTATCCTTATATGATATTCGCAGTATCATTGCTGAATTGAGACCAATAATAGAATCAGAAGCACGTCACTTCAATATTGAAGTGGAATGGAATATCATAAAGGAGCCGATCCGGGTTCATTGTACAAAGGACCAACTCAAACAAGTCATTCTTAACATTGCCAAAAACGGTTTCGAGGCCATGGAAGTTGGGAAAAAGTTAAAGATTCAAATTCACCATGAAAATGAATGGGCTAAAATCATGATCATCGACACCGGGCAAGGACTGAATGAAAAAGATATAGATAAAGTGTTCGATCCCTTCTATACATCGAAAAAGGAAGGAACCGGATTAGGGCTATTTGTGTGTAAACGAATTATTGAATCTTTTAACGGTACCATCGAGTTTTCAAGTAAACCTCAAATCGGTACAACCGTTACAATCAGCTTACCGCTGATAAAACATTCATAGCAATACATTGAAGGGTTTCATTTTTTTATGAAGACTAGTAACGATTCCGATTTATTTTAAGATGTCATGCATACGGTGCATGCCTCTTGAATCTATTTATTGAATAGGTAAAAATCTCAATCAGGAAGAAGGAAATAAACAGATGGGAAGTATCGCTGCCATTAAAACAAAACCGCAAAAACAGGATATGACTCTTAAAATCATGATCATCATAGGCATATGCCATTTAATGAATGATTCTCTACAGGCCGTCGTACCGGCCATGTTCCCAATCCTCGAAAAATCAATGTCGTTAACGTATACACAGCTGGGGATGATTGCATTCTGCCTGAATATCGTCTCATCGCTTCTGCAACCGGCAGTTGGGTTCTATACTGATAAAAAGCCATTTCCATATGCATTGCCCATCGGGTTGACCAGTACTTTAATCGGGGTCATCATTCTTGCACTTGCCCCAAACTATACCATTATCCTTGGTGCAGTCATCTTGATGGGCTTAGGGTCAGCCATATTCCATCCGGAAGGCTCCAGGGTTGCCTACATGGCAGGCGGATCAAAGAGAGGCCTGGCACAATCAATTTATCAAGTCGGAGGGAATAGCGGGCAAGCACTTGCCCCGCTCATCACAGCCATCGTACTTGTTCCTTTTGGACAAAAAGGCGCACTCTGGTTTGCCCTGGTTGCCTTAATGGCCGTTATCCTATTGCTGTATATTGCGAAGTGGTATTCCCAAAAGTTAGTTCACTTCCAGCCTAAAAAGCTTGCTGCGAAAGTAATCAATAAAGAGCGGTCCCATAAAGTGGCAAAGGCCCTGGTATTGATATTATTCATTATTTTTGCACGTTCATGGTATGTATCTTGCATGACGAACTTTTATAGTTTTTATTTGATCGAGCAGTATTCTTTCACGATAAAATCCGCACAATTTTTCCTATTTGCCTTTTTGGCCGCTGGTGCTGTAGGTACGTTTTTCGGAGGTCCGCTTGCTGATAGATTCGGGCGCAAAAATGTCATTTTCTTTTCATTCGCTGCCAGCATGCCACTAACAGCACTTTTACCATTCGTACCTCCTACAGCCGCTTTTATCTTATTATTGATGGCGGGTTTCATTATAATGAGCAGTTTTTCCGTCACTGTAATATACGCACAGGAATTGGTCCCGGGGAAAGTCGGAACGATGGCAGGGTTGACTGTAGGGTTAGCCTTTGGAATGGGTGCCATTGGATCCGTTTCATTAGGAGCCATTGCCGATATAATTGGAATCGAATCCATGATTAAGCTAGTGGGATTCCTGCCATTGCTGGGAATCATCAGCATGTCGCTGCCGACTGATCAAACATTGAAAAAATGGTATGCAGAAGAGTAACTGCAAAATTGTTATTTCCTGGAACATATTTTTTATGTCTAAATACAATAAATTATTGTTTCACCCAAAAATTTAAACTAAGTAACGATAAGTACCATACAAAGGAGAAATTTATGAGTGGAGTTTTATTAGGCAGCATCCTATCTGCTATGTCTACAGGGTTTGGTGCGTTACCGATCTTGTTCATTCAAGGTTCAATCACACATCGATTCAGAGACACTCTTCTGGCATTCACCGCTGGAATCATGATGGCTGCTTCGTTATTGAGCCTGATCCCGGAGTCTCTGGCCACCGGAGGGTATATTCAGCTAGTCATTGGAGTGTTTCTCGGGGTATTGACATTAACGATCATGGAAAAAAACATTCCTCATATCGATCTCAGCCATACGAAAAGTGGCATTCAGTTCGATGAAAAGGCTTTGCTCATCATCACTGCCATTACACTTCATAATATTCCTGAGGGTCTTTCCGTCGGGGTCAGTTATGCGTCTGATACAGCTGATACAGGTAACTTGATCGCTTTTGCCATCGGCCTGCAAAATGCTCCGGAAGGCTTGCTGGTGGCTTTGTTTTTAATTAATCAAAAAATTGGTAAAATCACAGCGTTCCTGATAGCAACCTTAACCGGTACCATAGAAATAATTACAGGATTATTGGGTTATTATTTAACCTCTTACATTGGGTTCCTGGTTCCATACGGCCTAGCCTTCGCCGCCGGGGCCATGCTTTTCATCGTTTATAAGGAATTGATTCCTGAAAGCCATGGGGATGGTAATGAACGCACATCAACCTATTCCTTCATCGTCGGCCTTTTGTTCATGGTAATTTTATTGGAAGTTTTGTAATTTCCCCCACCTGCCATGGCTGGCTCCATCAAGTGAGTCAGCCCTTACTTTTCATTTATCAGTGTAATCCATTCAGAAAAATAAGGCCTCTAAACCAATCCCGATGCATGAAGGACACCTTCTGGTGACCTCTCCCGATATATATCCCAAGCCCATGAAATTCCAAAGATATTTCTTGTGTATATGAGTCTTTCTTTAATTGTTTTAAATGATATGTTCGTAAAGGTTCCTTCATGAGAAATCGCAAAAAGGGGATTGTCTCCCTGCCTGCCAATTTAAAAGGTCATTCACGCATTCAGTTCCCTTAAAAGGTTATGTCATCATTAAAGGGCTGCTGCACTATAACAACCATTTCTTCCCGCTTATTTCTCACTTCCGATGAATGATGTTGAAGGATCAAATACTCATTTATTAGTTTATCAAGCTGCTCGCTTTGGCGAAGGGTATACTCATGACCTAGTCCATACATTTTGGCTAACTCCATCATTTCCCAACGCTTCATTCGAATCTCAGAACAAATTTCCATTGCACACCTAGAATTCATAACAACATTCACTACTCCTGCCCTTTTAAAGTTACATTATAATAAAGAAGTATTACAAAATATGCCTTATATGTAAATAGATTCGCAAAAAAAGACAAAACTTCTTAAATTGCGATAAAGCTTTACCCACCAGCAGACAGGATATGACGGAAATTTCTAACCATAAAACCCTGATAATGATCAGGAAGAATCATATGAAGCCAGCTCCGAGAAATGATTCGAAAGTCACCCAATTTGAGGGGATTATTTGTTTCCGCTTAATTAATTCGGCACAGTTCCCTTTTATGAAAGCACAACATTTTTTATGAGCTTAATTGTGATTCCAAGATAATAATGATGGAACAAAAAAAGGAATCCAATAAAGGATTCCCCAGACTGTAGAAAATTCGAAGAAATGCCAGTCTGCCTGCAGTTTTTTAGGATAAGTACTATTTGTCCACTCCAGGCACACGCTTTCCGTTCCAATCCCTTTAATAAATTAGCTAGAACCTTTTTTCACGAAAAACGTCCTAGTTATTCTCAGAATCCACTCCCTTTCCGCCTACTGCCTTCCAAGCCACATCAAAGCAGGCATAGCCAGTTATTCGGCAGTAATGTCGCAAATATCTTTTACTCGAAAGGCAAATAAATATGAAAGCTCGTCCCTTTTCCCACTTCGCTTTCCACCTCTATATAGCCATTGTGCTCTTCAATGATTTTATAGCTGACCATGAGCCCCAGTCCGGTTCCCCTATCCTTCGTCGTATAAAAAGGTTCGCCCAATTTTTTTAGCATTTCCGTTGAAATCCCCATACCTTTATCGGTAATTGAGATGCAGCCGTATTTCTCTGAAAACCGGCTTGTTTTAATTTGAACAGATCCGCCATCCGGCATGACTTCCAATGCATTTTTGATGATGTTAATGAACACTTGCTTTAACTGGTTCGCTTCACATAAAACCTTAAATTCCTCTTCTTCAAAGTCTGTCTCGAATTGAATATTTTCCAACAGTGCCTGAGCGGCCAGTAATTCTAGTGTCTCTCTCAAAATTGTATGAACATCCTGTTTAAAAATTTTTAGCGCCTGCGGCTTTGCCAACACCAAAAATTCCGTGATAATGGATTCGATTCGCTTAATTTCGGATGTTATCACATGAAAATATGTGGAAAACTCCCCCTTGACACCATCCTCAAGTAACTGGATAAAACCTTTTAAGGCTGTCATTGGATTCCTGATTTCGTGAGCAATTCCGGCCGCCAGTTCACCAACGACATTCAAAGTATCCGATTTCCTGATCTGTTCCTGCATTTCGAGATTTTTACTCACATCTCGGAAAATGCTTAAATTCAGGTTCGAATATAAATTTTTCCTTGTCAAAAATTCAATATGCTTTACTCTTCCATCTTCGAATGTTATTGGAATGATGGATGAGTAGACCTCATGCTTATAAACATTTTCAATGTGAGCGTTCAAGACAGGAGCATTTTCAGGAATTTTTTTGATGAATCCCTTAACAGATAAAGAAAGCAGTTTACGCTTTGAAATCTCCAATATTTTTTGACCTGCTTCATTAATATCCGTGAACCCTTCATGATTCCAGAGAATCAAGCCGTCTAATGTTCCCTCAAAAATCTTCCTGAACTTCTTCTCACTATCCCTTAATTCCTTCTCAATCAACCAGCGCTCACTGACATTTCGAAATATCGTTACGTTATACCCGTCACCTTCATGTTTTTTGGCAGTCAATTCAAGCAATTTAATTTGGTTATTAGGCATTTTATAAATCAGCTCACCCCGAACTTGGGTGTCTCTTTCAAACGTTTCCATCATCTGACCAAAATGGTGATTATTGCTGTACACGTATTTCCAGATATAACTGCCTATCAAATCCTCTCTGCTGGATTCGAATATTTTACATGCTGAATGATTGACCCGAAAAATGATTCCATCATCATTCCAGAATATGATCGCATCCATCGACTGGTCGAATAATTCAGCAAAAATCCGTTCGCTCGTTTCTAACTTTTTTTCTATTATATTTGATTCTGTAATTTTTCGAAGCACCGACATATATAATTCATTTCCTACCGTTGAACTTATGGAAAAAGTAAAGTGATGCAGTTCATCCCCAACCTTAATCTCTACCTCTCCTTTGAAGTTCGACTCATAAAAGGCTCTTTGTATGCTCTCATCCCAATATCCCCGATAATCAAGGGATATGAGGTCCCTCATATTCTTACCGACAATCTCTTTTTTCGGGATGCCCATGACATGGATAAAGGCATGGTTCACTTCCATGATTATTCCTGAACTGTCGAATAGAACGATACTTTCTATGGCTGTATCAAAAATGTCCAAAAACATCTGCCTTGACATCCTTGTTTCCCTTGACGAAGAAACATCCAATGTCACATCCCTCAAACGATAGAACTGCTGTCCTTCGGAAAGCTCGCCTATACGAATAAACTCTATTTGCTTAAGGGCTCCGGTATGAAGCTGGATAATTTGCCTTTCAGGTTCATTCGAGGTTTTTAGGGAACTTGACACTTCCTGATTATTTAAAGGGATGACATCGAGAAAATCAGTTATCTTCATGGACTCCAGCTGATTTTTCGATGATTCCAGCAGGGCACATGAGGCATCATTGGCAAAAGTGATACGCAGTTCCTCATCAACCCTAATATAAGGCTCTGACATTGAATTGAAAATATTCAAAAACCCTTCGATTTGTTTATTCAACTTTATAATTTCCTGTTTATATCCCGTTTCATTCTCATAACCGATATTCATATTAACCCCCCTCATCAAAACCCCAACTTACCAAACTTTATTCGACATCCATCTTGATTTTCCTCGGTATTTTCGAAAAACGATAAAATTACAAAATTTTACTATATATCAAATGATAGTATATTGAATACTATAAAACTTCGCGTTAAGCTTAATTTAAGATTTTTATAATAAATTTAATAAATATTGATTTCGTACAAGGTATTTAGGGTATAAGAGATAACAATGCTTTCTTTCTAGCTACCTTAAAAATTTATTAAATGGAGGCAACAATGAAACAACGTGATTTTTTCTTCGATAACGCCAAGTTCATTCTCATGGCCTTTGTCGTCTTTGGACATTTGCTGAATACGTATATACATGACAGTGAAACGATTTATGCTTTATATAAAACCATTTATTCCTTTCACATGCCTGCCTTTATCCTGGTTTCAGGCTTCTTTGCAAAAGGTTTTTATCAAAAAGGGTATTTAGGTAAAATTACTAAAAAACTGATTTTACCCTACATCATTTTCCAATTGATATATACCGTTTACTATTATTTTTTATATGAACGCTCTGCCATCACCGTAGACCTGCTTGATCCCCAATGGTCGCTATGGTTCTTGATCAGTTTATTCTGCTGGAACATCATGCTGCTTGGTTTTTCAAAGCTAAAGCCATCAGTAGGCATAGGTTTATCAATCTTAATCGCATTATTGATTGGATATATTGACAATATCTCCAATTACCTTAGTCTTTCCAGGACATTCGTTTTTTTCCCGATGTTCTTGATCGGATACCATTTAAGCAAGGACCATTTAAAAAAACTTTTCACTCCCAAAATTCGTTTGGCTTCACTTAGTGTCATGTTAGTGATTTTTATCGGATTTTATTTAAATACCGATATCAATTATAAATGGCTGCTCGGTTCGAAACCATATGCCGAACTTGAAGATGCGACAATAGTGTCCATGTTCAAACGTCTGGGTTTTTATGGATTGAGCATAATTTCAGTGTTCAGCTTCCTTTCATTCATCCCACGCGGACAATATTTCTTTACGAATTGGGGTAAACAAACCCTTTATGTCTATCTGCTGCATGGTTTCTTCATTCGGTTCTTCCGTGAAAGCACCTTACAGGAATACTTCAGCAATACCGAGAGCTTCATCATGCTCGCCGGTCTCTCTTTCTTGATTACGGTGTTATTATCAAGTGAAATGATCGCTACGATGGCACAGCCGATCATCGAATTGAAGGCGACCAAAACAAAACGTTTCATGACTAAAACAAAAGAATATATTAAACAAGCTTTTTAAATAAAACGGATGAAGCATTTTCTGCTTTATCCGTTTTTATTTCATATCGACCTTCAAGGGAAAAGATTCCCCCTTCAATACAATAACTCATTTTTCAAATGAAGCACGCTATGGTAAAATTACTCGTTAGTGCTTGTTGGCTTAAAAAGACATGTACACGAAAGGAGTCAGGCGTTTACTTTACGCCCTTTAACATGAATATAATAATCAGTACTCTTAATGCAAAATATATCCATACATCGCTATCCATCCGATATTTAAAAGCTTATGCCCAGCCAGATTATGATGTACAGCTGGCGGAATATACAATAAAAGATCCGATTATGAACATAGTTGGTGACCTTCATTCCAAAAAACCTGACGTAATCGGGTTCAGCTGCTATATTTGGAACATCGAGGAAACAATGAAGGTCGTAGCCATGCTGAAGAAGATCAATCCAGAATTGGTTATCATCCTGGGCGGACCTGAAGTCACCTATGATGTTGGGGAATGGCTTGATCAGATTCCCGGGGCTGATTTCATCGTAATTGGCGAAGGTGAAGTTACCTTCAAGGCCCTTTTATCTGAAATCGAAGGTTCGAATGACTATAAGAAGGTCGGCGGCATTGCGTATCGGCAGGATGGGAGAAAAATCATCCAGCCTCAGAACGGCAAGGTTGATTTAAAATCCCTCCCTACTCCATATCGTTTGGAGGAAGACCGCGGAGATCTATCTAAACGTGTCACCTATATCGAAACTAGCCGAGGGTGCCCGTTCAGCTGCCAATTTTGCCTTTCATCGATTGAAGTGGGTGTCAGATATTTTGATCGGGAAAAGATTAAAGAAGATATCAGGTACCTTATGGCTAATGGTGCCAAGACAATTAAGTTCGTTGACAGAACGTTCAATATCAGCCGAAGCTATGCCATGGAAATGTTTCAATTCCTAATCGATGAACATCTTCCCGGTGTGGTTTTCCAATTCGAGATCACGGCAGACATCATGCGTCCGGAAGTTATCCAGTTCTTGAATGATCATGCCCCTGCAGGATTGTTCCGCTTTGAAATAGGAGTACAGTCGACGAATGATCATACGAATGATCTAGTAATGAGAAGGCAGAACTTCGAAAAACTGACAAGGACCGTAACCATGGTAAAAGAAGGACAGAAAATTGATCAGCATTTAGACCTTATTGCAGGTTTGCCTGAAGAAGATTATCATTCTTTCAGAAAGACCTTCAATGATGTTTTCGAGCTCAGACCCGAAGAGATGCAGCTTGGTTTCTTAAAGATGCTTCGTGGCACTGGCTTACGGATACGTGCCGATGAACACCAATATATATACAGCGAACATGCTCCCTATGAAATCCTGGGGAATAATGTTTTATCCTTCGATGACATTGTCCGCATTAAACAAGTTGAAGATGTCCTTGAAAAATACTGGAACGATCATAGAATGGACCATACCACGGAATATCTTGTCCAAACGGTATTTCAATCACCGTTCGACTTCTTTCAAGATTTCGGTACCTATTGGGATGAACAAGGGTGGTCACGAATCGGACATCAGCTTGAAGACTTGTTCAGACGTTTACAGCAGTTTTTGGCTTCCCGGGAATCTGCCGAACTGAAAAACATTATCGGACTCATGAAATTGGATTATTTCATCAATCAAAAATACAAACCACGTAAACCTTGGTGGGAAGCTTCATTAGATAAAAATGGGCGGAAAGAGATATATGAAGATATTCTGAATAACCCCGGACAGCTTGGTTCCTCTTTCACAGCTTTGGCCCTTAATGAAAAGGAAATACACAAACACACATTGCTCGAGGCACTTCCCTTTGATTTGGAAACGTATTTAGCTGAGGGAACAATCGTCGATAAACCATCGTTCATGCTTGCCTATTTTGATCCGAGTGGTAAGGGATCAACGATTTTCCCTCAATCAAAATCTGGCAGCATCATACTTTAAGAATAAGGACGGACCCAAGAATTGGGTCCGTCCTTATTTATTTATCACTTTCACGTTTTTTATTTTCTTTTGCCAAAATCTCATAAATTTTTGTTGCGTTCATATCGCCGCTGAATTCGATTCCAAATTCCGTCCGTACATGTTCCCCCATCTTTTCCGCGCTGTCCCGTTTTTCTTTATCCATTAACTTCTTCCTTTTCTGCCCTGCTTTGAATTGCGGTTGGCACCTTTCATCGCGTTTTCCTCCATTGCGAACTCATTGGAAAATTCATTTTCAGCTTGGTTTCTTTTTGGCGTTTTACTTGCTTTGACAGCACCATCCACATTGGCTTTCCGTTTCATTTTCATCCACCCTTTTTAATATAGTTTACTTCTTTAGAATGGGGTAAAAATGCCGGAAATTATTCAGGGATAATATAGGGACAGACGAGAAAAATAATCGTAAAACGGAAAGGGAGTCGCTATATGAAGAAAAAATTGGATTCACCAATTATCGACGATACACAACCGCACCAAATTAACGCACCAAGCTTTAAAGGAACCGGCATAAAACCAAAGGCTCCATTCGTTAATGATTATGGAGTCGTCATCGGCGACAGTAAATATGCATCCGAAAACTCACCACTTGAAAATTGGAGTGAAGATACAGATCCGGAAATCATGGCTGGAGACGAATGGATACACCCCACCAATGATATAGGCTGGAATACAACTGAAAACCGTGAATTGTTAGAGGCTAAAAGAGCACCGCAGCCGCCTTTCATGCATCCCGATAAGGATGTCAGCACCGATGCGGATTGAGTCGTTCTAGAAGGGCAAGAATCCCATTATCATACAAGGGGTGCATCACACCCCTTCTTCTCATTTAACCTGCAAAATCAACTTCCCTTTTGTTTGACGTGCGTTCATTTCCTCATGGACGGCTGCTGCCTTTTCAATTGGATAGATGCCGCCGATGGTTAGCTTAAGTTCCCCAGACGCGACGTATGCAAAAAGTTCTTGAATGCTGGGCAACAGTAAATCTGGGTGTTTCATGATCTGTGGCAAGAAAAAACCTACAACGGATTGATTGCGCCTCATTAATTGCTGCGGATTCATCGTATATGGCTTACGGCTGGCATTACCAAAAACAACTAGACGTCCGAATGGTGCCAAACATTTCAATGTTTTATTGAAAATATCCCCTCCAGCCATTTCCAGCGCCACGTCGACTCCCTTTCCTCCCGTGACCTCACGGACTTCCATTTCCCATCCTTCTTTCGTGTAATCGATGAGTTCATCTGCCCCCATCTCTTTAGCCAGTTTCAACTTTTCCACTGTGCTGGCTGTGGCAATCACTTTTCCAGCCCCGAAGATTTTGGCTAGCTGGACAGCAATCGTTCCTACTCCACCTGCAGCAGCATGGACCAATACCGTATCCCCCTGTTGCATGCGACCCATTGTCTTTAAAATATGATAGGCGCTCAGACCTTGAAGGGGCAGGGCAACAGCTTCATGGAACTGAATGGCATCAGGAAGCGGAATGGCCGAGAACTCATCAGATAGGGCGTATTCCGAATACCCACCTGATTCAATTAAACTCACGACCCTTGTACCAGGTTTGATTTTAGTCACCTTTCCACCAACTTCCACCACAACGCCAGCCACTTCCGCACCTGGAATGAAAGGAAGCGGCGTAGGTACTACATATTGCCCTTCCCTTCTGGCTGTATCTGCATAATTGACGCCGACACAATCGATTTCAATCAGAACTTCATGCCCAGTTGGCACGGGTCTTTCCATTTCAGTCAATTTCAGTACTTCCGGTCCGCCGTATTCTTCAAAATGAATGGCTCTCATCTATATCCCTCCCTCATTAATTCCCTGTAAATTCCGGTTTTCTCTTTTCTTTGAATGCTGCAACTCCCTCCAGATGATCTTCTGTTGAAGCCATCAAGGTTTGCGTGATGCGCTCTTGTTCGAGTATTTCATCAAGTGTAGCTGTAAATGAATGACTTACGAGCTTTTTCATCATTCCATAAGCCTTTGTCGGTCCATTTGCCAGCTTTTCCGCAAGTTTCAATGATTCTTCTTCAAGTTGATTGAGTGGGTATAAATAATTAATGACACCTAACTGGTATAAGCGCTCCGCAGAAATCGGTTCGGCAGAAAAGAAGAGCTGCTTTGCAAGGTGGGGCCCTACTAACTTAGGTAAAAAATACGAGCCCCCTCCATCAGAAATCAGGCCTACCTGTGAAAAACTCATGGCAAATTGACTATCATCGGAAGCCACGATCAAATCACAAGCGAGTGCCAAATTGAATCCTGCCCCTGCCGCAAATCCATGGACGGCAGCGATTACGGGAACCTCAGAGGCATCGAGAGCCATTATGCATTCGTTCATTCTGCCGACATGATCATACAATTGACCTGCAGAGGCCTTCCCCATCGACTTTACGTCTCCTCCTGCAGTGAACGACCTTCCCGCCCCTTTAATGACGACGGCCCTTATATGTGGTGTATGTTTTACATCCTTAATCGCTTTCGTTAAGCTTGCGATCATATCAGGACTAAACGCATTCAAACTTTCAGGACGATTCAAAGTAAGGATCATTACATTATCGATTACTTCTGTCAATAAGTGTTCTTTTAACATTTACCCATCCCCTTTTTCTATTTGATCAACCAGCCGCCATCCACCAATAAATCCGTCCCAGTCATATAGGAAGCCTCCGGGGAAGCAGCAAAGGTAATGACATTACTTATTTCCTCCGCTCTCCCCACTCTTTCCAGTGCCGTGTTCCGTTGAATGGACTTTACGAATTTTTCATTTTGCAATCCATCCTCCGTCAATGGAGTTTCAATGAATCCAGGTGATACGGAATTGACCCGAATGCCGACTGCAGCGAGTTCCAGTGCCAATGATTTAGTTAAACTGATGACACCTGCTTTAGCAGAGCTGTAATGCGGGATGAATGCACCTGCCTGATGCCCTGACAGTGAAGCCACATTCACGATTGCCCGATTGGCGGAGCCTTCATTACCACTGCCCGCTCCTTCTTCCATCACTTTCCCCAAGTACTTGGAAACAAGAAAGACACTTTTCAAATTGACATGCTGAATCATATCCCAATCAGCAGCAGATGTATCCAAAAGCTTCGAGGACTTTGATCCACCTGCGTTATTGATTAAAATGTGAAGGTCACGATATTGTTCCTTCACAAACATGGCCAGTTCTATTACATCCTCCTCGACGGTAACATCTGCAGGGAAAATGTCGGCCACGGGAATCGTATGCCTCGCATTGATTTCTGCAGCTGCCTCCTCCAGCTTTCCTTTCGTCCGCCCTACCAATAACACTTTTGCCCCTTCGTCCGATAGGCGCATCGCTGTAGCTTTCCCAATACCGGAGCCTGCACCTGTCACCACCGCTATTGATTGTGAAAACCTCATCCCCTTCACTCCTTATCTGGATTTTGAACTACGTTTCCTGCCTTTTCAATTCAGCTTCGATCCTTCCATCCACCAACTCCGGGACAAGATCCAACGAACCTTTTTGCGCCGCCAATTCCAAATCGGCAATCAAACTATGTTTGTCAAACAGCTGTCCGACATATGATGATTTCAGGATATCAAAGGCATTTTCGCTATTCGTGCGATAAAGCGCATTGGCAGCCTTTGCTGCATCGTTGAGTATGAAAGAGCCTTGCGAACCAGCAATCAGGCAATCTATCAAATGACCTGCACCGTAAAAGTCTTCCAGACTGAATTCACCTGAATTTCCCGAGCAAACGATGATGATCGTTTCTGTTTTATGATGTTTTCTTATTTTTTCTGCAACAGACGGATTATTCAACAAAGATGCGATATAAACCTTTTTGGCAGCTGCAGAATTTCTCAGCGCAACCGTTCCATTAGTCGTGGAAAGTATTAATGTTTTGCCGCGTACCAACTTACTCAATAGCGTCGGACTCGGATACATTAAATCATCAACCGGCTTAGCTTTTAGTTCCCCTGCAACTACAACATCCCCATGGTCCAATTCCTGGCTTTTCACCAAGGCATCCACTGGATCCATGACAGGTATCACCTGGCGTGCTCCCTCATGAAGTGCTGAAATAATCGTAGTGGTCGCTAATAATACATCAAGTACGACCGCAACTTTTTCCCCTTCTTGAAGCTTTTTTCCATCTATCTCTTCTTTTTTTAGCAGCAAATGAATGTTTTGTATATATTCCATATATTAAACTTCCTTCGCAGCTACATTTGCTGCATGAGTGAGTAAGCTTTTAACCATTTTTCCGAGATTGGAAAAACGGGGATCATTAGTCTGGCCTTTTTTATATCGATAATAAATTTGCTGAAGAATGACAGCCAACTTAAAGTAACCAAATGTTAAATAAAAATCGACGTTGGAAACATCCCTGCCGCTTCTAGCTGCATACATCTCGATAAATTCCCTTCGTGTCGGGAAACCAGGTAAAGTGGTGACGGATCCTTTACCCACACCGATTTTGATAAGTTCCGGATCACCGCTTTCCGTCCAGTAGCTTAAAGCCACTCCTAGATCGGCTAACGGATCACCAACGGTGGACATTTCCCAATCAAATAAACCAACCATCTCTGTAAGGTCCTGGTTAAACATGGCATTATTGATCTTATAGTCATAATGGATAATGGAAGTCTGGCTATGTTTCGGGATATACTGTTGAAAATAATCGATGAGCGGTCGAATTTCCTTGATTTCATCTGTCTTTGCTCTCTCATAGCGGGAAATCCATCCGCGCACTTGTCTTTCAATGAACCCTTCAGGTTTGGAGATTTCCACCAACGCAGTTTTCTCATAGGAAATCGAGTGAAGATCAGCAAGCCGATCGACCATGACATGAGAAAGCTGTCGGCACTTTTCAACAGTAGGCTCGATTCCCTTGGGAAATTCGGTATCTATTACGATTCCATGTTTCCTTTCCATTAGGAAAAAAGGGGCCCCCGCAATCGATTCATCATCCGAGAACAGAATAGGCTCGGGAGCCGCTTGAAAATATGGGTTGATTGAGGAAAGGATATGATGTTCACGCTTCATATCATGTGCCTTTGGCGCAACAGGGCCAAGCGGTGGCCTTCTTAGAACAGCCTCCCACTCACCAATTTTCAGCTGATAAGTCAAATTGGAATAGCCCGTTGAAAATTGTTGCAATTCTAACGGTTCATTTGGAAGGCCCAATACATTTTTTCTTAGGAAACCTTCTAATGCACCAATATTCAGTTCCTCGCCGGGCCGAACAGGAATCGTATCGCCAACCATGTTCTTCCACTCCTTCATTCTAATTATGAACAAGATGTGAAATGAGTTTTTCTTTAATCATTTCAGGAATAGGTTCACTTTTTTGATTCAAAAAATTAAAACAAACTAAAACTGCACTTCCCTTAGCAATGATTTCCCCAGTTTGTGAGCAAAGGATATCATGGGCCATTTCACAACTTTTCGTCCCTACCTTTTTTATAGATGAACGAATGGTCAAGAGTTGATTGAAATATCCCTGAGCAATAAAGTCGCATTTAGTGGAGGCTAACAAAAAGTTCCATGACTCGACATTCGTAGCCAAGCCCAACGCTTCAAAAAATTTCATTCGCGCTTCTTCAAGGTAAATGAAATAGCTTGTGTTATTGATGTGGCCCAAAGCATCCGTTTCGGAAAAACGGACGTCGACTTCCAATTCATGCATAAGACCCCTCCTTGAATTAACGATGCACAAAAGCAGGTTTACGTTTATCCAAGAAAGCGGAAACCCCTTCTTTAACATCTTCAGTTTGGAAGATTTCTTCAAAAAGATTCGTTTCAATCTCCAGACCTTGTTCAAGCGTGGCTTCACTGCCTTCATTAATCGCCTTTTTGATTCTCGAAAGTGCCTGAAGTGAGTGCCTTGTCATTCGTGAGGCCAAGATTTTCGCTTCCGATAAGCCGCAGCCTTGCTCGACGACTTTATTGACAAGCCCGATCTTTTCCGCTTCCATGGCACCTAGCGGATCACCGGTAAATATAATCTCTTTTGCCTTTGCGTTTCCGACAAGTCTGGACAAACGCTGTGTACCGCCAGCTCCAGGAAATAAGCCTAATTTCACTTCCGGCAGACCAATTTGAACCTGTGTTTCAGCCACTCGCAAATCACAGGCCAGAGCCAGTTCACATCCACCGCCCAAAGTCAGGCCATTTAATACAGCTATTGTAGGTTTAGGAAACTGGTCTATTTTGGTTAGGACGGCATGACCCTCCTTTACAATTTCCTTCATATTCGGGTTCCCCATCATGCTAGGGAATTCTTTTATATCAGCACCAGCCGCAAATGCGATATTGCCTGCACCTGTTATGAGTACCGCAACTGTTTCATTATCTTTTGAAAGTTCATCGAATGTTTCTCCCAACTCCCTGAATACTTGTTTACTGATTACGTTTAATGGAGGATTATCGATGGTGATGATCGCAAGCTTATTTTCCTTAACCACTCTAATTAATTTTGTCATCGATTCTTCACCCCTTGATTTGGATAATCATACCAGCCTTTTCCTGTTTTCCTTCCTAAATCCCCTTTTTTCACCTTTTCTGCTATACAAGCATTCGGCTTGTCTTCTGGATTTCCAGTTTCATTGTATCGCTGCTGCATGACAAAATATCCTACATCAATACCTGATAGATCCATCAGTTCAAAAGGGCCGATGGGATGGCCTAAAGCTTTCCTGCAAATTAAATCGATATCCTTATAATCCACAATTCCTTCTTCATACAAATATAGGGCCTCACGCTGCAACGCTCCCAAAATTCTATTGGCTACGAATCCCGATATCTCTTTTCTCAACAAAACTCCTGTCCTATTCATTTTCTCTGTCACTTCCATCGCAAGCTCGGCTGTTTCCTCCGATGTTTGATCACTCATGACAACCTCAACACAATCCATAACTAGAGGCGGAAAAAAGAAATGCATATTAATAAACTTATCCGGGCGCTTCGTCACACTCGCAAGCAGGCTATTGACGATCGTTGAACTATTCGTAGCAAAAATGGTTTCCGCGGAGGCGAATTCTTCAAGTTTAGCGAAGACCTCCTGTTTCACATCAAGTTTTTCAACTACCGCTTCAATGATCAGATCAGCTCCACTCGCCGCTTTCTCAAGATCGGTAGTATATTGAAGACGGCTAAAAGCAGCCAATTTACGATCTTCCGACAATTTTCCTTTTTGAACCCATTTAGTCAAAATGGCGTCCAGTTTTTCTCTGGCTGTATTCAACGCTAATTCCTGAACATCCTGAAGAATCGTTTCGTACCCTCCAAGTGCAGCAAGCATCGCAATTTGATGCCCCATCTGCCCGGCCCCAATTACGGTTATCGATTGAATTTGCTTGTTGGCCATGCCTTCTATCTCCCTTCAACTAACTGGTTAGTATGTTACCTGGTCACGCTTCAATTCCCTGCAGAATCATCCCCATAAAAATGGAGGCAACTTCCTGTTCGTTTTTTTCACCTTCTGGGTCGAACCAATGATAGCTCCAATTGGCTACACCCAAAATAGCGAAAGAGATGATGGATGCATCGAGATTGGAACGTAGTTCTCCGCTCTCGATGCCGCTAATCAGCACTTGCTCGATTTTATTACGGAACTCATCCCGCTTAGGAAGGATTTGTGCAAGTTTTTCGTCACTTAGATTTTTCATTTCACGGAAAAAGACCGTTGCGCTGGATTTTTTGGTTTTGATGCTTTTTATAAGCATATATACCATATCGAAAAGCTTATCCTTACAGCTTTTCCCACGTTCCGAAATGATCATTTCCTGCTCACTAAGCAACTCGTCTATATAAGCGAGATGAATATCCATAAGCAATTGCTCTTTGCTCGTAAAGTAATAATAAAACGTTCCCTTCGTCACCCCGACCGATTCGACGATATCAGAAATCGACGTTTCACTAAAGCCCTTCTTTTCAAATAAGCGTATGCTATGTTCTGTCATTTTTTCTTTCATGTAAGCACCCTCGCAATCTGTTAAAATTTCAGCTGAATTGATATCATACGCTTTCGTACTATCAAAGCCCTCTTATTTCCTGGAAAGTTCTTCTCTTAAAGCCCGCCTTAAAATCTTTCCGACATTTGTTTTCGGTAACTCTTCACGAAATTCAACGAAATGCGGAACTTTATAGGCCGATAGGTTGGCACGGCAGTAGTCGATGATTTCCCGCTCATTTGCCGTTTTATTATTTTTAAGTACAAGCACCGCTTTTACCGACTCTCCTCGGTACGCATCCGGAACGCCGATGACAACCGCTTCCTGGACAGCAGGATGTTCATAAAGCACTTCCTCCACATCTCGCGGATATATATTATAACCACTTGCGATGATCAAATCTTTTTTCCTATCGACAATATAGAGATACCCGTCATCATCAACTTTGGCGATATCACCCGTATAAAGCCAACCATCTCTAAGGGTTACCGCCGTTTCCTCCGGCATATTCCAGTACCCTTTCATCACTTGTGGTCCCTTGACGACCAATTCCCCCATTTCGCCAGTGGCCACTTCTTTTGTCCCGTCTCCCAGGTCCATCACTTTATATTCAGTCGAAGGGATTCCGATCCCGACGCTCCCCGGCTTCCTTTTTGCAAATACCGGATTACAATGAGTTGTTGGCGAAGCTTCCGTAAGACCGTAGCCTTCCAATATCTTTGCACCTGATTTTCGTTCGAACTCACGCAGCAGTTCCACGGGCATCGGTGCACTTCCGCTGTTACAGACCTGAATTGAGCCCATTCCATATTCTTCTGCCCTCGGGTGATTCGTCAACGCTACATACATGGTGGGAACACCAGGAAAAGTGGTCGGCTGTTCACGCTTTATCGTTTCCAGCACTTCTTCTATTTCAAATCGGGGCAGCATGATCGAGTCACCCGCGATATACACGGATAAATTCATTGCGGACGACATTCCAAAAACATGAAAAAGCGGGATGACCGACAGCGTTCTTTCAGTACCTATTTTTAATTCATGCTTGAAGAATTCATACGTTTGAACGACATTGGCCAGAATATTGCTGTGTGTCAGCATCGCTCCTTTTGAACGGCCAGTCGTTCCTCCTGTATACTGAAGAACGGCTATATCATTTTCCGGATCGATTGATACTGGATTGATTTTGCCATCTCCTGTTTTCATGAATTGGTCAAACGAAGCATCAGGCTGAAAATCTGCATCCGAAGTCTGCAGGCTTACGACGATAATATTTTTCAAATTTGCATGTTGCTGTACACTTTTCACTTTCGGGTATAATCCGTCCAATACAACGATCGTTTCTGCACCGGAGTCTTGTAAAATATGCTGCAGCTCCCTTTCAACCAGCATTGGGTTAATTTGTGTGATAATGGCTCCTGTTGTCAACGAACCATAATACGCAATGACGTATTGCGGACAGTTAGGCAGCATGATGGCGACACGGTCGCCTTTTTGAACACCTTTTTTTTGCAGGGCTGAAGCAAAGGCTTGCGACGCATGAAAAAGTTCCTGATAGGATATCTTTCGGTCATAAAAAGTAATAGCTGTATTGTTTGGATGGGACTGAGATGCATTTTGAAGGATTCTTTGCATCGGAAACTCAGGGACTTTGATTTCCTTTGATATTGAATCAGGATAAACGGACAGCCATTTTTTTTCATTCATCATTTCATACCCTCCAGCCATATTTACTTACCTTTCATTACTTTGCATGTGAACCCCCATCGACGATCAGGATATTTCCAGTCACAAAATCAGATGCCTTCGAGGCAAGGAAAACCGCTGCCCCTTTTAAATCATCATCACTCCCTAATCTTTTTAGCGGAGTGGAATCCAAGATAGGATTCTTTCCTTGCTCAAGAACCCCTTTCGTCATTTTTGTCGGAAAGAATCCTGGTGCGATTGCATTTACATTGATATTATGCTGACCCCATTTAACAGCTAAATCCTTCGTTAAAGTAATGACCGCCCCTTTACTCGTATTATATCCGACCGTATCGAGCACCCTAGGGTCGGTCCCCCCTAATCCGGCGACGGAAGCGATATTTATGATTTTCCCATGTCCCTGCTCAATCATGACCCTGCCTGCTGTCTGGCTCATGATAAAGGTTCCGGTTACATTGACATTCATCACCTTCTGCCATGCTTCAAGGGGCATGTCGATGGCCGGTGCCCCCCAGGATGCCCCGCTATTGTTTACTAAAATGTCGATGGCACCGAATTCTCGGCAAGTTTCGTTAACAACTTCCTGTACATCTGACGGATTGGTGATATCACACTTGAAGGAAAGCGCCTTGACTCCAAGCTTTTCGATTTGTGAAGCAACTTCGTCGCATGCCTCCTTCTTCCTTGAACAAAGAACTACATTCGCCCCAGCTTCGGCAAAGCCAGTCGCTATTTGTGCTCCCAATCCTCTCCCTCCGCCGGTTATGATCGCCGTCTTTCCAGTCAAATCGAATAAATCGGTAACTTTCATATTTTCACCTCATGCTTTTGTTGGTATTTTCGAAGTTCTATTTTAGCAACTTGTGAGCGGTGAACTTCATCTGGCCCATCAGCAAGCCTTAACGTCCGTGCATTTGCCCAATGTGCAGCAAAAGGGAAATCATCGGAGATCCCTGCAGCTCCAAAGCCTTGGATGGCCCTGTCCAGCACTTTCAATGCCATATTTGGTGCCACCACTTTTATCATGGCAATCTCCGCCTTCGCTTCCTTGTTCCCGACAGTATCCATCATATAAGCGGCTTTTAGGGTCAGAAGTCTCGCTTGTTCGATTTCAATCCGTGAATCTGCGACCCACTCCATGATCACACCTTGTCTCGCCAATGTTTTACCAAAAGCGACACGATTTTGAATGCGCTTACATAATTCTTCAAGTGCTCTTTCAGCAGCGCCGATCAGCCTCATGCAATGATGAATCCTTCCGGGTCCGAGTCGTCCTTGGGCAATTGCAAATCCTTTGCCTTCACCCCATAGAATATTCGTTGCCGGGACCCTCACATTTTCAAAAGTGATTTCAGCATGGCCATGCGGGGCATGATCATAGCCAAACACAGGGAGCATTCTCTCGATTTTGACACCCGGTGTATCCAGCGGTACAAGAATCATTGACTGTTGTTCATGCTTGGACGCCTCAGGATCTGTCTTACCCATGACGATGGCAATCTTGCATCGAGGATCGCCTGCTCCCGAAGACCACCATTTTCGGCCGTTTATGACATACTCATTACCCGTCTTTTCTATCCTGCATTCGATATTGGTCGCATCGGAAGACGCCACTTCCGGTTCCGTCATCGAGAAGCATGAGCGGATTTCCCCAGCAAGCAAGGGCTTCAGCCAGCGTTCTTTATGTTCCTCCGAACCGTATCGCACCAACACTTCCATATTACCTGTGTCCGGCGCATTACAGTTGAAGATTTCAGGTCCTATCGTCGACCTACCCATGATTTCACAAAGCGGGGCATATTCTAGATTTGTTAAACCCGCACCGTAATCGCTATCAGGTAAAAATAAATTCCATAATCCTTCTTCCTTTGCTTTTGCCGTCAATTCAGATAATATCGGGGGTATTTCACTCCAGCGGCTCTTCTGTGCTTCGAGCTGCTTTTTGTATATTGATTCATTTGGGTATACGTACTTTTCCATGAATTCCGTTAACTTCTTTTCCAAGTTTTTCACCTTTTGAGTATGTTCAAAGTTCAAATTGAATCCTCCTTTTAAACTAACTGACCGGTTAGTATGTTATTACTTTTAAATTATATACACAACATTCAGATTTTTTCAACAATTAAATCATTATTTTCTTATCATTCAAAGCCCTGTACCTGGACCTTTTCTTTCCCACTATATTCCTTTTTTTGGACGGTGGGAAATATACATACGATTTTCGTACCTTTTTTCAGTTCACTTGTGATGAAAACTTTTCCGCCATGATTTTCGATGATTCTAAAACAAACGGAAAGACCCAATCCTGTTCCTGATGTTTTTGTAGTAAAAAATGGTTCTCCTACTTTTTGCAGGGAGTTTTCCGGAATACCCTCCCCTTCGTCCAAAATGCTCAAAAAAACTTCCCCATTTTCCCCATTTATGCTTACAAAAATATTTCCGCCATTCGGCATCGATTCTATGGAATTTTTTATCATGTTTATTAGTACTTGCTTGATTTGGTTTTCATCAAAGTACATAAAAATAGGTTCCGAATCATAATTTTTATGAATTTGAATATCGTTCAGTACGGCGTTTGTCTCCAACAACGTCACGACATGGTTGCAGCTTTCCTTTAAATCCTTCTCAAGAAAAACCGCCTCAGCAGGTTTCGATAGCAGCAAGAGTTCATTCAGCACTTGCTCAATTCGATTTATTTCCGAAAAAATAATATCATAGTACTCCTGCTTTTCGGCACCGCCATCTTTAATCAACTTCACGAATCCCATTATCGCTGTCATCGGGTTCCTGACCTCATGTGCAATCCCTGCCGCAAGTTGGGCAGCCGTTGATAATTTGCTTGATGTAATTGCCAAATGTTCGTTTAGGCTCACAAGCTTCTCTTCCGCATGTTTACGTTCATTGATTTCCGATAATATGCCCGCCGTCCCGATGAATTTCCCAGCGTCATCATAAATTAGTTTAACGAATGCTTCAACCCAACTTGTTCCCTTTTTCGCATTTAGTTTGATGTCCGCGCGAAAGTATTTATTCCCTCGATGAAAGGTGTCCGCAAAGGCCTTTAATACATCCTGATAAGAATTTTTATCCATATGTTTAGAAAAGTGAAGTCCCAGGGATTCATTCACGGTTGCACCACTCATCGATTTCCATGCCGGGTTTAAGTACAGCCAATTTCCTTTATCATCCGTCTGGAAAATAACCTCATTGAAGCTATTGACCAGTTCTTTGGAGTAATTGGAGATAATGCGATAACGCCCTTCGCTATCCTGCAATAAAGCAATCGTTTTACGTTTATGATCAAAGTTGGCACCCAAACACCAGGCTATGGTCAAAATTACGATTAAATATATTCCTGCAAAGGCGGAAAACCTGCGTTCTTCATGACCCAGCCACCCTATATAGGGCAGTATCAATATGAAGAAAAGGGCAGGGACAAAGATTCTTCCTGTATATTTCTTCACTTCTTCCACCTCCTTACCAAAATGATTTATACTTCATCTGATCGAATTCCAAGTAAGGGATTAAATTAGCATATCTTTTAAATAGAAATGGTGGAAAACTCACTTATAGGTAAATTTCAACATTTTATCCATGATTCCTGCAAACAACACAAAAAACCTTTCCACGGGTGGAAAGGTCATTGTTAAGCTTAAATCATTTACCCAATGATGACGCGTTCTTTTGGATAATGGAAATTTTCCGTAACTTCTTTATGGCCTATGATATACAGGAGGGAGGTTATCCCGACACGGCCAATGAACATAATGATCATGATGACAATTTTACCGGTATTGCTGAGGTCAGGCGTTATTCCCATCGAAAGGCCGACTGAGCCGAAAGCCGAACATACCTCAAAAATGATTTGCATCAAAGTGAAATTTTCGGTAATTGATAAAATGAAGACCGCCATTATGCAAAGGAGGGATCCCATGATCATAACTGCAGTCGCTTTTCGGATATCATCGGGGTGAATTTCCCGTTTGAACACTTTAATGGAACGCCTTCCTCTCATGAAATTCCATAAAAATAGAATCATGATGGCCAATGTAGTTGTCCGGATTCCTCCCCCGACTGAACTTGGGGATGCTCCAATGAACATCAAAATGCTCATCAATAAAAGGGTCGGTTCCGAAAAGTCACTCACATTCATTGTTGCTAACCCGCCGCTTCGAGTATTGGAGGACATAAATAAAGAGTAGAAGAACGATTCATGCCAGCTCTTATTTTTGAAGAATCCATTTATTTCCAGGAGGTAAATCAGGATCGTTCCCCCAATTATAAGGGAAAAGAAGGTGACTGAGGTCAGCTTCGTGAACAAAGAAAAATGAAACTTATAAGTACGGGCCCTATTGGACAAAAACTCTTTCAGCTCAATTAAAACAGGAAACCCAATGGCGCCAAGGGTAAGCAGGATAATCGTAATGAACTGTACAAAATAATCGTCTTTAAATGGAATCATCGATATACCGGTAATATCAAAACCAGCATTCGTGGTGGCACTTACGGCTAAAAATAAGCCATTTAAAAAGGCCTCTTTCCAGTCTGGAAAAAAATTCAGAAAGTAAATACCTAAAACGAGAGCTCCAATCATTTCAATTACGACAAATATCTGAATGATTTGGATCAATAATTTAACAAGGCCCGAAAGATTCGATTGATTTTGATCAGTCATGATCAATTGCCTTTCCTTCAAACCGATTTTCTTTCCCACTATAAGCCAGAAAAAAGTTCCGAGTGTCATGATGCCAATACCGCCAAATTGGAGAACGAACATTAGAATGAAATAGCCTACCTCATTATACACTTCAGGCAAACTAACAACTGTCAGACCTGTCACACTAACTGCACTTACGGCTGTGAATAAAGCATCCATGAATTTAAATTCCACGCCTGGCTTCAGAGCAACCGGCAAGCTCAACAGTACGGTCGAGATAGTGACGGCCAAAAAATAATAACCGACAATAAGCTGAGCTGGTGTTAACTTTGATAATATTTTTTTGATAGCAAACATAAAGAGTTTCCTTTCTTACTCCTATATAGTTATGTGAATCACATAACCATTAAATATCTAGTTTACCCTTTTTTCATTCTTTTTTCCATTCTCTTTTAAAACTGACTTACTTACAACAAAAAGGCAGGTTTACCAATAAGTTTGGTACTGCTCATATAAGTAAAACTCGACATTCTACTTATACTATCATTACAGCGGCAAAAGCCGTTGAAAAAGTAAAGGGGAGATTTAAAAATGGCTAACAGCAGTAACAATCTTCTTGTTCCTGGAATCGAACAAGCATTAGAACAAATCAAATATGAAATTGCATCTGAATTCGGTGTACAATTAGGTTCCGATACTTCAGCACGTGCCAATGGTTCAGTTGGCGGAGAAATTACGAAACGCCTTGTACAACAAGCACAATCTCAACTTAAAGGTCAATAATTCCTAACACAATTAAATATCCATGGCTAAGAGTCCAGCTGCATGCTGGACTCTTTTTAATCATTATGTCCATTTCCTTTTCCATTATTGCCGATACCCCTTTTCGACTTATCCCAATCTTGTTTATTTTGCTTACGCTGTTTTGCTTGCTTATCCCGATTAGCCTGCTTCACTTGGTTAGCTTGTTTATTTTTACTTTCGTGCTTTAAATGATCATTATTATTTTCTTTGGCTGAAGAAACTTTTTTCACATCGAACTTTTTATCATTCTTTTCATTTTTCTGCTTGTTCTTTGATTGGTTGCTGTGGTCGCTTTCGGATTTTCCTTTTGTCTCGTTGCTTTTTTCCTTGTGTCCATTTACTGCATCCCGTTTCCGTTTTCCAATTGTATCTTCCCGTTCATTTTGTTTCTTAATTTTGGTAACTTCCATACCCGCGTTTTTCCGTTCAGTCGGTTTGTCTTCATTGGCCTGCTTTTGCTTTATTTCAATTTCATTATTCTCTTTTTTCTTTTCTCCATCCGATTTGTTTTCCGTACTCAGCGTTACGCTCTTCTCTTTCGGATTAACACCCTTATCCTCGACTTTTTTATCTGGTGCTGGAGCAGGCTCCCTCTTATTGACTTTTACCTTATCCTTATCTTTATCTTCATTCAACTTCTTTTCGAGATACTTTCCAGTGGATATGCCTTGTTCCCTTGCTTGCTTCCGATCGCTTTTTGTTGCCTGGATCACTTTCATTTTTGTGTTAGAAACATTATCCTGCTCAGAAATTTCTTTTATCTCTTCTTTTAAATTCTTATCCAGTTCTTTATCTTTTTCCAATAACGTTGTGGAAACCACAATTTGTTTATTTCCTTTCAAATAACCAAGTTGCTTCGTCGTTTCAACGATCCGGTTTGTAACAGTCTTTATATCCTTGCCTTTCCAGTCCTTCAGCTGACCAATCACAAGCTTGCCGTCTTCATTTAAACCGGTAAGTTTGAGAACTTCTAAATCATCGTCAAGCTCCAATTCAATGCTTGGATTCACATCTATCGTCATATATGCCGACACAGGACCAGAGAAATAAGAAGGAAGAATCGAAAACAGAATCAAGAAGGTGGAGGCAATGCTTAGCACGGCCGTTTTTTTGAAAGATGAATGAAAATTGGAAAAGGCTAAAGTGAACTTTTGTTTAGCAGGTGAAAAAGTGATTTCCTCACCCACTTCATATACCCGTTCCTGCCTTTTGGTTTTCAGAAATTCACCCTCGGGGGTCAATAGGGTAACAAATCGCTTATTAACTGAAAGAATAACTCCTTTTTTCATTCATCGATAGCCCCTTTTATATAATCATTCAAATACAAAAAATCTCCGTTTATTATGATTGCCACAGCAATGATGTACTTTCTGTTCCGTTCAATCGTTTTTCTGCTTACTTCCACTTTTCCCTCAAGCTGTTTTACGGGCAGCCGCTTTTTTGCAAACAGGATTTCTTTCAGTTCGTCATCTTCCATTAACAATTTAGCGATCATAATAGCTCCCTTCCTGGCATCTGCATGTTTGGGAGAGTTTTCAACTAAATCCTCAAATGACAGACCAAAATCCTCTAGATGGCTTATATAAAGCAGAATTTCTTCTTTTCTTCTTTCCGATTCCTTCTGCTTCTCGTATTCATTGATGGAATTTTCATTATCGATATATATATGGCTCTGCTCATTATCATCATTCAGTGATAAATCCAATAGGACTTCTTTTTGTTTGGACTGGCTTCTTATATAATCTATAACCCTTCGTTTAACGAGGGTTTCGGCAAATGCCAATAAAGAACGGCCTTTTTCCGGGGAATATTTATCGATTGCCTCGTTAAAAGCAATCAGTCCAATACTGAATTCATCATCTGATTCATATATGTAACGTTTGCAAACCGATGACACAGTTTTCGCAATAAAAGGTTTGAATGACTCTATGGTATCATTACGAAGGCTATCATTACGAAGGCTAATATCGCCTTGTTGAATTTTCAATACGGTTTCTTCTAAAGAACGCTTTTTTTTGAATGCTGTAAACAACAATCCAAGCATTTGCTCACCTCGCTCCTGTTGAACATAAAATACGCATCAACATACTTATCTTAAGCGGAGGGAGTCTAAAAGACAGTACCAAAAGAACTATTTTTGCATTAAAAATTAAATCACATAATATATCAACATGATAAAATACTTAGTTTTTTCTCGTTTATTACAGTGCAATTACAGTAAGTTATCTTTTTCCTGATTTTTGTCCAATACAATGGGACATTTGTCATTTTTATAACCGGAATTTAATATTCACATCTTTTAACATATCATTCGTAAACATCCCTGCGCTTTTGAGGGTCATCTCCAAAAATACATGAAAAAGCAAAAAAAACAGGCGTGACCAGCACGCCTGTTTTTTTAAGCTTCCTGTATTTTTTTCTCTTCTTTTTCTTTTTTTTCTTTTTTGCTTGAAATGATCCATGCACCTGCTGCAATTCCAATCAAAACGACCCAGAAAATCGATTTCCAAAGAGTTGATTCAGGGAAATGATGATCGATGATAGCCAGTGAAGGGTGTGCGAGTGTGTGTACCGCCAACTTCACTCCTACCCAACCCACTATCAAAAATGCAGCCGTTTCTAGGGAAGGACGCTGATGAAGCAACTTCACGAACCCATTTGCTGCAAATCGCATAATGATCAATCCAATCATGCCGCCGAGGAACATGATAGCGAATTGCCCTCCGTCAATACCGCCGACTTTCATCCAGCCTGTTTCAGGAAGTGTAACAGCCAGTGCGACAGCAGCCAACATCGAATCGATTGCGAAAGCTATATCAGCCGCTTCAACCTTTACCACGGTCATCCAAAAGCCGGATTGCTTTTTAGGTTTCGTGATTTCCTTCTCACCTTTACCAGCGTATTTTTTGTAAATGTGCTGAAAAGCAATGAAAAGTAAGTAAATCGCACCGATTGCTTGAACTTGCCACACCTCGACAAGAAAGGAAATAAGGAATAAGCTTGCAAAGCGGAAAACAAAAGCTCCCATCAAACCATAAAACAAGGCTTTTCGCTGTTGTTCTTTTGGCAAATGCTTAACCATGACAGCCATGACGACCGCATTATCCGCAGCAAGTATCCCTTCTAATCCAACCAAGATAAGAAGGACCCAGCCATATTCCAATAATATTGATGCTTCCATCCATTCAACCTCCAATAGTTAGTATTTCCTTCCTACTGGCATTGGCAAAATAAAAAGACCTCTGCCATATAGGCAAAGGTCTTGCTGAACATGAAAACATGTCAACAAAGCCGATGAATGTTTAACATTCACGTAATGACGACTTTGTTTTAGGGCGAACCCTAACGCTACTCCCCTTTGAAAAGGAAAATCAGTTATTAAGTATATTCATAGTATACGCGCTCGTTATGAAAATAACAATCTTTTTTATAAATGGATTTCATTTTCTGTACCCTTTGGAAATTTTAATCAATCGCAAATATTCTTTGCCGAAACGAATCCAGTTCGGTTTGGCAGAAAAGTAGTTCTGAAACAGCGATAAAAAACTCGTGTATTTCCCTTCATATGGATACCATTGTATTTCTGTATTGTTTTTACCTTTATCGATCATGATCGCTTTTTCATGGCAGAAAATCTTTAATCCATGCTCGCCATGATAGCGGCCAACCCCGCTTTGTTTGGCACCGCCAAATGGTAAATGATGATTAGCAACCGTTATCAGCACATCATTGATCGTCACCGCCCCTGTTACTAACCGAGACGCAATTTTGCTTGCTTTTTCACTATCCATCGTCCAAACGCTGGAATTGAGTCCATATTCACTTTCATTTGCCAGGGCGATCACTTCTTCCTCCGTATCAAAAGGCACAACAGGCAACACTGGTCCGAACGTTTCTTCTTTCATGATTTTCATGGAATGATCGACATTGGACAGAATCGTCGGCGGAATGAAATGGGTCTGTCCCGTTTTCCACTCTTTCGGAGGTATTCCGGCTTCAAATACGGCCCCCTTATTCAGTGCATCCTCCAGTTGTCCAGCCACAATATCAACTTGTGCCGGGAAGGTCATTGAACCGATGTCATCCTGCGAATGCACCCCCTGCCTCATGGACTTCGTCTTTTCTTTAAGAAGCATGAGGAATTCCTTATAAACAGGACGTTCCACATAAACCCTTTCAACACTCATGCACACCTGCCCGCTATTTGTAAAAGCCCCCCAAAGCGCCCCGTTAACAGCCCGTTCCAGGTTGGCATCACGCAGAACGATCATCGGATCCTTCCCGCCAAGCTCCAAAGTCGTTGGGATCAGTTGTCTAGCTGCGACCTCACCAATCATTTTCCCAGTCCTTACAGATCCAGTAAAAAATATATAATCAGGCTTTTGCTCAGTTAATGCCGCACCCAGTTCTTTTCCTCCATGGGCAAACTGTATAATTCCGTCTGGGAAACCAGCTTCAAGAAACAGCTTTTCGATGCAAACCCCAACTAAAGGTGTTACCTCTGAGGGCTTGGCGATGACTGCATTTCCCGCTGCTAGAGCATTAAGAATGGGTACCATTGAAAGCTGCAGCGGATAATTCCATGGTGAAATGACGAGTATCGTTCCACGGGGCATATATTGGATATAAGATTTTTTTCCAATTAACATGAGCGGAGTGGTGACCTTTCGTACGGAAAGAGTTTTCAATGCATGTTTCTCGATATGCTTTATTGCATCAATCGTTGGCATGATATCAGCAACCAGCGCTTCAATTTTCACTTTTCCCGTATCTTTTGAAATGACTTCAGCTATTTCATCCATTTTTTCTACCATCAATAAACGAAGCCGTTTTAAATAGTGCAGCCGTTCCTTGATGGAAAGATTCGACCATTCTTGGAACGCATGTCTTGATTTCTTATATATATGAGGAATCGACTTCAATGGCGTTGGCACGATTTCCGCAATCTTCTCACCTGTTGCCGGAGAAAACACTTCCAGCTTGTCATATATCTCTTCCATAACTACTCCCCTTGCTTAACCTTATTTTTATTGGTACTCCCCATCATTCTTATGCTTTTAATTAAGATCGACCAAGGAGGTAGGCCTTCCCTAATTCACTAAACGTAACGTACGAGGTTTTTCCACCCCTCTTTATATCATGCCAGAGACGCAGGAGCCTGTATAATATAATCCATTGGAACCAAGTTCACAACCGGTTCGCTCTCTTCATTAAATCCCTGCACCATTCCGTGCCACATAACCGGGGCTAAAATAAGTATACCTTTTAAGATGAGCCACTCTAACAAATTTGTCTACAGTATCCACTTCATCACATCAGGTTTTTCCATAAATAACCTTAAATAGTAATCTTCCAGACTTAAAGAACCGCCAAATGGAATATATAGTAAAAATTTTTCAGTTATTAAAAGGAGTATTCACGTTTGCTATCGAAGGTAATGTATAGGAATCCGAATTGGGCTATTAGCAAAAAGGAAATCCGGCAGACAAGTTTCTCGGTTTTAGTGTTTAATATTGGTTTATGGAGGATAAATTCATATATCGAATAAAAATTATTATCTATATAAACGATTTTCCGTTACTATATAAGAAGGCGATTTTTTCGCGCATACATATTTGAGGTGAGCGCACAAGTGAAAAGAATAATTAAAGCATACGACTTCCCTATTTTCATCGCTGTCGTATTACTCTGTTTGTTTGGTTTAGTCATGATTTACAGTTCGAGCATGATTACTGCTGTTGCTCGATACGGCATGCCTATGGATTTCTTCTTTGAGAAACAAAAAACGGCCTTTCTCATTTCATTCGTGGCAATGATCGTCACGATGATTCTTCCTTATAAGATGTACAAAAACAAAATGTTCTTGATGTCTATGATGTTTGGAATGGCCGGTATCCTTTTGCTCCTCTTTATCTTCGGCCATACAGCAGGAAATGCCACAAGCTGGTTCAAATTAGGGACAAAGTCGATTCAACCCGCTGAATTTTCCAAGTTAGCCATGATTATTTATTTGGCAGCCATTTATGGAAAAAGGCAGGATCGAATCAATAGTATTGATAAAGCCGTCATCCCGCCGATTTTCTTTCTTGTATTCATATGCTTTTTAATCGGAATACAACCTGACTATGGAACGGCAGCGGTCATTTTCCTGATTTCAAGTACCATGATCATTTCATCCGGTATGTCCTTTAAGAGTATATTCAAACTCTCTTTGATTACTGCGATTTTCGTTGCCATATTTGCACTAGGTGTAATAGTGACAGGGAATTTTTCTTCCGTTCTTTCTGAAAATAAGATGTCTCGTTTTACGGGGTTTGCAGATCCTTTCGGAACGGCAGGAGAAAGCGGATATCAACTCGTAAATTCACTTTTCGCGATAGGATCCGGCGGCCTTACTGGAGTGGGTCTTGGTGACAGTGTACAAAAATACGGATACCTGCCTGAATCACATACTGATTTCATCATGTCTGTCATTGCAGAAGAGCTCGGGATATTCGGAGTGGGGTTCGTTTTATTGACACTAGGTTTTATCGTTTTAAGGGGATATGTACTTTCAGCAAAATGCAAGGATCCATTTGGAAGCCTTTTATTGATCGGCATCTCATCCATGATCGGCATTCAAGTCGGCATCAACGTTGGCGGAGTGACTGGACTTATCCCTATTACAGGGATCACCCTTCCATTCATCAGTTATGGAGGATCTTCCTTACTGCTGCTCATGCTTTCAATGGGCATATTCCAAAATGTCGTTATGCGAATGAACTTGCTTGAACAGAAAGAAAAGGTCGTGTCCATCCCAAAAGATGAGATTGCGTCCTCAAAATAATCGTTCAAATACCCCCTGACATTTCTGTTCATGTCAGGGGGTCCCCTTCTCTATAAGGTTATGGAACTTCACATAAAAAAACAGGCAGTCGAGACCCGACCGCCTGTTTTTTTTATTTATAATGGATACCGATTTTCGTAAAGCCAGAAATCAGACTGAGTAAAGGACAAAGCAGGCAGAAGAATGCAAATGGGGCATATTCAAGGGTTGAAACACCCAATACCTGTGTCAGGAATACACCGCAGACACCCCAAGGAACCAGAGGATTCACAACTGTTCCCGCATCTTCAAGTACCCTCGCAAGCGTTTTGGGCTGCAAGCCTAAATCTTCATATTTCTGCTGAAAGGCTTTCCCAGGCAGTATAACTGACAAATACTGTTCACCCACCAGGAAATTAACGCTGATTCCTGCAAATACAGTAGCGGAAATCACTTTCGCTACACTCGTCAATGAATCCTGGATCGCTTTTAAAATAGAAGGTATGACTCCCAATTCGAACAATAGTCCGCCCATGGCCAATGCCAACAACACCATCGAAACGGAGAACATCATACTTTCAATTCCTCCCCGCGATAAGATTGAGTCAAGTTGATCCATTCCACTCTTGAGTACAAATCCGCCGTATAAAATATCTGCCAGTTTTGC
This sequence comes from Peribacillus sp. NPDC101481, assembly GCF_044767165.1. Taxonomy (NCBI): domain Bacteria; kingdom Bacillati; phylum Bacillota; class Bacilli; order Caryophanales; family Bacillaceae; genus Peribacillus; species Peribacillus sp. NPDC101481. The sequence goes on along the minus strand of NZ_JBIWNJ010000002.1, from coordinate 768,277 downwards.
AACCGTCAAATTAGGCGTTTGAATGAAAGCGATGATGGCTGCCGAAATGATTCCTGCCGACAATGTCGGAATGGCTGACACCTTTTTCAAAGCCATGATTAGAACGATGACAAACGGAATCAAACTCCATATGCTTATATTCGTTTCCATTTCCAAGGCTTTGGTCATGGCTTCGATTTCCTCAACACGAGCAACTTTGACATTCGGTGAAAGGAAGTAAAAGATGATAAGTGATATTAAAAAACCTGGAATCGTAGTCCAAAGCATATTATTAATATGTTCAAATAATGGTGCTCCAACCGTTCCAGATGCAAGGTTGGTAGAGTCGGATAATGGAGACATTTTATCCCCAAGAAATGCACCGGAAATGATTGCACCGGCTGTAATCGCCAACGATAAATCCATCGCCGCCGCCATACCTATTAAAGCAACGCCGATAGTGGCTGATGTTGTAAGTGAACTCCCGATACAGAGCCCAATTAGCGAACACACCAAAAATGTGATTGCATAAAAATATTCACCAGAAATCCAGTCAAACCCATAGAACATGATGGTAGGGATCGTCCCGCTTGCCATCCATATGGAAATCAGCATTCCAATGAAAAAGAATATATAAATGGCTCCCATACCAGTACCTGCACCTTTGACTATAGCCGCCTCCATAATTGAAAATGGCAGCTTCTTGATCTTCCCATAAACAAATAAGAAAAGGATTGCCGCTATTATTGGAATATGGGGGGCAAGTCCATAATGTATGATACCAGTTGCAATGATTAAGAATAGAATGGCCAAAACCCCAATTGCTTCAAGTAAGGAGAGTTTTAGCTTTGCATCTTCAAGACGCATGATGTTTTTCCCCGCTTTCAATGTTGTATATTCTCTGAGGTAAGGCTAGGACCTTTTCACTCCTCACAATTACTGAAACGCTTTTAAGCACTAAAGTACTAGCTAAATATATAGGAGTTTCAGGAGATTGTCAAAGGAATAATTTAGTATAATTCGATTTTATCAGTGATACTTCTCTCCACTGATACAACGCAAACCATTACCAAGCTCCTTCCGATAGATATATGTTCAATTCATTCCATCATAATGACTTTTATGTGATTCGATAATTATTTGGGCTAATTGCAATGCCTTGGTTGTCTCATTGATCTTTACTAAATAATGAAACAGTTTTTTCTCATAATGATCGATCAGGACTATGTAGCCTGTTTTCCTGAAAAAGGGCAAAGCTTCTTCTTCTATTAAACGGTAGAATTTTTCTTCCTCTTCCTGGATTGCATATAGATGCAATTGAAAATAAAAGGGTGGCATGCCATTATGTTTTCGGGCAAGTCTCAATCCTTTTTCAGCTAGGTCCGTGATTTCTGTATCATTCAATAACTTTCCTTTTATCGCGTTGTTGATGTATCCATCCAAAAACATCGTGTAAAAAGGATTATCTTCATCAACGAGCAGAAGCGCCCTTTCGTATAATTTTCTTGCATCAGCAAACCTTTTCCTTCTATAACATTCGAAAGCAAGATTGTTAAGGAGCTTGGATTTTCGATCATATGCCTGACAAGCATCACACATCTTGATTAAGGAATCGTATTTTTTCTTGGTTTCCTCAAAGTCGTGCAGCTCCCTTGCGTTCAATTGAACAAGCATCATCGTTTCGGTATCGATGATTCTTAGGACATTCAATGTTTTATGAAAATAGGCTAGCGCTTTTTCAGCATAATAGTATGATGCAATATTTGAATGTGTTGAATGGTGTGCCAGTGCAAGATGATAATAATATTCATTGTGATGGTATCCAGAATGATCAATGCTCGTAAGGATGTTGATGCAATCTTTGTATTGTCCGGTCAGGAAATAATAGATGCCCATGATATGTTTTAAATAATTGCGTTCGTACGATGAGAGCTGTGACTCTTTCCCTTGGATAATTTGTATCCCTTCAAACGCTTTCTCCGGAAGGTTCATGAATAGATGGTACCTTGAGAGGATTAAATTATAGGATGCATGAAAATCAGGAAGCTCTTTAAGCGGCTCATCTTCTATTTCTTTTTTTAACCTAGCTGAGTCTTCCGTCTGTTGTGAAATCAAAGCATTCTGCCACTCATCAAGTTTTTGGCCCAATAGATGATATTTTCTGACCTCTTCTTTTATATTGATCTGCAGCCTCTCGGATAACAGGGTTATCATCTCTTTGGAATACTCGGTAATCCCTCGTTCAATCTTGCTTAAATGTGTAATGGAACAAATTCCTTGTACCAGCTCCTTTTGTGTCATTTGGGCTTTTTCCCGATAAAACTTAATGATTTTACCCTCCACCAAAAATTCCCCCATGCTAACTTTTTCCTCCAATTATAGCAAAATGGTAAAAGCCCCAGGAAAATATATTTTTCCTGGGGCAAATGCTATTGATTCGTTTCTAGTCCAATCAGGCGTAAAAAGTATTCCAAACCTTTATTGCCAATCTTTTCTTTCGGTACTTTATTTTCTGGTGCATCCGGACCTTTCGTCAAGAAATTCTTCTCGACATATCTGACGTCGAATTCATCGACGGTACCGTCCTGGTTGATATCTTCCTTGATGACGGATTTATCCTTGATACCATATGCATCGACGACTTCCTGAATATCTTTTATGTCTATGACTTTATCTTTATTGATATCCCCCGCTAGGTTCAGATTTGGTCTGAGTCTTATATTCTGTCCTAATAGAGTTCCGTCTTTTTCTTTACCTGGAACGAAATTTGTATGGCTCTTGAGATGTGATGGCGTTTCAACGACAAGCGTATATTCCTGGTTAGATGCAGGGATCCCTTTGATCGAGAATTGACCCCAATCATCAAGTGTTCCCGAGTATTTTTTCCCTGCTTTGGATTGCGCATAAACTTTCACACCGATTTTTGTGATATTACCTGGCTTAATATATCCTTCCTCACTTAAAAACGCTTCTGGAGAAATCGATCCGTTCAAAGTTGAGTGCTTAGAAATGATTTTATATCGGTCAACACTGTAATATGGAAGATTGGTTGCAGTATTGCCCCCTTGTTTTATATAAGAAGCTTCTCCTACATCCATTCCCGCATATAAATGATAAAAGGTATCGTCGACAAGTTTAAAGGATACATCCAGTAGAGGCATATCTCCGTTTAAACCTTTAAATGCCTTTCCTGTCAATTCAGCGCCAACCTTGACTTCTTTAGATTGATTATCATCATTAACGACAGGTTTGGTTAAAGAAACATTTAACCCTTTTTCTTTTGCATATTTTTTTATTTTACTGGAAAGTTTAGCATTTTTAAATTGATAAAGCTCACCTTCATACTTGATCGTATATTCTCCTGAAAGGAACTGTTTTACATTATTGACTGATAAAGTCATGGTAAAGGTATCATCCTTTTTCAGCACTTCTTTATCATAGTTTAATGTGACATATTCAGTCCCTTCTTTTAAAAACACATAATCTTGAGGATTCATTGCTGTTGCCATATCTGTAGTTGCCAACCTTAGATAAAGTGCATCATTTGCAATATCACTTTCTTCGATTCCGAATTTCACATTTCCATCAGGATCGATTGGGAATTCCCTGCCAAAATATGCGTATTTGCTCGTGTCGTAAAACATAGTATTGGAAGTTTGGTCATAGTCCAAACCTTTCTCATGAAGTACTTTTACTGTCGCATCATTGACATTTCCGTGTACATAGAAAGCCTTCTGACCATCTTCTTCGGTAAACATCGAGTCATTTATTTCATATACTCCTGGTTCTTTGTCCCATTTTACGTCTGGAGGGGTGTTATCGACTATTGCAGCAGTACCAGCTGAGTAAGTTTTTCCCGACTCATCTCTTCCTATGAACTCTAGAGTGTAGTCCCCTTCTTGAAGTTTCTTATACGTATCGGAAATCGGATGCTCTGGATCGTTTGTAAATGGATATACATGACCAGTAAACGCAAAAAGAATATAATACGGTCTATCTGGTTCGAACCTAGAAGCATTTAGGCTCCCTACGTATCCTAATGGTTTATCTGACTTCGTATCTTTTAGGATAACATCCACTGTTTCCATTGGACTTTTCAGCTGAAACATAGCATTCATAAATGGGTTATAGTATTGCCAAAACGGGAAATCATTAGCAATGGATGGACTGTCCGTTTCAACGTAATCAATACCTTTATCCGTTACTGTGATCGAAAATGGAACTTGATACGTTTCTTCATCATTTTCAGAGTTTGTGATGTGAAGGTACCCTTCATATGCCCCTTCTTTTGCATTTGCCGGTACGCTGATAGTTGGTTCAATTACTTTGGACTTACCTTTAGCCACAGTAACCGACTTACTCACTTTTACCTTTACGCCATTTGCATTGGCATCTTGTACACCTTTTATATTTTTATGGTATTCAACATCAATGGTATATTTTTTCTTTTTCCCCTTATTTTCAATTTCCACTTTTTTCGTGAGTTCAATCGCTTCATCATTGTCTCTTATATATTCCCGGCCAAATGCAAGTGAGCCCGTTTCCTCGTTAATTTCTGTCGTTTCATCACCTTTGACAATTTCGGTTTTATCCAATACTTTTATCGAAGTATCCACATGCACGGCATCATAGGCATCAATACGGCCGGCTCCAACTTCATTCACCGAATGATCTTTTTGTAAATCAACGGATGTATTCATGAGAGCTTCTTTCACATCAAACGGGTCATAATCCCCGTGTTCTTGTAATATTAATGCAGCGACCCCCGCAACATGCGGTGTAGCCATTGATGTACCTTGCATACGTCCATACGATGATGTGTAATCAATCCCTTCATCTGGACTATTGATATATTCCGGCTCAGTGGAGAAAATGGCTACGCCTGGCGCTACAATATCTGGCTTAATATCGTAATTTCCGTTAACTGGACCTCTGGAACTGAAGTCTGCCAAATTATCTCCGACTGTTTTTGTATTCCCTGTATCTTTAAATGTAAGGGATCCATTTTCGATAGCTTTTAATTTTTCCCCATCTTCTTTGGTTAATCGAAAAGTAGGGATAAAGTCGGTTCCTTCCCCAACATATGAGGTGATTTCTCCATCCACATTGTTATAGATTATAATTGCTTTTGCCCCAGCTGCCTTTGCATTCTTTATTTTCACATCAAACGTAAGGGTTCCCCGTTCAATAAGAGCGATTTTATCTCGAACATCTTTTCCTTCAAAATCGCTTTCCTGTCCAATGCCGGCATAAACGACCGGAAACGATTGACTAGTTAAGTCTTCAATCCGATCCGAAAAGTTTTTGCCTAATAGTTTCATGTTTTCAAATGTATATTTTCCAGCACCAGCAGTTATGGTAGGGATCTTCATGGCAGAATCACTTGCCCCAACTGAAATGCCAAGGGCAGCTGTTCCAGGAGAGCCTAAAGTTTTCTCACCTGGCCCCGCATTACCGGCAGCAACAACGGAAACAACTCCAGAAAGCATTGCATTGTTGATCGCTACAGAAGTAGGATCAAGCGGATCATTGACAGATGATCCGAGTGATAGATTCATGATATCCATACCATCACTGACTGCTTTATCAATTCCTGCTATTACACCTTCATTGGAACCGGAACCATACGGTCCTAACACACGGTATGTATAGAGGTCAGCTTCAGGAGCAACACCTTTCACTGCATAATCCACTTCATTTGTTTTTGTTGCGGCGATCGTTCCAGAAACGTGTGTACCATGAGCTGTATAGTAAGCAGAACCACTGCTGGTGAATTCCGGTTGACCGGATGATTTCCAATTTTCATAGGTTGTCTCCATCGGATCTGCATCATTATCGACGAAATCCCAGCCCTTAACCGATGAAGGCTCAATGTCCTTAGGATTCTCACCTTCTTTACTTCGGTATCCTTTATATGCATTGGTTAAATCGGGGTGATTGTAATCGATGCCAGTATCAAGGACACCAACTTTAATCCCTTTTCCCTTTATATTTTCTTCATGAAGTTTATCTACTCCAATTTGAGGAATGCTATCAGCCATTTTTGGAGTGATCCCTTTTTCTTGAACCGGGAGCTCCAATTGGATTTTTGCATTATTCCAGATTCGTTTAACTGTCCCTGATTGAAGTAAATCTTTTACCGCAACTCCTGGCAACGTCATGGAAACGCCGTTAAATGCATGTTTATATTCTCTGTTTATCGCTAATTTACTGGAATCATACTTGGATAAATCTTTTTTCTTTTTCAAAGATTCAATATAGCTTTTAAATTCTTGATGTGACTGATCTACGTTATTTTTTGCAGAAGCAATCGTCATTTTTTTCCCAAGCACCGCTTGTTTTTTGACCGCGACCTGTGCAGGAGCTTGTTCGAACTCAACAATAATGGAAACCAGCTCCGGGCTATTTGTTTTTATATCTGGAGAAATGGTGAAGTTAGGACCAGCGTTCAGCTTCTGAATCGCTTGTCGTTGCTCCTTGGATAAGTTCGATAAAATGTCTTCAATATTTTTATGGGTAATCGTCACTTCTGGTTTCTCCGCCAATGGATGAATCGAAAAGGTTGTAGATAGAAGAAGCCCGGCAGCGAGGGTGCCTGATAAAACAAGTTTCCCTTTAGAAAATTTCATTTTTCCATTCCTCCTTATTGTTTAGAAAATTTAGTATCTTCCGTTAAATAATAGAGGATAAATGGTATTGGTGTAAATTGGGGTAATGCTCTTGGTTGTATCTCCCTATGGTTCCATGATCTTTATGTTAAATATCATGACAATTGGAGTGGCAGGATGGATTTCATGGTTCCATTCCTAATTGGCATGAATCAAGTGTAGGACAAGCGAACTAGAATGATAGAAGTAATTACCCCACATTCCCACGAGAAAAGTCTGCTGAGGCCATCATGAGGCTCTCGGCACTAGTCATTCCCTGTCTATAAGGTCACCCGTAATGTAAGCGATAGTTATAGTAGAATTAAAATATCTCCAGATAATGAAAAAATCTCTTGTATTCATAACACACGGGGTTCGAGTTTGTAGACAAATGGGGGGCTATCTAAAATTTAAGACAAAGTAGATTGGAACGGAAGGTGCGAGACTCCTGCGGGAAAAACGCGTCCAAGGGAGAACCCACAGACGCAAAGGCGTCGAGGAGGCTCCCGGACCGCCGCGGAAAGCGAGTGCCTGTAGTGGAAACCAACGTTCGGTTTTTCACACAAAAAAAACTGTAGACAAAGGGGGGCTATCTAAAATTTAAGACAAAGTAGATTGGAACGGAAGGTGCGAGACTCCTGCGGGAAAAACGCGTCCAAGGGAGACCCCACAGACGCAAGGCGTCGAGGAGGCTCCCGGACCGCCCGCGGAAAGCGAGTGCCTGTAGTGGAAATCAACGTTCGAGTTTTTCACACAAAAAAAACTGTAGACTAACTCGATTTTCATCGAGTTTGTCTACAGTCTGAAGCCCGTGTATATAACACGGGCTTCTTCATTATTTCAAATCCATTGGATTATATAATTCCACATCAGGATTTTTATCTTGGAACCAACGAAGAGCAAACTCATTTTCAAATAAGAATGCATATTTATCAAACCGATCTTTAACAAGGATGCTTCTTGAGCTATGAAGATTTTCATCAAGCTTTTCATCTTCAGCCCAGCGTGTAATCTTGCTGCCCATGCGCTCCATCACGACTTCAACATTGTACTCGTTCCTCATTCGATGCTCGAATACTTCGAATTGAAGTTGCCCAACCGCACCAAGCAGATATTCTTCCATCCGGACCGTTTTGAAGAGCTGAATTGCCCCTTCTTGCACAAGTTGGTTAATTCCTTTATGGAAGTGTTTCTGTTTCATGACGTTTTTAGCTGTTACCCTCATGAATAGTTCCGGTGTAAACTGAGGCAGCCTTTCAAACTGAAACATGTCTTTGCTTGTTGTAATCGTATCGCCAATTTGGTAGTTACCTGTATCATATAAACCGATGATATCTCCGCTTACCGCTTCATTTACGGTGTTCCGATCATCAGCCATGAATTGAGTGGAAGAAGAAAGGTTGATTGGTTTTCCTGTCCTGCTCAGGTTGACGCTCATCCCACGTTCGAATTTACCGGAGCAAATGCGAAGGAAAGCGATCCGGTCACGGTGTTTTGGGTTCATATTCGCTTGGATCTTGAAAATGAAACCAGAAAAATCATTACTGACAGGGTCCATTTCACCTGACGTTGTCATCCGCGCTTGTGGAGCTGGTGCAAATTTCAGATAAGCATCCAAAAACGTCTGAACACCGAACGTCGTTAAAGCACTCCCGAAAAATACGGGACTAAGTTTTCCATTAGCAATGTTTTCTTCAGAGAATTGGTTACCCGCTTCCGTCAACAGCATGATTTCTTCCAAAGTTTGCTCATATAACTGGGAATCCTTAAGTTTATGATCCACTTCGAGTTCACCTTCGTCATTCAATGGAAGGAAACGCTCTTCCCCTTCCGTTTTGAACTGTTCAATCCGATTATTGAACCTGTCGTAAATGCCCACGAAGTCTTTTCCCATCCCAATCGGCCAGTTCATTGGATATGTTTCTATACCTAAAACCTCTTCGAGTTCGGCAAGCAATTCTAGCGGCGTTTTACCTTGTCGGTCCATTTTATTGATAAAAGTGAAAATCGGGATACCCCTCATCCGGCATACTTTGAATAATTTAACCGTCTGATCCTCGATACCTTTTGCCGAGTCGATGATCATCACGGCGCTATCAACAGCCATCAGTGTACGATATGTGTCTTCACTGAAATCTTGGTGGCCTGGTGTATCGAGAATATTGACACGGAAATCATCATAATCGAATTGCATGACTGAAGATGTAACGGAAATTCCCCGTTGCTTTTCAATCTCCATCCAGTCACTTGTTGCATACTTCCCTGTTTTTCTAGCTTTAACTGTTCCGGCATCACGGATCGCGCCGCCAAACAGCAATAATTTTTCTGTCAAAGTCGTTTTCCCTGCATCCGGGTGGGAGATGATTGCGAAGGTCCGTCGGGATTGAACCTCGTCTTTTAAAGTAGTCATAAAATGTTCCTTTCATTATTGGAGTCATCAATAAAAAAATTTATAGGGGGTTCATTTGTATTATTTACATTGGAATGGCAACCTTTCTTTGTATGCAAAAATCCTGATCATACACAATATATGTAAGAAGAAATATATCATAAGGCTTAAACCTTGGCTACTCTGCATTCATTTCAATCAACCTTTCTATTTTAACACGATATGAAGGAAAGATGTAGAGGTGAATGAATCACCATAAGGGGTTTTGTTCAGATGGCAAAACAAAAGACGCTTAATCAGCGCCCCTTATCTTAATCCATATGGTTACCGTTCATTTATTCATGGTTTACCTTGCAGGTTTAATCGCTTTTTGATTCCGCTTGTTCTTCCAGCGTTTTTTTACTTCCTTGAATATGATTGGAGCAGCAAAAATGAGTGCCCTTTTTAATAATTTCTTCATTTTTCATCAGTCCTTTCTTTCTTACTTATCCTATACCCGATTATTTTCGTGAAAAACTTTAATGCCAAATTGTTTTCCTATTCTCCACTCTAAAGGCTTTTCCTATTGGCCCGGTCAAATTTCAATCCAGGAAACTCCTGTGCGGCAATACCGTTATGCTTCCCCTTATAAAACCTGTCTAATAATATTTTCCCTAATGGGAATGTATAAATTAATTCCATTTGTTTTATCCTTTATAAAGGTGGGTATATATTAAAAAAATGGAAATTGCCTCATAAGAGGCTTTCACATATTATCAAGCATCTTCGTATGATGATTTTAACTTGAATGAGGGTGCTGGATAATGTGTGAAATTGATTTTTCCATCACGGTAAAATCATCACCATTAATATTTTTTAACTTTTTAGGAGGATTCATCGAATGACAGTAACAGGTAAAGTAAAATGGTTCAATAGTGACAAAGGATTTGGATTTATCGAAGTACCAAACGAAGACGATGTTTTCGTACATTTTTCCGCCATTCAAGGAGAAGGTTTCAAGAGCCTTGATGAAGGTCAAGAGGTTGAATTTGAAATCGAAGAAGGAAACCGCGGACCCCAAGCTAAAAACGTCGTAAAACTCTAAAGCATAGATACACAAACATATTGATGGACAATGGAAAAGGATGCCGCCCAGATTGGGCGGCATCCTTTCCTTTATATGTACAAGCGACATATTCACGTTATCTTTCATTAAAATGATCCAATATGAAGCCGGGAACATGTTCACCGGAAAAACTCTTGATGTCCACATCTCTGCTTTCTTTATAATAAAAGGCAGCTGAGTACTCCCCGCCCCAATCGATTTGGGCATTATCAATGGCCGTCTCGATTTCCGAAGCGGTCTTAATTTTCAAGCGGTTTGGCTGTTGTTCAATCTGCTGTGCGATTTCACTTTCAGAAAACGAATGATAAACTTTCGAATCGGTCTTCGCAACCAGTATATAAGAGACATCATCAACCATTAACCTTGCTTTTTCCGATTGTCCGGTACTTTCCATCCATTTTGAAAACTGAGTATATGAAGAGTCCCAATTCATATAAATGGTTTTGTCATTATGCAAAAGAATGTCGATGGAGGCATAAGCACCAAAAGAAGATGTCATTTGGTCGAACGATTGATTATTCAGATCCTCCGACAATGCCTTTACGGCCGCTTCCAGCTGTTGACCGTCCGTGATCGTTATTGATTTGTCCACTTGTCCGCTCGCAGTTATCTTGATTTTAGATACGTCATCAGCAGAAACATTCAATAACTCATTAACCATTTCTTTATATTCATTCGACTCATAAATTTTCGCCAATAGCGGTTTGTATGAGTCGTAGTTTTGCAAATGATACTCCCTTGCTAACCGTTTTCCATTCTTGAGTTCATACAGCAGGAATACGGATTGTCCATCATTCAATTCACCAATGGAAACCTTTTTACCCTTATCGATAATTTCCTGATGCAATAACCTGATCGCTTCTATATTTTCCTTCTCTTTAAGATAATTGGAAGCGTTATCCGATGTGTCACCATCTTCAAAAAATAAAGGAGAATTGCCAATATAAATTTGGCTAATCATTTTTTCATCAGGAATCTTGGCCTTATAATGAAGGGGATCTATTTTTATAATGAGTGCCAGCACAATGATAGCCACTATAAATGCTGCATAACCTTTCTTGTTGACCCGTATTCGCCAAGTCTTTTGCAGGACCATTTCCCCTAAATAATATCCAAGTAAAGAACCGATGGTATATCCGAAGAAAATCCACCCTGGTTGGCTTGTCGTTTCGCTAAAATACAGTCCTGTAAACAGCATCATGCATAATGTCAGGCCGAATTTAAATAATGGCTTAATCTTCGGATAAACAAATGCCTGCGATACATGCTCCAGCTTTCTCCTCTCATAGAGAAAAAGAGAACTAATCAGAAAAAGTAAGGTTAATATACTATAAATTAAAGTATTAACAGATAAAAAGTCTATTTTTTCCATCTCTGTTGCTGCTAATAAGGGGGAGATGCCATTCATATTGGAGCTTAGATAATAATCTGCAGAAAATCCTGCTATCAAAAACTTCACATTGGCTGCAAACAGTACAAACAACCCCACCGGCAAAGCAAGAAAAATATAGGTCACCAGTCCTTGAAAGGCTGATAATCCCGTCACCATGCCAATTAAAACGGCAACAGAAAAGATCAAAGCTTCCAAAATAAATGTAGTCCCCATCCATGACCATATATCAGGCATGGTATATAGCGTTTCTATATCAATTGCCGAGTGGAATAGTATCAAAATTAAACCTGTAAATAATATCGGCAAACCCAAGAAGCCAATTCCCGTCCCAATCATATGAATGTAGATGCTGCGTCTAGTAATCGGTAAACTATGAATAAAGTCAGAGGCTTGTTTCACTTGTAAAAACCTAAAAAGGAAGATGGCTAGTAATACTGGAATAACGATGACCAAGACAAACTGTACCATCTGCTGACAGGAAAAGAGGTTTTCAAATTTCACATATTCATTGTTCTCATTCAAGATAATCGCTAACATTTCCAAAGGCAGCGCAAATATGAGGCCGACGAGATACAGGAAACCAACCCAGCCAGAGCTTCTGAAAATATAGATAATCAATTCTCTATTAAACCAGGTTATTCTGGATGACATAACCGATATCCCCCATTTCATAAATGAATATCTCCTCTAGAGTAAGGGGGAGAATATCTAATATTTCTGGCTGAAACTGATTAAAGTGCGATTTAATCATGGATTCTTTACCTTTAACGATGCAAACGATCACGCTGCCGCGTCTTTCCTTGTTGAGAATTTGAATTCCGCGGTATAAACCGTGGGGAATTTTATGTTTAAAGGCGATTTGCACTTTGTGTACATCAGCTTTTAAGTCATTCAAATCCTTTTGGATCACAAGCTCACCCCTATGTAAAATCCCTACATGATCGGCTAAATCTTCAATTTCCCGGAGATTATGGGACGATAGTAAAATCGTCATATCCCTTTCCGATACATCCTGAATCAACAACTGCCTCACATTTTTACGCATGACCGGATCTAACCCATCAAACGGTTCATCCAGGATGAGAACTTCCGGCATCGTCGAGAGTGCGAGCCAAAAAGCAACCTGTCTTTGCATACCCTTCGATAGTTTATGTATTTTATTTTGTACGGGTATCGGAAATACTTCCTGTAATTGATAGAAACGGTCTTGATTCCATTCACTATAAATATGGCTATAAAAACTTGCCATTTGCATGATCGTATAGTTAGCCAGGAAATAAGGCGTATCAGGAAGGAAGAAACAACGATTTTTCACTTCACGGTTTTCAAACACGTATGATCGATCAATTAGAACTTCTCCTGCATCCTGTATCAGATTGCCTGAAAGCATTTTTAATAAAGTCGTTTTCCCCGCCCCATTTGAACCTAATAACCCGAATATGGAGCCTTTTTGTATGACCAAGGTGACGTTTTTGATCGCTTCTTTTCCTTCATATAATTTACTCACCTGTTTTATTTCAATCATGAATCTCCCCCCTTTGCCAATGGACTGATTTCCTTTATCAATCTATAAATTTCATGTTTATCGATTCCGATATAAAGAGCTTCAGCGAGTACCCTTGAAAGCTCGTTTCTGATTTTTTCTTCTTTCAATGAATTTTTCAAGGATTTAGGAGGAGCCACGAAATTCCCTTTGCCTGGTAATGTATATATAAACCCGTCAGATTCAAGCTGCTTGTACGCTTTCTGGATCGTATTTGGATTGATGGTCAATTCCTGAGCCAATATTCGAATAGATGGTAGCTGATTATGTTCCTATAAAACTTCATTGATCATTAGTTCCTTTAACTTATCCATCAATTGCTCATATATCGGCTTTCCATTTTGAACATCCAGCTCAAACATCATAAACCCTCCTTGCAAATGGGTGTATTACATCTCCTAATACAGTAAATTATAAAACAATATCTTCCAATTTAAAACCAATTTAAAACCATTTTCACACAATACTCTTCATAAACTCGCTTTCATTTTGTTTAACAATACTTACAGGAGGGAACTAATGATAGTAAGAATAAACAAAGGAGTTGTTTTCATTGAAACCATTATACACAGCTACAGTTGCCGTACAAGGCGGTCGTGAGGGACATGTTAAATCAGAGGACGGGATTTTGGACTTCGATGTGAGATCACCGAAGGAATTAGGTGGTTCCGGTGAGCGCGCCACAAACCCGGAACAATTATTCGCAGCCGGTTACGCGGCTTGCTTTGACAGTGCCTTGAATCTTGTTCTGCAAAAAGAAAAGAAAAAAGTCGATACTTCCGTGACGGCAAATGTCACGATCGGTAAAGATGAGGATGACGGCGGCTTTAAATTGGCTGTAAGATTGGATGTTTCTATTCCCGACCTAAGCAGGGAAGAGGCTGAAGACTTCGCCAAAAAAGCACATATGACCTGCCCCTATTCAAAAGCGACTCGCGGGAACGTCGATGTCACCTTGATTTTGGTATAAGATTATGCAAGGGAATGGATACGGCATTAATGCCGGATCCATTCCCTTTTTTCTTATTTCACTTCTTCCAATCCCTTCATTTTCAAAAGAAAGCCCAGACCTATTACCGCCATGATGATCAATGAGCCCAATGCCATCCTGCTCGCCAATGTACCGAGGTCATGGAATACCAACGTTATTGTTCCATATAAAAGCGGACCGATTATTGAAGAGACTTTTCCTGAGAATGCAAATAGTCCAAAAAATTGCCCCCTCTTCTCATCCGGGGTCAATTCAATGATATATGTCCGTGATGTCACCCACATCGAACCAAGCGAAATGCCGAACATACTTCCGGCAACCCAGAACCATAGAGCGGTTTGTGCAAATACCGCTATAAATAAAGCAACCAAAAGCAGAACCCCCACATATGTCACAGCTAGCCGCGGCCCCTTCGACTGCGTGATGTATCCAAACAGAAACGATCCGGCAATACTCGATACTGTCGAAACCAAGTAAAGCAAAATGAATCCGCTTGAGGAAAATCCAACAACAGTCTTGGCATATATGGCCATCATGCCGATAGTGGTCGCAATTGCATCATTTAAAAAGAAATAAGCAATCATGAATGTAAAAACCGATCGATGGGATTTCATATCTTTAAATGTGGATTTAATTTCCTTATAACCGGATAAAAAAGGTTGTTTCGCTTTTTGCTGTTTTGGAGACTCTTTTAAAAAAAAGAACAATGGAAGGGAAAAAACCAGAAATAAAATGGCCGTGGGAATAAAGGCTTCATGTGAACTCCCTTTACTTATGAATGGATAGATGGACAGGCCCACTAACGTTCCAAGGTAGCCTACCGCCACGCCAAATCCTGATATAAGCGGCAATTGCTGTTTCGTGCCTAAATCACTCATCATCGTATCATAGAAAACAAGACTCGAATGATAGAAAAACTTTGCTATCACAAATAAAAGAATGACGATCGCCAAGGAAATTGGAATGCCAAGAAGCTTCCCATCGAACGGCGCCCCTCCAAATACCCCCATTAAAAATGTACATACAACGGAAATGATTGTGAAAATCATAATGTATTTTTTCATTTTTCCCGTTCGATCGATCATGACACCGAACAGCGGGGAAAACAAAACTAGAAACAAACTGGCAATCGCATTTGCGTAGGAGATGAAGGTACTGGCAATCTGATCAAGAACGGCATTTTCCCCAATCTGTTCCTGGAGGAAGAATGGAAAGAAAATCGTATTGATATTAGAAGAAAAAATCGTATTGGCAAAATCGTAAAACGCCCAAGACAGAATGGGCAGGGAAAAATATAAACCAAAATTCCCCCTCCATTTTTTAGACTTCGGTTTCACCTGCAATTCCATCTGCTTTCCCCCCTTATTGATACTTAAATTATATGTATTCCATACCTTTCCAATAAATCCTTTAAGTCGGGATTATAACATTGTGTAAAACATGATTTTTCCTTGGCTAACATGTAAAATTGTGAAATGAGGCTGTCCTGAAAACTTCTTTATATTCTATCTAAAGAATATTTAAGAATTTTAATTCCTAAAAGGAGTGTGAAAGATGATTGCATTTTTTCTTATTATCTTGGTAACCATACTTGTCCTGTTCGCCATCTATTCTAATCGAACAAAGGGTGTTTTCCCTGAGGACTTCAAAATGCAGCATTCACCACTTAAAATTGGACATCGCGGTGCATCTGGATATTGCCCCGAGAATACAATGGCATCTTATAATAAAGCTATTGAATTGGGAGCTGATTTCCTGGAAGTGGATATCCATCTTAGTAAAGATGATGTACTTGTGGTTCATCATGACCCAACTCTGGATCGAACCACGAACGGCAAAGGGAACATCCGTGATTACACGGCTGCCGAATTAAAGGAACTGGATGCAGGAAGCTGGTATCATTCCCGTTTTAAAAACGAAAAAATTCCTTTATTAAGTGAGGTATTGGAAAATTTCGGGTCAAAAGTCGGAATCTTAATCGAATTAAAACATCCATCTGCTTATCCCGGCATTGAACGGAAACTTGCAGAAGAATTAGGAAAATTCCAAGAATATTCAACAAGTGAAAATAGGATAATGATTCATTCGTTCGATATGGAATCCATGAAAAGGTTTCATCAATTAATGCCAGACATACAAGTGGGCGTTTTGATAAAACGGCGAATTAATGACCAAAAATTAAAGGAGATTGCCGAGTTTGCATCATTTTTGAATCCAAAGCAAACGATTTTGAGTACGAAACTGCAAATGCGAATCCAAAAGCACGGGATGAAAGTATATACATGGACCGTCAACAATAAAAAACAAATCCGCATGTTCAAAAAGATGCAGTTAGATGGGATCATTTCTGATTTTCCTGATTATTTTTTTGATTGAATCATTGAATGAATTTGCCTTCTTCACTCTAATAAGGGTTACAGAAATTTTTATAATCATGGTTCGGGGTGAGACCATTCCGAACCTCCTTCTTAAAAAACTTCCCCGTTGTTTTCAGCCGGAGCACTTTTGTTGGGGTTCACGCATTTATTCGACCCACACCACGCTTTTTTCGACCGTTCACG
The DNA here is from genome assembly GCF_044767165.1 of Peribacillus sp. NPDC101481. Classification (NCBI taxonomy): domain Bacteria; kingdom Bacillati; phylum Bacillota; class Bacilli; order Caryophanales; family Bacillaceae; genus Peribacillus; species Peribacillus sp. NPDC101481. The sequence continues at coordinate 751,669 of NZ_JBIWNJ010000002.1, read as the reverse complement.
CATTTTTTCGACCTACACTGCACTTTATTCGACCTACACCCCACTTTATTCGACCGTTCACCATTTCATTCGACCCACACCCCACTTTATTCGACCTACACCGCACTTTTATCGGCCGTTCACGCACTTTATTCGACCTACACCACACTTTATTCGACCGTTCACGCATTTATTCGACCCACACCCATTTTATTCGACCCACACCCATTTTATTCGACCCCCTTTTGTCCACAACTGAACAATCCGCTAATGCGGATTGTTATTTTAATAACAATGAAAGAATTGTATCTCATGCGCGTCCGTTCCATAATATGCCCATCGCTGTTGACTTCGTCTCCATCGATAACCTGCCACGGAATTATAGCCGACATATGTGGGGTAAAACCAAAATGAGCGGCCATTTTTAAGCCAAACATACGTATGTTTGTATAAACACCCTTTCATTGAATCAGTGTCCATTGCCTTAGACATTCCATCGTGAAGTTGTGGAGTGAATAATGGCGGAGCTATATGAGGCGGGCCTCCTCCGTGCGGCGGCCGCGGCGGCGGATGGTCCCCGTAGGACGGGCCAGGCGGGCCAGGAGGAGTCCTTACATCCATTATTTGTTTTGGATATGGAATCGCCAAGAAATCATTATCTATGTTTCGGAGATGTGCATCTTGATAGATATTTTCAGTACCGTTATGGTGTTGATAGAATGAATTGTATGGTTTCATACTTTTTCACCTCATAATTGAACTTTCTTTTATCCGTATGTAGACGAACGGCCATATGTGCATTTTCATTCCTAATTACTGTCTCTACTTTGTGGTTCTATCGAATCTTTAAACGGAAAATAATGCGTCAGAAAATATTCCCTGTTTATTTTTTGAAAAAATCCCTGTATTTTTTAGCTTTCTTGCACTAGAATTTGATATAGTGTTCTTAATGATTTAAACTCAATAAAGTCAAAAGTCATTTCAGGCCCTGAATCATTGTGGAGGCCAAATTTTCTTATCTTAGAAAAAACGAGGGATTCCTATGTGGGAATTATTATTAGAATTCGATTATCAGACCGTTCGCCATGCGGTATGGGCAGGTTACTTATTTACCTTTGTCTTTCCACTGGCTGCGTTTTACTTCTTAAATAAAAAGCAATCGCTCTTGAACGACAAATATCAAGCTTCCGTTCATACAGATAAAAGTAAATCCCCCGTTCATGCGGGCAGCATTTTTGACTGGCGCGGTGCACAGCGCTTCTTCACATTTATCCGGCAAAAGGATTCACCAGATGATTCCGATGAGCCAAGCCTCCTTCTCTTTGTTTAATCACTAACAATTTGAGGAGGAAATTATATTGAAGAAGAAAAACATGTTTCTAATTGCAGTACTATTTCTGGCAACGACCCTATTGACAGGATGCTCAGCAGCAACGAGCGGTCCATTTCATACCGCTTTGGTTAACCCTATGACAAAAATGTTGGAATTTAATGCTGATTTATTTAATGGCAACTATGGTTTAAGCATCATCATGATGACATTTTTGATTCGCCTTGTCTTGCTTCCACTGACTGCCAAGCAATATAAAACACAGCTTAGCATGAAAACGAAGATGAATGGGCTGAAACCGGAAATGACTGCAATCCAGCAGAAAATCAAAGAGACGAAAGATCCAGCTAAACAAAAGGCCCTTCAACAGGAAATGATGCAGCTTTACCAAAAGCATGGAGTCAATCCTTTAAACATGGGCTGTTTGCCGCTCTTAATTCAAATGCCGATTCTAATGGGCTTTTATTATGCGATCCAAGGCTCACATGAAATTGCGACCCATAGTTTCCTTTGGTACAGCCTTGGTCAGCCGAATATTGCCATGGCGATTATTGCTGGTGTCATTTATTACTTCCAATCGGTCATTTCCATGAGACAAATGCCGGAGGAACAGCAGAAACAAATGAAGATGATGAGCCTGCTCTCACCAGCAATGATTTTATTCATTTCTTTCTCCGCTCCTGCTGCTTTGCCGTTATACTGGTCAATCGGAGGTATTTTCATGATTGTTCAGTCCATCGTGCTTCAGCGAATATATAAAAAAGACCATGCCGTTGTTCCGGCTGCAAATGAAACGGTTATGAAAAAAAGCTAATCCAATTGGATTAGCTTTTTTTTTCATAAAGTTAAATTTTCGCGAGTAATTGCTAGCCTTGATGGAAAGTGGATTTTCAGGGCGAAATTCACTATTTTATTTCTTCGGCAATGGATTTGTTGAAACCTTTTCGAAAAACTTCTCTACATATTCGAAATCCGTGTAAAAGAACAATAATAGGTCACCCGGTTGTGATGTTTCCCAAGCTTTTACAAATGCGTCCAATTCATTAGGTTCGATTAAGGTCCGATCTTTTTGTAACCCTGCTTCTACGGCAGCTTCCTGAAGCAGTCTGGCTACTTCGAACGGCTCCCTGCCCCGCAAATCATCGTCTTCTTTAATGATGAATAGATCAGAATTCATGGCCGCCTCCTTGGAGAGCCTGATTAGCTCTTCATCAATACGGTCCCCAGGTCCTGCCAAAACAGTGATAAGACGATTTTTGTTATAGGCACTGACCGTTTCGAATATGGCCTTCAATCCTGCTTCATTATGGGCATAGTCGATGATGATCGTGCGCTCTTTCAACTTTTTTAAATTGAAACGTCCTTTGGACAAATTCGTATCAGGCATAAATGTGGCAGCCTTCCTTCGTAGTTCTTCCATTGAAATGCCTTGAGTCTCGGCTGCGGCTAACGCTTGAAGTAAATTGGCGATATTATGACGTGCCATGCCGGAAATCGTTATTGGAATCTTGGTGCAATCCATAAATTGTCGGATGACACCATCAGATGAATGACAGATTACACCTTGTTCATTGACGTACCAAACTTTACATCCCCCATTTATCGCAGCCTTCACGTGAGGCTGCGTGGCATCAGTAGAGGTGTAAATGACCTCTCCATCTGTATGAGCGTTCATGGCTGCTACATTCGGATCATCTGCATTCAGCACACAATAGCCTGTTTTCATTACGACTTCGGCTACCAGCCTCTTTAATTTAATGAGATCATCCAATGTATCGATTCCATCATGGCCGAGGTGATCCTCACTTACATTGGTAATGATCCCCACATCACATTTACGAAATGCAAGACCTTCACGAAGAATCCCTCCCCTGGCCGTTTCCAATACGGCTACATCAACTTCAGGATGGGCCAATACCATTCGTGCACTGACCGGGCCACTGCAGTCACCTTGATCCATTACCTCATCGCCGATATATACTCCATCTGAATTCGTCATACCCACCTTTGTATTTTCATTAGAAAGAAAATAATGAACCAATCGGGTCGTTGTCGTCTTTCCATTTGTTCCGGTCACTGCGATGATCGGTATAGCTGCCTCTTCCCGAGTCGGAAATAAATAATCGACAATGGCCTTGCCTACATCCCTTTTTTTCCCTTCGCTCGGATAATGATGCATTCGAATTCCCGGAGCAGCATTCACTTCAATAATCGCAGTCCGTGAATGCTCGATTGGTTTGGATATATCCTCACAGATAAAATCGATTCCGGCTATATCCAGACCAACCGCTTTCGCGGCAGCAACTGACATATTTTTAATGGTGGGATGAACCTGATCCGTTACATCGATTGCCTTTCCACCAGTCGAAAGATTTGCATTGCCGACAACTTGAACCAATTCCCCTTGATTCGGAATGGTATCGAGCGTCCGATTCGATTTTTCCAAGTAACACGTCACGGTATGTGTAAGCGGGATCTTTGACATTGGCTTCTCATGTCCTTCTCCCCGCAAATCATTACAATTTTCCTTTTCTATCAATTTACGTATCGATTCCTTACCGTTGCCAATAACAAAGGGAGGAAGCCTCAAACTAGCGGCTATAAGTTCACCGTTGACTATCAGTAACCGATAATCATGTCCTTCAATATGTCGTTCGACTATGTACTTCTCCACATGCGACTCCAAACAATTGATTACATTGAATAGTTCATCCTTATTTTTGATATGGGTGATGACGCCCTGACCCTGCCTCCCATTGTACGGTTTAATGACCAGCGGAAAACCCAGCCTGTCCGCCGAGGCAAAGATATCTTCGATGGAATGGGCAACTTCCCCTTCAGGTACAGGGAGTCCACACCCTCTTAAAATTGATTTGGTCAATGATTTGTCACATGAATTCTCAACGGCAATATTCGAAGTCTGGCTGGAAATTGTCGCCTGGACATACTTCTGCCTTGTACCGGTTCCTAAACGCAGTAAGCTTTCATCACCCATTCGCTCGACAGGGATACCTTTTGCTTGTGCTGCTTTAAAAATGGCTTCGGTACTTGGCCCCAGTTTATTTTTATAATATAACTGCTCTATTTGTTTTACATAAGATTGCACATTTATATGCTTTTCACCACTCAGGATGGCTTCCGCTATATCTTTTGCTGCTAAAAAAGCTTGAAGACCTGAGTGAGGCTCCTGATAGTCAAAGGTCACATAATAGAGGCCCTTCTTTTCCATCATTATCGTTTTTCCACGAATGGCTTCGATTCCGGCCAGGTTTTGAAGCTCAATCGTCATATGCTCCAATATATGTCCCATCCATGTTCCTTTTCTCAGCCTTTCGGCGAAACCGCCTCGATAACCTTTTGAACATGTATGGCTTCCCAGGTTCGGGAGTGCCTTTAACAATTTTTCATTGAATCCAGGTATTGAATCAGATGGTTTCTGTTCCAGTTCCCCTATATCCAATTCAATGCAAATCGTCGGTGTATAAGCAAAATAATTAGGTCCTTTTAAATAACGGACTCGATTGATTATCATTGTTGGATCCCCTTTTTCATCAACAATTTCCTTGCAAGCAGATCAAAACGGTATCCTCTGGTTAGTGCATGTAGGTTAAATCCCGAAAGGGTCAACTCTTCACTGCCATTATCAGAAGATGTGATATTGATATAGTCACTTGTGCTGCCATCAAGCACCAATACTTGATGTTGGCCAACTACTTCAAAATGACCGTCTTTAACTAAAATTGCTGTATTTTCATCAATGCCAATACCCATAATTTCCTTTTTCCCTGCTATCGCACTTAACAGGCGGTCAAATCGGCCACGCTGGGAAAAATGTTGATCGATTATCAAATCGTCAAGGAAGCCGAAACCCATCCCAATCTCAACCTTTAACTTATTGTCATTCAGCATCGTGTCAGCAGCAATGATCATATGCTTACCTAAAATGGAAGCACCAGCACTTGTCCCTGCTATCACCATTCCTTTATGCCAGGCTTTAGAAAGGGCATCGTGGAATTTGGTTTTTCCAATCAGCTCAAACAATCGGCTTTGGTTTCCCCCTGAAATGAAGACGGCGGAAAAAGATGTCAGCTGTTCACAAATTGCTGGGTCATCTGCATCCTGCCTTGAATCCAGCTTGATCACTTCCACCCTGCCCACGCCTAAATCCCTGAAAATCTTGATATACTCTGTACTCACTTCCTCAGGAATTTCACTCGCTGTAGGCAATATTCCTATTCCGCCATCCCTATTACGGGTTGCAAGCTCGACAAATTTATTTAATACTTCACCTTCAAGGCACTTATCCTCTGCCCCGCCAATGATAAGTAATTCACCACAATTCATTCATCATACTCACCTTTACAAATGGATTAACATCATGAAATTGCTCAAAATAGAACACATAATGACTAGTATGGCAACTTCTATCAATCTTCATTCATAAAAATGGGAAACTGTAGAATTTTGTTTAACTTAATGAAAAGAGAGGAAAAGTAATAGAGTAAAAAAATAAAAGGAGTGTGCAAAAATGAGCGAAAACCAAATTAAAGAAAAAGTATTGAACATCATCCGTGATCATAAAATAGGAGTTTTATCTTCAGTTGAAAACAACAAACCACATTCACGCTATATGACATTCTTTAACGATGATTTAACTTTATACACACCAACGAGTGGAAAGACGGAAAAAATTGATGAAATTGAAAAGAATCCTAATGTTCATATCCTGATCGGCTATGATAATAAAGGATTGGGCGATTCTTACCTGGAAATCTCAGGTACCTCGAAAATAAACGATTCACAGGAACTGAAGGATAAATTATGGAATGAATCCTTTGAAGATTGGTTCGAAGGTCCGAAAGATCCGAATTATTTAATCCTGCAAATTAAGCCGGAAAGCATCCGATTGATGAACAACAACGGTGAACCTCCACAAGAATTATCATTGTAAATCTTTATTTTTTGTACTTACGCCAATTGACGAGTATTACGCTCAAACTCACGAGTAAATGACCAAAATTCACGAGTATTACTCCAATTCACGAGTAAATGACCGAAATTCACGTGCATTTCACTAACACAGTACTATACTAAAAATAGCGCTATAAAACAGTTAAAAGCCCGCACATGAGTGCGGGCTTTTTTCACGATTACACCAGCTCTGATTGGATATAGTGCAAAATCAGATTGGCTGTATGCTTTAATGAAGAAACATGTGTCCGCTCGAAGGCATGTGAGGCATCGATTCCCGGTCCGATCAGACCATGTACGACATCATATCCTGCCCGGATTGCAGCGGAAGCGTCCGATCCATAATATGGATAAATATCAACTCGGTAGTCGACGGCATTTGCTTGGGCAAGTGAAACTAAATGCTGACGCAGTTTATAATGATATGGACCTGAGGAGTCTTTTGCGCAAATGGATACGCTGAATTCATCCGTCGATTGTCCATCGCCGATCGCGCCCATATCGACTGCTAGATATTCGACTGTTTTCTCAGGGATATTGGAATTTCCGCCATAGCCGATTTCTTCATTGTTGGAAATCAGGAAATGAGTCGTATATGCCAATTTTATTTTTCCTGCGGAAATGAGGTCAATGATATGAAGGAGGATGCCAACGCTAGCTTTATCATCCAAATGCCTTGATTTCAAAAAGCCTGTATCCGTCACTTCCACTCTTGGTTCAAAGGAGACAAAATCTCCAACAGAAATGCCAATGGCCTCTGTTTCCACTTTAGTCTTCACGACAGCATCTATCCGGACCTCAATTGTCTCATCATCACGCTTGACATCGCCGGCATTTTTATATACGTGGACAGAGGTCTGATTGATTAAAATGGTCCCGGTCATAATGGTTCCGTCAGCTGTATGGATTTTACAATACTCCCCTTCCACTGAGTTCCAGCGGAAACCGCCGATCATTGTCAATTTAAGACGGCCATTCGCCTTGATTTCCTTTACCATGGCCCCCAGTGTATCGACATGGGCAGTCAGCAAACGATGTTTGCCATCATTTTCGCCTTTCAATGAAGCAAGCAATGCCCCTTTATTCGTGATCTTGTAAGGAACCTTCCTCTGCTCCATGAAATCAGCCGCGTATTTAATGGCTTGCTCTGTATAGCCGGAGGGGCTGGGTATGGACACCAATTCTTTTATGTAAGATACAATTTCTTTTTCTTCGATCACACTCATGCGTATCATCTCTCCTTTCCTCTTGCTTCATTATATCTTTTCATGGCAACTTTTAACATATTTAAAGACCGCCAAAAGGCGGTCCTTTAATCGATTTAACTCATAAAAGCCAGGACAGGCAACATGGCCATAACTAATGTTGATATTCCATATAACGCTATGTTCTCCATATTCACTCTTCTTTTCCACTTATCGCGCCATACTTTGTATCTGTCCATATCTTCGTTCCTCATAAAAAAACCTCCTTCATGATGAAAGTTCAACTTACTTCAACTGTCTTTGTTTGTTGGACATTTCCTTCATATATTCCAAGAAGGCAATTCTCTTTTCGTCTGGATAGGCTACAATGTCTGCAATGATTTCCTCTTCGAGAGGTTTCAGTAAACGGCCAACCGATTCAGTAAACAATATTTCTAACTCTCTCTTTGTTTCATTAGGATTTCTCACTTCCATCAATATCACCCTTCCAATTACTTACTATTATCTATATAACCTTTATCCTCTACATTGAAACGCAAAAAAATCGACCGCCCATAAAGGCAGCCGATTTTCATCAATTAAATTACTTCGTTACCCCGACATTATGCCACTGATATTGGCGGCCAGCGAGATAATCATAACCTGTCACGCGTTCATTCACTCCCGCCAATTGATAACGGAATAATGTCGGAATGACCGGAACCTCTTCATGGATCAATTCCTGCCACTCATTATACGTATCGATTCGATATTGATCATCGAAGGCTTCCTCTGAAATCCCTTTAGCAAGAAGCTCATCATTTTTTTCACTCACCCAGCGGGTATAGTTAAATTCTGCAGATCTTGACCATATTCCTGATGGATCCGGATCGGAAGCGACACCCCATGCAGCTTGATAAATATCCACTTTATCATTATCCTTTTTCAGCAGGTCGTAGAATGAATTGAACTCATGCAGCCTTCCATCCTGCAATTCTACGTCCAAACCAACTTGTTCCCATTGTTGGATATAATATCTTGCTAGTGGCTCAGAAACATCGGAACCGCTCATGGAAGCAAAGTTGATCTTGAACTCTTTTCCGTCTGCATCTTCACGAATGCCATCATTATTCGTATCTACAAATCCTGCTTCATCCAAAAGTTTTTTAGCCTTTTCAGGATTATATTCATATGGTTTTACATCTTTATTGTTATATTTAAAGTTCGGTGTAATGACAGAGTTGGCAGGGAAGCGAAGGCCCTTGAACATCTTTTCGCCAACTTCTTCATTATTGATGGCATAAGCCATCGCCTGACGAAGGCGTTTGTCACCGAATTTCGGGTTCTCATCCATAACGTTTTCTTCTTTTTCCTTATCATAATGACCGAAGTTGAAACCAATATAGGTATAGGCTAATTCAACTTTCCCCAATAATTCGACATTATCCAATTCCTTGGCCTGATCATATTGCTCAGCCAGGACCTCCGCTACATCGAGATCACCATTTTCAAGTGACTTGACGACAACGGACGGATTCACGACTTTTAATGTGACACTGTCTAATTTAGGTTCACCGCGGTAATAATCTTTATTAGCTTCGAATTCGACCGCTTCCCCTTGAACGATTTTCTTCACTTTGAATGGTCCAAAACCAATCGGGTTTTTACGGATCTTATCCGAAGATTCCAACTCTGCAATCGGAACATCTTTTAAGTATTCTTTATGAAGCGGGTATGTCCATAATCCAGTCGTGACGGAAGGATTCGCTTTTTTGAAAGTGAAAGTGATTTTCTTGTCGTCGACTTTAATGCCTGAAATCTTGTCCGCTTTCCCTTCATGATACTCTTCCATACCCTCAATTAAAGCCATTTGTTCATCATAGCGTACACCCTTGTAATCCTTGCTTCCCATGACAAGGTATGCATATTCTAAATCAGCGCCTGTCACTGGTTTTCCATCATGCCATTTTACATTATCCTTAATCGTCAGCGTGACCGTTTTATGATCATCCGAAATCTCATAGGAAGCGGCACCTTCATTTGTATATACATAGTTTTCGTCTGTATCCAATAAATCCTCATCAAAGAATGTGATAACTTGGTTATCGGGTTCGCCTTGATAGAAAACCTTGTTTAATATCCCTTCAAACGGGGTATCGGATACCAAACCATATGTCAAATGGCCGCCTTTAATCGGCTCTCCTTGATTCGTCGTCTTTGTCGGGAATTTAGAGGTATCGACCTGTTCGACATCTTTCCCTTTTTTCTCTTTCGTTGACGATTTCTCCGTATCATCCGAACATGCAGCAAGCAGTAGAGACGAAATGGCCAATGCACTTAATACCTTACTGTAGCTTTTGATTTTCATATCATACACTCCCCTTTTTTTATGCTCTTCTTTGTCTAGCATCGGCTGCGCGTTTTAACGCTTGACCAACGAAATTTATACTCAGCATCAACACTAAAATCATGAGTGATGCGGGTACCCATATCCACCACTTGTTTTCCAGAACATCTGGATTACGAGCATAACTGATGAGCGTACCTAAACTCGGTGTGCTCTCCGGAAGACCGAACCCTAAGAAAGTCAAACTGGATTCTAAGCCAATATTGCCAGCAAGGTTCAAAATGAAGTTAACGATGATCAGTGAACTGACATTGGGCAGAAGCTGAAACAGGATTATTTTCCAATGTGGCGTCCCGAGTGTCTGTGAGGCGTGGATATAATCCAGCTCACGCTCTGACAAAGCCTTTGAACGAATCAGCCGGGCCTTGCCTGTCCATAAAAACATCGTCATGATTAAAATGAAAACATATACATTGAAGATCGGTACAATCGTGACTACAACGATGATGAACATCAATTGCGGCAGTGCAATCACGAAATCGATAACGCGCATGATCACATTATCGGTTGCCCCGCCGAAGTAGCCAGCCAGAAGCCCTAATGATAAACCGATGATAGCCGTGAATAATGTAATGAATAAACTGATCGTGAATGAATTTCTGGTACCTATTATCAGTTGTCCGAATACGTCCCGGCCGCCATAATCGGTTCCAAGCCAATAGTCTGAAGATGGTTCCATATAAATGGAGAGAAAATCGACCTTGGCTATTTCCTTGGCGTCCATGAAGAACGACGCACCGTAAACAAAAATCAATATGGCTGCTAATATGATCAATGAGCCCATGGCAAGCTTATCCTTTTTGATTTCCTGCCAGATGATTTTGATTCCTGAAGGGCTCACATCTTTCACTTGTATGTTCTTTCCCGTTTCTACTTTCATTTCCATACGCTCACCCCGCTCCTATTCTATCCGTATGCGCGGATCGACCGCACTAAGTATGATGTCCGAAAGAAGAGTGCCAAGCAGAGTGGCAAATCCCGTCATCATGACGATGGCCGTGACAACGCTGAAATCCCGCAGGCTGACTGAACTAAGGAAAAGCTGCCCCAGACCCGGATAACTGAAAATGGTCTCGATTATGACCGCGCCGCCGATCAATCCGGTAATTTCATAACCTAAGAATGCCGCTATCGGTAAAAAGGAATTTCTCAGGATATGCCGTGAATATACTTTTGATTCAGGCACTCCCTTCGAACGCGCAGTCCTTACGAAATCCTTGATTTTATTATCGATGATTTCATTTCGCAAATATTGGATCGTACTTGTTGTTGCAATTAAAGCTGTACTTAAAGCTGGTAAAATCAAATGATTGATCTTGCTTACAACATAGGCGAATGTTCCTTCATCCACTTTTGAATCGACACTGCCGCCAGACGGGAACCAATCCAGGGCAAATCCGAAAATGAATAACATGATTAAAGCAAAAATGAAAATCGGCGTGCCAAATCCTACATAGCTATAACCCGTAACGGTTTTATCCACCCAGGTATCGTTATACCTTCCGCTAAGTATGCCTAATGGAATCGCAAGCATATATGTAAAGATAAGCGTGACCAACGCCAGGAACACCGTGTTCCAAAGCCTGTCTTCTATAACATCCATGACGGGCGTCTTATGTGTATAGGAAATACCGAAATCCCCCTGTACTGCATTGGATGCCCACCTTATATATTGTTGGTACCAAGGGTCATTCAAACCCAGTTCTTCCCTGATCCTATCAAGCTCGGCCGGGTTGGCCCTAGGATTGATTTCCTGACCTGACAGTGCATCTCCCGGCATTGCTTTTGCCATCATGAAAACGATGATGCTCAATAAAAAGAGCTGCGGGATCATAACTAATAAACGCCTTAGGATAAACTTCCACATATTCCTTACACCTCCTTATTGTAATGCGACTCTATGTGTCGATGAGATTGGCTTCAAATCGTAGGCACGTCCATCCTCATCGAAATATTTTGAGTAGGTAGACTCATATTCCGAGGTGAGTTTCTTTCTAAGCTGCACTTTATCTTCGCGAACTTCCGGCTCTAAATCCGGAATGGCGGCAATCAGACGCTTCGTGTATATATGTTGCGGATTTTCATAGATTTCCTCGCTTTTGCCTTCCTCTACCAATCTACCGCGATACATAACTCCCATCCGGTCACACATATGCCGGATTACACCTAAGTCATGACCGACAAATAAATAAGTCAAATTGAACTCCTGTTGGAGATCCTGAAGGAAATTCAATACCTGTGCCTGAACGGAAACATCCAGTGCTGACACCGGTTCATCCGCAATGATCAGTTTAGGTTTCAATGTCAAAGACCTGGCAATCCCAATACGCTGGCGCTGTCCCCCTGAAAATTCATGAGGATACTTGTGAATCGACTCCGGACTGAGTCCGACTTTGTCCAAGAAGTCCTGGACGATTTTCTTTTCCTCTGAAGGTGATAACCGTTCAAAGTTCCTCAGCGGTTCGGCAATGATGTCCAGTACCCTCTTCTTGGGATTCAATGATGAATACGGGTCTTGGAAAATCATTTGGATATCTTTTCTAAATGGTTTAATTTCTTTTCTACTTAAAGATGCTAAATCCCTGCCTTCAAACAGGATTTGTCCGGATGTGACATCATTCAGCTTGACCACTGCCTTGCCTGTCGTGGACTTGCCGCTTCCGGATTCCCCGACCAAACCATATGTTTCCCCTTGCTGTAACTCAAAGGAAACACCGTCCACGGCCTTTACGTGATCAACCACCCTTCTGAAAAAACCGCCCCTTATTGGAAAATGCACTTTCAGATTATCTAATTTGAGTAATGTCATGGGCCGATGCATCTCCTTCAGCTTGAAAATAAAATTCTTTATAGCACGTACAGCGCACAAAATGATCATTGCCCACTTCGTGAAGCCGGGGTGTCTCTTCATGCGCATGCTTAGATATCCAAGGAATCCTATCTTGGAAGCGACATCCTATCCGATCCATTTTCGCTATCGATGGAACGATTCCCTCGATAACGTGCAAACGATTTTTCTCGTTTGCAGCCGAAGGAATCGAATTTAATAACGACCTTGTATATGGATGCAGCGGATTGTTGAATATCTCTTTAACACTTCCCGTTTCCACTACCTGACCTGCATACATGACAACGATCCTGTCAGCGACCTCTGCTACGACGCTCAGATCATGTGTAATTAAGATGATCCCCATTTTTGTCCTGCTTTGGATATCCTTCAGCAGATCAAGTATTTGTGCTTGAATCGTAACATCGAGTGCCGTCGTGGGTTCATCTGCAATGACCAGTGCAGGATTGCAAGCAATGGCAATCGATATCATTGCCCTTTGCCGCATTCCGCCCGAGAGCTCATGCGGATATTGCTTGTACGTCCGTTCAGGATATGGAATTCCCACTTGTGTCAAAAGTTCAATCGTCCTATTCTTTTTTTCAGCACTGGAGAGTTCAGTATGGTAATCAAGATTCTCCTCGATTTGTTTTCCTATGGTCATGAGCGGGTTCAAAGCCGTTAATGGTTCCTGAAATATCATACCCAATTCCTTACCACGGACTTTATTCATTTGCACATCATTCAACTTTAGTAGATTTTGACCTTTATAATTGATATTTCCTTCTGATTTCGTTCTCTGCTTATTATGTAATTGCATGATAGATAAGGCCAAGGCACTCTTTCCACAACCTGATTCTCCAACAACTGCTACAATTTCATTTTCATTCACCGTAAACGAAACATCATCCACCGCCGCATGATATTTGCTACCGATTCGAAATGAGGTAGTTAGGTTCTCTATTTGTAAAATAGCTTTCTTCATCCTTGCTCCCCCTAAACTATTTTATCGGGAAAATAATTAATCTTCTGATAATTAGTTAGAATTTTAATCAATTTTTTACATTTATACAATAGTTTTTATAGAAAATAATCACATTTTTTTCATTTTTTATAACTTTAGGAATAATTTTCTGCAATAAAAAATCATTTCCTTTATAACTGTTATACAGTAAAGTTTTGAAGTCCGATTAAATATATAGAATAAATAATTTTGAATTTATTATTTCAAGATATCTTTTTTAAAGATTATGCCCATTTATTGACCTTGTCGTTTTACGTACTGCGGAATGGTTCCAATTGAAGAATTTTAATATTTCAGAAAAATTAGTATATTTGTAAGAATATCATAAAAAAGGTAATTACTTCATATATATTTCATTACTTTAAAAAAAAACACCAAATTTTCATGTAATGCAATGAAACCTTTTTAAAACAGATTCGTAGAAAACGGTAGAAAATAAATGATGAGGTGATTGAATGTATTCACAAACTGTACAAACTTATATGCCGTCCGTCATGCGGACGTTCGCTTTATCACTTGCCGTTTCCGTTTTAGGGATGGCTCTCGGCACTCTTGTACCGCCATCGTTGTTTCTTCCGTTAGCGATACTTGAGATCGCCATGTTGATTGGAGCATTCATATTGCGGAGGAAAAAAGCCATCGGCTACACATTTTTGTATAGTTTCACGTTGATTTCTGGAATTACGACCTATCCGATCATCGCACACTACCTAGCTGCTGCAGGGGCAAATGTGGTGATCCTGGCAGGTGTTACGACGACAGTCGTATTTGGAGGGCTGGCGATTTATGCCACAACCACCAAAAGGGACCTTTCTTTCTTGGGAGGAATGTTATTTGCTGCCTTGCTAGCTTTAGTTGTCATTAGCATTTTCAACATCTTCTCTCCATTAAGCTCTACAGCCATGCTGGTCTTTTCCTTTATCGGGATTTTAGTTTTCAGTGGTTATATTTTATATGATTTCAATCGTATGAAGCATTACGGGGTAACAGCCGAAGAAGTACCGCTCATGGCCTTGAATCTATATCTTGATTTCATTAACCTATTCATTAACATCTTGCGCTTCTTTGGTATTTTAGCAAGCGATGACTAAAGTGCTAATAGTATAAATCCTAACAAGATAACATAAGAAAGACGCTTGGACTTATCCAAGCGTCTTTTCACATTTCTTTCCCATACGGTTAAGCTGTAAGATGGTAGTAGTGATTTCCCCAAAACTCCTGGCAATGAATAAAATACCAAATCATGAATTTGGTCTCAATCATTAATAAGAACGGCAGAAGGGATGCGTATCTTATTTATATAATCCTGGATTTGATTGATCGGTCCATGGCAGTTTCACACCGAAAGTGCTTGCAATGAACTGTGTATCTTCCCTTCGTTTTTTCCTAATTTGGGCCCGTTGTTTTGCTGATTCATTTAAATTCATTTCCATCTCTGTTTCAGGAACCAAACGCGGAACCGGAATTGGTTTACCTTCTTCATTAATGGCAACAAATGTCAAGAATGAAATGACACATAAATTCCGGGCTCCTGTAACTAAATCCTCTGCAACCACCTTTACGATGATTTCCATTGATGTTCTGCCAGTATACGTCACGAAGCTTTCAAGGCAAACTGCATTTCCTTCGTGAATAGGGTGCAGGAAATCGACAGAATCAGTTGATGCAGTAACGACGTTGCTTCGAGCATGACGCATGGCTGATATAGCCGCTACATCATCAATGTATGCCATTAATTTGCCTCCGAACATCGTACCAATATTATTTGTATCCGGCGGGAGGACAAGGCTTGTTTTTATGACCAAAGAGTCCCGGCAATTTTTTGTTTCTTCCATGGTGACTGCACTCCTTTATGTCTGATTCTCACTAGTCCACTTTATCGAATTCTTACCTGTAAAGCAATTCACATGCTTATTTTCCTGCTATTAGTCAAAATTATGCGGCTTATAATGAAGCCAACCGCTTTCACTGCCCTTTTGGCTGCTTGCCTTGCTGCAGCTCACGCAGGCTTAAGCCAAATGTCATTTGTAAATGCGGATAATCCTTGAACCCTGCCCAATCCCCTCCCCAATCGAAACCTAACCCTTTAGCGATGGTTACGACTTCCATCCAATCCGACTTTCCATTATCGTTGCCGTCATAACTCATATCCCAAATGGCCTCGCCTTGTTTGTTAAGGAGGGCAAAATCTATCGCCAAACCGAAATTATGCAGCGATTCGCCACCTCTTGCATTCGTTACGATGTTGCCCGAGTCTGATCTGCCCTTTTCATAGAGTTCATTTTGCTCGGCTAAAGACCGGAACCCCGCCGTAATGATAACCGGGATGCCTTTGTCATTAGCCAATTGAATGAGCTCGTCCTTTTTTTCGGCGACGATCGGATTCAGCTCGTCAGTCAGTTCGATTTCATCCAGATCAGGAGGAAGCATATACTTGAACAAGAGCCCCAGTAACAATCCTAAAAAGCCCAATACCAAAAATGTCCTTACCCAAGTGGCTTTCACTGAAAAATCCTTCCTTTACGAATATCTGTCTGAAAGTGAAAAACTCAACCAAGACGGATGAGTTTCTTCTATAACTTTGCTTTCAATTCTTCAATTTGCAATAAATGCCGTTTTTCATGAAGTCCCACGAACGGGATCCATTGCTTCAAGCTTAAATCTTTAAACAAAGGATGTGGTAATGACTTTTGTTCGAGATCAATTTCCTTTGCATGATCAACGACCTGTTCAAAAGCTTTTCGGGATTCGGACAACTTTTCCTTAACTTCACTCAAAGTTTGGTATGATTCTGACGGAATGACAAATGGCGGCGCCTGGACCTTCACTTCACGATTTAAAGTAAGCTCGATCGGTTTATCCACAGCAGGAATGCTATCGTTGCTTTTCAATTTATCGGATATGCTCTTTGTTATGGCCCTCTCCATTAAATATAAATGATCCAATACCTGGATGATGCTCCATCGTCCAGGTTCAGGATGGGCGTTCAGCTGTTCATCCGATAGTCCGTTGACCGCATTTAAAAGCTCTTCCCTGATTTTTTCATTTTCATTCATTTTTAGCATCTCCTCTTATAAGCCTCGCTAATCTCCTTTAATTATTCCATTTCATATAGGAATGTGTAAAATAATAATACTTTTTGACAGAAACGAACCGATTAAAAGTTGTCTATTTTTTGAAAAGCTCTATCATAGTCATTAAGGTAAAATTCAAATGACTTTCAAAATTCATCATAGATAGTCTAAATAGGAGTGATCGCTATGAGTGGAGGACATATTCCATTCAGCCACAAAGGCCGCAGTTCCATGCATGCAATACCTTCAAAAGGAAGCATATGGTTGATGCTCAAACAAATGTTCAATCGGGTACCATCCAAATGGAAGTTTTGCACTTTGATATTATGTATCATGCTTTTCATTTCATTGCTTGAGTTCTCCATTCCCCAGTTGACGCAGTTTACGATTGATAAAGTCATTCCCGAAAAAAGATATGATTTGTTGATCTGGATTGGCACAGGAATTCTTTGTGCCAGCATCTTATTGGCGTTACTGAACTACTTTAACAGCTATATCGTTTCCAAGGTCGGTCAAAGAGCTATTATGGATATACGGAATAGCATGTATGACCACATTCAAACACTGGATATGAAATTCTTTGACAAAAATCGAACTGGTGACTTAATGTCCCGGTTGACCAATGATGTCAATTTACTGCAGCAGCTCATCTCTTCGAGCATGCTCCAAGTCTTGACGGACACGGTGACTTTCATTGCCGTGGCGGTATATATGCTTTTCATTAACTGGAAGCTGACCATTGTCCTTCTTTTTATATTCCCTTTCATGTTCTATATCACAAGGGTATTCGGGAAACGCATCAGGATGTCATTTAGGTCTGTGCAAAATTCCGCAGGAGATGTCAGCAACCAGTTACAGGATTCCATTTCAGGAATGCGGCTCATTCAATCTTTTACGAATGAAGAATTCGAATCAAGGCGGTTTGCCGAGCGTAATCAGGAAAATATGGCTGCAAACATTAAGTCCGTTCGGCTACGTTCCATGTTCGGTCCGATTATTGATTTATTGAACAATATCGGCCTTGTAGCAGTCATTGTGTTCGGTGCTTGGCAAGTGATGGAAGGTGAATTCACAATAGGATTAATCGTGGCCTTCCTCGCCTATTTGAGGTTGCTGCAGAGTCCCGTTCGCAATTTTAGCCGTGTCATCAGCATTGTCCAGCAATCAGCCGCCGCCTTTGAGCGGATAACTGAAATATTGGAAACACAACCTGAAATAAGTGACAAGGGAAATGCCATTGAACTCCCTTCCATAAAAAAGCAAATTGAATTTCAAAGTGTTAATTTTTCTTATGATGAGAATGTTCCTGTGCTCAGCAGTTTAAACCTGACCATGAAAGCTGGTCAAGTAACCGCTCTGGTCGGCTCCTCTGGTGCAGGAAAATCGACCATCACGAGCCTTTTGATCCGATTTTATGATCCGCAAGATGGAACAATCAAAATGGATGGCCATGATATCAAAAATGTATCACTGAAATCATTAAGGGGACAAATGGGAGTTGTCTCCCAGGATATCATTTTATTCAACGGTTCCATCCGTGATAACATCATGTATGGAAAACTTGATGCTACAGATGATGAAATCATCGAATCCGCCAAAGCGGCAAATGCGCATGACTTTATCAGTGCCTTTCCTGATGGTTATGATTCTCAAATTGGAGAGCGCGGAGTCAAGCTTTCAGGCGGACAAAAACAGCGCATTGCCATTGCCAGGGCACTTTTGAAAAATCCGCAAATCATCATTCTCGATGAAGCAACGGCGGCCTTGGATACAGAATCCGAGCAATTGATACAGGAAGCTTTGTCACGTTTATTGATAAACCGGACTTCAATTGTGATTGCACATCGTTTATCGACCATTCATGATGCCGATCAAATAATCGTTCTGGAAAAAGGGCAGGTTCATGAAAAAGGAACACATGAACAGTTATTGCAAAACAATGGCAGATACAAGCAGCTCCATGACTTGCAGTTCCCTCAACTAAAAGCCATATTAAATTCCTAGAAAGCAAGAATGCACAGAATGCCTTTCTGTGCATTCTTGCTTTCATTTGAAATCATAACTTTCCAAAACCCGATTCGCAATGAGCTGATACCCTTTTTCATTCGGATGTAACTTATCACTGAAATACTCTGATTTCTTTTTATCTTCAAAAAGATCATTCGTAGGAATGAATAACATCCTATTGTCTTTATCCGCTATTCCCTTTATTGACTGGTTATAATCGCGAATATGCTTTTCAAGTTTTTGATTTCCTTTAATTGGGTTATATAGTCCCACTACCAAAATATCAGCTTTATCGTTTGCCTTTATGAGTGTTGACGTAATCTTTTTCAGATGGCTGATATACTCCCGTTTACCCTCATTGATTTTTCGATCACTTATTTTCTCCAAGTCCCCGCCGTTACTATTGATCAAGTCATTCGTTCCGATATAAACGATGAAAGTATCGGCTTCATCAAGTTTCGTTTTAATGCGGTAATCATCAAGCTGTTTCATCACCCCATCCGTTTCCTGCCCTTTTATACCGTAATTCCAAAAACTCACTTTTTGTTCCGATTCCGGGTTATTCAATTCATCCTCCAGGCCTTCTATATATCCTTCTCCGTCCTTATCCCCTTTTCCATAGGTTAACGAATCTCCAAAAGCCATCACCCTTTGCACATCTTCCGACTCCGAGGCCTGAAATTCATATGCAACAAAACATATAACCAGTACTATAATCAAAAAAACTGACAATTTTTTCATTTGGTTCTCCTCTGCCTTTTTACTAGAAGTATTTAATCCTTTACATACCCAAAAAATCTGCAGACTTAACATAAAAAAGGAATTGTCAGATAAAGAGTAAAAAGTGTATGATAATAAAAAACTTTCAATGGATTGGGTGTCAATTCACCGTCCCTTAAACAAAAAAACGGGATTACCCTTCATTCTGGAGATTGAATAAATGATAGTTAGGAGATTACATCATGGAAGAGCACATAGAGTTTAGAGAGGCAGAACTATCTGATTTACCTAGAATTGTTGAAATATATAATTCGACAATTGCTTCAAGAATGGTCACGGCAGATACGGAGCCTGTATCCGTCCAATCGAGGGTTAAATGGTTTGAGGAACATCATTCAGAAAGTAGACCGCTATATATCATTACTATAGAAGGGAAAACTGCTGGATGGATAAGCTTTCAATCCTTCTATGGCCGACCGGCATATAATTCCACTGCCGAAATCAGCATTTATATTGATGATTATTTCCGGGGAAAAGGAATCGGACAAATTTCGATTCAAAAGGCAATTGAATTGAGTCCAAAATTAGGTATTAAGACTATATTGGGTTTCATTTTCGCCCACAATATACCTAGCCTTAAGCTTTTTTCCAAATTCGGGTTTGAAGAATGGGCACATTTACCTCAAGTTGCCGAGCTGGATGGCATTGAGCGGGATTTGATCATTCTTGGTAAACGTGTCGATATTTAATATAATTTTTTAGAGCTATTGCCTTGAGCAGTAGCTTTTTCAAATTAATACAGGTCGAATTGGCTAATTTAAAAATACCGATATGCGTTTTGGAGGGAAAAATATTCTGACTCACTTTTACTTGCTAACGCATTTAATAGCGTATCCAATTCTTGACTGGCCTGAACAGTAAGCAGACTTGTTAAGCCGTAACTTGCTGCCAATTTGATCATTTCCTGTCTCTTTTCTTCTACCCTTTCTATAGTTACTTTACGGCAAGGCATTATATGCCACCTCCCATTTATTCAATTTTTTTACACTTTCATCATAATTAAACTACTAGTTAAAATCAACTATTTTACAGAAATAAAATGTGTTATTTTATAGGTCAAATGTGACAAAACACCTACTTTATTCTTTAATTATGTATATTTTATGTCATTTTCTATTAAACGCAAAAAAGCATCCACTAGTGTATACTGTGAATGCTTACATCATATCCCTTATCCAAGAGCCCAAAATATAGTCCATCGCTTACTATGTCATCCATTCAGAAGGTGACTCGTTATTAGGTCTATTTATAACAATCTTATATTCATCTTCAAGCACTTTTAATGGGGCATCATAAAGGTGCCTTTCATCAGAGGTTTTGTATACTCCATTGGCCAATAGCTCTTCAATGAGCTTTGCCTTCCTCTGTTCAATCCTCTTAAATAATTCTGCCATGTAAATGGCTCCTTTCCTAGTCATCCTAGAGCCTGCTTCTAGTTAGCTAACTTTATCAACTTGTTTGATTTTCACCAAATTATATATACCTTTTCTATTATGTCACTAAACGTTATTTCCCAAAAATAAAAGCCCCTTCTAATTCAAGAAGAGGCTGACTGTGTCCGTACGGCTCTTCTTATCTTCCAAGCATATGCTTGTTGGATTTAGCACAGTTCCCAAAATGGGTCCGCTGCCGAGGTTTCTTTGGGCCAAGTCCCTCCACCTCTCTGGATAAGAATTCGATATATAAATGATGTAGAAATGATTCTACCCTAATAATTATCAAAAGTCAATTACCTGGTTCTCCCTTTTTTCCTGGACATTACATGCTCCCTCTTCAAATACGGGTTGCATTTTCTTGTCTTTCTGATATGATGTCAGTAATTACATACAATTCACACCACTAGGGGAGTCTTTTTTAAGACTGAGATGGAAATAGTTTCCGGACCCTTTGAACCTGAACCGGCTCATACCGGCGGAGGGAAGTGGATGATATCGTCCATTTACAGACTATATCCATCTACCCCGTTCCGTATTCAGGAACGGGGTTTTTCATTATCTATGGGAACCATTCTAAAGGAGGATGAACAATGGAGAATATTAAAACAGAAACATTCAGTGATAGACTTCATGCACGGGCAAAAGAGATTTGGAAAAGGAATCATTCACATCCCTTTGTCCAGGCAATTGGAAATGGTACGCTTCCTGAAAAGAAATTTGCCTATTACATGAAGCAGGACTATATCTATCTCATGGATTATTCCAAGCTCTTTGCTTTAGGTGTCATCAAAGCCCATAACATCGAAACCATGGCAAAGTTTGCGAGTATTTTAAATGAAACCCTTCAAGTGGAAATGGATATCCATCGGCAGTATGCTTCCGAATTCGGGATCAGTTCCAAGGAATTGGAAGAAACAGAACCTACTCCCACCACTCTAGCCTATACAGGTTACATGCTAAATGCAGCTCAGCATGGGACATTGGCAGACTTGATCGCCTGTCTCCTGCCCTGCGCTTGGGATTACTATGAAATCGGTTTGCTATTAAAAGAACAAAATGGAGCAGCATTGGAAAACAATCGCTACGCAGATTGGATAAGGTCCTATTCATCACCTGAATTCGGGGAAGCACACAAGTGGCTGATCGCATTGTTGGAAGAATTGACGGAAGGCATGCCAGAAAAAGAACTTCTTAGATTAGAAAAGCACTTTTTGGTTACTTCCCGATATGAATATTTATTCTGGGATATGGTTCAAAATGAGCAGGATTGGCCGCTGTAGGTCGCAGACATGATGATGAATCCTATCAAGAAACTGACGTTGACTGCCATGATAACGGCTATAACGACACTGACCAGTTCATTTATTTTCATCCCTGCAGGATTTGCAAAGGTCTTTCCTATTCAGCATCTGGCAAATGTCCTCACGGCCGTTCTATTGGGGCCTGCTTATGCTGTGACACAAGCTTTCCTAGTTTCCATCATTAGAAACATTTCTGGTACCGGTTCAATATTCGCCTTTCCCGGGAGCATGATCGGTGCACTTTTGGCTGCCATCCTTTATCGAAAAACACAAAGCTTAAAATTCGCTTGTTTAGGTGAAGTGATCGGGACCGGCATTCTCGGTTCCATGGCCTGTTATCCACTTGCCATCCTCCTATTAGGAGAAAAAGCTGCTCTTTTTGGTTTTTTACCGGCTTTTATGCTCAGTTCATTCGCAGGTGCGATTCTAGCTTTCATATTACTTAAAATACTTTTAAAAAATAATTATATGAAGGGGTTTTTTTATGAAAACAGCATTAACCATCGCCGGCTCTGATTCAGGAGGCGGTGCTGGAATACAAGCGGATTTAAAAACATTTTCTGCACATGGGGTCTTTGGAATGTCTGCCATAACAGCAGTAACCGCACAAAATACAATGGAAGTCCGTTCAGTACAGCCAATTGAAACAGCTATCATATCGGACCAAATTGCAGCTATATTTGAAGATATTCCTGTCGATGCAGTAAAAATAGGCATGCTTGGATCAAAAGAAATCGTGGAAACAGTCGCTGCGTCCCTTAAAACCTTCATGCCTGCCATCGTTATCCTTGACCCTGTCATGATTTCCAAAAGCGGCCACCATTTGCTCGACGAAAAGGCTGTCTCCGCCTTAAAAATGGACTTACTTCCATTTGCAACACTTGTAACACCAAATGTACCGGAAGCGGAAGTGCTTACTGGCATGTCGATTCGGACGAAACAAGATTTCTACAAGGCATGCATTTCAATACAAGAAATGGGTCCCAAAGCCGTTTTACTTAAAGGGGGCCATGCAGCGGGAAATCCAAATGATCTTTATTATGATGGGACTGACTTCCACTGGATCAAGGGAGAGCGCATACATACAAAAAACACTCATGGTACGGGCTGTACCCTATCATCCGCCATTACATCAAACCTGGCAAATGGACTGCCCTTGCAAGAGTCGATCGAACAGGCCAAGACTTATATTTCTGAAGCGATACGCAATAGTTTTTCAATCGGTAAAGGTCATGGTCCTGTCCATCATTTTCATTCATATTCAAAAAAAGAACGGAGTGACTTAATATGAAGGTTTCCGCAGCCGATTTATTCGTGAAGGTAAAAGAAAGAAAACCACTCGTTCACCAAATCACCAACTTTGTTACGGTCAACGACTGTGCAAATGCCACCCTTGCCATCGGTGGTTCACCAGTGATGACATCGAGCCCAAGAGAAGTGGCGGATATGGTCAAATTAGCGGATGCATTGGTCCTGAATTTCGGTACGATCGATGATAAAGCCTTGGAAGCAATGGAGATTGCCGGTAAGACGGCAAATGACCTGGATATCCCGGTCATTTTGGACCCGGTGGGAGTTGGTGCCACCGCCTATCGATCAGAGCAAGTTAAAGAGCTCCTAAGTAAGGTTACTTTCCACATCATTCGCGGCAATGCAAGTGAGATCCTTTCATTGATGGGTGGGGATACCGTTACTCGCGGGGTGGATTCGGAGGAGCTTGCGGTCAGCAATGCAGAGCTGGCTGCTCGAGCCGCAAATAAATTGAATTGCATCGTCGTGGTCAGCGGAGCGAAGGATGCGGTCAGCGATGGAAAACGTACGTCCATCATCGATAACGGGAACCTGCTATTAACTAATGTTACAGGTACCGGTTGTATGTCCACTGCTCTTATCGGCACTTTTTCCGGAGTCACCGATGATTTCTATTCTGCGGCGATTGCCGGTATCTCAACCATGAGCATTTCAGGAGAACTAGCTGCCAAAAACCTTCAAGAGGATGAAGGAACAGGAACGTTTCGTGTGCGATTAATCGATGCAATATCAAGAATGGATAAGGAAATCTGGATGCATGAGGTGAAAATAAATGAAGAAATCCCAAATTGATTTAAGCCTGTATTTGGTTACGGAAGAGTCCCTGGCAATAGAAGAATTGACCAAAATCATTGCAGAATCGGTTTCAGGAGGAGTCTCGATCGTTCAGCTTAGAGAGAAAAATAATTCCTCCCTCTCCTTTTATAATAAAGCTTCTGCATTAAAACAGTTATTGAACGAGCTGTCCATTCCCCTTATCATCAATGACCGGGTGGATATAGCACTTGCTGTTGCAGCGGATGGAATTCATATTGGGCAAGATGACCTTCCACTGCCTGCCGTCAAAAAAATGGTTCCTGAAGATATGATTGTCGGTGTATCTGTTTCCAATCTTGAAGAGGCTCTAGAAGCCGAACGAAATGGAGCAGATTATATCGGAGTCGGTTCCGTTTTCCCTACAAAGACCAAACAAGATGCAACCTTAATGGCAATTGGGGATCTGGAGGAAATTTGCCGCAGCGTATCAATTCCCGCCGTAGCCATCGGGGGTATCACGGCCGATAACATTTCCTCCCTTTCTGCTAGCGGGCTGTCAGGTACCGCAGTCGTATCAGCCATCATGAATGCAGAAAGTCCTAAGACTGCCTCCGAATCCCTTTTAAAAATCATAAAGGACTTTAAATAACAAAAGGATGGGGACTGAATACAGCCCCCATCCTTTTGTTTATGTCAAAACGGTATTCTTTGTTTCCTTCCCAAAAGCTACGGCAACTGCCCCCACTAAAATAGCAATTGTGAAAATGGTGAAAATCGATGAAATCGGGGTGCCGGCAGCAACTAAATACCCTACAAGCAACGGCCCCAGGACACCGCCGATCCTGCCGATCCCTGCGGCTAAACCAGCACCTGTACCACGAACTGCTGTGGGATACTGCTCAGGAGTATACGCATAAAGCGCACCCCATGCCCCTAGGTTGAAGAAAGATAGGAACATTCCGGAAACTATCAGCAGTGCCAGCCCCTCTGCAGACCCAAAGAAAAAAGCACTGACTGCCGTTCCAATTAAGTATGTAATCAAAACGAATTTACGTCCAAACTTCTCTATCAGCCATGCAGCTGAAAAATAGCCCGGAAGCTGTGCAAGCGTCATGATCAATACATATTCAAAGCTTTGGATCATGCTGAATCCTTTTAGGACCATCACACTTGGCAGCCATAAAAACATCCCATAATAAGAAAAGACCACGCAAAACCATAGAACCCACAACACAAGGGTCTGACGGGAGTATTCCTTTTTCCAGACACTTTTCATATTGCTTAATACAGATGGTCTCTGCTTTTTTTCAAGTTCCGTATACTTCGGTGAATCCGGCAGTTTCAAGCGCAGATACAGCGCATATAAAGCGGGTACGGCGCTCAATAACAATGCAACCCTCCAACCATAAGCCGGTATGATGAAATAAGATATGAGAGCTGCCAAAATCCAGCCAACCGCCCAAAAACTTTCAAGAAGGACGACGACCCTTCCCCTTTTACTCGCTTCAACACTTTCAGAGACCAACGTCGAGGCAACCGGAAGTTCCCCTCCAAGTCCCATTCCAATCAAAAATCGCAATATCAAGAACAAGCTGAGTGTACTGACTGCTGCAGACAGGCCACTTGCGATTGAAAACAATAATAATGTAATGATAAAGACATTCTTCCGTCCGACCCTGTCGGCCATCGCACCAAAGAATACGGCTCCAACAGCCATTCCTATGGAGTTTATGCTCCCAATCCAGCCAACCTGCTCACTGGTTAAGTTCCAGTCCTGTCTTAAAGCTACTATAATGAAAGAAAGCATACCGACATCAAGTGCATCGAACATCCATCCAAGACCCGCAACACCAAGTAACTTACGCTGCGATATCATTTTCGCATCATTTCCCATATATTCCTCCTGAAGAACTTTAGACCTTCTTGTTATTTTATCCTTATTCATTTTAACTATTAACTTTCATTTTTGCTATAGTAAATACACATGTCATGACAAAAAAATACTTTTTTTAAAATGATGAAGAAACCTTGGATATTCTGTCGAATGTTATAGATTGAATATTCTCTTTTTTTCATTTATCATAAAAATTGGCATAGATCATAGCGTTAACAATAAGTCATCATGTTTTGCCCAAGATAACCATTTTATTCAGGAGGGTAATTAATGACAAATCTAACGTTAGAAGTAAGTGGAAAGCTGCAAAAATTTTTAACAGGACCAAAAAAGCTCTATATTAATGGCCAGTTTGTAGAAAGTGCTTCAAAAAAAACCTTCTCCACTCCTAATCCTGCTACAGGACAAAAACTTGCCGATGTTTATGAAGCTGATAAAGAAGATATCGACTTAGCCGTCAAAGCTGCACGCAAAGCATTCGATGAAGGTCCTTGGTCAAGGATGAGCGCGGCTGCACGCAGTAGGCTTATGTATAAACTAGCCGATTTAATGGAAGAAAATAAAACTGAACTAGCTCAATTGGAAACGTTGGATAATGGGAAACCAATCAATGAAACGACCAATGCCGACATTCCTTTAGCGATAGAACATATGAGATATTTTGCTGGCTGGTCCACCAAGATTGTCGGGCAGACCATTCCGGTAAGCGGAAATTATTTTAACTACACAAAACACGAGGCTGTTGGTGTTGTCGGCCAAATCATCCCATGGAACTTTCCGCTTCTTATGGCGATGTGGAAACTGGGAGCGGCACTCGCTACAGGTTGTACAGTCATATTAAAGCCTGCTGAGCAAACACCGCTTTCCGCTCTTTACCTGGCTGAATTAATAGATGAAGCCGGTTTCCCTGATGGTGTCGTCAATATCGTTCCCGGTTTTGGTGAAACCGCCGGACAAGCACTTGTCGACCATCCGCAAGTAAATAAAATTGCATTTACCGGTTCGACCGAAGTTGGAAAATTGATCATGCGCTCCGCTTCATATTCATTGAAACGGGTAACATTGGAACTTGGAGGGAAATCGCCAAACATCATCCTGCCTGATGCTGATTTCTCGAAAGCCATCCCTGGAGCTTTGAATGGGGTCATGTTTAACCAAGGTCAGGTATGCTGTGCCGGTTCAAGGGTTTATATTCAAAAGAAACATTATGATAATGTTGTTGCCGATATGGCCAGCCATGCAAAAAACATCAAACAAGGGATAGGTCTGGATCCAAGTACACAAATTGGACCGCTTGTTTCAGAGGAGCAGCAAAATCGGGTAATGGGTTATATAGAAAAAGGGAAAAACGAGGGTGCGGAAGTTCTTGTCGGCGGAAATAAACCGGGTGAACAAGGCTACTTTGTTTCTCCTACTATATTCGCTGGTGTTGAAGAGGATATGACGATTGCCAAAGAAGAGATTTTCGGACCTGTCATAGCGGCAATGCCATTCGAGGATTTAGATGATGTCATTAACCGTGCAAATGCCAGTGAATATGGATTGGCTGCCGGCTTATGGACAAGCGATATAGCCAATGCCCATTATGTTGCAGGAAAACTCCGTGCCGGTACAGTATGGGTGAACTGTTATAACGCGTTCGACGCAGCTTCCCCTTTCGGCGGCTACAAACAATCCGGAATCGGACGTGAAATGGGTTCTTATGCACTGGACAACTATTCTGAAGTGAAAAGCGTCTGGATTAATTTGGGCAAGTGATTTTTTGACTATTAAGAAAGAGGGTCTCAAAGAGGCCCTCTTTCTTTCAGTCCAATGATCCACTGTACAGAACCCTTGAATTATTCAACTATTCAAACCTTTTCAATAGTCTTTCCTTCTTTAGTTTTGGTAAAATGCAAGATAGACAAAATAGCTGCTGGAGCCTGAGCGAACTTATGTTGCAAATGAACCCTTCGTATACTATTAATTTTTACATCAGAGTAAAAAGTTTCTTTTTTATATCACAATAAGTACAATTATAAATGTAGAAAATGGAAAAGGAGTTTTGAATGATGAGTGATTTTCAAACGAATTTAGAAAAATATGCAGAACTTGCCGTAAAAGTCGGCGTAAACATCCAACAAGATCAAACCCTGGTCGTAAATACAACATTAGAGGGCGCTGACCTTGTGCGTCTCATTGTAAAAAAGGCATATGAGAACGGTGCGCGCAATGTCATCGTTAATTGGAATGATGATATTGTTTCACGCACCAAATATGAACTGGCTCCGGATGAGGTGTTCCACGAATATCCAAAGTGGCGCGCAGAAGAAACGATCGAACTTGCAGAAAATGGAGCTGCCTATCTATCCGTCATCTCCTCCAGCCCTGACTTATTAAAAGGTGTAAAGCCTGAAAGGATTGCCAACTTCCAAAAAGCATCAGGGACGGCACTTAAGAAGTGGCGTCAGTATATGCAATCCGATAAAGTGAGCTGGTCCATAGTTGCCGTCCCTTCAAAGGCTTGGGCTGATAAAGTATTCCCTGAAGAAGCAGAAGGAAAACGTGTTGATCTGCTATGGGAAGCCATTTTCAAAGCAGTTCGTGTTGATGTTAAGGATCCTGTAGATGCCTGGAAAAAACACGATGATACCCTGCATGAAAAGGTTGATTACTTAAATGATAAGCATTACCAAAAATTGCATTACACGGCTCCTGGAACCGATTTGACTATCGAGTTACCCGACAAACATCTTTGGGTCGGGGCAGGAAGCGTTAACGTACAGGGTCATGAATTCATGGCTAATATGCCAACCGAAGAAGTGTTTACAGTTCCATTGAAAACAGGCGTTAACGGTACGGTTTCCAGTACGAAACCACTTAGTTACGGCGGAAACATCATCAATAATTTTTCCGTGACGTTTAAGGAAGGACGAATCATTGAAGTAAAAGCCGAAGAAGGGGAAGAAATCCTAAAGCAATTGGTTGAAACGGATGAAGGTTCACACTACCTTGGGGAAGTGGCACTTGTTCCATTCAACTCACCGATTTCCCAATCGAATGTTTTATTCTTCAATACATTATTCGATGAAAATGCATCAAACCATCTCGCTATCGGAAGCTCCTATGCTTTTTGCATTGAAGGCGGAAAAAACATGAGTCCAGAAGAGCTTGCAGAAAATGGACTCAATGAAAGCCTTACACATGTCGATTTCATGATTGGATCGGAGAAAATGAACATCGACGGCATCAAACAGGACGGCACTTTGGAACCTGTCTTCCGTAATGGGGATTGGGCGTTTTAAGAAGAGCTTTGATCTATTAGGGTTTTGAACGTCTAAAACCTTGAGTGTTCAACAGAAATGGTCACTATTCATCAGCCGCGTGTTTCTGCATACTAGGAAGCACGCAGCTATTGATATAACGTAATTTTGAATAGTTGTATAACCAATCCGCTTTGAAAATATTCTATATTACCAAGTCTAGGGTTAATACAACATTTATTAAAGCTAATATAAGTTTTGATATGTACTACCGCTACATTCAATTTCATTTGAATCGACAAGTCTTGAATAAATTGATCAAATGGTAATTTAATCGGATCAACTCCAGCTAGAAATTCACTAAGATAATGTTCCGCTTCCTACTTAACATTCCTGTATTAGTAAAATTGATAAAACCACCAATCTTAAAGACTGGTGGTTTTTGTGTATTTATAAAAAAGACAAAGTATTTTAAATCAAAAATACTTTGTCCCCCAATTAATATCCTAGAATAAACGGATGAACACGGCAACTCCGGTTCGCCCGAAGTCAAGGTTCAATACTTGTATAAATCTATTTCCAAGTAAACAACGTACAGCAGCTCTGTAGGAATCACCAGTCTCTAATCTTTCAGCACAAGGAGCAGCACTTCCAATCGTTGTAGCTTGTACAATTGTACGCTGAGCTAAAGGTATTAACGTAGCTCTTTCCCAAAGAATCGTAACTACATCAACAGATCTAGAACCAGACATATAATTCACCTCTTTTCATTGTTAATATATTTAATGCAATTTCATACAGCATGGTTCGTTCTTTTGTCATGCTACACACAAAAAAAGGCGTATTTATTATATGAATATTCAAGAAAAAATCTAGCAACTTATTCAAAAGGAAACGAGCGACAAAAAGGAAATCCAGGAACACTTTGAAATCCACCAAGTCGTCGAAGCCACTGCCCGATTGTCGAGCAATAATCTGAAGCCGAGCTGCGAATGAAACTTGGCAGTACATCTGTCAAAGGACTCTTAGTCGATTTCAGCAATAGCTTCCATTTAAGGAATTAACAGGAAGTATGTATTAATGATGGAAACTGATACAATTCATTTCGATAAAGGTTTTCGCCGATTGAATTTCATAGCCCTGATGATTTAATGGAGATTGTGGAGCGGATTAGTAAGAAGGTTTAGGTAATTAGGGGTTGTGAAAGAGAATGTGACGTTATCAAGATGTTTAACTTAGTGACCGCTTTTGAAACCCAAAAACATGCGTTATTAAAGGAGTTGTGACCAGCTTAGTGACCAAAAAATGACCGCTCCTGTAACGAAATAAATAATACTAAAAAATCGGTCTGAAAGTTCGTGATTTAAGGTTTCCATTCATTTAATACAAAAAGAAGTTCCAAAAATAAATGGAACTTCTTTTTTATATGAATTTTAAGGTCGTTTGAATAAGCCAATAAATTGAAAGTAATCAGTTCGTATAAACCTATTAAATAGCTTCCGTTTTTTCGTAGCCAATTTGCTCTATGATCTTTCAAAATCTGGATGGGACGTAATCAAATAAACGGTCCAATTATCAAGCTTAACGAAAGCTTGACCCATTTCTTTATACATTTGCTCTACCGCTTTCTGCTCCCCAATCCGCTCACCATATGGAGGATTCTCACCAGATTATTTCTTTTCCAATTGCTTCTTATTTATACTATGGCTTTGGATAAACAAAAGGGAATACAAATAAGCCTCCCTCTAAGATTGGAAGAGGCTTATTCTAAGGGAATTTTATTAACTGTTTAGGCTTATTATAACTGTACTTTCTCTGGTAACACAGTGGTCACATGCGATCACAAAAAGTAGTTTTTCCTACTTTTTCTATTTTTATCCTTTTAATCTTCGGAACCTGTCTTCCGTAATGGGGATTGGGCGTTTTAATTAACTGACATTCTTGAAAGCCTTCTAATTCATAGCCACGTGATTCCCCTGTATTACTTTAAGAACATGTGGCTGTTTTTTTCATTCACATTTAAAAAAACACCATTAGGCTTTTAGCTTTTGTCCAGTAAACTGAATGACATGGCATGCCTCTTTATATCATTGGAATATCTTGAACACATCTTTCATTGCCAAATATGTTATACTATTATTAAAGAGGGTGGCTAAATTGAAAAGCAATAAGTATAATACTGGTGAAACAGTAACTATTCAGGATACTAATGAATCAGTAACCATTAATAAATGGGCATATGTAAAAAACATGAAAAGATATTCTTATACTGTTAAAGAACATCCGACTACTTTTTTCTTTGAAGAAGAATTAAAAAAAGCTTAATGACAAGTCACTAAAAACCTACTCAGTCAGAGTGGGATTTTTTTTGCTTTCATTTTATAGCACAATAAAAAACAGACTCCCATCGAGGAAGTCTGTTCATATAGGTTACGATTTAATTTTAAAATTAAGCTTTTTGAACGTTAGCAGCTTGAGCTCCACGTGCACCTTGCTCAACTTCGAAAGTTACTTTTTGACCTTCGTCTAAAGATTTGAAGCCTTCGCTTTGGATAGCTGAGAAATGTACGAATACATCGTCTCCGTTTTCGCGTTCGATAAATCCAAAACCTTTTTCTGCATTAAACCATTTAACTGTACCTTGTTCCATTGTTGTTGCCTCCTAGTGCATAACACACATTGTATTACTATTTTTAATCATTTGGAAAATAACGAGTATCCTCTTCCACAACCAAAAACAATTCTTTATTAGATTAACATGAATTGATGCAGATAGCAAATTATACAGTGATATTTTAAGTTGGCTTCACATTCTTTTTGCCTTCCTATTTTCTTTATTTATCCAATTTAATGATTCAGATAATAATTAATGGGTATATCAGAGTAATAACAAACCGTACGATTTTCACTTTAAGAATTACAACAAGGAGGTCACTCAATGAAATATTACAAAGTTTCTAATAGCGGTTTTGACATTAAGGTTATTGTAGCCTATAGCGGGTATGAGGCACTCGGATATTATTTAATGGAAATCGATGATCAACTTGGTTTTGTTGATGATATAGATGTGGAAGAAGTGGATGCTGATGAACGAGTCGAGATTTCCTATACCGGGTATCCCGTTTATAAAACACTTAAGGAGCTATATCAAGAGAAAGATTTTTGGGAAGTGCCTAATGTTGTCGTGGAAGTCGAATAATGAAGGCACCCCACATCTTTAAAAGAATTCCAATTTACCTCCCAATTAAACCGGTCATATAGTATTTGGTAATTGCCAGATATTCACGGGTATATGATTTCAATAGTGACACTTTTGGTGTCTTTGCCGGCAATCCCTTCATGTCCAAGCCTTCTCTTTTTGCTATTTCCTGCCCGGTAGATATGAAAGTCATTACTAACGATCAATCCTGAAGCTGCTGTATCTGGAATGAGTTCTTTTGAGAAAACAATATTTTCGTGAGTTGTTGTAAATTTGTCTTCCATCATGATGCGTGCTTCTTCAATTCCCTGGGCGATTAGTCCCTGTTGCATGGCTTTTGCTTCCGATATTTCTTCTCCCGGCCCTTTGCCGCCAGATACAATGGCCACTGTCTGTTTATTAGCCGATAAATACTCTGCAGCTTTATCAATCCTGTATTGTAAGGATAATGATGGCACCGAACCCTTGACCCTTGCTCCAAGAATAATGAGATAATCGGCATTTCCCGGAATTTGCTGGTGAATGGTACCTTGAATTTTCATGTGCAAAAAACCAAAATACTCCAGTACTGCAATAACGCTAATTACACAAAATTTCTTTAAAGTTTTTCCCCGTTTTTTTCTTTCCTTATATATCTTGCTTTCCCACTGACTCCCTCATAAATAAGATCGAAGAGCGGGAAATCATGAAGGACTTCCCGCTCTCCCAAAAATATTGAATTCAACAGCTTATTCTGTAACCATGTTATCATATATCAATTTTCCAATTTTACTGATTACTTGACGGCTTTCTTCCTCTGATTTCATATCTTCAGTAAGAACTGCAGCATAAACAGTTTGTGTTTCTGACCGAATGATTGCGCAATCATGGGCAACTCCTCGAATTCCGCCCGTTTTGCTTGCGACCTTGACCCCTCTGCCCATCAGTGATGGAAGTTTATCCCTTAATTGCTGATTGTCAAGTACACGCAAGATTCTTTCCTGGCTTTCTTTCGTTAGAAAGTTGCCTGTATGTATGGCTTTTAAGCAGGTGATCGTATCTTCCGCCGATATGGTATTGTCGCGCCCTTCTTTTAGTGCCTTAAAATCCTGCATTTTTCGTTCGAGGACAGTATTTTTCAAACCAAGTTCCTTGATGCATTGATTGATTTCCTCAAAGCCTAGCAGGTTCATCATCATATTCGTGGATGTATTGTCGGAAACGGTTATCATCAATGTCAATAAATCCTCTACGGTTAAAAATACCTTGTTCGATAAGACATGCAGCACCCCGGATCCCCCAGTCACT
Organism: Peribacillus sp. NPDC101481; assembly: GCF_044767165.1. Taxonomy (NCBI): domain Bacteria; kingdom Bacillati; phylum Bacillota; class Bacilli; order Caryophanales; family Bacillaceae; genus Peribacillus; species Peribacillus sp. NPDC101481. Next base: position 717,660 of record NZ_JBIWNJ010000002.1, on the reverse strand, counting down.
TCATTAGGCGGGATGGTCACTGGTTGGTTCAAATAGATTTTCTTTTGTTCACTTTGACGATAACCTTCGATGATCATTGGTATTTTGATTAAACTCGCTGATTGAAAGGATTCATTCTCATGATATCCAATCGTGTCCCCAAGACCATTTTCAATTTTATATGCGATTCTCCCATTAAATGTTTCAACTAATGCCAAGATATCATGTTCTATAGTCTGTAAGGTCATCTATCCCTGTTCCTCCCTTATATATCATATAATCCCTATAAAAATCCTTATACCCTAACTTATTCTACCATGTTAAAAGCAGTACAATCTTCTTATAAATTCCAAATCGAATGATTTTTTGTATAAAAAAAGAGCCTTCATATCGAAAGCTCCGAGTTTATTGACAAAAGGGGGTCCGTCTGAATTTTTAAACTAGTTGATTGGAACGGAGGGTGCGAGACTCCTGCGGGAAAAGCGCGTCCAAGGGAGACCCCACAGGCGCCAAGAGCGCCGAGGAGGCTCCCGGACCGCCCGAGGAAAGCGAGTGCCTGGAGAGGAAATCAACGATCATATTTTACACTCCCTCAAAAAAACGTAGGCAATCTTATTATTATCGATTTTGTCTACAGTTTAAGAGCCTTCATATCGAAAGCTCCCTCAATAACCATTATTCATCTGGCATTAACTGCCCGGCTCTTCGCTAATGGGAATCGTTTCTTCTCGGTTGTATCCACCTGTGTGATTTTACCATCATGTACGGTTATTAAAACTGATCCATATTGCAGATCTTCCAAGCTTGAAATGATATGCCTGATTTTCATTTCTTCTTTCTTTTCCATAATATCTCTCCCCTTCACTACTGGTAATAAAGCTTCGTTTCATGCCTAATGTTAAAAGTGATCCCATGAAAAACGCAGGTGCTTCCCACTTTCAATGTTTTCTTGAGGAACTTGGTTTACCTATCATATCCTCATCACTTTACTTTCCGAATAAGAATAACCAGTTAATAGGAACTCCATATTCCCCTCCCTTCACTATAAAAAATAAAAGGCACCCGCCATCTAACAGATTAGATGTAAGGGTGCCTTTAGTTGACTAATCGGCAATATTCGGGAGTTGCTTATGTTATAGAAAAATAAAATTCAAGCAACAAACCATATTATTCTTACCAATTAACTTGGTATTTACTAATATAATCCAATTTTCTCCTATTGTCAATAATACTTTTAAATTTTCTGATTAGTCTGCGTTTTACATTTTACTTATTTACCACTTTACCAAACTAAACTATTTGAGATATACTATTTTAGTATAAGTTGTCGGTATAAACACACACTTTGTATATAAGAAAGGTTCGATATAAATGGTAAATAAAAAATGGGGTTTATTGATTTTGACCACTTTCGTAATTGGAAATATGGTCGGCGGCGGAATTTTCATGCTCCCTGCTCAATTAGCACAGGTATCCAGTCCATTAGGGGCCACATTGGCATGGATTGTTACTGGACTGGGAGTTTTTCTAATAGCTTTGGTGTTTGGTAACCTGGCAGTCCGAAAACCGGATTTGAAGGCTGGACCACAAAGTTATGCTCAATCATTATTTAAATCTCCTGCTAAAGGAAGGGTTTCAGGGTATAGCATGGCTTGGGGCTATTGGGCTGCGAATTGGGCTGCGACAGCTTCTGTCATCATTTCATTTGCTGGTTACCTATCAACGTTTTTCCCGGTGATGCATAGTACGAAAGTGATTTATACTGCAGGTTCGTTTCAACTTGAACTAGGTAAAGCATTAACGTTTGCGGTATGTTCCATTGCCCTTTGGGGGATTCAGGCAATCTTGGTAAGAAGTTTTAACAGTGCTGGGAAAATGAATCTTTTTGCTACAGTTACCAAAGTGCTTGGATTCTTATTTTTCATCATTATCACGATATTCATCTTCGATACTTCCAATCTAGGAAACGGAGCTGAATTTTATGATAAGGCAGGTTCAGCCGTCTCTTTAGGTGATCAAGTGAATGCTGCTGCAATTTCAACATTATGGGCCTTCATCGGTATCGAAGCTGCCGTCATGCTTTCAAACCGTGCCAAGTCACAAAATGATGTAAAGAAAGCGACGATTTTTGGTTTACTCATCGCTGTTGCCATTTATATCGGCATTACTTTATTGACGATGGGTGCCATATCACAAGACGAGTTGAAAATATCACAAAAACCGCTTGTTGACGCACTACAAGCAGTAGTTGGTTCAAGCGGCACGTATTTAATGGCTGCTCTTGCCGTCATTTCCTTATTGGGATCGACAATCGGATGGATTGTCGTTGCCTCAGAAGTTCCTTACCAGGCAGCGAAATCGGATTTGTTTCCAGCTTACTTTGCGAAAGCGAACAAAAATGGCACACCCGTCCGTTCTATGACAATAACAAATATCATGACACAGATATTCTTATTCTCCACTATTTCGGGTACGATTTTGGAGGCTTATAAATTTTCGATGATCGTCGCTACACTCGCTTACTTGATCCCGTATCTTGCATCCGTTTTGTATCAATTGAAACTGGTCATGACTGGGGAAACCTATGACATCATGAAAGGCTCAAGGGTACGTGATGGAATTATCACCATCCTGGCTTTAATCTACTCGATCTGGGTCATCAAGACAGGTACAGCCGATATGAATACATTCATACTTGGCATTGCCTTATATGTATTCGGAATCGTCCTATACCCACTCTGGATGAGAAAAAAAGCATAACCTTAAACACCTTGGCATTAATAAGTGCCAAGGTGTTTTTTTATATATCCTTTATTGCCAATCTAGTTCTCAGCTGAACCGTATCACCTGATTTTAGCTCCCTCAATCCAGTCAATTTTGCTGACAAATCCAAATTAGGAGCATTCGTTACCCATGTATATGGTTCAGGACAGGCGAACCCCTCCTGGTTGAATAATACCCAAAACTTAAAGTGTTGATCAGCATGATAGATGACCTGTATGCCTGCCTCTTGGTCAGTGAGAATGCACTCGTTCTCGAGGGCTCTTTCCTCATCATAGCCAAATAGGTCATCAAACAGCCGGCCCTCCAAGCTAAAGCCGTTTTGGATTTCCAGTGTATCGGCCGTTTCATGAATTGCACCAGTGGGCAATGACCTTTCATTCAACTCCCAATGTTTATTGACGGGAAGGGATATTCTGCAATCCTCTAATTTCCCCCCTGGTCCAAATGGAAAATTGAATACTGTATGATAACCTGCCCCCCACGGAAAGGGATCATTGCCCTTGTTGGTGATTTCCAATTGTATATCCAATGATTCATCCCTTAAAATTAAAGACATATTCACAGTGATATCTTGTGGAAAGCTATCTTTTAAATCAAACTCACTGCTTGAAAATTCAGTATTAATGACAATTTCTTTCCCGTTCACTTCCTTTTTGCAGACTTTCCAAGGCTTGTCATGTAAAAAACCATGTATATGATTAAATTTTTCCGTTTCATTGACCGGAAACCTATACACAATCCCCTTATATGTAAATTGACCAGCTTCAATTCGATTAGGAGGAAACAAGATAGGCATTCCGTATAAAATGGGAGCCTTTTTATACTCTTCCAGACTAACCGGAGTTCGCAGCACCTCAATATCCTTTTGCTTGTACTTAAACGAAAGCAGATTGCTTCCTAAAGATGGCGCAAGTATCGCTTCCACTTTTTCATTGCCGAACTTTATGGCCTTTTCATTTAAAAAAGTGATATCTTCCATGTAACCTGTCACTTATTCTCCTCCTTTGACTTGAACATATATCCATCCTACTTCCGCAGACCATTTTTTGCAACAAATGGAAAATATAATTCATTATAATCTATCTGTGTTTAAAATATGTGTTGGCAATCTAGCATTATGCTTTGTTTGCTTTACTATTTTTCTATTTCTCTATTATCTTTTTCCCTCACATCGATCAAGTTGTACCTTATTAAATAAAAAAAGGATGCCGTTACGGCATCCTTTTTTTATTTATCTATTACTTTCACTTACTAAAGCCACTATGCCTTCTTCATCATCCAAAACAAGTTCAATACCCGAGTATGGATCTTTATTCATATATTCATCCAGCCATAAGCGAAGCGCTTCTATCAAGTTGATGGTAATTAACACTTGTTTTCGGCCATCGACAAACGCTTCCGCCGAAAAGCCATAATCATCATCATACATTAACTCCACTTCCACCTCATTGGGCTGTACCTGCTTTTTACGGGCAATGTAAACACAAACCGCATTGATGATATCTTGTTCGGATATCTTTAGCCTCTCCATGGGTTTGTATCCTCTTTCTTCTTCTTATCTTTGAAATACGTGAATATTTTACGGATTACAACGATTAATACCACAACCGCCAACACGTTGATTAATAGACCAAGTATAGAACCAAGCATTCCCATATTGGCGAATAGGCTTCCAAAAAGTAAACCTGCCAATCCACCTAGCATAATTCCTTTCATTAAGCCGCCTTTTGTGAATGTGTTTCCACTCTTAGCTTTATTAGTAGTAGTAGCATCTGACTTCTTCGTTTCTTTATTTTGGAAATTCGAATTATTATTGTTGTTGCTGTTAAAGCTTCTTTTTCCTGACTTGTAACCCCTTGCATCGACTGATTCCGTATGATCCTGGAATACATAAGTGCCGACTGGCGAGAATGCTAGTGTAATTGTAAGTAATGCAGCCATAAATTTTTTCATCATGTTTTTTTGCCTCCGTTTATAGTATGGAATGATGTTTCTTTATATGTTTTCCCAGAGTTACTGAAGTCCACATCACCTATCCTTATTTTATCTTATAGTATTTACGTTGAATTTCAAAATAAGTTTCATTTTTTTCGTTTTTTTTTCAAAAAAAATAAGCAGGGGCATTTTCTCCCCTGCTATTATAGAACTATTAGTTTACACGAACGACACGGCCGTTGAATACACCTGCCCAATATCCGCTTTCCATACTGGCGATTGCAACACCTGTTGAACTTTGGGAACCGATAAATTTGCCGCCGCCGACATAAATACCGACATGTCCATCAGTTTTATAGGTATTGAAGAACACTAAATCTCCAGGTTGTATTTGACTCTTAGATACTTGACGTCCTGCACCTTTCAATGCATCCGTACTTGCTGGAAGGTTCACACCAGCTTGTTTATAAGCCCATGCAACGAATCCTGAACAATCGAAAAGACCGTTAGCAATATCGGATGCCGTTCTTCCGCCACCAAATTTATATGTGGAGTTACCGATATATTTATAACCTGCTGTAATGGCAGAGCCTGTATTTGCACTGCTTGGTTTGCTTGATGTTTCAGTTTTACTGGCTGCAGGTTTTGCAGCAGAACTGTTTTCAGATGAATTTGAAGATGATTCACCTTTAGATGAGCTTTTTGCCGAAACTTCGCCTTTAGAAGAACTTGTTGATTCTTCCCTAGAAGAGCTTGATGATCCTTCACTGGAAGAATTTGAAGAACTCACTTCTTCAGCAGCACGGTCAAGATCTGCTTTCTCTGCTGCTTTACGTTCTTCCTCTTTTTTGATATTTTCACGGATGGATGCTATTTGTGCTTCTAAACCGGCATCTTTATTCTCTAAAGATTGTTTTAGTGCTTCTGTTTCCGATTCCTTCTTTACAATCTTAGCCTTCATGTTGACAGTTTCAGCTTTTTGATCTTTAATTTGGGATTGCATGCCTTTAAGCTCTACTTCCATATCCTTAAGGCTTTGCAATTTTTTCTCAACGGTCGCTTGTTTTTTCTCTAAGTCAGCTTTATCCGCTTCCTGCTCGCTAAGAATCTGTTGGTCAGCTTCCACGATAGTGGCTACCGCTCCAACACGATTAACGAATTCACCAAAGCTTTTAGAGCCTAAAACAACTTCTAGGTACTCAACGTCCCCGCCGCTCTCTTGGAATGAAAGCGCGCGCTCTTTCAAGACTTCCTCGCGTTTTGCGATTCTTTCTTCCAACGCTTTAATTTCTTTCTTTAAAGATTCTATGTCTTTTTCGGTGTCTTTAATTTCTTGTTTAGTATCTTTGATTTTTTGATCATTTTCTTTCATTGCCGATTCGATCTGGGCAATTTGGGAATTCATTTTCGATTGTTCTTTTTTCAATTGTTGAATAACTTGTTCTGCCTCTGAAATATCTGATTGTATTCCTGTGCGTTGCGATTGAATATCCGTGATAGATTCAGCTTTTACAGACGGTATGGCAAAAGCGCTTCCTAATCCAAGCATAATTGTCGTGTTCAATACGATAAGTTTTTTCTTCAAACTCATTTCCCCTGCTTTCCTCCCCTTGCATTTCCATCGACCCACTTCTTTTTCTCTATGAAAAATGATTAGTCAAAATAAATTGCTGGGAACTCTTCTCTATTTTTTTTACTCTTTATGTAATCTTCTAAGGTTGAGATAATATTAAATACATTTCTTAAACTCTACTATGTTTTCACCTAAGTCGTAGTATATCATCAGATTTTGTCAAATGCGTAATAACAATATTACAATTATATTTCAATTTTAACATTAAACATAAAAATTCGACTTTTCCACGAGATAAAACATCCAATATCTTACATAATCACCTTCGTATTCTGATGCAAGACTTTCTATCTAGTGTTTAGCACCAAGGGACCATAGACTATTGGCAGGCAAAAACTCACCAACTGTGAATGCACGGTAGCCCTTTTGGAACAGATTGCAGCTCATTTACCCTTCATACGGGAAGGGCTGCTAGCATTCACCAAAAAAAACCGCTCATCAGCGGTTTTTCCGTCAAGATTCGACCCATCCTTAAATTCCAGCCATAAAGTCGACAAATACTTTCAATTCTTTCGGTCGGACGAATACCCTTTCTCCTTTGCTTATTTCCAGATTCATATATTGTTCTTTCGTCAGTTCGATTTCCAGCGGTTCGTTTGTATCCTGACGAATGACTTCTATCCGGACGATGGGGCCAATTGTATGAATGTGGTCAATTATGGATGCGATCGAATCCTTTTCCGTTGGTTCTCTTTCCATGATAAAGTTATGCGCCCTTACATAACCAGTTCCCGCTCCATCTTCACTGTCCGGGGCATTCATTTCCACATTCCCAGTTACCAATTTCCCTTGGTGAACGTTGCCCTTGAAAAGATTGACACTGCCAAGAAAATCATAAACGAATGGATTTTCCGGGTGATCATAAACTTCTTCGGGAGTTCCAATCTGTTCAATTTTCCCTTCATTCATGATAACGACCCGATCAGCAACATCCATCGCCTCTTCCTGATCATGCGTCACGAATACACTTGTAACATTGAATTCATCATGAAGTCTTCTTAGCCAACGCCGAAGTTCTTTGCGAACCTTGGCATCCAATGCCCCGAATGGTTCATCAAGCAAGAGGATATTCGGTTCAACGGCAAGTGCCCTTGCCAAAGCGACACGCTGGCGCTGGCCGCCTGATAATTGCGATGGATAACGATCTTTATATCCTTCCAGCTTGACGAGTTGAAGCAATTCGGTAACCTTTTGTGCAATAACTTCTTTACTCGGCCTTATTTTTCTAGGTCGGACCTTTAATCCATAGGCAATATTATCAAAAATGGTCATATTGCGAAAAAGGGCATAATGCTGAAAGACGAAACCCACATTTCGATCTTTTACATGTTTATGCGTGTAATTCTCTTCATTAAAAAGGATCTTTCCGTTCTCAGCCTGTTCAAGACCCGCGATGATACGCAGTAATGACGTTTTTCCCGATCCTGAAGGGCCAAGCAGGGCTACAAGTTCACCGCTCTTTATTTCCAGATCGATGTTCCGGAGTGCTTGATAGGACCCGTAATATTTTGTAACATTTTCAATGATGATACTCATTTCATTCCTCCTATCTCGCTTTGGTTGATTTAAAGTCAGTTTTCCACTCTATGAAGCTCTTAATGATCAAGGTTATGATTGCAAAAATGGACATCAGGGATGCAACGGCAAAAGCGGCCGAAAATTGATATTCATTGTATAAGATTTCAATATGTAGCGGCATCGTATTGGTCATGCCACGTATATGGCCCGATACGACCGATACAGCTCCAAACTCCCCGATTATCCTTGCATTGCAAAGGATGACCCCATATAGAAGTCCCCATTTTATATTGGGAAGCGTCACATACCAAAATGTCTTAAACCCTCCCGCACCCAGCGTGAGTGATGCCTCTTCTTCAGACGTCCCCTGGTTTTGCATGAGCGGGATCAATTCGCGCGCAATGAATGGGAAGGTAATGAAAATGGAGGCAATGACAATCCCTGGTATTGAAAAGATCACTTTAATGTCAAGAGATTGCAGCAGTGGACCAAGTGTTCCATGCAAGCCGAACAGAAGGACAAAAATCAACCCGGCAATGACGGGTGAAACGGAAAAAGGCAAATCTATCAATGTTATTAAGAAGTTTTTTCCCTTGAAATCATATTTTGTTATGGTCCAAGCGGCAACCACTCCAAATATGGCATTGAGTGGCAAGGTGATGAGGACAACGATCAATGTTAACTTAATCGCAGCCACGGCATCAGGGTGGACAATGGCCGCAAAATAAGCTTCGGCACCTTTTTCAAAGGCTTTTACAAAGATCGCGATTAATGGGACGACTAAAAACAAAGTGAGAAATAGCAATACAATGGATATGAGGATCCACTGTATGGATTTAGGCTCTTTAGTTGCGTTTCTCGTAGTAATGACTGGGTGATTCGCTTTTGCAACAACTGAATTATCCTGTTCCATCATATCCCTCCTACTTCCCTGAATATCTTTTGCTGGTCCACCATTGTAAGACATTGATGGTGAATAAGATTATAAATGTAATAATGAGCATGACGGCTGCAACAGCTGTTGCACCTTCATAATCATACTGTTCAAGCTTTGTCATGATGATCAGCGGGGAAATCTCCGTTTTAAACGGCATATTTCCGGCAATGAAGACAACTGACCCATACTCTCCAAGTGCCCTCGCAAAAGAAAGTGCAAAACCCGTCAATATCGCTGGAATCAATTCCGGGAAGATAATTTTAATGAATGTCTGCATTCGATTCGCCCCTAAAGAGGCAGATGCTTCCTCCATCCCTTTTTCGATATTTTCAAGCACCGGTTGAACCATCCGCACCACGAATGGAAGACCGATAAATATTAGGGCGATGATGATCCCTGCGGGAGTGAAAGCGACCTTAAAGCTGAAAAATTGCCCGATCCATCCGTTCGGTGAATACAAGGTGGTCAACGTAATCCCTGCCACGGCAGTCGGGAGGGCAAAAGGCAAATCAACCAGTCCATCGATGATCCGTTTGCCGGGAAACTCATAACGAGTAAGCACCCAGGCAATTAACACACCAAAAACTGCGTTCACAAAGGCCGCAGTTAACGCTGTCATGAAACTCAATTTATAAGAAGCGAGAACCCTTGGTTCAGTTATGGTCGCCCAAAAATCCTGGAACCCCATTGAAAATGTGTTTAGAAAAACCATCGATAACGGGATCAAAACGATGATGGAGAGATACAGCAGCGTAAAACCCATCGTCAATCCAAAACCGGGTATGGTCCTCTTTTTCGTCTGTTTACCTTCAGTCACTATATTCATCGCTTCGCCTCAACCCTTTTTCTGATTTATGAAGGAGAAGATGTTAAAGCCATCTTCTCCTTCATGCTTATTGCTGTTGATAAATCTCGTCAAATGTGCCACCATCATTAAAATGTGTTTCCTGGGCTTTTTTCCAGCCGCCAAATGTATCATCAACAGTCACCATATCGATATTGGCAAATTGATCTTCATATTCGGCAAGAACCTTCTCATCCCTCGGACGATAGAAATTTTTCGCGGCAATTTCCTGACCGGCATCCGTATAGAGGTATTCCAGGTAAGCTTCTGCCACTTCCTTTGTTCCTTTTTTCTCGACCACTTCATCGACAACAGCTACCGGTGGCTCTGCTAATATACTGATTGAAGGATTGACGATTTCATATTTGTCATCACCGAATTCTTCCAGGGTTAAATAGGCTTCATTCTCCCAAGCGATTAATACGTCACCAATTCCCCTTTCCACAAAAGTGGTCGTTGCACCGCGTGCCCCTGAATCCAGGACTTCAACATTCTGATAAAGTTTTTTCATGAAATCCTTCACTTTTGTTTCGTCATTATCGAAATTTTTCTCCGCATAAGCCCAGGCAGCCAGGTAATTCCACCTTGCCCCTCCGCTTGTCTTTGGATTTGGAGTAATGACGGATACATCCTTTTTAATCAGATCATCCCAATCTTTAATGCCTTTAGGATTATCCTTTTTTACCAAAAACACAATGGTTGATGTGTATGGTGTCGAGTTCTCCGGTAAACGTTTTTGCCAGTCCTTCGCTAACAAATTACTAGCTTCATAAATGGCATCAATATCATAAGCCAAAGCCAATGTAACGACATCCGCCTCCAATCCATCAATAACTGCCCTGCCCTGTTTACCAGATCCGCCATGTGATTGCTGAATCGTTACATCCTGACCGGATTCTTCTTTCCAGTGCTTCACGAACGCTTCATTGAATTCCTGGTACAATTCCCTTGTCGGATCATATGATACATTCAAAAGCTCGACTGACTTTGATGTCCCGCCGCCTTCCGTTTTTTCCGAGTTGCATCCCGCAAGTACACCGAATGCTAAAATCAAACTTATTAATAACATTACCTTTTTCATGAGCTTCCCCCTTTTTTACAACAAAAAAGGCATGCTATTTCCCTTTCAATTATTCAGGAGATAGTATGCCTTTTTTACAACAAAAAAGGCATGCTATTTCCCTTTCAATTATTCAGGAGATAGTATGCCTTCAGTTCTCTGATCAGCAAGTATTTTTTTGTATATCATTACCATAAAGCAAAGTTAACCCAGTTGTCAACTAGGTATTGCGTGTCCTATCATTTAAATTCATTCACATTTTGCAAGTTTAAGAATTCCATCACATGAAAAGGGCTCGATCCAACGGGGAATCGAGCCCTTTTTAATACTTATTATGAATCTGAAGCTTTTTGATACAGCCTATTGTCCAAGATATACTGATAACACTGATCAGGCAGTAAATACCTTGGTTCCCCGCCCATCGCGAATTCATCCCTTATATATGTAGAACTGATTTCCATGGAAAGGCCTTTATCAATAAGGTGAAATGTATTTCCATCATCATAATTCCTTAGCAATGGACTTTTGGATATGATTTTCAGCATATCGATCCCATCCCGTGCCATGACGATGAATTTATGATTTGCAATCAGTTTTTCCCTGAATTTCCATCGTAAGTGTACCGGCAGCTCCTGATTATCAATATCTTCAAGTAAATCTGCACCCATTATGAAGTAAACTTCGTCATTTGGAAATCGTGATTTAAAATATTCCATCGTATACCAAGTATATTGTTTACTCGTCCCGGCACGTTCATTAATTTCATAATCACTGACTTCGAATAACGGGTTGCCCCCTATTGCCAGCTTGAGCATTTCCCAACGGTGTTCATTGCTCGTTTTCATCTGTTTATCGATACGGCCATTTGAGCAAGGTAAAAAAATCACCTTGTCTAGCTTAGCACGATGCGCAATGGTGGATGCAGTCCATAAATGCACGTTCGTGACCGGATCGAAGGAAGATCCATAAACTCCAATTTTGCCCATCCTGATATCCCCCCAGTCAAAGCTTACAGTTTGGTCCTTAATGTCCAAAGCTCAGGAAAAAACGGCTGTTCGACCACTTTCTTCAGATAACTTACACCTGACGATCCGCCAGTTCCCTTTTTATTACCGATGATCCGTTCTACAGTACTCATATGATTGAATCTCCAGAATTGTTGTTGACTTCCAATATCAACGAGTTTTTCGGCCAGCTCATACAAATCCCAGTAGTTATGCACATCGCGGTAAACGGTCAGCCATGCTTTTTCAACACTTGCATTTTCCTGATAAATTAAAGACCAATCCCTCTTCAGGACCGATTGATCAATAGGAAGCCCCCTTGCAGCCAAAGCACCTAAAGCCGCATCATAAATACTTGGTTTATTCAAGGCTGCCATCATCGACTCATAAAGCTCGGGCTGATGACGGAAAACGGCCAATATTTGCGAATTCTTTTGACCCATCGCAAATTCTATCAACCTGTTCTGAAATGATTGAAACCCTGAAGAGCTTCCTAGTTTCTCCCGGAATTCCATATAATCGGATGGCGTCAAGGTCGAAAGCACATTCCAAGATTGAACTAGTTGCTGTTGGATCCTGGCCACTCTGGATAGCATCTTAAAGGAAGGCTCCAAATGTCCTGCCTCAATATGATCAGTTGCCGCAGTCAATTCATGGATTATCAATTTCATCCACAATTCACTTGTTTGGTGAATGATGATGAACAGCATTTCATCGTGATGGCCGGAAAGTCGATGCTGACTTGATAAAATTTGATTTAAATGCAGATAGTCCCCATAGGACATATCTTTTTCAATATCAGTTACCATACTTTCTTCCAAACGATGTTCATCTCTTGGACCCTTATCCATACTATCCCTCTTTCCCTTTACTTTCTTTTGAATTTCGACATCAAAAAATAAGTGATGCAAAGAAAGATCAGCCAAGGAACCCCGAACTGGAGCACGATTTTAAATGGGCCAGTGAACCAGGTAGATACCGTCAAAGCAAACAAAAGTAATGCACCAAGAATCGTTAGATATGGAAATCCATACATTTTAACCGGTAATTTGCGGCCACCTGATTTCTCCCATCTCTTCCTGAAATATAAATGGGAAATGAACACCATGAACCAGGTTAAAATGGCTCCGAACATTGATATCCCCATCATGAATGCATATGAAGTATCCGGAAGCAGGACCTTTACTCCTGCAGCAAGAAATATTCCTAAAGTGGATATGAGAAGTGCCCTTACCGGGACACCTTTCCTGCTCACTTTTTGAAATAGGGCTGGAGCCTGCTTTTGCTCGGATAACGAAAATATCATTCTGGTGGAGGCATATAATTGACTATTCATAGCGGATAAAGCAGCGGTTAAAATAATGAAATTCATTATTCCCGATGCCCCGGGAACATTCAGGATTTCCATTACCTTAACAAATGGGCTTTTGTCAATACCGGCAGATTGCCAGGGAACAATCATTAACATGATCCCGATAGTCAGTACATAAAAAGTGGCAAGCCTGAAGACAGTAGCCTTCAAAGCTTTAGGGACGGCTATATCCGGATCCTTTGCTTCTCCCGCCGTCACCGCAATCAACTCAGTTCCTAAAAAGCTGAAGAGCGAAATGAATATGGCGACCCAGAGCCCCCAAAAGCCGAAAGGCATAAAACCTCCATCATTGGCATAGTTCTCTACACCGATCCCGCTTGAAGGTCCTGCGCCAATCACCACATAGGCGCCAAGTAGAATGAATATGACAATGGCGCTTATCTTGATCATTGAAAATACATACTCAAAATTCCCGAATGTATTGACACTCGTCGCATTTACATAGATTAGCAGTGCAGCAAAAAGGAAAATCCAAACACTTCCAGGTACAGCCGGGAACCAATATTTCATATAAACAGCGATGGCACTCACTTCGACACCAATGGCAAGAACATTCGCTATCCAATATGAATACCTCACAACAAAACCCGCAAATGGACTTATATATTTTTCAGCAATGGTACCAAAGGATCCCGATGTTGGATAGGCTACAGTCATTTCCGCCAAACAGCCCATCAGCAGAAGGACAATGAATGCACCTATTGCATAGCTGATAAGTACACTTGGACCTGCCGTTGAAATCGCAAGGCCGCTTCCCAAGAATAACCCGGTGCCAATTGCACATCCCATGGCTATCATGGTGATTTGATTCGATGATAATTCACGATGCAGTTTATTTTTCTCCATATGTTGCTCCCATTCTAGGCAATGATTCCCCTTTTATTTTCATAGTTTTCATATAATCTGCCGTCCATGATCTTCTTAAGCACCTGTACAGTTTCATAGACTTCCTGAAAAGAGGTATAAAGAGCAACAGGTGCTAAACGAATCATATTCGGTTCACGATAATCGGGAATGATGGCCTCTTGTTTCAATGCTTTACATATTCTTGCAGCTTCTGGATGTTCAAGGATGATATGACCGCCCCTTTTTGCTTCATGCCTTGGGCTCCCAATCTCAAATCCATATCCCGTCAATTCCGAATGTACTAAATCCATAAGATATTGAGTCAGCTTCAAGGATTTCCTCCGGACTTGTTCTATCCCCGCTTCCGCAAACATTTCAAGCGAGCCTAAAAGGGGGGCCATGCTTAATATATGGGGAGTTCCAATTTGAAAGGCACCTGCCGAACTTGCCTGGGTAAAGGTATGTTCCATATCGAACTGCTTATCTTTCCGCGACCCAAACCATCCAGCCAACCCGGGCATCCTTGCAAAATGCTTACGGTTCACATATAACCCCGCTACACATCCTGGTCCGCCATTCAAATGCTTATAATTACACCAAAACGCGAAATCCACTTCCCAGTTGTCAAACAAATGCGGGATGGCTCCCACGGAATGACAGGCATCGAATCCTATCATGATTCCACGCGCATGCGCTTCCTTTGTTAACCTCTCCATATCAAGGATCTGTCCGCTTCGATATAAAACCGTCGGAAGTACAATCAACGCTATTTCCTCGTTCATCTCTTCAATGATGTCTTCTTCTTCAAGGAATTTACCATCTCGGCTTTTCACCTGAACCAAGTGTGCCGAAGGATCAAGCCCATGCAATCGGAGCTGGCTTTGAAGTGCATAGATATCACTCGGGAAGGTTAGTTCATCCGCCAAAATCTTATTCCTGCCAGCTCTCGGTTCAAAAAAAGTGGCCGCAAGCTGATGCAGATTAGCTGTAGTCGACCCTCCCATTATCACTTCATCCTCTAAAGCTCCTACCAACGGGGCACTCAATTCACCCAATCTCTCAGAAAAGTAAAACCAGGGCTCGGCACCCTCCGTCCAGCCATCGACCCCATACTTTTTCCAATCTTCCAATGACTTCATTAAACTTTTCTCAGCCCGCTTCGATAAAAGTCCCAATGAGTTGCCATCCATATAAATCATCCCGGGGCTCAAGTAGAACTCCTCTCTGTAAGAAACTAATGGATCTTCCTGATCCAACGTTTTCGCATACTCTTTCGTTGACATGAAATTATTGATATCCTTGTTCTCCCCGCTTCCTTCCAAGCCACTTTTTTTCACTTGTAGATCCCTACCCCTTCCCATGCCAACCTTATCATTCTGTCAGGATCTTTTTCAATATAATCCTTTTTATCAAAAATCATTGTGTAGTGATTTCTTTCATCATATTTCGGCCAGATTTCTCCTTCCGGGGGATTGGGGTTTCCATTTTTCGCAAAGTTGACCCAATGGCCCTGCATTCTATGGGAAACCTTCAGGGCAGCTGACCTTGAACCATATGAAACAATCCGTTTCCCAAATGCCGAGTCAAAAGTCTGGAAAGCAAAAGGGATTTCCATACCATGCGTCGCCCCTAATTTACTTATGCGCATTGCCGCCGTTTTATAATCAAAACGATACATCCATGTTTTTTCAAAGCGGCTGTATGCCTCCGCATACCAAACCGAGGGAATATGGAAAGTCGCATCACGGCCAATGCCAAGCACAGCTTCCTTTTCTGGGTAGTTTAAATAAGCATTCGTAATTCGCTCTTTCGCCTCTGGATCAGTGTTATCGAACATTTTCTGAATCATCGCCGCATTAGTTGGAATTAATGGGGGATCCATCTGGTCGAATAACGTCGCTTCGTCCCTATTTGTTCCTATAAGCAAGGGTATTCCCTTTGCTTTTCCGGATCGAATCGAATCTAGTGGATAATCGTGCAGGAAGTCACCATCTACGACAGGTCCAAATGATAATGAGCCCGGCATGGCCTGTGAATTTTCCTGCAAGAGTTGGTAGGAAGCCGTGACAATCTCTTGAACTGGAAGCGTCTTTAAGCGGTGGATTTCATCCTTTCCAATGCCCAATATTTCAAGGAACCTTTCACTGAATTGGCGCGCAAATCCTTTTCCGTAAACAGATGTCGGAGCGGGACTTTCCGCAATGGCCTGTTTAAAAAGACCTCTAGCTGAAGGAACAGTAAGTAAAGTCGTCACCGCATTGCCACCAGCTGATTCACCAAATATCGTAACATTATCAGGGTCGCCGCCAAACGCTTCTATATTTTCATTAACCCATTTCAGAGACGCAACTTGATCACGTAAACCTAAATTGGTTTCAAATATTTCCCCATCAACTGCAAACTCGGAAAAATCCAGATATCCCAGTGCCCCCAGCCTATAGTTGATGCTTACTACGACTACATCTCCATTCTTAGCCAGTAAATGTCCATTGTACATATCAAGGGATCCAGCTCCCGTTATGTATGCTCCTCCAGGAATCCACACCATGACCGGGCGTTTTTTATCATCTGCCCTAGGCGACCAAATATTCAGGAACAAGCAATCCTCATCCATTTTTTCATTTCCCGTCATTCCTGTCCTTACCGCCCGATCCATCGGCTGCGGGGGAATCGGACCAAAATCCACTGCATCCAGGACACCGCTCCACTTATCAACTGGCTCCGGCGAGAGGAAACGCAGACCCTCAATCGGCGCTTTCGCATACCTGACTCCACGCCAAACGCATATATCGTTTTCCATAGTACCTTGAAGATGTCCTTTTACCGTCGTAACTATCGATCCAATCATTCCCTTTCACCTCTTCATATAGTAGTAGATACTTAAGTTCTTCTTTTTCCATTCCCTTATATCCTTCATCTTTATTGAAAAAAGATCTATAGACTCCGTTCTTCCAAAATAAAGTACCGCTATCGTATATAAAGTCAGGTTATCCTCATGAGTTTGAAGTTTTCATTAAATGGCCAGTTAACAAAAAAAGACCCAATCAGGTCTTTTTTGTTGAACTTGGCAAAAAGCTTAGGCGAGCATGGCAAGGATACTCAATAAAGAGCTGCCCCGAACGGAAAGCTGTTGTGCAGCATATGTTAATTGCTGTTCATCGAGCTGTTCCAATAAAGGCTTTAATTCCAGCAATTCATTCTCCAGTCCTTTAAGGTCTGTAGATAGCTTGTCCACCATCAAGAGCACTTGCTCAGAATCAACAGTGGTTTCAGACCAGACTTGTAACCGTTCCTTGATTTCAGTCAAAGGCATATTCTGTTCTTTATACCGATTAATCATTTGAAGACGATTTAAAGCATCTTCTGTGTAATACCGATATCTTGACCCAGTTTTTTCATAGTTCAGCATTCCTAATTGTGTGTAATAGTCAATGGTTCTTCTCGAAACATTCGCAAGTTCAGCAAGCTGGCCAATCCGATATATATTCACCCAGATAGTCACCTTCTTTTAAAAATCTACTGTTAACGATACTATAACATAACTATCCAAAAAGGTGACTTCGAGGATGAAACTATTAGACTACTTTATCCGAATTGCCCTTCAACTGCTTCTTGGCAAAATACAGGGCATCTTCCTTCGAATTAAAAAAGTGCTGTTTATCTATTTTATGATACAGACCAGTGCTGAGTAACAATTCCTTGGGTTGCTGCTGAATTCCGGAAATGATTAATTTCCCCTTATATTTTCCGATGCGATTAACAATCGCCAATAGTGCAGCCTCTGCTGAAGTGTCCATATATGTTACCCGGCGCATGCTTATTACCAACACTTTCGTCTTATTATCCAAGTTCTCCAATATCGATGACTCCAGGACGTCTATCGAACCAAAGAATAGGGGACCTTCCAAGTTATACACATTGATCTTTGAATCCGAATTATCAATTGGGACTATCTCGGTAATCTCATGACTTCTTTCCCTGACTTTTAACGTGTGGCTCATTTTTGCAATGAAGGTGATGAAGGCAATCAATAAGCCAATTCCTACCCCCATGATTAAATCAGTGAAGACTGTGACGAGGAAGGTGACTAGCAAAACCGCAGAATCCGCCGTCTTCGTTTTCAATACATGAGCGAATTCCTTTCTTTCACTCATATTCCAGGCAACAAACATCAATATGGGCGCCATGCTAGCCAAAGGTATATGCTCTGCATATGGAGAAAGCACCAGCAAAACAAGTAAAACGACAATTCCGTGAATGACTCCGGACATCGGGGAGGCTGCCCCGCTTTTTATATTGGTAGCTGTCCTGGCAATGGCACCTGTCGCAGGTATCCCCCCGAAGAATGGGGTCGCGATGTTCGCGATTCCTTGCCCAACCAATTCCTTATTACTATCATGCTTGGTTCCCCCCATGTTATCGGCCACGGTAGCGGATAACAATGACTCGACACCGCCTAACAAGGCAATCGTAAAAGCAACGGGAAGGAGTGTGATAATGACTTCCACTGATAGCTCCGGCACTTGGAATTGCGGAAAACCTTTCGGAATCGCTCCATACGTAGAACCAATCGTAGCCACCTTATCGGGAAATAAAAAGTAAGCTGCAATTGTGGAAATCAGCAAACCCAGAAGCGGTCCTGGCACTCGTGGCAAAAGTCTAGGTGCCAGCAGTATGACGACAAAACATATAATCGCAACAAACACACTATATAGATTGATCGTGTCTGCTTTAATCACCAGTTCCTTCATGTTATCCATGAACGCTTCATGTTTTTCCACTTTCATACCAAAGAAGTTGGCAATTTGCCCTGAAAAGATTATTATCGCAATTCCTGTTGTAAATCCAATGATGACGGGACGGGGAATGAACTTCATCAAATTGCCTAACTTAAGCAGACCCATCAGGACTAACATAATCCCCGCTAAAAACCCGGCAATTAGCAGGCTTTCATACCCATATTGCATAACGATTCCAAATAATAAAGGAACGAACGCCCCGGTTGGCCCTCCAATTTGATACTTGGAGCCACCCAAAATCGATATGAGGATTCCTGCGATGATGGTCGTATATAACCCGTATATCGGTTCGACGCCTGAAGCAATTGCAAAAGCCAATCCTAAAGGGATGGCCACAACACCTACGACCAATCCTGCCGTTACGTCCTTTTGAAAACCCTTCATATTATACCCTTGAAATCTAGAATCTTTTATCATCTTTTTAAAACTCACATCCTTAGTCGTTTTTTTAGTTGGGATCTACCATCATCAGGAAAAATGACTTTCTTTCATTTTAGAGGGAGTTGCTTGATCAAAATTAATCTGACTTGTAGGTTTTTTCAACGGGACAAACCATGCGGGGGGGACTTTTCAAAGCTAAGAAATAATCGTCATATGTAATCTCCTTATGTTAAGTTATTTGACATGGCCTCTACCACGCTTCAACATTATACAGTAAAACGTAAAACTGTACATTGTTAGTAACGTTAACATTTGTTTACAACTTATTGCATATTTTTACATTTATATTACAATCCGGGACCATGTTTCCAGTCTAGTTAATTTGAAGCCGTAGATTCAGACTATGAATTAGGAGGTTTGAACTTTGGTCTAATTTCCCATACCGGAAAACTTGAAAAAAGACCAATAGAAAAAGCATGTTTTGAGAAAGATTGCTCAAAACATGCTCTATAAAAACTCAAGGCTCTATATAAGTTTTCTTTCAGTTTACAGCTCTTCCCCTCTCGTCTCGATAATATGTTTATACCAATGAAACGACAGCTTCTTTTTCCGGTTTAACTGATCATGATGATCCACATAAATAAATCCGTATTGCTTCTTATACCCGTTTAACCAACTTAATAGATCAATGACAGACCATGCGTAATATCCTTTTAAATGTATGCCTTCGTTGATTGCCCGCTTAATCACTTTTAAGTGCTCCTCAATATATTTAATACGGGGAACATCCACTATTTCACCATCGATAATCGGATCCTCATCACCAAGTCCGTTTTCTGTAACATACATTTTAATATCACCATAACGCTCTTTTAACATATGCAGCCCATCTAAGAATCCTTGAGGTGAGATTTCCCAGCCCCATTTTGTATATGTTTTATCTTCCATTTTCACGGTCCGATAAAAGCCATCAAAAGACGGGTTTCCTGGAGCTAGAGTAGATGTTTCTCTTGAATGCTCCATGTTTGAAATCGCTTCCCGATTTTTTCCCACACGAATGGGCTGGTAATAATTGAGTCCGATAAAATCATTTTTCCCCGCATTTCTTTTTAGCGTATCCAGTTCTTCTTCGGTCCAGCTTGGTGTCCAGCCTTTCTCCTTTAATTGCTCAACCACATAAGCTGGATATTCACCTTTTAAAATTGGGTCATAATACCAAAAAGTTTCATATTCATTGGCATGCCTAGCAGCTAATACATTCTCATGTTTGTCATCAATACTATAAGCTGGCAGGAATACATGGGTAATCCCAATTTCACCGTAATGATTCAGTCCCTTGTATACCTCTACCGCTTTGGCATGTGCATAAAAAACGTAATGTGTCGCTTGAAAGTATTTATTTTCATCGTTTTGGATTCCAGGCGGGTGCGCTCCTTTTAAATACCCTAAACCGCAAAACATAACCGTTTCATTAAACGTGATCCAATGTTTGACGCGGTCTCCGAATGCGCGAAAACAAATCTCCGCATACTTGACGAATGCTTCAGCTGTTCGCTTATTCGTCCATCCCCCATCTTGTTCAAGCGTCAAAGGCAAATCCCAATGATACAGCGTAACAAATGGAACAATCCCATATTTTAAGCATTCATTAATAACATTATTATAAAATTCCAAACCTTTTTCATTGATTTCCCCGTCACCGGTTGGCAAAATACGTGCCCATGAAATGGAAAACCGATATGATTCAAGTCCCATCTCTGCCATTAATTTAATATCTTCTTTGTAACGATGATAATGGTCTATCGCTACATCACCGTTTGTACCTTCATATGTTTTCCCCGGTATCTTCGAGAAGACATCCCAATTCGTTATACCTTTACCATCTTCATCCCATGCTCCTTCTATTTGAAAAGAAGCGGAAGCTGCTCCTAATAAAAAATCGTGTGGAAACTTCAATTATAACCCTCCATTTCATACCCTCTTATTAAATTTATAATAATATATTTAATTCATTGGCACAAATATTAATTTTTAATTCACGTAAAACATAAGCCTTAAAGATAGTATTTACTATCAGGGAATGATTAAATCCAGAATTCTGCTGAATCAACCTCTCTTTTTCTAGCTGAAGATGATTGATTTATAGTTTCATATGAACATATGCAAAACCCGTCCACCTAAGGAGGACGGGTTACGCATTTATTCAAGGCAATCACTCCACAACCGGGAGCCATCCTTTTATCCCAATCAACTTTTCCCAAAGCGAATCTGGAATGACCAGTTCATCCTGATCTTTTTTTGAAAGGGTGGTCCGTATTTCCGCTTCTTTTCCAGACCTGATTTTTTCAATCCAATGCGGTTCCATAAGAAGCTCGCGGCCAAGGGCGATAAAAGGGACACCCGTTTCCATAGCTTCCGCAACTTCATCGGGTGTATGCAGTGAGCCTACACCGACAACAGGGATACGATTACCTACTTTATCGTAAATTTTGACGATGCGTGACTTTGTCCTATCACTCTCGCGGAATGAGCCATTCCAGAAGTGGCCTACCGATATATGTAGATAATCCAGGTTTTGATTCGCTAATCTATCAACGAATTGAATCGTATCATCTAATGTGATTCCAGGATTGCTGCCTTCTTCAGGAGAAAGGCGGTAGCCGATGATAAACGGCTTTTTCGCATGCTCAGCAACCGTTTTCTCGACTTCATTCACAATGGTAAGCGGGAAAATCAAACGTTTTCCCAGTGTTCCACCCCATTTATCCGTACGACGGTTCGAGTGTGGCGAGAAGAATTGCTGCAGCAAGTACGTATTGGCACCATGGATTTCCACACCATCGAATCCTGCTTCGATTGCCCTTCTTGTTGCTTCTCCAAATGCCTTAATAATGTCTTGTATTTCATCTTCACTCATTTCCCGCGGTACAGGTGCTTCCTCGCTGGAAGCGATGGCACTTGCAGAAACAGGTTGGTTATCAGGCAATAATTCCGGCGGACTTTGCCGGCCTCCATGATATATTTGCAGGATCGCTTTTGAGCCGTTTGACTGAATCGTTTCGGCTAGTTTTCTCAAGGAAGGGATAAAGAAATCGTCATCTGCACTAAGTTGGCCTGGGAATCCCTTGCCTCCAGCAGATACATAGGCACATGCCGTGACCACCGCACCTACACCAGCCGAGCGTTCAGCGTAATAGGCCAGTTCATCATCGGTTACAACGCCTTGATCATCTGAAGAATAAGTGGTCATAGGAGCCATCATGATACGATTTTTCACTTCTACCCCTGATGGAAATATATATGGTTGAAAAATCTTTTCGTATTTTTGATTCATGCCAATCCTCCCCCTTTACTCTTAGTGGTGATGATGTCCGTGCGGTTCTTTAGAAGGATTCGTGATTTCAAAGCCTTCTTCAGGTACATAAAAATATTTAATCCAGACACCATCCAGAAATTCTTCACGTGAATCAAGCAAAATATCGATTTCTTTATCTGTTTTGACGATTTCATCATGCTCTGCCGGTGTATCCAGCTTCATGTCATAATGGGCATGATCACCATGCATATGGGTGATATATACACGAATCATTTTCCCTTCGGCTTCTTCAGTGCTCAGCATTTTTTGTAAGACCTTTGCTGCATTGCGATTTATTTTGCAATTCATGTCCATTCCTCCAACAATAAAATTATCCCTGTACTGAATTCTACCCAATTAAGGGTTATCAGTAACATCCATTTTTCCCCTTCATGATTGGCCATGTCCTCGGTCTGAAGGAAAGACGATGCCGATTTGCTTTCTTGCTTCATCCATGATTTCCATGGTCAATAATGAATTCGAATATGAATTAATATCGGATTCCATTTTCCCCTGCTGTATCAAATCAACAAATTCTTTCGCTTCATAATACATGGTAGGCATATCCTGTTTAACAGAAATATTTTCAGTGGTTCCATCCCGATACTGAATATCCACCGCTTGCGGTCCTGAAATTTTCTGAATGATGATGCTTCCAAGTTCACCTTGAATTTCCGATGGCAAATTGGATTCAGTAATTTTGGAAAACATGACGACTGCCTCCATTTCATCATAGGAAAGCAGAATCGTCCCCTGCCCATCAACTCCTGATTCAAGCATCGTTCCTGATGCCTGCACCTTATTCGGTTTACCGAACAGTACAACAAGTGGATAGAGGACGTAAATGCCTAAATCCATTAAAGAGCCACTGGAGAATTCCGGATTGAATGCATTCAGCACAGTTCCTTGTTTATATGAATCGTAGCGTGATGAATATTGGCAAAAGCTTCCCGAGAAACGCCTAATCTTCCCGATTTTATCCAGATTCCCTTTTATACTTTCGAAATTCGGCATGATGGTCGATTTCATCGCTTCCATCAATAGCACATCATTTTGTTTTGCTGCCTCAATCATATCCCTTACTTCTGTCGCATTCGAGGCCATTGGTTTTTCACATAATACATGTTTTTTATTTTGTAAAAACAACACGGCTTGCCGGCAATGATGAGAGTTAGGGCTTGCTATATATACAGCGTCGATTTCATCGCTGGCAGCCATTTCTTCTATATTCGTAAAAGTCGTATGTACTTCGTATTTATTGGCAAATTCCTTGGCTTTCTCTTCTGTACGTGAATACACGGCGGTTAAAGATAAATCCTCTACATGCTTAGCAGCCTCCAAAAATCGTTCCGTGATCCAGTTTGTACCTATTACCCCTAATCTTATCAACATCCTATCCCCTTTCAAGCTAACTTAATTATGTCCTCAATATACAGACATTTCACTGAAAAACAAAGTATAATGAACACCCGCAATTGTTTAAATTGGATTTTTTAGGCAATATTCGTTTATAATTTTTCTATATTACCACTGCCATGATGTTTCTACATACTCCCAAATTGGGAATAGAAGACTTAAAAGGAGCGTGTGAAGTTTATGACAGAATTAATGAAAAACAAAGTTGCCATCATTACCGGTGGAGGATCGGGAATTGGCCGGGGCGCTGCACTGAAACTAGCTGAAAACGGCGCGAACATCATCTTTTTTGATCGTACAGTCGAAAATGCCGAAAAAGTGAAGGAAGAAGTGGAGAACCTTGGCCGAGAGGCTTTAATCATTAAAACGGATGTTTCCAAGGCTGAGCAAGTTGAACATGCCTACAAGACGGCCTATGAACATTTTGGAAAAATTGATTTTGTATTTGCAAACGCAGGCATCAACGGAGTGATTGCCCCTATAGAAGACATAAAGCCAGAAGATTGGGATCAGACACATACCATCAACCTCAAAGGCACCTTTCTCACCATCAAATACGCCATTCCCTACATGAAGGAAACAGGCGGCAGCATCGTAATCAACAGCTCCATCAATGGAAACCGATATTTCAAGAATTTTGGTTTTTCCGCTTATAGTTCATCCAAAGCTGGTCAAGTCGCTTTCGGAAAAATGGCTGCACTCGAATTGGCAAGATATAAAATCAGGGTAAATACCATTTGTCCCGGCTCCATCGATACGAACATTCACGATAACACATTCCCGGAAGATGAAAACTTAAAAAAAATCACGATTCCCATTGAATATCCGCAAGGCTCCCAGCCCCTGGCGAAGAAAGCGGGAACTACCGAACAAGCCGGTGATCTCGTATTGTTTCTAGCATCAGACATGTCCTCACATGTTACGGGTACGGAAGTTTATATCGATGGAGCAGAATCACTTTTATGATTCATACTTACCCCCTTAAAGGAAAAAGCTGAAATCCACATCAGGATTTCAGCTTTTTTCCTTTTTAAGCAACTCGCCTTAATCCGCGACGGGCAAGGAGTAAATAAGCGAACATGGCGATGACATGACAACTTACCATCACAATTCCCATCGGCAAGGGTGACTCACCTGAACCTAATCCCACCAAGGGAGCCATTAGTGATCCCAATATGAAGGGAAGCAGGCCTATTAAAGCCGAAGCACTGCCTGCTGTTTTTTTCTGATTTTGCATCGCTAAGGAAAAACTCGTTGTACCGACAATACCGACGCTGGAGACAGAGAGGAATAAAGCGACCAAGAT
Source organism: Peribacillus sp. NPDC101481 (assembly GCF_044767165.1). Classification (NCBI taxonomy): domain Bacteria; kingdom Bacillati; phylum Bacillota; class Bacilli; order Caryophanales; family Bacillaceae; genus Peribacillus; species Peribacillus sp. NPDC101481. Next base: position 692,491 of record NZ_JBIWNJ010000002.1, on the reverse strand, counting down.
TCCTGCCAACCCCATTTCAAGAAGAACTGAGGCAAGAAGTAATATCCCCCCAAACAAGGCTAGGCATAATCCCATTTGAAGCAGTTTTTCTTCTTTAATCTTCCCAGCAAGCTTCCCGGCAACTTGTGAAGCGATGATGATCCCAATTCCGTTTATTGCAAAAATCAGGCTGAAGGTCTGTGGGGAAACCCCATAAATGTTCTGGAGAACAAAAGGCGATCCGGAAATATAAGCGAACATTGCGGCACTTATGAATCCTTGTGCAAAAGCATAGCCCATAAACACACGATCCTTCAATAAGTTCCCAAAAGTCCTGACTGTATCGTTTACCCCACCGGCACTCCTGAGATTAGACGATAAAGTTTCCTTTATCCCAAAAAATGCAGCCGCAACCATAATGATACCTAATACTGAAATGACAATGAAAACTCCCCGCCAAGAAGTGAACTGCAAAAGTTGACCGCCAAAAACCGGAGCCAATATCGGTGCCGCCCCATTCACAAGCATTAACATGGAGAAGAACTTGGTCAAATCCGTTCCTGAAAAAAGGTCACGAACTATGGCCCTTGAAATGACAATGCCTCCCGCTCCTGCAATACCTTGGATAAAACGTAATAATAAAAGCAATTCAATGGTTGGAGCAAAAGCGCATAACAGAGATGAAATGCAATAAATGGATAAAGATATGACTAACGGTGTCCGCCTTCCTTTTGCATCACTTAGAGGCCCTAAATAAATTTGGCCCAAAGCCAATCCTAACAAGCAGGCAGTCAAGCTCAGCTGCGCTAAAGACGTACTGCTATTCAGATCCTCTGCCAGTGTAGGGAGACCTGGTAAATACATATCAAGTGACAGTGGTCCAATCGCTGCAAAAGACCCCAGCATAAGAGCCATCAACAGCCATTTGGATTTAGTCATTTCGTTGCCTGATGATATCGTTTCCTTCATTTCAATCATTATTACCCCTATCCCTTTCAACTAATTGTTTTTCCTAAATAAAACTCGACTTTCTTTATTTTACAAAAAATCGGCACAATTTACGATAAGAATGCTTCACTCGAATTCGTTTCTTCCATTCTGCATTCAATTAAGCATTAATGTGAGGATAAAGGAAAACTTTTAACGGACAAAACGATTCCCACCTTCGGATGCAACTCCATTTGAGCGTTATTTTCAGCTTCGGTTAAAAGAATCCAAGAAAAAATGACCCCATTTTGGAGTCATTTTTTATTGTAGACATACTCGAAGTAAAGCGAGTTTGCCTGCCATTTTTTATTAAAAAAACGTTGCAGTTGATTTCAGCCGGACCACTTTTCACCACCTATACCGGACGTATTTTGTTATCCTGAGCTTTTCCTCGGCCGTTCTCATATTTATCCGACCTACACCCCACTTTATTCGACCGTTCTCATATTTATCCGACCTACACCCCACTTTTCGGTCGATCACGATTTTTTTCGACCTTTACCTCACTCCGAAGCATTTATTTTAAGATTCACGGATTAAATCCGCTCCCCATTCCGCCGACCGTCTGCCAAGTTCATCAATCTAGTAGGTTTTATCCTATAAAACAGTCAAAACTCAAGGAGTCTATTCAAGTCTCGTTTTAAAATCATGAAAGGGATTCGGGATGTGACCATTCCAAATCCCTTTAAGAGTCATTTTGATTTATTCAACACTACTAAATTACGGGGAATATCACCAGATAAACCCTCCATCAAGTTTTGTACAGCTAAAGCAGCCATTTTCAATCTTGTGGCAATGCTGGCACTGCCGATATGCGGTAATGTAACCACATTGGGCAATGTTAGCAGCGGGTGGTCCACAGGGACGGGCTCTTCTTCGAATACATCCAATCCAGCCGCCCAAATCTCTCGACTCTCCAGCGCCTGGTACAATGCTTTTTCATCGATAATCCCGCCTCTTGCGGTATTTATGAGCACAGCCGTCCCTTTCATTAATTCAAGCTGCTCCTTGCCAATCATGTAAGTGGTTTCCGGCGTGAGCGGCAGCATGACACAAACGAAATCCGAGATTTGGAGCAATTTCTCAAGAGGCTGATATTCGATTCCTAATGTATTTTCCTGTTCATATTTACGGCTTCGATTAAAATAAACTAAGTTCATATCGAACCCTTTAGCTCTTTTGGCAAGGGCATCCCCAATCCTGCCTAACCCGATGATACCCAGCGTTGCACCGTGTACATCTTGTCCGGTCAACTGCATCGGCGACCAGGTTTCCCACTTTCCGCTCCTTAAATAATCTTCAGCCTCCATCATCCTTCTCGCCGTTGCAAGCAGTAAGCCGAAGGTTAAATCAGCTGTCGTTTCCGTTAAAACCCCCGGTGTGTTCGTTACCATGATGCCCCGTTTTGTTGCACTTTGAACATCAATATTATTATGGCCCACTGCCATATTCGCGATGATTTTCAGATTAGGTGCCTGTTCAATCAGTGACTCATCGATTTGTTCCGTCAATAAGCAAAGCAGTCCCTCTACTTCTTTCATTTCTTCTTCAAGGACTTCTCTAGGGACCGGTATATCCTCTTGATCCCACATCCTGACATCATAATTTTGACTAAGACCTTCGATGATTTGTCCTGGCAATTTCCTTGTAATATAAATTTTTTGCTTCAAACCCTAAACCTCCCATACCGTTTCGTTCCATGAAACGCATTTTTGCACCTTTTGTCGTCTTCAGTTTTTTTACACAAAAATAATTAAAAGAATATTGGCTAAATTACTGGCTTGTTTATTCAATTTTAAAATAAACTAGATAAATAGACCATTCATTTCCAATCAATCTTACTATTAAATTTCTCGATTGCCTGTAAGCTTCCGCTTGACAGTTTCAGTTCATTCAATTAATCATAGAATAATAACCCTTTAAATCTATTCGGTCATTAGTAATTTTCGCAATTTTCCAGATGAAGTTTATCTCGATTTAGGAGGATATGGGACGTTCATGAAAACGAATACAACATCTAAAATTTATCCAATTATAGCTCCAAGCGCTTTATCTTTAAAAAGTATAAACTTTTATTTAGTTAAACAGGATGAATCTTTAACATTAGTCGATGCAGGTATGAATGATGACGTCTGCTGGAATGCACTACAGCAAACATTAAACGAAAATGGATTTACCGTTGGAGATATAACGGAAATTTTATTAACCCATCACCATGGAGACCATGTTGGTTTGGTCAACCGGATTACCGAACTCCATCCGATTCCCGTTTATGCAAATTCTAAATCCATTCCCCGTTTAAAAAGGGACCCTTCCTTCTTAAGTATGAGAATTGAATTTTATAAGCAGCTTTACCATGAGATGGGCTGTGGTGAACTTGGAGATAAACAAGTGGCTTACCTATTCAACGCGGTCGATAATAATAAAGATCAAAAACTGAATGGTGACATCATCGCAATCACGGAAAAACAATTGCTGAATTTTGAAGTGATCGAATTTCCAGGGCATGCCCCGGATCAAATTGCATTCCTTGACAAAGAAGGAAAACGGCTTCTTGCCGGTGATTTATTGATTGAACATATATCAAGCAATGCCTTGATCGAACCTGATGAAAACGGTAATAGAATGCTGACCCTTGTAGATCATATCGATTCATTAAAACGATGTTTAGCCTTACAGGTGAATCTCCTCTTTCCTGGTCATGGTAACATCATTGAACAACCTGGTCATACGATTGAAAAAAGACTCAACAGCATAGAAAGAAAATCACAAAAGATCCTGGCCTTGATAGAATCCGGAATTTCTACAGGCAATGAACTGGCAAAGGAGTTTTACAAACAAAAGTATATAACAGAATTCCCGCTCGTCATGTCAGAAATCATCGGCCATTTGGATTATTTAGAATATCAGGGGAAGGTCACGAAACAACTCGTTGAAGATGTAGTTCATTATCAAGCTAAATGACATTATTGAAATCGTCCCCACTTAGTAGGGACTTTTTTGTGGAAAAATATACAAAATAATTGAATCTGAAATACATAGGCCTTTTTGGGTGTTTTAATTAATCTAACAGGAAATCGATTAGAATGTGAAGAATTTATTATCTGAATATTAAATATTTTCAGAATAGGGGATTTGATGTGAAAAGAAAATTTTTAAAGGTTTTAAGTTCAACAGTAGTAGCCGCAACTTTACTTGGCCCAAATTTCAGCTTAGCTGAAAGAGGACCAAATCCGACAGGTGGAACGAATCTTTCTACCGAAGCATTCCTTAATTATGACGAACTTGTAAAAGAATTAAATCAACTTGAGCAAGCGAGTGCAGGGAAAGTCAATGTCGAAGTGGCCGGAAAAACGAATCAGGGCCGTTCCATTCAAAAAGTGACTGTCGGTCATGGTGACAAAGTCGTTCTTATTCAAAGTGAAATTCATGGAAATGAAAAAACAGGAACTGTCGCGTTATTGAACATTCTTAAAAACCTTGGTCAAAGTAACTCACCTGAGGTAAAGAAAGTACTTGATGAACTAACAATTGTTGCCATTCCAATGATGAACGTAGACGGCTCAGAGCTTGATCGTCGTGGAAATGAGATGAAATGGTCTGAAGTTGTAGGTAAATTCCCCCAACTTTCTAATGCAAAACCTACTTGGAACTATTACACTACTCCCAGATCAGGAGACGACTATGCTAGCAAACCGGGATTTGATGTTAATCGTGACTTCAATCCAGACCTAAATTATGTACCAAAGCCTCAAGACTTCCCGGGGGCATCTGAAAAGCCAGGCTGGTTTATTACCCCCGAAGCGCAAACGCTACGTGACACATATAAAGGGTTAAAATCGAAATTCGGGAAAGTGGATGTTTTTATCGATCTTCATCACCAGGGATTCCCATATATCGAAGGAACTGATGAGCGTGCAACTATGTCAATATCAGGAAAATTCGTTCCTAACCCAAGCACTCCAGAAGGTGCTAAATATGAAGAGTATGCAGATAATTTCAAATATGATTTCTCTCGTCAGTTGACACTTACTGCGTATAATGCACTGCAAGCAAAAGGGAATTCAGTTTTTACAAATATTTCATTATATGATCAATCTATTGACCTGCCAGGAACTGCTTTAGGGACGTTTGCTTTAAACGGAAGTGGGACGGTTCTATTTGAAGTTCGTGGTCAAACACAAAACTTTGGGCAAAAAAAGAATGGCCAGCTCGTAAAAACGGTTGAAACGGGGCTAATGGGTATTATCAATGGTGTAACAGATGGATCAGTTCATAATCTTAATCCATCAGACTATGAAAAAATTCCTGAAAGTTCATCTACACCCGGAATCTAGTCAATTTTGAAACTTAATTGTAAAGGGGGGCTTGTCCGCCATCTGGCACCGGTTGAATATCGAAGCCAGATGGCAGCAAAGCCCTTTTTATTTGTCTAATTGACAGGGGTAAGTCCATATCCAATTAAAGATTTCAGCCTTTTCTTGCTGAAGATACTCACACGCACACGACAATCTCTCTGGAAAAAATGCCTTTCCTGGCAACACAGCGATCGGCGATCTCAAATCCTGCTTCTTCAATCATATGATCCATCGTGTCGATCGTTACGACGACAACCTTGTCAGCAAAGCCCCTGGCATGTTTAAGGATCGATAGCTGATCTTCCGGCGTCGCATGTGTATATAAATTGTAGGGCATATCGATAATCGCTACATCATATTTACTTGTGACCTCCGAAATCGGACCTGTAGTTACATCACCTTCGAGTCCGAAATAAGCAATGTTCTCCCTGGAACCGTCGGTAACAAGCGGATTGATATCCCGGCCGACAATATTGATTCCCATCGACAATGCTTCTACCAATACCGTTCCAATTCCGCAACATGGATCAATTGCCTTCACTCCATCCGGATGCGGAACGGCTATGTTGGCAATGGCCCTCGCCACTCTTGTGCTTAGCGCTGTTGAATATTCACGGGGCTTTTTCATATGTTTTAACCAAACCGCTTCAGGTTTGACATACTTCCCGAAATACCAACGTCCGCCAAGGGACACGATTCCAAAGACCTGATCAGGATTGCGTACATCGGCATTTCCCTGAATGTGCCAGCCAATCTCCCGTTCAATTTCACGCTGTCCATCATAATCTATTTTTGCTTCTTTATTCAAATCGTTAATTTTCACGAATAATACTTTGAACGTCGAATCAGGCAAATGGATATCCTTCACTTGCTCAACGATTTCGGATATGCTCTCCCCTTCAAACATCACTTCGACCCGCCCTTTTATGAAAGGGCTCCTGCTCGGTTCAATTGCTATATCACTTTTCAAAATATCCCCTGAAGTCTCAAAGCCAAAGAACGAGCGCATCTCCATTTTAGATAATGAGCGTTCGTCAGGGGTGCATGTAAACGTATATATATATGCCGGTTTGCGGCTATGATTAGTCAATCCATTCCCATCCTTCATTACTTTAGATTATCTCTTTCTATCAAACATAGCTGTAATAGTATAGAAAAGCAAATGGAATCGTGCAGTAAAAAGCAGGAATGCTTATCATTCAACATTCCTGCTGTTATATTTTTCATTGTTCCATCACTAGCGGATAGGAATTATTAATCCAATTTATACAGCCGGCTATTTATATACTTTGCACGCGCCTCAATGAATTTCAGGATGAATTCGGGCTCATTATCAAATTTCACAATATCCCCCTTGATATATGGATCTTTTGTAATATATGGTCTTATTTGATCATGCATTTCCTGAATGATAGGTTTCATATAGCCCACGTTAAATTGATTGTTCAAAATCTCCTTAAGAAGTTCTTGGTATCGGACACGAAAACCCCTTACATCAAGGATTCTAGCAGTCAATGTATTGAACCCCTCGATTCCCACATAATCCTCTTCCATCACTTTCCCGTTAACATCCCTGCCCCATGTCGCATCATAATCCCATGGAATCATTTCAAAGAGTCCAGTTTCTCCATTTCGATACAAGGCATAGTTATGAACGAACCCATCAAAATTTTGTGTGAATATGACACCGGCCAGCCAGCGCAGGTATTTTTCGATATCGACATATTTTACTATTTCCTTTTCAAAATCCATTCTTGAAATTGTATTGATTTGAAGAATTAGCTCTTGTAAATATAATTCATCCTTTTCTGTTCCGCATTTTTTTTGATAGCCCATCTCCAATGATTTTTTGATTCCTTTATCCAAATCGCTCATCAATGAGAAATTGGCATCACCATCCACTGCATAGAAAATGGACCCCTGTGGCAGACCCCTTTTCTTCAAATAATATTCATCCACCGATTCCAATTCCAGGTATATCCCTTCGTCTTTTCCGTTCAAGTTCAGAAAAACGAACTGGGAGTTCGGTGATAAGGTTCCTATATCCGCAAAAAAGTCTAAAGATAATTTATTTCTTAGTAAAGATTTATCTTTATATTCGGCATTTAAATGAACTTCCTTGGCACTCTTAAAAGTATTAGGTTTATAAAAGACTACATTATAGGATTTTTTGCGAAAACCACGGATATGAGAGCCACGGTAAACAATATCAATATCAAGTTTTTTTCTGTTAAGTGTTAACTTTGCCGGTAAAGGATCATTGCACCATATATCTCTGCGAAGTTCCATTAAATTAACTGGTGAAATAAAAAGCTGGTACACAGGCAGCTTCTGGTCAGAATTCATATAACCCTTCCCTTCACTTTCACTTTCACTTTCACTTTCACTTTCACTTTCATATTAAATTATGAAAAAAAGCGAGGGGTGTCACCAAAACAAATTTTTATTAAAAATTGTGCTATTATCTCTGGCATATTACGTACAAACGCATAGTTTACGAATAGAAAGGAGGATATATAAATATGTCTGACATCATTCGAAATATACAAAATGCGGTGGATAGAGCCAATTCCTTCGGGTTAGGCGATTTCATGTATAATGACCCATGTTCAAAAGGCCGTTCTTCACGTAAAAACAACAATAATAGGCGAACTTCCCGTAGAAGCACTAAACGTTGCACGAGCAGGAATCGGTCCACTTCCGGCACGCAAAGACGCTCTTGCTGGAAACGGAGATCTACATGCAGCACACAAAGGCGCACTAGCAGGAGGAGATCCACTTGCAGCACACAAAGGCGCACTAGCAGAAGGAGGTCCACTTGCCGTACGCAAAGGCGCACTAGCAGAAGGAGGTCCACTTGCCGTACGCAAAGGCGCACTAGCAGGAGGAGGTCCACTTGCCGTACGCAAAGGCGCACTAGCAGGAGGAGGTCCACTTGCCGTACGCAAAGGCGCACTAGCAGGAGGAGGTCCACTTGCAGCAGACAACGGCGCTCCAACAGAAACCGGTGTTCGTCCAACCACTGCAGTTGGCTTTGCGGCAATAACTTTCGCAATAAACGGAAAAGGTGCTTCTAGTTTCATGGTACCGTTTTAATTACAACTAATATTTTTTTACTGGATTATTAAGCTTTACTTTAAAGTCCAATTTCTATAAAAAAACACAAACTCGTCCTATAGGTAGGGGCGAGTTTTGTGTTTTTAAAATTATCACGATCGTTAAATCCAGTCAAATGTCCCTTTCCTTAAACAATAAAAAAGGATCCTACCCTTTTACATACGGTAGGATCCTTCAAGTTTCGCTTATTTAACGGAGACCAATTCGAACTGTGCATACACATCCTTCAGCCCTGCTTGAATGGCTTGACCAGCCTTCCCACGATAATGCATTTGCACACGATCAATCAATTCATCGATACCATCTTTCAGGCAATAACCGCGCAGCAGCTGACGAATGTATTCCCTTCCATGTTCTGTAGCAAGTGTACATGAAGCCTCGACTATTACTCCATATTTAAAGTCAAGCTCTACCGTGATGGTGATGGAATCATATATATTTCTCGCTGCCATCCCTTGTGGAAGCTTTGCATGCCCTGCAATAAAGTATGTGTTCATCATCTGATCTCCTCTATCTATAGTTAATGTACGGAAACCTGCTCGAAGGGCCATGCAGGCAATTGCTTACGAAGCTCTTTATCTTGTCTGTAGCCAAGTGCGTATTCACCCTGCATTACAGTATGAATCTCACGGGTTCCTTCATAAATGACCGGAGCTTTTGAATTCCGCAGAAAACGTTCCACTGGATATTCATCCGAGTAGCCATAGGCACCATGAATTTGAACAGCATCATTGGCAGCTTCGTTTGCAGCATTACATGATATCCACTTGGCAAGCGATGTTTCCTTCGTATTCCTTTTTCCTTGATTTTTTAAGGTACCCGCTTTAAAAACGAGCAATCTGGAAATCTCTAAATTTGCGGTCATCTTGGCAATCATCTGTTGAACGAGCTGATGCTTGCCAATCTCTTTTCCGAATGTGCTTCTTTCATGGCAATACTTCAAGCTTGCTTCCAGGCTTGCTTCTATTAACCCTACAGCACCTGCGGCCACTGTAAACCGGCCGCTGTCCAATGCCGACATGGAAATTTTAAAGCCCTCACCTTCTTCACCAAGCCTATTCTCCACTGGAACTTTTACATCCGTTAAAAAGATTTCGCCTGTATTCCCGGCACGAATTCCCAATTTCCCTTTAATGGCTTTCGACTCCACTCCCTCGAAAGTCCGTTCCACAATAAAAGCAGTGATGCCCCTTGAACCGGCATCATGATCCGTCTTGGCGAAGATAAGGAAATGATCTGCATAATCACAGAGCGAAATCCATGTTTTAGACCCGTTCAAGATATAGTGGTCCCCAACACGTTTTGCCGTTGATTTCATTGCAGCAACATCAGACCCTGCATTCGGTTCAGTCAGACCAAAAGCACCTATCTTGATCCCCTTTGCCTGCGGTACTAAATATTTCTGTTTTTGTTCTTCCGTCCCCCATTGCAGCAGGGTCATGCTATTCAACCCTGTATGTACCGAAACTGCAGTACGGTAAGCCGTATCGCCTCGCTCCAGCTCCTCACAAACGATGGCCAGGGTATTATAATCCATTCCGACCCCGCCATACTCTTCTGGTATACAAACGCCCATCAACTGCAATTCCGCTAATCTTTTTAAAATATGTGGCTGGAATTGACCTTGCCTATCCCACTCTTGAATGTAAGGGATAATTTCCTTATCGACAAATTTCCTTACCACTTTCTTCACGCTTTGCTGCTCTTCTGTTAATTCGAAATTCATCATTAAAATTCCTCCTAAATAATTTTATTTTCTTTGAATTTGCTTATTTGGTCTGTACTATATCCAATATCAGCCAAAATGGAATCGGTGTGCTCACCATAGAGCGGCGGATGCTTTCTCATCGTAACCGGCGTTTTTGAAAGGTTCAGGGGCGATCCCGTCACTCTAAGCTCTTCGATTGTGGGATGCTCCATGCTCACCAACATGCCTCTTGCGATGATTTGCGGATCCTCGAACATCTCTGCTATATCATTGATTGGACCATTGGGTATCCCTGCATCATCAAACAGCCTTTTCCATTCCTTCTTTGTCTTTCCTTTCAACAAATCCTCTATTATCGGTATTAAGACTTCCTTGTTTTGCAAACGTTTTTCATTATGCTTAAACTGTTCCTGCTGGGCTAAATCAGGTCTGCCTATAACGGTTGAAAACCTTCTGAACTGATCATCATTTCCTACTGCAACGACAAGCTCTCCATCGCTTGTCCGGAATGTCTGGTATGGAACGATATTGGGATGCTGGTTTCCCATTCTTTCAGGGGTCAAGCCACTGAATAAATAGTTGCTGGCGACATTCACCAATGAAGAAACCTGACAATCCATTAACGAAATATCAATTTCCTGACCTTCCCCCGCTTTATCCCTATGATGTAAAGCGGATAAAATGCCAATGCATGTATACAAGCCAGTCAATATGTCAGCTATGGCCACCCCGACCTTCACAGGACTCCCATCTTTTGCTCCTGTGATGCTCATCAAACCACTCATCGCTTGAATGATATAGTCATAGCCAGGCAAATCCTTATAAGGGCCTGTTAAACCAAATCCAGTAATCGAGGCCAAGATCAATTTGGGGTTCATTTCCTTTAAATCCTCATAACCTAACCCCATTTTTTCCAATGTGCCCGTCTTGAAATTTTGGATCACTATATCCCCTGAAGCCACTAACTTCCGGAAAATCTCTTTCCCTTGTTCCGACTTTAAATTCAAGGTCATGCTTTGCTTATTTCGATTGGCACATAAATAGTAAGCGCTTTCTCCTTGGGCGAATGGCGGACCCCAGCCTCTCGTTTCATCACCTGATTCATGATGCTCGATTTTAACAACATCGGCACCCAAATCACCGAGAATCATTGAACAAAACGGCCCCGCCAAAACACGGGATACATCGATAATCCTGACTCCCTCCAAAGCTCCATTCATATCATCACCCCTTTCAAACTGTCGGGATACACAAAAAAGAGCCAGTAAAACCAACAATGTCATTACATTGAATGTTTCACTGACCCTTATCCACGAACTGTCTTCCTGCAAAGGAAGATCAAGTGAACCAAGTCAATTTTTATAGATTCCAGTTTTATAACAAGCCGGCCATGCAACAAGGTAACTTGTTGTCATCGGTTTGGTAAATTAAGTATAGTGCTATTTTTTGAATTTTGCAATAATTTTGTACCGGTGTTTTTATTACTTCCTCTGAAATACTCTGTAGCATACCTCCCGTTAATATAATAATACTTCCAGTAGTAATCGGAATTGCCTTTATTCGTGAGGCATGTGATGATTGAATATGCATAGCTGTCAATATTTGAATTATACATAAATATCAATTATCGCTCGCTAGACTAGGAAAAATGAAAGGGAGATGGCGATATGGACAATAAAAAAATGGAAATAATCGAAGCGATCAAGAAATACCACACGATCATCATTCATCGTCATGTTAATCCGGATCCGGATGCATTGGGATCACAAATCGGTTTAAAGAGGCTATTGAAGCATTCCCACCCTTCTAAAGAAGTCTTTGCGGTAGGCGAAGAAGTGGATAAGCTTCTATTCATTGGCGATATGGATGTCATTTCCGATAACAAATACAAAGGTGCCTTAGTGATTGTTTGTGATACGGCCAACATTTCACGGATCAGTGATTCCCGCTATGATCTAGGGGACATGCTTATCAAAATTGACCACCACCCTGAATATGAACAATTCGGTGACCTTTCTTGGGTTGACCCTTCCTATAGCTCCGCAAGTGAAATGCTTGTTGATTTATTCTTGGAATTTCCAGTGGGCTTCGTCATGAATAAAGAAGCGGCTAAATCATTTTATGCAGGAATACTTAGTGATACAGGGAATTTCATGAATGGGAATACCACTCCGCGGACATTAAAGATGGTTTCACATTTAAGAACTTATAATATTCAGCCAGAAAGAATTCATAACAGTCTTAATGTAAAGGGAAAAAACGCTTCAAGACTTCAAAAAGACATCCTCATGAGCTTCAAGGTAACCGATAAAGGAGTAGCTTACTTCATTATTACCGAGGAACTTTTAAATATGTATGGCGTGGATCGGCTCGAAGCTTCGAATTTAGTCAATACACTATCAAGTGTCAGGGGCAATAGAATCTGGGCTTTCTTCATCGAACATCCTTCTGAAATCCGTGTCAGGATACGTTCACGGAATATTCCCATCGCTTCAGTCGCACGTCAATTCAATGGAGGAGGACATTCACTGGCTTCAGGAGCTACCATCCATTCCTGGGAAGAGGTTGATCATGTTATCCAAGCATTGGATCAAGTCTGTCCATAACAGGGAGTTCATGACCTGCGATGTTTATATTCAGGAATATTTACCCAGTTCAATTAAAACGGATTAATTCATCCTTCGCCTGATTACAAAAAAAGCGCCAAAGCCAGGATGGCTGAGGCGCTTGCTTGTTTCAATTTATTTGGACACTTCTTGAAGAATTGATAAATCGATCATGCCTTTTATATCATTGCTAGGGATATAACCAGCTTCTTTGCTTATGTCGGCCATTTCCTGAATGACTTGCTCATTAACTTCGGTTGTCACTTCAAGGCGTGAAAATGCTGAAGCGACTTCTTCTTTACTTAATTCTTTTCCAGTCAGTTCCTTCAAATGCTTAATAACCAGTTCTTGGCTTTCTTCAGGGTTGTCTTGTATAAACTTCACCGCTTTTTCATGCGCTTTCAAATAGGAAGCAGCGAGCCCCTTTCTATCCAAGAACTTCTGGCTTGCAGCCACTACCGTGTTAGGTGAATCTTTCCCCCATGCAAATTGATCCCAGTCAAGCAGTAACTTTCCTTTTGCCTGGTTTTCCAATACATAACCCCATGGTTCCTGGGTTGCTGCTGCATCGACTGATTTTTGGACAAAAAGGGCGGTTGTGTCTGCAGGTGCTGCCGCATACAGCTCAACTGTACCCCCATTTGTAGTCGGTTTTAAGTCAACATCTTGAAGGGCCTTCCTAAGCATGACATCCTGTGTGCTTCCAATGACGGGAATCGCTACCTTTTTACCGCCCAAATCTTTTAAATCCGTAACCTTGCTGCCCTCGCTAGCAACAAGTACGGCACCTCCATTAACAGCCCCGGAGATCAAGTGGTATTCAGGGTTTTTTACGTAAAAGTTAAGCAATGGACCAGGACCGACCGTTCCGACATCAATGGCGTTTGTAGCCATTGCTTCCATGAATAATCCGCCATTGGCCACTGTTTTGGTTTCAATCTTAACATCTTTACCAAACTCTTCTTCGAAAAAGCCTTTTTCAAGTGCAATGATCGTTGCACTGTGGGTTAAGTTAGGAAAATACCCAATTTTCACGGATTTCCCCCCGGAGCCTTCTCCTTCTTCATCATTACTGCTGGATTGAGTGCATCCGCTTACTATTCCGATTAACAATACAGACAGTATAAGGGCAAAAAATGATTTTTTCAGCATATCTTTCTCTCCTTTTTAACTATTATTTTATTAAACTACCGTTACTTCACTCCCCATTTCAGTTGAACATTACGTTCAAGACGGGAGAAGACGACATTATCCACGATTGTTCCGATGATAGCGATGATGATCATCACGGAGATGACCAAATCCATTTGTCCCAGTGATCTGCCCATTTCCAGCAATTGTCCAAGACCGCCTCCCCCGCCAAGTAATTCACCGGCCATCAATGCACGCCAGGAAAAGGCCCATGCGATTCGGAGACCGGATATTATTTGCGGGACGGATGCTGGTAAAATCACGGTGCGAAGAAAATGAAACCCAGTCGATCCATATGTTTTTGCAACCCGCTGATACAACTGTGGTACATTCCGGAAGCCACTCGTTGCATTAACCGTCATCGTCCAAGTTGCGCCGATGGTGACGATGAAGAGGATCGAAAAATCATTCAATCCAAACCAAATGATCGCTAAAGGGAACCACACGATACTCGGGATGGACTGTAAAGCCGTCACGACGAATCCTAAAGTGTCTTCGACCAATTTAAAGCGCCAAATGAAATATCCTAATATCAGACCTACTATAATGGCAATCATAAAGCCGATCAGGATACGGCCAAGGCTTTTTCCGATGGCTTCGGTTATTTGTCCGCTCATCAGTCCATTAAACAGAGTTTCCAAAACCTGAGTCAGGCTTGGGAACATGAAATCCGGAAGACTGGAAAGTCTAGATGTGACTTCCCATATCCCCGCTATCATCGCGATGAATATGATTCGTCTTAAAGCTGTAATCATTCCCCATTTCCTCCTTCAGCACTTTTTCAATTTCCTCCTGCAAAATCGATAGAACCCTTTGTTCTGTATGCAAAGTTACACTATCCGGCATAACTCCATCTTTCATGGAAGGGACGGAAATCGTCTCTTTGATTTTCCCTGGACGGGTTGCAAAGACGATGATTTTTTCGGAAAGCTGAACAGCCTCACGAATATTATGGGTAACGAAAAAGATCGTCACTTTAGTTTTTCTCCAGATTTCGAGCAGCTCTTTATGCAAGACCATCCTCGTTTGCTCATCAAGCGCAGAGAATGGCTCATCCATCAACAGGATATCCGGTTCCATCACCAATGCTCTTGCGATGGCTACCCTCTGTTTCATGCCCCCTGAGAGTTGATGTGGATAGGAGTCAACATATCGGCTGAGGTGAACCATCTTTAAAATGTCCAATGCCTTGGCTTTAGCTTCTTCATTGGGAATTTTCTTTAACTTCAATCCGTATGTAACATTTTCAAGTACCGTCAACCAAGGAAATAATCCCGCCTCTTGAAACACTACAACCCGTTCCGGACCTGGCTTCACCACTTTTTTCCCAGCTACACGTATTTCACCTGTATCTGCCTTATCAAGTCCGGCAATCAGATAAAGGAGCGTGGATTTCCCACATCCTGAAGGGCCGACGATCGAAACGAAGCTTCCTTTCTCGACTTCTATGTTTATCTTATCGAGCACCTTTATGCTTTCTTTCTTTTCATTTTTAAAACTTTTTTCAATGCCATCTATTGTTAAATACATAAAGTCACCCCACTTTTATATCGCAACGATTTACTAAACATTATTTCTTAATAATGATTAATCCAATGGTTTTTGTCAACTATAAAAATGCAAAAATTCTAATTTATCGGTATCTTTCTATTCAATTGTCGATGTATTGATAAATATTCCAGACTTACACAAAAATACAAATGAACAAATCCCAATCAGCAAATATAAAAACCTGAGCCCTTTGTAAGGGTTCAGGCTAATTTTAATATCCATTTTTTCACCTAAACTCTTTCGATGACCTTAAAAAATCCTGCTTCCATACAATTTATCCTTCATCTTTTGTGTCCTTGCATGCAGAGGCTTTTTCAAAATGACACCTAAGATGAGTGTGAACATTAAAAAGAGAATCAGGATAAAAATGTCCTTGCCAGCTACGCTCCAAGTTATTCCCCCAACAGATTCACGAAGTAAACCCACAGCATAGGTGAACGGCAAGTACGGGTTAATATGCTGAAAAAAGGGCGGTGTGACCTGAATCGGGAAGGTACCTCCTGAACTTGATATTTGAAGGACCATCAATACGACGCTTATCCCTTTTCCAACATTTCCAAGAACGGAAACGAAGGTGTAGACAATGAGTGTAAATACTGTACTTATCAGAACAGAAAACAGGATGTACTCAAATTTATCCGCTACATATACATCTATCAGGATGATATTCCCAATGGAAACACTAAGAGCCTGCATTACCCCAATGATGAAAAATATAAGATACCGCCCGATATAAATTTGATACGGGCTGTAGACCTTTTGAGAAACACCCACGCTAAGCATGGAAATCAATATTGTACCGCCGACCCAAAGGGAAAGTGCCGTAAAGAAAGGAGACATGGCGGATCCATAGTTCGGAATCGGAAAGAGACTGTGTTTATTGAGCAGTACTGGTTCTGAAAAAAATTCACTTTCTTGTTCAATATCATTCCTTAGGAAATCGATCACTTCTTCCATATTATAAGACTTATCGAATTCCCTCATTTTAGAAGCTAGAGCCTTTATTTTCGTTTCGATTTCCGGAAACTTATTCTGTAACTTATCGATATCCCCTGTACGTGTTTCCAATGTTCGATTGGTCTCATTCAATAGCGTCCTAACCTCAGGAAGAACCTTCGCTCCCTCCTCCATCGTAATCTGGACACTATTCAATATTGCTTCTGTTTCAGTCCAGATTTCAGTGAATTTTGGTCCTGTTTCCTTTGAATAGCTCTCCTGGAATCTTGCCAAGACTTGATCATTGTTCCCGCCAAGTTCTATAAGTTTGCCGAAGGATCGGTTATTCAGCGCTTGAAGTTGGTTCGAAGCATTATCCCTTAGTTCATCAACCAGCTGTATTTCTGGCTGAAGCAAGTTTTGCTCATTAAATTGATTGACCCTCACCAATAAATTATACATACTGTCCAAAAGATACAACTCTTTATTTATCCTCGTTACCCCTTGTTCCACTAGCTGATCATACTCATTGCCAGGCAAATCCTGACCCGTTAACCGATTCGCCAGCACTATAACGGATTCATTATCGCTCCTGATGTTCGCAATATCATTTTTCAAAAGGGGACTGATTCCTTCGAATGCCTGCCTTGTTGAATCTACATAACTAGAAACGTCCGATACCAATTTGTCCTTCTGCGATGTTACTCCTTCTATCGAATCCAGGCCATCATTAACCTTCTTAATGATATCTTCAGCCTTTTTGACATGTGTTTGAACGGTTTTGATATTTTGCTCGAGCTCAGGCAGTTCACCCTCTAATAAATACACCATATTCTTCATTTTTTGAATCGTCGGCAACTCGTTTTGCAAGGTGATTCCGAGTTCATTAAAGATTGCAAGGATACTCCCACTGGCTGATTTGATAAAGGTTTTGCTCACATTGTCCACAATGCTGTTGGCACCCGCTGCCGTTATTTTAGGAGCAATGGAATTGATCTTTTCATTAACATAGTAATCAATTTCCGCCTTCTTAGGGTCATCGGTCATGATCGTCGCAATATGTTCGGAAAAGTTCTCCGGAATGATGATGGAAGCATAGTAATCCCCCTTTTCCACCTTTTCTATCGCTTCTTTTTCCGATGTGAATCTCCAGCCTAGATCCTTATTCTCCTTTAACCCTTCCATTACTTCCTTGCCTATGTTCACGGCTTCACCATTTAACTCCGCACCTTTATCATTATTGGCAACACCGACAAGGATTCCTTCCGTATTTGCATACGGGTCCCAAGATGCGACAATATTGAACCACGCATAAATGGAAGGGATGAACATGAGAAAAACAACTACGATACATACAAAGAAATTTTTATAAATGCTTTTTAAATCGTCTTTGAAAATTTCCTGAATATTTCTCAAAACATACCCCCGTGCAAAAGTATTTTGATACTATTATTCGAAGAAATTTCTTTAACGATACAAGTAAACATATCCATCGATTTTTTCAGACCAAATAAAAAGAAGCAAGTAACGAACTGCTTGCTTCCTGAGATTTCACGAATCTTGAATACCTGGTTTAAAAATAAAGCTATCAATTTATGTAAGATGGGCTCCCAATTCAAGGACGGTTTCTTGTCTTTTTCCTTTTTGAGTTACAGAATAAACGGCAAGGTGTAAGAACATACTATCACAAACGAATTGTCGGGAGTTTTGCAAGGGAGAAATTGTCATGTCAGAATCTGTTGAAATCATCTTTCGAACCTTGACGTCTTTTATTTTATTATGGGTATTTGTCCATCTCCTTGGTAAACAGACGATTGCCCAGAGGACCTATCACCTTTATATCGCTTCAATTACGATGGGGACAATTGCAGGGAATCTAGCATTCAATATAAAAATCAAATTCCTGTATTTTATCATTGCAATTATTGTTATGGGTACCATCGTATATATGCTGAATCTTCTATCGATTCGAAATCCACGCTTCGGGAAATGGATCGCTGGAGAACCTGCTCCCTTAATTCAAAAAGGACAAATTCTCGAAGAGTCAATGGAACGAATGGGATATTCACTGGATTCTCTTAAACAGGGTTTGCGAGGAAAAGATATCTTCAACATTGAAGAAGTGGAATGTGCCATTTTAGAGACAAACGGCTCCCTCTCAGTATTAAAGAAAGAACAATACCAAAATGCCGCCAAGCAGGATTTACCTTTACTGCCCTCAGCAACAGTACCGATAGAACTGGTCCATGATGGAAAGATTCTTTATGAAAACTTATCAAAACACCCCTACGATTACGAATCGTTAATGGCAGAACTCAAAAAAAGAAACCTTGCTGTTTTTGATATCTCGTATGCTGTCGTAGGAACAAAAGGAAATTTGTATATTGACTTGATTAAGGATCAATCAACGGAATAATCTTTTGGTTTTCAGTAAGCATCAAATATCTTAACAATATCGCCCATATCATGATTGACCGTGTTTCATAAAATTAAACTGGATTAAATGAGTGAAGGTACTCCTTTTCATTTTAATATTTCATAAATAAAAAGTGGTTTTTCCAAAAGGAAAAACCACTTTTTCAGCCTATTATATTTAACTCTTTTCGATCACGTTTATCAATTCCCTTAAATAATCCGGTAGATCAGGCGGACGCCTGCTTGATACAAGGTTTCCATCTACTACGACGGGCTTATCTATCCAAGTTGCCCCGGCATTTTCCATATCATCTTTAATGCCCGGTGTACTCGTTACATTCTTCCCCTGTAAAATTTTAGCGGAGATCAATACCCAACCAGCATGACAAATTTGGCCAATTGGTTTTTTACTTTCTTCCATGCTTTGGATAAGTGATATCACTTCAGGAAAACGGCGAATTTTGTCAGGTGCCCAACCGCCCGGTACAAGAATGGCATCATATTCTTCAGCTTTAATACTGCCATACCCATAATCGGATATGGCTGGTACACCATATTTTCCAATGTATGTTTCATTCGCATTTTCTCCGGCGAGGTGAACAATCGCTCCTTCTTCTTTTAATCGTAAAATCGGATACCAGAGCTCTAAATCCTCAAAATCATGGTGCACAAGACTGATTATTTTCTTTCCTGCTAATCTCATGAAACCCTCTCCTTCTTTCGTTCTATTGCTTTACCATTCTTCCCTATTACTTCCCTTTTTCTACTGCCTGTACACTTTACATGCAATAACCGATGCATCAATATTTGACCTAAAAATCAACCTTAACCAAGCACAACCCAGCTGCCTCCGCCATACGGCCCGTTTGGATTCTTTCTTTTGACTCTAAAATACTCGGTATATTTTCAGCATCTATTTCATTTAACCCTACTTCTATCAACGTCCCGACAATCTTCCTAACCATATTATAAAGAAATCCATCGCCTCGCACAGTAATTTGGATGAAGCCGGCATTTTCTTCTATATCAATGGAATATATCTCACGCACCATGGATTTTTTCTTGGACTTTGCATTTGAAAAAGCAGTGAAATCATGTTCACCTATAAAAAATTGACATGCTTTTTTCATTCTAGTGATATCCAGCTTTTCCTCTACATGCATACTGTACTTTCTCATGAAAGGATTTGTGTATGGCTCGTTCCAGATCTTATACAAATAGGTTTTATCCTTAGCATTATAACGGGCATGAAAACGATCAGGAACTAGCGTAACATCGACAATGCTGATATCTCGGGGTAAATATCTATTTAAATAATTCATGATTTCAGCTTCAGTCAGATTTTCACCGAGCTTAAAATTGGCGATTTGAGCAAGGGCATGTACACCTGCATCCGTTCTGCTGCATCCGATGATTTCAATTTTTTCCCCTGCCATTTCCGTTAATACATTTTCTATTTTCCCTTGAATCGTATCATCACTATTACCCAGTCGTTGCCAGCCCTTATAGCGCCCGCCATCATATTGAATGGTCAATTTATAATTGTTCATTGCGTCCTCCTTATTTTATTCCTGTAAAGTCATCTAAACAGAAAATTCTCGATAAAATACAAGCCCCCATACAACTCCTGCTGTATGAGGGAACAGATGGTCCTTTCTTAGAAACATTTAAATTGTTAAGTTGTTAATGGTTTTGTAACTGCTGCACTAGTCTACAGAGTAAAAGGAGTTCCATTTTAAGGGTTCGTTTAAGATACACCCCCATGGACCATGATTTATGTAAAGATCCTGCAGCTCATCCATGCGATTCCATAGTAAATCCTAGCAATCAAACTAAAAAAGCACTTCTGCATAGTGTACCAAAGTGGCTAACGTCATGCAACGAACGAGCCGGCGTCACAAATCCAGTTTCCGTGCAATGCAGAATCACACAGGAATAATAAATGGAAATCAAAAAAATAAAAAGGCCCAAACCCCTGTGATATCAAGGATTTGAGCCTTTGGCAGTTGATGATCTGTGTGGGATTCGACCCACGACCCCTTCCCTGTCAAAACTATCTCATTGTTTTTCTCTAGTTCTTTATTATTCCCAGAAATACTGACACGTAAGGGGTTATCGCTCTTTTTCACAATAAAATTACCCTCTGATACTTTCCGATTATTTGGAATTCGCCCCCAATCAGACCGTATATTACTAATAAAATAGTGATTGTACCGCTTTAAACTATCGATTTTAATTAAGCATTTGAATTGATGGCTTTGGCGTGAAGAGAGGCGGAAAAGAAATTCCTAAATATAAAGGACTTAATCTTAATTATAAAAAAATGTAATACTTGAAAGTTAATACTCTAGGAAAAATATTCCTAAAAGGATAAGAAAAATACGATATAATAAGGATATTAGCAAAATGATAAATCAAGAAGACGCTCAGGTTGACATAGTGTCACTGGGGTCATCTATTTTCCCATTTACTCTAGGAGGTACATTTTGAAAGAATCTAAATTGAATAAAGGATGGTTAAGTTTGGGGGCAATCGGGTTATTTTTTCTGGGAAAAATAAAATGGTTGTTTGCGCTATTGAAAATAGCAAAAGTAGGTTCCCTGATTTCTATTTTCGTTTCATTAGGAGCGTATGCCTTGGTTTACGGTTGGAAATTTGCCGTGGCCCTAGTCTATCTAATTTACATCCATGAAATGGGGCATTTACTTGCTGCTAAGAGAAAAGGCATCAAAACATCCAATGCCATTTTCATCCCTTTTGTAGGAGCATTAATTGCCCTTAAAGAAGAGCCCAAGAATGCTAACCAAGAAGCTTATCTTGCCTTCGGAGGTCCTTTATTAGGTACATTAGCATTTCTACCAGCCATCCCCCTATTTATGATGACGGAAAATCCATTTTGGCTTTTAGTTATTACACTTGGAGCCATGATTAACCTATTAAATCTAATGCCTGTGCATCCTCTTGATGGAGGACGTATAGTGGGAGTCATCTCAACAAAGCTTTGGGTATTAGGGATTATCGGAATGGTTGTATATTTGTTTCTCCATCCAAATCCATTTTTAATTCTTTTCTTATTATTGGGTATTTCTAAGTGGTGGAAAGAATTTCGTAGCGAGACAACCAGAAATCAAAGAGACATCATCATCGAACTGAATCAATTTGGGTTAGGGCAACTCGAACAATATGCAGGTGCAACAGATGAAGAAAAAATTCGCCTGGTTAATATTTGGAATATGGAATTAAGCCAACTATATGAAAAGTTTAACAACATGAAGAGTTGGCATATCCCGCTATTTGATGATAATAAGCTAAAAGAAAAACAGCTGACCGAGGTAAAATTAAATATTTATAGATCCTTAATGGATGCTACTAATTCGAATGAATACCAGAACGGACCGACCGATTTTGAAAATATAGGCACGTATGAACGAATAGTAGCAACGTTCTTTAAAGAAGTGCAAAAACAAACTGAAATTAGGGATAAAGAGAAATCCTATTACTCATCGAGTCTCAAAACAAAAGTCATCTGGTTCTCATTATACATTGGGCTTGCCATTTTCTTAATGATAACAAGCTTATATGCAGGTGATTTAATGGAACAATATAAAACTTCATTACCGTAATACATTATGAAAAAGGGACCTCAATTTATGAAGGTCCCCTCAAACTGTAGACAAACCCGATTTTCATCGAGTTTGTCTACAGTTTTTTTGCTTGTACAAATTTGGACGTTGATTTCCATTCCATGCACTCGCTCCAATCAACTATGTTTAAAAATTTAGATAGAACTCCTTTTTCCTACAGTCTTTTTTGTTTTAAAATAGATCTATTAAAACTTGAGGTGATGAGGATGCTTTCGAAACATAATTCTATTCAGTGAGATCAACCGGTGCCGGCGAACCATTTGGTTCGTAAAATGGAGGCTTCCATTGACTTCACCTTCATTTACGACTTGGTGAAAGCCTCCTTAATTAATGTTCCAAATAAGCCCTCGTTTGGATCATTTATGATTAAGTAAATACCCCTACAAGTAACCTTCTAATAATTTTTGGTTATGTTAAGGGTTATGGTGTTAATTAGACAAGAAAAAGAGGACCTAAAACACGTATAATCTATCGACTTCATCCTGTAAACCTAATTTTATCATTTCATGTATGACCAATTCTTTTAACGCTATCTCATCTGCAATTAAGTAAGTAAATTGGACATCTCTGAAAAAAGCCATTTTACTTTCTGTTGTTGCAGAATTAAAAAAGGCCTTCACTTCTTCCATGTCAATCGTCATATCTTTTTCAAGTTTGTATGGGAGAAAATTGCTTGTAATGTTCTCTACAGATATTATGCCTAACCCATCAAGGGTTGATAAAATAGTTTGTTGCTCTCTTTCTGTCCTTACTTTTCCTTCCACATAATGATAGACATCTTCTATTCGTTCGCTATCGAATGTGGCTATTATCTTTTCCACTACATAGTTTGCGTCCTCTTCAAATTCCTCATCTTCAGGTTCTACTTGTTTTAGTTCTTTGAGCAAACGAATATACTGTCCCTCTTCTTCCAGGATATTAAAGTTAGAAATAGTTAAGGCATCTTTCATCGTACAAACCAAGTTAAGAAACTCCCTTATATTCCTTGCTACAATCTTTATTTGTGAATCAAAATCCATTGGACTAATACATACAACAAAAGCATTCTCTAAATCAGATACTGTTCCGAAGTCAGTTAGAAATCCGAAATGTATGCCGTCAACGCCTGTACTAGCAAATGTAATGACATCATAGGGAGTATTTTCATAAGGGGAGAAGTCAAATTCCAAATAAAGGGATAAATCACTTAAGGATTGGCCTTCTTTTTCAATTTCCTTCTCTAATTTATGGAGCTTTTCAATTGTTGGTGGCATTTTCAAATACTTTCCGAGATAACTCACTATTTTCTCCTTTAATATTGTGCCTTGTTAGGTGATTTAAGAATAACTCGTCTGTTAAATTTTTACAATATTAAACCATCGTAAGTATTATCGACCCTAATTCGGCTGATTTCATCAAACATTAATTTCACTCGGTACAGCTGATAATATTGAACACGAATAAACATATACTGATTTAACAAATTCACAAATTCACCTATGTATCGTTCAAAAAAGGAAGACAAATGGATTGCATTTATTGAATGTATGTTGAAGGGACTATCTCTTCGATAAACAGCCGAAACACCGAATCGGTGATGGTCTTATTTTTAACCTCCATCATTAGCTGAATAAGCAAAAAGCTTTACCTACAGTTCCTTGAAATATTAATTATTATAAATAATTGACCTGTAGTACGTTTAAATCCTTCTCAATCCGCCACCGTTACGCCACCAATTGAGTCAATAATACAAAATGAACTATATTTTATAAACAAAAAAGGCCCAAATCCTTGTGATATCAAGAATTTGAGCCTTTGTCAGTTGATGACCTGTTAGGGATTCGAACCCACGACCCCTTCCCTGTCAGGAAGTGAAAGTAATCGGATTATAACAGATTTATAATGAAAAAGACAATTGGACACGAATCACCAGCTTTGGACTGAGATCTTTTAATTTGAATGATCGTTAATCAATTTTCTGCTCTTGGCGCTCGTATTTGGCTACTCTTTGCAATTTATCTAAATCCACCTTGCGATCCCATACTTTTTTTGCATTTTCTGTAATATAGGGATAAAGATATTGATCAACGACCACCTGATAATCCAGGTCATCAAGTAAATTATACGTACGAATTTTTATGGTTTTGTCATCAAGGGTGTCAATGACTATATCATTGATTAAATTCAGTGGATTTCTTACTAAATCGATATTCCGGATATTCTTAATATAAACTGTACCTTTCTTCGTCTTAATCGTACCATTTTCACCTTGGACAATCGTTAACAGGACCTTTCCTGGAATAAAACCTGGAAGTGACCAAAGCGTTAGGTAAAGGTAAAAAGGAGTAAAGATGAGACCACCACCAAGGTAAAATAAGGAATACTTGGACTCAAATTTCAAACCGTGTATGATTAAGAAAAAACAAGCAATTAAAAACCCTACAGTCGCAAGAAACATCCACCCGTACATGAACTTTGACCCTTTTATCTGAATGGCGTTATTTTCTTTCTTAACGTTTACCAAATAATGCACCTCCTTAAGCTGGAAGAATCTTGTTGGTTAATAATAGTTGATTAATAGATGCCTCATTTGCTCTCTGAATACTCAGGTCAAGGTTGTTGTCCCTTGTAGCTAGCCAACATTCATTCTTTCCTGGAATCATAAAATAAAGATCTTTTAGGTCAGGGTTATTCTCTGAGTCATACGTTAAGCTTACTAAACTATCCATTTTACCGTTTCTATTCGAAATATCATTTAAAAACTCTAAGATACTAGTAGACTCTCCCTTTTTACTTACCCATTTCTGAACAATTGACTCCGGTAAAGAATGAGATTGACTTACATCTTCTAAAAGTTCTTCAAATTCTTCACTTTTTAACTGAAGAATAACTTCACCTTGCTTTTCTAACGTATGGAAATGGAAAAAACCGCTTATAACTGAAAGGATTTCTTCTTTCGGCAGCTTAGAAATAGAGTGAACTTGATGATCGTACAATACTTTATGTAAATAAACCTCTCCTTTTTTAAAATGAAAGGAAATACTATCTTCTCCATTTAAGTCTGGCTGATGTTTAGAAGCCGTTACGGTACTTTCTGCATTATTCAATGTATGAATATAGGCAGCAAATTCATCTTTTAACTTATATTGATTATTTACTTCCTTTAACATATCTTTTGCTAACAAAGAGCGAGAGGCAATTTCTAGCATTAATTTCAACTCGGCATCTTGAAGCGTTTGAAAATAGGTTTCCTTAATCGACATTCCTTGTTCAAATAAACCTTCACTATAAAATGAAAAAAGTAACTCTTCAATACTTAATTGAACGGTATTCATATATCCTCCTTAAAAAAATGAAAATTTATCCTCAAAAAAATCTTTTGCTCCATCGGCAAGGGAACTCGCTGTTTCTTTTGCTTTAGATAATCCCTTACCAATTTCCCCCACCTTCCCTATTGGGTCAGCAATAGTATCCTTAATTTGATCATTTAAGAAATCAACACCTTTATTAACACCTTCAACAACTTTCCCAGCTTTCTCCAAACCACCTTTAATCAGTCCAAGCCCATCATGTATAGGTTCTTTAATGATAATCGCTGCTTTCTCTGCTATACCTGCCGTAAGCTTAGCCGCTTGCTCTCCAACAAGTCCTCCTACAAATGAACCTGCAGCGGCTCCTACAACCGTACCGACTGGGCCTACTAAACTTCCTAGAGCCCCTCCTACGAATGCTCCCGCAATGGAACCTCCAGAAATCGCTACGGTATTATTCACTGCATTTCCTACCGCTTTTGCATTTTCTCGCTTTAAGACCTCTGGATTATTTCCATATTTCGCATAGTTTTCGGAAATTTTCAGTCCCATTCCGCCTGCTTCCATTACTCCTGTTACCAGTACTGCACTAACAGCGTTGGTTTTGGCAAATTTCGCTCCCGTCTGTAGAAATGATTTAAACGTTGTAGAGTCCAATGCTCGATGATTAATCCCTTCAAATAATGCCTTTGAACTATCTGTATACTTAACAACATCACCAGGAAGATATTTGGCAACCTTTTTGTGAACTAAATCAGCAAATGGAACATCTCTATATTTTTTCAATAAAAAGGTTGGATTTAAATAGGCTCTTGCTACATTACGAAATTTGGAATTATCGACTACATCTGTTAGTTTATTTAGGACATTCATATGTTTATACATATAGACATCATCACTATTTTTGATAAATTGTGTAAATCCTAGCCCATAAAATGCAAGCTGCTTTGATACTAAAGCACCCATTGCAGTGAGCGCTCCATATTTCTCATGCAGTTTATAAAGTTGACCGACTAAGTTATCAGCATCGGAAAATTTATTGGCGGTCATTCGAAGGTCGATCTCCATTTCACTCAGAAGGTCAACTATTTGATTTCCTGTTCCCCACGGATCTCCTACTTGATAAAAACAATGACTATACTCTGCTGGAGCACTGCTAATTAGGTTCACTAGTTCCAAATGAAGACTCTTGTATTCTTCTTCAATTTTTGACAAGTGCGAGACAAACTCATTTGCTAAATATTCTAAACGATCTGGGTCTACGGAAATTTTATTCCCCACTGTATCATCCTCTTTTCTTTTCCTTTATGAACTATTTCATCTATATACTATGAAAAAAGTGATGTCCTAATAGAATAATCTGTAAAGGCAGGATAAATGGGTCGACACAATCCGGTACCCAATTTTTATCCATTCCTTGCTTACCGCCATCTTCTTTTTTCTTTCCTTGTCTCTACTTATTACGAGCCATTTTAAACCTTTCAAAACGATTATCATATTGGCAAGTACAGTTGTATAACTTTAGCGGACATAAGGTTGACTTAAAAAAGAGTGATTATTTGATGTGCCAAAACACCAAATTGAATGAACAAAATAAAAAAACCACCGCAGCCGGGGAGTAAACTACCATCTTTATTTTGCTTATTCTTATCCGGGAGCATCCAGCCTTCCTCTTCCAAACTTTTACGATCCCTATTCTTCGGTTTCATATGACACCTCTTTATATCCTTCATTCATTTTGTTTCTACTCATCCTTCATACAAGCTAGGCGCTCTAATTCTCTTTGTCTTTCAATCTCTTCTCTCACTCTGTCAACTTCATTTGCTGCGCTTTCTAATTCTCTACTTATTTGATAAAGATTGTCTGAATGTCTTTGAAATAGGACAGCTGCTTCATCTAGTATTGAATCAAATTTTTTCCGGGCTTCGCCAGCCCATGTCTCCGTATTTGTATGTATACTCTGCATTAATTTTGATTCATCTAATTTTAACTCCTCAGAAGATTCCTGAAACACTTTTGTTAATGCTCTGACTTTATCCGAATTCATCTTTTCACCTCATTATTGAGTCAACGTACTTTTTCTCTATTTATTCTCAAATACCATTTTAATACAACAATTCCCTATTTTAGATAAGTAAATGTTACTATAATTACTAAGTCACTTCCATAGGCCCCCAGTATTGAAATAAGAAATAGATATAGGAGGAATGTTTTATTTTATTAACATAACGAGTGTAGTTGAAAAGTATGCCATGATATAACGAGGAAAACTGCAATTTTCCTCATTCAGAGGAAGAAGGTTTATCCATTTCTGCACCATTTTCTTAGAGTACATTAATTTATTAGCATTTTATCTAATTCACGAACCTTATCATATGACTCCAATAGTTGTTCAGGTATTAATGTTCTCCCATAATCCCAAGCATTAGTTTCTATTTCAGATTTTAGCTTTTCTTTTTCTTCTTCGTGACCATACATTAAAATCCTTAAATCATGTTTGTTTTTCTTAAAATCTAAATAATAACCAATCATACGATAAAGAATAATTTTAACAAAGTCTTCCTCTGTCTCTTTAATTCTAATTTTCCCTTTATAACCGTTAACTTGAAGGTAATTGAATTTTATAGTATTGGTCGATACGTTATAACTCATAGGTGCACTTAGATTATTGTCAAATTCATAAATAATATCCAAATTGTGCTCATTTAATGTGTTATTAATTATCTTTTCGATATCGCTTATATAAAGCATTTAACTATCACTTCCCTTTTAAAGACTTACTTCATTATAGTAGTAGATTAAGTTATTCTTCCTATATCAATATGATAAACTGTTGAGATATTAAAATCACACAGTTAAAACCAGGAAACATTTACCATATAATACTGAAGTGGAGGGGAAGTCATACGAGAAGTATGATTAATCCCCTAATAGAACCCCTAATTGGAAAGGAATTTTACTTTTAATTACTCTTCCATACTTTCCTCCTTCTATTTATTTCACTTTAAAACTTTCTATCATTGCTTGTAATTCTTCTTGATATTCTTCTACCATCATTTCAAGTGAAGGGATTGTATTATACTTTTCAAGCCAAGAAACGTAATGAAGTGCTACATTATGCGCAATATCAAAGTAGGGGACAGGTTCGTTGTAACCACACTCTCTGTGAGCTGAAAATTTAACTCTGAAGTCTTTCATCGTTTGCCGATATTTTGCATAGTCTTCATGCGTCATGTTCAGAGCTTCCAAGAAGTATTCCCGTGCATGGTATTTGATAGTAAAGGTAATCCAACACATTATAGTAAAGTGGGTTTTACCGAAGAATATAATTTTGTACCTTTTAAAGAAAAGCCAAAAATACGGTCTTATTTTTAACATCCAACGTGAGCTGAATAAGCAAAAGGCTTTACCTACAGTCCTTGAAATATTAATTATTACAAATAATTGACCTGTAATGCGTTTTAATCCTTCTCCATCCGCCACCAATTGAGTAAATAATACAAAATGAACTATATTCTTTTAAAAATAAAAAAAGGCCCAAATCCTTGTGATATCAAGGATTTGAGCCTTTGGCAGTTGATGACCTGTGAGGGATTCGAACCCACGACCCCTTCCCTGTCAAGGAAGTGCTCTCCCACTGAGCTAACAAGTCGTATGTAATGACTGACTGGTTACTTAAGTACATAATTTATTATAAGTTTTTTTGTTAAAAAGTCAACGCATTATATTAAAAAAGTTTTAATTTTTTCTTATTTTATTTCCCCGCTCCGCAAAACACGAACAAACATTCCCTTTTCACTTGCATATAAAACGTACGTTCGCATATAATGATAGCAAGCAAGTCAGCAAAGGAGTGACAGGGAATGAAATATATACTTCGTAAACATATGGAAGGAAATGCTCCATTGGAGATAATTTATCTCTCCGAACAAGGTAAGATCACGCAGCGGAAAATACAGGTGCTTGAAATTTATCCAGGCCATATTCACGCATTCTGTTTTCTAAGGCAGACAAAACGGACATTTAAAGTGGCCAATATCCTTTCTGCCCGCCTCATTAAGGCTAGGTTTGATAGGTCTGGCTGAAGATTGTTAATCAAGGTTCAACCGATTAACTCTTCTTCTTCCTGGATGTCCTTTTCCTGTTCGGTTAACGATTCTTCTTCATCTCTCAGACGGTGAGCTAACCTTGAGGCGGCACTCGCGGCAATGCTAGCAACGATATCATCCAGGAAGGTATGCACGATTCCTTCTTGCTTCTTATCAAGTTCGTGTATGACGCCTATTTTATTTTTATCCAAATGGCCAAAGGTCGTTACAGCAATGCTTCCGTAACCGAGCACTGCACCAAAGGCAATCGTTTCATCCACTCCGAATAGCCCTTCATCAGACTCAACAATCGATTGCAGGGGTTCTGATAGTTTTTTTTGCTCGGCCAGTTTATCCAGCTCCACACCGACTAAAATGGCATGTTGAATTTCCCTTTTCAACAGGACACGCTCAACGCTGTGGATGCATTCCTCCAGCTTTAGATCAGCTTTATACGGGAACTGCAATTCATAAACGATTTTTGCAATTGCCTCCACACTGACACCACGCTCTAATAATGTTCGTTTAGCCGCCTTCGTTACTTCCCTGCTGTGTACTTGTACATCTGCCATTTTATTCGCCACCTTTTTTATTGTATTATTTTTCTATATCCTTTTATTATAGCACCTTATTATTCAAATTTTTAGAAAATACAATGAAAATTTTCTATTCTAAAATCTTGTCACGGGAAAAAGTCGCTAGGCTATGCTAAAATAATCAAGTAAGTTGTTTTTCATTATTAATTATCATGAGGTGCGGGAGAATGAGTTTACGCAAAGGCACAATTAAAGAGTACATGTTTAAAAGCGAAGCTTTAGCAGAAGAATTGGAACTGCTTGTTTACTTACCTGCTAATTTTTCGCCACTGTATAAATATTCGCTTGTGATTGCTCAGGATGGCCGTGATTATTTTCAAATGGGTCGAATTGGTCGGGTAGCAGATGAACTGTTAGGGAACGATGAGATTGAGAATATCATCATTGTCGGCATTCCCTATAAAGACCGCTTTGACCGCAGGCGCAAATATCATCCCGACGGGGAACAGCACATTGCATACATACGTTTTCTTGCCCATGAACTTGTCCCGTTTTTAGATGATGAATTCCCTACCTATCAAATGGGACATGGTCGAACTTTGATCGGTGACTCTCTTGGCGGTACAGTTTCTTTATTGGCCGCACTAAAGTATCCGCATACATTTGGGAAATGCATCATGCAGTCGCCACTTGCCAATGAGGCAGTAATGGATGCTGTACGTAATTTTGAGGATCCGCATCTTCTCGAACTTTACCATGTGATCGGGACTGGGGAAACGGATGTTCCGACGACGGATGGCAAGAAGGCAAACTTCATAGAGCCCAACAGGGAATTGCATAAATTAATAAATCAAAAAGGATTTCCGTACTTCTATGAAGAATTTGAAGGTAATCATACCTGGAAATACTGGCAGGCAGATTTAAAACGAGCACTATTGGAAATGTTCTAACCCTCTCCTTTTGTGAAGGGTTAAAGAAAAACATGGTCAACTATAATACAACGATAAAAAAATATCAGGAGGTTTTATTTATGAAATATGGTGTTGCAATTTTCCCTTCAAAAAAACTTCAAGATTTAGCTAACTCCTATCGCAAACGGTATGATACGAAATATGCTTTCATACCACCGCATCTGACGCTTAAACCAACGTTCGAAGCGACGGATATGGAAATTTCAACAATCGCCGATCAATTAAAAGACATTGCTCGTAAGTGCAGGCCTTTTACGATAAGCGTTACGAAAACGAAGTCTTTCCAACCTGTAAGCAATACCATTTATTTCAAAGTGGAATTATCCGAAGGGCTTCAAGAGCTGCATGATGCACTTAACAATGAGGACTTCATGAAAAGTGAAAGTGAACATGCATTTGTCCCGCATATTACCATCGCTCAAGATTTATCCGATAATGAGCACTCTGATGTTTTAGGCCAATTAAGCATGCTTGACATCAGCCATGAAGAAGAGGTGAAACGAGTTCACTTGCTGTATCAACTTGAAGATGGGGCATGGACAGTTTATGAAACATTTAGATTAGGAGCTGAATGATTTCGTGTTTGTAAAAATCGCAGAAAACAGCCAAGAGCTTGAAAATGCTTATATGATCAGAAAAAAAGTGTTCGTCCAAGAACAAAACGTCCCTCTTGAAGAAGAGATCGATGAATATGAACAAGAGTCTACACATTTCGTTTTATATGATGATCAGCATCAGCCAATCGGTGCCGGCCGTTTCAGGGGCATCGACAACATCGGTAAAGTCCAGCGCATTTGTGTACTATCATCTGGCCGTAAGAATGGTGCCGGTGCCATGATCATGAATGCTATTGAGGAATACGCCATCCAGCAGAAAGTACCTCAATTGAAGCTTGATTCCCAGGTCCATGCCATCCCTTTTTATTCGAAATTAGGGTATGAGGTCGTTTCCGACGAATTCATGGATGCCGGCATTCCTCATAAAACGATGAAGAAAACCGTTTTATAATATACAAAAGCTGTCCTTTCAGTTCTCTGATTGGACAGCTTTTTTTGTTCGTTCATGAACTTAAATTATCGTTTAATAAAAAAAACCATTTCCGTTCAATGGCAATCTCAGCAAAAATACATAGTCTATATATAGAAAGCAAGAAGGAGGGAAAATTTTATGGGTAACAATGATTTTAACCTGGAGGAGTCTCAAAAAAGACTGATGGAACTGCTGGTTTCGAGGACTATGAGAAAACATGGTTTCAAAAAGGAAAAAGTCGATCTGACTGAAAGAGAGAAAAACAACCTTAAAGAAACCATTCGCCATTTACAAGAGCAATCACAAAAAATCATAAACCAAGAAAAGAACATCACTGAACATGATGTTAATCCAGTTACAAATTCCATTCACAACAAATTCACGGATTCCAAAGATAAATGACACACCATATCACCTAATCAAACCTTACTTGCTGGCGAGAATTAAGTAAACCGAGTCATAGCAGCACTTACATTTCATTCCTAAAGCTCCAGCTTCTTTATTATTCATCCCCACACACTAATACTTTCTCTAAGTATTAAAAAATAGACGAATTAACTGATTTATTCGTCCAACCCGATTACCCATCAAAGCATATTTTAATAGGGAATAAAACCTAAGGAGGAAAAAACAACATGAACCAAAATGTATATCGTAGCAACTGTAACACACATGAAGACTCTGAAAGATCATGGTCGGCTCTAGATTCAGCTTCCAGACATCCCCTGTCAGGGTTCTGTAACGACGATGACACACGCATTGACCAAGAGGCAAGACAGGATAATAATCAAGTTCAGCTTTCTGAAGAACTTATTTACATTAAAGATTCTTGTAATGTAAATGTCACTTCAACGGATGTTAAAGCGGCCCTTTCTCTTCAAGCTGCTCTACAAGCTGCAATTGCGGTCATCGTAAGCATTTCAATCGCAGATTCTGATAATGCTGAAAAGATCACTCAAGAATTAATCCAATCTTCTAATGTTAAACAAATCACGCGCCAAAAAACAATTGTTGAAAACAGCCGTGATATCGACATTACAACAACTGATGCACAAATCGCTCTAAACATCCAATTATTATTGCAACTATTGTTAGCTCTAATCGTAGAAATTGACATTCTCTAAGGAATCAACACAAAAAGGACACTTCGCGTGTCCTCTTTTGTTTTTGGTGGCATATCTAGACAACTTCGTTGAAGAACCCTCCTTTTCCTGTCATTTCCGCCGTTATTTCTTCACTGACCCTCATGCCCATTTGATATTTATTTGTGCCTGCCCCATATGTACTTTCCCGATTATTATCTTTAATTTGATGTAATCCTTCAAAGCTTCCCCTTTCACTTTTAAGCACCTGATCAAAACGGACAGGTTGAATGGGTGTCGTCCCTTTAACAATTCTTACATTCTCTGCAGCTTCGATCGTCCGGTTGGCATATTGAATATAATCAAATTGTGTGACAGGTGCTATGTACCCCATAGTTTTCCCTCCTTATATTTACATAGTTGTATTGTCATTTAATTACCCGTCCGAAACAATATTTAAACACGATTTTCCGCATTCTTTTTTCCTAATCTTCTGGTATGATGAGTATTGCCGATATTTTTAATAGATTAGAGGTATCCATTTATATGAATCAAGCAAAATCTGGCAATGAAATCGTACATTTACATACCGTTTCAGCTGGTGAGCTGCAGACACTTTTTGAAAAAGGAAAACGTGATCAGCTTTCTTGTATCATTTGTCATAAACCAGTGAAATTATTTATTGGAATCCATGAAACGCCTTATTTTTATCATAGTGATCCATCGCAGGTACCCTGTGACTTGCCAATTTCAGAAACAATAAATGAGGAAAAGCCATTAGAATATATGGAACAGAATGGATTTAGGATTCCTACATCACGAACCATTACGGAAACAAAAACCATTACAGAACCTTTCCTTAAAAGCCGGCCCATAACCGGCAACCCGAAATATTCAGATAAACCATCCTGTCTGGCACAATCAGAAGAACCATACTTTCAAGAATTATCCTCATCAGGGGTTGTTCTCGATGCAGAGCAACTCAAGGCGGTAACGACAATCGATGGACCAATTCTTGTCCTATCCGGAGCAGGCAGCGGGAAAACCCGCGTATTGACGGTACGTACAGCCTACATGCTTACAGTGAAAAAGATTGATCCTAAAAGTATCATGCTTGTAACATTTACGGCGAAATCAGCAAAGGAAATGCAGCAGCGTCTGCTCGGTTATCCATATATGACTCCTTCCCTTGTTTCTCAAATCGTGAGCGGGACCTTTCATAGCATCTTTTATAAAATCCTCATTTTCCATGAACCAGCCAAATGGCAGCGTGATTTCCTATTGAAGTGGGAGTGGGAAAAAGAAAAGGTATTGAAACAGGCTGGCAGGGAATTGGAACTTGATGAAAAGGAATTTGCATATGATCAAGCCCTTCAACAAATTGGGCTTTGGAAAAACTCATTGGCTTTTCCAGAGGATATCCAACCTAAGGACGATTGGGAGAAATCGTGTTTATTTTTATATAAGAAATATGAAGAATATAAACAGCAAACAGGGAAGTATGATTTTGATGATATGCTTGTAGGCTGTTATGTATTTTTAAAAAACCACCCCGATTTTTTAAAGAAATATCAGCAAAGGTTTAATTATTTTTTGGTAGATGAGTTTCAGGATATCAATAAAGTTCAATATGAATTGATAAAACTCCTCTCTGCTGAATCAAAAAATGTATGTGCAGTTGGCGATGATGATCAATCGATCTATTCATTCCGGGGAAGCGATCCGAAGTATATTTTGAATTTCAATCATGATTTCCCTCGTTCCCAAGTTGTGAAGCTGACGGAGAATTACCGATCTTCCCATGAAATTGTCGCTACAGCGAACCGATTGATCAAGCGCAACCAGAACCGGATGGAGAAAAAGATGAGGGCACAGCATGATTCAGGAAATCCCCCTGTTTTATTTTATCCTTATGATGAGGAATTGGAAGCAACGATGATCGTATCCGATATCCAAGAGAAAATATCCAAGGGAGCAAACCCTGGGGATTTTGCGGTATTGTACAGGACACACACGATGTCCAGGGCCATTTTTGAACGGCTGGCCGCTTCCAACCTGCCATTCGTCATTGAAAAGGATGCGGATTCGTTTTATCAGCGCAAGGTCATTCGCGGCATGCTTGCCTTTATGCGTTTGAGTTTGTTCCCGCATGACAGCAAGGCAGCAGCTGATGTCCTTTCCTCCTTATTCTTAAAGCAAAGTATATTACAGGAATTAAAAGCAATGACAATATTGCAGGATTGTGATTTTATTGATGCATTTGCTTTTGTTAAGACAGGACATGCTTTTCAGGAACGAAGATTAAAAACGATTCCAGGACAGATCCGCTCTTTAAAAATAATGTCGCCTCTCGTAGCTTTGGAAATCATCGAAAAAGATTTAGGATACCAGGAATATGTAAAAAAACGCGGAAATGATGCGAACCTGGAAAAAGGGTCCGATGACATCCGTGACTTAAAGGTGGCGGCAAATCGTTTTCCTACCGTCGCCGCTTTCCTAGAACATGTAGATCATATGACTGCGATGATCCAAGAGATCAAACAGCTATCGAAACATTTTAAGGATGCCATACAGCTTACCACCATACACCGTTCCAAAGGGCTTGAATACCCAACCGTTTATGTCCTTGCTGCTGTTGATGGCAGCATCCCTCATGATTTCGCACTTGAATCTTACCGAAAAGGGGAACTAACCCCTCTTGAAGAGGAAAGACGATTGCTCTATGTAGCGGCAACCAGGGCCAAAAAGGATCTTTACCTTTCCATCTTGCAAACTAGACGCGGACGGACCGCCCATCCATCACGTTTCTTGAAGCTTTGACCAAAGCTGATGCTAACCATATATGGAATTGGATGGATAAAACAAAATAGGGTTCGGAATGGCCTCATCCCGAATCACTTACAAATTTATGGAATGAAATCAAGCTTGAACTTTTTTTAAATAAAAAAACTGCAGACAAACCCGCTTTCCTCGAGTTTGTCTGCAGTCTGAAGGCCTGCATGATAGCAGGCCTTTTTTCACTTTTTATTTATCATATTGGATATCGTCCCGAAATCGAGTTTATTCCCTTCAGCTACGATGGAATGAACGATTTTATCTTCCGTTTCTTTATTGACCGGTTTATTCGCGATTTTTGAAACGCGCTTAATGACATTTCTAACAGTCGTTTCATCTTTGAAATTGGCTCCTTGGAGCGAGTTTGCCAATTCTAATACATCTTTCATATTTACGCCGGTTTTACCTTCTATGTTTTTAAAAAAGTTATTATCCATACCTAAGCCCCTCCCTTTTCTGTACCTATCCTATGGCATTATCAGAAAAATGGTGCTAGGCCCATACAAATAAAAAAAAATGGAATAGGCTTCTTCTGCCTATTCCATTTTCCTTAGCAGAAAGAAGCCCCTACAATGATCAATAGGATAAACAATACAACGATTATCGCGAAAGTGGAACCGCCGCCACCGTATCCTCCGCCGTATCCATAACCGCTGCCGCCACAACAACCGTAGCCACCATAACCAAACATACATATCACCTCGCTCTCGCTAAAGCTTACTGATAACATATGTAGGTCTGGACATATATGTATAGGCCATGTCCTAGTCCAGGCTGCCTATTTCCGCTTGTTTCATCCTTTTGGTCTGAAAACCAAAGCTCCGATGAAGCCAAAGACGATTGCTGCAGAGATACCGGAACTTGTAATTTCAAACATGCCTGTCAATACGCCGACTAGACCATGTTTTTCGGATTCCATCATCGCCCCGTTCACCAGCGAGTTCCCGAACGAAACGATCGGTATGGTTGCTCCGGCACCGGCAAAGTCAACAAGCGGCTCATATAAATCAAATCCGCCTAGAACAGCTCCTATTACAACGAATAAGCTTAACGTATGCGCCGGTGTCAGCTTAGCAACATCGAAAAGTAGCTGGCCGACTACACAGATCAAGCCACCGATGACAAACGCCCAAAAAAACATTGCTAACATCGAAATCTCTCCTTTTTCATGAATTCATCCCATATTCAATGGCTACAGCATGGGCAATGCACGGAATCGTATCTTTTTGCTGGACGGAAAGTGGTGACAATAATGCTCCTGTTGCGACCAGCAGGATTTTTTTATATTTGCCGGAAATCATTTCATTCAGTATATGACCGTATAATACCACTGCCGAACATCCCGCACCGCTCCCGCCAGCCAAAACAGGCTGATCCTTTTTGAAAATCATCAATCCGCAATCCTTGAATTTTTCATGATTGATTTCACAGCCTTTTTGCTTTAATAAGTCAAGAGCTGTCTCACTCCCTATTTGACCTAAATCACCCGTTATGATGAAATCATAATCATCCGGGGTCAAACCAGTATCTTTGAAATGGGCAAGTATCGTATCGACTGCCGCCGGGGCCATCGCTCCCCCCATATTGAAAGGATCTTTCAATCCCATGTCAATGACCTTACCGATAGTGGCGGAGACAATATGAGGAAATTCCCCTTGCTTGCTTCCATCAGGAGCAACAAGCGCCACCCCCGCTCCCGTTATCGTCCATTGAGCTGTAGGTGGTTTTTGCCCGCCATATTCAGTTGGATAGCGAAATTGTTTTTCAACAGCTGCATTGTGGCTCGAGGCGCCTGTCAACACATAATCAGCCCCGCCATAATTAGTGATGAACGCAGCTAGAGCAAGCCCTTCCATCGATGTGGAACAGGCTCCAAACAAGCCGAAATATGGAATTCCATTGGTTCTGGCTGCAAAGCTTGTAGGTGTAATCTGATTGATTAAATCACCCGCCAAGAAAAATTGCACCTGCTCCTTGTCGATCTTACCTTTTTGCAATGCAAGCTCAACCGCTTTTTCCATCAAATGCCGATGAGCTTTTTCATATGAATCCTGCTCCATCCACAAATCGTCGTATAGAATATCGAAATCACCCGCGATTTCTCCATTAGCTTCAAATGGCCCGCCTGTTACCCCTGTTTCCAAGATGACCGGTTTATTTGTGAAGATCCATGTTTGTTTTCCCTTTAACACCGCTTAGCCCCCAATCATTAGGTAAATCGTTTTTATCAACGCCACGACAAAGGCTGAAAATACTCCAAATAAAATGACCGATCCGGCCAATTTAAACATATTGGATCCAACTCCAAGTACAAAACCTTCCGTCCGATGTTCGATGGCTGCCGAAATTACTGCGTTACCGAACCCAGTGACAGGGACGGCACTTCCTGCCCCAGCAAACTGGCCAATGCGATCGTAAAATCCGAAACCGGTCATCAAAAGAGCCAGGAACACCATGGTAGCAGTGGTCGGGCCTCCGGCTGTCTGTTCCGTAAAGTTGAAAAAATAAATATAGAAGTAGGAAATGGCTTGTCCCACTATGCAGAAAATGCCACCTACTAAAAAGGCCTTCAAACAATTCTTCACTATCGGTCTTTTAATTTCATGCTTCCCTTGGAGTTCCTGATACGCATCCTGCTGTGGGGTCGTTTTCTCCTTGCCGCTCATAGTGCTGAACCTCTCTTCTAAATTAATTCTTTTTGAAGTTCTTCAATTTCCTTGAACTTCTTCCTTGCCTTTTTCTCGGGTACATCTTTTTCCTTAAGTAACTCGTTCAATCTTACCGATTCCAAAAAGATTTTATAATCGCTAGATACGATAAAATCATTTTTGGGAAACTTCTCTTCCAGATGTTTAGTCACAGTCTTTTCAATTTTCTTCATATGAAAACGTTGTAAGTGCTTAACTTTATAAGCGACGATAATCTTTTTGTCGTTTTTCACGACGATCACGTCATAGATGGTGTCTTCATTAGCAACTGTTTCCTTGACCTTTGAGATCAGTCCTTTTTCATCCTTCTCATCCATCCCATTAATGATATCCATCGGTTCAGGATTCGTACGTTTTATCATTGCTAAATTCTCCGTTTTTCCATCATTCTTATTGCTGCATGCAGTAAGCACACACAAAACAACTATAAAAACCAGAAAGCTGGCCTTAAAAAACCTTCCTTGTCTGAACATAGAATCACATCCTAATTTATCGTTCTCTTTTTATTTTCTTGTTTAACTGTTTTTTTATGAATGGTAGGATTAGGAAATAAAAAAACCTTTCCGAATGGAAAGGTTTTTTTATACTCAATATCCTTTATTTTTATTGTTATTATTACAGCCACAGTCTTTCTTGATTTTGACCGGTTGATCTTTTTTGATCGGTTTGGCATAAGCCCATGGATTTTGATTCTGATTCAATTTATGACTCCTCCTTTAACATCTATACCATACTATATGAACGAAGAGACAAGTTGTTTCCAATCAAATGTCCATAATTTTGCTGATTATGACTTCAATAATCGCTCCTACTGCTGCTACGGCAAGGATTAATATCAGTACGTCACCTATAAACCAATGTTGGATATAAATAAAAACCAGAAAAAGGCTGACCCAGACACCCACGCACCAAAAACAGCTTAGCAATTGGCCAAACCAGCCAAGCAGGCCCTTTTCCTTGGGAATTAAAAATATTTCCACTTCTCCTGCTTCATTTTTTTCCTCTATCTCTTTAAAAAAGGGGCGGCGCAACGGCTCCATAATTTTATCGAAGACGATCAAACGTGTCAGCCTGAAGGAAGCCAAGCCTAATATGATAAATAAAGTAAATTCATTTTGTGGGGGAAACATTTAATATTGCTCCTTCACTTGGATTTTTCAATTATTTTGGCATCGATAATATCAGGCAGACCGACGAAACGGATTTGGTTCCCTCTTTTAATCTTCACTGATTCCCCCTTCATTCCCAACACATGAAATTGAAGCGTTTCTCCGTTAATAACAGCCTCACATAGTGGCTTTGGAAAACCTTGATGATTGGATAGGCGGGAAATGATGTCCCGGGAAGAATCTTTCTTCTCCACCTTTTTCCTTTTTCTCTTAACTGGCTTTTCATTTTCCTGTATTATTTGTTCAGGATGTTTCATTTCTTCAACCGGCTTTTGCTCAGGGACATATTGTTCGGTGATTTTCCTTAAACCCGTAATCTCCTTTTCAATTTCCTTCATGGCATCATAAACACCAAATTCGCGTTTGACCTGTTCGATTTTTTCTTCTTTATTCTCGTCTTCTTCCTGAAGTTCCAGCTCAACGCTGTCTTGAGGTTTAGCTTTTTTCGTTCGAAAATCACTTTGCATATTCCCACGCAGATCTGATATTTTTGCTTGATCGACATATATAAGTGGTTTCGATTCTTTATCGCCATTTTTCCCTGACATGAAAACCCTCCTTAATATTTCAGAATATCCACGGACTGCAGCTGTTCCATTTGGTATTGGACAACTTTTTTCCCGAATTTATGCCTTATGAACAAACTGGATTCTTTTTTTTGTTCCAATTTCCCGAATAGTGTACGGTCATTGATGATGAACTTACAAACAGGCTTAGGTGCAAAGGCTGGAAGTCGGGACAATAGC
Source organism: Peribacillus sp. NPDC101481 (assembly GCF_044767165.1). NCBI lineage: Bacteria > Bacillati > Bacillota > Bacilli > Caryophanales > Bacillaceae > Peribacillus > Peribacillus sp. NPDC101481. The sequence continues at coordinate 651,545 of NZ_JBIWNJ010000002.1, read as the reverse complement.
TCCACCAGTTCCTCGGCGGTATATGAAGTGCTGATATTTTTTTCATGTAAATTGATATGTCTCTTCAGCGTATTTTGTATGGTTTTTTTTCCATCAGCACAAGGCAGACCAACTTTCTTCACGTCCATGATGCCCCTCCTTCTTTTTCACGAATAGGGTTGAAAGCAGGTTTATGCTGATTCACGCAAACAATGAATATCCGCTCTATGTATCATTTATATGAAATTCACCCTTCTTTATGCTGGAGATGTGACACTCCCCCAAAAAAGGACACTAACCAAGCTTAAGGATGTTGGGGATTAGCTGAAAAAACTAAAACATTCGAAGATGAAAAAATCGGAAAGATTTCAATTGAGGATGCAGTCACTAAATATACCTGCAGAATGGAGAATCAACAAAAAAAGGGGACCGATATCGGCCCCCCTCCTATATTGTCATCCAATTATATGATAACCCGAATCCACATGGATATTTTCCCCGGTAATCCCGCGGGACATGTCACTTAATAAAAATACTGCCGTATCCCCTACTTCTTCAGGAGTCGTTGTACGACGAAGCGGTGCTTCTTCCTCAATCTTCTTTAAAATTGTATTGAAGTCGCGAACACCTTTAGCGGATAAGGTACGGATAGGTCCGGCAGAAATTGCATTCACTCGAATGTTATCTTTGCCAAGATCACTAGACAGGTAACGGACATTGGCTTCAAGTGAGGCCTTGGCCACTCCCATTACATTATAATTAGGCATGACACGTTCACCGCCAAGATAAGTCATTGTGACAATGCTGCCACCTTCCGGCATGATATCCTTCGACGCTTTAGCTACAGCGGTTAAAGAAAATGAACTGATATTATGGGCAAGCAAAAACCCTTCACGGCTCGTGTTGACGAACTCACCGTCCAGCTCTTCCTTGTTAGCGAATGCCACACTGTGTACCACGCCATGAATGATACTTGTTTCTTCCTTAATCGCCGCGAAACATTTTTCAATGCTTTCATCCTTCGTTACATCACATTGTAAAATGATGGAGGGCTTCCCTTCCAATGTAGAAGATAGTTCCCTAACGCTTTTTTCCGTACGGTCTTTTCCGTAAGTGAAGATCAGCTTTGCACCTGCTTTATGTAAGGAACGGGCAACTCCCCATGCAATACTTCTTTTATTAGCTACACCCATTAAGACAAACGTTTTTCCTTCTAATGAAAAAGTCAACGTATATGACCTCCTATTTTTAATACAAGTTATTAGTACCTGCTACTAATTACAGTATATCAAATTTCCTTTGATAAAAACACCGTTTTCTAAAGCCACCTGGGAATAACGCTTCAAAAAGGCCTTCTTTAGCTTATAGTAAATAGCCCATGAATAATGTAGCTAATCCGAAGTAAATCAGGATACTGATAATGTCATTGATGGTTGTGATGAATGGTCCGGAAGCTACCGCCGGGTCGATCTTCATTTTATGCATGAGGAGCGGTACAAGCGATCCCGCGAGTGTGGCGACTATCAATGTAATGAAAATAGATATGCCGACCAATAAACCGAGCATTAAATCCCCTTGCCAAATATATACGATTAAAGTGATGGCTATTCCACATGTCAAGCCGGTGATGAGGCCTGTCCCGGCCTCACGCAAAACTAGCTTCCACTTGCTATCCTGCTCCAAGTCCCCTGTTGCAATTCCCCGTACTGCAACAGCCAATGCTTGAGTTCCTGTGTTACCGGCCATTCCGCCTATTAATGGAATAAATACAGCAAGAATCGCTTTTTGGCTAAGTGTCTCCTCAAAACGGCCAATTAGGCTGGCGGTCAATAAACCTAAAAACAAAAGGATGATCAACCATGGCAGCCGTTTCTTAGCAGCAGAAAAGGGACTCTTATCAACATGGTCCAAATTTGATACACCCGCCAATTTGGAATAATCATCAGACGCCTCTTCATCCATGACATCAATGATATCATCAACCGTAATAATCCCTAACAAATGGTTTTGGAAATCGACGACAGGCACGGCAAGGAAGTTATAGTCCCTTATTTTTCGTGCCACCTCTTCCTGGTCTTCCGATACAGGTACGGAAACTACCCTGTCATCCATTAAATCACCGATCAAGGCATCTTCATCAGCTATGATCAATGTCCTGAGCGATAAAACACCAAGCAGCTTCTTATCCTGATCGGTAACGAACACATAATATATCGTTTCCGCTTCCGGAGCTTCCCTTTTTAAGATTTGCATGGCTGATCGAGCTGTTTCGTTTGCTTCAATGGCAATGAACTCTGTCGTCATGATGCTTCCTGCCGTAGATTCCTCATAGTTCAGAAGCTCTTGGATTTCACTTGCAGCTTCATCATCCATGATGGTCAAATAGCTGACCGCCTGCTCATCATTGATTTCATTCAGGACGTCAGCCGCATCATCCGCATACATATTGGAAAGCATATCCGCTGCATAAGAAGGGTTCATTTCTGCCAGCAGGCTTTCATAATCATCTTCATCTATTTCTATATTTTCAAAAAGGCCTGCCATTTCTTCCGGTGACAAATATTTGTAAACGACGGATCTGAATTCATCTGACAGGCTTGTATAAAATTGAGCCTGATCATATGGATGCATTTCAAGGAACTCCGTACGAAACTGATCCAGATTTTCCGTTTTAAGCGCTTCAAGCAAAAGCTCGTTATTCATTTGACTGCTCTCCTGCTCCCGGTCCTTCATCTCCTCCATGACCATACACCTCCTAATACATATTTTTTCATTTCCTCGTTTATATTTTATTTTTTTAAATAATACTATACTAATACCATAACCATAGACAAAACAAACAAAGGATGTGTCAAATGAACATCGATATCATCGGGGACATTCATGGATGTTTCGCTGAATTCAGGCAGCTGACCGAAAAAATGGGCTATACGTGGGAGACTGGGTTTCCTGTACATCCCTCTGGAAGGATTCTCGGCTTTGTAGGGGATTTAACCGATCGCGGCCCAAATTCCCTACAAGTAATAGAGGTTGTCCATGAATTAGTCATTAACCAAAATATTGCAAGGTATGCCCCAGGTAACCACTGCAATAAATTGTATCGTTATTTTTCAGGCAATAAAGTTCAAATATCGCACGGTTTAGAGACTACTGTAGCTGAATATGAATCACTGAACATCCGGGAGCAGAAGAAGATCCGAAAAAAATTCATGGATCTGTATGAACGTTCCCCACTTTATCAACTCCTTGATGAAGGGCGATTGATCATTGCCCATGCAGGAATTCGCAGTGACTATATTGGTCAATATAGCAGTAAGGTAAAAACCTTTGTCCTCTATGGTGATATAAATGGCTCCAAACATCCCGATGGGTCTCCGGTCAGGAAGGACTGGGCCCAAACATATAAAGGGGAAACATGGATCGTATATGGACATACACCAGTTCCTGAAGCTAGACGAGTCAATCATACATACAATATTGATACAGGCTGCGTCTTCGGTGGAAAACTGACCGCTGTCCGTTATCCCGAAATGGAGCTTCAAGAGGTGCCTTCAACTATGCCCTATATTGCGGAAAAATTCAGGACATCTTTTGATTAACCAAAAAAACTCGCCATCTTGGTGAGTTTTTTTGCGTCTATGGATTTTTCATAGGCTTGAATTCGTTTTAATGCGCCGGTTATAAAGTCAACTTCCCTCGAGCAAACGGCTCATATCTTCTGGTAACTCCTCTTGAAACAACATCATCTTCTTGGTGAAAGGATGTAAAAATTTCAATTCAAAACAATGAAGGGCTTGGCGAGGGATACCGTTCCTTTTCCCTCCATATAAATCATCACCAGCCAGCGGGTGACCTATATGCGCCATATGGACCCTGATTTGATGTGTTCGCCCTGTTTGGAGTTCCAAATTAAGGAATGTATGGGACTCTGTGTATGCCAATACCTTAAATAGGGTACTGGCATACCGGCCATCCTCCCTGACTTCCCGTTCAATGATGCTGGTCGATTTTCGTCCGATTGGCGCCACTATCTCTCCTACAGGACCTTCAACGATTCCTTCAGCTATGGCTTGATATCTCCGTTTAACCTGTCCTGATTTTTGCTGTTCACTCAAAAGGTGATGGATATGCCGGTGCTTGGCAATTAAAACCAGACCGGATGTGTCCCGATCAAGACGTGTAACTATATGGATCGTTGCCTGTATTCCCGTCTTCCTATAATAGCCCGCCAAGCCATTCGCCAAACTGCCGTGGGGATGCTCGCGGGAAGGAATGGTATTCATGGAAGGGGGCTTTGCCACAACCAATACAAACTCATCTTCATACCTGATATTCAGGGGGATGGGTTCCGGCAAAAGGCCTTCGCTTGCCTGCTCCGGCGGAAATATGACGGTGACGATGTCGCCTGTCTCTATCCGTTCCCTTACGGTTACTTCTTCGCCGTTCAGCTGGATATATCCACCTTTAAACTTAATATCCGTTAATGCTCGTTTTGAAATATCGCATTTGTTGAGAAACTCTCGCAATAAAGAGCCAGAATCCTCTTCAAAAACCGACCAGGTCAAAGAAAAGTTTTGATTTGACATGAGGTGAGTCTATCTCCTTAATTAGCAATAAATGAATCATGCACTCTTTTCCAGAAAGGAAAAGGGCGGAATCTGGCAAATCGGATCTTCTCATCTGCCACTCGGCACTGTATTGACTTTACATTTTCCTGAAGCAAGGACAAATGGTCGACGGTAATTTGAAAATTGACCGCATTGACCGGCCTGAACATACAAGTATGATGTGCCGGCAGCAGAAGTGGGGATCCTACCGTCCTAAACACCCGGTTATTAATGGATGCCAATTCGGTAATCTGGATGGCATCGATTGATGGATGGACGATGGCCCCTCCAAGCGCCTTATTATACGCCGTGCTTCCAGATGGCGTCGCAATGCATAAACCATCTCCACGGAACGTCTCAAAATGCTGGCCGCGAATTTCAACGTCCATGACGAGCGTCCCTTCAACACTTTTGACTGTCGATTCATTCAAAGCCAAAAATCTGGCTTCCCGTCCACCATGCTGATAACGGACAATCGTTTCGAGCAGTGGATATTCCACAATTTGAAATGGTGTTTTTGCTAAAGCAATCACCAATTTTTCAATTTCATCAGGGGTCCAATCTGCATAAAAACCAAGATGTCCTGTATGTACACCAACAAAGGCGGTTTTATCCAATCGATTCTTATAACGATGAAAAGCATATAATAAAGTGCCATCACCACCGACAGAAATGACAATATCCGGCTGATCTTCGTCATATTCCAAATGAAAGTCCTGAAGATACGTTCGCATCCTTTGCATTAAAGTATTCGATTTCGCATCTCCTTTTGACGTAATCGCAAATTTCATGTAATCCCACCTTCAATTTAGATTTCTTCTCGTTTACCCATTTATGCTTTCAAGAATCTTTCTTCCGGGAAAAAAGACGCTGTGCTTCCTGGATTTCCGTACGGATTTGCGACATCTCAGCATCAAGCAGGAAGGCAGCTTCAGCTGCACGTTTGAGTCGCAGTTGTATATCTTCCGGGAAAATGCCTTTATATTTATAATTTAAAGAATGTTCGATCGTCGCCCAAAAATTCATCGCAAGGGTCCTGATTTGAATTTCGGCAAGGATATTCTTTTCGCCATGGATCGTCTGGACCGGATAGCGGATTACAACATGATAAGAACGGTAGCCGCTTGCTTTTTTATGGGAAATATAATTTCTCTCCTCGACTATCTCGAAGTCATTGCGGCCTCGTAATAGTTCAACTACCTGTTCGATATCATCCACGAACTGGCACATCATCCGAAGCCCTGCAATATCCTGTATTTCCGTTCCCAATTTATCAATGGGAATATCCTTCAGGCTCGCCTTATCCAAAATGCTGACAATCGGCTTTACCCTGCCTGTTACAAATTCGATCGGTGAGTGAATATTCTCTCTCTCAAACTGTTTCCTTAATCCTTTAAGCTTAACCTTTAATTCTTCGACAGCCTGAGTATAAGGCGCCAAGAAATCGTCCCAACTCTCCATTGCCACACCACCTATATCTATCTAAAAAGCGCCTGTTCAACTCTGGTATGGGCAGAACGCTCTCCTAAATCCAGCAGTCACATGACCTTATGCCATTCACCACTGGATCCTATTAAATCTTTCTAGCAAAAAGTATGTATTAAATTTCTATATATACGATATACCATTTCTCATGCTCAACGTTTATATTTTATCATATCCTGCAATTGATTCCTAAATATTCAAGTACAATAGCAAAAAATTATTGCATTCAATTTGACAGCTCGAATGGTTCTTATATGATTAACCTAAGAATCAGCCAGAAAGGATGGAACACATGAACCAGCATATTGAAATTGAATTTAAAAACCTCTTAAGCGAAAAAGAATTTCATCAACTGATCGAACACTTTCATGTCGGGGCATCGAACTTTAAAACACAGAAAAATCATTACTTCGATACACTCGGATTCACTTTAAAAAATCAAGACTCTGCCCTTAGGATCCGCGAGAAAAACGGGCGTTACGAGCTGACTTTAAAACAGCCCGCTACAGAAGGATTATTGGAAACGAATCAAGATATCTCTGAAGAAACCGCATATGCGTTTCTGAATCATAACACATTCCCTGATGGCGAGATCCAACTTCTTATCCTTGAATGCGGAATTGATCCAAAAGACTTTACCTGCTTTGGGACATTAAAGACGGACCGTTTTGAATTTCCTTACAAAGAGGGCTTACTTGTTTTAGATCATAGTTCGTATTTGAATCAGGAAGACTTTGAGCTTGAATATGAAGTGACGGATGCAAACGCCGGGAAAAAAAATTTCCTGACCCTCCTTGAAACCCTTCAAATTCCAGTAAGGGAAACCGAAAATAAAGTGAAGAGGTTTTATCGCGCCAAATTCCAAAAATAATCCTGTTTGAACCCATTCGGAGGTGGAGAGTTGAAGATCCAAGATTTCAAAACGTTCATGGAATTGCAGGCAATCCAGCAATTCACAAATGGCAACAACACAAATGCAAATTCATCTCGATCCATTTTCCAGGACATGCTCTCGGAACTGGTTTCGGTTGATGCTCTTGAAGGCGCTTCACAGACATTGGGTTCCCTTTTATCACGCGTGGAAGCGGAAACGAAGTCCTTCCTTCAACCCGGCGGCATGACACCCATGAACATCAACCCGGTATCCATTGCCCCTGCTGACAATGAGAGCAGTGAAACAGCACCAAACTATGATCATATCATCAGCCAGGCGGCCAGCTTATATAATCTCCCGGAAAAACTGATTAAGTCCGTCATTAAACAAGAATCGAACTTTAACCCTGAAGCCACCAGTTATGCGGGTGCAACTGGCCTTATGCAGTTAATGCCAGCAACTGCAAAAAGCCTTGGGGTGGATGATGCAACCGATCCGCAACAAAACATCATGGGCGGGAGTAAATATTTAAGTCAAATGATGGGACGTTATGACGGGGACATCCAGATTGCCCTTGCTGCTTATAATGCAGGGCCTGGAAATGTAGATAAATATAACGGCATCCCTCCCTTTAAAGAAACTCAGAACTATGTTCAGAAAGTTTATGGCACATTTTCAAGCTAAAGCAAGCTGACCCTGTTTATTTGTGAAGGGTCAGTCTTTTCATGTCTATATTCTTTTTCCACGAATTGTTAACAAATCGTAAAGCTCCCCAAAAACCTGTCATTTCCGGATCATTCGCATGTGTCATACTACAGATGTAAAATTTTCTTTAAGCTATATATTTGTTATATCATGACGTCATTGATAAAATATGAATAAATATCAACCATCTTTCTTTAAAAGGAGTAATCAACATGATGCAAGGGAACCCTACACCATATGAATTAATTGGAGAAGGGCAATTACACAAGTTAATTGATGTGTTTTACTCCAACGTTAGTCAACACCCGGATCTGCACCCAATATTCCCTGACGATTTAACAGAAACGGTCCGTAAACAAAAACAATTTATGACTCAATATTTAGGCGGTCCCTCTTTATATACAGAAGAGCATGGCCATCCTATGTTGCGGGCTCGACATATACCTTTCGAAATTACACCAGAACGTGCGAAAGCATGGCTCACATGCATGTATCAAGCTATGGACGAAGTTGGCCTTGAGGGTGAGATTAGGGAGTTTTTCTATCACCGCCTCTATTTGACGGCGCAGCATATGATCAATACATCCGGAACTGACGGGAAAGGAGAAGGCAGTTGAGCGCACAAAAACCAGTTTTCAATATTTCCGATTGGATCAAGACGCAGCATTGCTATGATATAGGAAAAAAGCCAATTGAAATTTATGTTTTTGTTGATCCGCTTTGTCCCGAATGCTGGGGCTTAGAACCAATTATTAGGAAATTACAGATAGAATATGGCCAATTGTTCAGTTTACGCCATGTTTTAAGCGGTAAAATCGATTCTCTTAATATGGGGAAAAATAAAAATTATGAAAACATTGCTCAAGTTTGGGAAAAGACAGCCAGCCGCTCGGGAATGTCCTGCGACGGAAGCCTTTGGTCTGAAAACCCAATCTCTTCTCCATATACAGCTTCCATCGCAATAAAAGCAGCGGAATTGCAGGGCCGTAAATTGGCCATTCGCTTTTTAAGGCAGCTTCAAGAATATTTATTCATAGGAAAAAAGGATATATCCAATATCGAAGTCTTGACCGAATGTGCCAAGATGGTTGGATTGGATGTGGAAGAATTCCTTTATGACATCAATTCCTCCAGTGCAGCCAAAGGCTTTCAATGTGACATGAAAATCACGAGCGAAATGGAAGTGACTGAAATACCTTCCCTTGTCTTTTTCAATCAAAATATTGAAGAAGAGGGAATAAAGGTTTCAGGTGTCTATTCTTACGAGGTATATGTTCAAATTTTAGAAGATATGCTGAATGGTCTTCCAGCCCCTGCAACCCCCCCCTCTCTCGAAGAGTTTTTAAGCTGTTTCAAACTAGTGGCCACGAAGGAAATTGAAACCGTTTATAATATGAATAAGAATAACGTCGAGTTGGAAATGAAAAAGCTTGTTTTAAAACAGGTTGCAGAGAAGATACCTGCTAAATACGGAACGTTTTGGAGATATACAAAGAAGCAGTCATGAATTTGACTGCTTCTTTGTTATTTTAAAGGAAAAACCATGCAATCAAAAGATTGCATGGCTTTTTATAAGAAAATAAGGGGATGGGAGAAATTTTTCACGATCAAACAAAGGGGTATAAGTTTGTTTGTGATTCACTTCACAATAAATAATATAACAGATAACCCATTTGCGTTTCAACTATATGTGTAACTTTTCACAAATTGTTCACAATATATATTTTGTTCATTTTTTATTATCCATTCCGATATATAGCTAAATATAATCCCATTTTATTTAAAGCTATAAGAGTTTTAGATATCCTCTTAATATCTGATTTAAAATGGAATAAATCTATTTGTGAAACAAATCACATTATTTTTTTGTATTGCCTAAGCCTTTTTTAACTTCCGTTAAAGCCGATCATTTAATTCTTTTTACTTTTCATGCAAATGAAAAACCCCGGCAAACCGCTAAATTTGCTGGGGTTTTCATCTATTTATACGAATAAGGGGATGGGAGAAATTTCACGACGAACAAACAAAGGGGTATATGTTTGGGATGTGATAACTTCTATATCTGTACTATAGCAGATTACATACCTTAATTGCAAGAACTTTGTGCGCAACTTCACATTATTGTCATATTCTTAGAATACTGCTTATTCTAAAACATACTATCTAATAAAGAGCAGATGAGCTTTTTCTGCTACCAGGTTGGAGGTGACCAAATTGAAAGTCTTTATTCTTCTCATACTCTTGATAGGGTCGCTATTTGTCCAGCTACTCGGTATCATGAACCTCATTCCTCTGTATTTTACCTCCCCTATTTTATTTTTTGTATTCTTTATAATTCTTCATAGCTTAAATCAGAGAAATCGTTTTAAAGGATTATGACGGACATCATATATGATGAAAAGGACCCGGCAGTGCTAGGGTCCCTTTTCACATCCTATTTATTCAAAAGCTCTTCCAACTCATTTAATTTTTCTTCGAATACATTCATGGCTTCTTGTACAGGCTCGGCTTTTGTCATATCGACACCAGCCTTTTTGAGTACTTCAATCGGATAATCGGAACTTCCTGACTTCAAGAACTCCAGATACCTTTTGACAGCAGGCTCTCCTTCTTCAAGGATTTGCTTGCTCAATGCTGTTGCTGCACTGATTCCAGTCGCATATTGATAAACATAGTAATTATAGTAGAAGTGTGGAATACGCGCCCATTCCAAACCGATTTCCTCATCGATGGTCACGTTCTCGCCAAAGTATTTCTTGTTCAGCTCATAATATTCCTTAGTAAGCATATCCGCTGTTAACGCTTCCCCATTTTGAGCCTTTAAATGTATGGTATGTTCAAACTCTGCAAACATCGTTTGCCGGAACAATGTGCCACGGAAACCTTCCAGGTAATGATTCAATAAATAAATGCGTTTCTTTTCATCTTCGATTGAATTCAGTAAATAATCATTCAACAGGTTTTCATTACAAGTCGATGCAACTTCCGCTACAAATATTGAATAATTTCCGTATGGATATGGCTGATATTTACGTGTATAGTAGCTATGGACCGAATGTCCAAACTCATGAACGAGCGTGAATAAGTTATTGACGTTATTTTGCCAGTTCATTAAAATATAAGGATTCGTCCCGTATGTACCAGAAGAATAGGCACCGCTTCGTTTCCCTTTGTTTTCATGCACATCGACCCACCGGTTTTCAAACCCCTCTTTCAAAACATTCAAATAATCCTCCCCAAGCGGAGCAAGTCCTTTAAGGACATAATCCTTGGCCTCGTCATAAGTCACTTCCATCTTCACTTCTTTAACAAGAGGAGTGAATAGATCATACATATGAAGTTCATCTAATTGCAGTACTTTTTTACGTAAGTCAAGATAACGGTGAAGTAAAGGCAAATTGTCATTGACCGTTTTAACGAGATTATCGTATACAGTCTCCGGAATGTTGTTATTACTTAATGCCGCTTGGCGTGCTGAATCATATTTTCGAACAGTGGCATTGAAGTTATGGTTTTTCACCTCACCAGACAGGGTTGAAGCAAATGTATTGCGGAACTCCCCATACTTGCTGTATACCCCCTTAAATGCCTCCTCACGTACACGGCGATCTTCACTCTCAAGAAAACTGATATATCTTCCGTGAGTTATTTCCACTTCATCTCCCTTTTCATCCTTGATGGTCGGGAATTTCAAATCGGCATTGTTAAGCATACCGAAAGTATTGCCCGATGCATCGAGTACTTCTGATGCCTGCGCCAATAATTCTTCCTGCTCTGCAGATAAGATATGTGGTCTCTGAAGATTGATTTCCTCTAAAGAATGCTTGTACAATTTCAATTCTTCTTTTTCTTCCAAAAACCCTTCCACTTTGCTTTCGTCAATACTCAATAGTTCAGGAACCATAAATGAAAACGCAGCCGCTGCCTGGGCATATAAAGCTTTTGCCCGATCCTCCATCCCTTGATAAAAAGGATTGGTTGTATCTTGATCATTGCGCATATGTGAATAAGAATAAACTTTCCCTAGCTTCTCGAATACTTCATCTTGGAGTTGAAGCGCCGCGAATAATTTCTCTGCGCTTTCACCCAACGTGCCTTTATGTGCCTCCGCCTTCTTGAGGTCTTCCTTTACCGCTTTGAAGGCAGCTTCCCAATCTTCCTCGGTTGCGAAGATATCTTCCAGTCTCCAAGTATCTTCAGGAGCTATTTCACTTCTTGAGGGTAATGTATTCGTTTTTGTTTCCTGTGCCATAAAAAAATTCCTCCTCATTCTATAGAAACTTGCCATTGGGCTTACTCGTAAACCGGATAGACGCCGCAATGCTTCATTCGGCGTTCATTCTTTTTAAAGCTTTTAATTCCCAGTTCTTATTACTATTTCTCCATTAACAAAAATAATCCTGCCATTTCATCTGAATTCAAGATAAATAGAGATGTTATCACTGATTATACTGGATATTCCCTTTTTCCATCATCAATTTATGCTTATCATAGAAATTTTTTTCCAAAATTTGAGCTTGATCACTGGTGAAGGGCAGGGTAAATTCCCTTTCAACTTTAAAAACCCCTTTTTCCAGCTTTGATAGATAACCCAATTGCTCCAAAATCCTGATATATTGACCTACAGGATACTCGATTGGTTTTTCATGAAGCAATGGCAATGGTCTGAACTTTATTTCCCCTTTTTTTGAGCGCTTTCTAAAAATGCAGATAATATCAGCCATAGAAATCTTTTCCCCTGTTCTTTTCTCTTGAAACACATCCATGTATAACCATGCCTGCCATTCGATCGAGGCAGTATCGATCAACAGCATCCCCCTGACGGGAACACCCACTTCAACGGGAAGTGTCGCTGGTGTAATATGATGTGAATAAAGCTCTTCGAAAAAAGGATCGCATCTGCGTGCTGTTTTCACTCGATGCAGGGACCAGCCATTTCGTTTAAATCTCCACGCAGGCAGAAAAGGGAAAACAAAGCAATTTCGGGGCAATGCCCGACTAGGGGGAAGGAGCTTTAAAGAAGCTGTTGTCAATTCGGCTAAGACGGTTCTAGAGGTAAACGGAGTGAGGTTCTTCAATACTGATAAATGATCAGTTTCCGGACAATACATCCAAAGAAACGGATGATGGAAGCTGCCGGTGACGAAGAGCCATTGGAAGCGGGTTAAACTGAATTCATACAAGCTTTTCCTTTTTAAGCGTTCTGCAGCGAGGATCCAGATTGGCTTGATGCCTATGCTTTGGTAGGCTCTTGTCCTTTCCATGAATTCCACCTCGGGGATAACTGAGCATTGAAATTCTATTGCATAGCGATTGCCTCCTATCACAGCTAAAATATCAGCCCTTTTCTTAATTTCAGGAAGATAGGCTTCTAGATCCACTTGGTAACCATGTGATAATAACCACTGAAACAATTTTCTTTTTCCCATTAAATGATAGGCGGATTCCGGTTCTGAAGAAGCACGGCATGAAGAACTATTTTTATGTGCGAAATGAGGAATCCTGACGTTTCCCGCTTTGATGGTCATTTCCATCTTGCAGCATGGACAGTAATAATCTGCCGATTTTCTCCATTCATCAATCTCGTTTGCCGATATCTTTTCAGGGAGGGTAATCCAAGTTCCATCTTTCTTTATCGCGGTTAGCATACATCTCCTCCTCACCCACTACATTCGCCTGCTTCGCTTAGGATTCCTTTTAATCCGCAAAAAAAAAATGCCTCATCGGCATAAAGTAAAGTTGCTATCTAAAGAAGGGGTGAAAGCAATCGGCATGTGGACTCCAATACTTTCAAACCGAAATTCCGTTTGGAAAACGCATCAAACTCCACTTCTTGAGATACCTTTATATCTTCCAAAAAATCATTCACCAACTGCCGAGTACTTTCCGTCCTGTAGAGAAAAGCATTGACTTCGAAATTCAGGTGAAAGCTTCTCATATCCATATTGGTTGTCCCAATTGACGCCAGTTGGTCATCAACGATGATGATTTTACTATGCATGAAGCCTTCATTATATTGGAATATACGAACTCCGGAAGCGAGCAATTCGGGAAAATAAGTTCTCGAAGCATGAAATACGATACGTTTATCGGGGTTCTTCGGTACGAGCAGCCTGACATCCAAACCACTTAAGGCAGCTACCTTCAACGCTTGAAAGATATCGTCATCAGGAACGAAATACGGAGAGGCAATCCAGACTGACTTTTCTGCCGAAGCGATCATTTTAAAAAAAATGCTTTTAATAATCGTCCACTCACTATCCGGCCCGCCGCCAATCAATTGAACTCCGCCAGGTCCATGATGGTTCGGCAGGCCAACCATGAGATATTCATCACTTAAAAAACTATTATTGGTGCTATAATACCAATCCTGCAGAAATATGAGCTGTAAAGTCCTGACCGCTTCCCCCTTTATGATAAGATGTGTATCCCGCCAAGAACCGAATTTCTGATCTTGTCCCAAATATTCATCCCCAATATTGAGGCCGCCGATGAATCCGACAGAGCCATCTATCACAATTATTTTACGATGGTTGCGAAAGTTGAATGTATTATTTAATAAAGGGAGATGCAACGGACCAAAAGCAACCATTTCAGCTCCCGCACTCCTCAGTTCATCGATATATGAACGAGCTAACTTCCAGGAACCAACCGCATCATAGAGAAATCTGACCTCTACCCCTTCTTTTACTTTCTGTATCAAGATGTCCTTTAGCAGACCGCCAATGCGGTCATCCCTAACAATATAATATTCCAAATGAATATGATGTGTGGCTTTTTTTAATTCTTCGATGATATTGGAAAATGTCTTATCACCATTCCTTAAAACCCGGGTTTCAGTCGTAAATGAAATAGGGCTATTACCCAGCCTATTTGCAAGAGTGATTAACTGCTGAGGGTTCTCGCCCATTTCCTTAATTCGGTCATTATACTCCGCCTCGCCGCCTATTTTAACGAAACTCTGTTTATCCAAAAAGTACTTCTTGCGAAATATCCTTTCTTTCCGAAAATGACCGCCAAACAAAAAGTAAAAAATGAAACCGATGAATGGGAAAGCGCAAAAAATAACCAGCCATGTTATGGTCTCGATGGGATCTCTGTTTTCCAGGAAAATGTTGAATCCAATTATCACCAAGAAAAGGGTCAATACAAGGCTGGAATAAAAAATCACCCTGCCATCGACACCATTTATTAGAAAATACCAAGAGCCGACCAACAAGAGAATTAGCAGACCGATGCCAACTATATTCTTCACCTAGACTACCTCCAATTAACAAACACAGGCACATGATAAAAACCTCCCTGCTGAGGTAAAACACTCATTCTTGGACGAAAAGGCCGATTTCTACTGAAATCGGCCTCAACAGTCTATGCGAAATATTTATCGACCGTTGTGAATACATCATTTTCGATAACTATCTTCCCGTACTCTTCAAGCATGTGCACCGTTATAGGTGACTCCTGACTATATTCCAATAAAAGACTTAGAACATTATCGATTTCTTCCTCATCAATTTCTGCTTCGGAAAATTCGATATAAAGATAATATTTATTCTGATAAACATAAAGTTTAGTCGTCCAGTCATCCAAGCCATGACGCTTGCTTAATGAAATGACATCTTCAAAATCCTCGAAAGTCGTGATGAATTCAATCATACCATCTTCGAATGTCATACCGCTTTCTTCATCTTTTCCATGAAAATGTTGATCAAGAAGCGTATCCATCTTGTCTGATACATTCAAATCCCTTAACTTATCATCTGAAAGAGGCAGCTCGAGTTTTTGACCATCTTTGGCAAGCTGGGCTTTTGTGACCAAAACTTCCAAGCCTTTTTCAAGGGCTTGAACTTGAATCCATAAAGGTCCTTCAATCATGAATTCTTCTTCTTGATGCACTTCATCCATCATTTCCCAAAAAAGTTCCTCACTTCGCTCACGGCTGTACCAAATTTCTTCGCGATCAAAGCCTCTTTCCTCAATATCTATATAGGAAATATAAAATTTAACTGTATCATCATTTATGCGTTCGATTTCCATGATTCCCCTCTCCCTTCCTATCTCATTTTGAAGGGATAATAACCCCCAAGCGAAAATTGCTCTTAAAAGCTCTTTACCCGTAAGTGAATACTGTAAATCATGATAGCCATTAAAACAGACTATTTTACATCATTTTATGACAAAACCTTGAAGAAGGGAAATAAAAAACATTACTTATCTAAAAAACAATTGTTTGCCTAATATTCCATTCATTCTATAAAAAAATTCATCCGCATGCAACTATCCTAATGCTTTCTTCAATTTTAAACTTCCTGCCATTTATGCCTTATTATATACACGGCATGATGGTGTGCATTCTTATTTTTTCTTTAAATGATGACCGGTTCAAGGAACCTGCTGCAAATCCGAAACGTCTGCTGTCCCCTATGAATCCTGTTATGTTACCCGTCATTAAGTAAAAAAAATCAGCGGAAAATCGGTTATGTATAAAGAAAAAGCCCTGCACATTTCCTGGCAGAGCTTGAAAGACCTTATTAGTTGACCATACGTTGTGCTTCCCGTAACTGGAAGGTACGAACTTTACGTGGTAAAAAGCGTCTTATCTCATCTTCGTTATAACCAACTTGAAGCCGTTTCTCGTCAAGGATAATTGGACGTCTCAACAGACCTGGATTTTCCTTGATCAATTTATATAGTTCTTGAAGAGGCAGGCTCTCTAAATTTACGTTTAACTTTTGGAAAGTTTTTGACCGTGTTGAAATGATTTCATCGGTTCCATCTTCAGTCATTCGAAGAATTTCTTTAATCTCATCAATCGTTAACGGTTCTGAAAAAATGTTTCTTTCTTTATATCCAATCTCATGTTCCTCTAACCATGCTTTTGCTTTCCTGCATGAAGTACAACTAGGTGATGTATATAATGTTACCATGTTTACTCACACTCCCTAAATATAGAATCGGTGATCTATGAGGGGAAATCTACTATTAGTATTCATAAGTACCACTCTAATTTGAAATAATTTTAATTAAGTATTTCATTTTCTTTATTATACACTAAATTATTTAAAATGAATACCCTTTTTGATATTTGGAAAAATCCTTATAAACTTCTAGTTTAGCCTGTACTATAGCTTTTTCTGTTTTTTATGTAATACATTAAAACCGCTTTTTCTAATTGAAAATACCTACCTGCCATTCTCAGTTAACTCTCAATTCGGCCCTCATGATTTTTTTATTAACTCGTTACTTTTATTTACCCCCTATCTTTGTCAATAAACAAGTACATGTTAATATATTTTCTTTAATAAAAAGCAAATTCCTCCTTTTACAAGAAAAACCATTCTTTTAGCACATATATTTCCAAAAGTAAAAAAGTAATTCGAAAAAATCGGCGATAAGTGAGTAATCTACCATTCGAGAAGTTATAGATATTCATTTGCCTGCAAAAAATGCACAATAAGAAAAGACAGTTTGACTGCACTCGAAAAAACCATAACAGTTGTTTTCAGAAATCCGCTCCCTTTCCCGCCGACTGTCTGCAAGCCGCATCAAAGCACGCGACTCCGGGGTCCCGGCTAGCCAGTTTTTCGGCAGAAGTGTCGCAATTTCCTTCAACCTATTGAGGGTTTTCATAGAATAGTAAAAAGCCCTAAACGATAACCTTTTATAATCGAGGTTGGGGTGAGACCATTCCGAACCTCCTTTATGGACAAATTTTAAGAAAGAACAGTTTGCCTCAATTTTTCTTTAAAAAACGTTCCAGATGTTTTCTGCTGGAGCACTTTTTTCGGCCCTTACTGTTCTTTTTCGACGTACTGAGCTGTTTTTTCAGCCGTTCACGCAGTTTTTTCTTCCATCACTGCACTTTTTTCAGCCGTTCACGAATTTATTCGACCTACACCACTCTTTATTCGACCTACACCGCACTTTATTCGACCTACACCATACTTTATTCGACCTCTATACCGTACTTTTTCCGACAAACTAAAAAGGGCCGGTTAAGCGCCCGGCCCCTTTTTTCTAAATTTCCATCTCTTTAAAAATATCCGTTTCCTGACTTGCATTCAAGCTTAGTACATCCTCTACATCTTGATAAGATTTCCCATATAGGTCATCATCTTTGTAGGTATGGATTTCAGAATAAATCTCTTTCATGAAATCAAATACGTCTTCTTCATCAACCGATGGGTTTGCTGGCCAATATAGGATTTCCATAGGCGTATTCTCCTTGGTGGCAAGGGATTTTCTGCTGTAGGTAATTGAAGAGGCATGCTGGAATCCTTCCCTTTTATAAAATTTCAGCCTTTTCAATGTATCGTCATCATTTTCTTGTACTGGTTCTACTTCCAGCAAGATCGTTTTCTGCTTTTTTTGCAATTTTTGAATTAATTTCCTTCCTAGTCCCTGCCCCCTTGAATTCTTTGATACAAAAAGGTAATCAACGAATATAAACTCTTCTCCTTCCACATATAATAAAACATGATCGGGACCTTCATCCTTTTTATATATTTCCTGCTTATCTTCTAAAAGAACTTCTATATGTTCTTTGGACTTCATTTCTTCAATAGGGAAATACTGGTTCAGCTTATCATACCAATTCATAAATTAATCTCCTCATTTGCTAGATTATACTTTCCAGATTTTTTCTTATCCACTACAATGGAACTTGAATAGCTTGAAAATATTAGGAGGGTTTTGATGATCAGTTACTTTTTGGACTTTTTTTTAGTCGCTGCTTGCGTTATTGGCATTACAGCTGTGAATGGCGTTGTGACGAATGGCATCGGCGAAAAATGGTTTGGCGGGAAACGTCACTCTCATATTTTCGATCAATCCAAACGAATTCAGTCAGGGTGGAGTAAAGTTGGCGGGAATAAAAAGCGGTAATTCAGAGAGAAATTGGATGACCGGAAGTTCTTCCAAGGTCATCCTTTTTTTCACGGGGTATAGTCTACTCCCTTTGTATATCGATTTGCCGCATTCCATAATAAGTATTCATCAATACCATTATCGTTCAATGCTTTTATTTGGGCTTCCACTTCTTCCTTTCCGTACCTTTGGTAATTCCCTTCACCTAAATATGAGGCAGTAAAATCTTGTAGCCAAGGTCTTGAAGTAGGTGGGGTTTTTAATTCCTTCAGCTTCCCGTTCTCCAATTTCGCATATTCCTTAACGAGATTATAAGGCTCCAAATCAGGCTTATCGATACCAAAATAAGATGTCCAGTGACTCGGATAGATCATCGAGGAAATTACATCGACATTCTCAGAGATTTTTGTGAAGTTTTGCCCTATTCCGGGAGCTTCAGGCAATGTAGCTGCATATCCAAAAATATCCACAGATACTTCCACATCATATGGCTCCAGTTGTTTCCTCGCATAACTTACGAAATCTGTCACTGCCTGAACCCTTTTGGCTGTATGACTTACTTTCGCTTCATCATATTCACCGACATCATATTTCAAATCATCTTCTTTATTTTCGAATCCTTCGGGAAAACGGACATAGTCAAATTGAATTTCTTTAAACCCCATCTTTGCCGCTTCAATGGCAATACCGACATTATAATCCCACACCTCTTTTAAGAATGGGTTAACGAAGGCTTCCCCTCGACCATTCCTCCAAACCTTTTCGCCATCTAAAAAAGATAATTCAGGCTTCTCTTTGGCCAAAAGTGAATCTTTAAAGACGACTACCCTCGCAATCGGATAAATCTGTTTATCCTCCATTTTTTTCAGCATTGCCCTTGGATTTTTTATGTAGTCTTTACCAATCCCAGCATATGGAGAATCTGGATCTTCGGTTTTAAACGTAACGTTCCCCTTGTCATCCTTAATGTCAATGACCATTGCATTCAAGTCGGTTTCATCTACATATCTAATAAGTTCATTCAATTTATTACCGCCCGCTGCAGGCCCTGTCACATATATTCCGCGCACAGCATCCGGATAGTCGAATTTCAACCCCGAATCAAAAACAAAACGCGGTACGCTCGCAGGCAATTCTTTATTTTCTAATGCCACCTGCCTGGTTTCGTTCATGCCTTCTGCATGAACTGGCTGTTGAATCAGGAATATGCACATTCCTGTCATCACCCATTTACACATTGGTTTCATTTTCTCCACCTCATTCGCCATCAGTCATCAATATTCAACAAATATAATAAACCCCTTTCTTTAATACCACAAACAATAAACTTTACTCCTATATATTATAAATAATTAAAAAAACTGACTTACAAAATGAGAATACGTTTAACAACGCGGTAATTCCCTTGTGAGTATCATTCCCTAAAATGGTCCGCTCATTGTGAAATATGTTAAACGGATTGATTTTCCTTGAACCCTTCATTTCTTCCATATCTAAAAAAAGAAGCGGAAAATCCGTTCTATTGGCTTGTTTGCCGTTTCGATTATACATTTAATATGAATAAATGCTAAAATACAGTATAGTGGACATTTCGTATTCTTAAAAATGGCATCGATACAGGACAAAACGGCCCTCCACAAGATTTAAATGAGCATTTCCCCATCACAGGAATATGCACATTTCTTTCAAAGAAAGTGGATTCATTTTCTATTTATCCTTACAATAATGAAGAGCGAATATCCATTTATCAATAAACGCATTTAGAGGAGTGACTAGCAGTTGAAAAGGATTTTCTCCGGCATTCAGCCATCCGGTTCCGTTACTTTAGGAAATTACATCGGAGCAATGAAACAATTCGTTAACTTACAAAATGAATATGAATGTTTCTTTTGTATTGTTGACCAGCATGCAATTACAGTTCCACAGGATCGCATTAAGTTAAGGAAGAACATTAAAACATTGGCCGCTTTATATTTGGCCATTGGCTTAGATCCTGAAAAGAATACCATCTTCATTCAATCAGAAGTACCAGCACATGCCCAGGCAGGCTGGATTTTACAGAGTATATCCTATATTGGGGAACTTGAGAGAATGACGCAATTTAAAGACAAATCAACTGGCAAAGAAGGGGTTTCCGCAGCACTGCTTACTTACCCGCCGTTGATGGCTGCCGATATCCTCCTTTATGGTACAGATGTGGTTCCTGTCGGGGAAGATCAAAGACAGCATCTTGAATTGACACGCGATTTGGCTGAACGGTTCAATAAAAAGCATAATGATATATTTAAAATCCCGGAAATCAGCCTCCCTACAGAAGGGGCCCGTATCATGTCCCTTCAAGAACCAACCAAGAAAATGAGCAAATCCGATCCTAATAAAAAGGCAACGATAGCCTTATTGGATGATCCTAAGCAAATCGAAAAAAACATCAAGAGCGCAGTTACCGATTCGGAAGGAATTGTCCGTTACGATAAGGAAAACAAAGCGGGTGTTTCCAACCTTATGTCCATATATTCCATCTTCAGTGGAAAAACCTATACAGAAATTGAAGAGATGTATGAGGGCAAAGGTTATGGTGACTTTAAAAGTGATTTGGCTGAGGTGGTTCTTGGAGAAATCCTGCCAATTCAGGAACGCTATAATGAATTGATCGATTCGCCTGAATTGGATGAAATTCTGGACCGCGGTGCAGAAAAGGCGAACATTGAAGCCAATAAAATGATCAGAAAAATGTATAATGGCATGGGACTTGGCAGAAAGAGATAAAAAAAAGACGATCCTCAACGGATCGTCTTTTTTTCATAATATCGATGGGCTATCGCCAGCCTCCACTTGCCACAGCTTTTCAAAAAAAGGCTGCCCCTTCACAAGGTTTTCACAAAGTTGAAGATGCTTCTCTGACCAGCCTTCCTTCATTTCTTCATATAATTCAAGCCAAGCTATCTGAAAATCCATTTCTTGAATGCTTTCATATTTCTCAGGAGCCCATTCTGTATACCAATAGCGGATTTCAGCAGTGTTTTTCGCCGTGAATAATTGGTCCATGGCCATGAATAGCAATTGCTTAAGCTGTCTTTCTTTTCTTGTCAAACCGTTCATGAATAAGGGAGACGGCGACAAAATATGATATTCTTTCTCAGATGTAGGTTTTTCAGTAAAGGTGTAATCCATCTCATCATGGTTTTCTATCATGTCATAAACAATTTGTTCCTGCCGAGGAATTATTCTGCTTTTCCTAATCGGAATATGATACCCTATCGTATCAACAGCTAAGATTCCATTTCCGTCAGTCACGATAAAACAATAGTCGAGCTGAATTCGTTCATGATTTTTCCTTGCATATGCTTTTTGATATACATCATTCAGCAGTGGCTTAGGTAATTCTGACAAGTCGTTTTCTATGTAGTGGAACAATGTTGATGACACTTTCAACAAAGGAACTTGATCTAGTAGTTCGATCCCGTCATCCTTCCTCCATTCATGAAAATGACAAATATTATAGCCGTTTTCTTCTCCTTCAAACCAGTTAACCCATACATCATGAAGATATAGCATCATTCATCCCTCACTTAAACAAATTTCTGTTTGTCAATCAGTATAGGCAGGAACCATACAATTTATTCCTATTCTAGAAAACAGATTAAGAAAAAAAGAACGTATATATTAACTCTTTTTAGATAGGAATTCTTCAGATTGAATAATGAACGATTTTTTCACAGAGAGTTTCTCAGAATTTTTCACCAGGTAATAGCCACTACAGTATCCAAGCATATATGGATATCCTTTCATCCCGAGCAGAAGTGTATCATGAAGAGGATCTGTACGTTTTATCGTGTGCTTTTCCTCTAAATGCTTGCTCCAAAATTCTCTTAGTTTATCTTCCTGATATAACTTAGTCCAATTTGCTAAAAATTTTGTTCCTAAATATTTCCCCACCGTTCTTTCCGCCAGTCCTTCCATGATCATCGTATCCAGGAGAGTGAATTCTTTTTGGTCCTTTTTCAAATGATGCAGACGGCAAACATGATGATATTCATGAATCAACAGCGCTTCCATTTCCTTTTCTGCTATCCCCTTTCCGTAAAAAAGGAATAGTTTATCTTTAAATGCCAGCCCTGACTTCGTTTCAACTTTTTTATTCCATATCCCTGAAGACATCAGCGGAAAAATATATATGGGAACATCAGGCCCACCCCATAGCTTCTTATAAGCTGTAAACAAGCTTTGTGTTTTTTCCCAGACATTATTTTCGTTTAAGTCTTCCCATGTTTGTTTTGTTTTTTGATTCGGCGAATACATGCCATGCTTCAATAAATGGTGATAAATCATGTCCGCATCAAGGGTATTGTTGAATGTACTTTTAACTCTTTCCATCATCTGGACCGGGCGGTTGAAATCCTTCTTCATCCATTCATTGGTTGAAATAACTCCCATTTCCCATACACCTCCGCTTCTATTGACTATCGTATGATTTAATGAAGGCGGTTGACACATTTTATATCCCTTGTATTTGCAATTTTCCCTTCAACATAAAAAGAGCAAATCCCTAAAGATCTGCTCTTCCTTCAAACTTATTGATATTTTTTGAAAAGAATAGTTGCGTTATGCCCACCGAATCCAAGTGAATTACTGATGGCTGCACTGATTTCGCCCTTCCTTGCTTGATTCGGGACATAGTCCAAATCACACTCAGGGTCTGGTGTTTCAATATTGATGGTTGGAGGCAAAATGCTGTCCCTGATTGCCTGAATCGTGAAAATCGCTTCCACACCGCCTGCTGCCCCTAACATATGGCCCGTCATCGATTTAGTGGAACTTATTGCAAGTTTATTAGCATGGTCGCCAAAGACTTCTTTGACTGCCATCGTTTCGTATTTGTCATTGTAAGGCGTACTCGTTCCGTGGGCATTCACATATTGGATGTCTTCCGGATTCAAACCTGCATCCTCGATTGCAATTTTCATCGCTCTTGCCCCGCCTTCTCCACCTGGTGCCGGAGCGGTAATATGGAAGGCATCTCCAGTTGAGCCATAGCCAGCTATTTCAGCATAAATCTTGGCTCCTCTATTCAATGCATGTTCAAGATCTTCCAGAACGATGATTCCAGCTCCTTCGCCTATTACGAAACCATCACGGTTAAGGTCAAAAGGACGGCTAGCCGTTTGTGGATCAGGGTTTGTCGATAAAGCCGTATTTGCACAGAAGCCTGCAACCGACATTTTTGTGATTGGCGCTTCGGCCCCGCCTGTAATCATCACATCGGCATCGCCCCGCTGAATGGCTTTAAACGCATCACCAATTGAATTAGTTCCTGTAGCACAGGCTGTTACCGTACATGAATTGATTCCTTTTGCACCCAGTAAGATAGAAACCTGGCCAGCTGCCATATCCGGAATCATCATTGGTACGAAAAATGGGCTTACACGTTTGTATCCTCTGTTTAAAAAGTTTTCATGCTGTGTCTCAAGTGTCTCCAGCCCGCCGATACCCGAACCGATCCAGACCCCAACACGTGCAGCATTTTCATCGGTTATTTCCAGCTTGCTATCATTATATGCCATAACGGAAGCTGCAATTGCATAATGGGTAAAACGGTCCATTTTGCGTGCTTCTTTACGATTTATATATGTTTCTATATCAAAATCCTTGATTTCAGCAGCCACTTTAACGGGATATTCTTCAGCATTCAAACGAGTTAAAGGTCCTATCCCCGATTTCCCCTCGATTATATTTTTCCATCCAGTTTCTGCATCATTACCAACTGGAGAGATTGCTCCAATACCAGTTACAACTACACGGCGATTAGTCATTTAAAAATGGCTCCTTCCTATTTTTAAAGCTCTTACGTTTTGCTTCTTCTTTTATTTACCCCACCTAAGAGCGATCGCTCCCCATGTAAGGCCACCACCAAAACCGACCATGACGATTAAGTCATTATCCTTG
The DNA here is from genome assembly GCF_044767165.1 of Peribacillus sp. NPDC101481. Taxonomy (NCBI): domain Bacteria; kingdom Bacillati; phylum Bacillota; class Bacilli; order Caryophanales; family Bacillaceae; genus Peribacillus; species Peribacillus sp. NPDC101481. The sequence goes on along the minus strand of NZ_JBIWNJ010000002.1, from coordinate 627,086 downwards.
ATTCTTCCTGCTTCCATTTCTTCCACAAGGGCCATTGGAATGGACGCTGAAGAAGTATTTCCATATTTATGAATCGTTTTTGTCATTTTTTCAAGCGGGAGATCCAAGCGTTCCCTAGAGGCTTCCATAATTCGTATATTAGCTTGATGCGGGACAAGCAGATCCACATCTTCTTTAGTCAAACCAGCTTTGTCCAAGACACCCAGGCTGGATTCACCCATCTGACGGACAGCAAATTTAAATACTTCACGGCCATTCATATGAATGAAATCTCCTTCTTGTAATAAGTGCTTCCCACCGGTTCCATCTGCGCCTAATTCAAAGGAAAGGACTCCTTTGCCTTCAGATACAGGTCCAAGTACAACTGCACCAGCTCCGTCACCAAAAAGTACAGCAGTATTGCGGTCTTCCCAATTGGTTACTTTCGAAAGTTTTTCAACACCGACAATCAGCACATGCTTATATGCACCTGTCTTAATAAATTGCTGTGCCGTGATCATTGCATACATAAAACCGGCGCATGCAGCACTTACATCCATTGCTGCTGCCTTCATCGCTCCCAATTTCTCTTGAATCATGCAAGCGACTGAAGGAAACGACTGATCCGGTGTAACAGTGGCTACAAGAATTAAATCTATCTCTTCAGCCAAAATTTCCGCATTTTTCAATGCAGCTTTTGCGGCTTCATAGGCCATATCTGATGTATCAATATCATCTTTGGCAATTCTTCTTTCCTCAATACCCGTCCTAGTCCGAATCCACTCATCGGAAGTGTCCATAATTTTCTCTAGGTCCGCATTTGTAACGATTTTGTCGGGTAAGTAGCGGCCAAGCCCTAGTATTCCAGCATTCATCTTGCCATCCCCTTATATTTTAATGAGTTATTATAATCATCTATTATTACCTGGTACTAATTTTATATAAAAAAAGACTTCCTTGCAAGAGTTAACAATTTGAAAAGCTAAAGAAATCTCTTTCGGAAGTCGGACAAGCGCCTATGCCAAGGGAAATTTGGGACATACATTATAAATAAAAGGAGAATAGGAGGAATTCATTTTGGACATCTTCAATCGCAACCGAGAAAGAAACACGGATGATCATTTTTCTAATTTGATGTTTGGCAGGAAAAATGAACCGGAGCAAGAGGAAGCGCAGGTTGATTACATGCAATTGATGGCGAGCGTTGAAACATTGATGGGCTTATACAGTCAATACAAACCGACCATTGATAAAATCAATCTGAGCCCCTTGATCGCCAAGTTCTTGAAAAAAGAATAAAAAAATTCAAAGGCTGCCCTTTTAACGGACAGCCTGCCTTTAATTAACGCTGAGCATCTTGTTTACCAAGCTCATAAGCTTCTTGCATAACGCTTTTAAAGAGCTCCATGAATGGCTCTGCCATCTCCATTGAGAATGGAATCCCGCTTGCTTCAAGCTTCGCTTTAGCCTCTGGGAAGTATTTCATGGCGATTCCCATAAATTCAAGAGTTTTATCTGAACTCATTCGCATTTCCCCCTATCTTTTGAATATTCATCAATTGATCATTTTGATGCCAAAATAAGCTCAATATTATCATAATTCCACTGAACCCTTTCGTAAAGGGCGTACATATAAAATCATGAATATCTTTTGATGTAATTCCTATCCTTGAACATTATAGTACAAGACATATAGATTAGAGGCAAATATACAGTTTTGTCCTTCCCGAATAACAAAAATGTCAATCACGCTTTCTCCACGTTTTAAGTAAGTTTAATCGTTTATTATGTTTTCTCTGTAATGCAATGCCTTCTTCCGGTTCCATTTTGCATTGCACTTCAAATATTGTTCCTTTATTGATTTTTGTTGTTGAAGTGAATGAATCCATACTTTCACCAAATATTAACTTGGCACATTTATCCCAATGATCGTCGATACTGCTGCACAATTGGATGTCCCTATCGGAACTTGTGGCAAGCACCGCTTCCAAAGCATTTACAAAATCAGTGATGTAGAGAGCATCTCCGTTATATTCGGCAGCAATTGCCGCTTTGATATCAGACTGTCCAAGCTGATTGATTCCAGCTTCAAAGCTCATGCCTTCCGATTGCCAAGGTCCATAAATCGTCGGTAAAAATATGATTTTTGCAGAATCCATTTCACGAATCAAGCTTAATATCGACTGAAATATACCGACCTCTTTTTCAATGGGCATGAAAAGAACGAAATTTGGCGTTTCATTCTTGCCATTTTTTTTGCATTTCTCGATGAAGGAAACGATTTCTCCTATTACAAAATCGATTTTGTCCATTTTTCCGCTTTTAATATCGTAACAAGATATGAACACCGTGTCCTGCTGTGAAATATCCAATAATTTAAGTTTATTTATCGGAAAGTATAAATAATTTGAATTCCTGCCTATTTCAAGTTCCTTTTCTTCCTTAATATATTGACTTGCTTCGGAATCATCCCAATCGATTCCGATTACTTCTTCACCTTGGTTCAAAAAGAATTGAGTCACATAGAATCCCACGAATCGATAAGTGCCAATTACAATGTTTGTTTGCATAAATACAGCCTCCTCGTATGCCATCAAGCCCACTTCACCCGGCACGTCTAGTTTTTTTAGATGCTGTATCGTATGCAAACTATTGTAAAAATATATCTCTTCTCATAAAGTCTCTTCATTCTCATTGAAAAACTTCTGTATTTGATAGGGGATTTTATAACGTTTTTCGGGCAATATATACGTCAGCTGCAAGTCCGCTTTTCTAGCCAGCTGGATTTGCCGATAAAGGGAGGCTTGCTCTTTCCGTAAGCTTCCAAAAACCTGAATCACTTTCATGGGGATATTCTCTGCGATCATTGAATCTTCAGTGTCCTGTATATGCTGTGCACATTCTGCCGGATCGAGCTCATATGCAGCAGCGACCTCGGACAGCCACTTTTTATAGAAGAACTTATTTTCCTTTTCTTTCTCCAGTTGTGCTTTCAAGGAAAAAACCGGGTCTATCAACACGACGGACCGTATTTTATTTCCAAGTTCATTCATTAACTTTAAGGCAAGGAGCGCGCCTGTCCCCTCTGCCAATATATGAACCCTTTGATTGACTATTTCTTTTTTCATGAACAGAATATATAGGTTAAGGGAAAGCTCGAGTGCTTTAGGACTGCCCCAGTTGGCTCCGTAAAAATTGGATGAAAATAGGGTGTATCCGTATTCCTTTAAATATTCCAATATCTGCAGCCTGCCAGGATGCTGCAGCCAAAAGCTGCTGTCTTTTTCGACAAAATGACTACGGTCTCCAATTACCATTACGGAAAAACCACTGGGCCGCTCTGGATAATAGATGATATTCCATTGGTCATCAATTTGAAAAGTTCGTTGTTCCATCGTTCAAACTCCTTTAAGGAATATTACTACTACTATATTAATTTATGACGAAAAATAGAAAGGGTCAGTGGAAACGCCTAACTTCTTATCTTAAATTAACCAAGCACGGAGTTTTTGCTTTTATTTTTTCCGTATGATTTCCCTTTTGAAGTTTGAAACCAACTAGTCTGCCTGAAAAAGTTCTCTTATTATTTAATGTATTGGATTATTTAAAGGTTATTATTAAAAACACGTTTTAACTGTATATTAATTATGGTAAGATAAAAATGAATGTAGTGGAATGAGGTGAAATTCGATGCGTTATGCTTGGTCAATTTTTTGGACATTCTTATTAGTGCATATGACTGTATATGTTGTTTCTTCCATGATCGGAGTTTCATACGATGCTGCGCAGGGAACTATTTTAGGATTAGCTGCTGCTATCCTGATTCTTATCATCCCTGCTATCTTGCCTGCTGGGCCAGCTAAAGACTCTCATCAACATTAAGAAGCAAAAGAGGACATCCTTTATAGGATGTCCTTTTTGTTATACCGTACTTTGCTTACTGGTAAACTACATTTCAACGTTTTTATATGAGAACCAATTCATCATGATCATGATCAATTGTTATTCCTTCTTTAATCTCAACAGTCCCGGCAATGATTTTACGGGCGATTTTCGTTTCCAGATGCTTTTGGATGAATCGCTTCAGCGGTCTTGCCCCATATACCGGATCATATCCCTGGTCCGCAATGAATTCCTTAGCCGCTTCAGTGACGTTAAGGACTATATTTTGTTCAGTTAACCTTACTTGTAATTGATGAACCATTTTATCTACGATTTCAACGATTTCTTGTTTCGTCAGAGGTTTGAATAAAACAATGTCATCAACGCGATTTAAAAATTCCGGACGGAAATGCCCTCTTAACTCTTTAAAGACCTGATCTTTTATTTCTTCTTCAATGCCGCCATCCACCCGGTTGGACTGCAATAAGAAATGGGAACCGATATTGGAAGTCATGATGATCACCGTATTTTTACAGTTGATTGTTCTTCCTTGGGAGTCTGTTATCCTTCCATCATCCAGCATTTGCAGCAAAATATTGAAGACTTCCGGATGCGCCTTTTCAATCTCATCCAATAATATGACTGAATATGGGTTTCTCCTAACAGCCTCCGTAAGTTGGCCGCCTTCCTCAAATCCAACATATCCAGGAGGTGCACCAACAAGGCGGGACACGGAATGTTTCTCCATATATTCCGACATATCGATTCGAATCATATGTTCCTCACTATCGAATAACGTTTCTGCCAAAGCTTTTACCAATTCGGTTTTACCTACACCCGTTGGCCCAAGAAAAATGAATGAGCCGATTGGTCTGTTTGGATCTTTAATTCCAGCCCTTGCTCTTAAAACAGCATCGGATACGAGTTCCACCGCTTCTCCTTGACCTATTACGCGTTCATGAAGGATATCAGATAGGCGAAGCAGCTTCTCCCTTTCACTTTCCACCAGCTTGCTAATCGGAATCCCCGTCCACCTTGCAACAATCGAGGCAATTTCCTCCTCCGTCACTTCCTGGCGAAGCAATCGTGATTCCTGTTTTTCCTTTTCCAATTCGTCTTCCATTGCGTCCAATTCTTTTTGAAGCTGCGGAATCCTTCCATGCCGAAGTTCAGCTGCCCGGTTAAGGTCATAGTCATTCTCTGCTTGTTCCAGTTCATGACGCAATTTCTCAAGCTCTTCACGTTGATCCTGCACCTTTTGAAGCGCTGATTTCTCCATTTGCCACTTCGATTTCATGCTATTCGCTTGATCCTGAAGTTCTGATAGTTCTTTTTGAAGCACTTCCAGTCTCGCCCTGCTTTGAGGGTCCTCCTCATTCTTCAAGGCGGCCTCTTCAATTTCAAGTTGCATGACTTTTCTCGTGATTTCATCCAACTCGGATGGCATTGAGTCGATTTCCATTCGGATCATCGCACATGCTTCATCCACAAGATCTATTGCTTTATCCGGTAAAAATCGCTCCGTTATATATCGGTTCGAAAGGACAGAGGCCGCAACGATCGCCCGATCGTGTATCCTGACGCCATGGTGAATTTCAAACCGTTCCTTTAATCCCCGCAAAATTGAAATCGTATCTTCAACATCCGGTTCGGGAACCAGAACCTGTTGGAAACGGCGTTCCAGAGCCGGATCCTTTTCAATATATTGCCGATATTCATCAAGGGTCGTTGCACCGATACAATGCAGCTCACCGCGTGCAAGCATCGGCTTTAACATATTTCCGGCATCTAGGGCGCCATCCGTTCTTCCTGCACCGACAATTGTGTGCAATTCATCAATGAATAATAGAATTTTACCGTCACTCTTCTTGATCTCATTCAAGACCGCTTTTAGGCGTTCCTCAAATTCACCGCGGAATTTGGCGCCAGCGACAAGCGCACTCATATCCAGTGAAAAAACGGTCTTGTCCTTTAATCCCTCAGGCACATCCTTCCTGACTATTCTTTGTGCCAGCCCCTCGACGATGGCTGTTTTACCTACTCCGGGTTCTCCTATTAATACAGGATTATTTTTCGTTTTACGTGAAAGGATCCGGATGACGTTACGGATTTCCGTATCACGGCCGATTACGGGGTCGACATTCCCCGATTTAACCTCAGCAACGAGATCTCTCCCGTATTTTTTCAGTACTTCATAAGTGCTTTCAGGATTTTGACTAGTCACTCGCTGATTCCCCCTTATATCGTTTATTACCTGTTTTGCTTTATCATAATCAATTCCATATGATGAAAAAAGCCTGTTCACATTCGTTTTATTGTCCTGCAGCGACGCAAGGAGTATATGTTCGACAGATAAGTATTCATCCTCCCACATCTGCATTTCCTTTTCGGCAGCCGTCAACATTTGCTGCAGGGAGGATGACATGTAAACCTGGGAAACACTCCCGCTCACTTCCGGTAATCGATCCAGTTCCTTATTTAGCTCTATATCAAATAGATTCATCGGTTTACCAGATTCCGATAAAATCCTGATTAATAAACTTTCATCCTGTTCCATTAATGTTTTTAATAAATGAAGCTCCGTCAGCTCGGGATTCCCTCTATCTTTGGCTAGCTCCTGGCCGCCGATGAACGCCTGTTGGGTTCTCTCCGTCATTTTATTAATATCCATCTTAAAACCTCCCATTCATCTATATCATGAACGAATCCCCACTCAGTTTGACCAAATTTGACCTTTATATTTTCATTATACTTCTAATTTTCCCCATGTAAAGAAAAGTTACTAAAAATGCAGGAGTATGGAAGACAAACGGAAAAAACCCTTCTTCATATAGAAGAAAGGCTTTTTCCGTTTGTACAATTTGGTTGATTTCCTATCCAGGCACTCGCTTTCCGCGGGCGGTCCGGGAGCCCCCTTGGCGCCTTTACGCCTGCGAGGGCTAGTAAACCCGCTCCAATCATCTTTGTTTTAACTTTTAGATGCATGGATGAAACAAAACGGATTATGCTTTCACGGCCGTTTTATTATAACCATGAAATTCATCGATGAATTGGAAATCCTTATCCGTCCGACCTGCAAGGATCGTATCTCGGAGCAGAATGCCTGCATCGGTCGTGTTGTGGATGATTTCCCCCCACATTCTTGCGCTCGATTGAACATTAGCCGTGCGCGGTATGCGTTCCTCTTGATATTCCAAAAATGCCTGTTCAATGTCATTCCCATGCTTATGAAGCATATCCGACAAATAAGCTGCATCTTCTAAAGCCTGGCAAGCTCCTTGTGCCAAGTATTGAAGCATCGGATGTGCCGCATCTCCCATAAGCGTAATTCTTCCTTTTGTCCAATTATCAATTGGTAAACGGTCATACATTGGCCAACGGCGTTGCCTTTGAATGAATGAAATCGCATTCTGAACAAGCTCACAAGTTCCGGCAAACACACGGTCCATTTCTTCCGGGGTTCCCCATTGATCTGTTTTTTCGTTTTCTTCCGTATATTGAGAACTTTTGAAGACCACTACTTGGTTGTACAGTTCTCCCCTTCTAACCGGATATTGAACAAGATGAAGGTCTGGGCCAATCCACATATAAACATCATCTAAATCTCCATGGCTCGTAACCTCTTCCATCGGGATCGCTCCCCTGTATGCAACATATTGTGAGCAGACCGGCTGATCTTCCACAAAAAGTTTCCGTGCCTTGGACCATAATCCATCGGCTCCAATGACAGCAGTTCCTGAATGTTGGGACCCGTTGGCAGAAGTAACCGTCACTTCACCTTCATTTTCTACTGTCTCAATAATGGTTTGATTCGTAACCAGTTCGATATACGGGTTCTTTTCACATGCTTCAGCCAGTACTTTATGCAAATCGGACCGATGCAAAACAACATATGGAGCTCCATATCTTTCTTTATAAACATCACCTAAATCCAAAGCGGAAAGCTCTTTTCCGGAAAATGCGTCCATCAGCACCAACCTTTTTGGAAATACTGCAATTTCATTGATTTTATCCATGACGCCTAAACGCTGCAAGACGTTGGTGGCATTTGCTGCGAGCTGAATGCCTGCACCGATTTCGCCAAACTCGGGAGCTTGTTCAAGGACTTTTACATACTGTTTTGTTTCTGCGATTCCTAAAGCAGTTGCCAATCCGCCAATTCCCCCACCGATAACGATGAATGGTTTATTTTCTGTGTACATCATAAATTCCCCCTATATTAGTTGCTATTAGCCAATGTTGCGGACCACACACAGTAAGCGTTTTCATTCGACTGGCATTCCATATATTCATCAGGACCTAAGCTGAAGATTCCATACAGATTATTTTCAAACCAAAACAGGCTTGAATTCACTTTCAACCTTTTGGTAACCATTGTTTGCGTCTAATGCCTGTTGCTGCTCCAAATCGAATCTCTCCATTATTGGTAGGTCGTTTACCGAGAATAAGTAAGAATCCGCTTCTGCAACGTGCTCATGCCATGCCCAATTTGGAACGACGAAATAATCTCCCTTGGACCAGTCAAAGCGCACTCCATTAATGACCGTATAGCCTGATCCTTGGTGCACTTGATATATTGTGGAATGGGTATGGCGATGTGCTTTCGTATGGAAACCTTTCGGAAGCTTCTGCATCCATGCCCCCATCGTCGGATTGGCCGTTTGGCCATTTGATGGATTGATATATTCAACGGCGAAACCATCATATGGGTCCGGTTCGAAATTCATTAATCCTTCTATCGCTGCTTTGGTCCCTTTCCACTTGTAGTTGGCAAGCGGTGCCACTTGTGAATAACGGTCGGATACTGGACGAACCATTCCGCCTTGATAACGGAGCTCTGAAAAATTATCGGGCCGTTTAGGCGTTTCAATCCGATCAGGATATGGTTCAAAGAAGGTGCCGCCTATGGAGTAGATGGTTGGGATATCAAGGGCATCCATCCAAATCATCGGTTTATTGCCAACATGTCCATGACCATGCCATAGGTTTTTAGGCGTGATCAAGAAATCTCCTTCTTCCATGAAGATCCTTTCTCCCTGCACGATGGAGTAGGCACCTTCACCATTCGTGATGAAACGAAGTGCACTTTGGGAGTGACGGTGGGAAGGGGCCACTTCACCTGGCAGCAATAGCTGGACCGCTGCATATAGCGTTTGTGTTGTCGAAGCCCATCCCCAAGGCTGACGATAAGTGAGTCCAGGATTCTGAAAATAAATGGCCCTGCGCTCCCCACCTCGGTCAGGTGTGAATATTTCAGCTGCTTCCATCAATTTTTTTGTCAAAAGCTCTTCTTTCCATAAATAAGCATGCGCATGAGGTTTAGGTTCATGGTCCATCAGAGCGGGAATGGCTTCCCACAGCGGCCCAAGGTTATACTGCTGAATATCCTTTGTAAAATCTTTTACGATTGTACTATTCATGTATTCCGATTTTTCAGCCATATTAATCCCTACTTTCTTTTTTATCTTGCCTCACTGGATTTTAGAAAGATTTCGCTTTATTTGATCATAGTGTCCTGAAACATGCTCATCGATGAAGTGATCGACAATATAAGAAACTGGTTTGTTTCCGAATTTAGCGAAATTCCGGTGTGGCGATTCTTTGGATAGTGTTTCTTCATCTAAATTCCCGAGACTGCTCTCCACTTTATATTTAAGCTCCTCCACTTGCTTCATGACATCTTCGAAAGCAAGTTTGTCTGTATCGGTGACTGCTGCCAAACGGGCTGGATCTTGCAATCCACGCCCCCATTCGGCTCCTGGCATCGCTATTACAGTTTCCACTTCACCTAACCAATAAGGAATGGCTTCAGCTAAATGGGAAAGTATCTGCATGATTGACCATTCATCCTCTGCTGGTTTAAATCGAATCGTTTCTTCCGGTAGGTTTGCCGCTGTCTCAAGAATGTGGTCGATTGATTGTTGAACCGATTGGATTGATGTCCCGATTTCCTGATAAGCCATTTTATTTTCCCTCCCCGACACGTCGCACACGGTTTTCAAGATAACCTATTTTGTCTATTTCGATTTTGACAACGTCACCATCTTTTAAGAACACTTGTGGATCACGTGCTACTCCTACCCCACCCGGTGTTCCTGTGAGGACGATGTCACCTGGTTCAAGAGTCATTAAGTTCGATAAGAATTCAACTAGATACTTCACATCGAATACGAAGTTGGATGTATTCGTTTTTTGGCGTTCTTCACCATTTACCGTTAATCGGACATTTAAGCCAGATGGATCGGAAAGTTCATCGGAAGTGACTAACCAAGGCCCCATCGGAGCGCTTCCTTCAACCGTTTTCCCTTGTAGCCACTCAAGTGTGCGCCGCTGGATATCACGGTAAGTGACATCATTCGCAATTGTATAACCAGCTACATAATCAAGAGCATCTTCTTTAGAAACATTACGTGCCCTTTGTCCGACTACAAAAGCGAATTCCGCTTCATAATCCAGTTGTTCAGAGATTGGGAAAAACGGTATATCATCCTGGGGACCGATTACTGTATTGGCGAACTTTGCGAATACCACAGGGAATGGCGGCAGTTCACGCCCCATTTCAGCAATGTGCTCACGGTAGTTATGTCCGACACAAATAATTTTGCTTGGCTTTTGGACAGGGGCCTCAAGCTTTATATTTTCAATTTCATGTACCAATTTATGTCTGAAGGAATCACGATTGTTAATAGCGTAGTCCGCAGCCTTTCGCGCTCTGGAAAGGCTTTCATTCCCTCCCTGTAAAAACTCCTCCATTGTTGCAGGGACATACGCGTCAGCAATTTGTTCACTGCGAAGTTTCCCTTCGCTTTCAAGAAGCGCTTGATAGGCATAGTTCAAGTCAACTACTACATTATTCGTGTAAATTGCACCAATACGTTTAAAGCCTTGACTGCTGAAAGTTACTAATTTCATATTTCATTCTCCTTTATTTATCTGGATTTTTTTAATACCTCTTTTTGATGCCACCATCCTGTTTCAGCTGGATTCGCTTCACATACCAGTATTTGAATGACTGTACATCTTCTTAATTTCACTTATAGATAACATTGTTCACTATTTATATAAATGATAACTCAATTTTCGGAATATTGTCAAGAAAGTATTGCAAATTTTTGTACAAATGTTATCATCTACACCATTATCAGCACTTCGGAATCAATAAAAACTGCGCTAAAGTTATTTTTTTAATAGAAAAGGATATTGATAGATTCAAGCAGCCGGCGGTTTTTCTGCTAATTTTCATTTATATTTTACACATTCTGATATACTAGACCTAAATTAAAACAGATTAGGGAGATTGATTTATGGAAATCGTAAAATCCGGTTCGACGATTCAATCATTGCAAATAGGGATGAGCATCATAGATTTACTTGCTTCCCAAAGAACTCCTTTAAGATTCTCTGATATACAGGAATTAACGGAGATAACGAAAAGTAACCTCTATAAGTATTTGAATACTTTGACTCAACTGGAGCTACTATATCGAGATAAGACAACCGGTATGTATCATCTTGGGAGCAAATTGATTCAATACGGAATGGCAGCGATAGGAAATGAGGATGTAACGAGCAGAATAACTCCTTATTTACAGGAAATCAGTCATCATACTTCTTGCACGGTCCTTTTTTCCGTTTGGACATACGACGGACCAATAACTGCAAAAATATGGAATTCCAACCAAAACTTAAACATCGGGGCACAGTTAGGTACGCGACTCCCGCCATCATCCTCTTCCGGAAAGGTATTCACTGTATTTCAGGATCCTTCATTGACTGCGGAATGGATTGAAAAAGATCGTAATGTTACAGGCTTGTTCCTTAAAGAAACAAATGAATATGATGAAATTCGGAAATACAAAATAGCTTTTGCCAAAGAGCCACTTGTACCATCCGTTTCATCCATGTCCATTCCGGTTTTTAATTATAATTCGGAATTATTGGGGGCGATCACTGCCGTTGGGTTCACTGAGAGCATTCCTGATCATTATGAAGATCCTTTAAGCCATTATTTAAGGAAGTGCTGTTTGGAAATCTCGAATATATTCGGTTATTCCGCTGAATAGAAAAAAGCAGGAAGAAGGATTGCGATCATTCCTTTTTCCTGCTTTTAGATGTTTCATGGCTTCCGCTTATATGTCCATATCCGGTTATGATTGGATGTTTCAGGAAAAGAATCCCCTGCATCAAGCTTTACCATTTTCGGATTCACTACCGTACTGCCCGTTTCACCGATTTCTACGTAGGTCCCATTATTCGGAGCCTTCTGACCTGGCTTAAATTGACGATTTTGCCCCATAGATCTCACCCCTTTACATGCTTTCCCTGTTATTATTACCAGGTTCCTTCCTTTCATGTCAGAAAAATTAGGAAAGCGGCTTGAATCAAAAAAGCGTCCGCTCAGAGAGCAGACGCCTTTTTTTGGTTAAGACATTAAGTCCACTAGGACCGCCTTTTGGGCATGGAGACGATTTCCGGCTTGGTGAAAAACGACGGAATTAGGTCCATCGATGACTTCAGCCGTAACCTCTTCCTCCCGATGTGCAGGCAGGCAATGCATGAATAAGTAATCTTCTTTAGCAAGTTTAACTAGCTCACCATTTATTTGATAATCTTTAAAAGCTTCCAAGCGAATACCATTCTCTATTTCCTGCCCCATGGAGGTCCAAACATCGGAATAGACGATATCTGCATCTTTTATTGCTTCCGAAGCTGAGGTTGTCACCAAAATTTCACTGCCAGTCTCTTCTGCCACTTTTTTAGCATATGCGACGACCTTTTCATCAGGTTTGTAGGCGTCAGGACATCCAATGGAAAAATCCATTCCCATTTTTGCACAGCCTACCATTAATGAATTGGCGACATTATTGCCATCACCGATATAACTCATCTTCAAGCCTTTTAGCTGCCCTTTTATCTCGATGATCGTCAAGAAGTCAGCAAGCACCTGACAAGGATGGGCAAGATCTGTTAACCCATTGATGACTGGGATAGAAGCATTTTCTGACAATTCCAGGATTTTCTCATGCTCAAAGGTACGAATCATGATGCCATCAATATATTCAGAAAGGACTTTTGCAGTATCGGAAATAGTTTCACCACGTCCAATTTGCAAGTCATTGCCACTCAGGAACAAAGCATGTCCGCCAAGCTGCATCATGCCCACTTCAAAAGAAACACGGGTACGGGTAGACGATTTTTCAAAGATCATCCCCAGCGTTTTGCCTTTTAAAGGCGTATATTCTTCACCAGCTTGCAATTTGCCTTTAATGGTCTGCGCCAGTTTTAACAAATCTGCAATTGCCGTTGGTGTAGACTCCTTCATGGTCAAAAAATCTTTTCCATTTAAAATCTTCGCTTGTGTCGGTGCCGTCATTGAACTCATACGTGTGACACTCCTTTCGAATATGGTACAAGCCATTCCTGAAGTGAGTTCACCCCTGGATCAGCATTTTCTACCGATTGTAGATAGGCCTTGAACGTCTCTTCTTCCGTAAATGCAAGCAGTCGGTATTTCGCTGCAAGTAACCTTAGCTTCTTATCTTCCTCTGTCGTTCCATATGCCAAAACTACCGCCGCATTTCCTTCATTTAACCATTTATCAAAATCCGAATTCCCCAATATCAAACCTGCTTCTTTGATTTGGTCTAACAAATCTTCACTTAATTGGACAGATTCTGATTGATAAACACCAGTAGTATGTTTAGCTTTTTGAGCATGGAATACTTTTGTCAAAGCTTCATTTACCGTTTCCCCGATGGCGATCCCTTCACCCGTTGATTTCATTTCCGGACCTACTTTCGAATCAAGTCCGCTTAGTGCAAATGTAGAGAATACGGGATATTTGACGACTGCATATGGAATTTCATCCATTAAGCCCGTTTTTTCGAACGCGTTCGACAATGAATATTTCCCAAGCAATATTTTTGTCGCTATTTGCACCAAGGAAACATCGGTCACTTTACTGATGATTGGAATTGTCCGACTTGCACGAGGATTCACTTCCAATACATAAACACTATTTCCCTCAATCACGAATTGGATGTTCATAAGTCCTTTATAACCAAGTTCACTAACTAGTTTTTTAGCATAAAGGGTCATTTTATCTTTGATATCATCCGTTAAGGATTGAGCTGGCAATAATGCCATGCTATCCCCTGAATGGACGCCTGCTTTCTCTATATGTTCGGCAATGATGGGAATGTATACATCATTTCCATCCGCAATCAAATCGATTTCGGCTTCCTTTCCTGGAATATAGGAATCGATCAACACTGGATAGACAAGTGCCGTTCCATTTGCCATTCTATTCAACAAGCTTTCCTTGGAGCGGATGATTTCCATTCCCTGGCCGCCAATTACATAGGATGGGCGTAAAAGCACCGGAAAGCCGATTGCCTCTGCACTTGCAATTAATTGTTCATCACCATTAGCCATAGAACCCGGTACATGCGGGATATCCAGTTTTTGAAGAAGCTGATAAAAACGATCACGATCTTCTAATTGATCAAGTGTATCGAAGGAGGTCCCCAACAAATTGACACCGTATTCTTCCAGGCCTTTTGCCAGGTTTATCGCAGTCTGCCCACCAAATTGGACGATAACATCTTTAATATCTTCCGCTTCTATTACATTAAGAACATATTCAAGAGTCAACGGTTCGAAATAAAGGCGATCTGCCGTCGCAAAATCCGTGCTTACCGTTTCCGGATTATTATTGATCATGATCGTTTCAACATTTTCATCCTGGAGTGCATAAACACCGTGAACCGAACAGTAATCAAATTCTATTCCCTGCCCGATGCGGATCGGACCGCTGCCAATCATCAAGACTTTCTTTTTATCAGTTTTTTTCTGTTCGTTCTCACCAAAATATGTTGAATAGTGATAGTTCGTATGTGATTCGAACTCCGCTGCACATGTATCAACCGTTTTGTAGACAGCCGTAAGGCCCAGTGATTTGCGGTGTGCTCTCACTTCCATCTCACTTACTTTCCATACGGAAGCAAGATAGCGGTCGGAAAAGCCCTTTTCCTTGTATGTCTGCAGTTCTTCCTTTGTTACCTGATCGATTGCCTTAGATTCAATCTCAAATTCATAATGGATCAATGACGCAAAGGATTTAAGGAAGAAATAATCTATGGCTGTCGCTTCATGGATTTCTTCAATCGTCACGCCTTTTCTAAGCATTTCAAAAATGACAAATATTCGTTCATCGGATTTTTCGGCAAGCTTTTCCCAAAGTTCAGGAACCGATTTATTTTTCAGCGATGATAGCTGCAGCCCAATCGTTTTCAATTCCAAAGAATCGACGGCCTTTTGAACTCCCCCTTCAAAGCTGCGGTGTAAAGCCATCACTTCACCAGTCGCCTTCATCTGTGTTCCCAATTTGCGGTTGGCGGTCGTGAATTTATCGAATGGCCACCTCGGAAACTTCACCGCTACGTAGTCAAGAGCAGGTTCGAAGCTTGAGTATGTGCTTTTCGTTACTGGATTGATGAGTTCCGATAAATCGTAGCCGACAGCGAGCTTTGCGGCAATGCGTGCTATCGGATAGCCTGTTGCTTTGGAAGCCAGTGCCGATGAACGGCTGACGCGCGGGTTTACTTCTATTAAATAATATTGCTTGCTATTCGGATCAAGGGCAAATTGAATGTTACAGCCGCCTATGATACCTAAAGCAGAAATGATTTTAATGGATGCGGCACGCAGCATCTGAAACTCATCGTCCGATAAAGTCTGTGATGGTGCCACGACGATCGAATCACCTGTATGGATCCCTACCGGATCGATATTTTCCATATTACAGATGGTAATGCACGTATTGTTTCCATCTCGCATAACCTCATATTCGACTTCCTTATAACCAGCTATGCTTCTTTCAATCAAGCATTGTGTAATCGGGCTTTCTTGAAGTCCGCCCCGTACAAGTTCCTTAAAGATGTCCAGTGAATCGGCAATACCACCGCCAGTTCCGCCGAGTGTATAAGCGGGACGAACGATGATGGGGAAACCGATTTTGTCGGCAAAAGCCAGCGCTTCTTCAAGTGTATGGACAATCGTACTGTCGGGAACGGGTTCACCTATTTCAAACATCAACTCACGGAACAGTTCACGATCCTCCCCTTTTTTGATGGAATCGATCGGGGTTCCCAATAATTTGACATTATATTTTTCAAGTACTCCAGCATCATCCAATTGATAAGCAAGATTCAATCCTGTTTGACCGCCTAATGTAGCGAGCAGGCCATCCGGCTTTTCTTTGGAAATGATCTTTTCCAGTACATCAACTGTTAAAGGTTCGAAATAGACAGCATCCGCATTCATATCATCAGTCATGATCGTTGCTGGATTGTTGTTGACCAGTATGACTTTATATCCTTCTTCCTTTAAAGCAAGGCAGGCCTGTGTACCTGCATAATCGAATTCGGCGGCCTGCCCGATGACAATCGGCCCCGAACCAATCACTAAAATGGTCTGTATCGTGTCGTCCTTAGGCATAAGCTTTTTCTCTCCCGCTATAATCATTTATCATTTGTAAAAAGTCGTTGAATAGTAATGAACTCTCGATAGGTCCTGGATTAGCCTCTGGGTGGTACTGGGTAGTGAAGATTGGCAAGTCTTCATGCATGAGCCCCTCAACCGTGTTATCATTCACGTTTCTGAACCTCACCTGCAGTGATGTTCCTTGCAGGCTCGGTTCATCAACCTCATAACTATGATTCTGAGAACTCATATACACCTTTTTCGTTTTCAAATCGACCACGGGCTGATTCGCACCGCGATGTCCAAACAGCATTTTTTTTGTATTTCCGCCTAAGGCAAGGGCCGTTAATTGATGACCGAGGCAGATGCCCATCGTTGGAAAATTCGTAATGATCTTTTTAATGTTTCCTAAGAGGTATTCAAGCTGTTTTGGATCCCCAGGCCCATTTGAAAGCAAAATGCCATCTGGCTTCAAGTCCTTGATTTGCTCGAATTCCGTATCGAATGGTACGACAGAGACTCGGCAGCCTTGCTCGACCAATGAATCCAATATGGATTTTTTATAACCGAAATCCATCATCACAACGTGCTTGTCGCCTTCCCCAAAGCTCTCGATAACCTTTGTGGATACCTCAGCTACATGGGCTGATAAACCAATCAGGCCGGGTGCGACAGTATATTTTTCTTCTGCTGTGATGACTGCCTGCATGGAACCTTCCTGTCTTATATTCTTAACGACCGCTCTTGTGTCAACATGGCTTAAAAGAGGGATGTTCCACTTGTCTAAATATTCACCAAGTGAATATTCAGCCTGATAATGGGAATGGCTCATATTCCCTTCATATACAATCACACCGGCAACATGCGGCTTCTTACTTTCAAAATCATGTTCATTGATTCCGTAATTTCCGATTAGCGGGTATGTGAAGATGACAATCTGGTCCTTATATGAAGGATCTGTCAACACTTCTTGATATCCGGTCATTCCTGTGAAAAAGACAATCTCTCCAGTGATCGTTTTTTCAGTAGATTTAGTCAGCAGTTCCCCTTCAAAGACGGAACCATTCTCTAAATATAGATAGCTTTTCATGATCTTCACCTCTTTAGATGATGTATATTTATATATACAATAGCATAATTATTCATTTTGTTCTATAAAAATTCAATAAATTTAGACAGTTTGTTTTATTGCCAATACTTTTTTAATTTTATTTATCGCCCTATCGATCTCCGATTCGGTAACTGTCAGGGATGGGAGTAAACGAAGTACTTTAGGACCTGCACTCAATACAAGTAAGCCCTCTTCTTGCAGTTCCATTAAAAACACCTGAACATCTTGTTTACACTCAATTCCAACCATCATTCCCAGACCGCGAATCTCTTTCACTTCTTCCATGCCCTTCAATGCTTTTGCCAATTGGCTTTTAAGGTATTCAGCCTTTGAAACGGTTTCTTTTAAAAACCCTGAATGGAAAATTTCCTTTAACACGGCTTCAGCTGCTGAGACACTGACGGGATTACCTCCAAAAGTGGATCCATGACTTCCAGGGTTAAAAAACTCAGACAGCGCTTCCTTCCCAATCATCGCCCCGATTGGCATGCCATTTCCCAGTCCTTTTGCAGAAGTGATAATGTCCGGTTGGATATTGAAATGCTGGAATGCGAATGGCTTCCCTGTACGCCCTATCCCCGTCTGAATTTCATCTATGATGATGAGAACTCCGTGTTCTTGGCATTTAGTTTGAATAGCGTCCAGATATGATTGCTGTACAACATGTATGCCGCCTTCTCCCTGAACGATTTCAATCATTACAGCTGCCGTATTTTCATCAATGGCTGCTGTCATCGCTTCATTATCATTAAATGGAACATATTCGAACGAAGCTAGCATCGGTCCGAAACCAGTCTTGATTTTTTCCTGCCCCGTTGCAGCCATCGTTGCAAACGTACGGCCATGGAAAGACTGCTGACATGTGACAATTTTGCTTTTCCCGGTAGCTTTACGTGCTAGTTTGATAGCTGCCTCATTCGCCTCGGCACCGCTGTTGGCAAAGAATACCTGACTTAAACCAGAGGCATCAGCCAGCATTTTTGCTGTCCGTTCCTGTATGGAACTTTGAAACATATTCGATACATGCCAATATTTATCAAGCTGTTCCGTGACGGCCGTTTTTACCTTCTCATGACAATGTCCAAGATTCACTACCCCGATTCCGGATGTGAAATCCAAATACTCTTTACCTGTTACACTCGTAATCTTCAATCCTGACGCTTTTCTTGGCTCGATGTTCCACCTTGCATATGTTGGAAATAAAGAACTCATTGTAATACCCCTTCCTCCTGAAGAAATTTCGTACCGATGAATTGACCGCCTTGATAAAAATGATCTTTCCCACTAACGATCATAACTTCATCAATCCCTTTATTCAGCACCGACAACGCTGTATTGACCTTCGGGATCATTCCCCCATGGATACTTCCATCCATGATCATATTCTTCGTTTCCGTTTCATTCAATTTCTCGATGATCTTCCCGTTCTTCAAGACCCCTTTAACATCGGTTACAAATAAACACATATCGGCCGATAGTGCCTTCGCTACAGATCCTGCAGCCATATCGGCATTCACATTTAATTTAGTGCCATCTTCGGTAGTTGAAATGGGCGTCAATACCGGACAATAACCTTTTTCGAATAAAAGCCCGAATAATTCCGTATTGACTTGTTGTATTTCACCAACAGCTCCAAGTTTCTTTTCATCGATATAATCACCTGTGAGAATTCCGCCGTCTGAGCCATTTAACCCGACTGCCTTGATGCCATGAGCCTCCAATTTATGAACGAGGCTTCGGTTTGATTTGCCTGCCAGCATAAGTTCCACAATTTCCAACACTTCAGTGGTCGTTTTTCTTAACCCATCTTCAAATACAGGTTCAATTTCAAATTTTTCAAGCATTGAATTTATATCAGGGCCGCCTCCATGCACAAAGACGATATGGTAGCCGCGGTTTTGTAACTCTTTAACACTATTGAAAAACGACTCCGATAACTCGTTAATGATGCTGCCGCCGCACTTAATGACTAATATGTCCATACTTTTCACCTCTTACGAACGATAGCTTCCGTTTATTTTCACATAATCATAGGTTAAATCGCAGCCCCATGCCGTGCCTGATTCATTACCATCTTTCAAATAAACATTAATGATGATACTTTCATTTTCCAAGTATGCTTTGGCATCTTCCTCAGAAAACATTATTGGCTCACCATCTTTAAGTACGACAATGTCACCAAAAACGATCGTTGTTTGATCGGGATTGAATACCACTCCGCTTCTTCCCATCGCAGCAATGATTCGTCCCCAGTTTGCATCCGCTCCAAAAGCTGCCGTTTTCACTAGATTTGACCCAACGATCGTCTTCGCCATCATCTGTGAATCTTGCTTCGTATTCATGCCATGAACATTCACTTCTATCAGTTTTGTGGCACCTTCTCCGTCTTTCGCAATTTGTTTTGCGAGATTTTCCGAAGTTTGCTTTAATAATTCCAGGAAGATGGACCATTCCGGATGGTCAGGTGTCAAAGGTTCATTGTTCGCTTCTCCATTCGCGAGCACCAACACCATGTCGTTCGTTGAACAGTCGCCATCAACCGTGATTTGATTGAATGTATCATTGGTAATCGAGGATAGTGCCTGCTGTAAATCAGCCGGTTCAATTACAGCATCCGTCGTAATGAAGCCGAGCATTGTGGCCATGTTTGGATGAATCATTCCCGAGCCCTTTGCAGCACCGCCCATTTTCACGGTTTTGCCATCAATGATTGTTTCATAACCACAGCTCTTCGTTACGATATCCGTTGTTAAAATGGCTGTACCAAAAGCTTCAGCCGCTTCAGTTGTATTTTCTGGCTGCAATGACGCTATGCCTTTCCTTACCTTTTCCATTTCCATGAATTCCCCTATGACTCCTGTTGAAGCCACTGCAAATGAATGGTCCTCCAAACCGAACTTTTGAGCAGCAAGCTTCCTCATTTCCTTTGCATCTTTTAAACCCTGTTCACCTGTACAAGCATTCGCACAAGCACTATTCACTACAATGCCGTGTAGTTTCCCAGTAACGGCAATGCTGTCTTTCGTTACATTGATTGGAGCTGCTTGAACTATATTTTGTGTATAAACGGCAGCGGCTGATGCTGGGACATCGGTAAAAATGATGCCAACGTCCTTTTTAGAATAGCGTAATCCTGCATGGACACCTGACGCTTTGAACCCTTGGGGCATTAAAATGTTTCCTTCTTGAATATGTTTGATTTCTTCAACTTGCTGTAGTGTATTCATTGTTTCCCTCCAAAGTTTACGGATATATCGGACTGTTCCATAGTCCTGCCGTTTCTTCTAGTCCCATTAATATATTTGCATTTTGAATGGCCTGCCCTGCAGCACCCTTCACTAAATTATCAATTACCGAAACCACCGTTACCTTACCTGTCCTTTCATCATAATCGACGCCAATATCGCAAAAGTTCGATCCATATACCTGTTTCGTGGATGGAAAGCGATCAAGGGGCTGTACCCGGACAAATGGGTGGTTCTCGTATACGGTTTCGTATAAATCCTTTAATTCAACATTTGAGGTTTCCCGATTTACCTTAATATACATCGTTGCCATAATCCCTCTCGTCATTGGAACAAGATGTGTATTAAAGGTAATAGGTTGTATACCTGTTGACCATCGCCCAAGCTGTTGTTCGATTTCAGGTATGTGTTGATGTTGATTTACCTTATATATTTTAAAGTTCTCATTCATTTCACTATAATGGGTAACTGCCGAAGGTGATTTACCCGCCCCTGAAACCCCGGATTTTGCATCGATGATCACATCGGCAGCTGCTCCCGCCAATCCTTCAGTGAATAAAGGGGCAAGACCTAATAGTGAAGCGGTTGGGTAGCACCCAGGATTTGCAATAATCGTCGCTTTTTTGATTGCTTCGGCATTCCATTCAGCCAACCCGTATACGGCCTCTTCAATAATATGCTGAGGCGCGGCCGGCTTTTTATACCAGTGCTCGTATTCACCTGGAGTTTGAAGCCTGAGGTCTCCTGATAGGTCGATCACTTTAATGTCAAGGTCAGAAAATTCCGAAATCAATTGCGAGGAAACACCGGAAGGAGTTGCAAGAAATACAATATCGGATTTTTTTGCAATCGCTTCCGGATCAATTTTTTCTAATGTATCTTTCATATGCATTAAATGTGCATTATCTTCATATAAACTTCGACCAAATTGGGATGAAGTATGCAATGATTTTATTTTAAATTGCGGGTGATTATTCAAAAATCTTATTAGTTCCATTCCTCCATAACCCGTTGCACCTACTATTGATACGTTCATAAAACCATCTCCTATAATTTCAGGTCCCTGTCATTCTTTGATTCTATTATTATATGACTGAATAAAAATAAAATCAAATGTATTTTTATAAAATTTAAAACATAAATTTTACATGAAAAATTATCCAACGAAAATCCTAGAATTATCCAAACTTGTTGACTACTAGGGTTTTTTCCGTTTAAATCAAAGGTAGTAATTGAGTAATGACGCTATCTGAAAGGTGGTCATATGCATGAATGAATTATCGTTATCTAATCGGATGCATGCAATTTTAGATAATAAACAACAAGTTAAACATATGGAAAAAGGGCGCTACCTTTTTCAAGAGAGCACCCCAGCAAGTGATTTGTATTACATTATTAAAGGGAAAGTGGAAGTGAGCAAGGTTGTTCCCGACGGTCGGGAATTGACTATACGCATTAGTTCGGAGAATGATTTGGTTGGGGAAACCGTCTTATTTTCTCAAAATCCTAAATATATGATGAATGCAAAAATGATGGAAGATGGAACTGTTGCGGTTATCTCCAAAGAAGCATTAGAAGATAAAATCGCCTCCGATAGCCATCTTGCAGTCGAGATGATGACATGGTTATCCGCTCAAAACCGTAAAAACCAGGCTAAATTCCGCGATATGCTCCTGCACGGTAAGAAAGGTGCATTTTACTCAACCCTCATCCGTTTATCAAATAGCTATGGCACTGAAGCAGAAGACGGTAAAGTTATCAACCTTCCCTTTACAAACCAAGAACTCGCCAATTTTTGCGGCACATCCCGCGAGGTGGTCAATCGAATGCTTGCTCAATTAAGGAAAAACAATGTCATCTCCATTAAAAAGGGACGCATTACGATTCTTGACTTTGACTATTTGAAACAGGAAATCGACTGTGAAAACTGTCCAATAGAAATTTGTACCATCGATTGAATCCTTCCCATAAAAAAGCAGCAATACATAATGCCTTACTGTTCTTAAAATGATTGGAGTTTATTTCACGCTAAATCCATCCCTAGGATTATTGAATTATTTTCATTGCCTTGTGTCCTATATAAAAATGCATAAAAAAAGTATAAAATGACTGACATCAGTTCCTGACAACTATTCAAAAAAAGGGATGGCATAACTGCCATCCCTTTTTTTACTCATTCGGACGGATTACCCGCCAATGAATGACATTTCGATTTTTTCCTGTTTCTTCACCGTTCCCGCTACCCGCTCATCCGAATAGCGGTCGTCCCTACGGTTCCAAAGTGAAATGATGAACCCGGTCAATTCTTCATCTGTCATGTCGGAACGGAGCAATGACTTCAAGTCATTTCCCTTTCCATTAAACAGGCATGTATATAAACTTCCATTAGCAGAAAGACGTGCACGTGTACAACTTGAACAAAAAGACTCGGATACCGAGGTTATGAAGCCCACTTCTGCATTAGTGCCTTTATAACGGTAGCGTTTTGCCACCTCTCCAAAATAATCTTCTTCAACCGGTTCAAGATCGAATTCGGTTTGGAGCATCGCAAGCAGTTCTTTTTTCGTAATGACATTCTTCAACTGCCAGCCATTTGTATGTCCGACATCCATGAATTCTATATAGCGTAATTGAATGCCCTCATCTTTACAAAATCGGGCCATCGGCAGGATTTGAGATTCATTGGTTTCTTTTTTCACAACCATATTCACTTTTACGCCAAGCCCTGCTTCCTTGGCAGCAGCGATGCCTTCAATAACTGGCTTTATGCCGATATCCCTGCCGTTCATCTTCTTGAAAAGGTCGTCATCGAGGCTGTCCAAGCTGATATTCACCCTTTGCAAACCAGCTTCCCTCAAATTCACGGCATGTTTTTTCAAGAAGACCCCATTCGTGGTCAGTCCAATATCTTCAATGCCTTCAATTTTAACGAGATTTGAAATCAGAGTGGTAAGATCTCTCCGTAGTAATGGTTCACCGCCAGTCAACCTTAGTTTTTTTACCCCTAAGCCTGCGAATATTTTAGAAAGCCTTACAATTTCCTCATAAGATAATAGCTCACTTTTAGGCAGGAACTGAAAATTATCGTGAAAAATTTCAGCAGGCATGCAATACTGGCAGCGAAAGTTACAGCGATCTATGACTGAAATCCTTAAATCCCTTAGTGGCCTGTCCAATGAATCTTTAATTTGACTGTTCAATTAACCACTCCTAGCCGAAAGTATTAGAAAAAACCAGACCATAAAAAAGTGGCTCCTTGAATGGATTCACTTTTTTTGACTGGCTTTTTATTTCTATTACAGAGTTTTCATTTGATACCTAATGCAATTTTAGCATATCTGGACATTTTGTCTTTCGTCCATGGCGGACTCCAGACAATCTTCACATCCGTTTCCTTGACCTCGGGGATATCTTCCAGAACCAATTTAACTTGATCTACGATCGTCCCAGCCATCGGACAGCCCATTGCTGTCAATGTCATCGTCACCGTAGTCAGACCTTCCTCATCCATATCCACATCATATACCAAGCCTAAATTAACGATATCTATACCAAGCTCAGGGTCAATGACCTGCTCCAAAGCTCCCAAAATAATGTCTTTTGTATCTTGATCCACTTCGATCACTCCTTTTATGGATAATCTCTTCGTTTTAGATTATCGGTTTCATCATTATGTCCGTATAAGCATCATAACAGATTTTGTGTAAGTACTTAAGCATTTTGCACAGCTGACAGTAAATGTTTCGCGAACCAGTCTGCTGTCTTTAGCACTCCTTCTCTACTGACCTTATGTCCAGCCTTGGGGTCAAGGATAAAATCAATTTTTTCATCTGCCTTATCATACCCTGGTTTGACCCCTTCATAAAAACGGTATGCATGTTGATAAGGCACAACCGGATCTTTGGCACCATGCCAAAAAAGAAGCGGACGGTTGCAAAGCTTATCCTGATTAAGACTCAAATCAAATGGCTTGAGCTGTTCAATCACCTTGGCAACTTCCTCATCAGTAGCTGGGAAATTAACTTTCCTTTTCTTAATCTCCTCCATTTGGAGCTCTGCATACGCGACATATGATGGGTTACCCATTAAACTGACTCCGGCGGAAATCCATTCATAAGCAGCCAGGGCCCCATTAGTCACTATCCCCCCCATGGAGGTACCCGCTACGCCAATTCTGTCGGGATCAATTAATTTTCGGGATAATAAATCATCCTTCAGCAAAGATAAATCCTGGATTGTCTGTAAAACCATTTCCCAAAAACGGGGCATCATTTGAGAATCACTTAAACCGGCTTCCCTTTCCCCATGATGAATCACATCGGGTAGAAGCACCCGAAACCCCTTTTCAGCCAATAAATAAGCATAGTGTAGATTGTGCTCTTTTGCACTTTGAAAACCATGTATAAAAATAATAAGCGGCAATTCCTGTTTGAAAGTGGTTTCTTCACCTAGGTGCAAGACAGGAATATTTCCAATTAGTTCTTTTTCAATTATTATCAAGTTAACCCCTCCGAATAATTTGTTCCGGTCTTTCCAATACCATTATCAAAATGGCATTGGCATTCATCATTTCATTCCTTTAAACCTGAGCTTCGCTTTAATTATCTTAATCCTGGATATAGTAATATCATACAGGAATGCATAAAGAATGAAAAAGATTTACATTTACTTTAAAATAGGCTTAACAATATTCACATATAATGAAATCAAAAAGAACAGAAGGTGTGTACATGGCTGAGAAACATTTGATCGTATTGGATCTTGATGGTACTTTACTTACAGATAACAAAACAATTTCTTCAAGGACTAAAAAAACACTCCTGAAATTAAAAGAAGATGGACACGAAGTTATGATCGCCACCGGGCGTCCCTTTCGCTCAAGTGAACTTTATTACCGGGAATTGGGGTTGAATACACCAATCGTTAATTTCAATGGTGCTTTCGTCCATCACCCATTACATACAAGCTGGGGGGTATACCACTCTCCACTGGATATAAATGTTGCGAAAGAGATTGTCGAAGCATGTGATCAGTTTAAATATCACAACATAATCGCAGAAGTCCGGGATGAAGTTTATGTCCATTATCATGATGAAAAATTGATGAACATGTTCAATGTAGGAAATCCGATCATGAAGACAGGTGACTTGCGCAATTACCTTCAGGATTCCCCAACTTCGATGCTAATTCACACAGATAGTGAATTCGTAGGACAGATTCGCCAGCATTTATCCGATGTTCATGCAGAATTGGTCGATCATCGCCGCTGGGCAGAGCCTTTTCATATCATCGAAATAATAAAAAGCGGGTTAAGTAAAGCCGTAGGGCTTAAACGGGTATCCAACTATCTGGAAATTCCTCAAAATAGGATAATCGCCTTCGGTGATGAAGATAATGATTTGGAAATGCTTGAATACGCGGGAACCGGGGTGGCCATGGGAAATGCGATCTCACCAGTAAAAACGGTAGCAAATACGACTACATTGACGAATGAAGAAGATGGTATAGCCGTCTTCCTCGAAGAAAAATTCAATATAAAAGCCTAATACGTCATTTTTTACCTTCATAATATCGACCTTTCAAGCCAAACTAATATGGACAACAGATCCATTCAGTTGTCGAAACGCTCAGAATCGGAGGAGATAAGAATGGGTAAAAGCAGTAAATCTAAACGATTTGTACAGCAGGGCAAAGAAAGTGTTGCCAAGCATGCCGAAAAAATCCCTTATCACACTACGTTTGAAGAAGCAGAAAAAGACAGGTTAAGAATTATGTCTGAACAAAGCTATGGTGGCTTCTAATGGGAAACAAATTATTTCAAAAGGCAAGGGAATTTGTTGAAGAAGCTCTCCACTCTGAGCATGACGGTGACCAGCAAAAGACAGAGGAAATCGCTAAAAACGCTCTTTCATCAGCCTTTGCCAATACGAACGAGGCCGAAAAAGAACAACTGCGAGAACTTCAGGAAGAGCTGGAAAACCACTCTAAATAACGTGAAAGCCTCCAGGATTCCTGGAGGCTTTCGCTTGTTTCAATTGTTATTTCGTGCCTTACCGCCTTTTTCACCGATCTCTTTATAAAAGTCTTTACCATGGGAATCTGCAGTGGCTTCCCCACCCTTTTGTCCAATTTCTTGATAGAATTCCTTATCATGATTATCCGATGTGGCTTCTCCGCCCTTTTGCCCAATTTCCCGGTAAAAATCCTTGTCGTGATTTTTAGATGTGGCTTCCCCGCCTTTACGGCCTGCTTCCTGTCTGCTCATTTTTTCGTCGTTGGCCATTTTCATCACTCCTTCTAAGATTTTAAATTGGCGCTACAATATAAGAATTAGCCGTTTTGTACAGGCAATAAAATTATTACGCCCAAATACTGCCTTTTGTAATAGAAGTGTAATGGCCTAGATTTTTTGTTAATATCATTCCCTGCGGAAAGTTCCAACAATGCCTGACGTTTCTATGATGTTTGTGAAAGCGTGTGGATCCACTTCCTTGATGATCCGTTCAAGGTCATACAGTTCATACCTTGTAATGACAATCAATAACATTTCCTTAGTTTCGTTAGTGAACGCACCTTTTGCGGGAACCCTTGTAATTCCGCGAACTAATTTAGCGTGGATTGCCTGTTTAAGCTCTTCGCTTTTCTTTGTAATGATCATGGCCGTAAGCTTTTCATGACGCGTATGTATCGCGTCCACGACACGTGTCGATGTATAAAGGGTAACAAGTGTATACAAAGCTTTTTCCGGTCCATAAACAGCACCTGCCGTTACAATGATCACGCCATTCAGCAGAAATAAATAAGTACCTACAGGTTTATCTTTCTTACGTGAAAGAAGCATGGCGATAATATCCATTCCTCCAGTCGATGCACCGTATTTCAATGTGATCCCCACACCTACTGCAGCAATGACTCCGCCAAATACCGCATTCAACAATATGTCAGGTGACCAGCGTGTAATCGGAATGATTTCCATAAATAAGGACATCAAGGCAACACTGAGGAAACTATAAAAAGTGAAAGACTTTCCAACCTTTCGCCAAGCAATGATCGTTACTGGAATGTTCAATAAAAGCAATAGAATACCTGTCGATACATTAAAAGGAGCAAAAGAACCAATCATCCTTGATAGAAGCTGGGCAACTCCCGTAAAGCCGCTTGCATATACGTTTGCCGGTATTAGAAAAAAGTTCATTGCAATGGCATTAAGCAATGCTCCGACCACAACTATGATAATTTTCTTCATTTCACCACTAAACATCCTAAAAACCTCCATTTCACCCTTATTCTATTATCTTTTTACCCTTAATTATTTATTCTATTTACGTAGAGATTGAATTTTCACCGTTACGTGCTACACTAAAAAGTAGAGTGACCACTCATTTTTCTAAAAATTGTAAAAAGAAAGCAGGTGTATTATGGCTATCACAATTCTTGCAGATAGTGCATGTGATTTGCCGTTGTCTTTCTATAAGGAAAACAATGTTTCATTAATCCCTTTACAAGTCCATCTTGACGGGGAAAATTATGAAGATTTACTTACTATTAATTCTCACGAAGTCTATCAGGCGATGCTTGAAGGAAAAGCCCCGAAAACATCGCAAGCTTCCCCAGAATACTTTATAGAACTTTTCACACAGTTTGCCAAGGAGAAAAAACAAGGGATATATATAGCCTTTTCTTCTGAGTTATCAGGAACATATCAAACGGCAGTGATGATTCTTAATCAGGTGAAGGAAGAGTACCCTGAACTTGACATTGAAATCGTCAATACGAAATGTGCTTCAATGGGCGTCGGTTTAATTGTAAAGAAAGCGGCCGATCTGGCAGCAAACGGTGCCACTAAAGAAGAAATCCTGGCTGCCATCGAATTCCAAACGCGGCATATGGAGCATCTATTCACTGTAGATAACCTAGAATATCTGGCCCGTGGCGGCCGCATCTCCAAGACATCTGCCCTTGTTGGCGGTTTATTAAACATTAAACCGTTATTGCATGTTGAAGATGGGAAGCTTGTTCCGCTCGAAAAGATACGCGGCAAAAAGAAATTGATTAAACGTGTAATCGAATTAATGCACGAAAGAGGCAAAAATTTAACAACCCAAACGATTGCCATCAGTCATGGCGATGATGAAGAAACGGCACTGGAATGGAAGGAAGCCATCCAAAATGAATTTGGGACAACCGACTTCATGATCCATACAATTGGCTCCGTCATCGGTGCACATGCCGGTCCTGGCACAATTGCCCTCTTCTTCTTAAACGATACCCCTGAGAAATCATAAACATACATACTCCCTTCCATAATTGTGAACAATATATATTGATCAGATTATGGAAGGGAGTTTTCACTATGTCCAAAACAACCGATGACAATAAAAGGCCCAAAGATAACCAAGCAAGAAATGCTGAAAAAAATATCGCTTATCAGGAAAACCTTACTGCAGGTAAGCACTCCTATTCGAAGAAAACGGACCATAAATGAAGCGCGGGGCTAGTCCCCTCGCTTTTTTAATATCGTTTATATAGTTGTCTTCCTATCACACTTTCTCTATAATAAAGGAAATAAACCCTGCTGGAGGTAAGTGATGGCAAAGGAAAATTCATTTGATATTGTTTCGAAAGTAGACTTTTCAGAGGTAACGAATGCAGTTACCATGGCTATGAAGGAAATACAGACTCGCTATGATTTTAAAGGGAGCATAAGCAGCATCTCAATTGAAAAAGAAGACCTGGTTCTAGTATCCGACGATGAATATAAGCTCGATCAGCTGAAGGATGTTCTCATCAGTAAGCTCATTAAACGTGACGTACCCGTCAAGAACCTGGATTATGGCAAATTAGAAGGAGCTTCTGGCGGAACCGTTCGCCAACGGGCTAAGTTAATTCAAGGCATCGATAAGGAGCAAGCAAAAAAAATCAATACCATCATTAAAAATAGCGGTCTTAAAGTGAAAAGCCAAATCCAGGATGATCAAATCCGGGTTACCGGTAAGAACCGGGATGATTTACAAGGAATCATTTCCGCGATCCGGGGCGCTGATCTGTCCATTGATGTACAATTCCTAAATTACCGCTAAGTATCAAGGGCTCACCTGCTTTGGGTGGGTCTTTTTTTATTTGTTGCAACGGCCTCCATAAGAGTTCATCCCCCCCTTTTTCTTCAAATGAATCACCTTCATGGAACATGGAAAGACTAGTCATGTTCCCTTCAGTTAAAACATTAAACAAGACTTCATTTGGGTATTTTTTCCATGTTTTCTTTTTCCTAAAAGAAGGAATAGAAAAAGCGTAGATAATTAAATGGGAGGCGTTTATATCTTGACTACTCAAAACCAAAATCAGAACAAACAAGGATTTCCACCTCAACATCAGCAGCATCAACCTGGACTGGAAACAAAAATGGAACCGAACCCTGATTCAGTGAAAGCTGCCTACAAAGGAAGCGGCAAATTAAAAGGTAAAACGGCAATCATAACAGGAGGAGACAGCGGAATCGGTAAATCGGTTGCCATTTACTACGCTAAAGAAGGAGCTAATGTGACAGTTGCTTACTTGGATGAACACGAGGATGCCAAAACGACAAAAGAATTGATTGAAAAAGAAGGCCAGAAATGTTTACTCATTTCCGGTGATATCGGTGATGAAGCCTTCTGCCAGGAAGTCGTCAAAAAAACGGTTGATGAATTTGGCGGTTTGGACATTCTAGTCAACAACGCCGGAGAACAGCATGTGCAGACAAGTATCCTGGACATTTCAGCTGAACAATTGGAAAAAACGTTCCGCACGAATATTTTCTCGATGTTCCACTTAACTAAAGCTGCATTGAAGCACCTTAAAAAAGGAAGCAGCATCATTAATACAACCTCTATCACAGCCTATCAGGGCAACCCAAAACTAATCGATTACTCTTCAACAAAAGGTGCAATACTTTCATTTACAAGAGCCCTGTCGAACTCCATTTCAAAAGATGGCATCAGAGTGAACGGTGTGGCTCCAGGCCCGATCTGGACACCGCTGATTCCTGCCTCATTCGGCGAAGAGGATGTTGCCAAATTCGGACAGGATACTCCAATGGGCCGTGCAGGGCAACCAGAGGAATTGGCACCAGCCTATGTATATTTGGCAAGTGATGATTCATCCTATGTCAGCGGACAAGTCATCCATGTAAACGGCGGGACCGTTGTAAACGGATAAGCCTTACCTTTCCAAAAGCAGTGGATTTCACAAATCCGCTGCTTTTGCTCTTTCAAGCAGGATATTACCGGTTAGCGCGGAATATATGATTGGAAGGAGTGGAGTCATTTTTGAAAAAAATTGTAGATCCATGGTTTACCGTTCAGGAATTGGACCCAAATACGTTTGCAATCAGTGAATATGGTCATTGGGAGAAAGTTCATTCCTATTTATTACTTGGGGAGACCCGAGCTGCGTTAATAGACACAGGGTTAGGCATCGGTTCGATTAAGGGGATTACAGACCAGCTTACCGATCTTCCTATTACCGTCCTGACTACACACGTTCATGCGGATCATATTGGGGGTCACGGTGATTTTGATACCATTTATGTTCATGGTGATGATGCCAATTGGCTAATCAATGGCATTGATGGTTTGTCCTTGGAACAAATAAGAAAGAACATGGCCCGGGATATAACATTACCCATACCTGAATCATTCGATCCTTTTACATACAAGCCATACCAGGGGTACCCTGATAGGCTCTTATCTGATGGGGACACGATCGATCTCGGGAACCGTAGTTTAATCATTTATCACACGCCTGGGCATTCACCTGGCCACATCTCAATTTTGGATAATGAAACAGGTTATTTATTCACTGGCGACCTGCTCTATTCAGATACCCCCGTTTATGCATTTTATCCCTCTACGAGCCCTGAAGACCTTGTTAATTCGTTAGAAAAAATCGCAAAGATCAAGGCAGTCTCCAAAATCTATGGCGGACACAACCAACTCGGCCTCGAACCAAGGATTCTTGAGGAAGTTCTAGCAGCCATTAAATATCTTAAAGGGAATAAATTAGTCAGACACGGAACGGGTGTACATGCATTCAAAAGTTTCAGCGTACATTTCTAGCAAAAAAAGGCATTGCTTTTGCAATGCCCTTTTCTTTAATAAGTCATGGCCATTGCACCTTGCTTGATCGATCTGCAGGAGTGCCTTTCCACGAAATGATGTGGAATGATGGTCCCGGCAGGAGCATCCCCAGTCTGCAGCATGTGAATGATGCCTTTAGCGGCCTGATATCCCAAATCAAAAATATTAATATCTACGGAAGTCAGGGCCGGTAATGACAGTTCAGAGAAAAGAACGTTATTGAAGCTGACGATTGACATTTCTTCGGGAGTGCGCACGCCCATCTCGCGAAGTGAATGGACGATGCCAAGTGCCATGAGATCATCACTGACCACCAAAGCGGTAGGTGGTTCATCGATGGATAGTAACCTTTTTGCAGCGGCTTGTCCCCCTTCATGCAAAAAATCTTCATGCAGGGTATATTCCATCCTTCGATCAATTCCAGCCCTCTCCAATGCCCGTTCATATCCTGATAAGCGATCAAGGGTCATCACAAGGGATTCATCACCTCCGATGAATCCAACCCTTTCATGCCCTAGCTGTATAAGGTAATCCGTTGCCTGTTCGGCTGCCAAGACATTATCATTATCAACATATGTTATCTCCTCGATGTAATCATAGGGCTTCCCAATGATTACAAATGGAAAAGCCCTTTCTCTCAAATAGGTCAGAATGTGATCGTTCATCCTTGAATACATCAGGATTATTCCATCCACCATACCCCCCTGCACCATATTCACTACTCCTTCGTAGATTTCATCTTCGGTTTTTCCCGTGCTTAGCAACAAGGAATAGTGGTTTTCCTGGGCTCCCTCACTTAGACCCTGGAGGATCGTCGGAAAAAAGGGATTTTGATAATAATCATTTGACGAACTTGGCATTACCAAACCAATGATCCTGGTCGATTGATTGGCAAGACTACGTGCAATGAAGTTTGGATGGTATCCTAATTTAGTCATCGCCTTACGTACCCGTACCTTTGTTTTTTCACTTATCCGAGGATTGTTTGCAATCACTCGAGAAACTGTTGAAGGAGCAACATTCGCTAGCTGTGCCACATCTTTTATTGTGATGGCCATGCATTTCCCCTCTCCCCTCTTAGCCTTTATTGACTTCATTTTAAAAAAAGGTGAATACCAATAAACACTTCTTTAATATTTGTTTTATATTTATACATTTTGTATGTATTCATAATACACTCAGTTCAATAGTTATATCCATACTTTTTTTAATGTTTGTTCAATTTTTCAGAAAATACTTACTTTTCCGTTTTTTTTCATCTATATTTTAAAATTCAAAAAGAAGCTGATGTATGATCAGCTTCTTCAAAAACGACAGGTGTATTGGAAAATAAGAAGTCAGACGACTAACTACATAGGTTTTAAGCTAATTTCCAATCAAGTCCATAGCAAATCAATAACGATAAATCCTCGTTTCATATGGACGTAAATCAATAAGGGATACCTCAGGGCAATCATCATAATTAGCTAGTAAAAGTTCCATTTTCCCCCAATAGGAAAGGTCGATTTGATGGTGATTCATACTAAAGTTACATATTACCATGACTGAATTATCATTCATGTTTCTTGTATAAATATAAAGTTCAGGATGATCTTCCCATAACAATTCATATTCCCCATAAACGAGGACCTGATGTTTTTTTCGAAGTTCAATCATCCTTTTATAAAAATGATAAATGGATGACGGATCATTTTTCTGCTGTTCTACATTAATGGCGCGATAATTTGGATTAACCCTCATCCAAGGTGTTCCATGGGTGAATCCGCCATTTTCAATATCGTTCCATTGCATCGGTGTTCGTGAATTATCACGGCCGCTATGCCATATAATGTTCATGATTTCATCATGAGGACGACCTTTCGAGGTCTCTATCCGGTAGAAGTTTTTCATACCGACATCATCATAATCATCAATCGAATCAAATTGGACATTCGTCATGCCAATTTCCTGACCTTGATAAATAAAAGGTGTCCCTTGCATAAAAAAGTATAGGGCCCCTATCATTTTTGCGCTTTCCAACCAAAATTGTTGATCATTTCCCCAGGTGGATACACTTCTCGGCTGGTCATGATTTTCAAAAAACAAAGCATTCCATCCTTTGTTTTTCAGCCCCTTTTGCCATTTGGTCATTGTGCGCTTTAACCCTTGAACATCAACATCGTGATTCTGTCCCCTATTCCAAAGCCCTAGATGTTCAAATTGAAAGATCATATTGAACTTCCCCTTCGATTCCCCGACCCATTCTTCCGCCTGCTCAATCCTGACGCCATTGGCCTCACCGACCGTCATGATATCATACTTAGAGAAAGTCTCTTCTTTCAACTCCTGAAGGTAATCCAGAATTCCGTCCTGATTGGTATGCATTTCAAACGCAGGTACATACTGATGCCAATAAGGATTGGGCATATCCGGAAGGCCTTCACGCTTATGAATATGCGTGATCGCATCAATCCGGAAGCCATCGATTCCCTTATCGAGCCACCAATTGACCATTTCATATAATGCCTTTCGCACATCAGTATTTTTCCAGTTTAAGTCTGGCTGCTTTTCGGCAAATAAATGTAAATAGTATTGATTGGTCCTTTCATCGAATTTCCAGGCACTTCCGGAAAAGATGCTTTCCCAATTATTAGGCTCACGGCCGTCCTGCCCATCCCTCCATATATACCAATCCCGTTTCGGATTATCGCGGGAAGAACGTGACTCGACGAACCAGGGGTGCTCATCACTTGTATGATTCAAAACAAGATCGAGTATCACCTTCATCCCACGTCCATGAACATCTTTCAATAATAGATCAATATCTTCAATTGAACCGAATTCATCGGAAACTGCTTGATAATCACTAATATCATAGCCATTATCCGCATTGGGAGATTTATAAAATGGACAAATCCAAATAACATCTATCCCC
This sequence comes from Peribacillus sp. NPDC101481, assembly GCF_044767165.1. Classification (NCBI taxonomy): domain Bacteria; kingdom Bacillati; phylum Bacillota; class Bacilli; order Caryophanales; family Bacillaceae; genus Peribacillus; species Peribacillus sp. NPDC101481. The sequence goes on along the minus strand of NZ_JBIWNJ010000002.1, from coordinate 592,355 downwards.
AAATCCTGCAGGTAGTCAAGCTTAGATATCAATCCTTTTATATCCCCGATTCCATCACCATTACTATCCATGAAACTGCGCGGGTATATTTGATAGCAAACCGCTTCTTTCCACCAGGTCTTATTCATGCTGTAACCTCCCGATCCTGTTTTCCACAAAGCCTTAGGGACAATGTTTGGCGGCTACCGACAATCGAGAGGCATATGATTATTTTGGTTGGTTTCGTTTTGAACGCTTAATAACCAAAGCAATGAATATACCAAAAATAAGAAGAACCAATCCTATAACTAACAGGTAAGGAATATTAATAATCGACTTAGGTGACAGCGTGTAGACTTCTGTCGTCTCCCTGTCGATTACGATAGAGTAGCTGTTGTCCTTACTGCGGACCAGATCCCCATTCAGCATACCTCTCAACTCTTTATTGCTTTCAAGCTCCTTATCAGTAAGGTTTATCGTTTGAGTTTCAGTCGTATTGTTCATGGCGACGACAATCGTTTCTTCACCATATACACGCTTGAATACCGAAGCCCCACCTTTTTCATATAAAAGCTCCATATCCCCTTTTTTCAATGCTGGGTACATGTCTCTGAGGTCAGAAAGCTTTGTTATATATTCCACCAATTCCTGTTCTGTCTTAAAATTCATCAATTTATGATTGTCCGGGGCAATATCGCCGTTCAAGGCAATTTCCGAACCATAAAATACGATTGGCACCCCTGGCATAGTATAAAGATACGACAGCGCCATTCTCCATCTGGAACCTGGATTTTCGTTATGGTCGGCTGCATCCTTTGTAAACCGGGGCATTCCCTCTGTATCCATGAACAATGCCTGATGGGCATTGCCCCCTAATTTATCTTCGCTTTTCGCAAACGCATCAAAAACAGGTTTTAATTCTTTATCGGGTGCAGCAAATGCTTTCCGTAGCTCTGAATTTTGCGGATAAGCCATAAAAGCATCGATACCCGTCTCCTTGTAGCTTGAAATCAATTCGGCATCACCTTGCACATCGCCGATTGTATAGAAATTTGATTTTTCAGATTTAACTGCATCCACAAATTCCTTCCAAAAATCCTTCGCTACGTATTGGACTTTATTTATACGGTATCCATCAATATCGGTTTCCGTTATCCACCATTTGGCAGCATCCAGTAAATATTTTCTTGTTTCCTCATTATCTTGATTCAAATCGGGAAGACCATCGACCCAGCCTGTTTCCAAATCCGTTTGGCTACCGTCCTTGGAAATCTTTTTTTCTTCATGGAACCAATCTTGTTTTTTTTGATCGGTCAGCCAAGTGGAGTCAGGACCCACATTATTTGCTTGAAAATCAATGATCACCTTCATATCACGTTTATGTGCCTCATTCACGAGTTTTTTAAACTCTTTCATTGTCCCATAGTGTTTATCCGTTTTATAAAAATCGGCCACCCAATCGCCATGATAGCCTTTTTCATCGTTAGCGAAAATCGGTGAAAGAATGATAGCGGTATAACCCATATCTTTTAAATAATTAAGTTTCTTCGTGACACCTTCGAAATCCCCACCATTAAACGCGGAAGGGTCATTCACGTTCGCATCTCCATTATTTTGAGTATTCCCATCGAAAAATCTGTCGACCAATAATGAATATACGATTTCATCCTTCCAAGTTCGTTGTTCTTTTTCAGCTGCTCCTACTGGAATGGCGTAAAAAAGAAGCAACGGAATTAAAGCGAGTGATAACACTCTTTTTCTCATATCCGCTCTCCTCCTAGCTATCTCTTTACGCCTTTAAGATTAGCCTTTTGACCCCTTAACGTCAAATCCAATTTATAAAAAACTTTACACTAAAGGGACAAATTGGGGATACTGGTTATGGTTTCTGAATTAAAAAAGGCAGAACATGATTAACGTTCTTTATTTATCGTCTTGACCGCTTTATCCAAAGCCCTTTTTGGTTTTGCTTTTTGAGTGGTCATTTCATCCATGGCTGAATTCATCGGTCCCCATACCTTATTCATTTCCGGAATATTCGGTACTGGTTCAGCGTATTGTAATTGTATGCTTAAGGCTTGTGCCCTTTCATTTTCATTGATTGCGGCATTGTGTTTGATTGATTTATTCGGAGGGAATTCCCCTGTTAAATCATAACGCTGCATTGCATTATCATCATTAGTCAAATATTCAACTAACTTCGTAGACCAATAAGGATGTTTTGTGAATGCTGTTACATGCCAGCCTTTGATTTCCATGAACGTTTTCATTGGCTTGCCATTGGGCAATTCAGGCATGGGGGCAATTCCTGTATCCTTCCGCTCGGTAAATGAGTTCCCGTCACTCATGATAGAAGCCAAATTCCCTTGCATGAACAACTTTTCGATCGCTGCCTTGTCGCCTTTGGGAATCAAACCCGCCCTATACCATTTTTGGATGTATGCAGCCCCTTTTATGGCACCCTTATTATTCAAACCAATGTCGGAAGGGTCTAGTTTCCCATTCTTATCTTTAAATATATAACCTCCCATTCCAGCGATTACTCCATACGAATCATGGAAACCATTCCATTTGGCGTAGTAACCATGAACGTCACCCTTTCTTAATTCCTTCGCCATTTTATAAAGGCCATTCATCGTCTCAGGAGCCTTAGCCATCAAATTTTTATTATAAAAGAAAACGGATGTGTTTACGGATTTCGGCAATCCAAATACCTTATCTTGATACATTTCCCCCCTAATTGAAGGTTCAATGAAGGCATTCAATACCTCATCTTCCACCTTCACTTCCTGAATTAAGCCTTCCTTCACGATTTGCCCGACTCTTTCATGAGAAAAAGTTACGACATCCGGGGCCTTTCCGTTTCCGATTGGCCCATCACGACGAAGCCGTTCATACATCTCGGTAGCTATTTCAAGCTCTTCATGCTCAACGTTGATTCCATATTCTTTTTCAAAAGCTTCAATCACCGGCTTTAGGGCCTCCGCTCTACCTTTTTCCTCCCAAATGATCAATTTTTCCGGCTTCGCTTCATTGCTGGCTTCGTCTTCCTTTTCCTTATTTTCTTCTTTCACTGCTTCATTTTCCAAATCTGAACTGGAACCACAAGCACTTACACTAACGATCAAAAACATGGACATGAACAAATGAAAAATCAGCTTCTTCACTTTGATTCTCCTTTTTAAAATGTTTATTCTATCATGTCCAAAAGCACCAAATAATACCGTTTTTTCAGTTCAGTACTTCAAATAAAGCCACTTAATGAAAGCGATGCCAAAGCTATTGTTATCATTATATGAACGGCTTTGGTTTTTACAACATTTTCCTTGGTGTATTTATTTCCTTGTAGTGATGAACACTTTTTGTTATTTTTTAGTTAATAAGTGCTTCTTTCAATTGAAATAGGGTATATAACCATATTGAAAAAGCACTTAACCTGGCTAGTGCAGCTTCATAGAGATCCCCCCTCATAAACAGCTGGAAAGTTTCCTTTTTCACATCCTCAAATACTTATAGAATTGGAGTGGTTTTATATGGAATTTTCATCCATACACCATAGACCTAATGACAATTACGGCTATCCCATCAACACTGAAACCCTACATATCCGCCTACGTACGAAAAAACAAGATATCTCCTCAGTTGGATTGATTTTTGGTGATCCATACATATCAGATAATGGTCAATGGCAGTATGAAGAACTTCCCATGAGCTTGTCAGGCAGCGATAACCGTTATGATTATTGGCATATTTATGTGAAACCTCCTTACCGAAGAATACGATATGGGTTCAAGGTAACCTCAGAAGAAGAAAGTGCATTTTACACGGAAAAGGGCTTCTTTAAAGAAGCCCCTCGAGATCCAGGATGCTATTTCGCGATTCCCTATCTACATCAAAATGAAGTTTTCGGGGCACCGGAATGGATCAAGGATACAATTTGGTACCAAATTTTCCCTGAACGTTTTGCGAACGGAAACCCCGATAACGATCCGGAAGGTGTGAAACCCTGGGGAAGTGAAGATCCGGCGGTGGATAATTTTTTTGGCGGGGACTTTGAAGGAATCATTGAACATTTGGATTACCTAGAGAATCTCGGCATCAACGGAATCTATTTCACGCCGATTTTCCATGCCCACTCCAATCATAAATACGATACGATTGATTATCGGAGTATCGATCCGCAATTCGGAACGAAGGAAACATTGAAAACGCTAATAGCCGAATGCCACAAACGGAATATCCGGGTCATGCTCGATGCCGTTTTTAACCATAGCGGCTACTATTTCCCCCCTTTTCAGGATTTACTCGAAAAGGGAGAGAAATCGAAATATAAGGATTGGTTCCACCCACACAGCTTCCCTCTTAAGGGAGGGGAAAGGCCCAATTATGAAACATTCGGTTTTTTTGAATCGATGCCAAAATTGAATACGGCAAATCCGGAGGTGAAAGAATATCTGCTCGAAGTCTCGGCTTATTGGATCAAGGAGTTCGATATAGACGCCTGGCGGCTCGATGTGGCAAATGAAGTCGACCAGCCATTCTGGCGTGAATTTCGAACAACGGTGAAAAAAATAAAGCCTGACCTTTATATTCTTGGGGAAATTTGGCATGACTCAATGCCATGGCTTCGCGGCGATCAGTTCGATGCCGTCATGAATTACCCTTTCACCAACCAAGTTTTTCGCCTGGTCGCCTCACAAACCATCAAAGCACGCGAGTTCACAGAAGAAATGACAGCCATCTATCACAGTTATCCGACCAATGTTTTTGACGTGACATTCAATCTTCTTGGAAGTCATGATACACCGCGGATTTACACGGATTGCGGGGAAGATCTAGCTCGAGCCAAGCTCATCCACGCAATCCTGCTGACATTCAATGGCAGCCCTTGTATATACTATGGCGATGAAATCGGATTAACCGGTGGCATGGATCCAGGGTGCCGAAAATGCATGGTCTGGGAAGAGGAAAAACAAAACACCGAGCTGCTCAATGAAATTAAGGCATTGATCCACTTGCGAAAAGAAGAACGATTACTTGCCAATGACGGGAAGTTCAAATTCCTTGATACAGCCGGAAACGAAAATATCGTGGCCTACCAAAAGTATAATGACAAACGTTCTGTCGTGGTCCTCATCAATCCGACGGATGTCCAGCAATCCTTTACCCTCCCTTTTGATTTGGAAGGACGTACACTAACGGATTTAAGAACAAAGGAAACCACACAAGTTGGCAAATTTGAATTGAGCGGTTATCAATATAAAATTCTCGCAATCAATCATTGAGGCATTGAAAAAAACGGGGCAATGAAAATCGCCCCGTTTTTTTCATTCGATTATCTGGATATCATATTCTTTGAACCATACATGGGTTTGTGCCAAGTGAGCGAGCAGCTGTGGACCTGACATCAATTGCCCGAACCACGGCACTTTAAAAGCGGCACCCCTGGAATCTACTATATCGGTTAGCTTCTGCTTATCGAAAAACTCATGCAGCACCGAACTTTTATCCATCAGTAAGTCTTTCAACCACGCCTGCACACGGTCTGTATATATAGGGTTATGGGTTTTTGGATATGGACTTTTTTTACGATACAATACTTCATCCGGTAGCAGCCCCTCCAAAGCCTTCCTTAGAATACCCTTTTCACGGTTGCCTTCCATTTTCATTTCCCAAGGAATGTTCCATGCATATTCAACAAGGCGATGATCGGCAAATGGCACGCGCACCTCTAGACTTGCCCCCATACTCATCCGGTCCTTCCTGTCAAGGAGCGTCGTCATGAACCATAATAAATTCACATAGAAAAGCTCTCTTCGCTTTGCTGCTACACCGCTTTCGCCTTCCAATTTAGGCGTTTCGGCAAGGGTGGTCAAATAAGCTTCCTGCGCATATTCCTCAAGCTTCAATTTCTCGCGCCATCCCTTTTTCAATAAAGATACCCGCTCATCCGTAGATCTCATCCAGGGAAAACCAGCACGATTCAAATCATCCTCACGATGAAACCAAGGATAACCGCCAAAAATTTCGTCCGCACATTCACCGGACAGGCCTACGACAAAATCTCGCTTGATTTCTTTACAAAACCAAAGTAAGGAAGAATCGACATCAGCCATGCCTGGGAGGTCCCTTACAAGGACTGCTTCCGTTAAATAATTTGTCAACTGCTCTTGGGTGATGATCGATGAATGGTGTACCGTGTTAAAACTATCCGACATCTTTTTAATCCAATACCCATCAGAGTTTGGCTGAAAATCATTTGCTTTAAAATAATGCTCATTATCCTCATAATCAATGGAATACGTATGAAGCGGCCCTTTCCCTTCTTTTTGATAGGCGTTTGCAGCAATGGCCGTTATCGCGCTTGAGTCAAGCCCTCCTGATAAGAAGGTACACAGCGGAACATCTGATACGAGTTGCCGCGTCACTGCATCTTCGACAAGAAAGCGAACCTTCTCGGCCGTCTCATCAAGAGTATCCCGGTGTTCTTCGCTTTTCACATTCCAGTATCTCCAAATCCGGAGGCCTTTCCTTGATAAGGTAAGCGCATGGGCAGGCCTTAATTCCTGGATATTATGAAATATGCCTGAACCTGGCTTTCGGGATGGACCAACACCAAAAACCTCAGACAGCCCTTCGCGGTCAATCTCCGTTTTAACATCCGGATGGGCCAGAATCGCCTTCAGCTCCGATCCGAAAATGAACCCGCCGTCCCTTTCCGCGTAAAAGAATGGTTTTACCCCCATGCGATCTCTTCCAACGAATAATTTCTGTTCCTTTTCATCCCAAATCGCAAACGCAAAAATCCCATTAAACAAGTCAATGCATTTTTCTTTCCATTCTATATAAGAAGTTAGCAAAACTTCTGTATCAGAATGACCGTTAAAGGAATATCCTTTTAATAATAGCTGTTTACGAATATCCTCGGTGTTATATAGCTCACCATTATAACAAAGCGTATATCTGCCGTTTTCGTGATTTTTCGTCATCGGCTGTTTTCCGCCTTCCGCATCGACAACCGTTAACCGTTTATGACCAAAGGCAACATGGGCTTCGCTCCAAACATTTTCTTCGTCTGGCCCCCGCTTTGCCAACGTTTTTGTCATGTTTTCCAGCGTTTTCGTTTTTGTCCGTAAATCTTTTTGAAAATGCACCCAGCCTGTTATCCCACACATTTTACACTTCATCCTTTCTATCCGGACTATCAAAAATATATTGGCTCCCTGTCTTAAAAAGATTTACAGTCCCTAAGTATCGCTCAGCATCATTCCGTAGGAACCCCCTGCCCACAACGCCCGGCGTCGTTAATGAATTGTTGAGCAAAGCATCCCGTGTTTAAACATAGCCTATGCAAAGACGGAAAGATGGTTATTTGTCCATAATATTTTAAAATATACAGTTATATTTTCATTGGATTTTGACTAAAAAGTAGGTGAGGATTCCACTATTGGAGGTATATGTATGAGTCAGCAACAACGAACTAAGTTAATGAACAGGCAAACAAGAGCTTTTACCGAAGGAACAGTGGAAAATATCAATCAACAATGGATTTTTTTCGATGATGAAACAGATGAGGCCTGCTCCATTGAAGACCACGTTGACAGCATCATCGAAGTGTACAGGGGTGGGCGCTGGCAGCAAGGAGTAATTGAAGAAGAGGGGAAAATCCTGCTTCATCGGGAAATCACCTTCTTAAGGGAAAATGAGCCCATTCGGATACGCAAAAAACTGCTCTACTCTTTTGAACGTTTATTGGAAGAATTGAACGACGATTCTTTTTTCCAATTTGTAACGACATTGAATTCACTTGATTTTTCTATTTATGATTGTATATATAGCTATAACCAGCTCACCTTTTTAAGGGCAGTCCCAAACCAGTCCGGCGTGAATTTTTTCACCTTTGATAACGAGAGCCAAATTTGTCTCGTTCAGCACCACTTTTCTTACGGGAAAAAGGATCATGATCGTTTTGAATTCACCCTGAACACCGGAAAAAGGATCGTCATTGAGAAAGTGAATTCACAATAACGGGTAAAAGAAAACGGGTAAATGAGATTTCCTCATTTACCCGTTTATAATTCTGTATTAAAAAAAGTCCATTCCTTGTGGCAGCGAAAGTCCTAAATAAAGGACGAATACAAGCGCTACGATAAACAATGTCCACATGGCACTTGTGCTTTTTCCTTTTTTCGTACGGACCAGCACCATTTCCATCGCCGCAATCACGATGATTCCAACAATCATTTTTACTGCGTAAGCACCAAAATCAGTGATCAGCATGCCGCCAGTAAGGAAAATCAATAGATAGAACAACCGTGTTATCATATGTAGCATTTTCGCTTTCGGGTTTTCACCTTTAAGCATCGAATATGTGACAAAGAAAAGAATGATTCCGATAACCCAAGCTGTAATATGCATATGTGTCATTTTTTTGCCCCCTCGTTCAGTTTCCATTTCATCATATCATAGGCTTTTACAAAAAAACAAAACTAAGGACCCACCTGAATGGGTAAAACCAACAATTTAATGAACATCATTTATATTTCTTCTTAACTGGTCCCTACTTGCGCATAACCGGCTTTTTACCATATGTAAAAAAACGCCATATATATTCAACCGGTCCGTAATAAAACAGACCCATCCACAATAAGGAAAGCAGAATTTGCAGGCAAAACAGGGCTATTAGGAAAACAAATCCTGTCGTATAGGAGACTGATCCATATAAACCAAGCCCATATGAATAAAAAATGGCCGTACATACCATCGATTGGAACAAGTAATTGCTCATCGACATCCTTCCGATATACGAAAACGGTTGTAATAGGCGGGAAGCCCCTGCCCGCTCCGCCAAAAGCGCGATTGCCGTGATATAAAAAACCGTAAGTAACGGTCCTCCCAAATAATCCTGCACGAATATCGTACCAAAATGGTATACCGTCACATATGGCAGAAACTTAATTGACATCCCCAATAGCAAACTTACAATCGATATCGTTTTCAATTGTCGTTTATATTGGGTTGGATTTTGGAGAAAGCCTTGTTTTGCAACGCCTGCTCCCATTAAAAAAAACGGAAAAATCGATAAGAAAAGGATAATGGCATTAAAGGGGTTGTTCACCATATACCAATCCAGCGCCCTTTGACTCATTATTTCCGTAAATGTACCAGATTGATAAGCTTCCAAAGACTGTTTAATCATCTCCGAATCAGTCGTGATTGCCATCGAATCCCCTTCAAAAATGCTCATTATAAGAAATAGTGAACTCAATATCGCAAAAGGCAGGACATAACAAACCGAGCCTAGCAGAATTAAATTCCTGCCCCTCATCTTATAAAAAAACAAAAAGGCAAACCCAAATACAGCATAATTAATGAGTATGTCCCCATGCCAGATGAAAAAAGCATGAATGCATCCAAGTATCAGCAGGAAACTTAGCCTTTTCATATATAGCAAAGGAAATGAAGTACCCTTTTCTTCACTCCTTACAGCCAGTATGATCGCCCCGAAACCGAACAGAAAGGCAAATAACGGATAAAAGCTGGCCTGTGCGACAATATCACTGAATACATACAAAATCCTGTCCCATCCTCCAGCCCACCGCTCGGCACCATCTATGTACAAGAGCGGCGAGTGGAAAGAAGGCATATTCACTAAAAAAATCCCTAAAATGGCTAATCCACGTAAAATATCGATGCTTTCGATCCTTTTACTTTCCTGCAATGGTACCATCGTGCCCTTCATAGGTACACCCACTTTCATCCATACAGTTTTTCTATAACTCCATTGCACCATCCTTAACTTTTGTGACCGCTTTTTGCTTTTTTATCAGTATGACAAACAAGCTGCCCAATAAGCAAAAGATTCCTGCAAGGAAGAATGCCCATGTATAGGAGTTGAATATTTTGAAGATAAGCCCTCCACCATACGCCGCCACTGCTGCACCGACCTGATGGGCCGCGAATATCCACCCGTATACGATCCCGCTTTTCTCCATGCCAAAGACTTGCCTTGAAATGCTAATGGTCGGAGGAACGGTGGCAATCCAATCCAAGCCATAAAAAACGGAAAAGATGATCAATAGGCCAATTGAGCCTTCATTTAGCGCAAAAGGAAGTAATACGAGGGAAGCACCCCTTAGAGCGTAATACCAAAACAATAGCCAACGGTTATCAAAACGATCTGATAACCACCCGGATACAGTCGTACCAATCAAATCAAAGATTCCCATGAAAGACAGCATTGATGCTGCCGTCACAACCGGTAAACCAAAACTAATGCAGTAAGAAATGAAATGTGTGCCGATCAACCCGCTCGTCGAAAGTCCGCATATAAAAAAGCTTCCTGCCAATAACCAGAATTCCTTCACTCTCACTGCTTCAATCAACGACTGAAAGGCCATGGCGATGGGGTTCTTCTTTTGGACTGAAACAGCCTCCTGATTTTCCTCTTCTAATCCATATGGAAGAGTGCCCACTTCCTTCGGATTGTTTTTCATGAACAAAAGGATGATTGCCAGCATGATCAAGCTAAGGACCAAAATTAATCCAATCGCCCATCTCCACGAGTAATTCTCAATGATGATGGCTAAAACCGGAAGTAAAATGAGCTGACCTGTGGCCGTACTTGCCGTGAGTATCCCGACCGCCAGTCCCCGCCTCTTTTCGAACCAACGATTTGCCACATATGGGCTCAATACCGTTAAAAACACTCCAGAACCCAATCCAATGATAATTCCCCAGATAAGAATGAGCTGCCATTCATGCTCCATGAAAAAAGTGAGTAAAATCCCTGCCAATAAAGTGGACATGGCCAATACCATCATTTTCTTCAATCCAAGCACTTCAATTAGAGCGGCCATGAATGGACCCGATAATCCATAAAGAAACAAACTTATGGCGAAGGCTAAAGAAATGACGGACCGATCCCACCCGAACTCACTTTCAAATGGAACGATGAATACTCCCGATGATGACCTAACGATTCCGGCTACAATAATCGAGAAGAATGTTATGATTAAAATAACCCAGCTATAATGTATACGTTTCAATGCTCTCCCCCACAATCCAAGACTCCTACAATAAACATGATGAAAAAATGAAAATCAAAATAATTTGAAATATTTTATAATAGTAACACTTTCTCGTTAAACAGGAAGCTTTTTATCGAAACAAATTCCAATGCTCTTGAATGAACATCCTTATCCAACAATGGCATGAGTTACTGCACGAATGGAAAAATATCGCCCCCGCAATCTTCATTTATCAGGTCCGATATCTTCATAGCTTAATATGAAACCAATCGAACGGGCAAACAGAAAAAAACGCTGATCATTTCTGAACAGCGTTAGCGAGCTTCAATTGACGAACCTGCCTGTTTTTCCCTTAGATTCCCAGTAATCATTACGGAGATGGATTTTTTGTATTTTCCCCGATGCCGTTTTCGGAAGCTCATCGACGAACGACACACTGGTAACTGATTTGAAATGAGCTAGTTTTTCCCGTGTGAAGGTCCTTACATCATCCTCCGTTAATTCCACGCCCCTTTTTGGCACAATGAAGGCATGCGGCGTCTCCCCCCACTTTTCATGGGGAACGGCAATGACTGCCGCTTCAAGAATGTCCGGATGTTCGTAGAGCACTCCTTCCACTTCTATGGAAGAGATATTTTCTCCGCCACTAATGATGATATCCTTTTTGCGGTCAACGATATCCACATTGCCCTTTTCATCAATCGTGGCCATATCCCCTGTATGCAGCCATCCATTTCTCAATGTCTGGCTGGTCGCTTCTTCATTTTTCCAATAACCTAACATCACTCCATGACTGCGGACAATGAGCTCCCCGATATCCACGCCATCATGGGCCACTTCCTCACCATTATCATGGATGACCCGTACCTCACTGCCTATGATGGGATATCCGGCTTTCGCCTTCATTCTGTATTTTTCTTTTTCCGAAAGATCATCGAATTCAGAACGAATCAGCGATATCAGACTAACCGGTGTCGATTCAGTCATTCCGTAAATTTGAATGAATTCCCAGCCCAACTCTTTTTCCACCCTTGTAACGAATGCAGGAGGCGGAGCGGAACCCGCAACAACGATTCGAATATCCTGCTCAAGATTCGGAACATTCCGTTCATAATATTGAAACAGTGAATTCAGAACCGTTGGTGCCATATGCATGATGGAAACCTTATGCTTTTGTAATGCATCAAATATCGTTTCGGGACTGGTCTTCCTCAAACAAACTTGAGTGGCACCATTTGCCGTATAATAAAATGGGGCTCCCCACCCATTCACGTGGAACATCGGCAGTACATGCAAATATGTATCGCGGTCATTGACCCTGAAATGATGCATCGCACCCAGGGCATGTAAATAGTTGTTGCGGTGAGTCAGCATCACCCCTTTAGGATTCCCTGTGGTCCCGCTAGTATAAAGGAGGCTCGAAACATCATTTTCATCCACGGTTTCCCGGTTAAAGCACTTGTCATCATAACGTTCCAGCCAATGGTTGTAATCGGTTTCATTTATTTCTTCACCTTTATAATGAACGATTATGTGCTCCACCGATTCAAGTTCATCCTTAACAGGGGAAATAAGATGATACAATTCCTGATCTACGAAAAGGACCTTTGACTCGCTATGGTTCAAAATGAATACATAATCAGCAGGCTTCAAGCGGATATTCAAGGGAACGATTACAGCCCCAAGCTGAAATACCCCATAAAAGCCTTCAAGCATTTCAATTGAGTTAGGTGCCAAATATGCCACCTTATCACCCTTTTTGACTCCAAGATCCCTTAAACCATTTGAAAGCTGGTTTACACGGCCGTTCAATTCTGCGTAGGTTAATACCTTGTCATCTCCAATGATGGCTCTCTTATCGCCATATAGTAAGGCTGCTCGATCTAAGAAATGCGATAATACTAATGGTACATTCATTTCCTCACCCCTGTTTTTATTTGAAAATTCTGAATTAGCATTATATTACCATATCTGTTTATAACATTTCAATAATATCCACCATTGTTATATAACAATATATTGATAGGCAGATGAATCACATCAATCATCAGTCAACATACTATACATTGAAACCCCCTTCAGTGCTAGGCTCATGCCTGAGATTCAGGGGAAAACCAGAATAAAAAAAGGGTGATTTTCTTGCCGGCCATCGTAGGAGTCGTTCAAGTCATCAACGTCGGTAGCAGTGGAATTGTCCATATTGGTGACGTCTTTAAAATTAGTCCCTATTCCACCTCAAAAACGTTTGCAGGTGCTGGCTCGTTTAATACGGGTGAATCCATATCCCTTTATAATGCCTATAGCACCACGAATACAAATGATACTGATGGTGTTGATCAGCCACTGGTCTTAAATCTCTAATGTTTTAAGAAAGGAGTCAGCATGATCTTCAATATTCACCAGACCATACAAATCAATATGATAAAAATTGAAAGCATCGCCAATTCATCCGTTTTTCAAATAGGAAGTGCCGGGGTGATTAAACCATATTCCACATTGGCCAATACCGGTGGATTCACTGAGCCTGCTCCACAAATTGAAGCTGATGTTACCCCATCAGCCAGTTTCGTCCCATTTACCCCTGGTTGATAGGCATTCACCTACATCCAACTTTTTCATATACTGTCATATATGAAATTTACTTATTGTGAAGGTGGGGTGTTGAATCGTGAATCAGGATCTCTATTCATATTCCATACAAATGCAGCGTTTCCTTGAAGCCCAGGATAAACGGATCATGAAACTTGAACACGAACTCAAACGCCTGACAGATGAAATTGCCGAGCTGAAAAATAAACCGCCAATCCATGTGGATAAAATTGAATATAAATTCGATCAGCTAAAGGTCGAATCTTTAGATGGAACATTGAATATCGGTTTAAATCCAACTGACCTTAACAACATTGATGAATTTGCCGTCAACAACCAACCCGTCCAACCAGCACCTAACCTATTTCCAGGCAGGGAAATCGTCGTCCAGGAAATGCACAACGATATTCTTTCAGACTTGGAAAATATGATCAACGATGTGGAAACCCAGCTGAAAATATCATTGGAACCCTCTTATCATGACTTCATTAAGCAAGACGTCGAGCGCCAGCTTCATCAACGGATCAATATGTATTTCGATAATCTTTCTTACGCGGAACGGGCTCCGCAGCAAAGGGATAATATTAAGGAAAAGATCAAGGAAAAGGTGAAATCCGATATTCAAACTGCATTATTACAATTCATTACCCATTCACAAGCCGAGACAGGAGGAAATCCAAATGGAGTTTAATGTAACCAATCACCAGCTTTGTGTAGGAGATATTAAAATTACCGGTGTAGCAAGCTCTGCTTTATTTCTAATTGGGGATGTACAAACGGTCCAACTTTCTTCAGCATTCGATACCCCGCCAGAATCCCTTATCATCGGGTCATTCGTGCCGCTTTCTCCAGAAGGATAAATAACATGTTTTCTAGAATATCAAAAGTAAAATCTTTATTATCCGACACGGTATCATTCAGCTCCACCCTGCAAATCGGGGATACTTCATATATAGATGGAAATGCCCTGGCTATAGCCGTTCAGAAGAAAAGTGAAACTTTCCATTCAGTCGATATTCATTTCGAAGACTATGACATTTTTAAGAAACCACTTTATATCCCGAGATTGAATGAACCCGTGATATCAAGTTTTTCAAATCCGAATCCCTTCATACGGGTCGGCAATATCAATATAATCGGGATATCTTCCTCATCTGTGGTTGGTGTGGGGAACGTAGGCCATGTACGTATGGAATCAAGAGTGAAACATATTCGGGAGGTTCCTAAAAAACCCGAAGAGACGCCAATCGAGGATTCAACCAACAACACTTAAACTTTTAAAGGAGGGGTTCATATGCCCGCCATTATCGGCCCAGTTCAAGTATTTAATGTCGCTCAAGGAAACCTGTTATTCGGTGATTGCGCCGTCATTTCCCCTAAGTCTTCCTCCAAATCCGTTAGCGGATCCGGCTCAGGGAACACGGCTGCAATCGTTTTTACGGCCAATGGCCTGAACGGCAGCAATGTCCTTGATGTCAATGGGGTCGACCAGCCCATTACAGGGAATAATTAGTCACAGAAAAAGCCTCCCATTTCCAGGGAGGCTTTTATATTCGGCTTATTTTTCTAACATGTTGAATACTTGTTCGACATCTTTGTCTCCCCTGCCTGATAAATTAACGATCAGTATATCATCTTTTGTTAACTCTTTTGCGAGCTTCATGGCGTGAGCTAGGGCATGTGAGCTTTCGAGAGCAGGAATGATTCCCTCTGTTTTGGATAATACCTGAAAAGCCTCAAGCGCTTCTTCCCCTTTTACCGTCACATACTCCGCTCGTCCGCTTTCTTTCAAAAAACTATGCTCGGGTCCCACGCTCGGGTAATCCAAACCGGCAGCTATGGAGAATGTCGGTTTTGGTTCCCCTTGTTCGTCCACTAACGTCAAACTTTTGAATCCGTGCAATACTGCCGGGACACCTTGGGAGATACTCGGGGCTTCAATTGGCTCTACACCAATTAAACGGACATTGTCTTCATCAATATAATGAGCAAAAGCACCGATCGCATTGCTTCCCCCTCCTGCACAAGCAATGATGGCAGTTGGCAGTTTCCCTTCCTTTTCAAGGATCTGGCGCTTTGATTCTTCACTTATGATTGATTGGAAATGTTTAACGATCGTTGGATATGGGTGTGGTCCCACTGCTGAACCAAGCAAGTAAAAAGTATTTTCATAGTTTTGCACCAAATCATTCAATGCCTCATCAACGGCATCCTTCAAGCGACCCTGTCCCTTTTCGACCGCTACGACTTTTGCCCCCAGCAATTCCATCCGAAAGACATTCAATGCCTGCCTCTCCGTATCCAGCTTACCCATATAAATCACACACTCCATGCCAAACATCGCACATGCAGTCGCAGTCGCCACACCATGCTGCCCAGCACCAGTTTCTGCGATGATTCGTTTAGAACCCATCCGTTTAGCGAGCAGGATTTGGCCGATCGCGTTATTAATTTTGTGAGCACCTGTATGATTCAGGTCTTCACGCTTCAAGTATATTTTTGCCCCGCCAACCTTTTTCGTTAAATTCTTTGCAAGTGTTAACGGGTTTTCGCGTCCGACATATTCTTTCAGATAATATTTAAACTCCTCAATGAATTCCGGGTCATCCTTATATTTCAGGAATTCCGTTTCTAAAATATCCATTACTTCTTGAAGTTCACCCGGTACAAAGCTTCCGCCGAATTCACCAAAGTATCCTTTGCTCTTGATCTCACTCGTCATACTCTTCTCTACTCCTTTAAAAAGGTATTTTTCTCCACTAGTATATAGTAAGCATTTATACCTTTTCAAACTATTCTGTTTATTTATCCAAAAAGAAGCGTCCCACATCAATGGGACACTCCTTCTCTCTTATACTTCCAATAAATGCGAGCCGTCAAAGAAAAACAAGTAACGGCCGGTTACCTTCTTATTCATTATCCCTTCAACAGCCCGCGTATAAAGCTGAAGCTGCATCCGGTATCGATCGGCAAGAATCTCTTTAGCCCCTTCATACCCGCTGGCAAAACGGCCGGTGATTGTATCCGTTTTATAATCGAGAAGCACAAGACCTTGTTCATCCTCAAAGATACAATCAATTACACCTTGGATTAGGATCTCTTCATCTCCAGCTGCCCAATCGCTGTAAGCTTCCTTTGCAGGCAGCGACATCGTAAATGGCACTTCACGGCGAAGGTTCACGGCCTCTAGCATTCTTTGCCCGATTTCACTGTCAAAGAAATCGACGATCGTCTCAGGGTCCACAGCTTCTTTCTGTTCCTCCGTCAACAGCTCACGTTGAATCAAGTCAACCATCAGTTCCTGAATCGACTGAATGGTAACCTCTTTTGATAAATCAATATGCTGCATGACTAAATGTGTAATCGTACCCCTTTCAGCAGGAGTCAGTGACTTTTCTTGCATGAAAGTCGGCCGCTTCGTGATAGGCCGCTTAAATTTACGCAACAGCTCTGTGGAGCTTTGCTCGTCCTTGAGTTCATATTGACGTTTTAATTCAGAAACGGATTGCTTGGAACGATACACCGTTGCTTCATGCTCGGGGTACTCCCACTCGAGCTGTTCCTTGATATCATCATAAAACTCAGAAACAATATCAACCTTCTCCGATTTCTGGACATGTTCAAGCATTCGCTCTTGAACCAGTGCCTCTTCCTCATCCAGAACAGCAAGCTCTTCACTTGGAATGACGGAAATGGACCAATTCGATGGGTGCGACTCCATTTCCAAGCCAAGACCTGCAGCCCCAAGAGAATCCCGATGCCGGACAAGGGATGGACCAATCCAATCAAGATAACTTTTTGCACCTGCCCGTACATAGTCCTTCAATAGCCAATCTCCATGTGCCGCATTACTTTCCCAGTTTTGCTGCATCTTTTCTGCATCATTGATACTGGCAATCAAATAAAGCTTTTCCTTAGCCCTCGTTAGAGCCACGTAGAGGACACGCATCTCCTCGGCAATTAATTCAAGCTGCTTTTTTTTCTTAAAAGCCAATTGAGGGAGGGATGGATAAGTTATCCGTAATTCGGAATTCACATACTTTGCCGCAAAGCCATAATCCTTATCAAGTAAATAGGGCTTGCGTAAATCCATCATATTGAATTGCTTGGAAAGACCGGCAATGAACACGATCGGGAACTCAAGCCCCTTTGACGAGTGAATCGTCATCAGCCTGACTACATCTTCCTGTTCCCCTAAAGCACGAGCTGCCCCTAAATCATCTCCACGTTCTTGCATCCTTTCTATGAAACGCAAGAAACGGAACAGACCGCGGAAAGAACTTGCTTCATATTGCCTTGCCCTGTCATACAGCGCTCTTAAATTGGCCTGACGCTGTTTTCCGCCCGGCATCCCACCTGCAAAATCATAAAACTGCGTTTCGCGGTATAGCAGCCAGATCAAGTCTGATAATGCCTCCTGCCTGGCAAGCTTTCTCCACGTCACTAGTTTTTTATAAAAAGCAGTGGCCTTTTCATAAAGCCCCGGATGTTCTTCCGGGTCACTCTTTCTGTAAAAATCAGCTAGCGCTTCATAGTAGCTCCCTGTATGGAATAAACGCACCTGTGACATCTCTTCTTCATCCAATCCGACGATGGGTGAACGGAGAACGGATGCCAATGGGATATCCTGTTGCGGATTATCAATCACCTTCAATAGGGAAATCATGATGGCCACTTCGGTCGCTTCAAAATACCCTGTCGATAAATTGGCATAGACTGGAATTCCTTGTTTTTTAAATTCCTCCATGATTTGCGGTGCCCATGGCATCGAACGAAGAAGAATGACCATGTCCCGATAAGTGGCAGATCGGTACTTTTGGGTTTTCGTATCATATATCCGATGCTTTTCGCTTATAGCCTTTTTAATGAGCTTTGCCATCTGCCTTGCTTCGAGCTGCGCTTTTTCAAGCTCCTCGGCCTCAAACCCGCCTTCCGATCCTTCCATTTCAGAATGAGCTTCCGGATCGGCTGTTCCGTCAATTAAATGGAGTTCGATCGGGTTTGGATCGTCTTCGGGATATGGGGCGCCTTTTTTCAATTGGGCATCTTCATCATAATCAATCTCACCGACAGTAATGCCCATCAACTGTTGAAACAAGAAATTGGTCCCATCGAGAACTTCCTTTCGGCTCCGGAAATTGCGGTTTAAATCAATTTTCAGTCCGGAATCAACACCATCATGGGTAAAACGTGTGTATTTTCCAAGGAAGAGATTCGGTTCCGCAAGCCTGAACCGGTAAATGGACTGCTTGACATCGCCTACCATGAAAAGATTCCCATCATATTCGCCGTCGGCCGTCACAAGTTTTAAAATGGATTCCTGAACCAGGTTAGTATCCTGATATTCATCCACTAGTACCTCTTTGAACTGGTTCCTGTATTCAATGGCTGCCGCTGAGGGCTTTCGTTCACCATCCACCGTTTCCCCTGTCAAAATTTGTAGACAATAATGTTCCAAATCGGCGAAATCCACCAAGTTCTTTTCTGCTTTTGCAGCAAAGAACCTTTCATCAAACCGTTTAACAAGCATTACAAGTGTATCGACATATCCCTTGAGCTCCCTTATATCCCTCAAGTAGCTTTCCGGTTTACGGGAAAATAACTCTTCCTGTAACGATTTGATGATTTTCTTCGCCTTATCCCGATACTTGGTAGCCTCATCCGTAATTTCTTTGATAAACTCCGCACCAGAAAGGCGTTTCGCCGTCCCAAACTTCACATTTTGGATTTCTTCATAAAGAGCATTCCAGGATTGGTCCTTCACTTCCGAAAGTTTAGCAACCACGGCAAGATCGGCTAAATAGTTTTCAGCCCTTGGTGCCGGTCCCCCAGGGATTTTTGTCAACGCAAGCGAGCGTTCCAATAAATCTCTGGAGGTGTCCAATTGTAAACCAATATCGAACTTCAATGAATCGATAAACGAAAGATCATCAATCCCATCATCATCTGCCAGCTTATACATACTGGCGGCACCATCAAGCCATCGGTCCGGGTCTGGATTCGATTGCGAAAAATCATGCAGCGATCGAACGATATTCTGAAGTGCATCATCGTTTCGATCGCTAGTGAAAGCATCAACCAAATTAAAGAACTCTTCATTATCACTTTGGCCATACTGCTCCTCGAAAAGCTCTTCCATCACTTCATCACGAAGCAGCTGGATTTCCGTAGAATCTGCAATCCGGAAGCCCGGGTCGATATCCGTCAGATAATAATACTTCCTGATCACCTCTAAACAAAAAGAATGAAGTGTGGAAATCGAAGCACGATTAATCAAGCTCAACTGCTTACGCAAATGCTGTGAATGCGGATTATCATTGATCGCTTTTTCTAATGCCTCACTTATCCGATGACGCATTTCGGCAGCCGAGGCATTTGTGAATGTAACGACGAGCAGTTCATCAACATCGATTGGTTCTTCTTCTGAAATGACTTTTTGAATGATCCGGTTGACCAGCACCGCTGTTTTCCCTGAGCCTGCTGCGGCCGCAACCAGAATGTCCTGATCTTTAGCCCATATCGCCTTCCATTGATCTTCCGTCCAAGTCACGTCTCCTGGCAGAGCAGGAATTTTCGTTTTACTCATCGCTCTCCCCCTCCCCCCTTAATAGCTCAAGAACGTCATTTTGTTTTTTCTGTGCCAAATTCCTGAATTGGTTCTCCTCCAGTGACTGGTCGAATTGGCATACAGATTTAAAGGAACAGAAGGTACACGGCGTTTTTTCCTTTAATTTGTATGGTGTTATATCCACATCACCATCGACAATTCGATCACCAGCCTCCTGATAAATACGGCGCACATGATGATTAAGGAGCGAAAACTCTTCCCTGCTGGCAACTTTGGAAGCCGCAAGGAGCGATCCGTCCTTTTTAAATCCAGCTGGAATGATATCCGACTTACCAGGATTTTCAATATCAAGTGAGGTATCCATCATTTGAATGACATTTGAATGATCCAGTACAAGTCCATTCATTTTAAAACTTTTATAGATTTCTTCTTCAATTTTATCCAAGCTGAGCATTCCCTTTGATTTGACAACGGGATTATGCACATGAAAATATAAAACCCCGGCAGGGATCGCTTCTTTTCCAATAAGCGACTTGGAATGGGTGACGACGATATCAAGGTATGTCAACATCTGCAGCGCGAGTCCATAATATACTTCACTCATGTTCAGTTCCTTTTCACTCGACTTATAATCGAGCACACGCAAATAGACACCCTCATCTTCTTCCGCTTTATCCACGCGGTCTATTCGCCCGACCAATTCCATCTTCGTACCGTTTTTCAATGTGAAAGATAGTGGCGGCAGCTCGCCATTTTTTCCGAATCCGAGTTCTAATCCGATTGGAGCAAAACCGCTCACCTTTGCATGTTCACTTAATACGATCGAGGCCCGTCCAATCACGTGTTCCAGTTTCCTGCGTAAATAGTGATGGCGGTTCGTACTTAACAAGATTTGATTTTGGAGTTTAGGAGCAAGTCTCTCAACGGCAATTCTGGCCAGCTCCAAGCATTGTTCCGAAGTCAATGTAGACCAAGGTATATTATGTTCCTTCAAGTAATCGGAAATCATTTTCAACGCTCCATGGAACATCTCGCCTATATCCGGTGCATCCAAACGGAAAATTTGCCGTTCCCTCAATTTCAAGCCATGAGCGGCATAATGGGAAAACGGGCAGCTATTGAACATTTCCATCCTGGATACACTCGTAAGAATGCTCTCACCGTATAATTGCTTACTAGTTTCCTCAGATAATTTCTTTGTCCTATTTTGATAAAAAAGGCTCGATAAAACCTTAGTTGCTGAAGGACCGGCCCTTTCATCATCAATAATGGCATTATACACATCCCACCATAGTGAATGGATTGGATAGTTTCTTTTTTTCAGCTGCAATTGGGCAGCCAGGTACGATAGTGCCACATCATGATTCGCAGCATATTTCACCTGTTCCTCAGCAGGCAGATCGGACGGATCGTTCATATAATACACTTCGGAAACGTTAGGCAATACGTCCCTTACCCGTTTTAAATAGGATGAGGGTAAAAGAGCCTTTCCTTCCTCATCGGCAAGCGGATATGATAAATAAAGTGCCTCAGCAGGCGTAGTGAATGCTTTGTACGCTGTGAACTCCTCATCCAGCAGGCGCACTTTTGAACTTGGGGCAACATCAAGTCCGCCAGCCAGCAGCACATCACGATCACTATCTGAAAAAATTCCGTCAGATACAGCTTTTCCTGGCAAAACCCCTTCGTTCAGGCCGATAACAAAAGCTGTCTTCACATCATCCAGGCGGGATAAACCTAGATTAGCGACCAACACTTGGTCAATTGCCGGCGGTACCAAAGAAAATTCAAGAGATTCCAGACCAGCTTCAATAATTACTGCAAACTGTTTCATGGAGAGCTCTTCCCCGCTCAGCAGTTCAACGAATTGGTCCAATAGGTCGACAACCGCATTCCAAGTTTGCTCATGCTCTCTTGCCGATACCAAATCACCTGCTTCTTCTGCCTCTAGTTTTAGCTTTTCCAATTTTTCCGGCACATGCAATTCTTCAAGATATAGATAAAGGGCTTCACACAATTCCCTGCCATTAGCAGCCTTTTTAACACGTTTTGAGAGCTTCAAGATGGGCTCGGTAAATAATTGCTTCATCTCATTCAACTCTTGCTCAAGCTTCATTTCCTTATCCGTTTGGTTCCGGTCCTCGAGTTCCAGGCCGCGGAAGCGCCTGTAGGTCCAACGTTCTTTGGACGTCCACCTGCTTCCTTTAATGCCGCGGGCCAGCACATAGTTCTCCAGCTTATCTACCTGTTCGCGCATCCTATCATGATTTTTTTGCAGCGGAAATAGAAGCTCCGTCTTGATTGCACGAAATACCGGCTCATAACGCCAATAGCCATTGATGATCTCCAAAGTGGAACGAATCAGTTCAATCAGAGGATGATTCAGCATCGTCCGTTTGGAATCGACGAACAAGGGTATTTGATAATCCCGAAAAACGGTTTGTAAAATATCTGCGTATGCTTCCCCATTACGGACTAAAATCGCAATATCACGAAAACGGTGCTGTTTCTGTCTGACCAGCGACAAGATGTCCCGGGCAACTCCTTCAATCTCAGCTCTGCGGTTAACTGCCTGGGCGATCGTTACATCAGGTGACTGCTCAAACGTTTGTGCAGGACGAATGGCAAAATGAGTTTCCAGGTGATTCAGCCCTGGACTCTTTCCAAACCTTTCCGTCCCTTTTAAGATTCGATCTTCTGAAATCGGTATGCCATTCCTCAATCCAGACTGATAAAGGTGATGATAAAGATTACCCGTTTGCCTGAACAACTGCAAATCATCCGGGGCATATTGCCTGTAGGGCTGATCTAACGTCAGTGAGATCGTTACACTCCTGCACAGCTTCATCATTTCTTCCACAATCAATAATTCCTGTGGAGTCAAGCTATAAAAACCATCGATGTATATATCCGCATTCCTTATATATGAAGACTCTGGCATTTTCTCGATCAGCAAGGTGAAATAGTCTTCGGAATCTAAATATTTGTTGACCATTTCATCCTCAAAAGCCTGATAGACCAATTCAAGATCATGCAGTTTATCCTGAATGCCGCTGCCTGCCTGTGAGGTTTCTTGCAAATAGTTTTGAATGTCATCAGGTTGGATGCAATACTGCTTGAACTCGGCCAGCATTAGCTCCATCTGCGCAATGAACCCCTGTTTATCAGCAGATCGACGAAACATCTTTAACTCTTCCTTTTTATCTTCCATGATCTTCCGTATCAACATATTGACGCCGACACTGTCCAAATGCAGCCGGCTCATCCCCCCGGTTTCCTGAAGGACGCGCCATGCAAGCCTGCTAAAACTGAAAACCTGTGTCCGGATCATTCCGGCAAGGCCTGGTGTTTTAATTAATTTATATTCAGATAGAAACGTCATCTGATCAGGAACGAGGTAGATAATTGGATTTCCTTCGGGATCTTCTGCCAATTTGGAGCGGATTTCGTCCAATATATTCGAAGTTTTCCCTGCACCCGATCTTCCCAGTAAAAAACGGAGTGACATCTCTTTTTCCCCCTTACAACATAATATCTAGACCCATCATACCAGAAATACTTTCGTCTTTATGACTAGGTTTCTGTT
Source organism: Peribacillus sp. NPDC101481 (assembly GCF_044767165.1). Lineage (NCBI taxonomy): Bacteria > Bacillati > Bacillota > Bacilli > Caryophanales > Bacillaceae > Peribacillus > Peribacillus sp. NPDC101481. Next base: position 568,603 of record NZ_JBIWNJ010000002.1, on the reverse strand, counting down.
TCCAATTAGATTTACTTTCTATTATTTTACCGTTTCCCTTTAAAAAACACCAATCGTACGTTCGCGTTTTCCCCCAAAAGAAAAAGCCCACATAATTTTGGGGCTTCCACAATCATTCACCTGTAAATTTAAAATTGAAATCATTGACCGGCCAATATCGAACATCCACTTTACCGACAACATTTTCAACCGGTATATAACCAAAATGACGGCTGTCAGCACTTTCAAGACGGTTATCACCCATGACAAAAAGCTTACCCTCCGGAACTTTGGTCATGTCCGTCAATTCTTTTAATGTAAAATCACCTGTAAAATCCTGTTCCGGGAAACCTTCCTTGAATTTCTCAAGATAAGGCTCATCCACTTTTTCACCATTTACGTAAAGCCAATCATCTTTATAACGAATTCGGTCACCTGCAATCCCTATGACTCGCTTAACATAATCTTCTTGTGAATTAGCATGAAAAACAATAATGTCAAAACGGTTGATATCATGAATCCGGTAATTGATTTTATTCACGACAAGTTTATTTCCATCTTCAAGGGTCGGCTGCATCGACTTCCCTTCAACATCATAGCTTGAAAAGAGAAATGTACGGATTAAGATGTAAATAACAAAAGCTATCATCGCTGGTTTTATCCAATCGGATAAAGAATTCTTGTTTGTTTTTTCCATCTAGTTCAACCCCTACTGCATTTATATATTAATTTATTGTCCTTCTTCTCTCTTCATGCTTTTATTTAGCCTGACTTCCAGTCTTTTTCCCACATACCATAGGATAAAGATGACGATTCCGATAATGATCGTTCGCACAGGCTTATGAATTAATGATACTAAATCGTAACCTACGAAGCTGATCGTAAAAATCATCACCGCTTTCCCACCCACTACTGCAAGTCCATATTGCAGGGTACTGACTTTTGAAAGTCCTGCCACGATATTAACGATAGCCGAGGGTGTAAAAGGGAAGCAGAGTAATATGAACAAAGGACCGAATCCATGGCTCTCAACCCAAACCATCAACCTCTGCACCTGTTTATGCTTTTGCAAAAATCGGAAAAACCTCATTTGACCATATCTTCTAATAATCCAAAAGATCAAAAAAGACCCCGCTACCGCACCAATCCAAGAAAATAAAAATCCCCACCAGAGACCAAAAGCCGTTGCATTAGCAAGCACGAACACCACTAAGGGCAAAAAAGGCAAAAATGCTTCCAACATCGGCAGCAAGATCCCAGGAATTGGACCGAATGAGCGATATTGCTGAATAAGTGCCGATATATGATCAAGTGTAAACCACTCACGTATAGTATCCAAATCCATAATTATCTCCCTCGACATGCTGCCATCATTGCAGCATAAACTTATTAAAAACTGTTTATTTTAGATATATCACTTTCCCCTGAAATTGCAAGAATTATTATCCATATATCTTCATACTTTCCCTATCTCCGGAAAACATAATCTTGTTAACGAATATTTCTTGATTTATCAAAACTGCTTGCATATACACTGAAAATACATTAGGATAAAAAAACAGAACGTATGTTCTTGTTTTGCAGAATATACATACTATTATTAAAAACGCGCTATTTTAGAAAGGGGCGGTCATGATGACCCGCATTCCAGAAGATGACCGAAATATGATTGAAAAAGCCATCTACCTCCCTATGGTTATTACAGTCTTAAACCGGGATCTCAAGGTCATCGAAATTAGTCCGTTTAAATTAAAAAGGCCCTATTCGGAGCTAGTCGAACATATTTTAAAAGTGGTTCAAGACGAACTTGCCGAGGTGCGGCGCTATTTGCGCAAGGAGAATATTAAGGTTAGTGAAATCAAACGCGATGAATCCTTCACGATGTATTGTTTTATATATAAAGGATACGAGGAACATCATAATTATTTCAATCCCCGCCTTCGCAACAAAACTGAAGACTTGTTATGTTATTACCTTTTCGAAAAAAACCACCGTTCAAGGAATTAGCGGGTGCAGGCATCCATGTATGTGGATGTTTGTGGCCTTAGATCATCCAGTATCTTATATGAGAAGGTTAAGCTTAATCAGTCAATATATGAATTAACGTAACGGAATGTTTCGGTTAAGAATAAGCTATAATGTTTTTTATTTGGAACTTTATCAGCAAATGATATTCCATCGAGTAAATTTGATTTTCTGATTTTAACTACACTCTGTAAATGCCTCTTGATTAATTGCTAACGTATTTAATTATATCCAATCATAGCAACATTTTACTAATATATGGTGTACAATCTATTAGATTTAATTGGAATAGCAGAAAGTATTTTGTCTAAACACAGTATATTGCACCAATTTTCATTTTGAAAACTTTTGTTAAAGAGATTTATCCAGAAGAAACACATAACAAAGAAGACGGAAAGTACAGACCTCCCGAATAGTTAGCGGAAAGAGATAATAAGGGTTACATAGAGACAGAAATTATACAATGGGGTCAAAAAAAAGAGAAAAATTTCATAACATATAAATCTTTATACCCTTATATGAAGCAGATTACATTATTCTTACATTAGGAACGTCTTTCATTTTTGGATATATATATTACCTTGAGAAGCAATTAAAGGTCCCCCAAAAGGCACTTTTTATTGGGAGAGCATGTTTTTTTATCACTTTAATAGGTAGTTTCATTTTAGAAGTGATTTGAAATTCAGCATTCTCTCACCTCTATTTCTGAACCATTTGAGAGAAGAAGGCTGTACACATTTCCAGTAACTATACATATTATGATACCTATACTTAAACTGTGTTCAGCTAACTTCCACAAATTAGAAAATTACAGTAAAAATGCTTTATCCTAAGGAAGCAAAAGAGGAAATGTTTGTATATCGATGTTTTTTCAAAGAAGGCTCTGAAACATAAAAAAAAGAAATTCAAGATTTAATGGATGAGCTATTTGAAGATTAATTCTGATGCCCTTCTCATATGAGAAGGGCTTTTGGTTGTGACTTTTGCTAAAGCAAACATTGATATGATTGATCGTATGAAAGAATCATTCCATTATCCGCCTGTAGAATATCATCTCCTCCACCATATTAAAAACTCAGATACATTCCCCTTCTTCACCAGCGACAATCCATCATAAATACCCAGGATCATTTTACCTAACCACGATTCTGATGCCCGCTTCCTTTTTTTATCACAAGAAAATTATGTCCAAATCCCCATTTTTCGAATTACACATGTTAAATTATTATTTGGAGGGGAAAAATGAAGAAAATAAATATTCTACTGGTTGCTGTTCTTGTTTTGTCTTTATTCACTGGACTTAAAACAACTGAGGCAGCCTCAAATGTGAAGGTACATTTCATCAATGTTGGACAAGGAGATGCCATCCTTATTCAAACCGGTAACGAAAACGTTTTAATTGATGGCGGCGGTAAAGGAAAGGGCGACGAAGTTGTAGCCTACCTAAAAAAGCAAAAGGTGAAAACACTTAATGCATTAGTATCCACTCACCCAGATGCGGATCATGTGGGCGGTCTGGCTTATGTGATTAAATCGCTTAATGTAAAATCTGTGTATGCCCCTAAAGTTTCTCATACTACCCAGGCATATAAAGACTTTTTAACGGCTGTTAAGCAGAAGAAGCTTACAATAAAAAAAGCGCAGACTGGCGTGGAAATCAACACTAAAGCTAAGGATAATTCCCTTAAATTCATTGCACCTGTTAAAGAATATGCCAAGTCTGACTTAAATAATTGGAGTGCAGTCCTTTTACTTAAACACGACAAAAAAACATTCTTGTTTACAGGTGATGCTGAAGAAAAATCAGAGACAGATATGCTGGCTAAAAAACTGGTACCAAGTGTGGATGTACTTAAAGTCGGCCATCATGGTGCAAAAACATCAACTAGTTCCGCATTCATTAACAAAACAAAACCGAAATACGCTGTAATCAGTGTAGGAAAAAATGGCTATGGGCATCCTACTTCCACTGTTATAAAACGGTTGAATTCAGTGAAGGCCAAAACTTATCGCACAGATAAATCAGGTAACATTATTTTTACTTCTACAGGTCAGAAAATTACTGTAAAGACGGTGAAATAAATGGTACAAGGTATTATTGACCGCTTCGAAGGAAAGATCGCTGTCGTTGAAATCGATGGTGGTGACATGAAGGATTTTCCTAAAAGCGCTCTCCCCAAGGGAGCAAAAGTAGGAGATATGCTGATTATCGATGGAGATACCATCACCATTTCCAAAGAGGGCACTGAGAAGTTAAGAAAAGAAATTGACGATCTAATGGATGAATTATTTGAAGATTAATTCCTGGGCCCTTCTTTAATAAGAAGGGCTTGCTTTAATTTTGAATGTCTAACGCGGTATATACTTTGACATTACCCCTTGAAGCCTTGACCCCGTTTGCTTCGGTGAACAGATAGAATGATTTCCTCTTTGTTTCCTCAATCCTCTGGATCAATTTCGTTTTTAAAAACGAAGTCCGGTGCAGCTGGTTTTCGAAAGAACTGCATGATACTGCTATATCGATGGTTTGTCTATTCCTGAATGTGATGGTAGTATGTTTGGAATCCAGGCGATCATAGGATACCACATGCTCATGTGATAACCAGATGCATTGAGGACGCAACGGAGATGTAGTGGGAAAGAAGAAAATCGAACTGGTCGGATCGATCGCAATAGGTGCTTTATGTGTGATGTTTATAAGCTGTTTTGTGCCTTGCTTGCGTCCTTCATAACTTGATCCGAAAAACTCACAGCTTTTCTTTATTATTTCCAAAGGTTTAAACGGGGATATGAACTCGTCCTCCATTTCAACTATACGGGCATATATTTTACTGCCGTAATTGATTGGCGAAACCATCAATGTATGTGGCGTGATTTCATATTCCTCGATGATTCCCTGATTGTTTTCCTTCATTTTTAATCCACCTCTTCCTCATTGCTAAACATCGCTTTTACTTTACCAAAGCTTATGCCCTTAATTGCTTGTACCCTTCCATTCCCCATTGCCGAAGAAAAGTGAATGGAGATAGTAAATGTATGTTAAATTACTCACTATAATAGCACAACCCTTGATCATAAAAAGTAAGTTCACAAAGAATTAAAAATTCTTTTATATAGTGGCTTTTTCTTCATATAAACGACACATTCTCTATTAATATTTAAATTTTTTAAATTTTCAGTTGATTTTATCCGCTCAAATCCATATAATAATAAAAAGGGTCAGGGGTGGTAACTTTGAAAAATGAAAAATCTTATTCAGAGTCAGTGAAGTCCTTATCAATGAGCGAAATGAAAAACGATGCCGTGGTTCAGGAAATGTTAATTGATATGATTATTCAGGAAGCCGTCCTTACTACCAAAAAGAATATCCTTGCAAAACAGATCGATGAAGCCTTGGATAAGAAAAACAAACCTTTATTCTTAAAACTAAGTTCTGAAATGAACGTTTTACTAAAACAGTTTGGAAATTAAAATGCATGATTTAAAAAAAGCCTAATGATCAAAAAAGCCTCCCATAATGTTGGGAGGCTTTTCTAATTATCATCACTCTTTATGAAACATCCCCATGACCTCGGATGTTTCGGTAATATTGACAAAAGCATTCGGATCAACTTCTTTTATCATCGTTTTTACATCGGTTAACTGATAACGTGTAATGACTGTCATCATTACTTTACTCTTTTCTCCTGAATATGCACCTTCACCATCCATGACTGTAATACCACGATATAGGTTGGTCAGGAGCTTCGTTTTCATTTCGTCACTCTTTTTGGTCACGATCATCAATGTTAATTTAATGTGATTGGAATGGATCGTATCGATCACCTTTCCTGCTGCATAAATGGAAATCAGCGTATATAATGCGGCATCCCAACCGAAGATGAAGCCTGAGATAACCACCACAACTGCATTCATCACCGAAAGCAATGTACCAAGCGGAAAGTCGCTCTTCTTAGCCAATAGCATGGCAATGATGTCAAAGCCGCCCGAAGACCCCGAAGCGCGAAAGACGATGCCTATACCGATTCCCGATATGATTCCGCCAAATAAAGAAGACAAAATCGGTTCAGTGGAAATTCCGTGAACTGGAATGAGATATAAACTGACGGAAATCACTACAACTGATAATATCGTATAGGTGATAAAGCGTCTCCCTAATTTCAGGTATCCAAGAATCAGCAATGGCAGGTTCATCAGAAAATTCAATATCCCTGTGTTGACCGGGGTGATGATTCCGAACATAATCGCAAGCCCACTAAGTCCGCTGCTTAAAATTAAATGTGGTATCAAAAATAAGTTGTAGGCTACTGCCACAAGCACTGAGCCTATAGTGATGAAAAGTACATTATACATATCCGATCTCCTTAAAACGAACTGGGAATTTAATTTATTATAGTAGAGAACCTAAGATTTTTAAAAATAATAGTTTATTCTGAAAACAACTACAAACTTCCACTTTCCGAAGAAAAAAAGCCAGCTGGTATTCAGCTGGCTTTCAATCACCCTTTGTATCTGCATTTTCAACAGTTGAAATCCGTTCGAGCATGGTTGGATGGGAATACCTCAGCCATTTAACCAGGAATGGCGGGTTGACCTGACTCAAACCCGACCTCGTGAGTTCCTGGAAAGTCGTGATTGCTGATTCTTTATCCCCGGTCATTTCAATGGCGTAACGGTCAGCCCTTGTTTCTTGATATCTGGAAACATAATTGGACAGCGGACTCGAAGCAAAGAGCAGCACAGACGTTATTAAGAGAAATAATGGAAGAGATGATATGCTGTCAACCGAACGGACCTTTAACAGGTGGCCCCAGCGTCTAATGATAAAATTCATTATTTTCGATGTCAGCCACAAACCGATTAAAGTCAGTCCTAAATAACCTGCAATCCCTATATAAATGTGCTTTTCCACATAATGAGCCATTTCATGTGCCATGATAAAAAGGATTTCATCTTCCTTCAGTTTGTTCAGAGTCGTATCCCAAAGAACTATTCTTGAGTTGGAACCTATGCCGGTCACGTATGCATTCAAGGCATTTGTCTTTTCCGCCATATTTACTTCATACACATGTTCAGCCGGAATTTCAGCCTGTGACGCAAGTGCCAATATTTCCGTTTCCAGCTCTTTATTTTTTAGCGGGTAGAATTCATTGTACAGCGGATCAATCACTACAGGCTGAACAAACATCAGGAACAAGGTAAATGGAATGGACAACATCCAGGCATAGAGCCACCACTTCTTCACACTTTTCTTCATTAACCAATATAAAACGGAAACGATAATGAACATCATCCCAAAATTCACCCAGAATTCAATAACTCCATCCTTCATCCACGAGGTAAAACTTTGTGTACTTATATGGTAACTTTTGCTCATCCGATATCCAATGAAACTGATTGGAAACAGTGCCAGGTAAGAAATAACGGAAAGCCAGAATAAGTAAATGCCCGTTCTGATCGCTTTCCTTCTCGAGACCGCCTTTGACGACTTTTCAAATGCTTTTGATAAACCAAATAGTAAAATGAAGAAATACAGCAGCCATTCATATGGCGTGGATACGAAAAAAATGAAATTCCGCAGCCCTGAATATTCTTCGCTAAGCTTTAGTTCCCTTGCATTCAGGAATGTTGCAGGATCTGCTGCAGTTCCACGCAAAGCTTCGGGAATGGAGGTATCAGCTCCATAAAAAATATACCAATACATCGCTGCTGCATAAAGGATATATAATAGAATCGCTCTGCCAGCCCATTTTCTGACCATGATGCCCCTCCTTAAACCGAATCTCCCTCTTAATAGTTTAATCCAAAATGGACAGGTTAGAACCGCATTTACCTTCTATATATTTATTCTTTTCAATCTCCATCATTTTCTTGATTCTTTATTATCCACCAGGCGGAATGATGCATATGCAGAGGCATTTTTAAAAAGCTGAGGGCTGGGTGGGTTAAACGATTTTGTCTCTCTGCCGCTACCTAATTGTTTTGGAATGTGACTCCGATAAAGAATCCGTGAAAACGATTAACGGGGGGACGGACATGAGTAAGTCATCCCTTCATCCCGCTATTTTGAAAGCTATACAAAAGCGCAATAAGCTCCGGTCGATTATTAACATTCAGTTTTCTGTAAATCCGGCTTATATAGTTTTTTACCGTGCCGATGGATAGAAAAAGTTTTTTTGAAATTTGCTGATTCGTTTCCCCTTGGGTTATCAGGATAAGCAGTTCATACTCGCGTTTGGAAAAGGCCCCCAATTTTTCGATTGCCTTATCCAAAGTTACTGGTGATCTTTCAACATTCTGCTGCAGTTTCTTCATTAATATTGATTTTATTGAGGCAGGATAGACTATTTGACCATTGGCACATTGACGGATTGCCGACAGCACTTGTTTCATTCCGCCACCCTGTAACACATAACCTGCTGCACCATGGCATATCGCTTCGATAAGATAATGATCTTCTGAATAGGCAGTAAAAATGACGAAAGGAGTAAATGGGTGTTTTTCCTTTAGAATTGGCATGACTTCCTGTCCATACTTCCCTGATGACCGGGCATCAATAAGAATGGCATCTGGCATGACTGATGGTCTATGATCAGAATCAAGAAGGTCCATTTCATTTCCGGTTATCCCTATGACCTTAATGTCTTCTTCATTTTCGATGATTCCCTCAAGTCCTCCCTGACCACCATATATCATTAGCTTAATCGACTTCATAACTTCACCTGTTCTTTTCATTATTTGTTATTAATCCGATCGTTTTTATAATTTCCCGCAGCGAAATAGTTCTAATGGTCTATATTTTACATCATTAATTCACCTGATAACAAATTTAAACTGTAAAATACTTTAATTAAATATGCTCCTCCTGACATAAAAAGGCTATCAACCCGTTTGCCTTCAGGATGATAGCCTTTTTCTTTGTTCCTCATCTATGAGCGTATCAAGTTTCATGATGCTCTCCTTTGCCCGTGGAAAATCAATTTTGCGATAATGGTGTTTTCCACCTTCTTCTTCATCTTTTTCGTCGGCCCATTTGACGACTTGCTGAAGCGGTGTACGAATAATATCATTTGAAGGTAAGAACGAATCGGTGTGAAATAAGATGGCGAGGGAAATGGTCTTTGCCTTAATCGGGTTTTCTCCCAAGCGGATTAACAGTTTATGTGCTCGTTCTGCACCTTTTATGGGGTGAATATCATTTTGTTTATACAGATCATAATCCCATTTACCATTGCGATACCAGGTGAAATGACCCATATCATGCAAAAGTCCAGCTTTAGCAGCAATATCAGGGTCGACATTATATTCGTTTGCTAAGTGAAAAGCATGGTATGCTACCGCAATCGCATGTGACAGCCCTGAACGGTTCAAGTATTTTTGAGCAATGGGATGTGTAAAAATATCCAAAAGCTTTACATCTCTCATCTAACCCCTCCTTACAATTATGTGGAAATTTTTAATGACTATCATAACTCTTTTCTAAACAAGAATCAAGGTTTTAAGTTTCTCCGATATATTTTATGCAGCTTGATACACTTTGGTTGTACAAAAAAAGGACCATTGCCGGTTATAGGCAATGATCGATCAATGAATTCAGTTTTGCAGTACATGGTTTTTCAAAGAGCGTCGTAAAATTTTACCTGTCGCGTTTTTTGGAAGTTCATCCAAAAATTCAATTTTTGCCGGTACCTTATATTTGGCCAAGTGTTCCATGCAATAGGAAAGCAGTTCTTCCTCGGTCAATGCATTGTTTTTCTTTACCACAAAGCATTTAACCACTTCCCCCTGATTGGGATCGGGAACGCCTATGGCAGCCGCCTCAACTACTTCAGGATGGGCATACAGAACCTCCTCCACTTCACGTGGATAGACATTATAGCCACCGACGATAATAAGCTCCTTTTTACGATCTACAATGAAAAAATAGCCTTCATCATCCATCCTGGCTAAATCGCCTGTATATAACCAGCCATCTTTCAAGACAGCGGCTGATTCTTCAGGCATTTTATAATACCCTTTCATTACATTCGGACCTCTGACAATCAATTCCCCTACCCCATTGATCGGCACTTCTTCTCCAAGCTCATTGACCACTTTGTTTTCCACCCTAAGGATGGAGGTTCCGATGGATCCCGCCTTCCTTGGACGATCCAAAGGATTGAAGCAGGTAACAGGAGAAGCTTCGGATAGGCCATATCCTTCTGAAACCCTGACATTAAATTTCCGCTCGAATGATTCAAGCAAGGACACCGGCATGGCGGATCCGCCCGATATGCAAATGCGTAACGACTTTAAAGCATCTTCTTTCGCATCTGGATATTGGAAAAGAAAGTTATACATCGTAGGCACTCCAGCAAAAACGGTCGCATCATATTTTTTGATTTGACTGAATATTTCCTTTGGACTGAATTGCGGGACAATTAAAAGCGTACCTCCGCTTATCAATGGGGCATTCACAACTACCGTTAAACTGAAAACATGGAACATTGGCAATGTCGTAATGACACGGTCACTTTCCGTGATTCTTAAATATTCACCAATATCATGTGCATTGGAGTAGATATTGGTATGTGTGAGCATGGCCCCCTTTGGTTTCCCCGTTGTTCCCGAAGTATAGAGTATGATTGCCGTATCTTCAGGATCCAGTTCTGGACCTTTAAAGCCTTCATCCCCCGATTCGATCATTTTTGTAAACGATTTCATTTTTGGGTAGATGTTAAATTTGCTAATATCCCCATTATCAGACTGCGTTTCACAAATCACATATTGTTCTACGCTTGAGAGAATCGGGTTCATTTTCTCAAGTAAGGGTAAAAGCTTATCTAATGCCACAACAACCTTTACATCGCCATTATTCAGGATATAACCAATCTCGTCAGGTGTGTAAATTGGATTGACGGGAATTACGGTCGCCCCTGCTCGCATAGCTCCATACAACGAAATGATGAAATGTGGAGAGTTGCCTAATAGCAGCGCAATGTTATCACCCTTTGAAACACCAAGCCTATGTAATTCGTCTGCGAACTTCGTAACGGCTTTATCCAATTCCCCATATGAAGTGGATTGATCCATAAAGTAATATGCTGGCTTACCTGCCTTTTTTAAAGCCATTTGATGAAGCTGTTCAGATAAATTCATCTTTCTCCCTCCCCTGCAAATAGCATGAATGAATAGTCATTCATTTTTATGGTAAACTAAATACATTTTTATTATATTAAAAGAATGCGATCACAGCAACAATTTTATCCATATTCCAGCAATTACTGTCATTATCAGGAACAAAAGCCATCCCATTAAGTCGGGACGGCTTTTCAGGCTTAATATATTAAAGCCAATATTTCTTCTTTCGTTACATTGCCAAAATAATGACGAACATCAATCTCATCTAGTACCCTGCTGATTGCTTCCTTTTCATAGCGTATTCCAGTAAGCTTTTGTTCAATATCCGTAACCTCTCCGACCCCGAAGAAATCGCCGTAGATTTTACAATTTTCAATGATTCCCCTGTTCACTTCAAGGCGGATATCAACAGATCCCACAGGGAATCTATGTGAGTTTTGCAAGTTGAATTTAGGTGATTTCCCGTAATTCCACTCCCAGTTTTGATATCTTTCTTCCGAGATTTCGTGAATTTTCTCCCAATCCGTCTCGGTTAAAACATACTCTGTTACCTTTCCGCTCTCTTTGAAAATATTTTGCAGAAGGAATGAACGGAATTCTTCAACAGACATCGGTTCTTTTAGGAAATCGGCAATATTACCGACACGGCTTCTTATCGATTTAATCCCTTTGGACTCGATTTTATCTTTTTTCACTTTTAAAGCGGATACAATGTGATCCATTTCTGATTGAAACAGCAATGTCCCATGACTGAACATCCTGCCCTTAGTTGAGAACATCGCGTTTCCCGAAATCTTCTTTCCTTCAGCCAGAATATCGTTACGACCACTCAATTCAGCATGTATTCCTAGTTTCTCGAGCGTTTCCACGACAGGCTGGGTGAATTTCTTAAAGTTATGGAAACTATCCCCATCATCTCTCGTAATGAAGCTGAAATTGAGATTCCCTAGGTCATGATAAACCGCTCCACCCCCGGAAAGGCGGCGAACAACTGTAATGCCATTTCCATCTACATAATCGGAATTGATTTCTTCAATCGTATTTTGATTCCTTCCTATGATGATTGAAGGACGATTAATGTAAAATAGAAGATAGGTTTCATCTATATTTAAATGTTTAAGCGCATATTCTTCGATGGCCAGATTAATTCTTGGATCTGTAATTCCCTTATTATCAATAAAAAGCACAGTTGTTCCTCCTTGTAGACTTCATATCCCCGATGTTTCATTTATAGTTGAAATTCAAGATTGGTTTTGGCTACAGCTATTTCTCTTTTGAATACCTCGGATGCTTCTTTTTTCAGTTGATCAAGATTCCCATAATGCGGGAGGTGAGTTAACAGCAAAAGCTGGACGTCAGCCTTTTCTGCCAGCATGCCCGCTTCCCTTGCCGTCATATGCCCCGCCTTTGACCCATCCATATCACTGTAAAAGTTACTTTCACATAATAAAACATTTGCGTCTTTAGCGAAATCTGCAAGCTCATCCATATATGAACTGTCACCTGTGTAAACTATCGAATGATTTTCAGCTTCAATCCTCATTGCAAAACAAGGGACTGGATGTTTCGTTTTCATGAACGTAAATTTACACGGTCCAATGGTTAAGGGTTGATCAGCAGAGAAAGCTATCCCCTTTGTCACGTCTTTATAAGTTAACTTACCAAATTCGACTTCGTCCAAATCATGACCATAAATAGGAATGGTCCTTTTTTCGCTGCCCAATATCTGCTGTATGAACGCAGCGTGCTGCAGTACACCAATATCCGCTACATGATCCGGATGATAGTGGGATAATACAACTGCACCAAGATCCTCCGGCTTCATATGGTTTTGCAGCTGTGATAGAACACCGCTGCCACAATCAAGCAGAATGCGAAAATCTTCATATTCAAGCAAATAGCCGGAACTTGCCTCATTTTTAGCTGGATAACCGCCCCAGCAGCCAATTACGGTGATTTTCATGCTTAGGCACTCCTTTTTTTCTCTCAATGACTTCCCCATTAATATAAACTATTCTTGCCCTTATTTCACCTTTTTTACTTATGTTATAAAACATTCATTGACATTTAAAATCTGTTATAATACAATAAAACCATAGAAAAGCGAATAATAAAAAAATTCAGGAGATGATTTCATGCTTCAAAGTAGCGTTGAGTTCTTTAAAAACCTGCCACCGAAACAATGCACGGAATGCGGAAAAAAAATTGAAGAACAGCACGAATGTTATGGAAACCACTGTGATCATTGCCTTTCTGGAGAGTAGTTGTCCTGTGTTTCACCATCCGCTTCCCAAATAGCAGGATGAATTCATATATGGTTTCGGTTTCGCAGCTGAAAACCCGAAATAAAAAGAAGAGGTACCGAACAGTATCTCTTCTTTTTATTTCGGGTTCATTGCATTTGAGCAAAAAAAATAGAATTATCACTTAACGGATAATCCTTTGAATAAATATATTTTAAATAGTTCAGCAATTTCCTCTTTCTCTAATGGGGCATGGTTCCTTTCCCAATCAAAAATCAGTGCTAGGTACATCTTTAACATCAGGAATGCTGTTATCTCTGGATCGCAAGGCTGTATATAGCCCTTATCAATCGCTATTTTTAGTTTTTCCTTAATGTAGGAGACAATGGCTTCTTCCATTTCATTAACCATTTCCTGAACGGCCGGCGTCCCAATTTCGCGCTCTTCCTGAAGAAGTTTCAAAGATAATTGATGTTCCTGCCTGAACTCCAGAATTCGATAAACGGCCCGATGCAGGTTTTCAAAAAAGGAAAGTTGGTCATCCAAAGATTGTTCCGCCTCATATTTCATTTCCTCTATCAACCGCTGAACGATTTCTTTAAACAGCTCTTCTTTATTTTTATAAAAGGTATAAATGGTCCCTTTTCCCACATTGGCAATTTTAGCGACTTGATCCATCGTCGTTGCCTTATATCCAAAAAGTGAAAACGACTTGGTCGCAGCTTCTAAAATTAATTTTTTACGATCAACAGACATTTCCCACCTCAATCCTGACCAAACGGACAAAACAGTCATTATGTTCAACGATATCATACCAAAAATTTTCAGTCTTTTCAATTATATTTTCAATTACTTATAGAAACAATGGCTATCCTCATTACTGGACAGCCACTTTTTCGAGTATTCATTTAAATCACCAAGGTCAAGTAAAAAGAAAGCGGCGCTTTTCCAGTTGTACAACATCTTTCAACTTCACATGTAAATATGTAGAGCACATTGCAAACATTGTTAAACTACTTTCTCCTATTGACTGATCACTTTTCCTGTAATCTGTTTAAAATGATTGTTGCCAAAGCATCGATGAATTCAGGTTTAACATTGGGCATATCCGGCCTATAGTAGCCTGCACCAATCTCTTCCGTCACAACCTTACATTCATAATCGTTATCATAAAGGACTTCAAGGTGCTCGGCAACAAAGCCGACAGGAATATAAATGAAAGCTTTATAACCTTTTGCTTGATGAAGATCTCTGGTTAAATCCTGTACATCAGGTCCCAACCATGGTTCAGGTGTTTGTCCAGCGCTTTGCCAGCCTACTGCATAATTGCTAACCAATGCGCCTTCAGCAATCATGTCTGCCGTTTCCTTCAGTTGATTTGGATACGGATCTCCCGATTGCAGGATTTTTTCAGGGAGGCTATGTGCCGACACAATCAAAGCGAAGTTATCGCGTTCTTCCGAGGTCATTTTCCCGATTACTTCTTTTACTTGGTCTACCCAATATTGGATGAATTTTGGCTCATCATACCAGCTTTCAACGGAAGTGATGGTGAGGTTCCCCAATTTAGCTGCTTCATCCTGGGCACGTCCATTATAAGACTTCACGCTGAATGTGGAAAAATGCGGAGCCAATACTATACTGACAGCTTCTTTGATTCCATCTTCATGCATTTGTTTCACTGCGTCTTCAACAAAAGGTTCAATATGTTTCAGTCCAAGATATGCCTTGAATTCAACTTCCTCCTGAACGGAATTCAATTTCTTTTCAAGCGCTTCAGCTTGTCCTGCCGTTATTTTTGCAAGCGGGGATAATCCACCGATCGCTTCATATCTGCCCTTTAGGTCGGCAATCAATTCGTCGCTTGGCCGTCTCCCATGACGAATATGTGTATAATACCTTTCAATATCCTCTTCAGTGTATGGAGTACCATAAGCCATGACTAAAAGGCCCATTTTTTTTCTTGACATGAAGTTACACCTCTTTTAAAGATTTCGTTCTTTAATTGTGCATCCAATTAAGGAGTTTTAGCAAATGGTTCGCTCACCTTACTTCATTTTTGATGAATATTCATGAATGAAAGCGGTCAGCCTCTTCAGTGTATCCGGATTTACGGACGGGAAAACCCCATGACCAAGATTAAAGATGTAGCCGTCCTGCTCCATGCCCTGATCCAGGATCCTTTTCGTCCGTTCTTCTATAACATCCCATGAAGATAATAGCAGGGCAGGATCTAGATTACCTTGTACCGTTTTCTGGATTCCCATTTGTCTTGCTTCTGTAATTGGCAGTCTCCAATCAAGCCCGACTACATCAATCGGAAGATCATTCCACTCAAGTGCCAAGTGACTTGCGCCGACCCCGAACATGATTAGCGGTACATTTTCTTCACGCAATGATGAAAAGATACGAGTCATGATCGGCTTGATGAATACGCGGTAATCTTCAACATTCAAAGCACCCACCCAGGAATCAAAGATTTGGATGGCTTTAACGCCGGCTTTGATTTGCGACTTGACATAGATGATGATCATATCCGCTAACTTATCCATTAATGCAAACCATGCCTTTGGCTCTGTATACATGAAAGCTTTCGTCTTATTGTAGTTTTTGGAGGGGCCGCCTTCAATCATGTATGAAGCAATGGTGAACGGAGCCCCGGAGAAACCGATCAAAGGAACGGACAATTGCTCCGTGGTCAATAATTTAATCGTGTCCAACACATATGGGATGTCTTTCTCTGGGTTCAATTCACCTAATTTTTCAACATCTGATACCGATTGGATCGGATTGGATATGACCGGACCGATTCCGGACTTAATCTCAACATCGACACCAATGGCTGGTAGCGGTGTCATTATATCTTTATATAAAATCGCAGCGTCTACATCATATTGCTCGACTGGCAATCTAGTTACATAAGCGCATAATTCCGGCTGATGAGTAATTTCAAAAAGAGAGTACTTCTCTTTCAATTTACGGTATTCCGGCTGTGAACGGCCGGCCTGACGCATATACCAAACAGGCACATGATCCGTTTTCTCTCCTCTCGCAGCTTTTAAGAATGTATCATTCGTAATTTCCTTAGACATTAATATCCACCTTTCAAGCAATCACGTTTCTATTTTTATTCATTACCTACATAGAATATCAGAAGGATGTTGAATTTCAAATCGAATCTCCTTAAACTATAGCTTTTTCTATAATAGAAGTATAGCCAACCTATATATTTGTCAGAAAATCGACGTTTTTATAAATACCTTACCGGTTTACAAGCCCAATGGTTAGTTTGGAAATGGTAAAAGCATTATTCATTGGGTAAAATGGGTATACAGATACTATATAAGAATTGGAGGGGAATTTATGAATGTATTCATCACATCAGGTACTTATGATTTTTTGAAATTAAAAAAAGATAAGCACCCGAATGAAAAAATATTACTTATGCAGAATGCTCAAAACACAGTACTTTTACATGAAACAACAGGTAAAACGCTCTTCAGCTCGCCACGTAAATATGAGGTAGTCGATGGGAAGGGAACTCTTCAAGATCATGGATATGTGGTCATGAACAATATTCCTGTCAGTGAGGAAGGACGGCCGGTATTTGAACACCGTTTTAAAAACAGGGCCGGATTCATTGAAAATGAACCAGGCTTCGTTGCCCTTCGTATCCTGCGTCCAATCAACTCTGAAACATATGTAATCTTAACGATTTGGGAAAAACAATCGGACTTTATGAACTGGAAGAAATCCAGTTCATTTCAGCAGGCGCATAACAGTGACTCCAAACCTCCTGTTACGAATTCCAGCCAGAAGATGTTTTCAGGTGAAGCCTTTGTAACGCAGTATACATTGGTGAAAGATTCTGAGGAATAGACTATTTACTGCTTAATAAGAGGCCCATTTCCTCAAGGATGGGCCTCTTTGATTTAAGCTCGAGAGTTTATTTAGGATAGCCAAAATGATATAGCTCTGTTGTTGATGATTATAACGTGTAAAACAATCCGACAAATTCCTTCTTTATTTCCGGGGAAATACAACGGATATTTACAAATATTTTATCTGAATCCTTTTTTCAAAGTACTCTAGGCCCCAGGAATTTATGCAATTTAAACAAGGTTAAACTATATGCTGCGCCTAATGCATAACCTGCGAAGATATCAGTTGGAAAATGAACCTTCATAGCAATCCTGCTGACACCAATTAGCAGAATGAGACAAAAGAAACCGATTCCTAATGCCCATTTCAATGAGTTTCCTTTAATTTCTTTCATGATTAAATAAGCAACCATACTGAAGAAAATAAGGCCCACCATTGCGTGGCCACTTGGAAAACTGAAGCCAGCGGTATCCATCAAATGATTTTCAGGGCGCACTCTTTTTACATGATTTTTTATCCACCCGTTTAACACATCACCCCCAGCAATTCCGATAGAGAAGACGGCCATGGTCCAATAATCCTTCTTTATTATCCACAAATAGAGAACACATAATAAGCTTCCAAAACCAATGAACTTGGATTTCCCAAGATAGGTAATGGTTTTGAAGAAAGTGAACGAAAAAGTATTTTCACCTACCGAAAAAAGTTCCGCAACATATGTATCGAACGCTAAAGCCTCCTCACTTTGGACTTCATGCATAAAAAAAAAGAATAGCAACATGCAAAGCAAAACCAAAGCAATCCAGAAATATTTAATCATTATATATCTCTCCTCGAGGTATTTAATATACTTTGGATTATTCAGAATATGATATACTATTTACAATTAATCCAATCATTGGGAGGTGCAAAATGATACAGCGATTACACGATCTTCTAGATGGTTCATATGAAGAAATGGTATCCATCCGGCGTTATCTTCATCAAAACCCCGAGCTTTCTTTTCAAGAAACCCAAACGGCGGCCTTCATCGCCGGATATTATGAAAAACTTGGAATCGAACACCGAACAAATGTAGGCGGTAATGGTGTTATTGCCAAGGTCACAGGCAGTAAGCCTGGTAAAACCGTAGCATTGCGCGCTGATTTCGACGCCTTACCCATTCAAGATGAAAAAGAAGTTCCCTATAAATCTTCCGTACCCGGGGTAATGCATGCGTGTGGACACGATGGCCATACAGCGACACTCCTTGTCCTTGCAAAAAATCTGAATGAACTGAAGGATGAGCTCGAAGGTGAATATATATTTATCCACCAACATGCTGAAGAATATGCTCCAGGGGGTGCCAAACCGATGATTGAGGCTGGCTGCCTTGATGGAGTGGATGTAATTTTCGGCACCCATTTATGGGCAACGGCCCCAACCGGAACAGTCCAATACGCTTATGGACCCCTTATGGCCGCTGCTGACCGTTTTGAAATCACCATTCAAGGGCAGGGCGGGCATGGAGCCCAGCCGCATAAAACCCGTGATGCAATCGTAGTCGGCTCTCAGCTCGTCATGGCCCTGCAGCAAATCGTGAGCCGCCGCCTAAACCCAATAGATTCTGCAGTCATTACCGTCGGTTCCTTTGTAGCAGATAATGCCTTTAACGTCATTGCAGATAAGGCTAAAATAATCGGGACCGTCCGCACATTCAAGGAAGATGTCCGTTCATTCATTAGCGAAGAAATAGAGCGGATTGTTAAAGGAACCTGCATAGCTGCGGACTGCACCTATGAATATCAATACTTTCAAGGTTATCCAGCTGTTATTCCACATGTTGAGGAAACAAAATTCCTCATCGAAAGCACTGAGTCGGTCAAGGAAGTTTTGATTACAGAGGAAATTGACCCGGATATGACAGGTGAAGATTTTTCTTATTATTTACAAAATGTAAAAGGTACATTCTTCTTTACGGGAGCCAGGCCAAAAAATGAACATACATATCCGCATCATCATCCTTTGTTTGATATTGATGAAAATGCGATGCTCATTGCAGCCAAAATATTAGGCACTGCAGCGGTAACTTATCACAATAAGAAACAATCATCCCAAATGGTGAATGAATCTTTATTGCGGTAATGGTGAAGGGACGGGTTACCCCCGTCCCTTACTCTTTAAGAAGTCTGATTCGGTAACAATTGACAGCCGTTTCCCCAAGATGTTCCAACAAATGATGGTTGGCATATCCACCGACAGCTGCCCCAATACCTGGAACGAGCTGGAACATTTTGATGACATCGATGTGATCGCGATATTCCTGCTGAAATTCTTGCCAGTCTATTTCCGGCCTTTTCCCTGAATCCCATTCCTCTATTACCTGTAAAGTTTCCAATTTCTTCTCCTCGCTTGAAAATGCCATCTGGAAGATATGGAGAATGAATAATCGTTCCTCATATTTATTTGGATCGAAACCGTATATACGGGATAGTTCGAATAATAATTTCATCTTGATGCTAAGCAGTAATGGGAAATCAGCCAATCCAATTAAAAGCCCTGCCGCTCCGGTTCCCACACCTTCTATAACGGCCGTTTTCCGATATGCCGTTACAGTTTCCGCAACCCACTCTTCTTTTTGCTGCAAGGATAGTAGCACTACATTTTTTTCTTTAGACATATATTTAGAACCTGATAATACGGCCTCTATCATCCCTTTAATACTATCAGTAATCATTTTGTGCACTCGGTCTGGAATATAACTATTCAATTTGATCTGCGCTTTTTTGGACATCCGCTCAAGCCTGCCAGATTTCTTGGCTACTTTCTTTTTCCATGATATTAGTTCCGAAAATGCCTTTTGTTCATATTCATCCATTCATTTAACACCTCCGTTAAATATGTATATACCCCCTACGAGGCTTTTATTTTCAATTTTCATAAAATCAACTGAAACGTTTTTTTTGAGGGTTTGTAAAATTCGAACGTTGTTTTCCACTCCAGGCTTGCGCCGAGGAGGCTTGGCAGACAGTCGGCGCAAAGGGAGAAGATTTCTGAAATCAACTGAAACATTAATAAAGAAAAAGCTGATTTTTTGAAAATCAGCTTCTGCTTAAAAGTTTTTAATTTTCTTTGCTGCATAGATTTTAAAACCGAATATGAAAACAAGCCCCATTGCCAAGGCGGCTAAAGCGGACATCCATTCCCCTTTCACTAGCAGGACTAAAATGAAGACAAGGTCCTCAAATAATAGGAAATAGGAAATTAGCTTTATGACCGCAGATTCTCTCATTTTTGCTGGCAATGGATATAGTGAGACCCATACTTTCCATTCATGAGCCTTCCAAACCGGCAGCAGTTGCAGGGCTGTCATGAATAGGAACATGAACGTTACAATCAAATGTGCCCATATGTTAGTGAATACACATAAAATCACGGATCCAATGATAGTTAAACGCAAACAAAGTCCCACATAATCATTGGATCGCAGCAGAGTACGGGCGTAAAGATAGGTATAAGTTGATTTATCACCATACGGAATGAGTGATAATAGCCAGTCCATCCATTTCCTTCTCGCTACCTTCCCTTTCAAATGAGGAACATCTGTAAACATGTTCGCTATTCGATAGAAAGAATTCATCCGTTTGTTCTCCAGTTCCACCAGCCGTTCCCACTTCAGCACAAAACCTTTAGTTGCGCTTCGGTAATACATGTAAAGACCTAACAATAATAAGAAGGTTATAAGTGCAAACAGTATATTTGCCCTTGAACAGATGAAATAAAGAATCACTCCATTAAGTAAAAAACGGATGAGAGAATCCCAATGGCTCACTGATGTATCCTGATATTTCAATACCAGCCAGCGCATGGTTAAATTCAAAAACTTCAAAATAAGCAATACGACCAGGATAATTCCAAGGTCCTTACCTCCTGCCCCCGTAACTTTCGAATACATCGGTATCGATGCAATCAGGACAACAAGAAGAATAAAGCCTTGCATGACCCAGCTTAATATCAGTGAATTCTTGAAATAGCTTCTCAACTTCGTTTCAAGCGGAAGCAGGAATACCGTATCGGGTTCTTTCAAGAAAGTATTTATCGGGCTTCTGGTTACAATGATCGATAAAACTAAGGCCATGATCAATTCAGCAGGGAAATCACTGTTTAACGTCTTCACCCAATCACTGTAATAATATGCTAAACCACCTAGAACCAATACCATGACAAAAACAAGATGGCCATTAAAAATATAACGAAGATATTTTTGCGTTTCATTTATATAGCCTAAATATCTTTCCTTCCAGAGATTTTGACTATTCATGACCGATTTCTTCTTTCGTCAATTGGATATATAAATCGTCCAGAGTTGCCCCCGGCATGGAAAATTGTTCACGAAGCTGCTCAAGGTTGCCTTTTGCCCGAATTTCTCCATTATGCAATATGATGAAAGAATCACAATACCTCTCGGCTGTCGCCAGTATATGTGTAGACATTAAAATTCCCGCACCGCTCTCTTTCATCTTCCTCATCAAGTCAAGCAAGGATTGAATGCCTAATGGATCAAGACCCACGAATGGTTCGTCGACGATATATAAAGACGGCTGCACTAAAAAGGCGCACATGATCATGACCTTTTGCTTCATTCCCTTTGAAAAATGTGCCGGGAACCATTTAAGCCTTTTCTCCATATGGAATTCCTTTAACAGAACGTCCATCCTTTCTTTATATGTGGCTTCCGCCAAACCATGTGCCATGGCCGTAAGCTTTAAATGCTCCTCAAGTGTAAGCTCATCATACAGAATTGGCGTTTCTGGAACATAAGTGAATTGTTTACGATATGTATCCGGGTCCTGGGCAAGTGTTTTACCATGAATCGAGACACTTCCGCCTTTCGGCTCCATGAGTCCGATGATATGTTTGATTGTCGTACTTTTCCCAGCCCCGTTGAGCCCAATTAACCCTACTAGCTCATTTGGCTGAATTTCAAAACTTATTCCTTTTAAAACGGGCGTTTTCGTGTATCCGCCCACTAATTGCTTTATTTCCAATAAGGACATATAAACGATCCTTTCTATATAGAGGTTCTTATTTCCATTTTATCAAATTCTCCTGCTTTTATATAGTCGAGTGTTCCCGGAACTAAATTTCCATAAATAACTAATTATATTTCTCCTCCTTTGTGGTCATCATAATTAAGGAAGAAGGGGTTAGTCATTACGTGTGATTCACATCATATTGTAAATGAGGTGTCAGTTAAAGACGTATTACACTGAAATACCCATAAGATTTATTACAAATGATTCACATCATATTGTAAATGAGGTGTCAGTTAAAGACGTATAACTGAATTAAACCAGAAGCTTCATAAAAAAAATCGTTTCGAGCAAGGAGATGGTTCTCTTGCACGTAAAAGCAGAAAAATCATTCAATAATTATCAATTATGCTTTGAAAGTTGATGAAACTTTAAAGATATAGGAGATGGTTGCTTTGAATGGAAAATCTCTAATCAGATAATAACCGTATTTTACTAAAATGTAGATGAGGTGTTTGTCGCAGAGAATTTATGCTAATGCGAATTTTGAAGCAAAACCCCCTTTTTCGACAGGCAGGGTGCAACTTAATGTTGCATCCTGTTTTTATGATTTTTCCTTTTCTCAAGGATTCAAGCTATGGTACGATTAACCAAATACATTAACTTTTAAAGGAGCGTTTTTAATGAGTGATTGCATATTTTGCAAAATAATCGACGGGGAAATTCCAAGCAGTAAAGTTTTTGAAAATGAACATGTATTGGCCTTTCTCGATATCAGTCAAGTAACAAAAGGCCATACACTGGTAATACCTAAAGTACATAAGGAAAATCTTTATGAGTTGACACCTGAGATTGCCAAGAATCTTTTTGAAGTGGTACCGGAAATTGTCCGCGCCATGAAACAGGAATTCCAACCTGTAGGCCTGAACCTTTTAAACAATAACGGGGAAGCTGCAGGACAGTCCGTTTTCCATTTTCACATGCATTTAATTCCACGACATGGGGAAGGTGACGGCTTTGGGGCAGTTTGGAAAACGAATACCAGCGACTATACACCAGATGACCTGAAACAAATCGCTGACTCCATTGCACAGCATTTAAAATGAACTGCTGGCACATGAAGGTTTCTTTATCCTTTCTTAATATCTTTTTAAAAGAATCGACGCTTGTTGCATGAAAAAACAATGATCCTAATTTGGTCCTCACTTTAAAGTGCAGGACCTTTTTTTACTTTGGCCTATCATTAAAATGGATTGTCACTTAAAATTCTAAATTTTCCTCCTATTGAATTTAGTTTTCTGGTAGGATATATGAATAGTCTCAAATACTTTATCACATAGTCGCATAGGAGGAAAAAAATTGAAACGTGCACGCAATTTTAACGCTGGGCCAGC
The DNA here is from genome assembly GCF_044767165.1 of Peribacillus sp. NPDC101481. NCBI lineage: Bacteria > Bacillati > Bacillota > Bacilli > Caryophanales > Bacillaceae > Peribacillus > Peribacillus sp. NPDC101481. Next base: position 544,948 of record NZ_JBIWNJ010000002.1, on the reverse strand, counting down.
CGCCCTTCCCTTAGAAGTTTTACAAAGAGCCCAAAACGAATGGTTGAATATTGAGGATTCCGGTATGTCCGTCATGGAATTAAGCCATAGAAGTTCGGAATTCGAAAAAATTCATAACCATGCCATCCAATCATTAAAAGACCTTATGGAAATTCCTGAGAATTATGAAGTTCTCCTGCTGCAAGGAGGAGCAAGTCTGCAATTCTCCATGATTCCCATGAACATTTTGAATGATGGAAAAAGGGCAGATTATGTCCTCACTGGTTCTTGGTCGGAAAAAGCATTAAAAGAAGCCAAAAAGGTTGGTGAAACGGCCGTAGTCGCTTCATCCAAAGATGAAAAATATACGTTCATCCCTAAAGTCGAAGATATCAAATTGAATGATGATGCTGCATATCTTCATATCACAAGCAATAATACGATTTACGGAACACAGTGGAAAGATTTCCCGGAAACAGGCAACATTCCTTTAGTAGCCGATATGTCAAGTGATATTCTCAGCAAAAAGATTGATATTAGTAAATTCGGCATCATCTATGCAGGTGCACAAAAGAATCTAGGTCCGTCTGGAATCACTGTCGTAATCATCCGTAAAGACTTAATAACGGATAATGACAAAATCCCGTCCATGATGAACTATTCTATCCATTCAAAAAATAAATCTTTATACAACACTCCTCCGACATTGGCCATTTACTTATTGTCCCTTGTGTTGGATTGGGCAAAAGAACAGGGCGGCGTGGAAAAGATTGCTGAGATCAATGAAGAAAAAGCAAAAGTCATTTACGATGCCATTGACGGCAGTGATGGTTTTTATAAAGGCCATGCCCTACCGGACAGCCGTTCATTGATGAATGTAACGTTCACGCTTCCGTCAGAAGAAGCTGAAGCACAATTCCTTAAAGAAGTGAAGCAAGCTGGATTCGTAGGACTGAATGGTCACCGTTCCATCGGTGGCTGCAGAGCTTCCATCTATAATGCGGTCCCTCTATCCCATTGCCAGGACCTTGCTGATTTCATGAAGAAGTTCCAGGAGTCGTATAAAGCGAAGGAAGCTCAAACCCTATAAATCAAACAAATATGACTTCTAAAAAAATAGGTCTTATGATATACTATGTTAAACTTCTTGCAACAGGCAATAGTGCATTGTTGAAGAAAAAATGTTAGTTGAGATGAGAATAGGAGAGATGAGTAAATGAAAACGAAAACCCTTGTGTCACTGTCCCTATTAATCGGGATTGGGGCTGCCCTGCATTTTATCGTACCTGGATTCTTCCTTGGAATGAAACCGGATATGATGCTGTTGATGATGTTTTTGGCGATTACCCTGTTTCCCGCGAAGAAGAATGTATTCATTGTCGCCCTGGCTGCTGGAGCCATCTCTGCCATGACAACTACATTTCCTGGAGGACAGATTCCAAATATCATAGACAAATTGGCAACAGCCTTTCTGTTTTACCTTTTATTCATCAGTCTTAAGAAGTTTTCAACATCCGTTGTCACCGTTAGTATCTTGACTGCCGTAGGAACAATGATTTCCGGCGCTGTCTTCCTTGGTTCGGCTTATTATATCGTTTCCCTTCCAGGGCCTTTCGTTGCACTTTTCGGCGCTGTTGTACTTCCTGCCGTACTGTTAAATACAGTTGCGATGGTCATCATTTATCCAATTGTGAACGGCATCGTTAGAAAATCAAATATACCCATTAATGCATAAAGCGGGATCATCATACCTTAAAAAGCACCGGAATGTCCGGTGCTTTTTTTCCAATCTTATGAATCTGGAATTCTAGTCACAATCATCCTCCAATGATCAATGAATCAATATCCACATAAACCAAATGAAAAGCAGTAAAGCCCCAGGGAGACCCATAGCGAAGGCTCTAGCCTGGAGCACCCTCTTGGGCGGATAGATGCCAGGAGTTTTTGCTTGCCTTAGAAAATACCCCATTCCGCACAGGCATATCAGGCCTAATAAAAAAATGATTTTCATTATTAACCCACCAGTGCCATCCATGTTCCGACAGCTTGTTTTTATTATCTATATGCTGCTCTTCCCTTTATATGTAGCATTATTAATAAAGCTTCAAGTTATTTTTAAATATTATATATTTACTCTCTAAGTTTAAAAAAATATTTTTGTGATATAAAGATAAAATGGTCGATTCTCTTCCATAAGGATGAAAATTATGGTATTTTGATATCAATAGTATTTCTCTCCCTATTTATCATAATTTCCAATTGATGCAGCAGGGATTCAGACCATGGAAAGCGAAAACATATTATAAAATGAGGTGATCCTAATGAAAGCAAAATCATTACTAATTGGCTTTTTGACCGGAACAGTAGTAGCTGGTGCGGCAACCTTACTTTCAACACCGAGTTCAGGTAAAGACCTACGGACCCGCATCAAAACGAATACCGACGAAATTAAGAATACAATTGATGAGTTAAAGGTAAAAATGCTAAATATTAAAGATGACACGATGGAAGCTTCACAAATCAGCAAAGAAACGGTAAAAACGTTCATTTCGGATGTTCAGGTCGTCATCGAGAGCTGGAAGCGGGAAATCGAGCCCAATAAGAATGAATTATTGAAGAACGTTCAGGAAATTGAAAATTCATTGAAAGAATTGGAAGCGGCAGCACCTACTTCTAAAAATTAATAGCTGGCATCGACACACAAGCTTGATTCTCCATTTTTCCCAATAAATTACATGGTTTATTGGAGAAGAATGGAGAATTCATTAAAAAACTAAAATTTTCTAAAAATTTTGCAAATATTTATCTTTATTAATTTTTATTTTATTGTCATAATAAATATATAGAATCTTATAAGTAGGTGAGCCCATAATATGCAGAATAAAAATTATTCTATGAAAGAAGCAATGATTTTTAGTCAACGAATTGCACAATTAAGCAAAGCATTATGGAAATCAATTGAAAAAGATTGGCAGCAATGGATCAAGCCCTATGATTTAAATATCAATGAGCACCATATCCTTTGGATTGCCTACCATCTTAATGGCTCTTCCATTTCAGATGTTGCAAAATTTGGGGTCATGCATGTTTCTACGGCATTTAATTTTTCAAAAAAATTAGAGGAACGCGGGTACTTAACATTTTCAAAAAAAGAAAATGACAAAAGGAATACCTATATAGAGATCACAGCGGAAGGTGAAAAAATCCTACTTGACTTAATGGAGACATATGACCCAAGTAAGAACTCTGCTTTCTCGGGTGCACTCCCACTGCGTGAGCTTTATGGCAAGTTTCCGGATATGATTGAAATGATGGCCATCATCCGAAATATATACGGTGAAGACTTCATGCAAATCTTTGAACGATCCTTCGATAACATCGATCAGGAGTTTACTGACGTGGAGGGTAAAATCACAAAAAAAAAGATAGAGAAAGAAACTGAGCCAGTTTAATCTCATACTCTATCCATTTCCTTCATGAATGATACATATAACCCCTGTGCGAGGCATGCATCAATGCATTCCTTTGTGGTTATTTTTGGATTAACCTTTCTTTCAAATTGATTAAAAAGCGGTCGAAAGTTCATATACCCTTCCGCTTTTTCTATTTCATAGCGTTTGCTCAAGATATCACATGTTTCCAATAATTCTTCCGCTTCCTTCTTCGTGAAATTTTTTTCCACAAATAGATAGTCCAACTTGGCCTCCGGATTGCGTATAAGGTTCAACAAAAGCCGTTGATGAAAACGGAGTATTTCTATTTCTTCATTTATATTTTTCATACATCACTAATCCCCAATCGATCATTCAATTTAACATAAAAGCTTATAACCAATTTTTGATTCTTCACACTCAGTAATCCTACTTATCCCTGGTTCAGAACCTGGCCTGAATTGCCCTTAGCCATGCTTACACACTAAAGTGATTTTATCTTAAATTTAATCCAAGAATTTCATTGCTTTTTCCACCCATTCATCGTAATGTATGTAAGTAAATTCAACAGCTTTGGAGGGCTGATTTCGAAATGAATTCGTGGAAAACAATTGACGTGGCAAAACAATATGGGAATTGCCGTCTGCTCTTTTTTTCAGTTTTTACTATATTGATGTCTTTTGTTCTGATCTATACATTATTTAGTGTCTTTTCAACCCATGTTATTTTGTATGGCGATCAAACAATGGTATTTTTTAGCCTATTGCTCTTATTATATCCTGTTCACAAACTATTACACTATTTACCGTTACGATTATTATGTAAAAAAGTAAAAACTTCTTGGTCCTTGAAGTGGAACGTTGTGCTTACATGCAGAGTCAATGTGCATGATCCGATTCGAAAGCATCTTTATCTCTTGACCCTTGTGTTGCCTTTCTTCATTATGTCGGTCATATTGATTGGTTGTGCCCTTAGCTTTCCGCATTACATCCATTATTTCACTATTTTATTATCTCTGCACACCGGATTATGCGTATCGGATTTTATTTATATAAAAAATCTGGTTGGTTCCCCAAGGCATTCTTTTATCGAGGAACATCTCGAAGGATACGATATACTTATTCAAAAGTGATTTCTTATTTATCCATAAAGATACCTGATAAGATTTTTAGGTATCTTTTTTCATTATAATTTGGTATCGTATTTATACATGATGTTTTGCAAGGAGGGATTTTAGGTTTTGATCTCGTTCTGGTTTATTATTTTTGCTATTTTGATCCTTTATAATATTAATAGAATGACAAACTCTTTATGCATTCAAAAGGAAATTGCTGAAGACCGGCAGCCTAAAGTATTCAGGACCATTAATGTATTAATTACTATTATGTTATTATCCTCCTATATTGAAATTTTGTATACGTAGAGATGAGCAACAAATGATGACCATCATTTGTTACATACATTGGTGATACCCGGAGCATTATCCACATAAAGAAAAAGGGCGAAGCAACAGCTTCGCCTTTTGTTTATGGGCTTATAACCAAGAAGCTCCAATGATGATTAACAGGATGAAAAGAACGACAATTAGAGCAAAGCCTCCACCTATTCCTCCAGACATTGATCTTCCTCCTTTCCATTCTTAAGTAATAGTATCTTCATGCACACTCTTATATCCGCCAAAAGGAATCCATTCCTTTCCTAGCTTGAGAATCACTTCAATCTTTTTTGTTGAGCGGCTACCCTATCCTATTCAACTCCATGGCAAAAGGAGTGGGCTCTTTCCATTATTAATTTTGCAGCCGATTAGCAAAAGGCTGCTCCTACAATTATTAATAAAATGAATAACACCACTAACAAAGCGAAGCCCCCGTTAAATCCATTACCCATTATGCTACCCCCTTTTGTTGTCCTCGATTTATCATATGTAATGGATTAATATCTGGGTAGGCGAACACCCATTTTTCAAAAAATTCTTATTCATGCACCAATATATTATTTTTTGTAAAGTAACCAGAATATGTTATAGTTAATTTTGTGGAAATACGAAAAAATAGCAAACAAGAAACTTATAACTAGGAGTTGTTTTTATGAAGAAGTGGGCATTATCGATTGCTGTTACTGCAGGGCTGATCGGACTTACAGCATGCAACAGCGACAAGGAAGCAGTCGTTGAAACTAAAGCGGGGGATATAACTAAAGAAGAATTTTACAATGTAATGAAAGACCGTTATGGTGAAACCGTTCTTCAAGAACTTGTTTATGAAAAAGTTCTTTCTGAAAAATATACAGTAACGGATAAAGAAGTTAAAGCTAAAACGGACGAACTTAAAGAGCAAATGGGTGAAAACTTCGAAACGGCCCTTGCCTCTTCCGGATATAAGAGCGAAGATGATCTTAAACGTGCACTTAAAATCGGCATGCTTCAAGAAAAAGCAGCCGTTGCCGATATAAAAGTTAAAGAAGCTGATGTGAAAAAAGCTTATGAAGACTATAAACCGCAAATCAAAGCGAGACATATTCTAGTGGAAGACCAAAAAACAGCCAACGAAGTTAAAGCTAAATTGGACAAAGGCGAAGACTTCGCTAAACTTGCAAAAGAATATTCAACAGACACAGGCACAGCTGAAAAAGGCGGGGAGCTAGGCTGGTTCGGACAAGGTGAAATGGTTCCTGCATTTGAAGAGCAAGCTTACAAAATGAAGAAAGATGAAATCAGCAAGCCGATTAAATCCGATTATGGCTACCACATCATCCAACTTCTTGATACAAAAGAAAAAGAATCATACGAAGATATGAAAAAAGATCTTGAATATGATTTGAAAGTCGCTCAAATTGACCAAACTAAAGTTCAGGACATTTTGAATTCAGAAGTCAAAAAAGCGGACGTGAAGATTAAAGACGAAGATCTAAAAGATGCAATCACTTCCGGTGACGCAGCCAATGCTGAAAAATAATTGAATAGTAAAAAGCGACAGGACTTTGCCTGTCGCTTTTTTATCATGGTTCGAGCTATGCTCCCTGATTTATATCCTTTTTACGCCTCTCGCGCTCTTCTTCCATGCGTTCAATGTACTTCTGACCTTCCTTCTCAATCCAAGCATCATCTATGAGGCGTTCCTGCCTAGCTGTCCAAATTGACATGACTGCACTGACGATTATCCCAATAAACACGAACCAGATCCAAATTGGCATGTCCATTCCCTCCCCAAAAATCTACTATTCATTTACTAGAGAATATGCGCGAACAAATAAAATATGCTTCTTTCTCCATCGAGAAAGAAGCATATTTCATTAAAATGTTGGTTTATAGAATGAACGATTATCGAGTGCGAAAACTCTTTCCGTAAATTCACCCGGTTTCACTTTTTCCAAGGCCCGGTCCATCATATTTATCTTGGCATCCATATTATCAATATAATGCAGCACTTCCGCTTCCCTAACCATTGGCGGCTTGGGACTGCCCCACTCAGCTTTACCATGGTGGCTTAGTATCAGGTGCTTAAGAATCATGATTTCTTCCGCTTCAATGCCCAATTCCTCTGCAGCTTTACCGACTTCATTCACCATGATGGTGATGTGCCCTAACAAGTTCCCTTCCACTGTATAAACAGTCGAAACAGGTCCAGATAGCTCATGTACCTTTCCAAGGTCATGCAGAATGACTCCTGCATACAAAAGATCCTTATTGAGCGAAGGATATAGGGTTGAAATGGCCTTAGCCAACCCTAGCATCGATACAACGTGATAGGCCAGTCCCGACATATACTCATGATGGTTCTTGGTAGCAGCAGGAAACGTCAGGAATTCATTCTGATATTTTTTAATGAGGTGCCTAGTCACCCTTTGGATATTCGGATTCCTCATTTCAAAAATGAATTGAGTGATGGTTTCCATCATTTCTTCCTGACTTAAAGGCGCCGTTTGAATTAAATCGGCTTTCGTGACCCCATCAGTATCTGAAGTAATTCTAATGTTACGGATTTTCAATTGGCTGCGTCCTCGATAATTCTGGACTTCCCCTTGAACTTTCACCGTAGCTTCCGCACTGTATGTTTTCTCATCAACCTCGGAAACATCCCATAGCTTTGCCTCGATCTCCCCGGTTTTATCGCACAAAATCAATGTTAAAAACGGCTTTCCATTACTTGCCACCGCTTTTGTGCTCGTTTTAATGTACATATATATGTCTACTACTTCACCAATTCCGTAGTGTATGATCCCATTTCCCATGCGACTGCCTCCGTTCAATTAAATATCAACATTATAACATACCAATCTCGTTAATGCGTTTAGTTTTCGATAATAAGTGATGGACAATGGACAGGCTGACCTTCCCTCTTATCACTCCACAAAAAAACCAGGCTTGACCCCAAGCCTGGCTCTCCAATCAAATCTATTTCAACAGTTTTTGTTCGGACAATACGCGCACTTGTCCTGGCCGTCAATTCGGTAATATAAACAGCATGTCACCCGTTTATAAGGATTCATGGACTCCGGAACACTTTTTTCCCCAATGAATCGTTTAAAGGGGGAACGCGGTTCAATATTCAGCCATACTTCATCTTCAAGCAGTTTTTCAATGTCCTTTTCAACTCGCGTCTTTATATCAGTCTGCTTCAATAACTCACTATACATCCATACCGTATAGCTCCAAATATTTTCCCAGAGTACTAGTTTTGATATTTTAGCAGTTCCGGAAAAGAAGCGAATGGCATCAGCACCAAAGCTGCTCAATATGGAATGGAGGGCAGAAGGGCTTTCCTTTTCCGAGACATTGCTCCAACTGTTAGTTTTCAGTAAAAAGTTCGGGAGCCAATGTTCATCTTCCTGATCATCCAAAACACCAATATCCAGAAGTCTGCCTTCCCAGATAAGCCGATGTTTGCTTAACATGTAAAATTGTGCCGTGACAAAAAAAGCATAGCGTCTGAACCACATTGAAATGGCTACCCCTGACGCTTCCGCCCCAGTCTGGGCTTGTGCATACTGAATAAGTTCATCTGCATGATTGAAGGTCTTGGAAACTTTGGCCTCATCTCGGAAGGATATGCGATATCCTTGCAGCTCTTTTTCCATGGATGGTGTGAGTTTATGCATTGGCCAGCGCTTTTACCTGACTTTGGGCGTAGCGGCCTTTACCAAACGGGACGCACATGGGACTGCCGAAAATTGGATCAAAGGATATTTGGCAGTCCATGCTGAATACATGCTGTACCAATTCAGGGGTGATGATATCCTCTGGCCGGCCTTGAGCGTGTATCGCCCCATCTTTAAGTGCCACCAGATTATCCGCATAACGGCAAGCTAAATTCAAATCATGAAGCACCATCACGATCGTTCTGTTCTCAAACTCATTCAAGTCGAACAATAAGTCCAAAATCTCGATTTGATGGGTCATATCAAGATATGTAGTCGGCTCATCCAATAATATGATGTCCGTATCCTGAGCCAGCGTCATGGCTATCCATGCCCGTTGCTTCTGGCCTCCCGATAATTCATCGACTGCCTGATCCTTTAAATCGGTCAGGTTCGTTGCTTCGATCGCCTTTTGAACTTTTTCTTCATCCACGGAACTCCACTGTTTCAACCAACTTTGATAAGGATATCTTCCTTGTTTAACAAGCTGATATACTGTAAGCCCTTCAGGGGCAACCGGGGATTGTGGAAGAATCGCCATCTTTCTTGCTACATCCTTCGATGACATGGTCGAAATCGCTTTGCCTTCGAGCAAAACTGATCCGGATTGAGGTTTTAACAATCGGGCAACAGACCTTAGAAGTGTTGATTTTCCACATCCATTAGCACCGATGAATACGGTGATTTCCCCTTTGGGTATTTCTATATTCATATCATTTATAATTAATTTATCACCATAACCGAGCGATAAAGACTGTGTGTTAATAGCTGGTCGCATTAAAATACTCCCCTTTTAGTCTAATAATACCAGTTTAATGAAAATGATTCTCACTGTCAATCTTAAAAAAGAATATAAACCAAAAACTCCATGTCCCATTCCTGTTTGATTCATTAAAGTGAATGCTCTTTTAAAGATATGAAGCTTCCTTTGGAAACATTAATGCCATTTTCCCATACCATGCATGTAGCTTCCCGATTCATCAGTGCGTGCTTCTCCGCTGGACTAGCCTCTTCTCCATTTAGGGAAAAAAAAAGCCCTCCATATGGAGAGCTTTTTAACCTACCAGCAGGCGATTTGTACAATGTGCCAAGGATTCATCCCTAATGAAGGTAAATAAATCCTGATCGATAAAAGGAATTAATCCTTCTGCAATATTCCATGCATTGACCTCTATTTGATAAAGGATTTCTGATTTTCCTGTACTGTGTAGCTCCTCACTAAGCACAGCGAGATCAGGGTCTGATGCGTGGCCCATCTCATGTGTAAGGATCACCCATGTATATTCCTCAAGCCTTGCAAGCGAGCCTAGGGAGCGCTCACACTGAATTTCGATATCTCTCTCATATAAAGTGATGCTATGTCCTTTGGCGGAATATTTTCCCCCAACACACCGTTTACCAGGAAACTCCTTTTCGATGATTAACTTCAAAGAAGAATCATGGTGGCTTACAAACTCATTCATATTCAATGACTTCACTCTCTTTATCTATAGTTTAAAACCCATTATATTTCAGGGATGATCAAATCATTCATATCCTGGCGCAATACGGGGCTGGATAGACGGATCACTTGATTTTCGCTAAAGTGCTCCATTATATATCGGTGACAAGTAAAAAATAAAATTTGCCGCTTTTCCGAAATTTTTTTCAATAACTCGAGCATCCGTTTTGTCCTTTCCGCATCAAAATTGACGAAACTATCATCAATGATGAGAGGGAATGAATCATTTTCAAAAGTATGGTCAGCAAGTGCAAGCCTTAGGGAAACATAAATTTGCTCTGCTGTCCCGCGACTGACCTCTTCAACCCTGAAACTCAAACCATCATTGCGCTGTACCCAAATTCCTTCACCCGACTGATCAAGTATGATCTTACGATAGCTCCCATTCGTTAAAAAGGAAAAGTGCCGCTCGGCATCAGCGATGACCTTAGGTAGGCGTTCCCTTTTATATCGGTCCAATGTTTTATTCAATAAGCTTTTGGCTATTGCCAATTTCGCCCATTCCTTCGCCTCTTCGTTAAAAGCAGCTTTTTCTTCATGAAAACGATGAAGTAAATCATCATAAATCCCCGAAACTTCAAGCTGTTTTATCTTATGCCTCGCATCCGCCCGCTTCTCTAATAAGTGGGATTTCACCTTTACAGAATCCTTCCGCTTCCGTTCCAAATTTTCAAATGTATAAGTATTGATCTCCTGTTTTAAGTAAGTTCGGATTTGATCAGGCAGCATTCTGGATTGCCCAATTTGAATGGCAATCAAATCAAGCTGTTTGTGTAAAGTGATTTTCTTTTCGGACAATGCGGCGTCATGCCTGAATTCTTCCTCGTCCTTGGCCTTCGCTAACTTAAAAAGCATTTCCATTTCTGCATCAAGATAGCCATTTTCCATCGTCAGCTGCTCGATTTCGTTCGTCAAACGACTTCGTTCCTGCATCCATTGCGTTAGTTGAACCGAGAATTCAACCGCTTTATTCAATTCCCGCTTCAATAGGCCAATCGCTTCCCGCCATGTGGATGGTTCAAAATCAAGGCTGTGTGCAAAATGAAATAAAGCCTTTGATTTACCCTCAAATTCTGCCTGCAGAAAATTATGCCTCTTGATTGATTCATATTTCCTATCAACGGCTTCCTTCCATTTCTCAAGAAGTTCAAATACAGATTCAAGATTGATTTCCATTCCGGAATAAGACAGACCCCAACCACTTAAGATGCTCCTCAATTCTTTATCCAACCGGTCCCTTCTAGCTTCCCAATCGGCATACTCCTGAATGGTCGATTCAAACGCTTCCTCCCTTTCTTCATATTTGAAACTTTCACTTTCAAAACGCCTTTGGAGACGTTGGTCCATTTCAAGCAGCCGACCCATCGACTCTCCTTCACTCCCCCTATTGGTCTCACTCCCAATTGCTGCCCTTTTCCTTTTCATCTCATCCAATTGCCTGATATACCCGGACAATACATCAACACCTTTAAAAAGATACCTGGAAACCGCAAACAGAACAGCCACGGCTAGTAGTATCATCCCCAACAAAATCTGTTCACTGAAATAACTTCCAATAGCACCTAAACAAAGAAGTGCTATTAAACTGCCATTCATGATATGTGAACGTTTGCGATTATCCGCTTCCTTCTTCCTCTGTAATGCCAATTGCTTTTCAAGTTCAAGTATTTGTTCATCAAGTATTAGCGATTGTGCTGCTTCAAATTCAATGTTATTCTGCTTGTTGTATATGGACTCCAGCTCGATTCTTTTTTCATCTGGCATTAACTGGGCCTTTATCTCCTTCAAGCGGGCTTCTGTCGTTTCCAAACTTCCCTTTTGCAGTTCATATTTCTCATCAAGCTGCTTTTTATCATTTTGGAGTTGATGCTTTTCCCTCTCAGCCCTTTTCACCTTTTCCTTCATGAATGTACTGATATCCAGTTTTCTTATTTCATCATCAGAAACATCCAAGAATAATTCCTGCTTCACCTTTTCGATATTCTTTTCTTCCAACAGCCTTTCGTGTTCCGCTTTTCTCATATCCAGCTCGAGCTTCTCCAGCAATGTTCCTTGATCGATTGCATGTTCAATTTGCTCTTTATGCTCCTTGATGAACGGATTGATTTCGATTTCCGTGAGTTTCCCCTCAAGTTTGTCCTTTTTCTCAGTCAATGCCGCAAGTTGGGCTTTCATGGGCATTCCAACTGCCTGTAGCTGTTCAAGTCTTTTTAAGCCATCAACAGGAAAACTCACATCCGGAATTTTACTTATTTCGGCCTCAAGTTCCCCCTGTTCTTCAACCAATGGTTTAATTCGCAAAAAAGTACTCACGTTAACAAGGTTTTCTTCTATCTCTTGAATATCTTCCGTGACTTTGTAGAGCTCCTCCTTAAGTTTTGCTTCCTCCTGAAGTAATGCCGTATACGACTGCTGTTCTTCTTCTGATGCTTTCACCTTTTTCTGCAATTCCTTAAGTTCTTTCAATCTCACATTCAGTAAAGGTTTTTGGCCTGATGGCTTGAACCTCGAATCGAGCTCTTTTTGCAATTTCGTTTCGGCTTCAAGAAGTTTATCATTCCCGATCAGCCCAGCTGAAAGCAGATATTTACTCATGGTCCCTTCACTTAGTGTATGTAATCCCTGCAGCCCTTGAAGGTCGAAAGAAAAAATGGCTTGGTAATAGTTTTTATCAACTCCATGGAGAACCTCATTCAATTCTTCCTCGCCGCCGACCCTTCCATCCTCGAAGGTCAATTTTACATCGCCAGTAGCTTTTCCCTTCACACGTTCAATAACGATTTCCCCATCTTTTTTTGTTATGAGACTGAGCCTTCCCCCATATTTGGCATGCATTTTGGGCTCGTAACGCGGTTCGTTTTGAACCTTTGTCGGAAAACCAAACAGCATACTATGAATGAAGGACATGATGGTTGACTTGCCCGATTCATTTTCCCCAAAGAAAATCTGCAGCTGTCCCAATTCAAGAAAACGTTGATTTTCCAGTTTGCCGTAACCATAAACATGGAGGTCTTTAATAATCAAATCCGTTCCTCCTCCCTACACTCATTTATTCGCATCAAAAACTTGCAATAGCCATCTTTCCGCTTCATCCACAAGTTCCCTCTGCTCCTTTGGCTCTATTGTATCAAGAAACCTTCTTGCACCCGGATGAATATAAAGCGGGGCCAGAGCAGCATCCGTATCATCAAATTCAGATGCAAGCATTGATACCTCAGCCATAAATGGCAATAATGTTTCATTTGACTTAATCATCGGCATCGATTGGATGATTTTGATTTTATACACCCAGACAAACGATTCCCCCTGGTCCTCTTCCTGCAAGATCCGGGTCAATTCTTCAAGATATTCCCCGGAAGCTCCTGCTGCGTCACCTGCATCCAGCTTCAATTCCAAAAGAAAGCTTCTCCCATCGAAGCCCTTCCGTTCAATTACTTCCCTGCATTGCTTGAACAGGGCATCAAATCCACCATCCGCGGTTATTTCAATTGTTTCGCTTTCCCATATCACTTCAGAAGTTTCAATAAAGGAATGACGCTTCATGTCCCCGTCGAATTCGACGAGCAGGCACCCTTTAACGCCAGACTCCTTTCTGTTCCTGCCTTGAATATTTCCTGGGTATATCACTAGCGGATCTTCTGAAACTACCTGATGCTTATGAATATGGCCTAATGCCCAGTAATCGAAATCTTTGGCAGCTAGTTCCTTCAATGAAAAAGGGGCGTATGGGCTATGTTCGGAATTGCCTTCCAAATTCCCATGAAGCAGCCCTATATGATAATCGGCCCCTTCAGCTTTTATGTAGGTTTCGATCATTCTTTCCCTTACGTGACGGCGCGGATAACTGAACCCATAAAGGTGGACAGTCGTCCCATCGATTTTTTCAAACCGTTTCACTTCGGTTTGCCCTGAAAATATGTAGACATTATCCGGCAGCTCCACAGTAATCCATGAGCCGCTGAGATGATCATGGTTACCATGAATGATATAGGCAGGGATCTGATGCTGCTGGAGTTTTTCCATTTCTGTCCGAAAGCGGACCTGTGTCCGGAGACTCCGATTCTCCCCATCAAATAAATCCCCCGATAACACGATAAAGTCAACCTGAAGGAAAATTGCTTCATTAATGATGGTTTGAAAAGCTTTAAAAGGAGCTTCCCTTAATTCCTTTAATATAGATGACGGCATATCCTTCAACCCTGAAAAGGGACTATCCAGATGGAGATCCGCCGCATGAATGAACCTCACACCGCTCAATAGTGTCACCTCGATTTCTATCAACGTTTCACATTTAATTTTAACATGAACAGAACATACTTTCCCATACATTATTATTTTAATATGTCATCATGCAGTATGGGCAAATTCAACAGGAAAAAGACCGAATGGCGTGAACATTGTTTCATCACGGCATTCGGTCTTTTTCATCATTCAAAAATATCCATACTTAAATAGCGTTCACCATTATCCGGTGCAATGCATAATACTCGTTTTCCACTTCCAAGACGACGGGCTTCCTGCAGGGCAGTCCAGACAGAGGCACCTCCTGAAGGTCCAATCAATATACCTTCCTTCGAAGCCAGATCCTTCATGGTGGATATCGCATCTTCATCAGCCGCTTGAACGATTTCATCAAATACCTCTGTATTTAAGATGCTGGGGATAAATCCAGGGCTCGTACCCACTAACTTATGAGGACCAGGCTTTCCGCCCGAAAGAACTGGGGAACCCTTAGGTTCGACAACTACAACCCTTAAATCCGGCAGATGTTCTTTTAAGGCTTCACCTGTACCGGTTATCGTTCCTCCCGTTCCAGCAGTAGCGACAAACACATCCAGTTTACCATCCATCTGATCCAGAATCTCGACTGCTGTCGTCACTCTGTGAATATCAGGATTGGCTTGGTTTTCGAATTGCTGCGGAATAAAGCTATTAGGAATTTCTGCGGCTAGTTCCTCAGCTTTACGGATGGCTCCCGGCATCCGCTCTGATGCAGGGGTGAGGACAACTTCCGCTCCGTATGCCTTTAAGATATTGATTCTTTCTTTCGACATATTATCCGGCATGACCATAATCGCCCGATACCCCTTTGCCGCGGCATTCATAGCAAGCCCAATACCTGTATTACCTGATGTTGGTTCTATGATCGTGGCCCCGGATTGAATGATGCCGTCCAGTTCAGCCTGCCTAATTAAGTTGAAGGCAGCCCGATCCTTTACACTGCGGCTCGGATTGAAATATTCAAGTTTCACAAATACTTCAGCATCACCCTCCGCCGTTAAATGATTAATCCTTACAACAGGTGTATCTCCTATCAATTCAGTGATATTATTAACGATTTTTACCGTCATCCAAAAAATCCCCCTTCGATCCATACACTTCCTAGATGCACTTTTACTCAGGTTCATTATATCATTTATGATTTTTCATTTTAAAGAGAGAATTCCTCTAGTATAAATAGGTTTTGTTTTGAAGTTAGTTCGGTATAGTTATTTTCCATCGTTTTTCAAGATATTCAGCTACATATCAATATTCCCTGTCTTAATACATTTCCCTCACATAACAATAGTCAAAATTGACAGATAATGATAAAATTTTGATAACAGTTACTAAGACAATAACATTTTTGATAAGGGAGTTTTTGAAATGAGCAGAATATACAAATTAACCGTTTTTGAACCGTCAGGGGAAAAACTATTGGATGAATCATTTACAGCCGAGAATGATGAGCAAGCTAAAGAATTGGGACAAAATTTATTGAAGGAAAAAAACTATCAGGATCGAACACATCGCTGTACATCACCGTCAGGCGCTTTATTGCTTTTTCATCGCTGATCGAAAATGGAAGCGCAATCACTAAAACATGATCAAGTTTCAGACACATTCTTTATATAAAAAAGGCCGTCACAATAACGTGACGGCCTTTTTCATTCATTTTCCGATGAAGTTCGGTTTCCTTTTTTCCACGAATGCTTTTATTCCCTCTTGATGGTCCGCTGTTTGGCGCATTTTCATCTGGGCAGCTTTTTCAATCTCAAGGATCTTAATCAATAGCGGGCGATTTTTTTCACTAAGAATTTTTTTCGTTTTAATCATGGCCTGAACCGGGCTTTGCAGCCATGATTGCACTTTCTTCTCTACCGCATGTTCCAAGGTTCCGTCAGCCACTTCATGAATGAGGCCCTTTTCTTTTGCTTCAAGCGCAGTAAGCACTTTACCTTCCCAGATTAGTTCTTTTGCACCCACTTCTCCAAGACGGCGTTCAAGGAAGAAGTGTCCCCCGCCATCGGGGATTAATCCAATCCCGATAAAATTCATCGCAACCTTACTTTCCGAATCGGCAATAAGATGATCGGTTGCAAGAGCTATACTTAACCCAAGCCCTGCAGCTGCGCCATGAATGGCACTGATGGTCAATTTAGGCATGAAGTATAGAGTGGTCACCAATTCACTGATTCCATCCATCAGTTCATCGAAAGCGTTTTCTTTTCCAGGCGATAGCATCATCTTAATGTCACCACCTGCGGAAAATGCTTTCCCATTCCCTTTTAAAATGACGACATCCACATCATCATTCTCACTTACTTCCTTCAGGGCATGAATAAAGTCATGCAGCATTTTCGGATTTAAAGCATTCATGGCCTCTGGACGGTTCATTGCAACAGTGGCCGTCCTGTCCGAATATGTGACTAAAACAGTGCCTGCAGGTGATGTCGATTCAATACTCAATTTATTTCCTCCTCTTTCGTTCTATGACTCTATTATATATCCCTCACCATTATCAGAATAGGGGGAAAAGTTACAATTATACAGATCCAGCATTATTTATTGATATATTTATCCTGAAGCTGATCACGCAATGCCCTTTTCAAGAACTTCCCAACACCCGTTTTCGGAATTTCATCCAAAAAGACCACTTCATCCGGCAGCCACCATTTTGCAAACTGCGGCATTAAGAATTCGATGATGTCTTCCTGGGACACTAGCCCCTTATATGCGCCCTTCAAGACAACACAAGCGATCGGCCGTTCCTGCCATTTTTCGTGAGGCACTGCAATTACCGCCGCCTCAAAGATTCCTTCATGGGCCATTAATGCATTCTCTATATCTACGGAAGAAATCCACTCACCGCCGCTTTTTATCAAATCTTTCGTCCGGTCAACGATTTTGACGAATCCTTCTTCATCAATCGTGACAACATCCCCCGTATACAGCCAGCCATCTTTAAACGTATCCTCTGACCGCTCATCCTTAAAATACTCATTCGCTATCCAAGGACCCCTGATCAGCAATTCGCCCATTTCTTTTCCATCTGGTTTCACTTCGCCGTCCTGACCGACCACTTTAATTTCTATCATTGGCGAAACAAGGCCCTGCTTGGCCTTCAACTCATAAAGTTCTTCTTCAGGGAGGTCCTCCTGATAGCTTTTTGGTTTCGAAACAAAAACAAGCGGGCTCGTTTCAGTCATTCCATAGGCATGCAGGAATGGTATCCCATACTTTTGTTCAAAGGTTTTAATCATGCTTTTTGGAGCAGCCGACCCTCCGCATAGAACAGTGCGAATGCTGCTCGTATCATGGGTGCCTTCTTCCAGCTCCTTCAATAAGCCCAGCCATATCGTCGGAACCCCTGCTGCGATTGTAACCTTCTCCTTTTCTATAAGCTCAGCCAAAATCTTTGGGGTGAAATAGGGTCCCGGCAAAACCATCTTCGTTCCAAACCAAACACTGGCAAAAGGCATGCCCCAAGCATTTACATGAAACATCGGCACGACAGGAAGGGCTACATCACGTTCGCTTAATGCTGTGGAATCGGCAAGCCCCAGTGCAATCGCATGCAGCAAAATTCCGCGATGTGAATAAACCACACCTTTCGGATTTCCAGTCGTGGCGGAAGTATAACATATGCCGGCAGGCGCATTTTCATCCAAGGTTTGGATGAATGGCTGTTTCGGATTCCCCTCGGCTAATAATTTTTCATAATGATAAATGGGTGAAAGGGTCGTTTTAGGCAGCTCCTCTTTATCCGTCATAATGATGTACCCTTCCACTGTCGTTAACTCATCTTTAATTGCTTCCAAGAGGGGAATGACATCTGGGTCTATCAGTAATAATCGATCCTCCGCACTATTGACGATATAAGAAACATGTTGAGGAGACAGACGCATATTGATTGTATGAAGGACAGCACCATGACAAGGAATCGCAAAATATGCTTCTAAATGCCGATGATGGTTCCAGGCAAGCGTTCCAATACGGTCACCGGTTTGAATGCCGAATTTTTCAAGATTACTGGCCAGCCTTCTTGTACGCTCAGCAATCTCTGCATATGTAAATGTGTGAATTCCACCATCCGTACGCGAAACTACCTCTTTCTTCGGAAAATATTTTTCAGCTCTCTCAATGATTTGAGTCATGATCAATGGAGTATCCATCATTACAATCTCCCCCTTATATTAAAAGCATCCTCATTATATATTCGACCAGAAAAAAAATAATCCTTTATCCCTAGGTGCCTTTTACGATTATTTTGAATTTGGGTTTATCTAGATAAAATTTTTAAATCAGTTTGACGATTTCGGAAAGGGAACTGATTTCTGAAACGACTGGAATGTTTTTTAAATAAAAAACTGCAGGCAATCTCGCTTTCTTCGATTTGAAAGGATCAAACCGGTATATAACGAAATCATTTCTTAGGAGCGTAATCTGAAAAGTTATTTTTAAACCCTCCAAATTTATCGGTGCAGTTCCCTGACATATATTTTTATGTTTCTTTCTAGAAAAAAGAGGAAATAGTAAAGATACAATTATATTTAGAGGGAGCTCATTTATGGTAAACAAAATAAACGAAGAACTAGAAGCTTATTGCGCGAGTGAATATTCAAAGCTATCACGGGTGATCGTCTGTGAACCTCGTTATATGGAAATCCGGGAGATCATTAACGAAACACAAAAAGAGTTTCAAGAGGAAAATATCGATCAAGCACTAGCCTTGAAGCAGCACACCCAATTTACAAAGGCACTTGAACACGAAGGAATTGAAGTCATAAAACTTACGCCTCAATTTACATATCCAGAACAAGTTTTCACGAGAGATATCGGTTTCACTCTTGGCAATACCGTTTATGTGGCTGAGTTGGCAACAGGTATCAGGCAGGGTGAAGAACAAATATTGAAATCCTGGCTCGAAACGAATGGCATCTCATATTTCAACCTACTCAAAAATCATATTGAAGGCGGGGACGTCCTTATTGACGGAAAGACCATCTATATTGGAATCAGTGAAAGAACGGATGAAACTTCCGTCAAGCATCTTCAAACCTTATTACCGGAATACGATGTCATCGCGGTTCCTTTCATTGAAACATTCCTACATTTAGATTGTGTTTTCAATATCATATCACCGACAGAGGCGCTTATTTTTCCAGAGTCCTTTACAAAAAAAGAAATGGATTTATTATCTTCTCGTTATGACATGATCGAAGTGACTAAAGAAGAACAATTCACATTAGGAACCAATGTGCTTTCGATTGGGAATAAAAAATTATTCAGTCTTCCATGTAATAAACAGGTAAATAGTGAGCTTCGTAAACGCGGATACGAAGTCATCGAAGTCGATATAAGCGAAATCATCAAGTCCGGCGGCTCCTTCCGTTGCTGCACAATGCCACTATTGAGGACAACGAATAAGAAGACTGATTCAGCCTGAGCAAAATGGAAGAACCCGGACTTGTATGAAAATCCGGGTTCTTTCGCCTTTTTTCAACAAGGTGTCATAAAACAGGAAGGATTAAGGGTTTAGTTCTTTTTTTAATGCCTCGATTCCATCCATTACACTTTTTTAAATAACTCTGTTGATATTGAGGCACATGAGAGTTCTAATGTTAATGCTTGTCTGGAGGCCTTTTCATTTATGCAGCAGTCTTAATAAGATTTTTGAATCGTTTCTATTTAACTGTACATACTTACTGTGTTCATCCTTCGTCAATTCTACAATCTTTCCATCAGGATTGACCCAAACATAATATACGGTTAGTCTACCTTCGTTTTTCTCATCATTAAAATAAAAGATGAAGTCCGCCTCAGGATGATCTTCAGCCAACGCAAATTCTTCCCAATCTGCATTTCTTACTATTTCTTTTGTTTTTTCTGTTTTCCCCATTTCTATCTTTTCTTTATATGCTTCGAATTTGTAGTGTTTACCTTCATACTTTTGAACGGAAATATGTTCTTGCTTTGTTGTACAGCCCGAAGCTAACGTTATTGATAATAGGCTAAGTGCAACAAGCAGCTGTTTCCTTTTCATTAATGTCATCTCCTCATACCCAATGGATTAATTATCCAATATATTTCATTATACTTCTCCACGCAAAAGAGTAATAGGAATGTTTGTCGATTTATTAACCAAAAAAACTTAAGCTTTTGGCTTAAGAGTTCTTGACCCCTTGTATCCCTTGGACCTGCATTCAACCATTCAGAAAGTAGTTGATGCAGCCTTCCTTCCATTTCATCAAAAGCACATACTTGCTTATATTGCATTTAATTCCATTATTAGCCGACAATAAAAAACCTTTTAAATTGATAAGCCTTCCCCTTTTGAAAAGACTTAGCTAAAATTTGATAATATTGAATTATCCTTGCTATAATTTCATGGGATAGCGTTTAGAAAAAAACAAGATTGAAAGGGGAATGTAAAATGAATTATGTAAAAAATCAGCTAACAGTCATGCGCGGCAATCTTTTAAAAGAAATCGATGGAATCAAACCAGAGTTTATGGATGTACAGCCTGAAGGTTTTAATAATACAATCCATTGGCACCTTGGACATGTCCTTACTACAGCCGAAAAATTTTTATTGGACTCCAATAGTGAATTGCCAGCGAATTACGGCCAACTATTCGGATATGGTTCAAAACCAGCGGACTGGACTGGGGACGTACCTACCGTTGAAGTATTAAAGCAACAACTGCATGAACAACTCGATCGACTTCTTGAAATTCCAGAGGAACGATTGACTGAAAAAACACCACAGCCTTTCAACGGAATGGAAACAGTGGGGGAATTCATTAATTTTGTAGTGCTCCATGAAGCCAATCATATTGGACAAATTCACGCAATGAAACTCTTAATCCAATCCAATAACTGAGATTAGACCATAACTGTCACTCTGTATTTCTTGAAATAGGAGTGGCATTTTTTTATTTTTCACAGTCAAATATGCTGTTTCAATCACTAATTGCCTCTGACATGGGAGTATGGGTGTTTTTATCTGAGTTCGAGCTTTTATCGTGAGTTTGGAGCATCCACTCTTGAATTCGGAGCTTTTACTTGTGAGTTTGGCGCGTTTACTCGTGAATTCCGAGCGTTTACTCGTGAGTTTGAAACAAATACTCGTGAATTTCGAGCGTTTACTCGTAAATATAATCAAAAAGAGCCCCCGCTCTATGAGCGAGGGCTTTCATCTGTTCATGCGAAGTGAACGTCTCTTTAAGTCATTTGGTTATCCATATAATCACTGTATGCTTTTTCCGCTGCGGCTTCCGAAGTGAACAAAGCATCATCGTCCTCAATCGTATGAAATGTATCGTTCAGGAACAATGCAACTGCATTTGGATCTTTGGGATGCTGAACGATTTCCGCCGCCCTTATATTCGAAACGGTAGGAACGTGGGGATTATTATAAATCACAAACACCTCGTCACCGACTTGCACTTCTTTTGCATTGATTACACCCATTGAATTCTTCCTTTCCATTACTGATTTTCCTTTAGCTTATGGAAAGAAGCTTATAATTATTTATGAAATATGACAGGCCTAAAAAGTGGAATTATCTGAATGGGGCCCCTGGAGCCCCGCCATTCACTTAAGCATATTCATCTTTTGTAAAAAATCGATTGGATGCTGTTTCCGGAAGAATTCCCTCAGCATATAGGCAACACCATCTTGGTCATTGGAGCGCGTCACCCATTTAGCCACTTTCCTTACTTCCTCATCCGCATTGCCCATGGCAACTCCCAGACCTGAGCCGGCAATCATCTCGATATCATCCAATCCATCTCCAATCGAGACGATTTCCGTTCTTTTCACCTCTAAATGGTCAGCTAAATACAATACACCGCTCCATTTAGAAACACCCTTCGGAACGATTGTCAGCTTATGTCCTGGATGCAAGATTGCATCAACCTCAGGGAACATTTCCTTTATCAATTTCAACATATCATTTCGAGCACTTTTTTCTGGAAATATAATGTCCATCTTCGTCGGGGCCATCGGCTGGTCAATAAGCTCTTCACTGATATCATCCACATAATTTTGAGCATAAATATTTTGATCATTCAAATACATTACCGATTTACCAAGCAAATTCTCCGGGAGGTTCACCCGATTGCCCAGCGAGTATTTCTCATGAATGAGCAATATTTGGCACGTTGTCTTTTCAAGCATTTGCACGAGCTCTGCAGTCAGTTCTTCTGATATTCTTTTTACCATTATCGGCTTTTCTATGGAAGCTCCGACAAAGGCTCCTTGCTGAGCAACGATCATCGGATTTATTTTTAGGGCTTTGGCCACTTTTTTTGCTGAGTGATAGTTTCTTGACGTCACAAGTGCAACATGGACACCTTTTTGGTGAACATAATCTATTGCTTCTTTAGTCGATTTATTTAAACGGCCATTTGACTGGAGCAATGTCCCGTCGATATTGACCGCAAGTAGTCGATATACCATGCTGATCTCCCCCATCTGTAGTATCCTCTTTCCAAATTTATGACTAAAATTTCGGGAATAGAACAAATAGTGGTTCACGACCCTTGCAACGGTGCTTACAGGAAACAAAAAAACCCCCAACCATTATGGTAGGGAGTCTTTAACTGCTTATTGCTGTTGTTCAGGTAAGCCATATAAATCTTCAAGCGGCTTCATGATAATTTTATTGAGGTCTGCTATGACCATGCTCATCCGTTGTTCAGCTTCCATCAATTGTGAAATGGTTGGGTTTTGTTGGACAAGCTGTACCGTCTTTTGTGCTTGCTCAACCTCTTCCGGTGCAATCTCCTGTCCCATCATTTGCTTCTGCTGCAATGTCATCTGCAAATTACGGAAGTTTTCAAACATTCCTTTTGTTGCTTCATCAGAATTGACAAGATCATATAAGCGTTGCAAATCGGCATATTCATTACTTGCCCTAATTGCCTTTTCCATTTCATACGCTGCATCATATACGTTACTCATTTATTTCCCCTCCCGGTAATCATTGTATTCCTACACCTTTTCCACTATAACAAATCCGATTGCGAATTACACGTCATCCTATTAAAACAGTTACGAAACCTTGAAATAAACCGATTATTCCACCAAGCAAAGCCCCAAGGTAGATGATTATCGACAATTCCTTCTTAGTGATGGAAACGATCATTTTCCTCCAGTCGGGAAATGGAACCGGCTTATTCATGATCGAAGCGACAGGAAGCATTTCAGCCGTTTTTTCGTTATATCGTTTCTCTTCCGCCCATGTTTCATATTTACCAAGAAAGAATGTTTGTAATCTCTGTTCCAACGTAAATGAAGAATTCTTCATTCCCAGTTGATCAAGCATTTGAGCAGTACTTTTTTCCATGGACAATGCTTTCTTTACTTCTGCCTTCACGAAAATTTTCATATTCTGTATAGAGGCATCTGATGACTTTACTTTGAATGCTCTCTGGCGTGATTAAATGATCAACACCAATTTGCCTAACTGTTGCCTAACACATTCTGTCGCTTCGGAATCAACACTGTGTCATAGGCAGCTGTTTCCCGAAAATATAGATTAGTTTATAAAGTCTGAACAGCATTGTGATAGCTAATAATTTAGTGAAGCCACCTATTACAGCACCTAAGACGACCATACAGTATCCTTAAACAAAACTCCATGAAATTTCTCCATTTATTGCTTTAAATAGAGGCTTGATGACACCTTCTAATTAAAAGAACATAGAATGTGTTATCCACATTTGCCCATCATTTAATTATTAAAGGATATTAAACTTAGTGCAAACGGGGAATTATTATGAACCTTAACCATCAGAAAGTTTTCATTACGGTAAATCCCGCAGAGACGCGAAAGAAGGCGCTACTGTTTATCGAAGAAAAACTATTTGAGGAATGGGGCCTTCAATTTGGAGAACCCGTAACGATCATGGCTGGATGCCGTTCGGTCCCGGTACTTGTCCAGCCATTCCCGTCATCCCAGCCTACATTGAAACTTTCATATGATATGAACCAAACTTTATCCTTACCCAGTTTTTCCGATCCAATCTCCGTCTCATACAATGCGGAAGGAAGGTCAATTAAAATAGGCCCTTTCTTCGCTTCACTCATGAACCAGACTCCCTTGCAAGACGGGACATTCGGTGAGATGGAAAAATTTTATCAGGAAATGAAATCATTTTGTAATCAGCAGGGAATCCCCTTCTATTTAGTAAAATTGCAGTCTCTTCAAGAAGGAGTTGTGAAAGGCTACCTGCCTGGGCAAGATGGCTGGCAAACCTTGCCCCTCCCCATTCCTGATGTATTTTATAACCGGATACATTCGCGCAAACTTGAGGAATCGCATTCTTTCAAGCTGTTTAAAACTGAACTGGAGGAACGGTCGATACCGATGTTCAATGGAAGGTTCCTCTCCAAACATGATGTACATGAACTGCTAATCTTAGATGATGAGCTGTTGCCAAATTTGCCGGAGACGATATTTTTTAACGAAATGGAATCTTTCTTGAGGTTTATAGAAAAGCATTCGGTAATCTACTTTAAACCCGCATCAGGCAGCCAAGGCAGGAACATATGCAGATTAACGCAAGTAGCTGGAAAATGGAAAATCGAGCAATCCGGAAATCTCCAGGATGTGCATTTTGCTGATACGGATGAAAAGTTGTACGAAACCTTAAAAAGGTTTTCCAGAAAACAATCCTTCATTCTTCAAAAAGGGATTTCCCTATTCGAAACCGATCAGAGAAAAGTTGATTTCCGCATACTTCTTCACCGGAACGAACTGCTTGAATGGAAAGTTTCTTCAATGGTTGCCCGGATTGGGGACCCTGGCACTATCGTTTCCAATCTTGCACAAGGCGGCTTGATGAAAAATGGCCCGGATTTTCTAAAGGAAGCATTTGACCTTCAGAACGCCAGCCGCATATATCAAAAGCTCGTTCGGCTGGCTAAAAACACTGCCCAGGCCTTGGTCGAAAACCATGACGATTCATTCGGGGAGCTAGGGATCGATTTAGCACTGGATACCGATACCCATCCATGGATCATCGAAGTGAATTCAAAGCCTTCGAAAAAATTTCAAGGCAACTATGAAACCTTTCGTCCATCAGTAAAATCCATCATAGATTTCATGCTTGCCCTTAACCGCGAAAACCATCAATAAAAGGAGTTGCTAGCACGTGTTAATAGGATTAATGGCCGCGTCGGATACACATGAAAACAACTACTTCACCGAAATAGCCAAAACCGCAAAATCATTTAATATGAAAGTTTGTAAATTCTCACCGGAAAATATTGATATGGATCAGAAAAAAGTCCGCGGCGAGCGTTTTGATGACGAGAATGAAACTTGGATCGCCGCATCTTTTGATATACCTGATTTTGTTTATGATCGCTGTTTTCACGGATTAGTCCGGGAGTCAACGGAAACGCGGCACAAAATCGATTGGTTAAAAGATAACTCGTATTTCTTGGGGCTTGGCCTTCCTGGTAAGTGGGAAGTGTATCAAATCCTAAAAAACCATCCACACCTACAGGCATTTTTTCCAGAGACCGTACAAGTGACGACACCTGAAGATATTACCGGTCATTTGGAACGCCTGGATAAAATCATCATCAAACCTGAATTCGGTGCAGGCGGTACAGGGATTTATCTGCTTTCAAAAAACGAGGACGGCACCTTGGTATCCATGACGAAAAAGGGCACCAAATATGACCGCCAATTCCCCTCCAAATCTCAGCTTAACAAATGGCTGCAGCATTTATTAAATCGATACCGTTACCTCTGCCAGCCATATTTGGAGCTTTGCAACCAAAATAACGAGCCATTCGATTTACGGATTTTACTTCAAAAAAACGAGAAGAATCAATGGATGGAACGTGGCCGCGGAATTCGTACGGGACAAAAGGACGGAATCACCTCAAATCTTGCCACAGGCGGGGAAGCCATTTCATTGGATAATTTCATCAAAAGAAACCCGGAAACGATTTCGATTGCCGTCGAACAAAAGATTCAGCATATCCTTCGCACCCTGCCGGCTGAAGCCGAAGCTGTCTTTGAAAGGTTATTCGAGTTGGGGATCGATATAGGCATCGATAAAAAAGGCCAAATATGGATAATGGACATTAACTCGAAGCCCGGAAGGAAAATCATTCAGGCACTACAGCCGGAGACCATGAAAGATATTCATCGCGCACCGTTTCAATATAGCCAGTATTTAGCCGAACATCTTCAGAAAGCAGGTGAATAGATAGTGAGAAAGACTTATCCTGCCGAAATTGCCACTATCCCCGGCAATGTTCTCTACTACCCTTCAGAGCTTGGAGATTTGGCAGAGATTGAATTAATTTATTTCGGACGACATTCATGTCCTGCCACCGTCAAACAAAACCCGGCCGTCAATCAATCAATCGTCCTTTCGGAAAGTCTTGCGGAATCTCTAATATTCGATCATACCGATATTCCCCTTCATTTATTCATATACGGCAAGAGCATTCATATCGGACCGCTGGTCGGAATCTTTTCATCAGGCTTCACCGGCATTTCAAACAAACCATTGGGCGAGAGATCGGATTTTTTCGCAAAGCTCCTTTCGCTTAGCAGGACCACAGGCTGTATCCCCTTTGTATTTGGGGAGAATGTAATCAATTGGGATGAGGAGACAATCAAAGGTTATGTGTTTGATAACGATGACTGGCACATTAATGAATTTCCTTTTCCTAATGTCATCTATGACCGGCTCCCAAATCGGTTGACGGAAAACCGCGATGGACCTAAAGAAGTGAAGCAGAAATTTCAAAAAGAATATACCATTCCATGGTATAATCCTGGTTTTTTCAATAAATGGGAGGTAAATGAAAGGTTATGCGCAGATGAGCGGGCACTGCCATATTTGCCGGAAACGTATCCATTTCAATCCATGTCCGTGGTGGAAACCCTTCTTTCCCATTACCGGCAAGTTTATATAAAGCCCATTCACGGCAGCCTCGGCCTAGGGATTCATCAAATTCTTTATGATAAGCATGAGAATGTTTACTATTGCCGCTATACAAATGAAGCAAAAGAAAATAAACTGCAAAAGTTTTCCACACTGGAATCCATCGTTAAACATATTTTTCACGACCGGCCGCTTGAGAATCTTATCGTGCAGCAGGGCATCCCATTAATTCGATCTGAAAAACGTCCAGTGGATTTCCGGGTCCATACGAATAAGGACAGTAATGGAAAATGGCAGGTAACCGCGATCGCCGCAAAAATCGCCGGTGCCGGCAGCGTCACGACCCATATTAAAAGCGGGGGTGTGATCAAAACGGTTGCCGAACTGTTTGGAGATGACGATGAGGCCAAAGAAGTCGAACGAAAGCTATCGGAAGCCGCGCTGATTTTAAGTGACAGTATAGAAAAGAACTTGGACGGCATCGTTGCAGAAATAGGATTTGATTTTGGATTGGATAAAAAAGGGCAGGTTTGGATGTTTGAAGCCAATTCCAAACCGGGACGTTCCATCTTCTCCCATCCAAAACTCAAGGATTTCGAATTGCTGACCAGAAAGCTTAGCCTTGATTACGCCATTTATCTTACGGAACAGACGATTACGAAATCAATCAGTGTGCCGCGATGAACATTTTTTACGATATCCCCACTGAAAATTGGTACCACAATCAAGAAAATGCGGAACTTTTCGCCGGCTCTGCCGAAGAGGTAATCAGCTATAATAAGGATCATACGAATCAACCCCTAATTCCTATCACCATATTTCCAGGTAACCGGATGCTTGCCGTCGGCATACTGACTGTTTCCAATCCCAAAAAGGAATCAGGTTTGGGTGGAAACCTGACCCTTTTTCGGGACCTATCACTATATTTATTGAAACATGGAATATTGGCGTATGTATTCACAGAAAAGGCCCTTCATTCCGAATCGATGAGAGGGTATGTTTTTTCCTCCATTTCAAACAAGTGGATCGAATGTAAAGTGCCCTTCCCTGACATCGTCTATAACCGAATCCCCTCTAGGAGCTATGAGGCGTCAGGAGAATTCCAACAGCTCATCGGATATTTTAAAGAATCTCGAATGAATCTTTTCAACCCCTGTTTCATAGATAAATATGTGATGTTCGAAGCATTGATGGAAGAAGGATCCCTCACCAATCACCTTCCGCCCACCATGGTCTTGCGAAACAGCGGCTGCCTTGATGCTTTCCTGGAGACCTACAGGCATATATACCTTAAACCTTGCAAAGGAAGCCAAGGTAAAGGCATTTATACCATTATCAGAAATGATGATGATACACTATTGTTCAATAGCTTAAAGCATAGTGAGTCCTTCCCGGATTTCGCGTCATTCTGGGAAACAAAAAAAAGGGATTTATTAAAAAGGAGCTACCTTGCTCAACAGGCGATCATTCCAAAAAAACTTTTTGGACACCGTTATGATTACCGGATTCTGGTCCATTATGAAAAAGGTTTTTATAAAGTGACCGGCAAAGCGGTAAGGATGTCACAAACTCAGGAAATCACTACCCACACTCCCCAAGGGGGTAAGATCTTTCCTTATCAAGACCTGCAATCAAGAAGCCTGAATCGAGAATTAGCGAAAATCGCCCAAAAAAGCGGTGAGATACTTTCAAAAAAAATCGGATTTCTCGGAGAGTTTTCCATGGATATAGGGGAAGACGAATCAGGATCGCTCTTCATATACGAGGTGAACTCAAAGCCCATGCAATTCGATGAGGAGGAAATTGAAACAAACAGGCTTTTGCATTTAAAAAATCTTTTTATTGAATTAACTTTTCCCAGCCTGACAATTAAATAGCACCTCCAGCTGCCGTTTTCCATTATAATTAAATGAGAAACTGTATATATGGAGGTAATACATATGATTACTCATTTTCAATGGACACCACTGCATAAGAATCTGCCAGGATGGAAAATTTCCTTTTATTTCAACAAGCAGGCAATCCAAGCCTTGTATCATAAAGATGGATCCATCGAGTGGACAGCCAATCCGCCTTCCGAAACAGATGAAGCCAAACTTAAAAGCATGATACATGATTTAATGATCTTCCATGTATATGAATGAACCGCCTTTACATTCATGAAATCCCTAAACAGAATAAAAAAAACTCCTTTGCCTAAACTAAAGAAAAGGCTAGGAGGGATTTATTTTGGATAAAGAAAAAATGACATTTTTGAAGGATACCGAATATGATGGCAAGGACTCCGTTTACCTTGATATCGACCGTATCATCAATGAAGGTATGGCGGGCGGAAATGTGTATGAAGTCGCTAACCTTCAGAACATCGAAGAAGCACATGATTTTTATGATGAAACAGATCCCAATATCAATAAATGAATTATGTGGGCTCTCCTATGGAGAGCTCTCCTTTATATCAGTCAGACCGTTAACATTCAAATTGTTCGATTCTCCCTGGCACTCAAAATATTTTCGTTTAATATCGATGTAATGATATGCTCTGAATCCCATTCATGCCCAGATATCTCGATAAGAGGATAGCGATTCGGTAAAACGACCTGCTGGATTTCATGAACGGTCAGCCCTTGAGAATGCAGGCGTAAAATTTCACCTTGGAGGTTTTCCAAATAATCCAACTTTTTCCTGAACATTTCCTTTCCATCAGGGACATGCCCAGCATGGCAGCAAAACACTTCCCCGAAGTCATATTGAAGTAATCTTTTTATGGAATCAATGATGACCGGGATAGACTCTTCCCGTAAGACAAGCTTTGTCTTTGGTGTTACGAAAAGGTCTCCTGAAAAGAGCACTCCATTACTGTTATTCAAATACACCATATGGTCCTTCGCATGGCCGGGGGTAAAAATCGGCTCCCACGTTTGGGTGCGTGAATGAATGGCCTCCCCTAGCGGCTCAGCTTTAAAGGCGTCTCTCTTTCCCCAGAAAATTTTGCGATATTCAGGATATACAGCATCCCTTGCACAAACCTCAACCGACATCGGGTGAATGAAAAGCGGGACCTTTTTATGTTCCTGTATCCAGGCAGCGCCCCCCGTATGGTCTTCATGATAGTGAGTCAAGGCCACTGAGTCGAAGTCTGCGGACTCATAGAACGGAATAAGCTCTTTCAATAAAATTTCTGCTCCAGTATCTATCAATAGGCCATCCGTTAAAAAAACATTAACACTCATTCCCGCCTTGTTCCCGCCAGGAGTCCCGTGCACACAAACCACATCATTTATCGTCTTAATCTCTCTCATTCAATTTCCTCCCCATCATTGTACAAAAATAGTTTCATCTTCCTTTTTTTAACTTTACTATAATAAATGTAGTACCACTTTACCTTTTTGACAAGGAAATACTGGAATAATTAACCTGGATGAAAATGCTGGATTCTTGTATAATAGCCCTTTTTTAACGGACCTTACAAGACTTTAATAATAAAAATCACCCCAAAAACTTCAGAAACGATTGACATTGTCGGATTTTACAAATAATATAGATTATATTAAAAAACTTGAAATATTCTAAAATAATAATTTACTTATCAAGAGTGACGGAGGGATCAGGCCCTGTGATGTCCGGCAACCGCCCTTAGGGAACGGTGCCACTTCCTGCAGAATGATTGCATTCTGAAAGATAAGACGAGATATAATTTCGCTGCCTCTTTCTGAATGATAGGGGCAGTTTTTTAATGTTTAAGGGGGAAAGCTCATGATTGAAATCCGTTCAGTCCGAAAGGAATACGTCTCGAAGAAAAACCGAGTTATCGGAGTGGATAACGTATCCTTAACCATTCAAACTGGCGAAGTGTATGGAATTGTCGGCTACAGTGGAGCTGGAAAAAGCTCATTACTCCGCTGCTTGAATTTGCTTGAACGTCCGACAAGTGGAAATATCATCATCGACGGCATTGATTTAACCTCTTTATCAAGTAAAGAGCTTCGTAAACAACGTCAAAAAATCGGAATGATATTCCAACACTTTTCACTGGTCAGTTCAAAAACCGTTTATGAAAATGTCGCTTTCGCCTTAAAGGCCGCGCATCGATCGAAGGATGCAATCAGGTTACGTGTATTGGAATTGTTGGAAATCGTAGGGCTCAGCGATAAGAAAGATGTCTATCCGGCGCAGCTTAGCGGTGGACAGAAGCAACGGGTAGGCATAGCCCGTGCCTTAGCAAATGACCCCACTGTACTATTATGTGATGAAGCGACTTCAGCACTTGATCCAACAACTACAAAAGCGATTTTACAATTATTGAAAAAGATAAGCAGTAAGCTTGGCATCACCATCGTGTTGATTACACATGAAATGGAAGTGGTCAAAGAACTATGCCACCGTGTCGCCGTCATGCAGGACGGCCGTGTAATTGAAGAAGGTCCCGTTTATGAAATATTTTCACAGCCCAAGCAGGAGTTAACGAAGCAATTCATTAGCAGTGTTCTGGATTTCGCACTCCCTCCGCACTTGATTGAAGAAAGTAAAGGTACGATCATTCAAATTCAATTCGAAGGGCAAACCGCTGGTGAGTCGATCCTTTCGGATACTCTCCAATCCCATTCAGTAAAGGGTAATATTTTACACGGTAAAATTGAGTATATCCAGGATGTCCCTTTAGGCATTTTAATCATCGAGTTAATAGGCGATGCCGCTCAAATTCATTCGGCATTGCAATATATAAAAAATCGTTCCAGTTCTGTGGAGGTGTTAAAACATGTCACTGCTTGATTCCATCGTCAATATTTTACCTGATCTTAATAAAGCCTTTCTTGAAACGATTTATATGGTCGGCGTTTCCCTTGCAGTAGCCCTGCTGATCGGTTTACCGCTTGGAGTATTGCTGTTTACCACAACAAGGAATTTATTTTTTGAAAATAGTATCGTGAATCGCTCTCTAGGATTCGCAGTCAATATTGTCCGTTCAATCCCTTTCATCATTCTCTTGGTCGCCCTCCTTCCTTTAACGGATCTTCTAACTGGATCGACGATAGGGCCGAGAGCGGCTTCTGTTTCCCTGTCGGTGTCCGCAATACCTTTTTTTGCAAGAATCGTTGAAACGGCATTACGTGAAATAGACAGAGGAGTGATTGAAGCTGCAATTGCCGTAGGAGCCACTCCATGGATGATCATTAAGGATGTACTTCTACCAGAGGCAAAACCGGGTATAATTCAAGGACTGACATTAACGACCATTTCGCTTATCGGTTACTCAGCAATGGCAGGGACAATCGGCGGAGGCGGAATTGGCGACCTGGCCATCCGGTACGGTTATTACCGTTATGACAACACAGTCATGATCACGACGATCGTCTTGCTGATCTGCCTTGTTCAAATCATTCAAATGGTTGGTGACAAGGCCTCATACATAGTTAACAAACGATAGTGATCCGTCATTTTTCAATGATTCAATACATTTCATTACTCAGGAGGAATTTCAAATGAAGAAAATAGCTTCGTTATTATCAGTCTGTGCACTTGCCCTTGGCTTGGCAGCATGCGGGAGCGATGATGCATCCCCAAAAACTGAAGACAAAAAGGAATTGAAGATCGGGGCGACTACCGGGCCCTATGCCGATATGGTTAAAGAGGCCATAAAACCAGGTCTGGAAGATCTCGGTTACAAAATAGAGATCGTCGAATTCACCGACTATATCCAGCCGAATAAGTCCCTTGGCAACCATTCGATCGACGCCAACCTCTTCCAGCATAAGGTGTACATGGATAACTTCGCTAAAGAAAATGATTTAAAGCTTTCCGACCTTATCATAGTTCCAACAGCACCAATGGGCATATATTCGAACAAGTATAAATCATTGAAAGAAATTAAAGACGGTACATCCCTTGCAGTGCCCAATGATCCGGTTAACCTCGCACGTGCACTTAAAGTGCTGGTGGATGAAGGGCTGATTGAAGTAGATCCAGATGTCGACCCTTTAAAAATATCTGAAAAGGATGTAACGAAAAATCCAAAAAACATTCAACTCAAACCATTGGAATCCGCTCAATTGCCCCGGGCAACAGACAGTGTTGACCTATCAGCGGTCCCTGGCAACTTCGCTCTTGCAGCGAAAATGGACCTACAGGATGCCATTGTTTTAGAAAAAATGCCGGATATGTATCGAAACGTTGTTACAGTGAATACAATAGATGTAGACTCCCAATTTGCAAAGGATATTAAATCAGTTGTGGAATCCGACCAGTTCGAAAAAGTCATCGATGACAAATTTGCCGGATTTGGAAAACCAGACTGGATGAATTGATCAAATAATCGTGGCCTGCTTCCCCTTATTGGGAGCAGGCCTTTCATTAAGGACAAAGTGGCAGCCGCCATGGAAAACCTTGAAATCCTCACAAACCATGCAAGCAGCTCCATGAACTAAAAAACGATGGGGTTTTTACCCCATCGTTTTTTTAATTTCCTTCACATTGTTTATTTAAAAATAATAATAAAAGAATGTTTCAACCTACTGTCTGTTTCCATAATCCTAGGAGATCACTTTCATGTTGTCTGTGAATGCCTGCTTTTCTATCGGCAGATTCCGGACGGCTCTTTTCCCAATTCCATATATCTTCGAGAGTTTCTGATAGGGGACGGAATGTTAGTCCATTATTGATGGCTTTATCGTTATCGACAGCCAAAAACCCATTCAAAGGTTCCTTTCCTCCAGGTAAAGGGAATTCTTCTGGTATCCATAAAGGCATTTCTCCCCACGGCTCTACTTTATTGTCCTTTAAAAATTTTTCAGATACCCATGTAAAATCAGCATTACTTCTTGTTACCTTTTTGCAGCCTTCAAGTAATTGCTCCATAGTCAGTGTGTAATCTGGGCCAACGGCATTATACGTACCTGTCATGCTTTTTTCTATCATTTGTATGATCCATTGGGCCAAGTCCCTTGCATCGATAACTTGGATTGTACGTCCAGGGCGTCCAGGAGCTAAAATTTCTCCCCCCTCCGCTATCCTTTTAAGCCAGTACGGCAATCGGTCAGTGTAATCATATGGACCCACTATTTGCCCGGCACGAATTGACAGGACTTTCCCCGGCAGTTCTTTTTCAGCTGCTTTTTCGCTTAATGATTTTAACGGTCCATAATATTCACCGTATATCGGTCCAGCAGTTCCGTGGGTGATCTCCTCTGCTTTATCTTCATTTAGTGTATGAACTTCTCCATTTTCATCAATTCCTGGCTCGGTCGGATCACTGTAAACTGAGATGCTTGAAATATATGTATAGTGTTTAACTTGATTAAGCAATCTGCAGGATTTCGATACAGTTCGAGGGATAAATCCTGATGTGTCAATGACTGCATCCCACTGTCTCCCTTTCAACATTTCCAGGTCCCCGTCGCGGTCCCCTTTTAACTGTTCTATTTCGGGAAAGACATAAGGATCGCTTCCACGATTAAAAAGTGTGACATCATGCCCTTTCCCTATCGCAGCTTTTGCTAAATACCGGCCTAAAAACCGTGTACCGCCCAATAGTAAAATGTTCATAAGATCTCCTCCTCTTTAACGATATTCCATAAAGCATACGCAATAACCTTTCCTAACATTAATAATACTTGCAACTTTTCTTTGATTTTCCCTTTCGGAAAAACTGGCAATATCCTAATCTTTTGAACTTTATTCTTTTTCGCTATAATGAAATGGAAAGAGAGAAAGAAGGTGGAACCGATGCTTGAAAATCTTAAACAAAAATTCCCGAACGCTCTTACCAATAAAAAGGATACTGATGATATTTCTGATTATGTTTGGTTCGAAGAATCCAGAAGTATACTTGGCATTCCCCGTTCAGAAATCACAGCCGAGGAAATCCGTTTATTGGAACTGCTTTTTGCTCCTTCCATAAACCCAAAGAACCTCAATGCACATCCAGACTCATCATGGAAAAATTTTTTATCCGATCCGAATGCACCATTGCCTTTAACGAGCTGGGAGAATGTTCGATTCCTTCATTTCAAGCTGACTCATGCTGATTTTTCCAACTCCGATTTTGAAGAGGCCTTCCTCGCTTTCGTTCCATCTGACGCAGTTATTATCTGGGAAAATGAAACTGCAGGAGTCTTAATTGAAACAGACAAGGATGAACCATTATCAAATAAAGAACTAATCGCCATTTCTTCCACGCTTGAGAGTGATTTTTATGTAAAGACCCGTATGTTCACGGGGCGCTTTCATCCTGTAAATCAAGACCTTCACCATCACTGGGCCCAGGAGAAAAGGTGTTTTGATTTGGCACAGGTGCATTTGCCGGATCTAAAGGTGACTGATTTGGCAGATATCATCCCTCATTCATTAATAAATGAACCATCCTTTAAGAATGCAAAGTGGTATATCAATCAAATTCTTGGCAAGACCAAGCAGGATACTGAGCTTATCAAAACAGTTAAAACGTATATTGAATGTAATTCCAATGCCACCTATGCCGCCAAACAGCTTTATATACATCGGAACAGCTTACAATACCGAATCGATAAATTCTCTGAAAGAACTGGTCTCGATATTAGAAACTTCCGTCATGCCCTTACTGCGTACTTGATTTTTCTTCTGAATGATTAATTTCCATACAAAGAGGTAATATCATCCTTTTTTGTGCAATGTGCCCATACTTTTTTCTAAACCGATAGCTTAGACTATAGCTAATTGGTACAAGTAATCAGGAGTTTAAAAGGGGGATTTTTCATGGCAGAGTTAGTGTTAGATCATATATTCAAGATTTATGATAAAAAGGTGACGGCTGTTAAAGACTTCAACCTTCGTGTTGCCGATAAGGAATTCATCGTTTTTGTGGGACCTTCCGGTTGCGGCAAATCAACGACATTAAGGATGATTGCCGGACTAGAGGACATTTCCCAAGGGGATTTATACATAGACGGCAAGCGAGTCAATGATGTCCCTCCTAAAGATCGTGATATTGCGATGGTTTTCCAGAACTATGCCTTATATCCTCATATGACCGTATTTGACAATATGGCATTCGGATTAAAGCTCAGGAAAACGCCAAAAGCGGAAATCAAGCAAAGGGTCAATGAAGCGGCAAGGATACTCGGACTTGAAGAGCTGCTAAACAGGAAACCTAAAGCGCTTTCAGGTGGTCAGCGCCAGCGTGTGGCTCTCGGCCGTGCAATTGTAAGGGACGCAAAAGTTTTCTTGATGGATGAGCCATTATCCAATCTCGACGCAAAGCTGCGGGTTCAAATGCGTGCCGAAATCGCTAAATTGCATAAACGGCTCGACACTACAACGATATATGTCACGCATGACCAAACAGAGGCAATGACCATGGCGACACGCCTTGTTGTAATGAAAGATGGTATCATCCAACAGGTTGGTGCTCCAAAGGACGTTTATGAGAAACCAATAAATGTTTTCGTCGGCGGCTTTATCGGATCGCCTGCCATGAACTTCTTTACCGGAACATTAAAAGAAGGCACAATTAAAATAGGCGAACAAACGCTTGAAATACCTGAATTGAAAATGAAAATGCTGCGTGATCAAGGATATGCCGGAAAAGATGTTATCCTTGGAATCCGTCCGGAGGATTTCCATAATGAAGGAGCTTACTTCACGAAGTCCCCTAACACTACATTCACGACCCAAATTGATGTAGCCGAACTCATGGGCGCGGAGATTATGCTCTACTCCACATTAGAGGGGCAGGACTTCGTTGCACGGGTCGATGCCAAGAATATTATTCAGGCAGGGGAAAAGATCGATCTTGCCCTCGACATGAATAAAGCACACTTTTTTGATAAAGGGACTGAACATCGCATTTTAGTTGAAGAAGATGAACAGATGCAGGAAAGCATGAAGTTATCTGCCAATTAAACGTAAAAAGACCCATTCATAATGGGTCTTTTTACGTTTATTCAAATTCATTCCTGGACCAATACCACTTCATCATGTCCGCATTCCGGGCATTTCATGAGATGCGGGCATTGGCCTTTTTGAAGGGATTGAGGGTATCCGTCGTTTTCTTTAAGTATGTCGATATCCATATAAGCACTGTAATCATCCGCGTAGTCCATGAATTTCCCTTTATCCTCAAGATCACTGCCGCATTCCGGGCATTTCACATGAATTTTTCTCAGACCGTTGCAAAGCGGGCATATAGACATTGTTTTTCCTCCTGTTCCCGATACTTATGATTTCAGTATTTGTAGATTCCATTATTTTAACACATGGAAACACCCTCCCTAATACCAGAGGGAGGGCACTACTAATTATTTATTAACCATGTTAGCAGGATCGACCCATGCTTTGAATTCATCTTCCGTCAGGAACTCCAATTTCAACGCCGCTTCTTTTAACGTAGAGTTGTCCTTGAATGCCGTTTTGGCGATCTTGGCTGCTTTTTCATAACCGATATGCGGGTTCAATGCTGTTACCAACATAAGGGAACGTTCTACATTTTCTTTGATTTTATCTTCATTTGCAGTGATGCCCACCGCACAATTGTCGTTGAATGAATGAATGCCTTCCGTCAATAATTTGACCGTCTGCAGGAAGTTATAGATGATGACTGGTTTGAATACATTCAATTCAAAGTTACCTTGACTTGCTGCAAAGCCAATTGTAGCATCGTTACCAACGATTTGTGTTGCAATCATGGTAAGCGCTTCACTTTGTGTTGGATTGACTTTACCTGGCATGATGGAGCTGCCCGGTTCGTTTTCCGGAATGGCTATTTCGCCGATTCCGCTTCTTGGTCCACTTGCAAGCCATCTGACATCGTTCGCAATTTTCATTAAATCCGCCGCCAATGCTTTCAAAGCACCGTGTGCGTAGACTATTTCGTTATGGCTAGTCAATGCATGGAACTTATTATCAGATGTGACAAAAGGGTATCCTGTATCTGCTGCAATTTGTTTGGCAGAGAGTCCCGGGAATTCTTTTTTTGTATTGATTCCGGTTCCTACAGCCGTTCCGCCTAGAGCAAGGTTCAATAATTTTTGGCTGCTTTCTTCAATCATCGCTAGATCTTTATCGAGCATCGCTTTCCAACCGGAAATTTCTTGTCCTAATGTTAATGGAGTAGCATCTTGAAGATGTGTCCGGCCAATTTTCACGACATCCCAAAATTCTTTTTCTTTTGTATCGAATGTATCACGAAGGGCTTTGATGGCAGGGACCAATTTTTCAGCGACTTCCATAAAGGCTGCAATATGCATGGCGGTCGGGAAAGTATCATTTGAGCTTTGCGCCTTGTTAACATCATCATTCGGGTGAAGGGTTTCAGATTCACCATTTTCTTTTAACCATTCATTCCCTTTGTTAGCGACCACTTCGTTCACGTTCATATTACTTTGCGTGCCGCTTCCCGTTTGCCAAACTACAAGCGGGAAATGTTCATCAAGCGTACCTTCAAGGATTTCCCCGCAAATCTTGACGATGGCATTCTTTTTAACTTCGGAAAGATCACCAAGATCATAGTTCACCTTTGCCGCAGCTTGTTTAACGTATGCAAATGCACGAACTAATTCAATCGGCATTTTTTCGTTACCTATTTTGAAATTGTTACGGCTTCTCTCAGTTTGTGCTCCCCAATATTTATCAGCAGGAACTTTCACTTCACCCATCGTATCTCGTTCGATTCTGTATTCCATGTGTTCTCCTCCTATGTTTGCACTATTCATTGAACACCTTTTGCATATGAAATGAATAATGTCGGATTATTCTTCTCTCCATACATTGTACAAACTTTATTATTTTAAAGCAAAAATATCCCGCTGACCCTTTCCATTTTTTCTGAAAAATCCAAGTTCCATTCATGTTTATATGAAAATTCAATTATTCTTTTTAGACACATAAAGTGTAGACACCGCTAGGCTCCAATTGACCTGGTCATGAACATCAAAGCATTATCACTCCCAAAATGTCCTTGACAGCATTTTGTATATATAGTAAATTCAAAAGAAATTGAATAATCTAAACTCTTATCGAGAGAGGTAGAGGGAATGGCCCGATGACACCTCAGCAACCTTCATTTGTTTCAAACCAATGAAAAGGTGCTAATTCCACAAGTTTGTGAACTTGGAAGATAAGAAGAATGACTCGTCCCTACTTAATCAAAGTCTTCTTCTTAAAGAAGACTTTTTTTTATTTTATATAACTCAAAGGAGCAGTGAAAACCATGTACAAATCTGAAACATATCTTGCTCAATTAGGAAATCGCAGCGAAACGGCGACAGGAACAGTCAATCCGCCGGTATACTTTTCAACAGCTTTTCGTCACGAAGGAATTGGCCAATCGACGGGATTCGACTACACAAGGACTGGTAACCCTACACGCCAGCTATTGGAGCGATCCATCGCCGATCTGGAAAAAGGAGACCAAGGTTATGCCTGCAGTTCAGGAATGGCCGCCATCTCCACTATTCTCGCCCTTTTTAAATCCGGGGATGCATGGATTGTCAGCGAAGATCTTTATGGCGGTACATATCGTCTGTTAGAACAAGGTTTTAAAAAATGGGGATTGCAGTGTGACTATGTAAACACTTGTTGTTTGGAGGATATCGAAAAAGCCATCACTCCTCACACGAAAGCCATCTTCATCGAAACTCCCACTAACCCCCTTATGCAGCAAACGGACATTAGCGCCGTTGCGGCATTGGCCAAACGATATAATTTATTGTTAATCGTTGATAACACTTTTTACACGCCTCTTATTCAACAACCCATCGTGCTTGGAGCGGATATTGTGATTCATAGTGCAACCAAGT
The DNA here is from genome assembly GCF_044767165.1 of Peribacillus sp. NPDC101481. NCBI lineage: Bacteria > Bacillati > Bacillota > Bacilli > Caryophanales > Bacillaceae > Peribacillus > Peribacillus sp. NPDC101481. The sequence goes on along the minus strand of NZ_JBIWNJ010000002.1, from coordinate 504,951 downwards.
ATCTCGGTGGTCATAATGATGTGCTCGCGGGACTGATCGTTGCTAGCGGCGCTGAATTATGTGATGCACTTGCCTTCCATCATAATGGTACTGGAGCTGTCTTGAGCCCATTTGATTCTTGGCTGTTGATGCGCGGAATGAAAACCCTGGCATTACGGATGGAGCGTCATGAAAAGAATGCCAAGATACTTGTAGATTACTTATCGGAGCATGATTGTGTCACTGATGTATTGTATCCCGGCAGAGGCGGCATGATTTCTTTCCGCATCATTGATGAAGCGGCGGTCAACCCATTTTTACAATCGCTCTCATTAATTTCCTTTGCAGAAAGCCTTGGAGGGGTTGAAAGCTTCATCACCTATCCTGCCACACAAACACATGCCGATATACCGCTTGAAGTCAGAACGGCAAATGGGGTTTGTAATCGCCTGCTTCGCTTCTCCGTTGGCATCGAGGATAGCGATGATTTGATTGGCGACCTGCAGCAAGCATTCGCACATGTAAAAAGGGAGGCACTACGATGACAGGTCATGATTTTAGCTTTGAAACGAAATTACTTCATAATCAACATAAATTCGATCCGGCAACGGGCGGTGTGAGCGTCCCCATTCAGCATGCATCGACGTTCCATCAATCGGATATCGATCAATTCGGCAAATATGACTACAGCAGAAGCGGGAACCCAACTCGCGAGGCACTTGAAGATATCATTGCCGATTTAGAGGAAGGCACTCACGGCTTTGCCTTTTCATCAGGTATGGCTGCCATTTCAACAGCCTTCCTGCTATTGTCTGCCGGAGACCATATCGTCATTTCCGAAGATGTGTATGGCGGAACGTTCAGGATGGTCACAAGCGTATTGACCCGTTTCAATATTGAGCATACCTTCGTTGACATGACGGACCTTGAAAGCGTCAAAGCGGCCGTTCAGCCAAATACCAGGGCCATATACATTGAAACGCCTTCAAATCCGTTACTTAAAGTGACCGATATACAAGCTGTATGTGATATTGCAAAAAAAGCCGGTGCCTTAAGTTTTGTTGATAATACATTCTTGACGCCCGCATTGCAAAAACCGCTGAATCTGGGCGCTGATGTTGTCCTCCATAGCGCGACGAAGTTTTTATCCGGACATAGTGATGTGGTAGCTGGGCTTGCGGTCGTGAAAGATCCGGAATTGGCGGCAAGACTCGGTTCGCTCCAAAACTCCTTTGGAGCGGTCCTTGGTGTCCAAGATGCCTGGCTTGTAATGAGAGGTTTAAAAACCTTGTCAGTTAGAATGGAACATTCACAAAAAGGGGCAGAAAAGATTGCAGCCTACTTAAAAGATCAGCCCTTGGTGAAAAAAGTGTATTATCCCGGCCTAGCCGATCATCCACAGCACGCCATCCAGAAAGGCCAGTCACTTGGAGCAGGGGCGGTCCTATCTTTTGAATTGGAAAGTGAGGAAATCTTCCGTTCCTTCGTGAACACTGTCGAGCTCCCTGTATTTGCCGTAAGCCTGGGAGCGGTCGAATCCATATTATCCTACCCGGCCAAAATGTCTCATGCTGCCATGCCTGATGATGAAAGGGAAAAGCGGGGCATCACGAACAGCTTGCTCCGCCTCTCTGTCGGACTTGAAAATCCGGACGATATAATCAAGGACTTCGATGCGGCCCTCGTCAATATTGCCAAAGGGGAAGCAATTGCTGCAAAATGAATAAAGGATGGGTGCCTCATAAATTATGGGCACCTTTTTTCCTTGCATCATTATTAACTCTTTTTCTTCCCAGTCATAAAAAAAGGCCATCGATTTCCCGATGGCCTGACTCTCAATTCTTCATATTATATTTATCCAGGAAGCGATCCACCCGTCCGCCTTTTTCAGCAAACTTCTGCTTTCCTGTATAATAAGGGTGCGTATCCGAGCTGATTTCCACTTTTAATAATGGATATGTTTGTCCGTCCTCCCAAACGATCGTTTCATTGGACGTCTTCGTGGAGCCTGTCAAAAATTTATACCCACTGTTGGTATCCATGAATACCACTTGTTGATAATCGGGATGAATTTCTTGTTTCACTATTATCACCTCATCGTCAGTATAGGTATATCTTAAACGTAATGATTACTATTATCAATAATTATGCTTGAGGTACCAAAAGTCGGTACCCTCATTATAGTTTAATCTTGATGATCCACCCTTATTCAATTGTGTTCAACCAGCCATGCCTTTATGCGGACCAGCCTGCAGTTCATACATTTGATAATACTTCCCTTTTAGTTCCATTAATTCCTCATGTGTACCTTGCTCAGTAATCCGCCCTTTATCCAGTACAAGAATCTGGTCGGCATTTTTTATCGTGGAAAGTCTATGTGCAATGATGAAGGTCGTTCTCCCTTTTTTCAGCACTTCCATCCCCTCCTGGATAATTGCCTCGGTTTCGGTATCGATGCTCGCTGTCGCTTCATCCAAAATCAATATGGCCGGATTGAATGCAAGAGCACGGGCAAAAGAGATTAGCTGCCGCTGCCCGGAAGACAGCGTTCCGCCTTTTTCAATCACGGGTTCGTCCAGCCCTAAAGGAAGATGCTTCAGCACTTTGTCCCCCCCGACATCTATTAATGATTTTTCAACCATTTCCCTTGTAATGTCTTTATGATTCAGACTGATATTGGAGGCGATGGTGCCAGTAAATAAATAGGGATCCTGAAGGACGATTCCCATATGCTCACGAAGCGTCTGATGAGGTATATCCAATATATTCGTGCCATCGATTTTAATTTGGCCTTCACTGCTGTCATAAAAGCGGAACAATAAATTCATTATGGAACTTTTTCCTGACCCGGTATGGCCAACTAAAGCGACCGTTTCCCCTTGTTTAGCGGAGAAGGAAATGTCCTTTAACACATATTCATTATCCTTATAACCAAAAGAAACATTTTCGAATTGCACGTTTCCTTTGTATCTGGATATGTTTTCATCACTGACTGCCAATCCCTGCTCATCCAATAAACTGAATGCCCGCTCCCCTGCAACAAGCGCCTGTTCAAGATTAGCGAACTGATTGACGATTCCATGAAGCGGATGAAGCAGGCGGCTGATCAAATCAACAATTGCATACATCATCCCTAAGGAAATGGCCGAACTGGCAGAAAGGGAAATCCCGCCGAAATACCAGACGAATGCCATAAGCGCCAAAACCTTAATGACCCCAATCAAGTTTCCACCCGTCAACGAATTCAAATGGAGCATTTTATTTTGATAGGAATAATGCTCCCTGTTTAGATTTTCAAAAGATTGCTTTGTCTCCTTTTCACGTCCAAATGCCTGAATGATGCTCATTCCAGAAATGGATTCATTGATCATCCCATTAATATCGCTTACCCGTTCCCGAATGATGTGATTATATTTCGAGGCGAATTTACGGTATACCATCGTCCAGATAACGATGATCGGAATAAGTAAAGTGCCGATGGTACCGACTCGTGGATCCAGAATATACAAAGCAATTAGAACGCCGAAAATATTAATAGTACTCGAGAAGAAGTTGGCGAGCACGGTTACATATAATTCCCGGATCGCTTCCGTATCATTAGTGACCCTGGCTACAACTTTACCCGCTGGCATATTATCGAAATAACGTATCGGCAGACGGGAAATATGCTTAAAAATATCATTTCGCATCTTCTGTATGATTCGGTTCGCCGCTTTCTGTAAATAAAAACTCTGCCCATATTGAAAAATGGAGGAAAGGATGACAAGGCTAAAATAAAAAGCCACAAGCTTAATGATCCGAGGGATTTCCGGTTGGTAAAATCCCATCACTTCCTGACTCGTCAATTTCACTGCTTGCGTACGCTGCTCTTTCCCGTCTTTCCTGATGATCAATGATTGGTCCTCCAAGGTTCTGCGCCCATCGATAGGGACAGCCTCATTTACGAAGACAAATTGATTGCCGACCTGCAGAACATGGACTTCCCTGCCTTTCTTCTCACCTTTTGCAAAGTAATCAGCCCGTTTATACCAATTTCCATCATACTTGACAGCATCTTTTCCTTTACCCGCTTCATACCAGGAAGATTCAATGCCAAGTATATGTGAATCGATGATTTTCTTGGCAACGAAAGGACCCGTTAAATCGGCGGCTACCGAAAGTGCCAGCATGATCAGGGCGCCAATGATCAATTTTTTATAAAGGGCAGCATAATTAAAAAGTTTCTTTACGACCTTCATGCCTTCACCTCCGTCCCTTCGTCAACCTGCTGTCGCTCATATTGCTCCTTATACCAGCCATCATTCTGCAGTAAATCCGCATGAGTCCCCTCTTCGATGATTTCTCCGCTGTCCAATACGATTATCCTGTCCGCGTGCTGAACGGCCGATAAGCGATGGGTTGTGATGATGGTCGTTTTCCCTGCACGTTCATTTTGGATATTTTCGATGATCGTCGTTTCCGTTTTTGCATCTACAGCGGATAAGGAATCATCCAATATAAGGATTTCCGGATTTTTGATCAGTGCCCTGGCAATCGAGATCCTCTGCTTTTGCCCTCCGGATAGTGCGACACCCTTCTCACCGACGAGTGTCTCAAGACGGTTTGGCAGCATCATTAAGTCCTTCTCAAAATCCGCAAGCCGGATAGCTTCAGCCAGTTCATCTTCGGTTGCATCCATTTTACCGAATAAGATATTTTCCCTAACAGACTTCGAGAATAAAAAATGGTCCTGTGGAACGTAGCCGATCCATTTACGAATATCTTCAAGGGTCAGTTGCTCCAGCGGCATGCCTGCAAAAGCGATTTCACCTTTTCCTAATGGGTATTCCCGCAGCAATTGCTTCACGAATGTCGTTTTTCCACTACCTGTTTTCCCCACTATCCCCAATGTTTGACCGCGCTCAAGCTGAACGGAAATATTGGATAGATTCACAACCGTTGAGGAAGGGTATGTAAAATACACTGAATTGAATTGGATATTTCCCGGATTCGGAATACTATCCAGCCCCAATGAATTCTTCACATCCGCTTCATGTGAAAGGGTATCCTGAACACGATCTAGCGAAGCATTTCCCCTTTGCATGACATTGATCAGTTCACCCACCGCGATCATCGGCCAGATTAACATGCCTAGGTACACATTGAACGAAACAAGTCCGCCAAGCGTTATGGCCTGTTGAAATACAAGGTAAGCCCCATAGCCCAACCCGATTAAATAACTGATGCCAATGATAATGCTGATCGTCGGATCGAAGAGGGCATCGATTCTTGCCACGGCTAGATTTTTGCGATATACATCCTCGGTCATTTCATCAAACCGCTTTTCATCTTCCCGTTCCTGGACATAGGCCCGGATAACACGGACACCTGAAATGGATTCCAGGACCTTGTCATTTAAAGTACCAAAGGCTGCTTGTGCATCCGTAAAACGTTTGTAAATTTTCTTCACGTAAATTTGCATCATCACTGCCATGATCGGAAGCGGCAGAACCGCCGCAATCGTCAACTGCCAGCTGATCGTGGCTCCCATCATGACCACTACCGTAATGGTGAACAGCACAGCGTCAACGAGGGTCAATATCCCGAAACCAGCTGTGAGGGATATTGCCTTTAAATCATTGGTTGCCCTTGCCATTAAATCCCCTGTACGGTTTTTTTCATAAAAGCTCGGCGTCATTTTCAGCAAATGGCCCATAAATCCGGATCTTAGTTTTCGTTCGACCAAGTTTCCGCCGCCGAATAACAGATAACTCCATAAGTAACCAAATAGATAACTGCCGATCAGTACCATCAGCAAATAAATAACGTATTTCATGACCCCTTCCTGCGTCATGCTGCCATTGTTCATATCATCGATGGCATTCCCGACAAGTTTTGGCGGGATAACCTCCAAGATATTCACTATACATAGAAATAAAATCGCCAAGGTGTAACGCTGCCACTGTTCTTTAAAGAACCAGGACAGCTTTTTAAAAATCGCAAACATGAATTCCCCTCCCTTTTGATCAACTCTTTCACTCGCTAACCGCTTTCTGGATCTCCCGGCTGCAATAAAATTCCCAATGTCTTTTGTCTCATTTTAAAATTCCTCCTATCTTTTATATGGAAAGGATGCGAATGCACCTGTATTCCAAATGCCAAAAAGCCCCCGCCAATTAGCGGAAGCTTTTTTAAATGCGTAATAACACAAATAAAAAGCGCAGGCCGCGAAAATTCCACAACCTGCGCTTTAAAATGATCAATGAACACGTCGGATCCTATGTCTAGAAAGACAAGGTCTCAGGGCAGGCGGACGTATGATATTCGATTATGACATCACTGTGCTTAACTGATTTAGTCATGACGTTCGCCTCCTTTTTCATTAATTAATGGTAATTTTTAACTTATATTTAAAGATTACTACGTTTGCATATTTTTGTCAATTGCGACTTTTCTAGATTATTGATGGATAATCCTTTATTCTTATAGAATGACGTAACCTAAGGAGGTTCAGCATATGCAATGGAGAAAATATATACTCCTGGCGGTTCCCTTTTTATTATCATCCATTTTCATCTTATTTGCCGTACCGGTCCAATATAGATTTTTATCCTTCATTCCTGTGTTTCTTTTCTGGATAGTCTATTATATTTTATTGTACCTGGAAAAGAAGAAGAAAAGATGACATCACCTTGGGGGCGCTGCAAATGCAACGCCCCTTTCTTGACGGCTCTGCATATAATGATCGAAAAACAACCGTGGTGATTGTATGCTCTCCCAATATTTGCAAAAGCTGTTGGGTAAACACCCTGCCAAAACAAAACCCATCATCGATGATGAAAGATATGGCACGCTAAAATCCCTTTTACAAAAAGAGCTCTTTCAGCCTTTTGATGAGTCAAAAGCTTTTTTCCCTGAGGAAACAGCTCTTATAAAAAGCATTCGAACCGAGACTGCTGCCTTGAACCGGAACAATATCACAAGAACACAAGCATATCTTGCCTTTTACAATCGTAATCCAGAGGTCCATTGGGCCTTTTTAGCACATATGGTTTCGAGGAATGGAGGATACCATATGACTGACTTGAAAAGCTCAGCCATGACCCACCTCTTTGACCAAGCGGAACGGCAGAAATTCTTCCTGTTCCTTGAGCGCGCCAATTCAGCCATATTTGATGATGCCTTCCCCCAGCTTCTTTTATATGAACATTCTAAACAAAAAGAACTTCCGCTAAGAAGGTATTTACCGGTATTCCGCATTTCAAGATTCATGGCCCCGATTTGGGAATCTTTCATTGAAGAGCCCCATTCACCCCTTTTGACAACGGCCCTTATCATTAATGAGCAAAGAATGCTTCAGGAAAGGATATTAAAACGCACCCGTCATGGTGAAATCCTCCGCAGGCTTGATTTTCAGCTGCAGGAATACTTAGGCTTCATGAAAGTGATCTTTCCTTATGCAAACAAGCAAAAAGGACTTCATTCCTTGACCGGCCTTACCGTTGAACGCTTTGCCGACCCGAAACAGCGTATTGAAACGGGGAAATCATTATATGAGCTTCTTTTTCAGCATCCGGTGGTTTTTCGCGGTGTTGGCCAATTTACTAAAGAGATTCCCCACACGGGTTCCAGAGAGGATTACTGGGCAAGTATATATACCTCTGATGCATCCACGTCAAAAGATGATAAAGTCTACAGCCCCACTCTTCATGATGCATGGGAAGATCAACTATTCTTTCCTCCCCATTCCTTTGATTGGTTCACGAATGTAAGCTTCATAGAAGATTTACAAAGCTTACCGATCATTAAAAAGTCGGACCTGACCAACGAGGTGCTCGAAAATGTCAAGCATCTCAAAACCCTTAACGGAATGAAAGCCATTTTCTAGCATCAAGCCTCTTACTTTGAATATCCCTTCCCCCATTTGGCAAGAATGGTTAGCAAAAAAGAATGGGTGAAGCAAATGAGAGGCATTGTACTATTGAATCCAAATTACAAAATCGGGGATTTACATACTGATGAAAGCTTTGCAATCCAAAAGATCGTGACGGACAAGTATATGGAAGAGAAGAATATTTCCCCGGTCATACTCAATCCATATCAAATCCACCCTTATTACACAATCCCGCATGAGCTTTTATTCAATTTACAAAGTAAAAAAGCGGGTCAAATCGATTCCCTTGTGCTTCACTCCCTAGAAACGATCGAACGCTTCAACTATATTTACCCTGAAAAATGGCTTGAGCTATGCGGATATTTCAAAGAGGTTATCAGTGTCACGACTCAAACTCCCGTTAGGAAATATGAAGTAAATTAATGCTTATCATGGTACTTAAGTCATTGTGAATGGATTCTAAGGTTTAAAGACCTTTTTTTCATTCATTTACAAAATGTCCTTCCTAGCGCTTTTGCCACAAGAGCGACTCATATATGCATCTCTCCCCATTATTGTCGCTTTGCCGCTTCTCCCTCTCTTTATCTATTAAAACCCCATTGACATTTATATTTATATCAATTTTCCCAATTATAAGATTACTAGGGATTATATAACTCCAGAACATTCTTTTGGAAATATAGATAAATTTACGGATAAAGCATAGAAAAATAAGTTAATTTTATATATCATTGGAGATAGGAATTTTCTTATTTTTTACTTTTACTAGAAAGGAATGTTAATGATGGCCAAAGAAAAGAAGAAAAAAACCCCAATTCCTTTCCGACTGAACTTTATGTTCTTTTTAATATTCATTTTATTTTCAAGCTTAATAATCCGGCTTGGCATCGTCCAAATCGTGTATGGGGATGATTACCTCCGCGAAGTCGACCGAACGGAAAACGATGTGGCCAATACCCCCGTTCCCCGTGGCAAGATGTATGACCGCAACTTGAATCCGGTCGTTGATAATGAGCCACGTAATGCCATCACCTATACGAAATACCCGAATACGAAAACGGCCGATATGGTGAAGACGGCAGAGGTCCTTGCCACCTTGATAGAAAAAGATACCAAAAAGGTAACCCTGCCGGATAAAAAGGATTTTTGGATTTTAAAGCATCCAAAAGAGGCCGAAGCCTTGATCACCAAGGCCGAGAAGAAGAAAGTCATCGAAAAGAAACTGGAGCAAAAAGATTTATACAAACTTCAAATGGAACGGGTAACCGATGAGGATATCAAGGAATTCACCAAGGATGAATTGGAAGTGATCGCCATCTTCAGGGAATTCAATAGCGGCTATGCCCTCGCACCGTCAATCGTGAAGAATAAAGATGTCTCCACTAAGGAATTCGCCAGGGTCAGTGAACATTTGGATGAAATGCCAGGCGTGGATGTAACGACGGATTGGGAAAGGACCTATAAATATGATGAGACCCTCCGTTCGGTTCTTGGCAAGGTCTCTTCTTCCGAAGAAGGCATTCCCAATGAAAATATTGACTATTATCTGGCACGCGACTATACCAGGAATGACCGGGTCGGAAAAAGTTATATTGAAAAACAATATGAAGATGTCCTGCGCGGTCAAAAGACGCGGATTGAAAATGTGCTGAGCAAAGGGGAAGTCATCAATACGAATACCCTCACTGAAGGGCAAAGCGGAAAAGACTTGGTCCTTACAATTGATATGGAGCTGCAGCAGCAGGTTGAAAAAATCATCGAGAACGAATTGCGCAAAACCAAGGCTAAGGGAAATACCTACTTATTGGATCGTGCCTTCGTCGTTTTAATGGACCCGAATACAGGCGAGGTGCTTACAATGGCCGGCAGGCAATACGGCCGCAACAGTAAAACCGGATTGACCGAAATGAACGATTTCGCCCTTGGAAACATTACGACATCCTATACGATGGGGTCATCTGTTAAAGGAGCCACTGTCTACACAGGCTTTCAGACAGGAGCCATCGCACCAGGGTCAGCTTTTTTTGACAGAAAACTCCTTTTAGCAGGGGCTAAGCCCAAAGGATCTTATAGTGATTTGGGTTATGTTACCGATGTCTCTGCGTTAAAGAAATCGTCGAATGTCTATATGTTCATGACGGCAATCAAAATTGCCGGCGGTCATTATATCCCTAACCGGCCGTTAGGAATCAACCGGGAAGCTTATTCAATCATGCGGAATCATTATGCCCAATTTGGATTGGGTGTCCGCACAGGCATCGACCTGCCAAATGAATCCGTAGGGTTTAAAGGAGTCGATATGTCAACAGACGGATTGCTGCTGGATTTATCGATTGGACAGTATGATACATATACTCCTATGCAATTGGCACAGTATGTTTCGACGATTGCAAATGGCGGAAAAAGGCTTGAGCCCCATATGGTCAGGGAAATCAGGAATCCTTCCAATGAGCACCAGGAATTGGGCAGCGTTTTTAAAACAATGAGTCCTAAAGTATTAAACGATTTAGGCGGGAAAGACGTTTGGATGCAACGTGTCCAGGAAGGATTCAGACAGGTTGCCCAGGAACCAGGCGGGACGGCATATAAATATTTCGGCGGGAAGTCCTACCGTGCGGCAGCAAAAACGGGTACTGCCGAGGCCTTTTACGACGGACCGCGAAGAAATCAATATAGCGCGCCAGTCCCGACTATCAATTTGACGCTTGTAGGTTATGCACCTCACAATAATCCGGAAGTGGCATTCTCTGTCGTCGTGCCATGGGTGTATCAAGGCAAGCCCTCTGATGATATTAACAAACGGATCGGGCGGGACGTAATGGACGCCTACTTTAAATTGAAGGAAAAAAGAGCAAAAGGTGAATCTGATGCAGATAAAGCAGTAGAAAGCACTCAATGATGATTACAAAAAAGGCCTGCTCGTAATCGAGCAGGCCTTTTTATGATGCCCGTTTATTCCAGCTTTTGAACGAATTCCTTATAAAGGGCCCTAAGTGCATCTCCCCTGCTGATGATGCCGACGACTTTATCATTTTTGTCCACGACGGGGATTTTCTTGAAATGATGCTTGGAAAGGACCTTTATCAATTCATCTAACGGATCTTCGGGAGATAGCTTTGTAATCCTTTTATTTTTAATGATTTGTGAGACTTTATCATTCATTTTGGATGTAACCTTTTCATCCAACTCTTCACCGGGAAGAACCGTAATATAGGTGAAATACCCCATGATGGCTTCCTCTGCAGGTGTCAAGTAACGGAGGATATCCCCGTCCGTCACCATTCCCAATAGCTTATCATGTTCATCCACAACGGGGACCCCGCCCACTTTATTTTCGATTAAGATCCGCAGAATTTCCTTTAATGTAAAATCAGGACGGGCTACGTAGACTTCCCTTATCATGAAATCCTTAACTAACATATTACCACCCCTTTTTTAAGTTTGTACGTTCTGTATTCATCTCTCTCTATTAATACCCTTACTTACTCTATTTAAAAACCCTTGCCGCCTGAACTGCCTTTTTCCAGCCATCATATAAATCCTTCCGTTCCTGTTCTTCCATCTCGGGTTCGAATTTCTTATCGACTGCCCATAGCTTTGAAACCTCTTCCTGATCTTTCCAATATCCGACAACAAGCCCAGCTAAATACGCTGCCCCTAAAGCTGTCGTTTCACTAATGACCGGTCTTTCGACTGGTACTTTCAGGAGGCCGCTTTGAAATTCCATCAAGAAATTGTTTTTGACAACGCCGCCATCGACCCTCAATGCCTTTAGGTTAATCCCTGAATCGACTTCCATGGCCTTAAGTACATCTTTTGTCTGGTAGGCCAGCGCTTCCAATGTTGCCCGGACGAAATGCTCCTTCGATGTCCCCCTTGTCAGTCCGAATACAGCTCCCCTGACATCACTATCCCAATAAGGGGTACCTAATCCAACAAATGCGGGAACTACATAGACACCATCGGCTGAAGTGACCCGCAAAGCATACTTTTCACTGTCTTTCGGATCATGCAAGAGTTTCAGCCCATCCCTTAACCATTGTATGGCCGAACCTGCGACAAAAATACTGCCTTCCAAGGCATATTGGACTTTACCATTCAGCCCCCATGCAATCGTGGTCAACAGGCCATGCTCTGATTTCACTGCCTTTTCTCCTGTATTCATCAGCATGAAGCATCCGGTGCCATACGTATTCTTAGCCATTCCTTTTTCAAAGCATTCTTGTCCGAACAAAGCGGCCTGTTGATCTCCCGCTGCCCCGGCAATCGGGATTTCGTGCCCAAAGAAATGGTGCGGCGCTGTTTTCCCGTATATCTCCGATGAAGAGCGAACATCCGGGAGCATCGATCGCGGCACTTGCAGGATTTCCAGCAGCTCTTCGTCCCACTTCAGGTCATGAATGTTATACATCAGCGTCCTTGAAGCATTCGAATAATCGGTTACATGTGCTTTACCACCCGAAAGTTTCCATATCAGCCACGTATCGATCGTACCAAACAATAAGTCTCCGTTTTCAGCCTTTTCCCGTGCCCCATCTACATGGTCGAGAATCCATTTCACCTTTGTACCGGAAAAATAAGCATCAATCAACAAACCGGTTTTTTGCAAAAATAAGTCTTCGAGACCTCCATCCTTCAATTGCGTGCAGATTTCGCTTGTCTGCCGGGATTGCCAGACGATGGCGTGATGGATCGGCTGACCTGTTTCCTTATCCCATACCACGGTCGTCTCCCGTTGATTCGTTATGCCAATTCCAGCGATCTGTTCAGGCTTTACATTCATTTCCGATAGACAGGAAGCGATTACCGATAGGATGGAACCCCAAATTTCATTGGCATTATGCTCCACCCATCCAGGATTCGGGAAATATTGGGTGAATTCCTTTTGGGCAATATGCAAAACCTCCCCGCTTTTATTAAATAAAATGGCCCGGGAACTTGTCGTTCCCTGGTCCAATGATAGTATGTAAGTCTCCATGGCTGTCTCCTCCTGCACTTAAGAAAAAAGTTCATTCCCGCTTAAGTGTCATGCTGTTTTTCTTCCTACATTTTACTAGATATACCCGTGAAAACAAAAAATATATAAATTACGGCGAAAAATTGAAAAATATTGGCAGGTTAAGAGTTTATCTTTTACAATGAAAATAAGATTGATAGGAGGAATGGAATATGAATAACCATGAAATAGATTTTAAATTATATGGAGATGACATGCAGTTTGTTGAAGTGGAATTGGATCCTCAGGAAACGGTGATTGCCGAAGCTGGAAGTTTGATGATGATGGAAGATCAAATCAAGATGGAAACCATCTTTGGCGATGGGTCATCGAATGGTGACAGCGGAATGATGGGTAAGCTATTCGGTGCCGGGAAACGGCTCCTTACTGGTGAGAGTCTTTTCATGACGGCTTTTACGAATGAAGGACGAGATAAAAAACATGTTTCATTCGCCTCGCCTTATCCAGGTAAAATCATTCCGATGGATTTAAGCGAGCTCGGCGGGAAAATCATTTGTCAAAAAGACGCATTCCTGGCGGCAGCGAAAGGCGTTTCAGTCGGAATTGAGTTTCAAAGAAAGATAGGGGCAGGCTTCTTTGGCGGTGAAGGCTTCATCATGCAAAAACTTGAAGGAGATGGAATGACCTTCGTTCATGCCGGCGGCACAATCCATAAAAAAGAATTGGCTGCAGGAGAAATCTTACGGGTCGATACAGGATGTTTAGTAGCGATGACTAGCGGGGTAGATTATAATATTGAAACTGTAAAAGGCGTGAAAACAGCTTTATTCGGTGGCGAAGGTTTATTCTTTGCAACATTAAAAGGACCAGGAACCGTCTGGGTGCAATCTTTGCCATTCAGCCGGCTTGCAAGCCGTGTATTTGCTGCAGCTCCGCAAAATGGAGGATCCTCCGAAGAAGGCAGCGTAGCTAGAGGCTTATTCAATTTATTCAACGATAAATAAGAACCGGACCAATGGCTGCCATCCTGGCAGTCATTGATCTCTTTTGAAAAGGATGGGTAGCAACATGCAGCTCGTTAAGTGGTCCTACATGAGACGCTATAATATCAAGGCAATTTTTGATCAATTCCCGAATTCGCCTGTTATTTTCCGAAAAATAAGAGATTACTATTTTGTTTATACCATTCACTGGACAGCTGCCGATGGCCCTATCGGCATAAAGGAGCTTGAAGAAATGGAACAGCTGCTCAACCGTGAACTCGGGACTGAACTGCAATATCTTTATCGGAAAAAATGAGATTACTCCTCGTACATCATTTTTCTTGTCATGCCTCCATCGACGATAAGGTCCGCACCCGTAACGAAATCATTTTCCGATGCCGTCAAATAAAGACAGGCCCTTGCAATATCCTCAGGCTTTCCAACCCGATTGGAAAAATGCTGCTGGTGATCTTTATCCCTCAGCGATTCATAATCTCGCGTTTCAATCCAGCCCGGAGAAATCGAATTGACCGTAATTTTCTCTTTGCCTAAAGAAGCGGCAAGTGCATGTGTCAGTGCTTTGATCCCTCCTTTTGTCGCTGCATAGGATTCCGAATCAGGTTCAGACATCACCGCTCTGGTTGATGCCAAATTGATGATTGCACCTCCCTTTTCATTTTTCCGCATCGATTCTGCAGCAGCCCGGGAACAAAGGAAAACACTGCGCAAATTCGTATTCATCATATCGTCCCATTCCTCAATCGTCAGGTCATAAAGCGATTTGAATAATGCCTTTCCTGCATTATTGATTAATATATCAATGGTCTTATATGTTTTTAGAGTAACATCCATCAAATGATGGATGTCAGCTTCCTTGCGTACATCCGTTTTGACGAACATGGCTTCATGACCGTTACTTTTGAGCTCTTCCACATACGAAAGACCTTCCCGCTCGTCCAAATCTGCGAGAACGACTGAAGCGCCGCTTTCTGCATATCCCTTTGCCACTCCTCTCCCTATCCCATTCGAAGCGCCTGTTACAATCACCGTTTTATTTTTGAAACCCATTATTCCATCCTCACTTTCACAGATTTGTCCCTATCATAATATCCAATTCGCTACACTTCAAACAATTTCCTATCATCAATAACCTGGAGGACCCTTATATTTTTCTAGCTGCCCTAAAGTGATGTATGATAGATAATAACAGCAAGAATGAACCAGATTGAACGGCATCCGCTATTATCTTTCTTACGGTGTAAAAAACTTATATTGGAGGAATGTAAAAATGGACTTATTAAAAAATGTGTTTTCTTTAGGATTAGGTGCTGCCGCTGCTACAAAAGAGCAAATTGAAAAAGCAGTGGACCCTCTTGTCAAAAAAGGCGATATCAGCAAAGAAGACTCCAAGGTCCTTTTGAAGCAATGGGTCGAAAAAGGGGAACAAGCCCAAAAGCAGCTGGATGATTCCGTCAAGGCCAAAGTCAACCAAACGCTCAATGGCCTAAACTTGGCAACTAAAGAAGAAGTTCAGGAATTGGAGCGCCGTATCGTAATTTTGGAGAAGCAGAACCAAAACTTACAATCGTGACAGGAGGTACTTGAATGTTTCGCAAGCGACTGAAACACGCACATCGTTACCAGGAAATCATTAATGCCTTCTTGAAAAATGGTTTCGGTTACTTCATCTATCGCCTGGGATTATCCGAGAGCAAAGCGAACTCGAAACTCCAACCCGATGAAAATCTGAACCTCCGCTCGATCGGAGAGCGGCTGCATAAGATATTACAAAGCTTGGGACCAACATTCATTAAACTTGGTCAGATTGCAAGCACGAGGCGTGATTTCGTTCCCGATGAGATCGTCCGCGAACTTGAAAAGCTACAGGACCAGGTGACCCCTTTTCCATTTGATAAGGTTCGCAAAATTGTCGAAGCCGAATTGGGTGATTCTTTGGAAAACATTTTTCTTGAATTTAATGAAACCCCTCTGGCAACCGCTTCAATTGGACAGGTCCATACGGCGCGCCTTCCTTCACAGGAAGTCGTAGCAATCAAAGTGCAGCGGCCCGATATTATGCCGACAGTGGAAACGGATTTGGAAATCCTCGATGATTTGGCAAGACTTATGGAAGCTCGCATATCATGGGCAAGACGCTACCAAATCAGAAAAATGATTGATGAATTCGCTAAATCACTACGCGCAGAACTCGATTATAACTCCGAGGGTCGAAACGGGGAAAGAATTGCCAAGCAGTTCATCGATGATCAAGGGTTTAAGGTACCAAGGATCCATTGGGAATTTTCCACAAAAAGGGTCCTGACGATGGATTTCATTCAAGGCATTAAGATCAACCATTATAAACAGCTTGATGATGAAGGTTATGATCGCCGGCAAATCGCAGAAAGATTAGCGAACTCCATGCTTCAGCAAATATTGATTGATGGCTTTTACCACGGCGATCCCCATCCGGGCAATATCATCATTTTGCCGGGAAATGTCGTCGCACTCATGGATTTCGGAATGGTAGGACGTCTGGAGGAGGAAACGAAGTATCAGTTCGCCTCGCTAGTCATAAACCTGAAACGAGGAAGCACCAATGGATTGATCAAGACGCTTTCAGATATGGGCCTCCTGACGGACGAAATCGATATGGCCCCATTAAGGGGGGATATTGATGAGCTGCGAAATAAATATTATGATATCCCATTGAGCCAAATCAGTTTAGGCGGAGCAGTCAATGACCTGTTCACTGTTGCCAATCGGCATCAAGTCCAAATCCCTCCCGAATTCACGATGCTCGGCAAGGCTCTGCTTACCATGGAGGCCATTGTCGAAGGGTTAGATCCGAATTTCAGCATCATGAAGGCAGCTGAACCTTTTGGGGAGAGGCTTTTTAAGGAACGCTACAATCCAAAAAACATTGCGAAAAACGCCTGGAATCAATTCATCGAGTCTGCTGAAGCCATTGCCGAACTGCCCAAGGATATCAAGGAAGTGACAAGTATCATTAAAAAAGGTAAATTGCGGCTCGATATCAACATTCCCGAACTTCAAGTATTTTTACATAAGCTTGATCAAATCTCGAACCGGCTGTCGTTCAGTATTATACTGCTTGCATTCAGCATAATCATGGTCGGTCTCATTATCGGCTCTGCAATAGGCGGGGAAACCTTGATCCTATGGAAAATACCGGTTATCGAGATTGGATTTGTCGTTGCAACCCTGATGTTCTTACTTATGCTCTACACCATATTCAGATCCGGAAAAATGTAACCTACTATAAAAGGGGTTCAGATTAGTTTCATCCCGAACCATGAATTTAAAACAAGTCATTATCCTTTAAGTTTTTTACTGCAATTCTCACTGGATTGAAGAAATTTGCGACACTCCTGCCGAATAACTGGGCTAGCCGAAACCCACAGACGCTTGCATTGATGAGGCTTGTCTACAGTTGGAAAGGGAGTGGATTTCCGAAAGCAGGTTTTCCAGCAGTCTGAAGGGAACCCCTTTAATGCAGGGTTCCCTTTTCGTGATTTCATTCATTGGTTATTTATCCGTCGTTCATATGAAACGGCATACGCACTATGGCGAAAATTCAAGATCCGGTCTTCCGAGCACTCGATTCCTTCAGAAATATTGGTTGGATCAAACAATAAAGAATCTTTACACACTTCCGATTTTTTGGAGATCGTTAAATACCCAATCGTGATTACCTGTTTATCTTCCGGCCAAGCTGTGGTTGGATCGTCAGTCGGGTCATTTTCCCCTCCTATTTGTATGTTCAATTTAAAGCCCACCGGACCTTCTTTCAGCCTCTCTTCCATTTCTTCATTCAGATACTCTGGCGAATGCTTGGCCAAATCCTTTCTTTCTAGCATACTAAGGCCGACATCCGGTACCCACTCGTACTTGATGGCCTGCCTCCTTCCTTCCGCGTTAATGAAATAGAATGCATGAATGGAATAATATTGACACGTTGAGAAACTGGCTGGAGAACGCATTTCTTTAAGCATTTGCAGGCTTGCCTTGCTTTCTGGATACTTCCACAGAATTTTTGCAAGCTCTTTCAGATTTGGGAAACCTTCTTTGGCAGATTTGAAAAAAACAGCTATATCAACAAACGCTTCCGGTGTTTTAGCAAAGAATAACGGAATGGTCACAGTAATAAGATCTGACACCTCTCCATTCGGCAATTGAAACTTGACTGCCATGCCCTTTACAGGGGAAATGGCATCAGGATGGCTTGGAATCGGCGAGCTATTTGAAAACCGAATGATCGCCGGCACGGCTTCATCCTGAAGATGCGAAGCCACCGTTAATGGGGACGCTTTTCCGTTTGGGGTAAAAACCCCCTCATAAACATATCCCCTTGCATGTGCACGCCGATAACCAGGATATTTTCCAGCTACATCTTCAATCACATTAACTGCTTCCCTGGCTAATTCAGGGTTCAAGTCGTCAGTTTCCTCCAACATACCTCACCCCACCTTTTCAGATTATAATCCACTATTACATGTACCCTTTATTCCATTAGCTTATTCTTTCTTGAATCACCGAAAGCATTGATTGCAAAAAAACACCTGGAAATATCCAGGCACTGCAAACTTATGTATACCTTTATGGACACGTGATTTTATCCATTAATTCAAATGATCGGCCTACAGATCTCTTTTTCTTCCATAAGAAAAATACTCATTCCTATTCCCGCTCCACCTGTGAAAGGATCACATGGGTAACGGTTGCCGCAAAAGGAATGGTCCGATTGATGAATTCCTCCACTTCTTCAAGACTCTGAGTGTGGATTTTCAGCATAAAGCAAGCCTGCCCGGCAATTCGATAACAAAAGTCAACATTCGGCACCTCGGAGATATACTTTTTGAATTTCTCATATTCCCCATTTTTTACCGTTGCTTCCACGATACACTCAATTGGAAAACCGATCTTTTTATGATCAATCTCGGCAACATACCCTTTAATGATCCCGAACGACTCCATTTGCCGTACCCGTTCGGCAACGGTGGGGGCAGAGAGGTTTACTTTCTTTGCCAATTCCCTCATGGAGATGCGGCTATTCAACGTTAATTCGGCAAGGATGCTCTGGTCTTTCTCATCTATTTTCATTTTTAAATTATCCCCCTTATTATCTTTACATTCTTTCATTATTTAACCACATTTCTTTACAAACGGAATTAAATTTCTTGGTTTTTTATATTAGGATTATCTCAAAGGAGAGATGTTCATGACAAGAATAAAAAAATCATCACAGGGATCCAGTCCATTTCAAAGATTATTTCATTCTGAAGAGATTTCGCATAAATGGTCGGAGCTTTCAGATTGTATATCTGCAAATGGAAAACTTTCGGAGAATTTAAAGGAAAACGTCAGAAGGGTGCTGGCATACGGTAATGGCTGCTCATACTGTCAGGCAAAAGGGACTCCACTAAAGCCTGAAGATATGAAAGAAAGCTATGCAATCGCCTTTGCGGAGGTATTTCTCTTGCAGCGTGAAAAAACGGAGGAAAAGTTTTTCCAGGTGTTGAAGGAGGCATTCAGTGATGAAGAGATTTCTGAACTATTGGCATTCATTTGTTTTACAACCGCCCAGCAATATTTCGGGGCTTTGATGGATTTAAAATAACGGCAAAAAGGAACAGGCGCATTGCCTCGTTCCTTTTGTAATAAACCTATTTTCTAGTTTGAACGGTCACCGAATCCTTATAAATTGAATTACCACCTAGGATTTCGCCCCATGATCCTCCATTTCATTGATCCTTGGAAGAATGGAGCGGGAAGGTACCGGGGATGTCAAAACCACGGATGTATTCAGATGTCCATATGGTATCAATCGATCTATCAGTAATCTCATGCTGTCCATATCAGCTAAAGCCGCTTTCAAAAAATATCCAACTGTTCCCGTTACACGATGGCACTCGATAATGTCTAAATCATTTTTCACCAATGTCTCAAAATCGGAAACAGGAACCTTAAGTTCACTCACCTGAATGAACACAAGTACACCCCTTCCTATTGCCAGAGGTGAAACCCTTGCGCTGAACCCCTCAATGATCCCCTTTTCTTGCAGGCGATACATACGTTCAGAGATGCTAGGTCGACTGAGAGCCAATTTCTTCGATAGTTCACTAATCGTAATGCGTCCATCTCTTTGTAAAAGTTCCAGTAACCTGACATCTATTTCATCCATGAAGCAACCGCCTTTCATAATGAAGGAATATAAGCATATATTTCTTTAAAATGTTGTATGGATAGCAATAAATACATTCTTTTTTGTATGTAATTTTACCAGTTAATATTCTATCATTAAAATAATCAAATAGAAAAAGAAAATTCAGAATTCACCAAAGGGAGGAACCTGCATTGACCTTTACGAAAATCCCGGTTCGACAAAACATCGAAAGCATCAGCCCATATGTTTCCGGCAAGCCAATTGAAGAAGTGCAACGCGAACTTGGTCTTGAAACGATCGTTAAATTGGCATCCAATGAGAACCCATTCGGTTACTCACCTCTAGCAAAAGAAGCCATGCTTACCGAAATGGAGCAAACCTCCTTTTATCCTGAAGGTATGGCACCTGCATTAGCTGAAAAGCTGGCAAGGAAATTGAATATCAATAAAGATCATATCATTTTGGGAAATGGTTCTGATGAAGTGATTCGTTTGTTAACAAGAACCTATATCCAACAAAATGATGAAGTCATCATGGCTGATGTGACATTTCCACGGTATGAAACGAATGTATTGATTGACGGCGGCACACCTGTAAAGATACCTCTTATTAATGGGGTACATGACCTGCAGGGTATGTATGAGGCCATAACAGAAAAAACAAGAATGATATTTGTCTGTAATCCCAATAATCCAACAGGAACGATCGTTCAAAAAGAAAAGTTGCGCACTTTTATAGAGAAGGTGCCGAAACATATTTTGCTGATCGTTGATGAAGCATACTATGAATATGTCGAAGATGGAGAATTTTTAGAAACCTTACCACTTCTCAATATGCATTCAAACCTGGTTATCTTACGCACTTTTTCGAAGATTTATGGCCTGGCTGCATTAAGGATTGGATACGGTTTAATGGATGCTTCCATCATACAAGAGCTAGTTAAAGTGAAGGAGCCCTTCAATACCAATCGTTTAGCACAGGCTGCAGCATTCGCTTCCCTCGACGACCATCCATTTGTTGAGAAATGTGTTCGTAAGAATGAGGAAGGAAGAAGATATTTAGAAAACGAACTAAGCAAGATGGGATTAACATTCTACCCTTCACATGCCAACTTCTTGATGGTCAAATTGAATCAGCCTGGCAGGGACATTTTTGAGAAGTTATTAATTCAGGGTGTCATCATCCGCTCAGGTCATTTGCTAGGCTATGAAAATACTATCCGCGTGACCATTGGCACTGCGCCTGAAAACGAGAGATTCATAGCATCCTTACAACATATTATCAATAAAACGTCTGGTGCATGACCGATCCATGAAGTTGCTGTATATCAATGATCATTAATGAAAGATACGACATGGACGCCTTTGCCCATGCCGTATCTTTTACGTGAATTTATTTAGCAATATCCTTTTCTATTATAGGTGTTTCCTGTGCATCCACACTTTTAAATTTAAAAATCGAAATCGAGATTAATGCAGCCAACACAATCAGGCAAGCAATGATACTGATCCGATTCTGTTCACTGAACACGAACGTGACACAAATGATGCTTAAGGTGATTACAGTAAACAAGGTTACATATGGAAAGCCCCACAATTTAAAACTCGGAGCCTTGGGATAAGAATTGCGAAGTTTTAGCTGCGCTAAACAGATGCTGATCCATACAAGTGATACTACAAAGCCCGGAAAAGCCATTAATAGAGTAAATGCCTGGTCCTGTGCAACGAAAGTAATCATGGAGCCGACGACCAATACAACTGCACTTAATATCAAACTATACAAAGGAACGCCATTTTTTGATACATAAGAGAATGACTTGGGAGCTTCCCCTTCTGCAGCTAAAGAATGCAGCATTCGGGTACACCCATATATTCCAGAGTTAGCGGCTGATAAGACTGCCGTTATCAAAATGAAATTCATGATATGCGCAGAACCCTGAAAACCTGACATTGACAAAACTTGTACAAACGGACTTGCCTGGTCGCTAATTTCGTTCCAAGGAATCAAACCGCAGATTACAAGGATCGGTAAGGTGAAGAATAAAACGACTCTCCAAATATAGTTTTTAATGACCTTAGGTAAAATGCGTTCTGCATCCTTTGCTTCGGTTACTGTCACCCCTATTAACTCGGAACCGCCATAGGAGAACATGACGATCAGTAATGCCGAAAAGATGGACATCCATCCATTTGGGAAAAATCCTCCATGCCCTGTGAAGTTTTGCAGATAATTAGATCCGCCGCTTGGGATCACTCCAAATAAAATACAGGCTCCCAATATGATGAATAAGATGATCATTGTAATTTTAATGCCAGCAAACCAAAATTCGAATTCACCATAATTTTTGACATTCATCATGTTAATCCCAATTATGAAAGCCGCACACCCTAAACTTAATACCCATAGAGGGATAGCCGGGAGCCAATATTGCAAGAAGCTTCCTGCCACCACTACCTCAATGACACATACGGACAGCCACATGAAACAATACATCCAGCCTACGATGAAGGAAAAGCGCTTACCGAATGCTTTCTGTACGAAACCCTTCATATTCGTATTTGGATAGACAATCGCCATTTCTGCTATAGCACCCATGACTACAAGCAGTAATAATCCTGCAAAAATATAAGTGAATATAACTCCTGGCCCTGCTAACGATATGGTTTCGGCACTTCCTTTAAAAATCCCAGTACCTATAGCCCCTCCCATTGCCATCATGCTAATATGCCGTGGCAATAATTTCTTTTGCAGTGACCCACCATTTGACTCCATTACATTTGCCTCCTTCATTCCATAATTTTCTCATATAAAAAATTAAACCCATTTCAATCGTTGAATGGCGAATAGATAAGTTATCTCATCAACCGTTATGGTTTAGGAGTGGAAGAAAGCAAAGCCTTCTTGAAAACTCTTCTCATACTTCCCCAAAGTAAAAATGATATCAATAAGCTGATGGTTTTACAAGAGGAATCATTGCAGGCTAATATGGCTCCCGTATGGTCAAACGCCGGTCAGATTTTCGAAATGGAGTGACTTGCTGATAGCCTTGCCTTACGGGGACCAATGACCGGGTTTCTGACTCTATTAAAATGAAACATTCTAATCGGGGACTACATCGGTAATCCCCATGATACATATTCCAGTTATGTTATTTATTTACGATGTGAATCGCATGTCCCAAAACTGCCTCAGCCGCTTCCATCCACCCCTCGGTCAAAGTTGGATGAGGATGCATGCTGAGGGCAATATCCTCGACCCGAGCCGCCAGTTCAAGGGCAAGGACCCCTTCACCTATAAGGTTGGAAGCATCAGCACCTACCATATGCATCCCGAGCAATATGTGGCTATTAGCATCCACGATCACTTCAGCAAATCCCTCCGTTTCATTCGTTGCAAGCGCCCTTCCGTTGGCACTGAACGGAAATTTGCCGACCTTGACGCTGTATCCCTGTTGTTCAGCTTCTTCACGGCTTAAACCAACACCAGCTATTTGTGGTTCCGAGAAGATTACATATGGAACATATGGTGAGTCTACGGCACTTGGCAGCCCCCCTATCACTTCAGCTGCCACGATTCCCTGTTTGGATGCTCGATGGGCAAGAGCCGGACCAGGTGTAGTATCACCGATGGCAAAGATGTGCGGCACATTTGTACGGCATTCCATATCCACTGCTATATGGCCTTTCTCGCCAACCGTAACTCCAGCCCGATTCAGGCCAATTTCTTCAGTGTTAGGTATCCTGCCAATTGTAACCAGGGTCTTTTCGCTCACGACCACTTCAGTCCCCTGTTCTTCCGAGGACACATGAAGATGTACTTGGCCATTCACTACTGTCGCCTTTTCTACCCTCGAGGAGGTTTTGATTTTCATCCCAAGCTTCTTGGCATTCCTTGTGACTTCCTTTACCAAGTTTTCAGCAACTTGGGGGAGTATGCGATTGGCCATTTCAATGATGGTCACTTTAGTACCTAGCTTTGCAAATGCCATACCCAATTCGATTCCGATATATCCTCCGCCAATGATTGACAAGCTTGAAGGAACTTCCTGCAGCTGCAAAGATGATGTCGAATCCAATATATATTCTCCATCGACTTTAATGAAGGATGGAATGAAAGGCCTGGACCCCGTCGCAATAATTGCCTGCTCAAACTTATAGGTTTCGAAATCGCCATCGGTTTCGACTCCAATGCGGTCATCAGATAAAAAGGTTGCTTGACCTTTAACCACCGTCACTCCATTTTCCTTACACAAATGGGCAATACCTTGCCTCAATTGAGATGTGATGCCCGCTTTCCAATCCTGCCAAACTCCCAAGTCCATAGTCGTGCTTTCCTGAGGCAGCCGGATTCCCATTTTCCCTAAATCATTAAGACTTTGGTATTGATTTGCTGCGTGAATTAATGCCTTTGATGGTATACAGCCCCGATTAAGGCATACCCCGCCCAGCTTATCCTTTTCAACAAGCACGACTGATTTTCCTAACTGGCCGAGACGGATAGCCGCAGCATATCCTCCCGGACCTCCTCCCATGATGACAACATCCGTCTCTACAGCAACTTCCCCAACTACCATTTATCTCATCTCCACAACTAAACGAATTGGATTTTCCAGCAATTCCTTAATTCTATTGGTAAAATGCACCGCTGTTACCCCATCAATCAAACGATGGTCGAAAGAAAGTGACATATTCATCATTAAACGGATAACACCTTCCAAATCGCGAACGACCATGCGATGTTCCATTTTATGCAAAGCTAATATGGCCGCTTCCGGATAGTTAATGATCGGGGTCGCGTGCATCCCTCCGATCGGTCCTACATTGCTGATGGTAAATGTACTGCCTGTGATTTGATCTATGTTCAGCTTCCCTTCACGGGCTTGGGCTGCCAATCGCTTGATTTCATCAGCCAGTTGGAAAATGGTTTTTTGATCGGCATTTTTTATGACTGGTACAATGAGACCCTCGTTTGTATTCGTCGCAATCCCAATGTGATAATAATTTTTCAGGATGATTTCATTGGTTCTTTCATCAATTGAAGCGTTTAGTGTTTTGAACTCCTTTAAGGCGATGACAATCGCTTTAACGAAAAATGGCAAAAAAGTCAATTTAATATCCTTATCATCGGAGTACTCCTTTAATTGATTTTTAAATTCCTTCAATCGGTCCATTTCCAATTCATCTACATGGGTTACATGAGGAATGGTTGAAACCGACTTTACCATATGTTCAGCGATTTTTTTACGAATGCCTTTAAGCGGAATCCGCTCTTCCCGCTCATTTTCCAAACCTTTTGCCTGGATGGCATCCTTCATCGGGGCCATATCTTGAACAATCCTGTCCTCAAGCTGTTTGGCTTTTTCCCGTGTAAACGAATTATTTTCTTTAAACTGCTTCAAGTCACTTTCGGTAATTCGCCCAGCTGGACCGGAGCCTTTAACCTTCTCGATATCAATCTTCATTTCCCTCGCCAATTGACGCACGAATGGTGTTGCCAGCGCACGCAATGTCTCATGATGCTGTTTAGTCGTAATATGCTCAGCATTCACTTTTACATCGCTAGATTGCACGGCATGGTTTTCTTCTTCAATAATGACTGTATCCGGAACTGACATATCGTTCTCTTCCTGAATTGTGAATATTGTGGTTCCCACTTCCACGATATCCCCTTCGGAAAAAAATATCTTCTTGACCACTCCCGCTGCGGGAGCAGTCAATTCAGCATTGACTTTATCCGTTTGCACCTCAACAATGGGTTGATCCTGTTTTACCGCATCCCCCTCTTTGATGAGCCATTGGATAATTTCCCCTTCATGCATCCCTTCCCCTACATCAGGAAGTTTAAATTCCATCATGCGTCATCCTCCTTCTCCCTTAATCACAATTAAAATGATATCGTTTCGACTATTCCTTGTTTTACACGGTCAACAGTCGGTAAATAATGATCTTCTATTGTAAACGGCGGAACCGGAACATCAAATCCAGTTACACGCTTAATCGGCGCTTTTAGGTAAATAAGAGCTTCATCATTAATGATGGAGATGATCTCCGCACCTAATCCGGCAGTCTTATGGGCTTCATGGACGATTAATGCACGACCTGTCTTTTTAATGGATTGCACGATCGTATCCCTATCCAGGGGGTATAAAGTTCTAAGATCGACCACTTCACATTTCCAGCCTTTTTCCGCTTCAATCTTTTTCGCGGCATTCAATGCCTCCCTTAACATGGCCCCCCATGCAAAAATGGTCAGGTCGCTTCCCTCCTGGACCACTTTTGCTTGACCGATGGGTATTCGGTACATTTCGTCGGGAACTTCTTCCTTAAAGGCCCGATACAATTTAGTCGGTTCCAAAAAAATCACCGGATCTGGATCTTCGAGCGCTGAAATGAGCAGCCCTTTTGCGTCATATGGATTACTGGGTGCAACCACCTTTAAACCCGGAGTATGGGCAAAGAATGTTTCGACACTTTCGGAATGAAGTTCAGGACCCCTGATTCCGGCACCATATGGAGTACGGATTACGAGGGGCACCCCAAATTGCCCACGGGTACGATACCTCATACGGGCAGCATGGGAAACGAGTTGCTCGAATCCAGGATAAATAAAGGCGAGAAACTGGATCTCCACTATGGGCAGCATTCCGTTAAGGGCTAAACCAATGGCAGAGCCGATGATTCCAGATTCAGCTAATGGCGTATCGACAACTCGATCTTTTCCATACTTCTCATAAAGCCCTTCCGTTGACCGAAAAACCCCGCCATTAACTCCAATATCCTCACCCAAGATCATCACGCGATCATCATGACCCAGCATTTGGTCCAGCGCTTCCGTAATAGCCTGGAGCATCGTTAAATTTTTGCCCATTATTTCTTCCCGCCTTTCCTTAAGATTTGATTCAATTCCTGCTTCTGTTCCTTTAGATGCCATGACTCCTTTGCATATACATGGTTAAACATTTCGAGCGGGTCGGATTTTGGATACCCTTCTGCTCTTTGAAGGTGAGCATCGATCAGTTCGTTGAATTGTTTTATCACCAATTCCTCCTGCTCTTCATTCCAGTGACCCTCTTTATCCAAATACTTTCTAAGACGTGTTATGGGATCGCGGTTTTCCCTCCAGAACGTTGAAATTTCGTCCTGATCGCGATATATGTTCGGATTGTCTGCAGTAGTATGGGCGCCATAGCGAAAGGTAATGGCTTCAATCAATGTAGGCCCTTCCCCTTTAAGCGCTCTTTCGACAGCATCTTTTACAGTCATCCATACTGCAAAAATATCATTTCCATCCACCCGCACCCCATGGATGTCATAAGCAGCAGCCCGCTGGGATATCGTTTTGGATGCCGATTGCTTTTCAAAAGGTACACTGATTGCGTAGCCATTATTTTGGCAGAAAAAGATTGTCGGGGTTTTATAAACGCCAGCAAAATTCAGTGCCTCATGAAAGTCCCCTTCTGAAGTGGCACCATCACCAAAATAAGCAATGCTAACATTCTGTTCGCCTTTAAGCTTACTTGCCCAAGCCGTACCAACTGCATGAACCATTTGAGTGGCAATGGGAACACTTGGAGGCATAATCCTTTTTCCCTCTGGACAAATTGAGCCGTCAAAATGTGCCATCCAGTATAGGAAGACACGGTATAATTCCTGACCATGAATGATTGCAGCTCCATGATCACGGTATGTGGGAAACATCCAATCCCCTGCCGACAATGCTAAAGCGCTTCCTACCTGTGATGCTTCCTGTCCTTCGAATGGTGCATATGTCCCAATCCTGCCTTGGCGCTGAAGATTAATTGATTTTCGGTCAAATGTTCTGAGCAGGAGCATGCTCTCATACATCTTTAACATAAGTGATTTATCGATTTTTCCATCAATCGTTTCAATGATTTCCCCTTCAGGAGTCAATACACGAAACATTTCCGGATCAGTTCCATCTGAATGCGCTTTCATTATTGGGTTTCCCGTCTTTTCCATTTCATTTCTCCCCTTAAGATAGATTTGATTCGCAAACTTACCAAGGTTTTGAACAGTCATGAAATAACAGCCCAAAATGTTTTATTGGTCTCTATGTCTGTGATTAAATGCTGTTTCATAAAATACATTTCCTTATATAAAAGGATAATACATCCAAGTTTTTAATAATATGTTAAATAGAATGAATTTTTCGTATATTGCCTTTATTTAGAATATGTTTTCTGATACTTCACCTTCATTTTGAAAATGAGAACATTCAATGGGTAAATTTCATTTATTATCTACAAATTGTGATATGCTCGATTTATTCACGACCTTATCCAAAAAGTATCCAGCACAAAAAAAGACCCATTATATAATTAAGGGTCTTAGACTGTATACAAACTTTAAGGAAAAATCCAGTTGCATACGTTTTTTTCTAATGGAATATTCCAGTTGATTTCTGAAATCCAATGAGGATTATAGTAAAAACATGAAGGATAATCGAGTTTACTTTTTAATCTTGGTTCAGGTCGAGAAATCCGAAACTCCTTTTGTCAAAAAAAATTGATGGAGCAGCCAGACTCTAGACGAATTGGAGAAGGGCCAGTTTCCATACAATATTTCTTAAAAAAGAAGTTCCAGTTGATTGGAGCGGGTGTTCGAGACTCCTGCGGGAAAAAGCGCGTCGAGGGAGATCCCGCAGGCGAGCGCCGAGAAGGATCCCGGACCGCCCGCGGTAAGTGAGTGCCTGGAGTGGAAATCATTACACATTCCCTCTTTCAGAAATCCGAAATTAGATCCATGTTACCCCTTTTTGCAATTAAGGATAAATGGGGTAGAACTCGCACCGAAATAGCACCCAAAATTAGAAAGATCTATTTTTCAAATGTTCCTTTCACGACTGCTTCACCATCCTTGACCATGATTTGCCCCATCGCGATAACACTATTTATTTCTAAAGTTTGTTTCTTCATTATGATGATATCGGCGTCCTTACCTACCGCAAGCTGACCCTTTGCAGAAAGTTTTAAAATGTTTGCCGGGTTTGCCGTCGCAACTCGTATGGCATCGGCAATTGTCACTCCATCCTCGAGGACCGCATCGACAACACAATCATATAAGGACATGCATGTACCAATGTTCAAACCCCGCAGGTTGCCGCTTCCATCGAAGTCAGGCAGGCTGGCTTGTCCATCTGAAGTTATGGTAATCTGCCCGATTTCAACGCCTTCTTCCAGTGCCCTTTTTATTGCTGTACTTGCTTTGACCTCCCCTTCTTCAAGGAACTTCTCGATCGTACTTGTCGTAAAATCGATATACCCCCCTTTTTTTGCATATTCCACCCCTGCATTGAATAAATGCGGATTTCGGTTTATATGTGTAGGATAGAACTGAGTGATCGGTATTTCCGTTGTCTCGACAACTTCCTCAATTACATGCAAATGATCTAGACTGTCCCCGACATGAATGTTGACGATACCGCATTTCCCGGACAGCAGACCTCCATTACGCGCCTGAGAGGCCAGTTTAGCCAGCTCAGCTGCAGTCGGCTGCGAGGAACGATGATCGGCAATGGCTATCTCGCCAACACCGATAATTTTATCGACAAGAATCAAATCATCTTCGATCTTACCTGTTAACGTCTTGACTGGAACTTGATAGGAACCAGTCTGAACGAAGCAGCTAATTCCCTCTTCTTCAAGCGCCCTCGCTTTAGCAAGCAGTGCGGGCATCGTCCTTGTCGTTCCATCTGTTCCGATGACCCCTACCAATGTCGTTATACCCGCTAAAGTGGCATCTGTTAATTGAATTTCAGGAGTCCTCGTTTTAAAGCCGCCTTCCCCGCCTCCGCCGATAATATGTACGTGACCATCTATAAAACCCGGAGCCACGATTTGGCCATCCGCATCAATCACCTCCAATTCAACGAAATTGTCAGGTACCTCAATCTTGTCCTCGATGAATCCAATTTGCTTCCCAACCAAGAGGATATCTTTTTGGCCCATATATTCCGGACCATATAGCTCCCCATTTTTAATAAGTGTGAGCATTCTCCTTCTCCCTTCAAAAAATACAAATTTTCAAATAGGTTTCAAAATCTTTTACCCGGGTAAATATACAACATGACCAGCTAACAATTACATAAAAAAGACCAAACATACTTGTTCATTTTTTAAAAGTTGTAGCCGAATTGACATCTTGATTATGCTTTTCCAAAAGTATAAAAACAAAAGGAGCAAACGACATGAATAAAGTGATTTCTTCTGACATTAAAACAAATAAAAGATTATCCATGCGACAAATCATGAACCTATATCAAGTTACAAAAGAATTTAAAGGGAATATATATTTTATCTGCAACCATAAATTGGTCGATGCCAAGAAACTTTCGACTTTCGTATCCTTTGTGCTCATTCTTCAAGAGTGTGCAACCATGAAAGTCATCCTTGAAGGCGAGAATGTACATGCCATGCTAGAAAAAGTACATGCTATTTGTAAAGAAAATGATGAATGTTCATTCGGTTTCCTATCGAACCAAACCGTTAATATTTAAATGATTCCGACTACGTTATGAAGAGGGTGTATAAAAATGAGAACCATTTTAATGGTGATAGGCGCAATTGTCGTAATCGGCATAATAGCAAATCTAATTTTTTAAATAAATGAAGAACTGTAGCCAAACGCGAGTTTGCCTGCAGTTTTTTTATTTTAAAAACGTTCCAGTTGATTTCATCCTGAGCTTTTTTGGGCGGTTCACAGATTTATTCGGCCTTACCCGCTCTTTATTCGACCCTTCTCGGATTTATTCGACCTTACCCGTTTTTTATTCGGCCGTTCACGGATTATTCAGACTCCGGAGCCACGTATTAAATCCGCTCCCTTTCGTCGACAAACTGAGACTGTCAAATGATTGACAGTCTCAGTTTGTTAATTTTATTTAAACTCCCTTACCTGAGAATCACCATGGAACCTCCCAGTCCCTCCATTTATTCAACCCTTCCCTAATCTCATTTCCTTTATCAATCCAATATTGTCTCCTTTTGTCCTCTTCTTCCTTCTCCTGTTGCTCAGCTATAAGTGCCTGCTGTTCAGCTATTAGCGGTCCGATATCCTGAGCTTTAAAAGATTGAGCCGCTTGATTCTGTAAAGCTTGCGCCATTATTTTTTGGAAGATGAGTGCACTTCCCTGACTACTGTGTGTCGTTAGATAATGATTTTCGTCGGTCTTATCATATCCAGCCCATACAGCACCGACCAGCGAAGGTGAATAACCGATGAACCATTGATCTTTAACCCCTGATATTCCTTCGATGGGAACTTGTGTGGAGCCTGTTTTTCCTGCTATTTCATAACCTGATACTGCGGCGTTTTTCGCTGTGCCATATTCCACTGTTCCAAGCAGCATGGCATTCATTTTATCGACGGCGCCTACTGAGGTCACTTTGGTGCTCTTCTCTTTCCAGGCGGCAACCTCTTTTCCATCGGCATTTTCTATTCTTACAATGGCATGGGTCTCCATCCGTTCCCCTTCGTTGGCAAAAGCTGAAAAGGCTCCTGCCATCTGCAGCGGGGACACACCTTTTTTCATCCCTCCTAAAGCGATCGACAGGTTTCGATCATCCTTTTCATATGGAATTCCAAACCGATTAAGTGAATCAAGCCCCTTATCGATGCCAATCTCATTCAATAGCCAAACCGTCGGTACATTCAAGGAATTCATCACCGCTTCATACATGGGGACTTCTCCTTTATATTCACCGCTCAGGTTTGTTGGCTCATATTCACCGAAGCTCATTTTTTCATCCTTTAAAGGGTCAGTGATATCATATCCCTCTTCAACAGCTGGCGTGTAAACGACAAGCGGTTTAATGGATGATCCAGGAGACCTTGTCAGCTGGGTGGCCCGATTATATCCCATGAATTGATGTTCACCTCTCCCGCCGACAAGTGCTTTTATGCCGCCGGTTTCAGGATCAAGGAGGACAGACCCGCTTTGAACCAGTTCTTCTGTACTCGTTCCAACTGGAAAATTGGCTGCATTCTCATACACGGTTTCTGTAGCCTGCTGCATGGATTGGTCCAGAGTCGTGTAAATTTTATAGCCCTTTGAAAGCAGCTCCTCAAGCTTAATTCCATATTTACTCGATGCTTCCGATAAAACATGATCGACATAATAGGGATATTTACCTCTTAATGGATCGGTTTCCTTCTCCCCCATAAGAAGTGTCACCGCATCTTTTTTTGCAGCTGCTTCTTCATCTTTCGTCAAATAACCATGTTCCGCCATTCTCGAAAGAACCAAATCGCGCCGCTTCACTGCCCCGTCTAAATTCTTGTATGGATCAAGTTTGGATGGCAAGTTAATGACTCCCGCCAGCAATGCGCCCTCGGCAACGGTCAATTCAGAGACCTCTTTGGAAAAATAAATATTTGCAGCCTTTTTGATTCCCCATGCCCCATGGCCAAAATAAACTTGATTCAAATACATTTCCAGTATTTCATCTTTTGTATACTGATTTTCAACTTCCTGGGCTAGAAAAAACTCTCCTATCTTCCTCTTCAGTGTTCGATCCGATTCCAGCATCGTGATTTTCACAAGCTGCTGGGTGAGCGTGCTCCCGCCTTCAACAACACTTCCAGCCTTTGCATTTTTAACCAAAGCCCGCATAATTCCTTGATAATCTATGCCGTGATGTTCATAAAAACGGTGATCCTCAATGGAAACCACCGCTTGTTTCATATGTTCCGGTATTTCATCTATAGCAACACCTTCGGATTTATTTGCCGTGATCGTACTAGCAAGATTCCCATCCAAATCATAGATCCCTGTCGGTTGCTGAAGCTTATTTTCAAGATGACTTATATCAGCACCCTGCCTGAAATACAACAGTGAACCGGCGCCTAAAACCACAATCACCAATATTATAATTAGACCTAATTTCACTAACCCTCTCATTTGTACCCCCATTTTCCCATCTGCGACATGTTTCATTAAAAATATTTTACCCTTTTTATTAAAGAAAACTCGTCGATTGAATAAAAGGCCGAAGCTAGGCGCCCTTTTCATGTAGCACTATACTCGGATATCGGCACCCTTGATGATATTTCTTCATCGTCTGACATGTCAACTAACTGTAAGGACCAGATTTCATCCTACCATTTTAACTATGCTCGTATCTATCCTTTACCCGTAAATGGCAGTCTATATACAGATTAAAGGCGTGAAGCCATTTAAAAGTGGGTATAACACCTTTAAGGTCTTAAAAAGGGGAGAGATGATATTAATGAAGGACTTAAAGCATATTGTCGTCGCTTTTGATGGAAACGAAGAGAGTAAACGGGCTGTCGAATATGGAGCAACATTGAAAAAGGCCTTTCCAAAAGCCGAGTTGACCGTAGTTCATGTCCTAAATGATAAAGTTGAACAGCGTATCGTGGGAGACGCCTCTGCTCCAGGGTTCGTACCTGCTGCCGGATTTTATGTAGATCCAGTCCAGACACATCCTGTTGTTGAAGTTGATCAGCCACGAAATCAAAAGGTAAATGACACCCCTTCCGCCATCGAGAATAGTATTCAGAACGCAGAAAGTAATACGTTGAGATTGTTAAGTGAATGTCAAGTCAAGGGGAAATTCGAACTATTGGAAGGATATGCGCCAGATAGCGTATGTGACTTTGCAGCAAGAACTTCAGCTGATCTTATCGTAGTCGGCAATAGCGCTAAAAGCGGTTTGGAAAAGTTCTTCCTTGGCAGTACAAGTAGTTCCATTTTGAAAAACGCACCCTGTTCGGTATTCATTGCAAAATGAAAATTGAGCCGGTTCACACTAGTTATTAAATACTTCGAAAAAATCCGGTTTCTTATAGAATCCGGACTTTTTGTTGGATTTTTCAGTAATACATGTATTGTTTGTATCCAAAACCACATCCCTGCACCAGTTCGAACTGTTCACTCTCAGCCCATTTGGCTCCCCTTTGTAAGTATTTAATTTTCGATCATCGGTTAGAATATTACAATTAAAGAAAATGCACATATCATCAAAAATCGCCGTTCCCATTTTATGGCGATATTCTTTCGTTTATCCAACTTCTTTACAGACCTTCAATACACCTGCCATTAACCATGTTAGATGGCTAAATACGACAATTTTTCTATAGACTCACTAAGGTTTGATTTGGTATCTTTATTAAGCCTAATTTACATTGGGGAGGGAATGGACATGGATAAACATTCGATTTCAGCTGAAAAAGGCGCGTACATAAGCATCGCCGCTTACATATTCTTGTCTGCTCTTAAATTGTCATTCGGTTATTTTGGAGATTCCAAAGGGCTTTGGGCTGATGGTTTAAATAATACGACTGACATCATTGCTTCCATAGCCGTATTGATCGGTTTAAAAATTTCAAAGAGACCTCCCGATGATAATCATTCATATGGTCATTTACGGGCGGAAACCGTAGCCTCGTTGGTAGCTGCCTTCATCATGATCACCGTGGGCCTCCAGGTTGTATTCAGTGCCATTGAATCCTTCTTTCACCAAGATTCAACAACCGTTCCCAGTATGCTGACCGGCTATGTAGCTCTATTCTCTGCAATCTTCATGTACGGAATCTACCGTTATAACTTATCTCTAAGTAAAAAGATCAACAGCTCTTCCATCTATGCCGTCGCACAGGATAATCGATCCGATGCCCTTGTCAGTGTTGGTGCTTTCATTGGAATCATCGGCACCAAGATGGGAATCCCTTGGCTGGATGCGATAGCTGCAGCAGTCGTGGGGATCATTATCTGTAAAACAGCCTGGGATATCTTTCGTGATGCCTCCATCTCTTTAACCGACGGTTTCGACGAGCAGCTCCTGCAAAAGATCGGAAAAACCATTATATTGACAGAAGGTGTTAAAGAAATGAGTGAAATTAAAGCCCGGATGCACGGAAGTGAAATCCTGCTCGAAACTACCGTTCACGTTAACCCCCTTTTGACCGTCATTCAAGGTCATGATATTACGGTTAAAATCGAAGAGAATCTTTTGAAGGAATATAATATTCAGCATGTGATCGTTCATATCGAACCATATGCATTTCATAAAAAAGGTAACCGTCATTAACTTTACGGATACCTTTTTTTGTTATTAATTCCTGTAATTACTGTAATAAAACTGTGTCAAAAAAAGGTATTTATTGATTGATTGCCGAATATTTATCCAATTGACACATGTTAAAAGAACAGTAATCTGTTATCATGAAAACAACATGTAATTATTTTGATATTTTGTAATTTTATTCTAATAAAGCACTTTCTGGGTCAAAAGTAAATTCATTTTCCTACAGTATGGAGGGCAAAATGGTATCTAATCGAGAAATGACCATTCACTTTTTATCTTCTCAAAAAACCAGCATCATTTCCAAATGGAAAGATGAGTTGCTGCATTTACCTGACGGATATCTAGGGTATTTTAAAGGAGAAGTGGAAAATATTTTTAATCTGCTAATGGATCAGCTTGGAAAATCGGATACTGAAATAGGCGATGTACTGAAGGTCGTAGGGGAAAAAATTGCGTCTGAACGAGTTAATAAGCAATTGGATATGGAAAATTTCTTTTCCACTGCAACCATCGGGAGATCCATCATCATTGAGCACGTATTGAATTCCGAAGCACCCAAAGTAGAAATATCGGATCTAATTAAGCAAATAAACGTTTGCTTCGATAAACTCATTCATTTTGCATTATCCCATTATACCGAATTGAAAACGATGGAACTTGAAGAACGCTATCAATTCATAAGCCCAAACCATAAAGACCGTTTGACGCTACTTGGCCAAATGACCTCAAGTTTTGTCCATGAATTCAGAAATCCACTGACTTCCATCATGGGATTCATACAATTGTTACAGGCAGAACAGCCTGAAATAAAATACCTTGATATCATTTCAAAGGAATTGGATCAGCTCAATTACCGGATCACACAATTCCTTAATATTTCCAAAAAGGAAACTTCAACATCACCTCCTGATCTATTTTCAATTGCTCAGCTTGTGAATGAGGTAATCGAATTTCTATATCCAAGCATCTTGGAAGTAAATGCTTCCATTACATGTAATATTGCCGAGGATGCCGTAATTTCCGGTTCTAAAGAAGAATTCCGTCAGGTTTTACTTAATATTATTTTAAATGCTCTTGATGTGGTTGCAGGGATGCCTTCCCCATCCATTTACATTTCAGGCTCTGAATCACCACCCGGCATTCTTACTTTAAATATATCGAACAACGGGCCGAAGATACCTGACGACGTTTTGCCGAATATTTTTGAACCATTCATCACCACCAAAAAAAGGGGAACGGGATTGGGATTATTCGTCTGTAAAGAAATCGTCTTAAAGCATCATGGAACCTTAACCTGTCACTCTACCGATTTCCTAACGACCTTTTCCATACAATTGAAAACTAAATAATGGATAAACAACCTTTTTTACTTAGGTTTTTAGTGTGAAATTTTTGACTGATTGGCGTCCAGTTACTTATACTAATAGGTAGGTTCCACTACTAATCGAGGTGAATGATCCTATAGATTGAAAATATAAACCAGCATAATTTTCATACAAGATAGACAAGACTTATTTTTCATCTAACATTTTATACACTAAATATCATTTCATTCATTATTGGTTTTGGGAGGTGACTGGGATAATTAAATCGTTTTGCGATTCAATTAAGTCCCACACTAATTGGACATATTAAGTTTTTTATTCGTCATTATTTTAATCGCTTTAACGGCCTTTTTTGTAGCTTCTGAATTTTCGATCATAAGGGTTCGCAG
The DNA here is from genome assembly GCF_044767165.1 of Peribacillus sp. NPDC101481. Classification (NCBI taxonomy): domain Bacteria; kingdom Bacillati; phylum Bacillota; class Bacilli; order Caryophanales; family Bacillaceae; genus Peribacillus; species Peribacillus sp. NPDC101481. Next base: position 468,191 of record NZ_JBIWNJ010000002.1, on the reverse strand, counting down.
CTCCAGGATCGATCAATTGATTGAAGAGGGAAATAAAAAAGCCATTGCGGCTAAGAAGGTTACATCCGATCTTGATGAGTACCTATCCGCGACACAGCTTGGTATTACCGTTACTGCCCTTGGATTGGGGTGGCTTGGACAGCCGACCGTCCTAAAATTGGTTGGTCCATTATTCAATGCCTTGAATTTCCCTCAAGAAGTCACAAGCATTCTGACATTCGTCATTTCATTTTCCCTGATTACGTTCCTGAATGTGGTTGTAGGTGAATTGGCTCCAAAGACGGTTGCCATCCAAAAGGCTGAGCAAGTGGCCTTGGCAATTGCCAGCCCGCTGATATTTTTCCATAAGATAGCCTTTCCCTTCATCTGGGCCTTGAATCATTCTTCCCGATTAGTTGTCGGTTTATTTGGCTTCAAGCCAGCATCCGAAAGCGAAATAGCCCATACGGAAGAAGAATTGCGTTTCATCCTATCAGATAGCTATAAAAGCGGAGAGATCAACCAGTCGGAATTTAAATATGTAAACAACATCTTTGAATTCGATGATCGTGTTGCCAAAGAAATCATGGTTCCTAGGACGGAAATCATGACCATATCCAAAGATGATACGGTTCAGGAATTCGTCGATGTCGCCAAATTGGAAAAATACACTCGATATCCTGTTGTCGAAGGTGATAAAGACCATGTCATCGGCTTAGTGAACTTAAAGGAAGTTTTCTCGGATCTTATAAAGAATCGGGAAATCCATATCAAAGCGATAGAAAATTACGCTCGTCCGATCATTCGGGTAATGGAAAATATCCCGATTCACGATTTGCTGTTAAAAATGCAAAAAGAACGCATTCATATGGCTATTTTGATGGATGAATACGGCGGGACTTCCGGACTTGTCACAGTCGAGGATATCCTCGAGGAAATCGTTGGCGAAATTCGTGATGAATTCGATATCGATGAAGTTGCCTCGATCAGAAAAATTAAAGATGGCCATTATATTTTAGATTCTAAACTTCTTGTAAAGGAAGTGAATGATTTACTTGGCATTCACTTAGAAGAAGATGATGTCGATACGATAGGCGGATGGGTCCTTACAGAAAATTATGATGTGAAGGTAGGGGACATCATGGAAAAAGACGGCTTCTGCTTTAAAGTGATTGAAATGGAAGATCACGCCATTCGTTCTATCGAGGTGACAAAAAAGGTCGTTCAGCTTCCTCTGGAAGAAGACCTTACCCAAGGATAATGATTAAAAACAGCCACGTAAAAGGTGATTTTACGTGGCTGTTTTTTCGATTTTTCATTTATCGGGAAACCGTCCCATTTTTTTGACCGTTACGATTGGAGGTGTACTCTTTTTTTTCCATAGAATATACAGCATGATAAAGATAAAGGAAAAACCAGCAGCCGGAATGAGATAAGGTTCGGTTATTTCCCGGATTTGCTGCCAATTCTCGCCGAGGATCCGCCCTAAGGTCAGAAACAAGATGGTCCAAGGTATGACAGCCGCAACCGTGTAAAATATAAACTTCCATACGGACATCCTCGCAATTCCGGCAGGGATGGAAATGGCATGGCGAACCACTGGAATGAACCGAGCCGTAAAAATCACGCCTACGCCATACCTTTGAAACCATTCCTCAGCATGTACAATATGATTTTCTTTAATTAATATATATTTTCCATACTTCAAGAGAAAGGGCCGTCCTCCATAATAACCAGCCCAATAGAGAAATAGCTGTGCCATCGTCCCGCCTGCCACTCCTGCAAGAACAGCTCCCCAAAAATTCATTTTCCCCAGGCCGACGACATAACCACCGTATCCGAGAACAAGCTCACTCGGGATGATTTCAACCATCAGCCCCAATAAAATCCCCATATACCCCATTTCCGCAAACCAATTCAATATTGTCATAATAAGCTGTGATATCATGCTATCGGACTCCCCTTACCGCTAATTTCAAATTGTTTGTCCTTCTATCCTATTTCAGCCCATGAGGTTCTATTCGATTTTTCATACCATCTTCACAATACATCACATTTTGGAATGCACAAAAAAAGACCAGCTGATATGTACTCCGGTCTCATTGCATCAATATTCTTTTAGCTCCCGTTTTTGGGAAAATTGAGAAAAAACAGCTGTGGTGAGTAAGGATGAATCATTTTGTGAAACATTAGTGAAAATCTCCTGGCGTGATTTCGTTTTTTCGATATGAATCCCGAGATTTTTATACTTGTTGATTTTTTGATTATTCATGCTTACCCTCCCTTTCTGCTGTACCGTCATCCTTTAACTTCCCATTTAACGAAGAGATGAAACCTGTTTAAACGATGGGATCAAAAAACAATCAATTGACTTGAATCGTTTGCAGTTGATGTTCGTGCACTTCGTCTTTTTCAACATGTACCTGCACCTTATAGGTTCCCGCTTCTTCGAAAGATACCTTATTTAGATATGTTCCATTTCCATCTTCTTCAGCTTTGGTGAAATGACTCTCTTCTCTGCCTTCCTTCCAGACCTCGAAATTCACATCTGCATTTGTCAGTGGTTTCCCATTCAATTCAACGGTCGCTTCAAAGTTTGAACTTTTTCCTGCCTTTACTGGGTTACTTTGAAACTCGATGGATACATCCGTACTAGGATGAACCGATGCACCTTCACTTTCATGTTCAGGAACGACAACTTCTTTTTCAGGCATTACATGAAGGCCTTTCGCCGTTACATGTGAGACTACAATATATTTGCCTTGTTCTTCAAAAGTATGCATCACTTGATACATTCCACTTCCAGTATTCTTCGCTTCAAGCATTTCCCGTTTATCCTGTCCGGACTTTCTCACTTCAAACAGTACCTCATCAGCTTCATTCACCAATTGGCTTCCCTGTTTCACTGTCGTTTCAAGAATGACTTCTTTTCCAGGCTCCACTTTCCCTTTAATGACAATAGATGCATCCATCGATTCTGGAACAGCACTGTTCACTTCTTTATCCTCTGGCATTTCAGCCTCTTGACACCCAGCTAGCATAACTAACAATGCAGTACACATATAAAGTTTTTTCATATGAACTTCCCTTTACTATTTATTAGACTAAAAATCTGTCCTTTTCATATTGCCCATCCTTTCCATTTTTCAAATTTTTATACATGATTCAAAACTAAATCGTCCGCATCACGGTGACTGAAGTCAGCATGGCTACCGCGATGATCGTTAAAAATGAATATAAAAAGATTGAAGTCCCCACAACGCTCAATCCGCAAAGCAATACGCATCCATCAATGAAAAAAATCAGCAGCCCTACATTGAGCCCACTTTTCCTGGATAGGATCTGTGCCAGCATATCCGTTCCGCCTGTAGAAGTCCCATACCGAAGCATCAAGCCGATTCCAAGTCCAATCAACCCTCCCCCGATTATCGCACTTACATAAATGGGAAGACTCCATCCTGTGACAGCGTCGGAAAAAATGTCGATGCATAAAGAGGAAAAAAGCAAGCCATGCAAGCTGTTCAGAAATAATTTTTTTTCATAATACCAAGCATATATATATAATGGAATGCTGCTTAAAATCACACCCAGTCCGGTAGGAAGTCCTATATAGTAATGAAAAATCAGCCCAATCCCTATCATGCCACCATCCAATAAATGATAAGGTATCAGAAAAAAATTGATTCCCACACCTACCAGCATGCTGCCAGCAATGATCGCTGCCATCCTTTCCATGATTTTCATGGCTGCAACCCCCTTTAATCTTCATTTAAAACTTGTCTTGGTTTCTATAGAATATGTTTGTACCATCCAAAAAATAATGTAACTGACGAATTTTTTATGAAACGGCTCTTAGTTTTCTGAATATTCTATAATATGTTACAATAAAGTAGAGAAAACAGTCAAAAACAGCTAATTATTAGCTCAAACTGATCCTTTACAAGCAATTTACCGGATTTAAGGTGCCGTAAGCTGTTTGACTGAATGATTAACTCTTTCTATAATGAAAGTATTTAAATTAATTAGAATGAGGTGATTTGATGGGGCATTAAAGAATGTTCGTTTTGACGGACGGAAGCTGCTTTGCGTAACGGATATGTGCATCCTTTTGGAAAATGGCTGCACTCCTTCAGACAGAAATTCTTCTATTTCCCGTCTACGCATCGCTAATCGGCATATACTATTATTCTCTTCATCACTAAAAGAAATGGGAGTTCAAGCGGCTGCACATCTATTACCACAGCCATTTTGAAGTAATCCCAAAAATATTCAGCACGGAAAAAAAAATATACTTGTATATTTTAAAAATGTAGGAGGTGTACTCCTTATTCGTCTCGAAGGCGAGTTAAGGGAGACTATTTGGACATAATAAACTTGGTTCTTATTGCCATTTTAATTGCTTTAACAGCATTTTTTGTAGCTACGGAGTTTGCGATTGTTAAAGTGAGAAGCACGAGGGTCGATCAATTAATTGAAGAAGGAACGAGGAATGCTATTTCAGCAAAGAAGGTCATCTCCAACCTGGATGAATACCTCTCAACTTGTCAGCTCGGAATTACCGTTACAGCTCTAGGGCTTGGATTCCTTGGGGAACCGACAGTTGAAAACATTTTGCGACCACTTTTAAATCAATTAAATCTTCCGGAGTCTGCTTCACATTTACTCTCAGTTGCAATTGCCTTTTCTTTCATTACGTTCATACATGTCGTTGTTGGAGAATTGGCACCGAAAACATTGGCGATTCAAAAAGCGGAGCAAGTAACATTATTGGTTTCGAAACCTTTAATTGCCTTTAACAAAGTCATGTATCCTTTCATTTGGGTACTGAATGGCTCTGCAAGGTCGCTTACAAGAATGCTAGGATTAAAAGCAGTTTCCGAACATGATTTGGCTCATACAGAAGAAGAGCTGCGTATCATTGTTTCCGAAAGCTACAAAAGTGGCGAAATTAACCAATCAGAGTTTAAATATGTGAATAAAATTTTTGAATTCGATGATCGGATTGCAAAAGAAATCATGGTTCCACGTACAGAAATTGCAACGGTATCCAAAGAAGATACGATCCAGCAGTTTTTCACTGTTATGGCGGAAGAGAACTTTACACGATATCCTGTCATTGACGGTGATAAGGATCATGTTATCGGAATGGTCAATATCAAAGAGCTATTCACTGAAATGATAGATAAGAACAATCAGGCTGCGTCAACGATCGACCGATATGTTCGTCCGATCATCCGTGTCATTGACAGTATCCCCATTCACGATTTACTTTTAAAAATGCAAAAGGAACGGATTCACATGGCTATCCTCATGGACGAATACGGCGGTACGTCAGGGTTGGTGACCGTTGAAGATATCCTTGAAGAAATCGTTGGTGATATCCGCGATGAGTTCGACCTGGATGAAGTGCCCGATGTCCGTAAATTAAAAGAAGATCACTACATCATCGATGCCAAGGTATTGGTCAGCGAAGTGAATGACTTACTTGGATTGGATATCAATGATGAAGATATTGATACGATGGGCGGATGGATCCTTACCGAGAATTACGAGGCCAAACAAGGTGATATCCTGACTTACGGTCCTTATAACTTTAAGATAAAGGAAATGGAAGATCACCATATTCGTTATATTGAAATATATAAACAAGTAAAAGTCGTAAGCGAAGTAAAAGAATTCCCGATCATATCACAAACCGAAATCGTTTCATGATAATAACCCCCGTTCCTAAAAGACAATAGGATCGGGGGTTATTTTTTTCAACTGGTACATGAAATAAAATAAATACATATTATATAAAACCTGCTGCTTTTAACATTGAATGATTACATGAAGTATAGTTCTACCTTAATTGTTTCATACTGTTAAAAAAGCGATACTTTTTGAAGGAGTGAGGAATCATGAAACTCATAACCATTTGCCAGCACTGCAAAGGGAAAGGGAAAACCCGTTTTCTGCAATTCTTTTCCCGGGATTGCAATCATTGCAACGGTCAAGGTAAAGCGGTAAAAGATATGTCAAATTTAAGAAATCAGGCAAAAAACATCTAATAATCTTTCATATTTTGAAATTGGTTTTGATGACACCTGCCCTCTTTAACGTATCATAAACAATCAGTATCGAAGGTCCAAGGAAAAGCCCAATGAAGCCAAGCATCTTAAACCCTAAGTAAAGACTGATCAACGATGCCAATGGGCTCAACCCCATATTTGCTGAATAGATTTTTGGTTCGATTGTCCTTCTTATGATGGTAATGACCAGGAATAGGATGATGAGGCCAATACCTAGATGATGGTTTCCTTGAGCCCAGACGATAACTGCCCAAGGAACCAGTACAGATCCCGTTCCCAAGATAGGAAGAATATCCACAACTACTATTAAGAGTGCCAACGGAATCGTATACTTCACTTCTAACAACCATAGTCCTCCATAAGCCATGATGAACGTTACTAAACTCAACGTGATTTGTGCCTTGATGAAGCCTACGGCTGCCATACTTAAATCTTGATAAACTAGCGAAATCTTTTGATAGGTGGATGTCTTCAAATAAAGGACTGCCTTTTTTCTTAACTTTGGCAATTCAAGACTAAATAAGAATAAAGCGATTAAGTAAATTAAAAAGTCGATGAAAAAACCCGGAATGAGTGTAACGAATTGAACCATATCCTGAACAAAGCCCTCTGTGAACCCCTCCAGAGCCATGACTCCCTTTTCCATCGTTTGTTCTATTGATTGAATGAGATTTGGCGGTAAAGTTTGGGAATATCTTTCCCATTGCCTAATGACTGGCAATATTGCCGTCAAATACACTTCACGTATGAAACCTGGAAATTCTTCCGAATAGACAATGACCTTCTTGATTAATACCGAAAAGGAAAAATAAGTGATGCTCATAAGCCCGCCTACATATAAAACAAATGAAATCAATACTGCCCAAAAACGATGCAGCTTTGCCGTTTCACCAATCATGCGGACCAATCCATCCAAAAGAATGGCTGTGAGCAACGCTAAAATCAAAGCCCATGAATAGGGAATGACGATTACTATGACTAAAAGGAGAAGCCCCCTCCAAAACCAGCGAAAAAAGACGGCGAAATTCACTGAACAAACCCTCCTTGCACTTTCCTGTTCTCCTTATATTTATGAAATGGGATCACATATATTTCGCTTATACGTTTTATTTTCTCAATAAGGGGAAAAAGGGATACAAAGAGATGGAGGGATTGACATTGGATAATAAAGATAAAGAAAAGTATCTTGAGGAGCGTAATGATAAATCCAAGGCCTTCAAGAAAAATCAGGAAAAACAGCTGGAACGTGATCAAGTGGTCATGCCCATTGATGATTTACCAATTGATGAAATTAAATATGAACAACAAGAAGAAAGAAATAAAAAAGAAACAAAACACCGCTCCACCAGCGAGAAGCTTTAAACAAAACCCAGCCACTTTAGAGGCTGGGTTTTGTTTGCAGGATATACTGCATTCAAGCTTCAAGGTGAGGTGTCGTATAGACTTTTCTCTGCGCCACTAGTACTTGCTAATAGAATATTTGAAGGAAAACATATATTACAGTTAGTAGTCAAAAGGAGTTCGGAAAACGTATTTTTAATTAAATGATGTACCGGGCCTAACTGACCCGCAAAGCAACACCTTCAACTCCTCAGGTATGGTTTCTGACTAAATGTGATAACAAAGTTGATTGGAGCGGGTGTCGAGACTCCTGCGGGAAAAGCGCGTCCAAGGGAGACCCCGCAGGTGCAAGCCGAGGAAAGCGAGTGCCTGGTGCTGTTATAAACGCCCAAATGGAAAAACCATAAATAAACTGTTGGCAAACTCGAATTTCCTATAGTCTAAAATATCTCCCATCATATATTAAGGTTCTTCTTGTGAATGTGCTTATGCTTCCCCGTAGTTTTTTGATGATTTGGGAGGACTGAGCTTTCCCTCAATTCATTCATATTGCCAGTGTTTTTCCCTTTCCCGCTTTGTTTCCAAAAATAAACATTGACTGAAATAAATGATTCTTTACAATAGACTTTTAAGAATTAAAGAATATAATGGATTGGTCGACCATTATAAAGGAGAATCATATGACGAACCCTACTCAATTATTTCATCAATATTTACAAGTATCGAGATCATTAGTAAGCAAAATGAATGAACAAATTACAGCACTTGAAATTTACCATAATCAGTGGACAATCCTGAATTACTTAAAGAACTGTGGCTATTCCACAATCCCCGATATTTGCAGTTATTTGGATGTAGATAGTGTTATCATCACACGTTCGGTCAACAGTATGGAACAGAATAATATGATTAAACAAGTTCCTGGAAAAGATGAACAGGAAAAACGAATCGAATTGACCCCCCGGGGCAAAGAGGTACATACAAAATGTCTCAAGATTGCCGAAAAAATCGAAGGGAAAGCCCTGGAAGGCATTACAGAAGAAGAACAGGAAGTATTTTTCCAGACGGTCCTTAAAATCCTCAATAATATAAGAAACTAAAATGGGTATCTTATATCGTTGTTGCACACCAAGCTATAGCCATGCCTTTTTTAAAAGCCGGATTCCTGCTTCGATTTCCCTTTCGGTTAAACCACCGTACCCAATCAAAATAGTCGGATCTTTCACATTCTTTGAATGATAAACCGATGTTGGGTGGACTTTAACCCCCACACTGGCAGCCTTTTGAATGAGCTCTGCCTCACTGCTGCCGTTTTCTACTTTTAAAAGAACGTGCAAGCCTGACTTTTCACCGATTACGGCTACACGATCATGGAAGCTCTCTTCAATGGCATTCAGCAGCACCTTATTCTTTTTTCGATAAATCGTTCGCATTTTATTCAGATGGCGTTCCCAATGTCCATTTTTCATAAAAAGACAGAGCGTTTCCTGAATCAGTCTGGAAACGGTCTGTTTGTATCCTATTAACTTCTGCTGATAGCGGCAAGCCAACTCCATGGGTAACACCATAAATCCCACCCTGATTGATGGGATTAGCGACTTTGAAAACGTGCCTAAATAGATGACCCTTCCATTGGTGTCCAACCCCTGCAAGGACGGAATCGGTTTACCAGCATGTCGGAATTCCCCGTCATAATCATCTTCAATAATATAACCCTTTTTTTCCACTGCCCAATTGAGCAATTCCACCCGTCTAGTTATCGGCATGATCATACCGGAAGGAAATTGATGGGAAGGAGTGACATAGGCAACATTCGCTGCACTCTCTTTCAAGGAGTCCACACTCATTCCACTTTCATCCAAGGGTATGTATGCCATATCCGCTCCCTCCAGCCTCAGTACCTCCCTTACCCGATGAAAGCCAGGGTCTTCCAACCCAAATACCCGTTCATTTCCAAGAAGTAACCGAAGCAGATGGATGAAATACTGGGTACCTGCTCCAATGATGATTTGATCAGCCCCGCAGCGAACTCCTCTTGATTGAAATAGATAGGATGAAATCTCAGCCCTGAGCCCCCATTCCCCTTGAGGATCACCGCTTATGAACATTTCCCTTTCCTGTAGATACAGAGTATTGTTCAAGCATTTTTTCCACACGGCATGCGGGAAAGAATCCACGTCCACCCAGCCATGGTTGTAATCTATCTCATTTCTTTCATTCGGAGGACACATCATCCCTTCTGTTACAGGCAACGGCTCATTCATATCTGAGATCGGTTCTAAATCGGCTACGTAATAACCTTTCCTTAATTGACTTTCCACATATCCTTCTGCCATCAACTGCTGATAAGCCGTATCCACTGTATTCAGGCCTATCCCTAAATGCAAGGCCAGTTTTCGTTTAGATGGCAGTTTCATTCCGGCCTGGATTTGCCCATTCTGGATTTCCTTTATAAAGTATTTATACAATTGGACATATAAGGCTTCTTTATTCGTTTTATCTAAGGTTAGAGTGATTTCAAACATTTGGTCCTCCTTCAAACTGGTTCCATAAATTATATCAGCATTGGTCCTTATTGAAGAACCAGAATATTTTTATAATGAAGATATCAATCAAGAGGAGGAAACTATGGAGCATATCGAATTATACGGGAAACACATGATACTCACCCCGATGCTGGAACGTCATATCGAACCGCTTTACGCCGCTTCCCTGCCATCTGAAATATGGGAATGGAGCGCAACAAAAATTTTGTCATATGAAGAGGCGATCTCCTATGTAAAGGAAGGCATTCGAGCAAGGGAACAGGAACTTCATCATCCATTTGTCGTTATCGATCGGACTGATGATTCGATAGTCGGCAGCACGAGCTTAAGAAATATTCACTTTCATAATCAATCCCTGGAAATCGGCGCGACTTGGTATCATCCCGACAAATGGCGAACAGCCATTAACACAGAATGTAAGTACCTGCTATTGCAGCATGCTTTTGAAAAGTGGCAAATGAAACGGGTTGAATTCAGGACTGACGAATGCAACAATAGATCGCGTGCAGCAATAACCAGGCTCGGCGCCCTTGAAGAAGGCATTTTGAGGATGGAGAAAAAACTGCAAGATGGGAGGATCAGGAACACGGTGGTCTATAGTATTCTTGAGCATGAATGGCCCAGTGTGAAAAGGAATTTGGAAGCTTTTTTGGAAAGGTGAAAATGAGAAATAGAGTGCCGTTGTTTTGCACTCTTTTTCTCTTGCGCTATTTTTCATCTGAGTCTTTACGAATTTTCGATAAAGAATCCTTTTGCCTTTTCGTTGATCGAATGAATATGAAAACGCCAATCGCAAATAAAAACGGCATAAGTAAAGCAAAAAGAAGATAAATCATATCACCAAAGAACAAGTTCAATCCTCCTAAGCAATGCGACGCGCACTTTTGTCTGTAAAGCATTTCCGTCAAACTGGATGATCATTGCTTAGTCTAAGCTTTGTGACAAGCGAATCATATCCTGGCACTGAATCCCATTTTCATAAATGGTCTCGGAATAGTTTCTATTAAAAAAATCCCGATCGACCCCAGTGATTCTAAAACCGCATTTTTGGTAAAGGGCAAGCTGCCCTATCCCCGAATTCCCCGTTCCGATTTCAATCATTTTATATCCCTGTACCCTGGCATGGCCTTTGGCGTGTTCAATCAATTGCCTGCCGATTCCCCTTCCATGGTGCCGTTCATCGACTGCGATGTTCATTATCTCTATCAGTTCCGGGCCTTTTTGCAGTAAAACATAAACACCGATCATTCGCTTATCACTCACGGCAACAAAGCACGTTCCGCTCCCCAAATATTCCTCGACCAATTCCCTTGAAGGATCTGCCAAAAGCAATAAATGCATCGGGGGTGGCTCATCCTTGAATAATTCCCTTATCTCCATCATCATCCAAACCCTTCTCAGTTTAATTCTTCTACAAGAAGTTCAACCAATTCCGATGCAGGAAGTTCCCTGCTCAACTTATATCCCTGTCCTGCCCACAAAGCCATCAATTCAGGATTGTTTTTTTGTCCAGCCGCTTTTCGCATTTGTTTTGTCATGTGATGGACAAAAGGATAGGCGACGGGTGCAACGCTATCATATTCCGTTATAAAGTGATTCACCAACCCGCGTGCCCTCCGGCCGCTGAAGGCTCGGGTAATAGAGGTTTGAGTAAATCGTGGATTTCCCAGCGCCGCCTTATGGACCGGACTTGCCCCGCTTTCGGGACAGCGAAGGAAAGCGGTTCCCAATTGCGCCGCTGTTGCTCCCGCTTCGAGCACGGCCGCGATATCCTTTCCATGCATCAGTCCGCCCGCGGCAATGATCGGTAAGTCCAGTTCATCTTTTATCATCCGTATCAATACTAAAAGACCATAATCATCTTCTGTGCGGTTATCAAAGCTGGCCCGGTGCCCCCCTGCTTCAAACCCCTGTACACATAGAACATCGGCGCCTGCTCCCGCCGCCTTTTTTGCTTCCTGAAGGTTGGTTACTGTCACGGCTATAAGGGAACCGACATCTTGGAGCTCCCTTATTACATCTTCCGTAGGACATCCAAACGTAAAACTGACGACAGCGACCCCAGCCTCCTTCAATACATGTAGTTTATTTCCCCAATCATCGTCATCACTATCGGCTTTTCCAATCTCAGCCCCAACGCTCTCGGCCTCTTTCTCGATCTTTTCACGATAGCCAGATAATATATTTTCATCCACCGCCTCGTTGCCTGGCACAAATACATTCACGCCAAAAGGGCGCTCAGTCAACTGACGGGTCTGCCCAATCTCGTCCTTCATCTCTTCCGCAGTCTTATAGCCAGCTGCGAGAAAGCCCAATCCTCCTGCATTGGATACTGAAGCCGCAAGCTTCGGAGTGGAAGCTCCTCCTGCCATCGGTGCCTGAATGATTGGATATCTCATTAACTCTTTCAACATTCCATACAACTCCTCTTGATTTTTCTTCATGCCCTTATCATTTTTACGTTTTCTTGGTATAATGATTATCTGTAAGAGAAAAGTGTCTAAATGATCACCCTTTATATCTTGCAAATATAAAACATAGGTGGTAAATAAAAAATGGAAACAAAACCATATAGAGTATTACTTTATTATTTGTATGTACCTATCGAGAATCACGAAGAATTCGCAGTCGAGCATCTTGCGGCATGTAAAGCCCTTGAATTGAAAGGCCGTATCTTGGTGGCTTCAGAAGGTATCAACGGAACAGTTTCAGGTACGATCGAACAAACCGACAAATATATGGACATGATGAAAAGCGATCCCCGCTTTGCCGATATCGTGTTTAAAATAGATGAAGCTGAAGGCCATGCTTTCAAAAAAATGCATGTTCGTCCACGCAATGAACTTGTAACGCTTCGCTTGGAAGACGACATCAACCCGAACCAGACGACTGGCAAATACTTGAGCCCGAAGGAGTTCTTCGAGCAAATGCAAGATGAAAACACCATCGTCCTTGATGCCAGAAATGACTATGAATTTGATTTAGGACATTTCAGGGGTGCAATCAAGCCAGAAATCACGAATTTCCGTGAACTTCCGGAATGGGTACGGGAAAATAAAGAAATGTTCGAAGGCAAAAAAATCCTAACGTATTGCACCGGCGGTATCCGCTGTGAGAAATTCTCCGGCTGGCTTGTCGAAGAAGGCTTTGAAGATGTAAGCCAGCTGCATGGCGGCATCGCAACATACGGGAAGGATCCCGAAGTCCAAGGTGAACTATGGGATGGCCAAATGTATGTTTTCGATGAAAGGATTGCCGTACCTATCAATCAAAAGGAACATGTCATTGTCGGACGCGATATTTATTCCGGCGAACCTTGTGAACGCTATGTCAATTGCGCTAATCCTGAATGCAACAAGAAAATCCTTTGCAGCGAAGAGAACGAACACAAACATATGCGCAGCTGTACCCATGAATGCCGAGTGCATCCGCGTAATCGCTATGTAGTCGAGCATAACCTTTCTGAAGAAGAAGTGGCTGAGAGATTACATCTAATCGATAATTCCATTACGGCAAAATAATATTAGCAAACCCGAATCAGTGGACAAGATCCCTGTTCGGGTTTTTTTATCGATTCAAACCAAACCTTATTTTTCTATATTAAACCTATGTCTTGGACTTCATTCCACTGCAAGAATTAACTATGATCTTTTTTAATACTACTGCTTCTTTTGCAATATTACTTACATTCTTACTTCTATATCACAATAGAAAAAACCTTCTTAATTCGTAAAAAGAATGGTTTCAGCTTTTAGATTTTAGCTGCCTGCAGTCCTACCTTCAATGAAAAGAGCGATTCCTCTTTAGAGGAATCGCTCTTACTTCATTAATTTTATTTTGCCTCTGCACTTACAACAATCCCGCAAGCTTGCCTATCGCCTGCATCACCAGTTTTCAAAGTATCTGCATCCGGTCCTTTTTCTCCATTGGCTTCATAGCGGTCAGGAATATTGGCAAAGTTGTCTGGATTCGCATGAACGATTACAGCCAGCTCTTCTTTCTTCAGTTGGTCTATTGTCATGTTATCCAATGTTGCCGTATATTTTGCTGTCCCATCTTCTTTTACATATAAAGGAGGCATATCACCTGCATGCTTAGAATGCGTTTCGTCAGTTGGATTGAAGTGTCCTCCCGCTGTAGTGAAAGGGCCATCCTTGGCATCCGCCTCACATGCTGCGTTTTCGTGAACATGAAATCCATGATAGCCTGGCTCAAGGCCCTCCAAAGCGGTCTCGATCACTACAGAATTCTCTTCAGCGGTAAAGTTCACCGTCCCAAGTGTATTACCTTCTACATCTTTAACTTCCGCTTTCACCTGCGGATCAACCTCTGCATCTGTTCCTTGTCCCACTGTAGTCATGTCCTCGGCATTATTATCGGCCTGATTTGAATCATCCGCTGAATTACATCCATACAGTAAAAAGGCAGTACACATAGGCAGTATAAGTTTTTGTTTATAGTTCATGATAAATTCCCTCACTCTCTTATATGTATTTCCTCTTATTACTTTCCACTATTATGGAAGAATAAACAGAAAGCGGGATAAATAGGAAAATAGATTACACCAGTGAGAGTGAACACCTTACTAAATTCACAGACAAGGATTTTACAATATAGCTTAATGGGCTCACATTTTACAAAGTGATGACCCCGAAAGCAATGGCTGCAATCGTCATGATGATGGTTGTCCCAAACGCCCATTTAAACAGGAATTTTTGGTGATCCCCAAATTCCACGCCTACAAGGCCAATCAATATGAATGTTGCAGGCACCAATGGCGATAAGGGGAACCCTGCGGTCGAATGACCTAATAAAGCCGCCCTTCCGATCTCTACAGGAGCAATACCGAAGTTCGATGCCGTTTCACTTATTATTGGCAGAATGCCAAAGTAATAGGCATCAGGTGAAAAAATGAACCCCATCGGAATGCTTGTCAGCGCTACCACCAGTGGCAAATGTGCCCCGAGCCACTCAGGGATGACCGTTACGATTGAAGCAGCCATCGAGTCCATCATCTTTGTTTCTGTGAATACACCCGTAAAAATCCCTGCAGCGAAAATGAGTGTACAGATCATCACAAAACTATTGGCATGACTTAAAATCCTTTCCTGCTGTTCTTTTGGGTTCGGAAAGTTAACGAATAGTGCAATCGCAAAAGCGGAAGCAAATAAGATTTGTATCGGCAGCACTTCCATCACCAGCAAAACCATCAGTAAAATCGTCAAGAACCAATTAAACCAAAAAAGCTTGGATGTTCCTTGAGGTGCGGTTTCAACAGCTGCAGCCTGTTCGCTCATACCAGGTTGCATGTTCGTTTCCAGGGAGCTGACTCCCAATCTCTCCCTTTCCTTTTTGCCAAGCACATATGCCGAAAAAAGCGTCCATAAAAGACCGCAGATCATGACCGGTATGAGAGGAATGAATAACTCCGATACTTCAACCTGAAGGCTCGCGGCCGCCCTGACCAAAGGACCTCCCCAAGGGATCATATTCATGACACCAGCGGCTAAACCAACGACACAGGCCAATACGAGCCTGTTCATCCCTAATTTGATATAAAGCGGCAGCATGGCTGAAACGGTGATCATGAATGTAGAAGATCCGTCGCCGTCCAAACCTACCAAAATGGTTATTATGGCGGTTGCCATGACAACCTTTAGCGGGTCCCCTTTTACAAAACTCAGTATTTTAGCGATCATGGGCTCGAATAAACCAACGTCAATCATTAAACCAAAGTATAGAATAGCAAAAACGATCATGACTGCTGTTGGTGTCACCTTTAAAATACCGGCAACCATCATATCTCCCATTTCCGAAGCAAACCCACCAATCAGACCAAAGGCTATCGCCGTGAAGATAAAAGCTACAACCACTGATAAGCGCTTTGTGATGACTAAGACAAGAAACGTTAAAATCATGCAAAATCCTAAAATCGTTAACATGTTAAAAACTCCTTTAATTGAAAATATGAGAACCTTTAGATTTTTAATTTTTCTGAAAAATCAATATTTTCACATTATAACATTTGCACATTCATTAAAAAACCAGTAAAACAAATTCGTTTAATAAATTAGTTAAATTCTGTATACTATTATTTAGGAACCCGAAGTTTTTTCGGAGGAAAGAAGTGTTGTATGTAAAATGAACGCTCATAAAATAGCTAAACGGAATCTTTTCATCATGTGGTTCGCCAATTTCTTCATAGGCGGGAGCATGACGATGGTTCTTCCATTCATATCCTTATACATTGGTACATTCGGAGATTACTCGACTCAATATATCCAGCATTGGTCCGGATGGACTTTTGGAATCACTTTCGTGACAGCCTTTTTATTTTCCCCCATTTGGGGACGGATTGGTGACCGGTATGGCAGAAAGAAAATCTTGATTGCCTGCGCCTTTGGGATGGGTCTGTCCATCTTCCTGATGGGATTCGTCGAAAATGTTTGGCAGCTATTCGTCTTAAGGATGTTCACAGGAATATTCACTGGCTTCATTTCCATGTCACAGGCCTTCATATCAACGCAGACACCAAAAGAAATTGCCGGACGTGTACTTGGAACCTTACAAACGGGAAATATAACCGGTTCCCTTTTCGGACCATTGCTTGGCGGCTTGCTTGCAGACACACTCGGCTATTCAACCGCCTTTAAATTCACCTCCATCACCATTTTCATCTCTGGACTTCTTGTTTTTGCAACCAAGGAGTACATAATGGAACAGCAGAAGGGAACGAAGTCGAGCTATACAAGCAGGGAGGTTCTTTCGCATATCTTAAGGAACCCCATCTTAGTGAATGTCATGCTCATTTCGACACTTGTCCAAGTTGCCCACTTCAGCATCCAGCCCATTCTTTCTTTATACGTTGGCGAGCTGCATGGAACTTCCAATCTCGGATTTTATTCAGGAATCGCCTTTTCTGCAGCAGGCCTGGGGAATTTATTGATGGCGCGTCACTGGGGCAAGATAGGTGATCGGCATGGTCATGTGAAGATTCTTGTGCTGCTTCTTTTTCTGACAGCTCTTGTCTACTTGCCCGGTGCCTTCATCAATCATTTTTGGCAGCTTGTTTTTGTACGTTTCATACTAGGCATGGCAATAGGCGGCATCATCCCTGTAAGGATTGCCTACATTCGCCAAGAAGCGCCTTTCGCAATGCAGGGGGAAGTGCTTGGGTACAATACGAGCCTGCGCTTTTTAGGCAATATCATCGGACCCGCTATGGGCGGAATGGTTGCTGGTTTCTACGGATTCTCCGCCGTTTTCATAACGACCAGCACTTTACTCCTCATTGCCGGACTTGTCCTCTATTTCGCGATGCACCGCAATCCGGAGTTGGCCAGATCACATTAATCACACTTTGACAAGAAAGCCTGCTTCCAGATGGAAGCAGGCTTTCTCATGTTTATGCTCATACAGCTGTAGTTCTGGATAATTTTGGAACTGAATCTCGTTTCGGTAAAATTTGAAACCGGTAACGTTCATGCCTATCCGTAAACTCCAGCCAACCTTAGGTCCCACCCATAAACTGATAAGTATTTTTACTGCACTGCACTTCATCACACATTAGGTTTTATGTTAAGATTATTATAGGCAAATTTTATGAAAGTAAAAGACGCAAAGCCACGGGCCTAAACCAACAACTAGTTGTCATGGCAGCCGGGCTGCCACGATTTTTCTTGAATGGATCACTTTATTATCAATTTCTTGCCCCTTTTTAATTTGCCTAAAATTAAAAAAAGGAGGGTTATATATGTTCTTTCCAACCATTTATTCAGCTACTACGGATGAGAGACACATAGTTAAAGATAAAAATACTTGTGCATGCGGCACAAGATATAATGTATTCGCAATGTTGTCCAGAAGCGACCTTCGAAAGATCAGGTTCAAGCATTATAAAGAAGTGACATGTCCTAAATGTAAATCCAGCATTGATAAGGGTTAGCCCCTTAACAATGGTATGGGGTTCCTTACTTTTTAACCCTCACCACTTCCTTGTATAAAAAAAGGAATATATAGTTCCGGTAAAAAACACTCAATTACCTCATGCCCAATTATACTGACACAGTTAAAGCACTATCATTTTTCATTATATGAATAGTAAATGTACGGTCGGCCTATAACTGGCTCGATTGATAAATCATCATGTGGTTTATAAGAAATCATTAGATTCTATCGCGTATCACTACCTTCTAAAGCCCATGTCTGGACTGTCATGAACCGGTTCCAATCGTTGGGGCAAAGCGTGTAGGAGCCCATTATGTCAAAAATGGCCAAGCCACTTTTTCGGAAATCCATTTCGATTGACATTATTACATGCATGCCCTGTATGCAAACATACTAAATGATCCAGCTTTCTAGTGGTACCGCCTCCCTCCATATATAATCGGCTGTTATAAGATAATGATATATCCCTCCCAATACGAAGGTACGAGTTTATTTGCCACTCAACCGGTAATCTTCATATCATCCCTTTTAGTCATTCATTTTTTGGAGACCCTACCGAAGGTCAATAGACAGTTTTCCGATTCATCCCATAGATGAATCGAGGCTTCTTCAGCCTTGGTTCCCTTACAAGATGGCTCAAGCACCTTTTGTATCAATTCTTCCCGCTTTAGGCATTTTACCTTCATTCAATTAGAAATGAATAGCCCTCGATTTGTCGTTTATATTATCCATATAGATAGAAAGAAGGACTCATGCTATAATTTAGTGCGTTAAAAATAGAAATTTAACACACATATATAAAAGTAAGAAGAAGGAGTGTTTCTTTGAATACATCTGCATACAAACAGGAATGGTTCGGCAACGTTAGAGGAGATGTCCTATCGGGAATTGTCGTAGCCTTGGCATTGATTCCGGAGGCGATTGCCTTTTCGATCATTGCTGGCGTTGACCCAATGGTTGGTCTATATGCCTCATTCTGCATTGCCATTGTCATCTCTTTCGTCGGCGGGAGGCCGGGAATGATATCGGCTGCCACTGGCGCAATGGCACTCGTCATGGTCGACCTTGTTAAAGATCATGGCTTGAACTATTTACTTGCTGCAACAATATTGACTGGTTTGCTGCAAATTTTACTAGGGATCTTAAAAATCGGGAAATTAATGAAGTTCATCCCGAAACCGGTCATGACTGGTTTTGTGAATTCTTTAGCCATCTTGATTTTCACGGCACAGCTTACCCATTTCGTGGGCGAAACGTGGATCATGTATGTCATGACAGCCGTTTCATTAGCAATCATTTATCTTTTTCCGCTGATCACGAAAGTCATACCTTCACCACTTGTCGCCATCATATTCATGACGGTCGTTGCAGTTACCACAGGGGCTACGGTGCGGACGGTTGGGGATATGGGGCAATTGACCGAAGCGCTCCCGATGTTCATGCTTCCAGACATCCCTTTGACCTTCGAAACTTTGGCAATCATTTTCCCTTATTCCATTGCCCTTGCATTTGTTGGGCTGCTTGAATCGTTATTGACAGCTCAAATTGTCGATGAGATGACTGACACGGACAGTAATAAAAATAGGGAAGCCAAGGGCCAGGGGATTTCGAATATAATCGCCGGATGTTTTGGAGGCATGGCAGGATGTGCGATGATTGGCCAATCCGGTATCAACATTAAATCAGGTGGAAGGGGCCGGCTCTCGACATTTGTAGCGGGAGCATTCCTTATGGTATTAATCGTGGTATTGAATGATGTCCTTATTAAAATACCGATGGCTGCACTTGTCGCAGTCATGATCATGGTTTCAATCGGGACATTTGACTGGTCTTCCCTAAAGAGGCTCACTAAAGCTCCTAAGTCGGATGCAGCCGTGATGATCGTGACGGTCCTCATTGTACTTTATACATATGACTTATCAAAAGGGGTATTTGCCGGAGTGCTTTTGAGCATGATTTTCTTCTCGGCTAAAATTTCTAAAGTGGCAGCAGAGAAAAAGGAAGATATCCAGGCTAAGAAAATCACTTATCGTATCAGCGGACAAATATTTTTTGCTTCTGTCCAGGACTTTGTTTCGAAGTTTGACTTCAAGGAAAAAGCCGATGCAATCGTCATCGACTTCTCCCATTCCAAGATCTGGGATGCTTCAGCAGTCGGTGCTGTTGATACGGTTATCCTTAAATATCAGCTTCTGGGAATACCTGTCCAAGTCCAAGGGCTCGATGAAGAAAGTTCGTCATTGCTTGAAAAACTCGCCACCTCAGAAAGTAAAATATCTTGAAGAAGTAACATTCTGCTGAATAGAAACTTTTCAAACCGACAAAATAGATAATATGAATCATTTCCTTTTGAAAGGAGCGAAAAGCATGACACCCGAGCAGGATTATACAGCAGCAAATCTGTCACCGGATTTATTGAATGAACTGAAAAGCTTTGAAAGCAAACTAGGCGAGGAAGCCAATAAAGAATTGATTGTCATCGCCTATGAAAAAGAAAAGGAAGCCTTGAATTAAGAAAAAAGACTCAAACATCCTTAATGGATGGTTGAGTCTTTTTTTGCATGTACAGTAAAAGGATGCCCAAATAATGAGCATCCCTTTTCCTTTATTACTTACTGAATACGTCCGTTAAG
Organism: Peribacillus sp. NPDC101481; assembly: GCF_044767165.1. Taxonomy (NCBI): domain Bacteria; kingdom Bacillati; phylum Bacillota; class Bacilli; order Caryophanales; family Bacillaceae; genus Peribacillus; species Peribacillus sp. NPDC101481. Next base: position 447,674 of record NZ_JBIWNJ010000002.1, on the reverse strand, counting down.
ACCGGCACGATTTGTTTTTTACGCGATACAACGCCTTCTAAGACGGCGATGTTGTTGTTTAATGAAACGTCGTATGCTTTTTCCACTGCATAAGCCGCTTTACCAAGAGCCAAGGCAACAGAATCATTAGTCAAGATATCCGTTACGACGAATAGGAATAAGTCCAATTCCTTGACAGCGATTACCGCTTCAATCGCCGCTTCCAATTCAGCTTGCTTAGCAAGGACTTCGTTTGGATCCACAGCATTTACTTGTGCAATCTCCACTTTAGCCAATCCCATGGAAAATTCCTTTGCATCAAGTGTGATGAGCTGGGCGATCGTTTTGTCGCTCAAGTCAGCTCCCGCCTTCAACATTTCCAAGCCATATGTTTCAGCGTCGACTCCCGCAATGGCAGCCAATTCCATAGCTGCTGCAACGTCTTGCTCCGTGCATGTAGGTGATTTGAACAATAAAGAATCGGAAATGATGGCAGACAGCATAAGACCTGCGATTGCTTTAGGAACTTCAATGCCGTTTTCTTTATAAATTTTATTTAAAATGGTTGCCGTACAGCCAACTGGTTCCGCACGGTAATATAAAGGATCGCTCGTTTCGAAGTTAGCGATACGATGGTGGTCAATAACTTCCAACACACGGACTTGGTCAATATCTTCAGCACTTTGCTGGCGTTCGTTATGATCGACCAAGATTACGCCATCAGCTTCCCCTGCAACTTTTTCCACAAGACGGGGAGCATCGAATTTGAATTGGTCCAATGCATATTGAGTTTCACCATTCACTTCACCCAGACGAACTGGTTCAGCGTTGATACCTAACTGCTTTTTCAGATCTGCATAAGCGATTGCTGAACAGATTGTGTCTGTATCCGGGTTTTTATGTCCAAAAACTAATACTTTTTCCAAGATTTTATCCCCTTTTTCATAAATATTTTTCCGCGAATCCCCTCTCACCGCAATAAGGGAGAGCCACCTTTACTAGACACTTTATTTTAACACAAAATCCCGTAAAATCAGCGCTTGAATTATCCATTCCCCAATAAAATCTTTCATTCCTTCACCCTCTGCCATCACTTTGTCAATAGATAAGGGTTGGTTTTTTTCAAATATATTAGTTGAATTATCATCGTATATGGCTTACGATAATATAAGCAGAAATACTAGATATTGATTACATAATCTATACCAATAACTATATATAGAATTTTTATAATCCAAGGTGCCAGTGATGGCTGAAAAGGGAATCCGGTGTAAACCCGGAACTGTCCCCGCAACTGTAAATGTGACGAAATGAGAAACCCACTGTATAGCTCTCTATACGGGAAGGACTCAAAGTAGGATGATCATGAGTCAGGAGACCTGCCTTGAATTTTTCACGTTTCTTATTCTTCGGGGATTGAGATGATGAAACGATAGTATAACGGCTATTTTTTCATGGCTCTTTTATTCTATCGTTTGATCCGCTCAATTCTTTGGGCGGTTTTTTTATTTTAGCGGAAGTTAACAAGGAGGATTATTAATGACTCAAACATATAACTCTACCATAAGTGAAAATGAAACAGAAAAGAAATCCATCCAGCTTGAGATGTTATCGAAGGAATTCGAAGGCCGTCTCGATATGGAAAAGTTCAAAAAGCGTTTTACAAAATGGCTTGATCGCAAAAGTGACTCAACCGAAGAACAGGCATCAAAAAAACTGATTCAACTCGCTCTTGAGGGTGTGGATATCGATGCTCCGGATTGGACATTCGTTGCTGCAGCAGAACTGTTGAATACAATGTATAGGGATGCACAAGCCAATCGAGGTTATGCAGGCAAGAGTTATGGCCCATTCTATGAGCTGATCACAGAACTCTCCCAGCTTTCGGAAGGTCAGCGTTATCCAATTTACAAGCCAGAACTGCTATCTTCATATACAAAAGCGGAAATTGAGGAATTGGGCTCGGTGATCGACCCGGAAAAAGATAAATTATTCTCATACATAGGCATCTACTTATTGAACGACCGCTATCTGGCCCGCCCAAAAAAGGACAAGGTCTACGAACTGCCGCAAGAACGTTTCATGATCATCGCGATGGAAATCATGCGAATGGAAAAAACGGAGCACCGCCTGCAACTTATAAAAGAAGCATACTGGGCCATGTCCAACCTTTATATGACCGTTGCGACTCCTACACTCTCCAATGCTGGGAAAACACATGGACAGTTAAGCTCTTGCTTTATCGACGCGATTGAAGATTCCATTGATGGCATCTATCTATCAAACTACGATGCAGCAAAAGTATCTAAATTCGGCGGCGGTGTCGGCCTTTACGTTGGTAAGGTTCGCTCGCTTGGTTCTGATATCCGGGGTTTCTCTGGAAATAGTTCCGGCACGACGCCCTGGATTCGACTATTCAACCAGACAGCTGTAAGTGTCGATCAATTGGGTCAACGTAAAGGTGCCATCGCGATTTACTTGGATGCCTGGCATAAAGATATCATGAGCTTCCTCGATTTGAAGACACAAAACGGGGATGACAGATTAAAAGCCCATGATATATTTACAGGCGTTTGCATACCGGATTTATTCATGGAGGCTGTACGCGACAGAAAAGAATGGTATCTTTTCGATCCGCATACCGTCAAGCAAACCCTTGGATTTTCACTTGAAGATCTTTATGACGAGAAGAAAGGCGAAGGAAGCTTCAGGAAACATTATGCACTTGCTGTCGAGGCCGCAGAAAATGGCACGCTTCCAAACTACAGCTTTGAAAAAATCAATGCGATGGACATCATGAAAAGCATCATGATTTCTCAATTAGAAGAAGGCGTACCGTATATGTTCTACCGCGATGAAGTGAATCGGAAGAATCCCAATAAACATAAAGGTATGATTTATTGTTCCAACCTTTGTACGGAGATTGCCCAAAACCTAAGCCCTTCGACGATCACGGATGAATATGAAACAGAAGATGGAGATGTTGTTGTGGTTCGTAAAAGCGGCGATTTCGTTGTCTGCAACCTTTCATCCATTAACTTGCCACGGGCGGTGGGCAGCGATGTTTTGGAAAGATTGATTCCCATTCAGATCCGTATGCTGGACAATGTCATTGATGTGAATAATCTTCCTGTCAAACAAGCATCCATCTCGAACAAACGTTACCGGGCAATTGGTTTAGGAACGTTTGGATGGCATCATTTACTTGCCACACAGAATATTTATTGGGAATCCGATGAGGCTGTTCAATATGCCGATGCTTTATACGAAAAGATCGCTTACTTAACAATCAAGGCATCCAACGAATTGGCCAAGGAAAAAGGATCATACCCATATTTTGAAGGATCTGATTGGCATACAGGGGACTATTTCGAACTGCGTGACTATACAGATCAAAAATGGATGGATTTAAAAGCAGACGTACAGGAACACGGAACCCGTAATGGATATTTAATGGCGATTGCCCCCAATTCATCGACAGCCAAAATCGGTAATTCCACGGATGGCATCGACCCTTTGTATGAAATTGAATTTTACGAAGAAAAGAAAAACTTCAAATTCAAGGTGACCGCACCAGGCTTGACGCCAAATACGTATGAATATTATAAAAAGACGCGATTCAATTTGGACCAACTGGAAAGCATCAGGCAAAATGCAGCCCGACAACGCCATATTGACCAAGCAATCAGCTTTAATCTGTATGTACACAATACAATCAAAGCGAAGGTCCTGTTGGATATACATTTAACGGCATGGGAAAGCGGGTTGAAATCAACGTATTATGTTCGTTCGACTTCTTCCGAATATGACAATGCCTGCGAAAGCTGTTCAAGTTAACGACAATCAATCATGACCCAGTAATCTATTCTTAAAGGAGTTTTCACGAATGACCAATCATATCAAAAAAATTCGGATGCTCGAACCGACGCATCCAACCAAGGCAACCGGTGTTTTCAAAGGAGAAGCTTCAGGCTTCCTCCTTTGGAACGATATTCAGTATGAAAAATTCTATGATACCTATACACAGCTCATCAATAACTTTTGGAAGCCTTCGAGCGTGAACATGATTCAGGATAAAAAGCAGTGGGGCGAATTGGATGAAGATATCCAGGATGCATTTCTCGATATCCTTACGATGATCGCTGGAATGGACAGTCTTCAAACGCCCACATTAGTAGAAATCCTTCGGTACATCAAAGATCCGGCGGCAAAAGCTATCCTGGCCAACATGGCCCAGCAGGAATCGATCCATAATGAATCTTATTCCTATATCCTTGCTTCCTTGATTCCGGTAGGCAAGCAAAAACAGCTTTTCGACCGCATCAAAGAACATCCTGAAGTGATTAAGCGTAACCAACCGATCGTTGATGCTTATCAAACGTTCGTGGACGATCCCAGCCCACAGCATTTATTCGAGGCACTGATCCATTCAACGAACCTTGAAGGAATTTATTTCTATCTGGCTTTCGCCTTTTATTATAATTTAGGACGGCAAAATCTAATGACCGGATCGGCTACGATGATATCCTATATTCATCGCGATGAAATGGTACATTTCGATTTCATTGGAATGCTCATTCAAATCTTGATGTATGAATATCCTGAGTTAAATAATGAAGAAAACACGAAGTTCATCTATACAACGATTGAAAAAGCAGTCGAACTCGAAAAGGAATGGTCTGAATATATGCTCGAAGATATCCAAACCAAAGCCGATCTTGATTTGGAAGAATTCAATGAGTACATCGAATATATCGCCAACAAACGGTTACGTATGCTAGGCCTTGAAAATTTGTATAAAGAGTATGGCGAGAACCCGATGCCATGGATCAAAACGTTCGATGATGAATCCATCGGACTTACCAAAACCGATTTCTTCGAACAGAAGTCAAGGACATACAGTCAAGTAAATGCCAGCAATGGGTTCGATGAGCTGTAAAGTTGCCATTGTCTATCATTCTGCCGGCGGCAATACAAAAGCGCTTGCTGAAGCCCTCGCTTCCCTTTTACCTGAAGCTGGACTATATCGAATGAATGAATTCGATTCACGTACATTGCCGGATTACGATGCATTGATCGTCGGCACCTATACATGGGGCAATGGGGAGCTTCCCGCTAAATCAGCAGCCCTTTATAAAGAACTGGAACAGTTGCCTATTGCTCATCTGAAAACGGGAGTCTTCGGCACTGGTGAAACCAACTATAATCATTTTTGTGGGGCGGTCGATCATTTCCGGGACATGTTATTTGCCAAGAGCCAGTTATTGGTGACATTGAAGATAGAACAGATGTATCAAGAATCAGACTTGCCCAGACTTCAAAAGTTCGCCTCGCTATTCCAGAACTGACTGAAAGGGGATATGCATGCTCGCATATCCCCTTTCAGTGTTTAAATAACTTGGCTCCCTCTATCATAGCAGCCGTAAGCATGGAGTATAATGGAAGAAAAAAGGAGATAATATCCAATGACTGAAAATATAACACAGTTCCTTCCTATCCTTTTTATGCTAGTGCTTGTAGTATTCGTTATATTCATCGTCTTTTTCCTGTCAGGGCATTTTAATCGTTCTAAACGGATCGAAGAAAAATTGGACAAAGCATTAAAGGAAATCGCCGAAATAAAAGAAAAATAAAAAGACTCCAAAATCGGAGTCTTTTTTTTATATGCGTTCAATTATTTTTGAACGTTAGCTGCTTGTGGTCCACGAGCGCCTTGCTCGATTTCGAAAGAAACTTCTTGGCCTTCTTCAAGCGTTTTGAAGCCTTCTCCTTGGATAGCTGAGAAATGTACGAATACATCGTCTTGGCCTTCAACTTCGATGAAACCGAAACCTTTTTCTGCGTTAAACCATTTTACTTTACCTTGTACCATGATAGTTCCTCCTGTGTTTGGAAAAATCCATTTTATTACTATTTTTGGTTCTGGATAATGTTTCAAGAGGAATCCTATTACAGTAAATCCTTCTATCAAACTTTTCCGAACAAAAATAATTACTCATATTATATCATGGGAAATCCTAAAAAAACAAGATTATCGCAGTAAATCAACCGACAAATTATCCTAAAATTCTACATATTCCTCTTCTTGCTTTGTCGGAAGCCTTCGTCCAATAAGTAACGCTCCGCCTCTATCGGACTCTCGAAACATTCCTCAAGATTCGACCCTGAATAAACATTCCAAAGCAGGTCTTCCCTTTCGAGTGTAAGCTCTTGCTTTTCAGGGCCAATCCATGCCCCTTCCAACCTAGCGAACTCGTTTTCCTCTTCTTCGAATTCTACCGGAGGTTTTGATAGGTAATCCACGCTTTTTTGAATCAATTCTTTCAAATCCGCTTCATCATAGTCACGTATATTGATAAACCCTTTACGGTCAGTGTCTTTTTTTCTCATATGCCCAGCGTAAACGAATCCATTTCCATTGGGATGCAAGTGCTGAACGACGATTTTTTTCTCTTGGACGCTATCTGGATAATGGAAGTTCACACGTCCCAATGAAACGTCTTTTCGCTGTAATTCCGGAAAAGTTTCAATGATGCTCAATTTTTCTTCAAATGTTAACAAATTTCTTCCTCATTTCATTAGTTCATATTGTTTGTCGATTATAACATAGACTGATTAGAAACAATAATCCCCCTCTTCCATTATAATGTAATGAAAGGGAGTGATTTGATTGCTCATGACAATTCGGGACCTGGACTCCGATTATGGCCGGCAGCTTTTTAAACTTCAGAAAGAAGCCTATAAGGTGGAAGCGGAAATGATCGGCTTTGCTGATATCCCTCCATTATTGGAAACATATGAACAATTCATTCATTGTCATGAAACGTTTCTATGCTTTTTAAAGGGTGGTACCTTAGCGGGTGCAATATCTTATACAAAAGAAAATGGTCAAATACTGATTTGCCGGATGGTCGTCCATCCTGATTATTTTCGGCAGGGTATCGCGGAGGCACTGCTGCATGCTCTTCAATTACCCGGCGACTGGGAAAAGATATCCGTTTCGACCGGTAAAATGAACCTGCCTGCACGGAACCTTTACGAAAAAAACGGATTCACCCATAAAGAGGACGTAGAAGCCGCACCTTTCTTTTTCATAAGCATATTCGAGAAACAGCATTCATTTTATGTATGTCACGATAAAAAGCATAATGAATGAAATGACAATGATTACGGCAACCCATAGCCAGGCTAATGTCATATTCCCGGAGTCCATGGCGATATAAATCGCCGTCGGTATGGTTTGTGTCTGTCCGGGAATGTTTCCGGCAAACATGAGTGTGGCCCCGAATTCCCCCAATGCACGCGCAGAACTCAAGATGGCACCAGTGACGATGGATTTGACCGCCAATGGAAGGGATACATTCAGGAATAATCTCCACTCGCCGGCCCCGTCAACCCTTGCTGCATTTTCGATTTCTTCATCTATACCTTCAAAGCCCGTTTTAGCGGATTGGTACATAAGCGGAAACGCTACCACGGTAGATGCAATGACCGCCGCCCACCACGTGAACATCAGTGGCTGATCAAAAACCCTTTCAATCAATTGTCCCGGCATTCCACTCTTGCCAAAAATCACAATCAATAAAAACCCCACGACGGAAGGCGGCAAAACAAGCGGCAATAAAAACGCTGTTTCCAACAGGACTCTTCCCTTGAATTTCTTTTTAGCCATCATTCGCGCTAGGATAATTCCTAAAACGAAAACAAGGATACCCGATAGTCCCGCTACTTGTATCGATAGCCTGACTGGTGACCAAAAATCCCCTGTCATGATACCATCCGCACATCACTGTTAAATAACGGCCTATGCAGGTCCTTTTTCGGCATCATTACCCAAACCGTTTCTTTTTCATTAAAGGCAGATTCCATTTCATTTTCTCCCTTTCTTTTTTAAAATAACATTTAAGTTTATTTTTCTTGACATCTTGCTGACACAAAGGAACGTTAAAGTAAGAGTATCACAAATATAAAAATAATTTCATTCCAATAAACTTGAAAACTTTGAAGGAGTCGATTTTAATGGTAACAATTTATACTACCCCAAGCAGTTTAGCCTGTCGTAAAGCAAAAGCTTGGCTTAAGAAGAACGAAATTTCCTTTAATGAACGTAACCTATATTCCCAACCACTTTCTATAGAAGAAATAAAAGAGATTTTACGTAAAACGGAAGGCGGGACAGATGAAATCATCTCAACCCGTTCCAAAAAATTCAAAAGCCTGAATATCGATATAAATAATACACCACTTAATGATCTTTGCAAGCTTATTCAAGATAACCCGGATTTACTTCGCCGACCAATCATTTTCGACCATAAGAACTTGCATGCAGGATATAATGAAGAAGAAATGGGACGCTTCCTTCCAAGGAAGGTCCGTCATGTACAATTATGGCGTGCAATCAGCCAATTGGCTTAATCAGTTAACATTCTGCATAATAAGAGGGTTGTCCATTACATCGGACAACCCTTTTTTATATCTTATCCGCTTTCTCTATGACAATCGTGAAGGTGGTGCCTTGTTCATCGCTATCCTTAAGCACAAGATCTCCCTTTTGCGCTTTTGCGAGCATCTTGCTGAATGGCAGTCCCAAACCTAACCCACGTACCTTCAGCTTTTTGTTTTCACCTCGATAAAATGGTTCGAACACATATTGCTGTTCATGTTTCGGAATCCCCCGCCCGCTGTCCAGTACATCAATGCAGATCCGTTCTTCATCCTTTTCATAAAGGTGAATCGCTATTTTCCCTTTGCCGTCAAGTGCATGTCTGGCATTATTCAAAAGGTTAATGACGATTTGCTGCATCCGCAATGAATCAATTTGACCAAAGACCGGTTCATCAGGAACTTTTATCTCAAAAGCGAACGCTTGATCATCATCCTGGGTCACCTGCCAGCGATAGGCGATTTCCTTGATGAATATATTGATATTCTCTTTTTGTACCCGGATTTTAAAAGCGCCTGCCGATATGGCATTATAATTGAGTAAATCCTCTATCATACCTTGTAATCGCTGAGTTTCCTTTAAGGAAATATCGAGGAATTCCTTACTTTGCTCTCCCTTAACGACATCGTCCTTAACCGCTTGTATCAGTCCGCTAATGGAAGTGACTGGCGTTTTCAAATCATGGGTTACGCCTGCAAGCAATTCCGCCCGCAACTTCTCCATGACCTTCAATCGATTGGTCATTTCCTTAAATGATTCTATCAGTTCATAAATTTCTTCTTCCTTGATTTCCTCTTCCTCTTTGAAATGGATATCATAGTTACCTTCACGAACCTGGACAGCGGCGTTAGCTACGTCTTGGATGGGGCGCGAAATTTGCCTGGAAAGAAAATAAATGACTCCCGTCCCCAGAATCAGAAGTCCACCAATCATGATCGCCAACAAGCCATGGTCTTGGTTGATTTCCTTCAATGCCCCTTCTTCCTGGGCAATGACCACCCAGCCTCTCGTCTCATCGTTAAAAGTAATGGGGGATTTTACGACATATACTTTGTTGTCTGAAATCTTGACCTTCTGGACTAACTCCGTATTTTTCATGATGACGTCCGGGAGTTTATTTTCATCCGGATCGATATACAATTGTGGCATCGTATATATGATGGTGGCATCGGGATCGACGATATAGATGATTGGCTGTTGGTTCAGATGGAGGATTTTCTCCCTTTCCTCAACAATTTCCGAAAGGATCGGACCAACGACAATCTGGCCATTTTCCTTAATCGCGCGATCGGATGTTTCATCAGCTAAGTATTTAAGAAGGCTGAGCCTATATTCCAAAGCCGTTTTTTCCATCCACCATAAGGAAAAAACAGACAATAATATCAAACCTGAAATCAAGGTCAATACGTATCTCTTTGTCCAATAGCGTTGTAAAGTGGTTCTTTTTTTAGTTTTCATAGACACTCAATTGATACCCCAATCCACGCAATGTTTTTATTTCCCCCTCAGTTACAGGCCATGCATCTATCGCCTTCCTGATTCGTTTGATCGCCAGGTCCACCGCACGGTCACTGCCGTCATAATCTATGCCCCACACTTGGTCAAGCAGCTGTTCTCTCGTGAAAATTTGATTAGGGTGCTTAGCGAAAAAAACGAGCAGCGACAAATCACGCGGCGTCAAGTTTATCTCTTCCCCATTCAAATGCACCTTATAAGACAGATCATCGATGGTTAAACTCCCAAATTGATGTACATGACCATCTTCCGTAACAACCGATGATGATCTTCTTAAAACGGCATGCACCCGGGCCACGACTTCTTCGGCAACAAAGGGTTTGGAGATGTAATCATCCGCACCTGACTTAAATCCCGATAATCTGTAATCGACATCTGTCAGTGCAGTCAACATGATAACCGGACATGTATCGTCCTCCCGAATTTCCTTCAGTATATCCCAGCCTTCCTTACCAGGAAGCATGACATCAAGCAGGACAAGGTCTGGCTTCGTTTCTTCAAACACCGGAATGGCCTTTAGCCCATCGTAAACTTGGACTACATCAAAACCTTCCCGCTCCAAATATGCTTTCAATACCATCGATATGGCAATTTCATCTTCTACTACAAGAATTTTCTTCATTGACGGATTCCTCCTTACTGAATTATAGTGGAATCATTTTATATATGCTAACTATTAAAAAGACCAAGCATTTTCCCTCAATCTTACCATTTTTATGTGTCAGGATTATGTTCGCAGTAAAATTAGCCGATGTTTTCACATAATAACCTTGTGTAAGTGATCTCGATTCATTTTAACAGGAATGCTTCTGCATGGTCGTAATGATCATCCAGAAAATACACTCTTAAGAGGCTGGCTCTAAACTGAGCCAGCCCTTTTCAATTACATGTCTCGTGTGGATTCGGACAACCCGCTTCCTGTCTTTCCACTTGGATCGTGCTATGTTCAATTCCAAACTGATCATGAAGTAGTTTTTGCGCTTCTGCTAAAACGGAATCGTGATTACCGTTCTCATCTATGACAGCATGGCAGCTCATTGTCAAAAAGCCAGAGGTGATCGTCCAGATATGAAGATCATGGACATCTGATACACCATCCAATTCCATCAAGGATGCTTTCACTGCATCCATATCGACTTGGTCTGGTGTGCCCTCCATCAAGATATGGAAAGAATCCCTCACTACCCTAAAACCGCTGATAATGATTAAAATCGCGACTATGACGCTCGCAATCGGATCTGCAATTCCCCAATCGAAAAAATAAATCAAAAGTGCGGCCGCTATGGCACCCACAGATCCAAGCATATCACCAATAACATGTAAAAAAGCACTCCGTACATTCAGATTGTCTTCCTTATCTCCGCTCATTAAAATCCAGGCCGCAATGATATTAACAAGTAAGCCGATGATTGAAATCATTAGCATTCCCAAGCTTTGCACCTCAGGGGGATCCAGGAACCTCTTAATTGCCTCTAAGAAAATGAATACGGATATGACGATCAAGGTCAATCCATTCAAACAAGCAGCAATGATTTCAAACCGTTTATATCCAAACGATTTGGACGATGTCGCTTTCCTTTCCCCCAACCTTATCGCTGTATAACTAAGCCCTAAAGCTGCTGCATCGCTAAGCATGTGACCTGCATCCGACAGTAAAGCCAGACTATTTGTCAAGAATCCGCCAATGACCTCGACGATCATGAATGTGGAGATTAATAAGAAAGATGCCAACAAGGCTTTTTTATTATTAGAATGGTGGTGGTGTCCGTGCCCATGATCATGGGAGTGACCATGATGATGTCCCATGCCATCCCTCCTCTCGGATTTGAAACTTATATATAGTATGGGATAAATCCAGAATGGTTTCAAATGATTCACTTCCGGGATTCACTGGCGGTAAAAAGAGTGATGGAATCAGGAGGACGTGATCTTTTACGAAAACCCTAAATTCTGGCTTCAGCCATTTCAAAGTAAAAATAAACGCTACAGACATTACCTGCAGCGTTTTTCCCGTTTATCCTTCCTCTTTCATCGTATCATCGACAATGGCGTACAGATCCTTATTAAACAATTCATCATTACAAACAAAACTGTGCCCTTCCATCTCTTCCTGCTCTTGATTTACTACCCGTTCCTTTTCCTTCATGACATACCTCCAGCTTCGTTGAGTTTGCCTATTATCGTATCCACAGGCATGTACCTTTATGCTCAACATTTCCCCATACTTCATCTTTTTTAAACGTCCTAGACCTGCTGGCCGCCATGGAAGGCACGAATAATGAATTCATGCTCTGGGACTTGTAAGCTTTGATACGATGACAGGAACGATGTATTATCATAGGCGACTTTTTCAAGATTTACCTGAATACCGGTATTTTCAATCGCAACAATCGCATAAGGGGCAACTGGTTCACCATTACAGCCAAGAGAACCAGGGTTCAGGAATATCGTTCGGTCATTTTTAAAAAGGTGGATGGGATGATGATGTCCAAATCCGATTAAATCGTGATGCTGATCTTTGAAAAGCGTTTCTAAGTTACTTAAACTCGGTTCAACGATTTTACTAAATGGATTTTGGCTTATGTGCTCATCCAATTTCTTCGATTCCATGTGATAATGGGTGAAGTAAACGGAGTGATCATTAATGATATGATGTATGGTCCGAGGCAATTTTTCCAATTCATTTATGAATTTCCTATGCATCCTTTCAGCTATCCATTCATGATGCTCCTTAACATGAATATGACCGTCCGGATGCGGCTCCCCGTTAATGATGGCCAGGACAGCTTCATCATGATTTCCAGTTATCATCGATACATCATTTCTTGAAAATAAAAGTTCAAGGACTTCATTAGTATCCGGACCAATCCCGACCATATCTCCCAAACAATAGAGACGATCTATATCTCCCCTTTGATCAATATCCCTAAGAACGGCTTTCAACGCTGAAGCATTACCATGCACATCCGTAATAATGGCAACTTTCATGAGTTAGTTCAGCTCCCTTCCCCCACAATCCACATGGTATATTATAACATTTAAAACAAAATCAAAAAAATATTCGGGCTTATTCCCTTGATTTTGCCCACGCCCATTTTTTATGAATAAGCAAACACTTCGGCCTAGAATACATAGTATGAAGTATTCCCGGTAAAGATGTTTTGCTAGGTATGTAATTCATAATATGTATGAGGAGGAAATCAAATGGGTGGAAATGGTAACGAATGTTGTGGCGGCGGTGGCGGCTGCGGCGGTTTCGATAACGGATTTGCATTGCTGATCGTATTATTCATCTTGTTGATCATCATCGGATGCAGTTGGGGATTCGGCGGCGGCGGCTTCGGTGGATGCTGCTAATATACTAAATCAAAAAGGCGCCTGAGCATGGCGCCTTCTTTGTTATGAATTGACTTTTATTTTTTCTCTTTGCTTTTGTTTTCGAGTCTTCATAATGAACCAAATGACTATAAGTGCAATAGGGATAAGCAAGAAATTCGCATATTGTGAAAAGATGGCTCCCGCCTGCTCCCATCTAGGTCCTAACTTAAACCCTAAATAAACATAAACGCTTGTAACAGGAAGCATCGCCATATAAGTATATAATATGAATTTCCAAATATTCATTTTCAATATTCCGCATGGCAGCGACACGGCGGTACGTATACCTGGTACAAACCGTCCAAAGAAGGCAATTCCCCCACCATACCTTTCAAAGAAGCGGTCAGCTTTGTTCAGCTGCTCATCTTTGATCAAAAAGTATTTTCCGAACTTTAATACAAGCGGTCTCCCGCCATACTTGCCTAAGGCATAAAGCGTCAATGGGCCCGTTACCCCGCCAAGCGAACCGGCAAGGATAGTCAAGTATAAATTCATATCACCTTGATAAACCCAGTATCCTGCAAGTGGCAAAACTATTTCAGCAGGAATGAATTCAAAAGTCAAAGCTAGCAAAACACCGAAATAAGATAAAGATTTAAACGCTTCAATCATATCCATAATTAAAGTTTCCATTGAGGTTTCCCCTTTTCTAACTTTTATTACATATAAAAAGGGGTGCTCCAAGATGAATGCGGGCACCCATGATGTCAAAAAGGACATTGTCCATTGTATCACAAGTTAACCCGCATTTTTCTATAATGTTATCCTAAAACAGTGTTCTTATGGAGTCCATATTTTGTTATCGGGCTATTCACTATAGAACTACGCTTGTAAAAAGAACGATAATAGAATATCAGATGTCCCGAAACGAAAAAAACTTGAGGACGAATTGACCTCAAGCATTCGTTATAGTTAAACAAGTGAATAGCCCCTAAATGGGTAGAGATGTACCCATGACAAGATCTGTACCCCTCTCAAATCATAAAAGGGGCAGAGAGCCTCCTCAATCCATCTTCCATTTGTTTTTTTGCATCTTTCATCATGCCATCAAGTAATTCCTTTACCGTGGGTATATCGTCAATCAATCCGGCAACCTGGCCGCTGTTCATAAAACCATTGTTAACATCCCCGTTCATCGCGCCATTAATATGATGGACCTCAGAGGTCATTTCACGATAATTCACAGGAGACAGCCCCTGTTTTTCCAAATCAAGGACTTTCTCGGTATATGGATCCTTCAATACCCTTCTGACCTGGCCAAACGTTCTGCCCAAAATTACCGTATCATTGCCCATAGCTTCGATTAGTTTCTGTTTATATGACGGATGGAACGGTGCCTCTTGTGTAGCGATCAGCCTGGTTCCCAATTGGACTCCTGAAGCCCCCAGCATCAATGCCGCTGCCAAACCCTGTCCATTGCCTATTCCGCCAGCTGCCAAAACCGGGAGCGTCACATGCTTGCTGATTTGCGGAATGAGTGTAAAGGTCGTCATTTCCAGGTTCGAGTTGATGCCGGCAGCTTCAAACCCTTCTGCGACCAACACATCAGCCCCTGCTGCTTGCGCTTTTTGCGCGTGCTTGACCGACGCAACGATGGCAATCACTTTTATATTCTTTTTTTGCAATAGCGGAATGAAAGGGGCAGGATTTCCTGCAGATAAGGAAACTACAGGTATTTCATGCTTCAGGACAAGATTCACTAACTCATCTGTATATGGACTAACATTTATTGGAATGTTCAACGCGAAATTGTTATTGGTTTTATCTTTGGTTTCGAGAATGATGGCTTCCACCTGTTCAGGATTCATGGTACCGCACCCTATTGTCCCAAGTCCTCCTGCATTGGATACTGCAGCCGCAAGACTTGCATTGCTTATATTCCCCATGCCGCCTTGTATAATGGGATATTTTATCGCAAAAAGTTCACAAATATATTTCACTTTCATCCCTCCCTGTCAATTTAATGTTATACTATATTCATTAGAAAAACAATTCTGACTTTTCAAAAAGGAGCGAGACTATGATTATTCCGTACAATAATAAAAAACCATCCATTGATGATACTGTTTTCGTGGCACCCGGCGCTCATTTAATCGGTGATGTTTCGATTGGGAAAGACTCGACCATTTGGTTTAATTCCGTACTGCGCGGTGATGAAGATTCAATTACAATAGGAGAAAAATGCAGTATACAAGATAATTCCACCATTCATTTATTCGAAGGATGCCCAGTTGTCATTGAAGACGAAGTGACGGTTGGTCACAATGTCATCCTGCATGGCTGTAAAATAGGCAAACGCTCCATTATCGGTATGGGATCAACGATATTGGATAATGTAGAGATTGGCGAAGAATGCATCGTCGGAGCGAACACATTGATTTCCTCTGGCAAAATCATACCTCCACGTTCACTGGTTATTGGTTCCCCGGGGAAAGTGGTTCGCAGATTGAATGATAAAGACCTTGAATTGATCCAACTTTCAATCGATACATATGTTCAAAAAGGAAAAGACTTCAAAGGGATACTTGATTAATTAAAAGCAAGAATCGAAAATGATAATGTGAAAAGAGCCTCGGCAAGTCGTAGTTAACGACTGGCTGAAGCTCTTTTTCACTTAATGATCAGTGGATGGTCCTTGGCATCATAGGTTTCATCTTTCCGGCATAAATCATTGTTTTCCTGAAATACGCTTTCAAAAAAACGGCTTGCTGGTTCAGCCAAGACTTGATAATACTGGCTAAATAAAAGAGCAGCATGATTGCCATTCCACTTTGAAGGCAGAAGTTCCTTTGGCAGGCCCGGATCGATAAATAAAAATTTACGGTATTCATGCACCAAGTTCGTTCGTTCCACAAAACAATCAGCATCGGACATTTCGCCCCTGCTAATGATGCTTTGATGAACGATGAATTGTTTGCTGTATTTCTCGATGAATTCTTCATATTTATTTTCAATCTCTTCTAAATGCCAGCTCTTCTCGACAAGCGATTGGTTTTCCTTTGGACCTTTGTACTCCGAAATGAAAAAATCAACATATTCATCTATGTCATATTTCTCGATCAAGCGTTTGATTTGTTTCTCCAAATCATTAGGGGAAATCCAGCAACCACTTGAAAAACTGCCAAACCCGCTCCATAATAATTCTTTACGGAGATCATCTCGTAATTGCCGCTTATCTTCAGGGATCGTGTACATTAAGATACGCCATTTACCGTCCCATTCATTCGGTTTCATCTTATATATGCGGTTGGCCGCTTCATCCATTCTCTGCACACCGCGATCAGTCAAAAAGTAATAGCTTTTATTTCCCTGCTTCTCCGACTGAATCCACCCTTGCTTGACCATTCGTGAAACGGCTACACGAACGCCCTGCTCATTATGGCCGAATTCCTTTAACAAACGAATTAAACTGCCTATCCAGATCTTACTTCCATAGTTACGGATATAATCGCCGTATATCGTAAAAATCATGGATTGTGTATTAGTACCTATCCTTCTCACCTCGTCCTAACATTGTTACTGTTTTCACACGGAAGACATAATAATTATTATATCTTTTTTAAATGAAAGCGCAATATCATTCACCAGTAAACCGTGCTTTTCTCCGTTCACTGAATGCCAGCAGCGCTTCCGATCTGTCTTGAGTCGGGATAGTCAATTCATAGGCTTTACCTTCTATGGCCATTCCGGTTTGCAAGTCCGTATTCATTCCTTGGTCAATCGCATATTTGGCTTGTTTGACTGCAATCGGCCCGTTTTTCATGATATTGGCTGCCAATTCTCCACAAGCTGACATTAGTTGATCCCTTGGCACGACCTTCAAAAGGATCCCTAATTGACATGCCTCTTCTGCAGTCAATTTTTTAGCAGTGAAGATCAATTCCTTCGCTTTCATTTCCCCAATCAATCTCGGCAGCCGCTGTGTACCGCCTGCCCCAGGAATAATGGCCCAGCTAGTTTCAGTGAGCCCCATAGAAACACCTTCGGCTGCAATTGCAAAGTCACATGAAAGCATCCATTCAAATCCTCCCCCCAATGCATATCCATTGACGGCAGCTATGGTTGGCTGCGGAAGCCCTGCGATACTATTAAAAACATCACGAATCGCTTTAACGTTCCTTCTTACTTCCGCATCATTCAAAGACTTTCTTTCTTTCAAATCCGCACCCGCGCTGAATGCTTTTTCCCCAGCACCGGTGAAAATGACGACACGGATATTGCCGTCATAATAAACTGCATCGATGACTTCCTGAAGTTCACAAAGTGTCCCATAGTCGAAGCAGTTCAATACGTCGGGCCGATTCACTGTTATATAGCCGATTTGATTTATCACTTCATAAATAACCTTGGACATGAGGCACCTCCCCTTAATTTGTCTCGATATTTTCTATAATGGCCGATATGCCTTGGCCAACGCCTACACACATCGTCGCAAGACCATAGCGTACTTTCCGCTTTTTCATTTCGTGGACAAGTGTTGTTAAAATACGCGCCCCGCTTGCACCGAGGGGATGGCCAAACGCTATTGCCCCGCCATTGACATTCACTTTCTCCTGATCCAATTTCAACTGGCGGATGCACTCCAAGGATTGGGAAGCGAATGCTTCATTCAATTCCACTAGCCCGATGTCTTCAATCGTCAAGCTTGCCCTCTCCAATGCCTTTTTAGTGGCATGAATCGGACCAAGGCCCATAATGGACGGTTCTAAGCCCGCTACCGCCCCTACAACATATTTGGCCAGAGGCTTCAATCCAAGCTCCCGTGCTTTTTCTGCACTCATCAAAAGTAATGCCGAGGCTCCATCATTTACACCTGAAGCATTACCGGCCGTTACGGTGCCGCCTTTAAAGATCGGTTTGAGTTTTTCCAACTTTTCGATGGTCGTGTCAGGACGAGGGTGTTCATCCTTCTCGATAATGACCTCATTCCCTTTACGATCCGTATATCGAACAGGTACGATTTCAGTAATGAAACGCTCATTTTCCACTGCTTTTTTCGCTCTTTGCTGGCTTTGATACGCGAATTGATCTTGGTCCTCCCTTGAAACCGAAAAACGCAGGGCGACGTTTTCAGCCGTTTGAGGCATGGAATCCGCACCATACATTTCTTTAAGTTTCTCATTCGTGAAACGCCATCCGATCGTTGTATCCTGAAGCTCCATTGAACCCCGAGGAAATTCACTCTCAGGTTTGGCCATGACGTACGGCGCCCTTGTCATGCTTTCAGTACCGCCTGCGATATAAATATCGCCTTCACCAACTGCAATGGAGCGTGCAGCATACATGACGGCATCCAATCCGGATCCACATAAGCGATTTATTGTCGTTCCACCTACATTTACCGGAAGACCAGCTAAAAGGGCGGACATCCGGGCCACATCGCGATTATCCTCTCCGGCTTGATTTGCATTCCCGAAGATGACATCCTCAATTTGATCTGGCGGCAGCTCTGGATTGCGATCGGTCAGCGCCTTGATTACAATTGCACCTAGGTCATCCGGTCGAACGCTTTTCAATGCGCCTTTATATCTTCCGATTGGTGTTCTCACAGCATCAATGATCACAACATCCTTCATTTCCTCACCAGCTCGCCGTCTTTTGTATAATCGTACACACCTTTACCTGATTTACGGCCGAGCCTGCCAGCTTTAACATACTGTTCAAGGAGGGGAGCCGGGCGGTATTTCTCACCAAGCTTACTATGTAAGTATTTTAAATTATTCAATCGGGCATCCAGTCCCACCAAATCACCTAGCTCAAATGGACCCATTGGGTAATTCAGCCCTAACTTTATTGCCTTATCGATTTCCTCTGGTGTGCCTAAACCTTCTTGAAGCATAAAGAAGGCTTCATTTCCTACCAAACAGCTGATCCTGCTGGTTACAAACCCAGGGAATTCATTTATGACCACTGTTTCTTTTCCCATTTTTCCGGCTACCTCTTTTATTACGGCTGCCGTTTCATCGCTGGTTTCAAGTCCACGTACGATTTCAACGAGCGGCATCTTTTGTACAGGATTGAAAAAATGCATGGCAATCGTTTTTTCGGGACGTTTTCCATAAGAACCAATTTCCGTCGGGCTCATCGTGGACGTATTGGTTGCAAAATAACAGTCTTCTTTTGCATGGACTTCAATCGTTTCAAAGACTGCCCTCTTAATTTCCGCCTTTTCAGGAACTGCCTCTATGATCAAGTCGGCATATGCTGCTGATTCTTTCAAATTGGAAGAATAGGAAAATCTGCTTTTTGCAGCTGCCGCTTCTTCCTGAGTGATTTTTTGATAGCGCACACCCTTCTCAAAAATGGCATCTATCTCGTTTCTTGCACTTTCCAAAGCATCCTGATTCACATCCACCAGCACTACATTAAAGCCCCCTGTTGCTCCTACATAAGCTATTCCCCTGCCCATGACACCAGATCCGACAATCACTAGATTTCTAATCATTCGTTCATTCCTCCTTCAAAAATAAATAGGGCTGGCTGCGGATGAATCAGATCAGCATTCATCCATACCTGAATTACTTTTCCGACATTCCGTTCAGCCAGCCGCCTATTTTATGTTTTATTAAATTCCAAAGGGATTTAAGGGACGGCTTCCATGATAGGAAATGATGCTTTTCGTTTCTGTATAAAGATCAAGTGTCTCAATACAAAGTTCCCTGCCGAATCCTGATTGCTTATACCCTCCGAAAGGTGTTCCAGGAAATGCGGAGAATGGGCAATTCACCATGACGATTCCCGCTTCTATTTGATTGGCGACCCTAGTCGCACGCCCGCCGTCTTTTGTCCAGAGGGCTGAACCCAAACCGAATTCCGTATCATTCGCGAGTCTCACGGCTTCTTTTTCATCTTTGAATTTCATTATGACAACGACCGGCCCGAATATTTCCTCTTTCACAACATCCATATCATGATTGACATTCGCAATGACCGTCGGTTCATACCAATAACCGTTTTCGAAGCCTTCGATGACCGCTGGCTTTCCTCCTGTGAGGATTTTCGCTCCATCAGTAATGGCAGATTGTACATAATTGTCGATGACATCCAATTGCCCTTGATCTATGACTGCACCGACGTGTGTTTCTTTATCGAGCGGATTGCCCAATTTCAATTTTTTCGTTTTTTCTACGAATCTGGCAACGAACTCATCATATATGTCTTCGTGAACGTATAAACGGGATCTGGCTTCGCAAGACTGCCCAGTATTGTAGAAAATGCCATATAATGATCCATCGATAGCCGCTTCAAGGTCTGCATCCTCAAAAACAATATTAGGGGACTTACCGCCAAGCTCCAATGTCACCCTCTTTAATGTCTGTGAAGCTTTGCCCATGAGATCCCTGCCGATTGGCGTAGAACCCGTGAAGGCTACCTTATTCACTTTCGGATGTTCGACAAGGTAATTCCCTACGTCAGATCCAGGTCCTGGAATGATGTTGACCACGCCGGAAGGAACACCAGCTTCTAAACAGATTTCACCTAATACAATGGCAGTCAGCGGCGTTAACGAAGCTGGCTTAACAATGACCGAACAGCCGACTGCGATTGCAGGTGCAATTTTCCACGCAGCCATCATCATAGGGTAATTCCAAGGGATGATTTGAGCACAAACTCCTACTGGCTCCTTTTCCGTATAATTATGGAATTGACCAGGAACATTATTGACCGATCCGCGATGTGCAACTAAAGCTCCTGCATAAAACTCGAAATCTTCAATTGCCTGCATGACTTGGCCTTGAGCTGCAGAGATGGATTTGCCGCTGTTCAGGACCTCCAATTCAACCAATTCATTAAAGCGTGAACGCATGATCGCTGCAATTTTGTTCAAAACACGAGACCGTTTGTTAATCGGTGTCCTCTTCCATTTCCCGTTATCAAATGCTTCACGTGCAGCTTGAACAGCCTTTTCTGCATCTTCCTTGGTCGCCTTTGCAACCTTGGCAATGATTTCACCTGTTGCAGGATTATACGCATCAATCGTGGAACCATCCGAGCTTTCCACTCTTTCTCCATTAATGATCAGATGATAATAATCACGCTTCATTTCCGCTTTTTCAAATGCCGCCTCTTGTACTCTAACCATATAATCCCACTCCCTTTTCTATATTACTTGCCTATGAATTGAGCTTTCCTTTTTTCAGTGAATGCTGCCACACCTTCTGCATAATCTTTCGTTAAGCCAGCAATTCGCTGCCCCTCCGCTTCTTCATTTAAGTATTCTTCCAATGAAAGGTGATAGGACGCCTCTAAGTATCTTTTGATTAAACCGATCGCTTTCGTTGGTTTGTTTGCGATATTCTCTGCAAAGGCTTTCAATTCCTCGTTCCATTCCTCCAAAACGATCACTTTTGTAGCGAGTCCGATATTTTTCGCCTCGCTAGCCGTAACCTTTTCCCCCAATAAAGATAATTCCAAGGCTTTCGCATGACCAACGATCCGCGAAAGGTAATACAGATTCCCCGAATCAGGAATCAACCCGATATTGACAAAAGCATTTAAAAAGCTGGCTTTTTCAGAAACAAGCCGAAAATCGCATGCCAACGCCAGGCTGAAGCCAGCACCTGCAGCCACTCCATTGACTGCGGCAATGATCGGTTTTTCACAGTTTGCTATCTGCTGCATCATCGGACCGTAGTCATCAAGCAGCTTTTGGCCTAAATTCATGCCCTCATCAACATCCGATAAATCCTGCCCCGAACAAAAGGCCCTGCCTTCCCCAGTAATGATAATGGCCCGCACTTCATCTGACCCCGCAGATATTTTCATCGCTTTCTGTATTTCCTTATTCATTTGGGCCGTAAAGGCATTTAGTTTTTCAGGACGGTTCAAAGTAAGCCATGCCACTCCATTTTCAACCCTATATTTGATGGTTTCGTACATAGAGCACCCCTTATCCGCCTGTAAAATCCGGCTCTCTTTTTTCTACAAATGCTTTCATTCCTTCTTTTTGGTCCTCTGATGCAAAAAGAATATAGAAGTTCTTCCGTTCAAATTGCATGCCCTCATATAAGGTGTAATCAACGGCTTTATTGACGGATTCTTTAATCAGCCTTACAGCTAACGGGGGTTGCTTTGCTATCTTCCTGGCAAAATCAACCGTTTCTTCCATTAACAATTCAGGTGCCACGATCTTATTGATGAAACCATATTGCAGAGCTGTCTTTGCCTTTATCCTTTCAGCCGTCAACATCCATTCAAGTGCCTTTGTCTTGCCTACCAATTTCGTCAATCTTTGGGTTCCTCCCGCACCAGGCATGACCCCTAGTGTCACTTCCGGAAAGGAAAACTGGGTATCGCTGGCGGCAATCAGGAAATCACAGGATAAAGCAAGTTCAAAACCACCGCCGAATACAAAACTTTTCACCGCACCAATCACAGGCTTTTTGACTAGGCTTATTCGGTCCCAATCGGCAAATTGGTTCGTTAACTCCATACTGATTGGATTGTCGTTCACCATCTCGTCAATATCAGCTCCAGCGGAAAATGCTTTTCCATTACCCGATAGCAAGATCACCTTCACTTGCGGGTCCCGGTCGAATTCTTCCATGGTTAAAACTATTTCCCTCACCATTTTCCTGTTAAGGGCATTCAGTTGCTGCGGCCGATTTAAAGAGATATAACCAATGCCATCCGCGATTGACGTTTCAATGAATTGAAGCGCATTCATTTTATTTCTTCGCCGATCATCATCGTTACAAGTTTCCCCGCAAAGCCCATTAAGTCTTTCCCTGATGCTTTGCCCTCAGGAGAACGCATTCCTTTTTGCAGTGCATCATGGTCTTCATAATACATTTCACATAGAATGTGATACTCAGAGTCTTTGCCCATCGGTGTCCCGACTATTTTAGTGACCTCCATTTTTTGAAGACCAGGAATTTTTTCCGTTATCGGACCATGTACATTGAAGTAGTGCTCATCGAATTCTTCCTTGTTTTCAGGTTGTTTATAAAGGGCGATTAGTTTTACCATTTTAGAAAACCTCCATTTTATTAGATTATTTTTATCATCGGTTTCATCGCTTCGAACGGATTTTTGCATGCCTTACAATATAAAATGCTGCGGCAGGCCGTTGGACCGAAGATATTTTCCATCGTGACATATGTCGATTCACAATATGGGCAATCCACATGCCATGATCCATCACTTTTCATTTGTCGGGGAGGAGGGGAGATTCCGAAAACCTTCAATCCCGCTTTCCCCTTTTCCGTAATTCGATCGGATGTCCAGGAAGGGGAACGTAAAAATTCCACACTTACATTTTTTACGGCAGGCAACTGTCGAAGGGCTGTTTCCACATTTTTTTGAATGATCGACAATGCCGGGCACCCAAGAAAAGTTGGCAGCATTTTTACCGAAACGTCCTGGCCCGAAACCGTCACGTCTTCAACCATCCCTAAATCCAGAATACTTACTGTATCGATTTCGGGATCTTTAACGT
This sequence comes from Peribacillus sp. NPDC101481, assembly GCF_044767165.1. Lineage (NCBI taxonomy): Bacteria > Bacillati > Bacillota > Bacilli > Caryophanales > Bacillaceae > Peribacillus > Peribacillus sp. NPDC101481. Next base: position 423,921 of record NZ_JBIWNJ010000002.1, on the reverse strand, counting down.
CTTCCAGGAGCCTATATATTTCTTCTGTGTTTAACTGTACGGTCGCCATGGTACCCCTCCCCTTTCTATTGATTCACCATGAAGCTGCTTTATCGCTTGCGTATACTTCGCTTAACGTTTCTAGCGCCTTTTCCAAATCTTCCGTATGCTGGCCATTACGACCATCACCTCTTGCCATCCCTATTTGAATCGTTGTTGCCAAGCCGACACTTTCAAAAATTGGTGTGATGGCCTCGATCCATTTTTTCTGTAAAACAGCTTCGCCCTCTATCAAGCCGAGCTCAACCATTTCCTCTCCATATTGTCCAAGTGAAAATACGCCAGCAAAATCGGGCATTGTTTTCCCGATTGCCGCTTTCATTCTCGAAACCGCTTCCAAGTGACCAGATCCCAGCAATTGGACGAACCATGTTTTCCAGTGCATCAAATGATAGTAAAGTTCCATCTGTACCTTTTGTGCCACTTCAGCAAGCGGTTCATATGAACTTGAATGAAGGGATTGAACCTTAATCGCTTTGGCTTGGGTATAAAAATAATTTCGCACTACCGCAAACGCCCAATCATAATCCGGGTCTTTCATATAGTAACCAGGACCATTGACCAATTCGAGAATGATTGCATTGCGCCGTTCCTTGGCGGGACGGTCATGAGCAAGCTTATCAGCATCCCCTTCACCGAGTTCTTCAAGTAATTTATAATATATTGCGGCATGCCCCATCGTGTCTTGAGATATCGAAGCGGATGCAACATCTTCCTCGATATGCGGTGCAAGTCCCAACCATTCTGCACCACGGTATGAATGGATGAAGTCATCGTCAGCCAGTTGAAGCAGCAATTCCTTGATTGCGATGCCCTTCAATGATTCATTCTTCATTTTTCACACCTCCAGCCCAAGACATTATCTCTTTTTCATCGAGCATTCCCTGCTCATACTTCCGCCATTTTTTCTTTAAATACCCGTATCCTTTTGTGGTCCTGTAGTCTTTATTATCGATACGTTGAAGCGTTTTCTTTTCCTCGGCCGTCATTTTCCGTATATTCTGTCTTTTCACGACCCAGATATCATCAACCGCTTCACGTCTCATGAAGTTTTCTTGTGCCATCATGATGGCGATATCCTCATTCGGGGCCAGCAGGCTGAAGTGATATTGAACGGGTGATGATTGCGTTTTACGGCTAAACACTTCAAATTCTTCAAAGTAATTCCCTTGCCTAGTTTCCATATCGTCCTTCCCCCTCCCTTAGATGACCTTGGGCGCCAATGCCTCACGTACCCATTTATTATTTTCATAAGAAATTCTTCGAAGACTTAAGCGATCCTGCGAACGGGGACCTTCATTCCTTGCGAACACCTTCAATTTCCCCCAATCGGGTTGTTGGTAAATCCAGGTTTCGGATGCTTTGTCAAACCTAAGCGTTTCATCTGGAATGCTGAAGCCAAGTGAAAGGATCCGCTTCACATATTTAGAAAAAAAGGCTTGTCGAAGTTGTTCATTCGTACTGGTTCTGATTCTGTACTTAATCGTTATATCCTGTTTGGAAGTGCCCACTTCATTCTTACTGGGAGGTCCAAAGAAAAGTAATAAAGATTCCCACCAATAATTGATGGAGTCTTGAACCAATTTCCTTTGTTCTTCCGTCCCCTCAGCCAAAGCCATGATTATCGCTTCACCATGCTGGGCGTGAAAAACTTCTTCCGCGCAAATCCTCTGTAATGCCCTGGCATAAGGTCCGTATGAGGCGCCAAGCATGTTCGTCTGGGAAATGATGGCTGCACCATCAACAAGCCAGCCAATCAATCCAGCATCGCCCCAGGATTTGGCTTCCATATGGAAAACATTATGAAACTTTAAATCTCCTTTAAACAAATCTTGCATTAGGTCATCCCGTTTTTTACTGTAAGGCCTTAGCAAATCCTCGGCGACTCGAAGCAATAATTGCCCATGCCCCATTTCATCCTGCACCTTTGCCATGATTCCAAGTTTTCTATTTAAGGTCGGGGCTTTAGGTACCCATTCCTTTTCTGGAAGCGCCCCCATGATTTCACTGATTCCATGCATCGATATTAACTTGATTAAAGTGCCCCGGTATTCTTCCGGCATCCAATCATCCGCCTCTATCTTTTCTCCCGCTTCTATTCTGGCAATGAATTGATTTAGCTTTTCTTCTCCTGCCATATCATTTAAAAGAACGTTCATCCAAATCACCTCTTTTTATAATATAACGTTTATATAACGTTATTATATTTTACTGTTATATTAAATGCAAGACTATTCTGTCTTTTTTTGAAATAAAAGGAAATTATCTAGGTTTCTTTAAATCTTTTAATCCACTAAAACTTTAAAGGGCGAGGTTTCCACTTTGATTGAATCTGTCGGACAGCCCTCCACTGCATCATCCAGATCATCAAATAAACCTTCCGCGACCTCTGCAATTCCTTCATTTTCATCCAGGATGACAAATGCCACTCCCTCATCATTGTAATCAAAGATTTCAGGTGCAGCCGCACCGCATGCACCGCAAGCAATGCAAGTTTCTTGATCCACAACTGTATATTTTGACAAGAGGCCCTCCTCCTTCTCCATTTCATGATTGGCTCCATCTTCTCTTCCATTAAGAGATAAACCCATATTTAACCACGATTGCATCCGCTTTATGTATCGCGTTTACTTGTTCGATTTCTTCAGCTCATTTATTCCAATCGTACGGTAATTTTAGCAGGAAAGAACTGAACGATGGAATCGTCCGGTTTCAACATCCATATTCATGAGCATGGAATTTATAAACGAATGACTTCATCCTTCCGCTTATCAACGACACGAATCGCTTTTCCTTCTGAACGGGGAATGCTTTTTGGGATGTTGACAACAATATCCATCGTTACAAGACATGCGGATTTCAAATGATGCTGTATCGTTTTCCTTAATATCTCTACATTACCATGCGTTAAGTCTTCTTCAATTTCCCTGTAGAAACCGCTTTCAATTTCAATATGCAGTTCAACACCGTCCATATTTCCCTTCTTAACGAGATGAATCTGATAGTGTGGCACAATTCCCTCCATTTGGAATAGCACACGCTCTATTTCAGATGGAAACACATTCACTCCCCTGACTATGATCATATCATCCGTTCTGCCCTTAACACGGGACATTCTAGTTGTCGTACGCCCGCATTTACACGGTTCATGTGTAATTGAGGCGATATCACCTGTACGGTAACGAATGATTGGCAGCGCTTCCTTTGTAAGGCTGGTAAAGACAAGTTCCCCATCTTCGCCGTCCTTAACCGGTTCAAGCGTGTCCGGGTTAATGACCTCGACAAGGAAATGGTCTTCTGCGATATGCAGTCCATCCTGTGCTTCATGACATTCAATCGCAACTCCCGGCCCCATGATTTCACTTAATCCGTAAATATCGATGGCTTTCAATTTCAGTTTCCTCTCCAGTGTTGCCCTCATTGCCTCCGACCATGGCTCAGCTCCGAAAATCCCATACTCAAGCCCATTATCAGCAGGATCAATTCCCATCTCTTCCATCTTTTCAGCGATATTCAAAATATAAGTAGGGGTTCCGCAAATGCCTCGCGGTTTAAAGTCATTGATGATCGTAATCTGCCTATCGGTATTCCCCCCTGAAATGGGTACTGTCGCAACTCCCAGCTTTTCTGCCCCGCAATGCAAGCCCAGGCCCCCTGTAAACAGACCATATCCATATGCATTATGGAAAATATCTGACTTGCGGCCTCCTGCAGCTACAATTCCACGTGCGACGATTGTTGCCCAATTTTCCAAATCATTTTTCGTATACCCGACAATTGTAGGCTTTCCGCTCGTTCCGGATGAACCATGAATGCGTGTTACATCCTTCATCGGAACGGCAAATAAACCGAATGGATACTGATCACGAAGCGTCTGTTTTTTTGTAAATGGAAGCTTTATCACATCGTTTAGAGTTTGAATATCTTCTGGTTCCAGGCCCATCTCTCTAAACTTTTCTCTGTAATAAGGTACATTTTCATATACATGGCTAATCGTTTTTTTAAGGCGTGCCATTTGTAAACTTTCCATTTCAGCACGCGAAGCCGTTTCAACTTCCGGATTGTACATTGTTTCAGTCCCCCTCAATTTTACTATTGTCCCATCTAACATACATAACGGTAATAAAACGGAGATTAAATTATTGTTATGATTTATTTCAAGATTAATACGTCATTTCTACGTTGTCAATAATGTTTTTATAATTCAGATAAAATGACCGAATAGACAAAATACTAATTTACTAAATTTTCAGACTATGTTAATTTTAACAATGATATATCATTTTATCAAACAATCGTTTTAAAAACGTGCTACACAAAAAGGGGGCTTACTATGGAATCACAGGCTAAAAACGGCCATTCACCATCAGGACATGACAACGGAAATAAGTATCGTCAATTAATTGAAACGGAAGAATTCAAGTATTTGCTTCAAAAGAAAAAAGCTTTCATCGTACCTGTCACTCTCTTCTTTCTTGCTTTTTATTTTGTTCTGCCTATTTTAGCTGCTTATAGCGAAGTGTTGAAGGGTGAAGCTTTTTTTAATATTACTTGGGCTTGGGTATATGCACTTCTCCAATTCGCTGTCGTATGGTTAGGGGGAATTGTCTATATCAAAAAAGCAGAGAAATACGACAAGATGGCTAAAAATATCTTGAATAAATATGAGAAGGAGCTTGGCGAATGAGCATTTTATCCCTCACGCTTTTTTTGGGCATCATCTTGTTAACGCTTACAATAACCTATTACTCTTCTAAGAAGACGAAAAATGCCAGCGATTTTTATACGGCCGGCGGCGGATTGACAGCATGGCAGAATGGATTGGCCGTAGCAGGTGACTTTATGTCAGCCGCATCCTTCCTGGGAATTACGGGTGCAATCGCACTGATTGGTTTTGATGGCTTTTATATGAGCATCGGGAACCTTGTTGCCTTTCTTGTCTTATTGTATCTTGTATCGGAACCACTTCGCAATCTAGGTAAGTTTACGCTGGCAGACATGATTTCAGCACGCTTCAAATCAAAAAAAGTGCGAGGGATAGCTGCTGCTAACACACTTGTCATTTCAATCTTTTACATGATTGCCCAACTTGTAGGTGCAGGAGGATTAATTAAACTCTTGCTCGGCATCGATTATTGGCTATCAGTTCTTCTTGTCGGTGTACTGATGACGATTTATGTGATTTTCGGCGGGATGAGAGCGACAAGCTGGGTGCAGATCACGAAGGCGGTTCTATTGCTAGGCGGTTCCGCTGTATTGACGTTCATCGTTTTTTCCCGTTTTAATTTCAACATTTCAGAGATGTTCCAACATGTACAAACTGCAACACCGCTCGGAAAGGAATTTTTGAATCCAGGAAATAAATACACCGATGGACTCGACATGATTTCATTTAATATGTCGCTTGTCCTTGGAGCAGCAGGCCTTCCGCATTTACTCGTCCGCTTCTTTACAGTAAAGGACGCAGCTACTGCAAGGAAATCCGTCGTATATTCCACATGGTTTATAGGGGTATTTTTCATCATGACGATTTTCCTTGGTTTCGGCGCTGCATCTTTCGTCGGGTTTGAGCGGATCATCGAAGCAAACTCGGCTGGAAACATGGCCGCGCCCCTTCTTGCATTAACCATGGGCGGGGAATTTTTATTCGCATTCGTTTCTGCTGTGGCATTTGCCACGATTTTAGCGGTTGTATCCGGCCTTGTTTTAACGTCGGCATCGGCTTTTGCACATGATATATACGGTGAAATCATCAAGGAAGGAAATATTACGGAAAAACAGCAAATACTTGTTGCCCGAATGGCTTCTGTCGGAGTAGCGGTCATTTCGATTTTACTTGCTTTATTTGCTCAATCAATGAATGTCGCTTTTCTTTCAGTCCTTGCGCTTGGAATTGCTGCCAGTGCCAATTTACCGATCATTCTTTGCACAATATATTGGAAACGCTTCAACGCAACCGGAGCGATCACCGGAATGTCATTCGGGTTACTCAGCTCCATCATACTGGTCATGCTCAGTCCCAATGTATGGAATCCGGAACCTGGGATGGGAATTTTCACTGGTGATCCCCTCTTCTCGATGAGCAACCCGACCATTTTCACCGTACCGCTCGGCTTTATTGGAGCTTATTTAGGTACAATACTGTCAAAAGCAAAAGATGAAGAAAACGGTTTTGCTGAGGTACTGTTCAAATCAAACACCGGATATGGGATAAGTTCAGCAAAAGACCATTAAGAAGGAGGATTTCCATGACCACACATTTAGATCAGGATATTCACGAATTGCATTACGATCAAATCAAACAAGTACTGGTCGACGAACCATACGCTTCTTTTCTAGGGATGAAATTGACGAAACTCGGTCCCGGGACAGCTGAAGCAGAATTGATTCCAAGTGACCACATGCTAAATAGCCATGGAACGGTTCACGGTGCCATCATCTTTTCACTCGCTGATTACGTGTTCGCCGCAGCCAGTAATTCATATGGCAAAATTGCGGTTGGCGTTTCAAACAACATCAACTTCTTATCAGCTGGCAAACGGGGTGAGACTTTAACTGCCAGAGCGGAAGAAATAAAGAAAAACCATAAACTGGCCTGGTATAAAATAGACGTGTCAAATGAAAGGGAATTGATTGCAACCATGGAAGCGATGGTATACAGGAAAAATCAATATTTCGTCGACCAAGTTGAATAAGTAACACTTGAAACCGGACGAGCAATCAACTTGTCCGGTTTATTTTCCCCTCGTTTTGCCCATGATACATACGTTGAGCTAATAAAAAGGGGATTCCCGATTTGGAATCCCCCTCCCTTATTTTAAAACCCTTCTTCCTAGCTATTGGCCGGAATACTGGAATCTATCACTTTTAGCCACTCCCCACGCTCCCTTTCACTGATTACATCAGTCTCGTAAACTATTTTCCCTCTATTCATGGTAGCCGTGATTTGGCAAGGAAAGGTATGGCCCATATAAACGCTTTGTTTATGTTTCGCGAAAAAATTCGTTTCCGAAACTTCATGCGTACCATTAAGGGAAACGATGGCAAGGTCTGCATCCTTCCCTACCTCGATTTGTCCTTTTCTAGAGGAGAGACCGAACCTTTTTGCCGGGGCTGAAGCTGTCCACTCAGCGACCTTATGAAGCGGGATACCATGTAAAACAGCCAACTCAATCATCGACATCAACGAAAATTGCCCCCCGCTTATTCCGCCCCACGCTTCAAAAATATTATGTATGGCAGGATCTTTCAGCTCAAAAGGGCATGGTGAGTGGTCGGAAGAAATCATATCGAATTTCCCTTCCATTAAACGGGTAATCAATCTTTCTTGTTCTTCCCTTTCCCTTAGTGGGGGAGCACATTTTGCAACCGCGCCTTTTTCTATTAAATCATCCTGATTGAATAATAAATAATGCGGACACGTCTCGACCGTCACATCCAGCCCCTTCTGTTTGGCCGATTCAATTTTTTCGATGGCCAAACTACTGCTAATATGGACAAAGTGCAGCGGACAGCCCGTTAACTCTGCATATGTAATGGCACGCTCCACAGCCTCCGCTTCCGCTTGCACAGGTCTTGTAGCTGCATAATCATTCGCACTGAATAGTCCATCCTTCTCTTTTTCCCGCTTGAACCACTGAGTGATCGGATCACTTTCCGCATGAAGGGCCAAAACCTTTCCCAATTCCGCTATTTTCTTCATTCCATGTAAAAGGGTGAAATCATCTGCCCGTTCAAACTCCTCATTTCCCGTCGCTGATAGAAATGCCTTAAATCCGATGACTCCGGATTTGGCGAGATCCTCTAAATCATCGATATTTCCCGGGACCAGTCCTCCCCATAATCCAAAGTCTATAACCGACTTCATCTCACCGAGATTGCCCTTTTCAAGGAGGGCCTTTCGATCAATCGTTGAAGGGATTCCATTCAATGGCATATCGAAATATGTGGTGCAGCCTCCCGCTGCCATCATTTGCGATCCTGTTTCAAAGCCCTCCCAATGAGCGCGGCCAGGTTCGCTAAAATGCACATGGACATCAATCATACCAGGAAAGATATGCTGGCCATCCGCTTCATACTCTGCATAACCAGTGCCATCCAGGATATCCCCAATCTTAACAATCATCCCATCCTGGATGGCAAGATCTGCTTTCTTCACTCCATCAGGAAAAACTACATATCCATTGCGGATAATAAGATCATATATTGACATATGGACCACTCCCCCAAAATAGTTTTATAATCAAAGAGATCCCCTTGATGCAGCCACTTTCTCCGTCTTTCCCACATACACATCCAGTGCAGCCTGCAAAGCCTCTCCCCGATTAACTTGGAACCCCTGGCGCAAAAGGACAGCTTCCAAGGAGGCCAATACAAAGAGGATGTTTTCTTTCCTGCAACTGAATCCCATGGTCCCGATCCTCCAGATTTTGCCGTGAAGCGGACCAAACGAGGAAGCGATTTCGATACCAAATTCATTCAACAGCATGGCTCTTACAGCTTCACCGTCGATTCCGTTTGGAATTTCGATGCAAGTTACACACGGAAGTTTGTTTTTCCCATCCCCGAATAACGTCAGCCCCATTGCCTTGATCCCTTCAACGAGAGCAGCTTCGTGGAGTTCATGACGGGCAAAGCGCGTTTCCAGACCTTCTTCAAGCACAAGGCGCAACCCTTCACGTAACGCATAAATCATGGAGGTCGCTTCTGTATGGTGATTCAAGCGGCGCGGTCCCCAATAATCCTGCAGCATGCTTAAATCGAAATAATTACTGGTGATCGGACGGCGGAGCGAAACCTTTTGGTTATCTTCATCCGTCGCAATACCACGTTCCACCTTTTTACGGGACTGGATGATTTCTTCTATTCTCTCATTATACGTAATCGGTGCCATACCTGAAGGAACGGACAAGCATTTTTGTGTCCCTCCTATCAACCCATCAATACACCATTCATCCACCTTAACATCGGTGCCCCCGATCGAGGCAACCGCATCCACCACAAGCAGGACACCCAATTCTCGGCAGGCCAACCCGATTTCCTTCAAAGGCTGCATACAACCTGTGGAAGTTTCCCCATGAACGATTGCTGTTATTTTTGGGGAGACTTTCTTGATTTCCGCGATGACAGCTTGCGGTTCGAACACCTCTCCCCAAGGACATTCCATCGTATGGACTTCTGCTCCGTATCGCTCACAGATTTCGACCAACAAATGACCGAATCTACCGAATATGGGAACCAGAACCTTATCTCCCGGCTCAATGATGCTGCATAGAATCGCTTCATTACCCGATCTTGAGGTGCCATCGATAGGGAATGCCCATTTATTTTTCGTTTGAAAAACCAAACGCAGCATTTCCATCACTTCATTCATGATTGTAGTGAATGCAGGATCGAATTGCCCTAATATCGGTGTGCTCATCGCCCTTAAAACACGCGGATCCACTTCGACCGGTCCTGGTGTCATGATCGTTCTCATCGGTGCATTCAATTCTGAATATGCCATTTTCCCCAACCCCTTTAATAGGCTAATTTATATAGTATTTCACTTAAAACGTCGATTCCCTTTTCCATATCCACAACACTCGTAAACTCCTTAGGCGAATGGCTGATCCCCCCCTTACTTGGAACGAACAGCAAGCAAGTCGGACAAAACGAACCAAATACTTGTGCATCATGGCCGGCTCCGCTGACCATATCTTGGTATGGTATATTTTTATCTTCAGCTACCTTTCGGACAAGGCCATTCATTTCCCGATCCATCGCAACCGGTTTGACATCCATCCATTGTGAAACCTCCAGCTTCATTTCAGCTTTCTTTGCCAAGGAATCGAAAGTCGAAAAAATTTCCTTACAAAACCTTTCAAGAACCTCTTCCTCGTGATGCCTGATATCGAGACTGAGCTCCACTTCACCAGCAATGACATTCGGAACATTAGGTTTAACATCCATTCTCCCAACAGTCGCAACTAAACCCGGGTCCATACCCATCGCTTTTTTCGTTAAAAAAGAAATGAATTCCGAAGCAAAACCGACAGCATCCTTCCTGTATGACATGGGAGTGGTGCCCGCATGATCACTCTCACCCATGATTTTAACCGTATAACGGCGCTGCCCGACAATATGGCTGACGACCCCAATTGCATTCTCATTCTTTTCAAGCACCATCCCCTGTTCTATATGAATTTCGACGAACCGGTCAATATCATCGCGGACCGGGGTTTTATAGGCTTCAGGTTCAAACCCTGACTTTTTCATGGCTTCCAAAAAAGGAATTCCTTCTGTATCTTTTAAATCCCTGACATGCTCAAGACCATAGACTCCTTTAATATTCCTCGACCCCCAAAACGTTAAGGGAAATCTGCTTCCTTCCTCCTCACAAAAGGAAACGACTTCAATCGTCTTTCGCGGCGCCCCATAGGCTTTATACAACCTCTTAACTGCCAGGAAACTAGCGATGACCCCATATGCGCCATCATATTTCCCCCCATCCTTGACCGTGTCTATATGGGAACCGGTCAGAATGATTCCACCGGAGAGATCCCTTCCCTCAAGCCTGCCAAACAAGTTGCCTACACTATCAAAATATGTACTGAGGTTTTCTTTTTCCATCTCAGCTTTCATTGCCTGCTGAGCGCTCATCCATTCCTTGGAATATAATAACCGGGTCACCCCATTACTCTCCGTTGCCCCGAAAGATGCCAACCATTCTATCATCGACGCAACATCATCCTTTTCATTTATGAATTTTTCGATTTGAATGCCCATCACATCGCTTCCCTTCTCAATATCCATTCATGTTATGAATATTCACAAATTTATGTTATCTATTATTTTACTTGCTTTCACATTTAACTTCATTGACAATTCTGTTAGTATTTCGGTGTTTTTTTGTGCAAAATAACCAACTGAAAACAAGCCAACAAAAGAAGAGGGCGCCCATTAAACCGGACACCCTCTTTTTATCAACTTGTATAATTCGAGCCTAAGCCCAATTCCCTCAATAGCTGACGATAAGCGATCGACGTCTTATCTGCCGCGATATGCGCTTCCGCTTGCAAATCAAGAGGCAGCTCCTCCGGCTTTTGATTTTCCACCATTTCCTTATCTTCATTGAAAATCTGCAAGTTGAATTCATAAGTATCTTCAACCGGGGCATCTAAATCAAAGTTACGGGCCATCGGTGAAAACATTCTTGTCTTTCGTGCCGAAACCGGACTGGCACAGTTCAAGATGTGAAGTTTCCCATCCTCCGGGAAATGGACAGTAAGCCTGGCCGCCAGCGGTGGATAGATATCAAAAACACGCAGCCACTCAAAGTGGGCAGGTTCTAAATGCCGCATGCCTTTTCCGTAATTACTGACGGAACTTAAGTATTCCACATGCAGGCCATATTCCGTTTTTTCCACCTTATAACTAGGAACGATAGGATTGTTACGATCAGCGAAGCTTTCCGAATGAACCCAAGCAAAGTGGGACACATCCAAAAAACCTTCCATCTGCCGACCGGCTGAACCGGCAATGTCTATGGATGGCGGCAGGATGTTCAAATATGCCTTATCATCCCAGGCCGGCAACTTTGGAATATCCTCTTTATCGCTCGCAATCGAGGTCCAAATCAAGCCGTAGCGCTCAACCGCGGGATAAATATTAATGCAAAGACGCGGGGATATTTTAGCGTCGGGATGTGCAGGTATCCCCGTACAATTCCCTTCCGAGCCATATCTAAAACCGTGGTAAGGGCATACGATATCATCACCATCCACCCAGCCCATGCTTAATGGCACACCACGATGCAGACAAAGGTCCCTCGCAACGATAATCTTCCCATTGGCCCGATAAAGGACAAGATGCACATCCAGAAGTTTAATGCCTATCGGTTTTTCCGATATTTCCTCGACTGCCGCCACAGGAAACCAATATTGCGATAATACATCCCAGTCCCCTTTGCTGAATGTGCATTCTTTCGGAAACGGCGTTACTCTTTTTTTCTTACTGGAAGCAACTGTGCCTTCACTCATTTTATCGTCTCCCTTATCCTCACGTTATTTTTTATAAATATTAACAAAATTAAAATAATATGTCACCAACGATGTTATAAAACCTAACATAAAAATGCTTTTTTATTTATCCGATAATCCAAACAATGAAATTTGTAGGATATGCCAAAGTGTTTGTATGATATGATAATGAAAATCCGCAAAGCACGTTAGTAAACGGAGGGATTCAAACTAATATCAGCAACATGCGCTAATTTAAAACCGATTCATTTCCCCTGTATTTATAAACTTACACTCAATACTCTAATTTTCCAAAATGAGGTGTTTCAGATGAAGGTAGCCGAACTTTTAACATTGCCAGCATTAACCGGCATGCATTTAATTGCCGGAGGAGCAGGGATCGAACGGGAAGTCCTCACAGTCAATATGATGGACGCTCCGGATATCATCAACTTTTTAAAACCAAATGAATTCCTTGTAACGACGGCTTATCACATAAAGGACAAGCCGCATCTCTTGTCATCACTCGTCGAAGCGATGGCAAACCAAGGCTGCGCAGCCCTGGGAATAAAGACAAGGAGGTACCTAAAGGAAATACCTGAGGAGGCACTGGTTCTTGCCAATGATTTATCCTTTCCAATCATTGAACTCCCGGCCGAATTGTCACTCGGGGAAATCATCAACCATACATTACGGGGGATTTTGGATCAACGTGCAGCGGAATTGACTTTTGCCATGGAAACACATAAACAATTCACAAACTTAATCATGCGCGGCAAAGGAATTCAAAAGCTGCTTGATCATTTATCGGATATGATTGGATACCCCATCTTATTAGTTGACCAGTACCTAAAACCGATATTCCAACCAATCTCAACACCTGGAATTATTCCAATAATCAAAAAAATGAGCGAAGCGGGATTCCGATTCCACAAAACCAAAACACCTTTCTTTTCATTTTCATCCCTTTCCAATAAACAGCCCTATACCGTCTTCCCCATCTATATGAATGAAGAAAAATTTGGTTATTTGACGATATCGGGAGAAATTAAGACTAGCGATAACCTCATAACATTGACGATAGAACAGGCAACTAATGTCATTTCTTTTGCCCTGATGAAAGAACACGCCCTTAAACAGCATGATCGGAATATCCGAAATGATTTCTTCCTTCATTTTCTCGATGGCAGTTTCTCTTCACAAGAGGAAATCATAAATCGGGCAAAGGAGTTTTCCTTACACAATGAAAAAACCTATATATGCGCAGTCGGAAAGATCGATGAATCCGATTCGGACATAAGTTACACACAGCTGCAGCGACGGGCTGATTCGATATACGAGTTTTTGGAAGATGAACTTTACCTATCACCCAATCCCATTCATCTCTTTACCAAAGGCAAGAAATGCATTCTTTTATATGAAGTGAATGAAGTCTCTGACGTTCTCCAAACTGTCGAAACCTCGCTAAAATCATTGCAAAGGATAACAGCCAGCCAGTTCGGCTGCACGATTTCTTTCGGAGTGAGCCATTTGAGCCAGAGTTTTTTACAGACCAAGAATTCTTACAAAGAAGCGAACGACTCCCTTCTCGAAGGAGGTCTTTCGAAAAGGACCGAATACATCCATATATTCCGAACGAAGGATATTATGGAATTATTGAGGATCATCCCCGAAGAAGACCTCATGAATTTTCACCATTATGCACTACAGGGATTTTCAAAGGTTTTCACTGAGGAGGAGCAATCCTTATTACAGACATTATCCGTCTATCTCGAAACTCATTGTCAAATATCCGAAACTGCCAAAAGGTTATTCGTACACCGAAACACAGTTGTATACAGACTCGAGAAATGCGAGGAGCTGCTCGGCAAGAGCCTGAAAGATTCGGAGACCACACTCCAGATACGGCTTGCCCTTCGCATTAAATCCTTACTTAAAATATAAAACAAAAGCCTCCCATCACTTTATGCAAGTTGTCTATATCCACAACCAAAAATTGTCTAATCTAACTAATGACAATTTTCTGATTTTTTATTATGATATTAATCATAACAGAATCACGTGATATAAAATGACATGCTATTGTAGAAGGGAGTTTTTTTATGAATGACAGAATTAATAAGTCCAAGGCCTTCTCGTTAGGTCTTCAGCACGTTCTTGCCATGTATGCTGGTGCCATATTGGTGCCGATCATCGTCGGGGGGGCATTGGGATTCAATTCTCAACAGTTAGCCTACCTTATTGCCATTGATCTATTGACCTGCGGGATCGCTACATTATTGCAATCCTGGAAAAATAAATACTTTGGAATTGGCCTCCCGATAGTTTTGGGAACTTCTTTCGTCGCAGTCACCCCCATGATATCCATCGGCAGCAATTATGGCATTTCCGCTATCTATGGATCAATCATAGCCGCTGGATTATTCATCATTTTTTTCTCCAACATCTTTGGTAAACTGCTTAAATTATTCCCGCCTGTCGTGACCGGTACCGTCGTCATCATCATTGGATTATCCTTAGTGCCCACCGGCATAAAGAATATGGCTGGCGGTTCCGGCAGCAAAGACTTTGGCTCAGCTGAGAACTTGATGCTTTCTTTAGGAGTCCTCGCCGTTATTCTGTTAATCAATCGCTGCTTCACTGGATTCATTCGCTCCATTTCCGTTCTGATTGGCATCATAGCAGGAACGATCGCTTCAACGTTTTTTGGGAAGATGGACTTTTCCACCGTTGCCGAGGCTTCTTGGTTCCATATCCCCGCTCCTTTGTACTTCGGTACACCCAGCTTTGAAATAGCACCCATACTTACGATGATGTTGGTTGGCACAGTCATCCTTGTCGAATCCACTGGCGCATTCCTTGCTCTCGGAAAAATAACCGGCAGGGAATTGAGTGAAAAAGATATTGTCAAGGGCTACCGGGCAGAAGGCCTTGCCTTCACTTTAGGCGGGATTTTCAATGCCTTTCCTTATAGTACATTCGCCCAGAATGTAGGCCTCGTACAATTATCCGGTGTAAAAAAAAGAACAATCACCATTGTAGCCGGCTTCATTTTAATCGGGCTTGGACTTGTACCGAAAATCGCAGCACTCGCTACACTGATTCCCACTGCCGTTCTCGGAGGTGCTACCGTCGTCATGTTCGGAATGGTCGTTTCATCAGGAATTAAAATGTTGAATGACGTCGATTTCTCGGATAATGCCAATTTATTGGTCATTGCTTGTTCAGTCTCACTCGGACTGGGCGCAACCGTCGTTCCCGAGTTATTCTCAAGCCTGCCGGAAACCATCCGTATCGTTGTCGGTGATGGAATCATCACAGGAAGCCTGACAGCCATCATCCTGAATGTGATCTTGACTCCCCGAAAGAAAAAGGCGGCAGATAGAACCATCGCGGATGCAGATCAGTTCATGGCAAAAAGCATTTAAAAAGGAGCCCTTAGAATGATTACTATTAAGTCACTAAATGCAATTAGCGAAAAGGAGTTCACGATGTTCCTTGGTGATACTTTCGAACATTCACCTTGGATTGCAGAAAAGGCGGCAGCCAATAGACCATTTTCATCCATTATCAATCTGCATCAATGCATGGTGGACATTGTAAGCAATTCGTCAAATGAAGAAAAGTTAACATTAATCAAGAAGCACCCGAACCTAGGGGACAAAGTTGAAATGAGTGATGATTCGACTAAGGAACAGCATGGCGCCGGTTTAAAGGACCTTACTGCCGAAGAATATGAAAGTTTCATATCATTGAACCGGCAATATATGAATAAATTCGGCTTTCCATTTATCCTGGCTGTACGCGGCAAAGATAAAAATGACATATATCAATCGATGAAAACAAGGATTCACCATTCAGAAACAATAGAGTTCGATAAGGCACTATCTGAAATTCATAAAATTGCCCTATTTCGTTTACAGGATAAAATCAAAATCGAAGGAGAGAATTCAATGAAAAATAAATCAGCCGCACAAACACTAAGTTATGGAAAAGGAAATGTTTTTGCCTATAGGACCTATTCAAAGCCTTTAACCGGAATCAAACAAATACCAGAATCCACTTTTTCAGGCAGAGATCATATCATTTTTGGCACCAATGTAAAAGTTTCCGTTGGCGGCTCCTCTTTTCTTACCTCCTTCACGGAAGGAGACAATTCCATGGTCGTCGCGACAGATTCGATGAAAAACTTCATCCAACGGCATTTAGCCACATTCAAAGGAGCAACATTAGAAGGATTTGCTTCATATGTGTCAGAAGCCTTCCTTAACAAATATCCTCAAATCGATACGGTTAAATTGATTGCCGAGGATATCCCTTTCGAAGCTGTGACTGAAGCGACGGATCTTCAATTGAAACCGAGTGACCTTGTATTCAAAAAGTCCCGCAACGAAAGGGCCAAGGCAGCCGTCGAAATCATCCGTAGGGAAAACGGCAGCGAAATCGTTCAGCAAAGCAGTTCCATCCTTGACCTCCAATTAATCAAAGTAAGCGGGAACTCTTTTGTCGGTTTTGTCCGTGATGAGTATACGACGCTTCCCGAAGATGGAAATCGTCCGCTTTTCATCTATTTGAATCTCCACTGGGTCTATGAGGATCAAAAGGATGCATTCGGTGTGGATCCTTCTAAATACGTGGCTGCTGAACAGGTAATCGATATTGCTACATCCGTTTTCCATGAAATGGAGACTCCTTCGATCCAAAATCTGATTTATGAAATCGGCTGCCGTATTTTAACCAGATTCCCTCAGCTTCTTGAAGTTACATTCGAATCCCAAAACCACACATGGGATACAGTCGTTTCCGAAATCCCGGAATCCAAAGGAAAAGTATATACAGAGCCGCGCCCGCCATATGGATTTCAGGTCTTCACCGTTAAAAAAGAAAATCTCGAAAATAATAAAATCCTGGCTGCTGCTGAAGAAAACATCGGTTAAGGAGTATTTATGCCTGGTATAACAACACATATATTGGATTTAATGCATGGCCAGCCGGCCGAAAACGTGACGATTGAATTATACTTTTCTGAATCATCAACCGCTGACTGGCAGCTGCTCCACTCAGCGGTCACAAATACAGACGGGAGGCTCGATGCCCCGCTGCTGAACGCAGAAAACACTAGAATGGGAAACTACGAAATCATTTTTCATATCGGGGATTACTTCCGGAATAAGTCCATCGAGCTTCCTGATCCGCCCTTTTTGGACCAGGTACCCGTCCGTTTCGGACTATCTTCCCCATCCTCTCATTATCATGTGCCACTGCTCGTTTCCCCATGGGGCTATCAAGTGTATCGGGGAAGTTAAAAGAAACTGCCGGAGAAGACCTTCTCCGGTAGCTTCTTTTTTGATCGATTACAGTCTGGATTTTAAAACACATAACAAAACCCCACCTGTTCCCAATAGCAACTGGTGGGGTTTCTAACTGGCTTCTACATCTACATCAACCGGGAGATCCATCTTGTGCAATCACGTCCTTTCATTTAAACGGCTAATTTACTGTATTCATCCAACTGATCTTTAGTTAAGTTTTTGATGAAGCGGTCGAAGTTTATCGACTCGATTTCATACCTTTCACAAATCTTTAAATAACTTTCATAGGCTTTATCCTGAATATTCATCATCTTGACTCCTCCTTCTGTTATATAACAATAAATTTAACTTATTAATAATATATAACAACTGTAATTTCCCGTCAATGTATTTTTCTGAAAATTCGGTAAGATTTTCATTCTTTTAGTATTTCCCATATTGTTCTTTGCTAACCGTCTCACTTAACAAAAAAAGGAGGACGTACGTTAGGTGTAAAATCTCTCCTCTTTATAATTACTGCTTTTTTTTCCAAAAGAAAAGAAGCTGCTGATCAGCTTCCGGTAATGGCTTTCATTATGGATTTACCTAAACATTAAGGGCTATAAATGTTTCCATTTTTTGATAAATAATGTTAGGTTGAGCAAATATTAAGAGTGTGTAAATTAATTGTTGGAATTAGAAACTAAATATTTATAAATAGTATACTTCATTATAGATAATCGACTTTGGTCTTTGGATGTTCGAAGAACTAAAATGACATGGATAAACCGTCAATTCAGGTACTTTATACACAATTGAATCTGATGGACTTTTAATAAATGAGGAACGAAGCGTCGATGGGAAAATAAGAAAATTATTTATTCGACCACTTAAAAAGGAAATATTTATGGAAGCCGGAAAGAAAGCTTATGAACTTAAATAATGGAGGAATACTTTAGTGGACCAAAACAAAACAAACAGAAGTTTAAAGTCACTAATTGAAATACTATTAGTTTCAACAAGGCTTGGTTTAACATCGTTTGGTGGGCCAATAGCACATTTAGGTTACTTTCATGATGAGTATGTTAGACGACGGAAATGGATGGATGAAAAAAGCTATGCTGATTTAGTTGCTTTGTGTCAATTCTTGCCTGGTCCAGCTAGCAGTCAGGTTGGAATTGGAGTCGGAGTTATGCGGGGAGGTTTCTTCGGTGGAATTTTAGCTTTCCTTGGTTTTACACTGCCTTCGGTGATAGCGTTAGTAATATTAGCATCATTTTTCAAAGGAATGGATGTTTCAAATGCAGGCTGGATCCACGGATTAAAAATAGTAGCAGTAGCAGTAGTTGCACACGCCATTTTGGGGATGTCAAAAAATTCAACTCCAGATATAAAGAGAAAGACAATTGCATTAATAGCCTTGGTTGGGACCTTGATTTGGCAGACTGCCTATGTGCAAGTTGGTATTATTATACTGGCCGCATTTATTGGTTTTCTAATTTATAAACAACACGACGAAAGTTATGAATCTAACGTTCATTTTCCAATTTCGCGTGGTGTCGGTTTTGTTAGTTTAGCTTTATTTTTCGGATTACTGTTTCTACTTCCAATTTTACGAGAGGTTACTTCATCAAATTGGATTGCTCTGTTTGATAGCTTTTATCGGTCTGGTTCTTTAGTGTTTGGTGGTGGACATGTAGTCTTGCCATTGCTTGAACGTGAATTTGTCCCTACTGGATGGCTAGACAAAGAGGCATTTCTTGCTGGATATGGTGCAACACAAGCTGTACCAGGACCATTATTTACGTTTGCAGCGTACATAGGTGCCGTGATAAATGGATGGCAAGGTGGCTTATTAGCAACAATTGCTATTTTCTTACCTGCATTTCTTCTTATTCTAGGGACATTGCCATTTTGGGACACATTACGCCGTAATTCTAAAGTAAAAGGGGCATTAATGGGAGTAAATGCAGCAGTTGTAGGCATCTTGATTGCGGCTTTTTATAATCCCATTTGGACCAGCTCCATCTTAGCTCCTATAGACTTTGCTTTTGCTGCCATCTTATTTAGTATGCTTGTGTACTGGAAATTGCCAGCTTGGTTTATAGTGATAACCGGTGCTACTGGCGGCTCACTTATGACGTTAATATGAATCGGGTATTTTATTCATTTATCGTTTCACATTTTCATCTTATTCATTCTATATTTCCTATGGAACTAACCTGCACCGTTAGTTCCAAGGCTGCCCCTAGTACAACCCTATTATTGAAATAAAATCCCTATTAATTGCATTAGTAAAAGCTACGACAACGGAAGCTACAATCTTCATTTAAAGCTACAGCTGAACAAAATAACCGCCCCCTTTAAAGGGCGGTCTTCGAGAATTGTGCTAAATTAATCTTTCTATAAAGCAATAATTGGCATTTAGATACCTAATTTGGCATTTTAAAAAAGCAGTGTGATGAAACAGAACATCAGGCCAGATTTCAAACTATGCTGCAGATTTTGAATCAGTTTGATAATTTCTTCCTGTTCGAGCAACTTTATTCCAGTCTTTGTTAAAGAAATAAGCAATGCTTCCATACATAACAATATACAAAGTTACAAATCGATAGACAAATATATCAAAAATAATTGTAATAAATAATCGATATCTATCCTTCTTCTGAAACGTAAACCCGTAATGCTTACCCATACCAATTGCCACCAAGTCATACGTTAAACTAAATAAAAAAATGTAAGACAAATAGGTAAATATATAATAAGGAGATAAAGTAGGAGGGTTTAAGGTACTATTTATCACAAAAATACCTGTCGTAATATAAGTACCCACGGTCCCTACTAAAAAAGATTCGGCTATGTAGAAAAAGGAAACCGGCTTAGTGAAAAACGTTTTCCAAAAAAAGGATCTAAAATGGATAAAACAATCAATAAATGCTTTTTGCCATCGTATGCGTTGCTTGATAAAATCATTCCAGTTCTCAGGTAATTCTGTATAACAAACAGCTTCCGGTACAAAAACAATCTTCTTTTTTTTCTGTCCCGATATGTACCTATGAATGCGCAGTGTTATATCAATATCTTCTCCTATTGTTGTACGATATCCTCCTACATCAACAAGAGCTTGTTTTGTAAAAATACCAAATGCTCCGGATATGATAGCTAATGCACGAAAGCGTGCAAGAGATACTTTGGTAATATAGAATGCTTTTAGGAAATCCAACATTTGGACACGAACTAGCATATTTGCATGAAGTAAAGACAAGTCTCTCAAAGGATTAGATGTTTTTGTTTGCAAAACGTGCACCATACCACCTGCAGCAACTACATCCTTATCCTCAAATGTGTTGTTAACAATTGATAAGGCCTGTTCTGTCAATATGGTATCAGCATCTAATGTTACAATCAAACTTTGGCTAGAATATTCAATACCTGCATTTAAGGAATCAGCTTTTCCCCCATTCTTTTTATCTATAACGTAGATATTAGGATAAAGTTTGGATTGATAAAAATTTTCTACTTTCTTATGGGAAAGCTTTCTAAGTGCAGATTTTGAACATGGTTTTAACTTTAGAAATTTATGAAAGAGATTCATAGTCTTATCATTTGAACCGTCATTAATATAAATGACCTCAAACTGTGAATAAGATAATGATTTCATACTCTTAATGGAGGTTTCTATAATTCCCTGTTCATTATAACAAGGGACTAGAATACTAATTCCTTTTTCCTTTTCAAGAATCTGTTTTATCCCTTCGTTTTGTCCACGAAACCAAGGTAAACAATGGAACAAATGAAGTAAAGAAAAAACAATAGATAAACAGAACATAAATACGATAAAAATACCCAATAAAACAATCCTCCTTAAAATAAGAATAGCAAAATAATATTGCTTTCTCCCAATATAATTCAAGAGGAATCTGGCTTTTTTGTGGGTAAATAAGAAAAAGGATATATACTACACGTATTTCAGGGAAATCTAAAAACACGTAATGGATTCGTTTACTGTATTTGCCAGACCTTTTAGCGGTACCCCTATAAGAAAATTCCTTTCCTGGAATTATCTTAAAATACAAAAAAAGTACACTATTAGTCATGTATAATAAACTAATAACTCCACCTGAAATTTTTATTTCCTCAGAATTTATTTCCTTGTTTTTATACTTATACACCTGTTTATTTTAAATTTTGATAAAACTGCTTGTATAAACAAAAACGCTATACCTTTTAAGGCATAGCTCTCAGTTAACAAAAAAGAAATAACAGGTAGTCCCACCTGCTATTTCTTTTAAATATATTTCGCTATAATCGACTGAGCCCTATTATACCTCCATTGTATAATTTATTACGCATTTAAGCATTCAGGAGCAGTGAAGATGATTTTACCATCCATGATGGTCATTTTCACTTTCGTTTCTGGTATCTCCTCAAGCGGAACCGCAAAAAGATCACGGTCGAGGGCAACGATATCAGCAAGCTTCCCCACTTCCAATGTCCCTTATTCATGCTCTTAAAATTACCTTTATAAAGTAAACATTAGATGGCAAAGTTAGCAGAGACGGTTATTATTTTTTACTAATGTCCTCACCTGAACATAAACAACGTGTCCACCAACAATCGTTCGTTTAAATTTCAGGCGAAGCATACCAAATTTGAGAAGAAGGATTGCACAGCCTTAATTACGATGTGGTAAGCGTAAAATAAGACAGCAATTCCTACTTTTAAAAAACAGAATTAGCTTGATTGGTACGGGACTTCCTAAGAGAAAATCCATGCATTATTTTTTAATGATTAACTAAACAGCGCTTTGTTTGTTCCCTTTTTTGAAGGGGATGGGGTTGGGAGTATTTCTTTTTGTAATATAGGGCCGTATGTATCGACACGACGGTCTCTAAAGAATTGAAGAATTTTTCTAGTCTCTTCTATTTCATTTAAATCAATTTCTTGCACAATAATTCCTTCTTCTTCATCAAGTGAAGCTAGAATATTCCCGAATGTATCGCTAATGAATGAACCGCCGTAAAAATTCATGTCCTTTTCCTGGCCCACTCGATTTGTCGCAGCAACGAATACACCATTAGAAATGCCATGAGCGGAAATTGCCTTTTCCCAGGATGATCTTGTCGATATCTCGGGATGATCTGGCTCTGAACCAATAGCGGAAGGATAGAATAATATCTCTGCACCTTGTAAGCTCAAAATTCGGGCAACTTCTGGATACCACTCGTCCCAACAAATCCCGACTCCTATTTTTCCATAAGCCGTTTCATAGACAGGATAGCCTGTATTGCCTGGAACGAAATAATATTTTTCATGATACTGGGGACCATCCGGAATATGATTTTTTCTTGTAATCCCTAAACATTCTCCATCAGCATCAAATACAGCTGCACTATTAAAATAAATTCCAGCACCTGCTCTTTCGTAAAAAGGGACAATCAAGACAATTGCTAATTCCTTTGCTAATTCACCCATTTCGGCTAATGTACCGCTATTTACATCTTCAGCTAAATCATAATTTTTCACACTGACCGTTTGCGGAAAATATTGCGAAGAAAATAATTCCTGTAAGCAAACGATTTGTGCCCCTTTATTTACTGTTTCTTTTATTTTCTCTATCGTTTTTTGGATATTTTGCTCAATGAATTCTCCGCAATGAATTTGAATAAGTCCAACTTTTACTTTTGACATTTTCTCACTACCTACCTTTTAATATTGTTTTATCTTATACCTTTTGGACGACCTGGTTTTCATATACGACCTTTCCATCCATAATCGTCATCTTCACTTCTGTTTCAAGAATTTCCTCTGTTGATATGCTAAATAAATTTTTATTTAATACTGCGATATCCGCTATCTTCCCTGCTTCCAAGGTGCCTAATTCATTATCTCTGAAAGACCCGAATGCCGGTGTAGCCGTGTAATATTTTAACGCTTCAGCTAATGTTATTCCTTCCGACTCTTGCCACGCCTTCCCGGTTAAATCTTTTCTGGTGATTGCCTGATAAATACCCATCATCGGATTTAAGGGCACTACAGGAAAATCTGTACCAAAGGCAATTTTAGCACCAGTATCCACTAGTGTTTTGATAGGATAATAGAGAGGTTGTTGTTTTTCACTGATTCTGGCTGTGTATGCCTCACTTTCCATTAATTCAATATGTTTAGGTTGAAAGGAAGCGATTACATCTAATTCCTTAAAGCGATGAACATCATCCGGATGCAATACTTCCACATGTTCAATGACATGTCTAGCATCTCTTTGTCCATTTACGTTTCTCGCTTCTTCAAATGCATCCAAAGCTAAGCGGACTGCACCGTTACCAATAGCATGGAAACGAATTTGGAAATTTTCCTTATCTGCCTTTTTTACTAATTGTTTAATTGTTTCAGCTGGATAAGTTGTTCCGCCTTTTGTATCTGGACGGTCTTTGTAAGGATCCAATAAAAAAGCAGTATGACTTGTCACAACACCATCTATAAATTGTTTTAATCCAGAAAAGGTGAGCTTGTCTGAATGATAATTTGTTTGTAATTCCTTCGCGGCAGCTAAATCAATTTTTAACTCCGGCGAAAAGTGAATTCTGGTTGTAAGTAACCCTTCTCTCTCAAATTCCTTGAAAATTTCAAGATCGTCTAATGGATTTGGCGCAATTTTAGCTCCATATAAATCATTAACGGATGTGATTCCCAATCTTTTTGTTTCATTAAGAAAACCTTGGAATAGGCTTACACGTTTATCTTTCGGTAATTTATATGCATGTTCTGATGCATAGCCAATTGCCTGTTCAAATAGAAGGCCTGTCAGTTCCCCATTTTCATCTTTTCCAATTTCCCCATATTCCGGATCTGGGGTATCCTTCGTTAATTGAATCATTTCCATTGCTTTACTATTGATCCATGCGTAATGCACTTCTGCATTGAATAATAAAACAGGGCGATCACTAATATATTTATCTAGCGTTGTTCTATGTGGCAGCACTTTGTTCTTCCAATTGGTATGATCCCAGCCGACGCCAAATATCCACTCATCATTTGGTCTCGTTTCTGCAAATTCACCTACTATTTTGGCTGCATCTTCTTCTGAAGCTGCATCAAATAATTTAGCACTATCCTTCTGTAAAATGCTTCCCATCATAATGTGCATATGAAAGTCATGAAAACCCGGAATAATTAGTCCATCTTCCATGTCATACACTTTTGTTTCATCTCCAAGGAATGACATTATATCTTCTTTAGAACCGATTTTAATAATTTTATTACCTTTAATGGCGATAGCTGCTTTTATTGGCTCATCTTGTAACCCAGTAAAAACATGTTGACCAGAAAGAATGATGTCTGCACTTACCATTTTTATCCTCCTTGATGAATATAGCTTTTATGCCTGAATTTCTTTTTCAATCGCATTATCAATAGAAAGCTCAGGCGGCCGCTTACTAAACAATTTCGTATTTGAAAGCAGCATGATGAAACCAATTCCAAACCATCCCAGTCCGAGTAAAAGTGCCTTTGAATCAAGGCTAGTCCATAACCAAATTGTGAAACCAGTACCAATCAGCGGCAATATGAGGTATTTTAGTGTGTTCATTCCGTTTCGCTGTTTTTCTCTAATATAATAATGGGAAATAACCGAAAGATTAACAAAAGTAAAGGCAACAAGCGCCCCAAAGTTAATAAAGGATGATGCTGTCACTAAATCAACAAATAAAGCAGATAAAGCAAAAATACCCACTAAGATGATGTTATGTGTTGGAGTTTGAAATTTTGGATGAATGTGACCAAATATTTTCTTTGGAAGAACTCCATCTCTCCCCATCGCATACAAAAGTCGCGAAACACTTGCATGAGCTGATAAACCAGATGCCAGCCCTCCGGTAATATATCCTGCTAGAAAAATAGATTGAAATAAATTACCCCCTATGTACATGGCAATTTCCAAGGAAGCGGAATCCGGATCTTTAAAAGCTTGGAAATTTGGGTAAACAAGGTGACTGATGTATGAGATGGTGACAAACAGACCTCCCCCTATTAACGCGACGAGGAAAATGGCTTTTGGTATTATTTTTTTCGGATTAATGGTCTCCTCTGAAAATGTGGTAACAGCATCAAATCCTAAAAAAGATAAACACAAAACAGATGATCCCGCTAATACTAAAGATAGTGGTATATCTCCGTTCACAAATGGAGAACTCATGAATAATGTTCCTGAACCCATTCCGTTAAGTAACCCTTTAATCGAGAGGAATGAAAATATTACTATTATAAGAAATTGACAGGCAACTAATAAAACATTTATTTTTGTTGCTATTTTCACTCCAATTATATTTACAGTGGTGATTAAAATGACAAAGGCAATTAACCAGAAGGAAAAAGGAACGGATGGAAAATATGCGTTTAAGTAAATAGCGATCAGTAATCCATTGATCATTGGCAAAAATAAATAGTCCAATAGGATAACCCAGCCCACTAAGAACCCAAGGTGAGGATTAAGAGCCTTTTGAGTAAATGTATAGGCAGAACCGGCAACAGGGTAGGCCTTAACCATTTGACCATAGCTATAGGCTGTAAACAACATACCAGCCAAAGCTATGATATAGGCAGCTGGTACCATCCCTTTCGTTATCTCCGCAACAACCCCATATGTAGAAAAAACTGTTGTAGGTGCCATATAAGCCAATCCAAATAGCACTAAAGGAAATACTGTTAACGAACGTCTTAATTTTGCATTCTCCATGTATCACTCCACCCTTATTCGTGATTAATTAATTTATATGCAAATACCATACCAAGTGGGTATTAATGGTATTTTGCCAACAATTGCAATATACAGATTATTTAATGAATTAATAGGTTTATGCAATTCTACATCATTTATTTAATATTGCATAATCAGTCGTCAGGGACGGGATATGGCAACCCATTATTCAATACTTTTCTTCTTCAGCTAGCCGTCCTCGGCTCTCACTCTTCCGATATCTAAGAAATATCTATTCATTAAGTCATTTATAAAGGAAAAATCAAATGGCAAAGTTATCATAATGCCATCGCCCGAACATAGTCTACTTGGTGCCTTCTACCGTAAACACTTCAAAGAGACTTCATTGAAAGAGAGCGATATTGGAAGGTTTCCCTACCCCAACCGCTCTCGTACAACTTCGCTCTTCATTAACTGTTAAACGTCACCATTTTTAAAGATCAATCTATTTTCCCTCTTAGAAAGACTATTCATTACCCGCTTATTTGATTATCTGTATCCTTATCGTCTATTGTCCTTTTTTCAGAGAAAGGATTACTTTTACTTTGACTACTTCGGACAAATAATACTGAGATAAGAGATGCGATACAAAGAAATACTAAAAATGAAGCAAGCGGAACCCAAGAATTATTGTAGGTGCCTACTAATATAGTCGCAATCATTGGGGCAGTTCCACCAAATAATGCAGAGCCTGTTTGATAACCAAGCGTTATTCCTGTATAACCAACATTCGTACTAAACATTTCAGTAAACATTGTCCCGATAGTCGCCGCAATTGGAGGCCACAGTATTCCTAAGCCCACTATTGAAATAACGTATAACCAAGGAGTGGATTGTAAGGAAAATAAATAAAAGTATGGAAAGGCAAAAAGCGTTATTCCGATAGTACCAATAAGAAAAACACGTTTACGGCCAATTTTATCAGATAACATTCCCATAAATGGCATGCAAATCGCTGTAACGATTGTTGCAACAGTAACTACATTTAAAGCTGTAGTCCTTGAAAAACCTTGTGTTTCTGTAGCATAGGATATGAAAAATGTGGAAAATAAGTAGAATGGGCCCACTTCAACACATTTTGCTCCTAAAGAAATTAAAACAGCTTTCCAATGATATCGCAGTGTCTCAAATAGTGGGATTTTTACGACGTTTCCTTTTTCTTTCTCTTCCTTGAAGGCCGATGTTTCCTCAATCCCTTTCCTTATCCAGATACCAATAACTACTAAAATCGCACTTAGGACAAATGGAACCCTCCATCCCCATGAAAGAAATTGTGATTCAGGAAGTAAACTCATTAATGAAATGGAGAATGTCCCAAGTAACATCCCAAGAGGGATACCCATTGCAGGAAAGCTTCCAAAAAAGCCACGTCTTTCTTTAGGTGCAGATTCAACCGCTAAGAGTATTGCTCCTCCCCATTCCCCGCCAAGTCCAATCCCTTGAACGAGACGAAAAAAAACCAGAAGGATTGGAGCCCAAAGCCCTATCATGCTATATGTTGGAAGTAGTCCAATACATACAGTAGAAATTCCCATTAATAAAAGTGAAAGCACAAGAGTATTTTTCCTGCCAAACTTGTCTCCCAAATGACTAAAAACAAGCCCACCAAGAGGTCGTATAAAAAATGTAATGCCAAATGATGCATAAGCAAGCAATAAACTTACAAACGGATCATCATTAGGAAAATACAGTTTATTAAATACAAGTGCAGCAACGGTTCCATAAAGAAAGAAATCAAAAAATTCAATGGTACTGCCAAGTAAACTTGCAAATAATATCTTTTGTGATTTCTTGTCCAGTTTCTTTTTCCCACTCAATTTAACACACCTCCGGATTAGTTACTTCCTGGATGCGGGTTCTTGGATGTGGATGGCTTGCTGATTATTAATAGGTTAATGGTGCACCAACATTAATAACGTACTATGTTACTTCCCCGATAAAGAGAGTCTGATCTCCTGCTATTTGTTTACTTTGTGCCTTATATTAATCTTGAACATGCAGTTAATCAGACTCATAAGTATTCAGTATAATGTGTTGTGTATCCACAATACATTATATAAATACCTTCAATAAGGCACTAATTGTTCTGGTGAAAAAGCCTATAATCGCAATTTGTCTATCAACCGTGGATATATTAGCCTAAACAAAGATGTTTATCGTTATACCCAAATTCCCGTGAAATATCGAGTGCTGCACTCTTAACCTTTTCAACCAATGGAGGCAACAACTCG
The DNA here is from genome assembly GCF_044767165.1 of Peribacillus sp. NPDC101481. Taxonomy (NCBI): domain Bacteria; kingdom Bacillati; phylum Bacillota; class Bacilli; order Caryophanales; family Bacillaceae; genus Peribacillus; species Peribacillus sp. NPDC101481. The sequence continues at coordinate 395,606 of NZ_JBIWNJ010000002.1, read as the reverse complement.
TTTTGGTAATTCACTTCAAGACCAGCAACACTAATGCCCGCAATGATATAACCTTTGTAATTAAAAATAGGAGCAGCTACCGCAGATATATAATTTTCAAGTTCCGAGTGACTGATCGTAAATTGCATTTTTCGAGACTCTTCTAGAAGAATACGAAGTCTCTCTTTATCAGTAATTGTTCCAGATGCAATCGACTTCAGTTCTATTTGCTCTAAATATTGTTCCCGCTCATACTGCGGCAGAAAAGCGAGAATGACACGAGAACACGCTCCGGCATACAGCGGTGTTCTCCGGCCAATTGCCGTATTAAGCCTTACACGCTGTTTTGTATCCTGTTTTTCGATGCAGATTGCCTCTTTGCCGTCTTGTACGATGAGATTAACGGCTTCCCCTACCTTATCATGAAGCTTTTGCATTATCGGCAAAGCTACCTGCCGAATATCGAAACGTTCAGCTACTAAATGGCCAAACTGAAGAAATAACAGGCCAAGTGAATATTTTCCATCTCTATCTTTTGCGAGAAGACCCATCTCTTCAAGTGACATTACCATTCGATAAACAGATGTTTTCGGTATCCCTGAAAAATGTACGATTTCATTAAAACTTAACTTTGAGTGCTTTAAAAAAAGATTAAGGATATCCATTGATCTGACGGCTGTCTTATTTTTGCTTTGCATGAGTTCCCCTCCTTAACAAAACAAAAGCGCTTTTTCAAGAATGCTTTACGGTCTTTTTAACTAATACGGAACAGGATCATCGTTTTCAAATTTAATGATCAAACTTTTACAAAAATCCTGATATAAACAGATTAGCTGAGTATTTCGGCGTATTTCCCTTCATAAAAGGCTAGTGGTGCTCCTTCGCTAACGACGAGTTCAGTTACTTCTCCAATAAAGAGTGTATGATCCCCAGCCATTTGTTTACTATGGACCTTACATACGATATTTGCTAAAGCATTTTTAATTACTGGCAGTTCATTTATCCAGCCAAATTCAATCTGACGTTTTTCTTTAATCTGCCCCGCAAAATGCATGGATAACTCTTTTTGAGCATCTGACAATATATTTACAGCAAATTTTCCAGATTCATTAATTTTATCTAGCATTTTAGCTTTTTCGCCTATGGATATTAAGACCATTCTTGGATTAAGTGAAACTGACATAAAAGCATTCGCCGTCATACCGTGTGCTTCATCTTCTAAAAGTGTTGTAATGACTGTTACTCCTGTTGCAAATTTCCCCATCGCATTTCTAAAATTTCTATCATCCATCATTTTATAACCTCCTTAAAATTTGAACTATACTTAAACATTGATTCGAAAGGAATCTGTTTTATGAATTTAACAGTCAATTCTTCCACAACACCTCCCTTCAGCATTTCTATAATTTGACCGCTTATTTCATCATTTCTCTTGCTGCACCCATATCTTATAAATTTCCCATGACAAGATTTGTTCTCGTTTTTGATTTCTACACGATATAAGCCTGGTGCTGGCAGGATATACTTATTCCCAATATAGATTTCCATATTTGTCTCTTTCTCATGTTTATGTCTATTTGCACTATAAACGACCCCATTAATTTCAAAATGATGTCCCAAATAGTAGGGTACGAGGTGGACATCTCCATCCCTTACCATTTTTCTAATTAAAGTTGAACTTATTTTTTCGCCATTATGTACCTGTTTTGAAATGACGGTTACATCAAAGAGGTTGTTTTTACTCACTTTTTGTAAATAATCAACAGTACCCTGAGCTTTATTTCCAAAGGTGAAATCAAATCCTACCACTATATGTTTAGCTTGAAGACCTAAAACATATTGTTTAATAAACTCAGATGGCTGAAGGGAAGCAAATGCTAAATTAAACTTTATGACAAAAAGCTTGTCCACTCCAATAGCAGCCATTCTTTCAATCTTTAAAGCTAGGGGAGTTAAATATCTCCAATCTTTCTCCAATTTGATTACTTCATTTGGATGTGGATCGAAGGTCATCGCCGTGAATTTAAGATTTTTCTTTTCGGCTATTCTCTTGGTTTGCTTCAACAGAGATTGATGACCTAAATGAACACCGTCAAAAAAACCTAATGCCATTACGTGAGGCTCCCTTGGATATAGGGATCCCTCTAGTGGATGTGCTAAATGGAAAACATCCAACCTGCTTCACCTTCTCCGTCATCAAGATAATGATTTTTAAAATGTTTAGCCGATATTATTTTGTGTAATACTGGTGTACGGTGGACCCATCAACCATTAATGACGTACATTTTAAGTCAACAATTGAACTTTTCATGAATGTGCACTCATTGCTTAACAATTAGAGTTTCTTCGTAATGAACTCTGTATACATAATCTATTACACGGAATATTCAGATACTTAAATACCCCAATAATCAATTTGAGCATTCGCATTGGGTTCCTGCGTAAGAATGTATCAGAGATAAAAGGCTCCTCGTTGTTTAATGTCACGAGAAGCCATTTGATGGATTACCATATTCGTATATGCAGGAGCTTATTCGTTTCAAAACATATCTGTTTATTGTACCTTAGAGTAGTAACGGACCTCGAAAATCTTACAGCCATCCGGTGATTTCCATGGGCCATGCTCCATCCCAGGAGGACGGCAAGCAACCATTCCTGCTGTAAATTCCTCATTTAAACGTAGATCAATTAAAGATCCTTCAATTATATATAATTCTTCCCAAAAATCATGGACTTGCACCCCATTAGGAGAAGTATCTGTCCCTGGACCGTTATGAAGAATTCTTGTAGCGACTCCTGTAGTAGGGTCAGAAGCAATGATTCTTTCAGAAAGGCTCTTAACCTTACTAAAAGGCTGCGCTTCAAAAGTGTTATGATCGACAAATTCATGTTCTTCTTTTTTCTGATCTGCATAATAGCGAACTTCGAAAATCCTGCAACCATTAGTTGATTTCCATGGACCATGCTCCATCCCTGGAGGACGGCATGCAACCATTCCTGCTGTAAATTCCTCATTTAGACGTAAATCAATTAAGGATCCTTCTATAATATATAATTCTTCCCAAAAATCATGGACTTGGACTCCATCAGGGGATGTATCAGTACCTGCCTCCAGTTCAAGAATTCGAGTTGCTACATTAGTATCTGGAATCTGTGCAATAATTCGTTGAGATGCACCTTTTACAGTTTTTGAAGGAACAGCCTCAAAGGTTTTATACTCAACAAATTCTAATTCTGGTTTTCTATCAATTTTCATTTTTGATTTTTCCATTTCAAACTACCTCCGAATCCACTAAAATATGAACTTGATAATACAATTGAATTTTGTTATCCGTTAAACGATCATATAATTCTGCTGAAAATGCTTCCCCATAAATAAATTCACCATTTTTAATCGGTAATGTTCCGCAAAACACAATCATATCCTCACTATCATATCCACGTTCCTCGATTATTTTGAGCAAGTCTTCAGGATGCAAGAATTCTCCCAGCTTGCCTGTTTGGTACTCTTTTTTCACCCCATCAACAATCATCCAGCTTCTCATTTCAATGTCATCCCATCGATCTTTTACTTCATCCAAAGCCCAAAATTGTGTTGAAATAGGTTTGCTGCATACTTGTTTGGATTTCTGAATAGACACTTTTTCAAGCCCGCGGTCCGTGTGATCACTGCCAAGTCCTAAATACCATTTCCCTTGAATTTTCATGATGACCACTTCTGCTTCTCCGCTGCTGCTTTCTTGAATAACTGAAATTGAGTTATTTGTCGTAATGAGATTTGTTGAAAGATCGTAAATCATCGGAACTTGTGGAGGAGCCGGTACGCCGATCTCCTTCAATTCATCAATATGTTTTTTTACAGATTCCTGGTCTTTTCCCGTATAGCCGGCAATAAGTAATCGTTTAGGGTCTGCGACAATATTTCTTCCACAAACATTAATATTTATCAACTGAATTCCTCCTTTCTATCCAAAACTCGGTGCTTCAAATTAGGGAATACATCTCGAATCTTAGTAACCTGAGATGGATCAATCTCTGTTTTAATAATAGTTTCTTCGTCTCCTCCAGCAGCCACAACAATCCCCCATGGGTCAACCACTTGACTATGACCAGCTAAAAGGACGTCATTAGTATTACCAACACAATTACTCGAAATCAAGAAACACTGGTTTTCCAATGCTCGAACTGAATTGAATAATTTCCAATGCTCCAGCCTTCTATGCGGCCAAGCAGATGTAACAAGAAGTAACTCTGCTCCTAAATCCACTTCAGCACGATACAATTCAGGAAATCGCAAATCATAGCAAGTTGATAAGCCAACTTTCCCGAATTCTGTATCGACTACAGTTGTTTCATTTCCTCTCGTCAATATTTGGCCTTCTCTTGAACCATAACGAAATAAATGCATTTTTCGATAGGTTCCTATAAGTTTCCCATCCGGAGAAAACAGAACACTTGTGTTGTAGTATTTTCCATTATTTTTTTCTATAAAACTACCTGCAAATATATATGACTTAACTTCTTTAGCCTTTGAGGAGAATCGTTGGACAAAATCCCCATTCAATTCTTCTGATTCGTCAATATAACGATCAAAAGAAAAGTACCCTGTTGCCCACGTTTCTGGTAAAACTATTAAATCTTGTCCTTTTAATCCATCAATCATTGACTCCACACGATCTATGCGAGCAGATTTAGATTCGCTATCTTTAATCTCTAATTGTATTGATGCAATTTTCATTTCTGCAACATCCTTTTATTTATATTTTTTTATATTAGTTCTTCCACCCGAGTAGGAAGTGAATAGCTTCCTAAAAATTTATCCACCATTTGAACCGGCTCATCATAGCCGTAATTTCTAAATGAAAAGCCTTTCGTGACAAAAGGTGCACCATTATAGAACATTTCATACTGTTGATGCCTGCCACCGAATTCTGAACCAATGATATCCCATACTAACTTAAATAGTTTAATTTTCTCCTCAGCCCCAACTCCCGTAGAACGTATATATTGATACATATCATCTTTCGTTTCAGGATTGATGAGTTCTTTATATGAAGATGGTAATTGTAAAACACCTCCACCGCATAACTCCCGTAAAATTTTAATAGTGGAAGCATATATAGTTTCCTGTTGACCTACTACACCATAGAGAAAACGTGGATTCGGTCGTGCCACACCGTTTTTGTCGATGATACAATTATATTCAGAAGCTAAGAGATTACCTTCTACAGAAGCCGCAATAGAAGCAAGTTCCCCTAACTTCTCTTGGACTGAAGGGATTTTATCAATTCCATTCATAGCAGAAACTTTTCGAGCAGCCCCAATCAAAAATTTCAATTTATTGCTAAATCTTATTTGCGCCTGATTATTGCCTAATACGTGAGCTGGTGTTTCATGGAACTGAGCTCTCACGATGTCAATATTTTTGTAAACAAAAATATCTTGCCAAGGAATGAATACATCGTCAAAAACAACTAATGAATCACTTTCATCAAAACGAGAGGACAATGGGTAATCAAATGTGCTTGGAGATTTTTCAGCATAACCAGGCCTCGCATAAAATTTTAATCCTTTTGCATCAATCGGCAGTACAAAAGACAAAGCATAATCTTCATCACCAGGTCTGAGTGGTGTAAGGCAACTTACAAATAAGTAATCTGATACTGCTGATGCAGTACCGAGCATTTGAGAACCTCGAACAATAATTCCGTCCTCTCTTTCTTCGTAAACTCCAACTGGAAGAAATTTATCTTCCTGCTCATGAGCTGCTTTACTTCGATCGATTTGTGGCGGAATAATAACGTATGTTACATATAGATCCTGATCTCGCACATGTTTATAGAAATTCAAAACATTATTCCCATAGCCTTCTCCTCCACGATCAAACACATCGGGTGAACTGGCAAAAGCAGCCAAAAAGCTGGCGACGTGATCAGGGCTTCTTCCGACAAATCCACATGTTGCTTCAGACCATTTAGAAATCGCCAATCTTCTATCTTTAAGTTCTTCCCGACTCCTTGGAATCATATAAATTTTATTTGCTAGTGTACCGTCCTCAGTTTTGTATGTCATATTCTGAGATTCATCCCATGCTAAATCGTATAAACCTGCAATGGTATGTGTAATTCCTGTAAAAGCAGGGTGGGTCGTCACATCCTGTACTCGTTCCCCATTTATGTAGATTGCCCTATCATCTTTCAATGACTGTAAATATTCTTTACCTGTTCTAACCATACCTGATTCCTCCTATATGTTTGAATAAGTACATGTTTTAAAAACAAGAAACGATTTAACAGGCGAACCTTAATTGTATTTCGTGTTATGTATTATGTATTGTGTATACATTAAAGGTTTTGCCAATTCCAATCTATAATTAAGGTAGGTAATGACATTCCATATCGAATCATTATTCCTTTATACCTTTACTCTTTACCTATGAACATTAACATCGGGATCGATTGGTAAACGCTTTCATTTCCAATGAATTATAGATTGTTCTCTTACTATTTCAACAATAAGGCTTACTATCTAAGCAAAAACCCAGGAAAAAGCATTCGGAAGAATTTCTCCAAGGCTTTGCTCTACACGTGAAAAAAAGAATCGGTTTAACCTTGCTTCAACTTCATAGTCTGAAGTTGATTCTAAACCCTTTTTTTTCCTAAAGATTAATAAACTGCCTTTTACTAGGAGCACCCCCCTTCAAGCATTTGATAGAAATCAGGAATTATCAACCATAATCAATGTTTCTTTTGTTTTTTCTAAATGGTTTAAAATCGCCTGTGAAGCCAGTTCGGGATTTTTCTCCTCTAAAGCCTGGATAATCTGAGTATGTTCCATTAAAACATTTTTCATTCTCCCAAGTTTACTGACTGCTTTTAAACCCATAAGCTGAGTAAGGTTATGAAGATTGTTCAAAACTTGCTCTATTATAGTGAAGTTTGCTAGCCTTGTCAGCGAGAGATGAAACTCATGGTCTAGCCTGATAAAACTAATAGCATCATCGTTTTGCAACGCTTCTTCTTGTTGCTTCAGAATTAATTTAAGTAACCTCAGCTTTTCAGGTGATGTCATTTCTTTTGTTAGTTTTTTCACCGATTCAACTTCAATTGCACTTCTTAGTAAAAAGATTTCATCCTGTTCCTCTGGTGTAATCTTTCTTACAGTTAAACCCTTCCTTGGTATGGTAACAAGTAATCCTTCCTTCACCAAATCTTGAATAGCTGCCCTTACCGGAGTTCTTGAAGTATCTAACCTTTCCGCTAATTGAACTTCAGTAAATATTTCATCACTGGTAATACCACCAAATAAAATCGCTTTTTTTATTTGATTATAAACTTTATCTTGTGTTGTTCTTTCCTTTTCGATTGGTTTTAAATGAATTCCTGCCATATTAATCCGTCCTTTTTGATAAGTCTTTACAATATGAACAATTTAAATCTACATGATTGGCTAAAACCTCATATGTGTTATGTATACATAATACATAATACCTCAGACATAAGTCAATAATATATTTTTTATTTTTCTGAATTTTACAAACCGGACAGCACCTTTTTATTCCATAAGAAAAAGAGCTGCAAAAGCAACTCCTTTGAAAGAGTAAATTAACAATAGTCGAAAATATAATTTTTTGGGCTCACTTACTTATGCAAGTCCTTGTATTTTCCCCTTCATTCTTTCAATGAAGGGGAAAAAATTTCGTGGGGGTACTTCTGTTGGATATAGCGTATTAATGCAGTGACAACTTGCGGACCGGATTCTACGAGTCTGCCTTGTTCAAATGCAGTGAAGTTATCACCGCCTGAAGCTAAATAATTACTAACCGCTACTTCATATTCGTTGTTTGGCTGAATCTCTTGACCCTTCTTGTCTTTCAGCACAACAACCTTGCTGCCAATTGGAGCTTCGGGGTCCCAATTATACGTTAAACCAACCGTTTGCAGCCTATTTTCATAATCTTTCGCCCACTGCTGTTCTAAAGCAAGTTTTATTTGGTCTCCTGTTAAGATTAACTTACTGACACTATGACCCATAGGCAAGACTGTATAAAGGTCTTCTACAGTGACCTCCCCTTTTTTAAAACTTTTCCGCATTTCGCCTTGATGGACAAAAGCTATATCTACCCCCATGGCTTCCCGCTCAGATTCTGCAATCAATTTCGCTAATGGGGATTCACCGTTTGCATCTTGATTTCGTTTGATTTTTTCAGGCAATTGTCCTATTACCTGATTAAAGTGGCTCCCCAATCTTTTTCTGTATTTATTTAGAAGGGCAACCGTTTCTTTATCCGAATTTTATATGATGATGTGAAGTGAAAATAATCTTTGCTTGTTTCTTAACGATAATTTTAGAATGTGGGTCAATTTCAAGATTTACTTGAGAAAAGGCTTTCCCATTAGAATAAGCTTGAACGATCAGTTTACCGGCTACAACGGTATTGGCATATTCATGGCTGTGACCCGCAAAAATGACATCGACCTCATCATCGATTCTTGGAGCCATCTCCACTAAAGCTCCACTGGAATTTGCTCCTGCCTTATCTGATTTAGCTGAATCATGTGCCAATACAACAATCATTTTAATCCCTTTTTCCTTTAAAATCTTAACGGATCGGTTAATTGCTGTAACTTCATCCGTAATTTCTACTTCTTTTCGATTTTCAGGTGTCACATATAGGTTGGTCTCTTTTGTTACCACCCCGATAATCCAATATTAATTCGGTCAATTTGTTTAATAACATACGGTGGTAACAAGGGAGTACCCGACTTTCCATCGATTATATTTGCAGAACTGTAAGAAGTATTGGCACCTTGAAAATAGCCTGTTTTTTTATTGAATCCTCCATAAATAAGGCGTTTCATTTCATTTACGCCTTGATCCAATTCATGATTTCCGGGTGTCCCGACATCAAAGTGCAGAAGGTTTAAAAATTCAATCGTCGGTTCGTCTTTAAATTGAGAAGAGATTGGAGGACTTCCTCCTACCATATCACCTGCATGAACAAGTAGTGTATTTGGGTTTTCTTGTTTATATTTTTTTAAATGGGCAGCCAGGTATTCAGCCCCACCTGCCATGGTTCCTGAAACCATTTGATATTTGTTTAGTTGGCCGTGAAAATCATTAACTCCTAACAAATGTACTTGAATGTAGTGGTTGGATGTGGAATGGTTCGTTGAATGATTGGATGAGTATGCTGAGATTTTATAAGTTACGAAAATGATGATGAATACCAAGATGAACAAAGAAGATATGGCCTGAAATTTTGACAATATCCGATCCCTCCCTCTGGATGTAAATTAAGAATAACTCTTGAATTTTATATCCGTATAAAGCGACCGTGATTTTTTGTTATATTTCATATAATAATTATTAAATTAACCCAGTACATGCATAGCTTTTTTAAATACTCATACGGCTTAACATTTAGAAATCTGTTAAGATTTTGACTAGCAATAAATACAGTTTTATTTAAAAAGGCTCCCATTTTTCTACCCATTTAATTACGCTCGTGGAGAAAATGGTGTAATGCCTTATCAGATTCCCCGGCCTAATTTGGTACTAATGGACAGCTCTAATCATATTCTTATAAAAAGAAAACAATAAGAAGGGGTGCAAAGTCAGTTGATAAAAGTCAAGGTTGGTTTACGGCCCATCGTAAGTAAAATAAATTTACCTACTGTTTTGAAAACAACCATACTTCCAGGTGACTCAATTGAAAGATTATTTATTGCAACCCAGGTAGGAGAGATCTTTTACATAGGAAACGGAGATATAAGGACTTTTTTGGATATTCGCCCGCGAATCCTGAAACTAGGTGCTTCTGGTGGCGGATATGATGAACGGGGATTGCTAGGGCTAGCGTTTCATCCCGATTTTTATTATAACGGTCTGTTTTATCTTCATTATTCAGTGGCTGGAACACAAGGACCAGGTGCTCTTCCTGAATCTTTTAAGCCTGATCCATGTGATCCCAAGACTTTAAACCTACGGTGGATAAATAGAGAAACACAATATGATCATATTGATACAATTGAAGAATGGATTTTACAATCGAATGGCCAACCCCAAAAACGACGGACATTACTTAACTTAAGAAGACCATTTTCAAATCATAATGGGGTCAATAGTTTAAACTTTTCACCTGAAACAGGAAAACTTGTTTTAACAACCGGAGATGGTGGATCAGGCCATGATCCATTTAACTTAAGTCAGGATGATCTGGAAATCGCTGGTAAAATAATTGAAATTGATGTAGGTAAGAATATGTACGTCAATGATCCACCCATTGTCACACGTTTCAATGAACTTCACACAACCATTCAGGAAGCGCTCATGGTAATGGCCAAAGGTGTTCGCAATATACCAGGCATTTCATTTCAAAGGTTTTATAATCAGTATATTAAATATGCGGGAAATGTCGGCCAGAATTTGGTCGAGTCGATTTTTTCATTCGTTCATTATAAACCAATGCCGGTTACTCAGCTTATTCAAGCTTCTTTCATGAATTCTGAACCTGACAAAGAAGGATTCATTAACTTTGGCTGGCGAGGTTGGGAAGGTGCTTTTCCTGCTTCGATTATAAAAGGCTGCACTGAAAATCAGAATTCGGATGAAAAAACAATTGCTTATTACAATGAAGCAGTATCACTTTCAGGGAGTCGTCTTCAGCCTTTAACTAGTTATTTTCATAAAGATAACAGACACGATAAGTTTGAAGGAACTGCACTTACAGGAGTGCAAGCATATAGGGGGAAAAGCATCCCTGGTTTAACAGGAAGCGTTGTGTTTACGGATCTTTTCCGGAAAGAATCTCAACCTCAGGTTAGAGGGGCTCTAGCTTATACCACCATTAGACCAAATGGTGAACAAAATGATTTTAGTGTGATACAAACCGATTATGATTTTGGGTCTCAATCAGCTTATTATGTTAATTTGGGAACGAACCTGGATCAAAGCAGATTATATTTAGGGGTTTATGGCTCTATGAATGTGACTGATTTCAACCAGGGTACTGTTTTTGAAATTGTTTCATGAATTAATTCTTGATAATTCTCTTATGAATCCAAATTAATCAAGTGAGTGATGGGGAATCACTAAATTATAATCATTTTTAATCTTTTAAAAATGATTAAAGCAATTTCAACCCATAACCAGCTATAAAGAAAAGCAAATAAGAAGCCAGTAATAAGAAATGAAAAGGAAACAGAGACTGCTGGACCTAAAACTGGAAAGTGAAAAATAAATATTAGACTCATAATCCCTAACATTAAAAGAATTGCGCCAGCAGCGATAATACTTAATCTCTTCCTAAAGAAGTAAAAAGATGCCCCTATGCCAAGTCCTAACAATCCTGTTGTAAAAGGAAATACAATCAGTTCAGTGGGCTGTAGGATGCATAACAACATAATTGTCAGAAGGTAGGTCATCACTCCATATGGAATGGAAAACATGGAACATAACAGAATAGGTGCAGTGGCTAGCGGACTTATAAAATATCCTATACCTGGTAAAAAGCCAGCAGCAGCCTGTAGAATAGCAGCGATACAGGCAAAAATAGACCCTAAAATGAGCTTCATCGTTTTTTTATGTTTATTGAATACTATTTGAGATAAACGAACCTCATCAGAAATAAGTTTAAAAAAATACACCTTTCCACCTCCTTCCATTTGGTTTATACGTTACGATACATTATATTACCATTTATTAGAGGTGGAACAATTATTAATCATCCAAACATCAATTTCCTGTGTAATGAAAAAATAGCTTAATAAATAAAAAAAACAAGGCCTTATTGGCCCTGCCTTTTATTTGACTAATACTTTCCCAACCATTCCTTCCTGGAAATGGTACCGGCATGTCAGTTCATATGTACCGGGCTGTTTCGGTTGCACGGTAATGGTTTTTTCTTTACCTGGCTGGACCTCGGCGTCAATTCCGAGCTTCTCCACTGTGAAGGTGTGTTCTTTTGTACCTTTGTTTTTCAATATCAACGTTGTGGCTGTTCCATTCGGAATAGTGATGACTTCCGGATTAAAGTAATCGTCGTTCAACTCTACCTCAATCGATTTCACCGTAGGCTGAGCTACAACACCGGATTCGGCAAATACGCCGAGTGAGCCTAGACTTGTCACAACTACAAACATTGCAAGCACAACGGCCAATCCTGTTACCCGCTTTTTCATAGACATTCGCAATCCCTCCTTCCTTAACACTATTTTTTCTAATCCATTAATATATTATTACTATTAATTTGGTTGCAAAGAAGAGCTGCTAGTCAGCTCTCCTTTGCAAAGCACCTGATAGCTCAATAACAATCATTTATACAAGATATCATCTCTTAGTGTAGCAACTTTAGATAGAGCTGTATTTATGTCAGCTTCATTCACTCCAAAGTGAGCTAGTGCATCGTTAAGATGTTTTACAATGGCATTAAAATGTTCTGGTTGCAGATTCAATCCTTGGTGTGCTTTTGCCATGGATTGTCCAGAATATTGTTTTGGACCACCTAATGCAAAACTAATGAACTTTGTTTGATGACGGCGTTGCTTTTCCATATCCGTTTTTTTAAAAAAATGATTAACTGTCTCATCCTTAAGAACCAATTCGGAGTAAAAATAGTCCACAACTTTTGCTATCGCTTCTTCCCCGCCGACTTTTTCATAAAGTGTTTGTTCCATATATACACTCCTAACTTGTAATTAATAGAAGTATTCTTTGTAGTAAATTTGTTTTTATTCTTTATCTTACAATTTAATCCCCTTTTGCTAAGATTCACTAATCCCTCTTTATTTCCACTTGTTGCTACCAAGTTGCTGAAAATGAATAATTGTTATAGGGAAATCCATTTATTACATTCACTGTTCACACTTTTATTTTACATATTCAAATTGTAATGTGACAAAATTGTAATCTTACTTCCTGTTACATCTATGGTGGGAAAAGGGATGAATTTTATAGTATGTAGCATGAGGAGGAGATTTACGTTGAAAAAAGTATTACAAACTAAAAACTTATCAAAATCCTATGGAAAAGCACAGGTTTTAAAAAATATTGACCTTACCATTACTTCGGGTGAATTTACGGCTAGTATGGGGCCATCCGGTTCGGGAAAAACCACACTGATGAATGTGCTCTCGACAATTGATAAATTTTCTGGCGGGGAGGTCTGGCTTGAAGAACAGGCCTGTTGGATTTAAACAAAAAAGCATTGCGTACATTTCGCCAAGAACGCATGGGGTTCATCTTTCAAGATTACAATTTGCTTGATACTTTAACGATTAAAGAGAACATTCTCCTTCCCCTTTCATTGAGGAAATTTTCTACGGATGAGATGGAAAGACGGCTGAGACCAGTCATTCAGGCATTGAATATTGAAGAAATCCAGGATAAATACCCTACAGAAGTTTCAGGCGGTCAAAAACAACGGGCTTCATCCGCGCGCGCAATTATTGCAAACCCTGCGATTGTCTTTGCAGATGAACCTACAGGCGCACTTGATTCGAGATCGGCAACACAATTATTGGAACAGTTATCGAGTTTAAATGAAACGTTTCGAACGACCATTCTCATGATTACACACGACTCCTATGCAGCAAGCTTCTGTAAACGAGTTATCTTCTTGCGTGATGGAGGAATCGTAAACGAGCTTTATAAAGGTGACCAAAGTCAAAGTGACTTCTTTGATCGAATCCTTCACATCCAGAGTGCCATGGGAGGGAATCAAAGGTGAACTTACTGAATATGACGGTCCGGAACGTTCAGCGCAATTTCCGTGTTTATACGATTTATCTGTTTGCCATGATGACTGGTGTGATGGTCCATTTCACCTTCTCATCACTGATGTATAACCAGGATATATTGGATGTACTCAATAATAAGGAGAGTTTTCAAACGGGGGTGTCGATTGCCTCAGTGGTCATCTTCCTCTTTATCATTTTCTTTATTCTTTATGCTAACTCTTTCTTTATGAAGCAAAGAAAAAGAAGGATACCCATAAAACTGTAGACATTAATTTTAAGATAAAAAAAGTTACCAGATTGGCCAAATAATAAGTATAAGAATGTAATAGATTGGATAAACTAATAAAAAAGGAGTGGGAGATTATGGAGACTAAAATTAAAGAAGGAACGAAAGAAATGTGGAGCGAAATTAATGCATGTATTACTAGGAAAATAAATGAAAAACATGATTTATCCTTTCAAAAGAAGAGCAATGATAATTATATGAATCTATATATTCAAACAGCCGTATTACACACGCTATTTGAACTATCAGATGAGTTCAGGAAAATTGAAAGAAAATATAACGGATTGTGATGCTTCCGGAAAGGTCATGCACCAAATATAACGTAACGGTGGATTAGGTTTAAACTCTTAAGGGAGCTCTTTAATCCTAATCCACCTTTTCTTTCCAGCTTTATTACTGTACCATTTGCATCCCTTCCCTATAAATCCCTCTTTTTATCCCAACTAGAATCCATTAAGCCAAATAGAAACCCCACCAGTTGTTAATAGATCAGGTGGGGTTTTTTCATGTGTTTCAAGTTTTAGTATACTATCTTGATTGACGGATAATCTTAATTGTACGCTAGCTTAATACTATTATTTGTTGTTTTATCAATCTAAAATCTTGTATATTTAAATGAGTATATTTTATAACTTACTGATGCTTGAAACAGCTCGGAATACTAGAATCATTGAAAATAATATTTTTTGAAAGTGAGCTGAAAGCTTATGATGTGGTCACCACTATTCGAAAATGATGTACCTGCAGTTATTCTTCCTTAACGGCAGAAAAATTGCATCTCCGTTAAGGACTGGAAATGTTTAGTTAAAACGGAGGGTACAAGATGAAAAACACTATATTAGGTTCTTTATATTTATCACTCGCTGCTAGCATTTGGGGCGGGATGTATGTTGTGGTAAAAGTTGTGGTAGACGTTGTTCCGCCACTTGAATTAGTATTATTACGATATGTAATTGCGATTTTAGCATTGCTGACAATTGGTTTTATAACAAAACAATCTTGGCGGATTGAAAAACGGGATTGGCTTTTGGTTTTCATTATAGGACTTGTTGGAAACACAATTTCCATCGTAACCCAGGAAGTCGGTACACTGCTATCCACTGCACAAATGGGAGCCATCATTACTTCCACAACACCTGCATTCATGGTGATATTTGCACGTATCATTTTAAAAGAAAAGATCACTATCAAGAAATCAATTTCTGTAATTTTAGCGACAATCGGAGTCGGTATCATTGTCGGGAATGCCCATATCGGCTCATCTCACCAACTTGGGGGCCTATCACTGCTTATTGCTGCCTTAACTTGGGCACTTATGTCTGTTCTAATTAAACGTGTCCCTGGGCAATATTCACAAATTGTTATAACGACCTATGCAGTGCTAGTGGCAATTGTCTTTTTAACACCTATTACGATCAGTCGATTGGATGAGCTTGATTTTCAAGCAATCATGCATCCATCCATATGGGGCGGCCTATTATACTTGGGCGTTATTTCCACAGCATGTGCCTTTTTACTTTGGAATCGCGGACTGCAAATGCTTACCGCTTCAAGTGGTGGATTATTTTTCTTTTTACAGCCTATAGTCGGTACTTTTTTAGGTTGGTTAATACTAGGGGAAAAAATCGGCTTGTCTTTTTGGATCGGCACAATATTAATTTTTATCGGGGTATTATTAGTCATTCGGGAAGAATAACCCACATTAATAAGTTTATTAGAGTTATATATTAAAATGTACCCTATAGAGCGGTCTCTTTAAAAAAGGCTGTCTATAGGGTTCTTTTTTGGTTTTAAAAAGGGGAATGCAGAAAAAGTTGTTTTTTTATTTGTAATTTCTCCTTATTAATACCCCTTTATGTTAATAATAAGGCAGAATCCAAGTACTCAGCTCCACACCGTCCCAACGGTTTCTAGATTCTTAAGACAAAAAGATGTATTATTATATTTTTTTCAGCCTATTATATTGAAAAATCCCAAATATACAATCATTACGTAATAATAATTATTATTTTATGTACATTTCGAAAGAGTTTTTGTTATCATTAATTCATAATATTTTGGAAATGAATGCTAAATTTTATAACGAAGGAGGAATCGTTCTTGAAAAAACCATATATGGAATTGACGATTGGGATGATGAGAACGGGGATATTAGGTTTCGGCGGCGGACCATCAGTCATCCCGCTCATCCGCCACGAAGCAGTTTCCCGTTATCACTGGCTCGACGATGATGAATTCGGGGAAACTTTGGCGATTGCCAATACACTCCCAGGACCGATTGCCACGAAGATGGCAGCATATCTTGGTTATAAATTAAAAGGCTGGCCGGGAGCCCTCGTAAGTGTGGCCGCTCACGTTTTACCTTCATGCTTTGCGATGGTTTTCTTGATTGCATTCATTAATGTTTTAAGTAATTCAGCAATGATCAGCAATATGATAGCTGCTGTAATGCCGGTGGTTGCCGTCATGCTTGGTCAAATGGCTTATGAGTTTGGCGAAAAGGCGGTAAAAGGGTTAGGGAAGGTGCTCGGAATCACCTTTTTTGCGATTTCCTTTTTGCTTCTGCGGGTCATTTCCCTGCATCCGGGTATCGTCATCATGATTTTTCTTATATATGGAGCGTTTCATTTTAAATTAAAGGATAGATTGAAAAACAAAAAGACGGATAGGAAGGAGGAATCCGCTTAATGGGTCTTATTATCCCAATAGGAGTTGCTGTTTTTCTGGCGTTTTTCATAGCCAATATGCTTGGTTACGGCGGAGGTCCAGCCTCGATTCCGCTAATGTATGATCAAATCGTAACCCGTTATGGCTGGCTTGATAATACCGAGTTCTCACAAATGCTGGCGTTAGGAAATTCACTCCCAGGACCGATCGCCACGAAAATAGCCGCATATGTCGGATATGATGTATATGGCTGGCCAGGATTTCTAGCTGCCTTGGCAGGCACGATCATCCCTTCAGCCGTGGCTTTGATATATTTATTAAAAATCCTGCGAAAATACAAGCAATCGCCTATCGTAAAAGGCATGTCACTGCTTGTACAGCCCGTGATTGCGATCATGATGTTATTGCTCACCTGGAATATGGCAGCGGATGCGGTCGGATCCATCGGCTACATCCATTCAATCGTCATCGCTGGATTGGCATTCTTGGCTTTAGGTAAATTCAAGATTCACCCCGCATTCGTAATCATTCTTGCCTTTGCGTATGGCGGCTTTATCATCCCGCTCACATAATAAAAAAATCCACCTATATAGGGGGATTTTTTTATTTAAAGCTTCATGCCCATCCGGCTTTTATAGCGTTTAATGAGAATTTGGCAATCAACGCTGACAACACCGACGACCGCATACAGCTTCTCATTGAGAAAACGTTCCATCTCTTGATTATCAGTAAAGATTCCGTGCATATGGAGTTTACTCGGACCGGTCATATGATATAAACTCGTTACAGCCGGTTCACTTTCTAATTGCTGTGCGACCGATTCCAGATATTTTGGCTCAACCTCAACGTTAAAGAATGCCGAGACATGGATACCGACCTTAGCTGGATTTATGACCGCAGTAAACCTCTCGATCACCCCGTTTTCAACAAGATGATTAATTCTCATCTGTACCGCAACTCTGGAAAGCTCCACTTTCTTCGCTAAGTCGGTATATGAAATTCGTGCATCTTCATGTAAAACCGATATGATTTTCTTATCGATCTCATCAACTTTCAAGCTGGGAATCTTAAAGTCCTCTGCCATCCTACGTAACTCCTTTTCGATTTCTTTATTCCATTATCGCAGAGAACACCACCGGATCACAACAATCTTCCTTTCACTTCTAATAAAGGCAGAAATTTTTGGGAAGCCCTAATGTTCCCTCTCCTACTTCCATTTGAATGTCCATCATATATGTAGCTTTTCAAACTTAAGATGCAGTATTTTATCCAGCTGAGTGCAGCCGCCAAAAAGATGGAATTCGATAGACTCAGGGCCGGACAAATGACGGCACCTCCTTGAGTTCCAGACTGAAGTCCCCCTCCTACTTCGAAAATTGGAAGGCGGGGGTTTTACAGCCCGTTTAATGCAGGATAATAGTTTATGAATTTCCAATGGACACTTCCTCAATCCTTTGTTTGTAAGGTTTTTGCGATATTTTTGTATTCCTCATCATTGAGAATGCCCATTTTTTTGAATAATGCGGAATAAGCCATTATTTTTTTCTGCGTACGGTTTGTACAATTCATATGGATCAGCTCCTTTTTTATATAGTATTCATTTACGACAAAATGTTTCCTTAATACAAAACATTTTGAATAGACTAAATAAAAAAATTGTCCATTTTTCCGGCAGTTTCAATTTATTATAGGTTTAAATAAAATAAAAGCAGTCTACATAAATTCAAGAATCATCATCTATTTTTTAAATAACAACTTCCAATAGAATTAAAAAAACTTATTCCCGCATTACCATATACAAGACTGAAAAAATGCAGTTTGGGTCCATTAAAGTTATTGTCCTTCTTGCAACAAGTCTTCATTCGGATTATCGTTGTTTAAGAGATGCGAAGAAATTGAAAATACTGCATACTTTCTTCATACTTTTTCGCTAAACTGACTTTATTCCATAAGAAGGTGAATGCTCATGAAAATCTCCTTTAAGCTCGGACTATCTATATTTGTTTGCATTTTTTTGATGGAAACCGTTTCGATGATTTACTTGCATAATAAAGTAATCCATTCCCGTATCAATCAAGAATTGGAATCACTGAAGGCCCGTGGCAATAGTCATCGTGATGTGTTGGAAATCACGTATTCCGACTCTACTCTTAAGCATATCGGCCTGATGGAGTACCATACCGATACAGATGTCGTAATTACGAACACAAGGGGCGATATTCTGATATCTTCCGAAAAGGTAAATGGGGGAATGAAAAAACTCTTGGCAAAAAACATCCCGCAAGTTCCCCGAAAAGGTATGGTCATCCAATCAAGTTGGAAGGATGAAAGATATATAGCGACCATTACGCCATTTATCAGTGATAAAGAAAAAAAAGGCTATGTTTATATGTTCAAAGATACTAGGGAAGTTGAGGATTTAATTGCACAATTGAATAAGCATTTCCTTTTTGCGACTGCATTGCTCCTTTTCTTCATGCTTATCACCATTTATTTTCTATCAAAAGCTTTGACTAGACCGCTTATTTCAATGAAGGAAGCGACAACCAAACTCAGCAAAGGGAATTTTTCAGTGGCAGTGCCAGTACGATCTCATGATGAACTCGGGGAGCTTGCCCAATCCATTCAAAGCTTGGCTAATGAATTGAACTATTTAAAGAAGGAACGCAATGAATTTTTGGCAAGTATCTCACATGAACTGCGAACGCCGCTAACTTATATCAAGGGATACGCTGATATTGCCCGCCGGAAAGACTTGAATGCTGCCGAACGAACACGATACTTAGAGATCATCCATGATGAATCTAAAAGATTAAACAGATTATTGGACGAACTATTCAATATGGCTAGAATGGATGTGAATACATTCACCATATCAAAAGAAACCGTCCAGCTCTCTTCATTCCTGCAAAACATTCATGAAAAAGTGCTGCCGGCTTTTACAAATGAAAGAATTCAATTGAATCTGGAATGTAAGGATGATTTATTTATAGATATAGATCCCTCACGGTTTGAGCAAGTCATTCTTAACCTGCTCGATAATGCGCTGAAGTACTCGAACGAATATACAGTCACCACCATCAAAGCAACTGAATGCCTTGGCAGGATTTCCGTCTCCATAATCGATCAAGGTGTTGGCATTCCCCCTGAAGATATCCCCCATATCTTTGACCGTTTATATCGTGTCGAGAAATCACGCGCCAGAGATACCGGTGGATTCGGATTGGGGCTCTCCATCGTCAAGCAATTAGTGGAGATACAAGGAGGGATCATTTCGGTTAAAAGCAACTTGGAGCAAGGAACGTGCTTCACTATCACATTTAAGGAGATTACAAATGAAGACAATAGTTCTGGTTGATGATGAACAGAGAATGCTTGATCTATTAGAGCTATACATTAAACCTCACGGATATACATGCATGAAGATGAAATCTGGACATGAAGCCTTACAGTTCTTAGCGCATAAACATGCGGACATAGTACTTCTTGATGTAATGATGCCTAATTTGGATGGGTGGGAAACATGTGAAAGGATCCGTGCGTTTACCAACATTCCCATAATCATGCTCACCGCCCGGGATGCTGCACAAGAAATGGTGAAAGGGTTGAAAAAGGGCGCAGACGATTATATTACGAAACCGTTTAATGAAGAAGTTTTACTTGCCAGAATCGAAGCAGTGACGCGGCGAGTGCATAATCAGGATGATACTGTGATATTTAGAGGGCTAAAATTAAATGAATCCGCTTATGAAGCACATTATGATACAAAAACAATCCCATTGACACCAAAAGAGTTCTCACTGTTATGCTTGTTTTTAAAATCTACAGATCAAGTGTATTCCAGAGACCACCTGCTTTCGACCATTTGGGGATTTAAAACGGATACGGAAGATCGGACAATCGATTCCCATATTCGAAATATTAGAGAGAAATTGCGTCATGTCGGTTTTCCTGTAGATCAACACTTGAAAACGGTCTGGGGCATCGGGTATAAATGGAGTTCTGTGGATTGATATGAATTTCATTTCTGAGGCATTACTATCCAGCGGCCCTTTTTCCATTGCTGTAAGTTTAGTATTCAATATATTGATTAGCGTGCTTGGTTTTGTTCCAAGCGTATTCATCACGGCCGCCAATATCACCGTATTTGGATTTGAAAAGGGATTGATCCTTTCTTACATGGGGGAAATTGCCGGTGCATTGGTCAGCTTTTGGTTATATCGAAAGGGCTTTCAAACATTCCAACCCAAGTTCATGAAGAACCGGTGGGTCATGAAGCTGCAAAAGTCACAAGGGTTTCATGCATTTTGGATGATCCTGATGCTTAGGCTCCTTCCTTTTATACCATCCGGCGTGATTAACCTTACAGCAGCATTAAGCAAGACGGGAATGATGATTTTCTTCCTCGCCACATCCATCGGAAAACTGCCTGCCCTCCTTGTCGAGGCGTATTCGGTGACACAAGTATTGAAGGCCTCGGATGATGTAAGGATTGTTTTGGTACTGTTGATTCTGGTAATCACAGTCGTTTATTACTTTAATAGAAATAAGTTATAATCCGAAATCTAACAAGTTGTTCTTAGGCAAATAACTATTCGTATATAAAACTGAAACGAAAACAAGGCTGCACCAGATTTTCCGTTTCTGGCTACCTTGTTTTCTTATTGGAAGATGGTAGTCTTCAAAAGTCTCTGTTTGCAATAGTATCTTAACACTACTATATGTGTTATCCGGTATGTGTGAGTAGGTGATATTAGCAAGCAAACATCCTATCATGTTTGCTTCTTAAATTATAGAAGATAAAATGTATTTCCTTCAGGACCGAGCGGCAGATGTCCATCTTCAAGCAATTCTACAATAAAGGAAAATGGGTTTTCTTCACCAGCAAGTTCAGCTGTACAAGCAAGAACACTTATATACATGGCATGTCCAACGAGGAACTTTATTGCTTTTTCATCCCTAAATGCGTTGAATGCATGTTTATATGCTCCATGAAAAACGGCCTGCGGCACTTTGTCCACGATATCTGCAAGCAGTTTTTCATTTCCAGCGGCATCGATCTTTTCCTTAAGTTGATCTGGTAATTCCTTTAGAACTTCCCAAAGTGTACTTCTTTCAAACGAAAGACAGCTGATTGCCTCTGAAACCTGAGTTGCCGAAAGCCACTTTATTTTATATTCACTGACGCCAATTGCGTTCATAAACTGATCTACTTTTCTCTCTGCTTCATTACACTTCACCCCGACTTGTGAATACCAGTCTATGGAAGTAAGTCGCACAATCATTTCATTGGCAGGCCGTGCGTCCGTACCGTACTTTTCTTCATTGATTATTCCGACTAAAGCCATATTAGTCCACTCCTTTCATACCTTCCGTTTTATCAGGCTGACTGGGATTTCCCTGTCGACCAATGTCTGTTAATATTTTGTTGTCAGTTCTGGAGGACCAAATTTCGGTCCATATGGGCCTTCATCGAGCCAGCGTCCCAGTCTTGGAACTATGGATACGAGGGATGCTGCAAGTTCACGCTTTAGGTTCATTTCAGGGGCATCTCCTTGAAGGTGATGTAATGCAGTGGTTGATCCGTCACGGTTCCACTTTGCGGCAATACGTCTTTCGGTGGCAGCTGCATCAATTGCTTCTTTTCGCTCCGTTTCCGAGTTAGATTGAAGCGCTTTCTTAATCCCCCGTACAGAAATAATTGCATCCGGAACTCCGGAGTTCAATCCACGGGCACCAAAAGGTGCAAATAAATGGGCTGCTTCACCGGCGAGAAGAACTCGCCTTTTTTCATCTGTAAAAGAATTGGCAACGACCTGATGGAAACGGTATGTTGATACCCATGTAATACGCTCAGCATATTTAGCATCCATCACTTTTGGAAGCCACTTTTTGACACCCTCAATATTTGTATAGTCATCCGGATTGTCACCTTCTAAAAGCTGAAGGTCCACCCGCCAGCCACCTTTAAACGGAACAAACATCACATTCCTTCCTCCCATTGCTGGATGTTGATAATGAAATGTACGCTCAAGCGGCAGGGGATTTTCCTCATCCTCTTTTACATCAACTACAAGGAATGTATCTGCCGTTCGCGGTCCTTCAAATTTTAAACCAGCCTGTTCTCTTACAACTGAATGTGATCCGTCACTGCCAATAATGTATTGTGCTTCCCACACTTCACCGGATTTTGTAGTCAATCTCACCCCAGCACCGGTTATATCCAATTTTTTCACTGGTGAATCCCAAACGAACTCAACACCAGCGTCAAGACAGGCATCATAAATGTGATTTTCGATATCATCTTGGTGCAATGCCGTGAAATGGGGTAATTTTTTTTGATCGGTATTATCCGTAAATCCATAATTACGGACATATACTTCTTTTCCTTTATAAAGTGTTCGCTTAACAGGCCAAATGATCCCATTGCGCCCCAGTGTGAACCCCAGTCCTTTCGAAATTTCTTCCAAAAGTTTTAGAGTTGCACTATGCATATAGATCGCCCGGCTACCCGGACGAGGACGTCCGTGCGGATCCGCTTCTATAACTACAGAAGAAATTCCTTTTTGCTTCAATGCAAGACCTGCAACTAAACCAACCGGGCCAGCGCCAACAACTATTACATCGCATTTATTTATTTTTTCCATAGATGAGATTCTCCTTATTTAATATTTTATAATTATTTGTAGTTAGATTTATAAGGCAAAATAGACATTTTCAGTTTTACAATTCCTTAAACTTCACCGGCCAGTTTAACATCTACGGTGAATTCACCAATTTTGTCAATTTTAATGCGGACACAATCCCCCTCTTCAATCGGACCAACTCCTTCAGGGGTACCCGTTGCCACAATATCTCCAGGAAGGAGCGTCATATTATCGCATGCCACTTCAAAACATTTGTAACAATCGTAAATGAGATGTTTTGTACTTCCATCCTGACGCACTTCATCGTTCACCCATAATGTCATGGCCAAGTCATTTGGATCTTCGATTTCATCGGAAGTCACAATCCATGGTCCGATCGGAGTAAATGAATCAAACGACTTTCGCCAGGTCCGCTCTTCATTGCCCCGAATGGAAATATCCAATAAGGCAAAGTAACCAAAGATATAATCTTTTGCCTCTTCCTCCTTTATATTTTTCGCCTTTTTACCGACCACATATCCAAGCTCAGCCTCATGGTCCGTACGACGATCCTTATAAGGAAGTAAAATGGGATCGGAGGGGCCAGATAAGGACTCAGGTGATTTCAGAAACAAGGCAATTTCTTCGATTGTCCTAGGTGCGTTGTTGAATATTTCATTCATTTCTTCTTGATGTTTTCGATAGTTCACAGGTGCAGCCCAAATTTTCCGTGTACTTGGTACGGGGGACTTCAATGTCACCTCATTCAATGAATAAGAAGTTCCTGTTTCCGCTTCCCGATTCATTTCCTCTTTTAGTTCATTAAAATTTTCAACGAGCTTGAGGAAAGAAGAATTCGGGTCAGCTTTATCCCATCCTGCTACTTTTGATACATCTGTTACACGGTCTCCCATTACCACTCCAAGTAAATCGTCATTAAAAATAGCAATCTTCACAATGCCTCCCCCTTCTCTTCTCAAACGGTTCCGTCAGGTATAAAGACTTTTTCCACTACCTGGTGTCCATCATTTTCTTGGTATCCCTCGCTGAATTCAAGCTCTAATTTTTCCATGACGGGTTTGTCATTGAAGGAGAATAGGAACACATCTTCTGATCCCGTGTTCACATGCTCATGATTGCTCCATGGTGGTAGAATAAAGAAATCCCCTTTTTCCCATTCAAACTTCTGACCATCAATGACCGTATAGCCTGTACCTTCAAGAACATGAAAAATTGCGCTGTGAACATGTCGGTGCGCTTTCGTTTGCTGACCTGGTTTCAGCTTTTGCATCATTGTGCCAATGCGGGAATCAGCAGAGCCACCTGTGGTTGGATTAATATATTCAATCGCGTATCCGTCAAACGGGTCAAAATCTGCTTCTGTCATCTGATTAAGCAAATATTTAACACGATCGAATTTATAACCGAAAATTGGTGATGGATAATCAGGATTTGATTTTTCATTTAGCTTTTTAAACGCTCCCATTGAAAATTGCTGATTAGCATAGTTTTCTGGTGCTTCCATCGGGTAAGACTCTTCCTCATACGGCTCAAAAAACGATGCAGCCATCGTGCGGACGAGACCTACATCTAGCCCATCCATCCAAAACATCGGCTCTGTTCCTTCATGCTTGTGTTCATGCCAAGTCCAGGCCGGCGTCAAAATCATGTCTCCACGTTCCATATACGTTTTCTCTCCATTAACCGCCGTGTATGCCCCGTCCCCTTCAATAACAAAACGGATCGCAGATTGTGAGTGATGATGGGAGGGGGCGCTCTCACCAGGTAACAGTAGCTGAATGCCAGCATATAAAGTATGTGTCCCATAGCCAACAAGACCTCGCTTCAGCAGGCTCGGATTTTGAAGATACACTACACGGCGTTCTGCGTCTTTCCCCGGCTCCAGCAATTCCCCTGCAGTCAGCACATATTCACGAATGGATTTCCACTTCCATAAATACGGCTCTACATCATGTACCGGCTCTTTGGTTACCATATGGCCAAGGTCGTACCATAGAGGGCCAAGATTTCTTTTCTTCATTCCTTCATAATACTGATCTAGCTTTTCCTGTGTATAAACTTCACTTTTAGCCACTCAATTCACTCCTTTTAAAATAAATTCATGATTTGAAAGCGATTCCATAATTAAATCTAATAATTGAACTTTATTTACCATTCCCAATTATCTCGGTAGCTGATCAAGTATCTGCACTAATAACTAAGAAACATATTTTTCAGATTCAATAATTACATCCGCAATTTTACGCTTCACTTCCACAATATTTTCCGGGCAACTCATGATAAGACGTCCAGCAATCCGCGAAAATGCTTCATCATCACCGAGATGATTTAGAATATTTAAGGCTCTGATGGCGACCATTTGGGATGTTTCATGTATAAATACTTTCGTATAAGCAATTTTTTGGCTGTTTTCATCTTTCCCTGTTATCTGTACTGCTTTTTCCGTTCGTAAAATGGAGCTTTCCGCCGAATAAATTCCGATGACTAGGTCCGCGATAAATGCAGCTGTTTCCTGTTCTTGATTTAGATTTATCAGGTCGTTCTTCCGAACAGACTCTATTGTAGAATGATAAAGCTTTTTCATCAGCTGAAGTGTCTGCTTTTCACGTAGCAGCGTACCTTCGTCAACATTTCCTTTCTTACTAGGCAATTCATAGGTTTTCAGTAATGTTGAAGCAATCAGGGTTCTATTAATTTCATTAGTACCTTCAAAAATCCGATTAACCCTGGAATCACGATATAGTGACTCTATTTCATATTCTTCCATATATCCATATCCACCGTGGATCTGCAAAGCTTCATCTACGATAAAGTCAAGAACTTCCGTGGACATAACTTTGTTGATCGAACATGCTAAAGCATAACGGGAAATCGTTTCACAAAAGTCATCGGAGCCCGTTTGTTTCAGATTTGCAAACCCTTCCTGCATCGCGCCTGCAGTTCTATACACGGAACTTTCATTAGCGTATGTTTTTATAGCCATATCAGCCAGTTTATTTTTGATTAAGTTGAAGCTGGAAATAGGCTCGCCAAATTGCTTCCTTTCATTGGCGTAGCTAACGGCTAGCTCAATCGATCTCTTTGCAGTTCCCAATGAAGTGGCTGAAAGCTTATGGCGGCCGATATTCAATACGTTAAACGCAATAATATGCCCACGCCCTACTTCACCAATAACATTTTCAGAAGGTACTCTTACATTATCCAAAATAAGAGAACATGTGGAAGACCCCCGTAACCCCATTTTCTTTTCTTCAGGACTAATGGAGACTCCTTCGTAATCTTTTTCAATAATGAAAGCAGTAAACTTTTCACCGTTCACTTTTGCATATACAATAAATAGGCCAGCGATAGAAGAGTTGGTAATCCACTGTTTTTCTCCATTTAAAATGTAATATTTCCCACATTTAGAGAGTACCGCTGTTGTCTTTGCACTCATTGCATCCGTGCCGGATGAAGGTTCGGTTAATGCATATGCAGCTATAGTCTCACCAGATAACATTTTTGGGAGATACATCGCCTTTTGTTTCACAGTTCCAAAATAGGCAATTGGCAACGCCCCAATTCCGGTTTGCCCTCCAAATGTAATGGAAAACGAACGGCCAAGCGCCATTTTTTCAGATATGATGGACGCACTGACTTTGCCAAGCTCTAGCCCTCCATCTTGCTCTGGAATATCTGCGCTGATCAGCCCGAGTTCACCTGCCTCTTTGATAAGACGCACTGTTTCATCAAACTCCTGATTTTCTATCTTTCCTAATGCCGGATAAACTCTGTTCTTCACAAATTTCCCAGTCATCTCTTCCAGCATAATATGTTCATCACTAAAGTCTTCGGGTGTGAAAATTTCGTCAGGAAGGATGTCAGTATTCAAAAAATGTTTGATTTCCTTTTTTTCCGTAAGCATGTATTCACCTCTTCATAGACTGGTGGGTTTTTGGCATCATTTTTTTTCGGATATCTTCAGGAACCGGTAGCGCCTTCGGCTTACCCTCAAATGATGTCCAGGCACGTAATTCATACCCTTCAGCTACTATTTGTTCGCCTCTAATAAAAGCATGTCGCAATTTAAATACTTTGTTTTGTAATTCTTCAACTGTACTTTGCACAACCACGCTATCCTCAAAGAAAAGAGGACATTTGAAAATGCAGTTAGCTTCTAATAAAGGGACACCAATTTGCTGTTCTGCATAAAGTTTGGAGGATGGATACCCTAGGACTGACAAATATTCATGAGTGGCTTCATCCATCCATTTATAAAAGTTGGGATAAAACACTATTCCTGCTGCGTCCGTGTCACCCCATCTTACCTGGAACGAATATTCTGCTATCATGTTAGATATGCTCCTTTCAATTTCAGACTGGACGACTGACCTTCGCATCCATCTGATCAAGAAGTCTCGATTTTTGGATTTTTCCGCTAGCCGTCATTGGAAAATCCTCAATGAACATGAGTTTTTCCGGGACTTTATAATTTGCTATTTGTTTCTTTACAAAGGCTTTAATTTCACCTTCTGAAATTTCTGTTCCTTTTTTTAGCTGAATGAACGCGCACACCACTTCACCAAGCACTTCATCTGGAATGCCCACGACTGCAGCAACCATTATGTTTGGATGTTTGGTCAGCACACTTTCAATTTCCTGAGGATATATGTTATAGCCCCCACGGATTATCATTTCTTTTTTTCTGCCTACAAAATGCAGATATCCTTCTTCATCCTGCACACCTAGATCACCGGTATAGAACCATCCTTCCCGATCTAGAACATCGTCCGTATGTTCTTGCATTTTGTAATAGCCTTTCATTATCCCAAAGCTTTTGAGGGCTATCTCTCCTGTTTCCCCTAATGGGATTTCAAGCCGGTTTTCATCAACAATTTTCAACTCAACCCCAGGAATCGGTTTTCCTAGTGTCTTCGTTATTTTCTGTTCATCATCATAATAAGGAGTCAATGTAACCGTAACCGTTTCCGTTATCCCAAATGATTGACAAAGTTTTATGCCCATGCGATCTCGTATTTCCTTGACTTTACTTGGTGGAATTGGAGCAGATCCCACCATGCCTGTACGCAATGTCGACAAGTCGTAACTATCAAAATCATCCAGTTCCATTTCTTTAATGAACATTGTCGGTACACCCATCTTTATCGTAACTTTTTCTTGTTCAATCAGTTTAAGAGTTTCACGGGGATGATATTTTTCCTGTAACACCATTCGTGCCCCGGCGGATACGCCGCAAAACAAGTTGCATGCCATGCCAAAGATATGAAACAGCGGCGCTGATACAACAAAAACGTCCTCTTCAGTACATCTAAGTTCCCCTGCCAATGTATTCGCGGATTGTACCACACCTCTATGCGTGATCATAACGCCTTTTGGCACGCCGGTTGTCCCGGACGTATATAAAATACAAAATAGATCGTTATTTACATCAATTTCCGCTTCCATGACATCACCATAGGTTTGGTCCTCATATGGATGGAGGCCATCCCGTGTAAACCGTACAGAGATCAATGACGGCACAATCGACTGCGCTTCTTTTAACCCAAAGTTTTGATCAAATTCTTCCGTCACTATCAACGCTTTCGGCTCGGAATTCTTTAAGATGTATTCGACTTCATGTGTTCGATATTTATGGTTAAAGGGGACGATCACCGCCCCAATTTTGGCTGCAGCAAAAAATATAACCGCTGTTTCATACCAGTTGGGCAATGACACAGCAATCCGGTCCATTTTTTTTATGCCCAGATTGTAGAGAGTCCCGGCAAACCGTTCCACATCCTTTTTCATTTCATGGTAGGAGACCCGTCTCTTCAAATCATATATCGCTTCTTTATCCCCATTAGCTGAAACAGCACGCTCCAATAAGCCGTAAACTGTCAAAAGATTCTGATCCTTTTCCATATACTCACTCGCTCCCGTATGGTTCTAAAAATCTCGCCATTTTTCCTGCCACTAAATGTGATTTTTCTAACCAGAAACTTGTTTTCCCTTTTAACTGAACCATTTAGCCTACATTAACTTCTATTTTCAGCATGAACGCCTCGTTATGGAATCCGCATTTTCATCAGTTATTTCGTCATTTGTACACAAAATCCTTTCAATCCCTGGAAAAGGACTGCCTTAAACTTTGATTATACGGTTCTATAAATCACAACTTTATAACGCTTCCCAAATTGCCGCAATTCCCTGACCTCCGCCAATGCAAACAGCTGTTGCCCCATATTTTTTATTGCGTCTTCTCAATTCATAAATGAGTGCGGTTACGATTCTTGTTCCGCTCGCTGCTAGCGGATGCCCCATTGCAACTGCCCCACCGTTTACATTTCCTATTTCAAGGTCAAAGCCTAATTCTTTTTGACAAGCAAGGTACTGAGCTGAGAATGCTTCATTGATTTCAATCAGATCTAAGTCTGCGATTGTTAAGCTAGCTTTTTTTAATGCACTTTGAATGGCCGGAACAGGTCCAATCCCCATGTACTTTGGCTCTACTCCGACTACGTCCCAGGAAACAAGTCGAGCAATCGGCTTCAGTCCTTTTACTTCCGCATAGTCACTTGAGGCGACAATGACTGCCGCCGCTCCGTCAACCATGCCACTCGCATTACCTGGTGTAACTACTCCGTTTTCAACAAATCTCGCCTTCAGTTTCCCAAGCTGTTCCATGCTAGTTTCCCGAATGTGTTCATCGTCTTCTATGACTTTATCGCCTTTTCTGCCTTTCACTTTAACAGGTACAATTTCTTCAATTAAATAGCCTTTTTCTCTTGCAGCAAGGGCACGTTCATGGCTTGCGAGAGCGTGCTGGTCGACTTCTTCCCTGGACAGACTATATTTGGCAGCCAAATTTTCAGCGGTTTCACCCATTGTACATTCTCCATAAGTATCGTATAGCCCGTCCCATACCCAGTCTTCTACAACAGGCGCCCCTAGTTGACTTCCCCATCTCATTCCGCGAATTACATGCGGTACCTGACTCATGCTTTCAGTTCCACCTGCTAATATGACATTCGCTTCTCCTGTTAAAATGTAACGCGCCGCTGTTAAAATAGATTCAACACCCGTTCCACACAGTCTATTAATGGTCAATGCAGGGACGTGAATCGGGGTACCAGCTTTTAACCCAACATGTCTTGCCAGCAAATGGGCATCTTTGCTTGATTGCTGCACATTCCCGAATACAACTTGATCGATATCTTCACCAGAAATTTTGGCTCGCCGTATGGCTTCTTTTGCGGCAAAGACGCCTAAGTCCGTTGCTGTGATATCACGGAATGATCCGGAAATTTCAGCAAATGGCGTCCTTGCTCCTTCTAACAATAAGATTTCCTTCACTTCATTCACCTCATTTTAATTTTTTATTTTTTAAACCTGATAATCAATACTCGTAGTTTTGGGCGTATCATTTTGCCTCATGTTCCTAGCTACCACCATTAAATGTCCTGGAATCTACAGTTGAAAACCTCTTTAATTGCCTTCATATCTACGTTTATGGGTTTTACTTATCTAGTGTTGCTTCATTGTTTATCTTCCTGAATAAATTGGTTCTCTTTTTTCAACGAAAGCCTTAAGCCCTTCTTTCCGATCTTCCGTTGAAAATGCATTGCCAAAGCAAACGCTTTCGATAATCAAACCCGATTCAAGGTCAGTATTGCCTCCTGCATTGACTGCAGTCTTCACCATTTGAAGAGCAACTGGTGGTTTTTTTGCCAAGTTCCCGGCCCATTCCTTCGCTGTCTCCAGCACCTCACCAGCTGCGACCAATTTATTGACGATATGCAAATCCAATGCCCGTTGCGCATCGATCATATCGCCGAAATAAAGCAGTTCTTTGGCAACACCCTGTCCGACGATCTTCTGTAGCCGCTGGGTACCGCCTCCCCCTGGAATGATACCGAGGCCAACTTCCGGGAAAGCAAACTTCGCACGATCGGAACTTATACGCAGGTCACAGGCAAGCGCGAGCTCGAGACCCCCACCCAGCGCCATTCCATTCAACGCGGCAATGACCGGCTTTGTCACATTCTCAATTTTCGTAAATACCGTTCTGGATGTCTTGTTCATCATATTGATTCCGACAAGATCAAGACTTGCCATTTCATTGATGTCAGCTCCTGCAACGAATGCTTTCTCTCCGCTGCCAGTAAGGACAATCGCTCGAACATCTTCATTGGCTTCAAGCTCATCAAATACGATTGAAAGCTCTTGGAATACCTTTGTATTCAATGGATTGACGGGCGGCCGGTTAATGGTTACAACCGCGATTTTATCTTCGATTTCACACAATAAAAATTTATACATTCAATTCAACCCCATTCTTAGTATTCATAGTCGTAAAACCCAGCGCCTGTCTTCTTACCGTGTCTCCCCGCCCTGACTAGCTGTTTCAGAAGAAGAGGGGGAGCAAAATGATCATCGTTGAATTCCTCTTTGAAATACTCCATCACATGGTACCCAATATCCACACCCGCAAAGTCCTGCAGTGTGAATGGACCCATAGGATAGTTCAGGCCTAGCGTAACGGCCTTATCGATATCTTCAGCAGAAGCCACGCCTTCTTCAAGCAGCTTGATCGCCTCGATAAACTGTGGAATCATGATCCGATTGACAATGAATCCCGGCGTATCTTTTTTCACCTCGACCGGCTCTTTGGTCAGCTGTTTAGAGAGCGCTTTCAATTCCTCTACAGTTTCATCGCTTGTCTGATATCCACGAACCACCTCTACAAGTTTCATTAATTGTGCCGGATTAAAAAAATGCATACCAGCCACCCGTTCCGGGTGTTGTGTCGCTGCTGCAATTTCTGTAATCGACATCGATGATGTATTAGTTGCCAGAATCACGCCTTCACGAACGATTTGGTCGAGTGCAGAGAACACTTCCTTTTTTAGATTAAGGTCTTCCAGAACGGCTTCAATCACCACGTCCGCGTCTTTCATTTCTTCGAGGAGCGTCGTGGTTTGGATGCGTCCAAGCGTTTCCTGTTTTTGGTTTTCGGTCATTTTTCCCCTTGCAACACTTTTATCCATAAACTTTCCAATACGTTTTATTGCATTTTCTAAATAGCTGTCTTCAATGTCACACAAGATAACGGTAAACCCATTCATTGCCGCTAGATTAGCTATGCCTGAACCCATTGAACCTGCACCAACTACCCCAATTGTTTGAATTGCCATCTCTCCATCTCCCGACTATATAAAATTATCAATATTCTGTAAATTAATTATAACCTTGGTAATCTTAGGTTTGTACCTACAAAATGAGGGAAAAAACTATAATTACTTCGGCTATTTTGTAGGATAAAAAAACAGCCTATAAAGGCTGTTTTAGATAAGTCCACCATTCATATCATAAAGCTTTAATGCCATCATCAAATTGAACCGGACTTCAGCGTCATTTAATTCGGCATCCAGAAGCAATTCGATCCTTTCAAGCCGATATATGAGGGAACTCCGATGAATATAGAGTTCTTCAGCCGTGCCTTTTACATTCCCGTTATTTTGAAGGAAAACATGGAGAGTATTGAACAAATCGATGTTTTTCCCTTCTGAATATTTGATAAGAGGCCCTAGTTGACTCTTCACAAATAAATCAATGGCAGTTGAATGACCCAAGTGATGGAGAATGGTATAGGAACCGAGGTCTTTAAAAAGTGAATAACCAGTGTTTTCAAACCTACTACTTACTATATTCAATGCCTGAACGGCCTGCTGATAGCTCACATAATAATCCTGGATATTCTCCGTTTCACTCCCGATCCCCATCAGTACTTTACATTCGATAGATCCCTTCGCGGCCCAGCGCTGAATACTTTCAAATAGCGTGGCCCAAAACTCTTTCGGCTTATCCCCTTCCATTTCAGTTGAAACAAGTAGAACAAACTTTTCGTCATGTGATGCAGATATAAAAGTACGATCGAGCTCCGACAGATGAGATTTTATTGAATCCCAAACAAGCGTTTTTTTCGTCTGCTGTTCAAGAAGATTGCTTCCTTCCATTTCACTTCCATCAAGCTCTATGGACAAAACAGCCAACCGATGGCGGCTGAACAGGTCCCATTGAAATAAGTTTGCATATTGGATAATGCTTTCTTCATTATCAATTTTTTCTGTCAGCAATTTGCTAATGAAGCTATCCTTTGCCTGTTCTTTTGCATCTAGGACGAGCTTTTGCTTTATAAACTGGATTGAGCAAATATTCCGAGCTAAATCTACCGTCAGACGGTCGAACTCATCCATCTCTACACCAGACCTGCGAATGGCTAGGTAGCCAAGTAAATTGCCACCGCCACTAACTGGCCAGAATGAAAAATAATAGTCTGCGCTAGTGGGATCTTGCATAGTGATAAGCTCGTTCCCTTTTTGGTTACCAAGTTCCTCCTTTGCTCTTTCAGCCAACTGATGTGTATATAGCGGACCACCTTCATGTCCATAGTCGAGAACTGATAACTCCCGCATAAACCGGTCAAATAAGATGACCGAACTTTGAAATATTCCGCCGAGCATGGTTGTGATGCCATCAAAATTGTCAACTTCAACGGTTTCTTTTACAAGCGCTTGCTGAGAATCCAAAAGAAATTGAAGCCTGTGTTTATGATCTCTTTCGCTATGATATAAACGAGCATTTTCGAGCAAAGCAGCAACGTGTTTGGACAACAGCTCCAACATTCTCAAATCATCTTCTGAGAATACACCTGTCCCTTCGTTCCCAACATGCAGGACTCCTATTGGTTTCAGATCATTGAAAAGAGGAATCGTTAGCTGATTCCCACCAGGTGTTTCCAGAAAGGGA
The DNA here is from genome assembly GCF_044767165.1 of Peribacillus sp. NPDC101481. Classification (NCBI taxonomy): domain Bacteria; kingdom Bacillati; phylum Bacillota; class Bacilli; order Caryophanales; family Bacillaceae; genus Peribacillus; species Peribacillus sp. NPDC101481. The sequence goes on along the minus strand of NZ_JBIWNJ010000002.1, from coordinate 361,500 downwards.
AAGTAGTCTTTCAGCATATAATTGTCTTGGATCATGATTTTGTGTGCGTATTCCATCTTCCCGTAAGCAGGTTGTTGGAAAACAAAACAGTTTTCTTTTTCATTATATAAATAAATGCACGCAAAATCGGCATTGGTCCCTTTTCCTGCCCTAGACGTCAGTTCGGCGATATGCTGTTCAAGAGGCGCATCGAGTGAGAGGTTTTTGCTAATCCATTCAATGCCTTCTATTTTTTTCAGCTGTGTTTCCTTTTCCCTCGCCATTGCCATGGCAACTGCCATGTCCTTTCCAAATTCCTCAAAGTGAACTTCCATATCCAAAAGCGGGACGAAGCTTAAGAAACCAACTATGCAGAAGCCAAAATGGTGAATGTCGTCTTTGAGGGGGACAGTAAACCATGTTTTAATGTTGGCCTTCTTCAATACTTTTGCCATATGGCATTTTTCCGGCACTTCCGCTGTTTTATACGTCATACTTTGACGAAATAATTTGGAGGAACAGTCATCTGTGGAAAATGGAAATGCCTCGGTTACAGAAGGTATGTTGCCGCTCCACGCTTTCGGTAAAAGCTGCCCGCCCTCTTCTAACACGACACCAACAAAATCGCAGTATAGTTCAGAACGAAAGGAATCGGTCAAGTACTGCAGTGCCTCTTCTTCGGTGTCAATCTTAATCAGATAACGTGATGTCTTTCGCAAATGGTTATCTACTTTTCTCATTAATTTCTCTCTTTTACTGCTAGACAAAACCCTTCCCTCCTTCCTAATTCTCCCTAATCCTATTGTAAATGAAGAAACACATAATGAAAGAGGGAAAACCAAAAATCATAGTACCTGATAAAATTCCATCTGCACATCAGAAGGTCTTCTTATGCCTTCTCCTACAAAAATATTTCGATTTAAAAAAGCATATTCTTCACTCCCGGTCTCAAACAAGGGAGCCGTTTTAAAATAATAAGATCCAATTGGAACCTCTTCCCCTTGGATGATACGGTCAATAATTTCTTTGGGGCCATGCCGGTAACCTTTGTTCACAACATAAATTAGCACCCCCTCCTCTGTTTGAATCGTATAATGGGCAAGCGCCTCCGTCATGCCGTCATATCGAATCATCTGGTAATCCGCGCCACCAGGTAAAACAATTCCTTTTATCCCAGGTCCGGAAAACGTTCCACCCGTTATAGGAATGATTCTTCTTATACCCGTTCCCACATCCCCTACTTCAATAGGATCGTCCACATGTATGTTTGCCGTAAAAATATGCTTCAGGTTTATGCTCATTTCCTCTTCTCCTTCCTCTCAGTCGTAAATCCCGAAGAGAGTATCTCATCGGGATTTAATATTATTTAGCGGCATTCAAACGATCTTCTGCCGATTCAGGTTTGTCCGCTTCCTTATTATAATTACCATGCTTCTCCTGAACGAACAGCATCGCGAATCCCCCAAGCACAGCGGCGCTTGCAATTGCTGCAAAGTTATACTGGGGCTGCAAGTTCATTGTAAGAAGAATACCTACGAATGTTGGAGCCACTATCCCCCCCATACGTCCAAAAGCCATGGTACTGCCTAGGGCCGTAGAACGCATTTCAGTAGGATAATACTGTGAAACAAATGCATTTGACATATTCTGTACACCCACCGATGCAGCACCTATTACTGAAATCAGGCCATATGCGATAAATGGACTGTTCGTGAAGCCAATGAGCGACAGGGCAATCGCACCACAGAAAAACAGGGGAACAAGTACTTTCTTAAAGCCCAGTTTATCCACCAATCGGCCAAATACGATGGTCCCTACAATAGCTCCGATTTGCATGACCGCAATAAAGGTGAGGCTTGATTTAAGGTCATAACCAGCCTGCATCATAAGGCGTGGAAGCCATGTATTCATCGAGTAAATCAAAATAAATGCACTGAAGCAGGAAATCCAGAACATTACGGTGCTTATTGCACGTTTTTGTTCAAACAATTTTATAACAGGTGAACCTGGTGTTCTCTCATCAGGTTTCTTAAGTTCTATTGCCTCTTTCACGTTTATTGTAGGATCAATCTTGGCAAGAACTCTCTTGGCTTCTTCCACTCTACCAGTTTGAATTAGAAAGCTAACAGATTCCGGTATGACTTTGATTAACAATGGAAAGAACAAAAGAGGGATTCCCGCGAGCCAGAAAACGGGCTCCCAGCCAACAGTCGGCAGAAGCGACCGGCTTGTAAGTGCAGCTGCTATAGCTCCAACCGAATAACCACAAAAAACGAATGACACGAGAGCAGAACGGATGTGCTTAGGTGCAAATTCAGTGGTCAAGGCAATAACATTTGGCATGACTCCCCCTAGGCCAATACCTGCAATGACCCGAAAAATTATAAACATTGTCGGTCCATTCGCGAACCCAGATAGCAGTGTGAAAAAGCTGAAGAGGAAAATGGTCAACAAGATAATTTTCTTCCTGCCCAATTTGTCTGCAAGTAACCCGAATACGATTGCGCCGGCCGCTGTACCCATTACCGTATAACTACCAATTGCACCTGCTGTAACATCCGATATTCCCCATTCCTTAATAAGGGATGGAACGACAGCCCCGTATATGACAACATCATATCCATCAAACAAAATGACGAGAAAAAGCCAGAAAACAAGCCAAATATGGAATGAATGGATGCGGCTTCCGTCAATTACTTTCATTGGATTAATCAACTTCATTATTATTGCCCCCCTTTAAATTTAGATTTCATTTAACAAATCGTACCCTGCACCAATAGGAAACGCTTTCATTTTTTTGTAACCTCATTTCCCTCCTTTTAAGTAACTGACTTTTCCGTAATCTAATTTTATTAGCTGGCGGTAAGGATTGTTAGCCACTTAATGTAGGAAAAAAGAAGTTTATTTTCAGTTATTATGTAGTCTATTCGGATAGTGCAACCTATCCAACTAGTAAAACAGCTTAGTGATATATAAGAAAGAAGACGTTCGCTAATTTAATTTGCACAGTTTTCATTCGACTAATATTTATAGTGTTTTAGAAAAGCAGGGAACTCCGTTTTCAAATCTCCCTTGATCCTAATCTCTTTCGATTTCTAAACAATTTATAAAGGGCGAGCCCCTATGGCTACTAGCCTTGTTTGTTATGGCCTTATCAGTATCTTCTACCGAGTCTACTAATCATTAGAAAATTGCTTGTTAGTTTCGTATTAATGTTTATGTAGAGTTTTTTCTTTCTACTTTTTCGTTTGATTTCAAATAGACTGCAAAGCTTTTCTGGAAGAAGACCTTTGCAGACTTTTTGTTTCTTGTTTTACTGAGATAAAAATTTCGGATTTCCATTGGAATCCACTGCACACTAAGAAACCCTTCCGTATGATTCACGGAAGGATTTAGCTTCAATTCTTTTTTCTCTCTTTAGTTCTTTTTATTTTCTTTACCTTTTACGTGTTTATCTAAGAAGTTAATCAAGATTTTCATGACTTTTGGTTGCACCCAGTGAGTTCCACCATGGCCAGCACCTTTTACAACATAATAAGTGGAATCAACCCCTTTGTTAATTAAATTTTCGTGTAATATTTCAGTTTGGTTTGGTGAAACAAGTGTATCTTTATCTCCGTGCATGATTAAGAACGGAGGTGCATCCTTAGTGATATATGTGATGGGGTTTGCTTTGGCTGCTTTTTCAAGATTATCAAAAATCGAACCACCAGGGCTCATTACGGAAGGTCCATTTACCCACATACCTTCTGGTGCGGAAGGAGATTTGTGAAGGGCCTGAATCTCTTCTGAAAAGCCATCTCCAACTCTCGTTAAGTCAGAAAGCCCATATAAATCGATAACCGCTTTCACATCACTGCTTTGATCTAGATTTTCCCCTTTATCGAATTCCGCCAAACCATTAGTTATTCCAGCAAACGCAGCAAGATATCCGCCAGCTGAACTACCCATTACAACGATATTCTTAGGGTCGATATTAAATTTTTCAGCATTGGCTCGCAGGTAGCGAATGCCCGCTTTCACATCTTCAAGTGGTGAAGGGAAGGTACTCTGAGGCGTAACCCGATATTCAATACTAGCGACAACGTAACCTGCCTCTGAAATGGTCATTCTTTGTTGTACAGACTTATCGTTATTAGCTGACATGAATCCACCTCCTGGTACAAATACAACTGCAGGAAGTGGTTTTTTACCTTCAGGCTGTAATATATCCATTTCTAGCGGAACATTGGAATCACCATAAATAGGTTGCTGAGAGTAAACAACATCTGAAATTAAATTAACAGAAGGTTCCTTAATAGGGACTTCTAACATTTTAGCCTTGTTGTCAGCTGCACTAGCAAGTGGAGTAGCAACAGCAAGAATACCAACCATTAATAAAGAAAGAAAGGGAGCCTTTTTTATTTTCATTCAATTGTCCTCCTAGAATATATTTTAAAGATTAATGATAATAACCCATAGGATGTATTGATTTATTTGAGCGCTTACATAATCTACACTCTTACTCAACCACGTCCATGAATTGTATCCTCCTTTATTTGGACCAAACTGTAATGGAGCGCTGACAAATCATCAGTTAGTCTCTTGGGAATTTTTTCCTTGTCTTTATATTAATAACTTGCGTGTAAAATTGTTAGCCGCTTTCTGTAGGAAAAAGGAAATGTGTTTTTGTATGTTTTGAATACTAACCTGGAAGAGAAAATATTCACTTCTTTTCAAAAGAGATTCATCGAGGGATTTACATATCTCTAAAATCTCCTACAGGAAGCTTTCAATCAAATGTATATTTATAATAAACTACTTATTACAAGGGTTCTGTCGACTAAGTTTTTTGTCAAAATGCTGGTGGAACCGATGATATCTATCGATGAAGAAAACACATTTGTGGAAATTAAGTAGAGATTTAAACCGCTTAATTCCTAGAAGAGTATCCAAGAATCTTCTGACGATTCTTTCTTTTTACTAAACCAATTTACAGTAGTTACGTTTTGTGATTAAGAGAATGAATTCAAGCTGACTGCACCAGGTATCAGCCTTCGCATTTTTTAAGCTTATTTCATGTCGAAGGGTAAATTGGTTCATTTCCGCGAATGTTACACTTATATAATGAGATGATGCCTATACTATCTTCCTGTTTTCTGGAAAAAAAGAATGAATTTATTGTGTTTTAATGGGAAATTCCTTTATAATGCGCATTAGATGATTTTTTAGCATTGAATACGAAAGGAGACTGAAATATGAAGAAACTATTGTACCCAATCATCATTGGATTATTGGCAGTTGTTCTGACGGCTTGTGGTTCGAACGATGAAGCTGATAAGAAAAATGACGAGAAAGAGACTAAAACAACTGAGAAAGAAACGGCTAAAGCAACTGAGGAACAGCAAAAACAGATGGAAGAAATGCAGAAGAAACTAGACAAGCAAAAGGTGGATGAAAAGAAAACGGTGGCCATCGTCAATGACGAAAAAATTTTAGGTGCGGAATATAATACCGTGTTGTCCACCACACAAATGCAGATGCAGCAATTCGGACAAGACCCGACAACCAAGGAGGGAGCCAAACAAACTAAAGAGCAAACGCTCAACTCTTTAGTGGGGCAAAAATTACTGCTTCAAGCAGCTGATAAAAAGGGCTACACAGCTTCCAAGGCCGAAATTGATAAGCAACTTGCCGAAATCAAAAAGCAATATGAGAGTGAAGAGAAATTCAAGGAAGCGATAAAGCAAGCAGGCCTGAATTCGGAAACGCTGAATGCTCAGATTGCAGAGAACATCCCATATACGAAGTACGTTGAAAAAGAGATTAAAGTGGAAGAAGCAACTGATGAAGAAATCCAAAAGTATTATGACCAGGTTGCAGAGCAAGCTAAAACAAGCGGGCAGAAGGTACAGAAACTCGAGGAAATGAAGCCGCAAATCAAGGAACAACTAGAGCAGCAAAAGAAACAAGAAAAGCTTGTGAAGCATGTGGAAGAACTTCAGAAAAATGCCAATGTCGATATTAAGATTTAATGATGAAAAGAGCTGCCAATTATGGCAGCTCTTTCTTTATGGTCTTTGGTTCGCCTATAACACCCAAGGCGTTTCATTTTTATTTATTCACCCGTTTTAGAGAAACGTGCAATTCTTTCTCCTATTTCATCACGTACACGTTGGAAGGTAGCCCATTTTTCTTCATCTGTTCCTTCCGCTCTTGCCGGGTCATCAAAGCCCCAATGTTCACGTCTCACATGCTTTGGCGTCATTGGACATTTGTCTGCCGCATCACCACATAATGTAACGACAAAATCGGCATTATTCAATATGTCAGGGTCGATGATATCCGATGTTTGATTGGAGATGTCCAATCCAACTTCATTCATCGCTTTTACAGCTTTTTGATTTAACCCATGGGCCTCGATTCCTGCGCTAATCACTTGCCATTCGTCACCTAGATATTTCTTCCCCCATGCTTCAGCCATTTGGCTTCTGCAAGAGTTCCCTGTACATAGGAAGTAAAGTGTTTTTTTAGCCATGCTGTTTCTCTCCTTTGTTTGTAGTAAATGTTTAATGAATGATTTGCAGCCATATATATAAGCCGACCAATGTGATGAACAATGTTGGGATGGTTAAGATGATTCCCGTTTTAAAATAAGTTCCCCATGAGATTTTCACGCCTTTTAATGAAAGGACATGCAGCCACAATAACGTAGCCAAAGAACCGATAGGAGTGATTTTCGGGCCCAAGTCCGAACCGATGACATTTGCATAAATAAGGGCCTCCCTGATTGCGCCTGTTGTATGGGTGTCGGAAATGGCAAGGGCATCAATCATAACGGTTGGCATGTTATTCATAAGTGATGACAGAATGGCGGCGATGAAGCCCATCCCAATCGTTGCTACAAATAATCCTTGATCGGCGGTAACTTGGATTAAATCCGTTAATACATTCGTCAAGCCAACATTTCGCAGGCTATAAACCACTACATACATACCAATTGAGAAAAAGACGATTGCCCATGGTGCGCCTTTGATAACGGTTTTTGTGTTGACCGCTGGACTCCTTCTAGCCATCATGAGGAAGAAGATGGCGACAATGCCTGCAATGATGGATACAGGAACCCCAATGAATTCACTGGAAAAATAACCAACCAACAATATTCCTAATACGATCCAGGACAGCCTAAACATCCTGTGGTCTTGAATGGCTTCCGCTGGTTTTTTAAGCTGTGATACATCATAATTTTTCGGTATGCTTTTACGGAAAAATATATATAAAACCAAGATGCTTGCAATAAGTGCAAAGATGTCCGGTACGATCATTCTAGAAGCAAACTCGGCAAAACCGATATTGAAAAAGTCTGCAGATACAATGTTTACAAGATTACTCACCACTAAAGGCAGTGAGGTTGTATCAGCAATGAACCCACTTGCCATTATAAAAGGGAAAATCATTTTATCACTAAATTTCAATGCCCGAACCATTGCTAATACGATTGGTGTGAGGATAAGGGCGGCTCCGTCATTTGCAAAAAAGGCAGCCACAAGAGCACCAAGGATACTTACATAGACAAACATCCTTACTCCATTTCCCTTGGCGGCTCTCGCCATATGCAGCGCTGCCCATTCAAAAAATCCTATCTCGTCCAAAATAAGCGAGATGATGATGATCGCGATGAAGGCGAGTGTCGCGTTCCAGACTATCGATGTCACGTCCATGACATCAGTAAAGTCCACCACTCCAACAAGTAAGGCCAAAACCGCACCGCCACAAGCTGACCATCCGATTGACAATCCCTTCGGCTGCCAGATGACGAGAATGAGTGTTAATAAAAAGATGATAACTGCCAAAATAACTGATCCCACTGAAGTAGTACCTCCTAGTTAGTCACAACAAATCCGTTTTCCTTGTGCTGTTAAGTTTTCTAATTTAAAGTTTTGACTTGGCAAGTCCTTGATGACCGTCTGAATAAATGTGTAATGGGAAGAAGACGGGTTTAACGAGTAAAAAACCCATTGTCCCCTCCTCGCTTCATTCACGATCCCGCTATCTTTCAACTTTCGTAAATGCTGGCTGATAGCGGGCTGGCTCATCTCGAATAGGTCCACAAATTCACAGACACAGCATTCATGCTCAGCCATGATCTTAATCATGGTCAAACGGGTTTTATCACCTAGTAATTTAAGAATGTTTGCCGTGGTTTCCAAATCCAACGCTTCATTCATAGCTTTTCATCCCTCCTAGCACAAAGTAAATAAGTATATGCTTATGTGATTATTCACCATCATTGTATAAGCATATTCTTATTTAATCAAGCATTAACTATTCAGCAATAATTTTCATACTCTTCTTAAAAACGGGCTTCACAATAACTCCGAATAAAGCGATTGCAACGGCAGCCCTGAATAGTACCCGAAGAAATTATAAAAAGACCAGCCTGGTTTCAGACTGGTCTTCTATTTTATTTACAACAGGAATTAATTTTTATTTCCAATCTCACTGAAACAGGACTGCCACAGCAAGAACTATTGTTTGTTTCAGTTGGAGGAATATCAGAATCGTAGGAACTAGATGCCAGATTCACACTGCAAACTCCTGTTTCAGGAAGTTGCAAGCGCACTTCCTTTGCCCCCTCGACATCCCCTGTCAGATAAGCCACCACGGAACGGACTTGTTCGTAGCCTGTTGCCAGTAAGAAGTAGGCGCTCTTCCGTATATCTTTATGAGACAAAAACAAGAAAACTGCCGAGTGACCGGCAGTTTTTTCAGCTTTATAAATATTTCCGGTGAATACCTTTTCCATCATAGGAAAACAGGACTTCTTTTCCTTCCATGACTGATTCCATATGCACGGGGCGGCCCCAGAGCTGATAGATATATGGCATGACTTTTTCGAGATATTTCAGATCCAGTTCAATATCTTCATACCAATGCTTTAGATAAAGTTCCCCATTGCGCATGAAGTCCCCATCGTTTACTGTGATATAGGGGAAACCGCCGTTAACCCTCATACTGACGAGTTGATCACGAACATGTTCCCATGCCTTATCGACGATTTTATAATCCTTGCCCTGCTTTTGGAATAAGTACATATCCTCCCGCATGACCAGATCTTTCGTCAAATAATTGCGGAGAAAGGAAATATCAGATTCGATTTCCCTGACTTCGAACATCTTTTCCCGGCCAGATCCAGGCTTGACGCCCAGCCTGATCATTTCTTCGGTTGGATTATCATAGCGTTCTTCAATATCTTCAAGCACTTTCAAGCCGAGATAATAAGGATTGATACTGGTCCGTGATGGCTGAACGACCCCTGCGTTCAGTTTCGCGAATTCAATGGCTTCCCCTGAGGATAGATCCAATTCACGGATTATGCGCTGATGCCAGTAGGATGCCCAGCCTTCGTTCATGATTTTCGTTTCCAGCTGCGGCCAGAAATACAGCATCTCTTCCCTGATCATCGTCATGATATCCCGTTGCCAATCGGTTAAATCCCTGCTGTACTGTTCTATGAAAAGCATAATATCCTTTTCAGGCCTTGGCGGGAATTTTTTTCTTTTTTTAATGTTGGATTTCTTCGGTTTATCTTTATTATCAAGGTCCCATAAATCATCATATTGTGTGGCTGTCGGTTTTATTTCCTCTTCTTCTTCCTCATCCTCCATCGTCCAGGCAAGCTTTGGTCTCATCAGCGACGGATCGATATGTTCTTCAATGGCTAAAAGTGCATCAAGGAAGGTTTCCACTTCCTTTTTGCCATGCAGGATTTCATATTCACGGATTCTTTCTGCCGTTGCCGACATACTTTCTACCATATCTCTCTTAGTATTATTGAAACGTATATTATTCTTAAAGAAATCACAATGCGCCAAAACGTGGGCAACAATCAATTTATTTTGTACAAGTGAATTGGAGTCCAGCAGAAAAGCGTAACAAGGATCAGAGTTAATGACCAGTTCATAGATCTTACTTAATCCAAAGTCATACTGCAGCTTCATTTTATGAAATTGCTTCCCAAAGCTCCAATGAGAAAAACGGGTAGGCATCCCATAGGCACCAAATGTATAAATGATTTCTGAAGGGCAAATTTCATAACGCATCGGGTAAAAATCCAACCCGAACCCTGTTGCTATTTCGGTAATTTCACTAATGGCATATTCCAGAGCCTTTTGCTCCGCTTCATTCATCCGATATCCCCCTTGTCTTTCGCCTTTAAACTAATGTATGAAAAAAAGGAGGAAAAATGCCGTGATCATGAGAAAGGTCCTCGATAACAGAAAAAAAACACCTCCATATAGAAGATGCCAGGCCAAAAGTTTCGTGCAGTTCTGCACTTAATCCCTTTGAAATTAAAATTTCGCGAATTCCGTCTTCACAGCCTCTTTTTTCGTTCTTGAACGGATCCAGGAAATGATGAGCGCTGCAATGATGACAAAACCTAAGTATCCTGTGACAGGGTATACCGTCCCAACCAATTTAATAAAGCCAACGAAACTTGCAAGGAAAGCGAGGATGCCGACTATAATCACGGATATTTTAAAGCGTTTTGTTTCGGCAGGCACCAACCTGGCGGTGAACGCATACAGCATCCCGACAGCGGTATTATAAATCATTCCTAAAAGGATGATTGATAGGATATATCCCAACCATGGTGAAATCTGATTCGCTAAATGAAGGGTAGGCATTCCTGAGCCTTCTATGCCCTTCAAGTCGGACATCATCCCCAAATTGATCAAGAATAGCAGGATCCCTAAACCGATCCCTCCTAGAATTCCTCCCATACCAGCCTCTTTCTTATTCTTGAAGGTCCCACCCATTACGGCTAGCATGGCTATTCCGGCAGTCATATTATATGAAACATAAAGTAATGAACCCATCATCCAATTCTCGGTTGCAGCCGTTCCTTTACTTGAAGATGAAATGATTTGATTGAAACTTAGATCGGATGTAAAAAATGAATAACCTGAAATAATGATCATGATAACAAATAAAAACGGTGTGACGGCACTAATGATGGACATTATTTTATTAACATTAAGTAAAAGCGTACCAATCGTGAGTACCGTCATGACGATTGCACCGACAATGCTTGGAATCCCGAATTGTTCCTCAAAAATCGTTCCGGAACCGGCAATCATGATGACTGTAACGCCAAACAAGAAAAATGTGATGATAATATCGACCACCCTGCCTATATAGCGGCCACAAATATGATCGATGATGCTTTTATGGGAGCGTGTTTGGAGAGTGCTCCCCAGCTGGGTAACTTGCATGCCTAAAAACGCGAATAAAGCTGTCGCCACCACAATTCCCAATACACTGTAGATTCCAAAACTCGTGAAGAACTGTAATACTTCTTGTCCTGAAGCGAAACCTGCTCCAATGATGATTCCAATATATGCTCCTGCTAGATTTATACTATTTTTCATATCAAATACCACCCTAATTATATGATTATTCTGACAATTTAAGTTAAAAGAAATATCTTCCCCTTCATCATGATCCTGTTCTTTAATAGCCTCCCAGCTTCAAGTTAACGGGCCGATGTCCATGAAGCCGGGAGTTCTTTTATTCTTACTCTTATTTATTAGGATATCTTTTACTATAGGAAGTGAATTCATCGATCGCAGCATAATCGACTTCATAGCCAATGCCTGCCGCCTTTGGGACGTTTATGACACCATCTTCCACTGTAACCTCTGGTTGGATGATGTCTTTATGCCAATAATTCGCGGATGCTGCCGTATCACCAGGCATCGTGAAGTTATCAAGTGTTGTCAAAGCGATATTATGAGCACGCCCGACACCAGATTCCAACATGCCTCCACACCAAACAGGTACATTCCTTTCTTTACATAATTCATGTATTTTCATTGCTTCCGTTAAACCGCCAACCCTGCCGATTTTAATATTAATGATTTTACAGCTTCCCAATTCAAGGGCTTTTCTTGCATCTTCGACGGAATGTATACTTTCATCCAAGCAAATCGGTGTTTTGATTTCCGCTTGTAATGTGGCATGATCGACAATATCATCTGATGACAAGGGCTGCTCGATCATCATTAAATCAAATTGATCAAGTTGTTTCAGTAATTCGATGTCTTTCAGCCGGTAAGCGGAGTTTGCATCTGCCATGATCGGAACATCGGGATAACGATTGCGTACTTCCCTGATTACATCTACATCCCATCCTGGTTGTATTTTCATTTTGATTCTTTTATACCCATCCCTCAATCCAGCTTCTATCTTCGCCAGTAATTCAGGTACCGTTTTTTGGATGCCGATGCTGATTCCAACATCGATTTTTTCCAGTTTTCCGCCTAAAGCCATACTTAATGGAATATTCTTTTCTTTCGCATATAAATCCCAGATGGCTCCCTCGATTGCCGATTTTGACATATTATTTTTACGAATATGCGAGAACATATCCGATACATCACGAGGATGCTCTATTTCTTTATCCAATACAAGCGGAATCAGGAAATCCTCCAGCATGGTCCAATTGGTTTTTATGGTTTCTTCGTTATACCAAGGTGCTGAAAACGCCACAGATTCAGCCCAGCCCGAAAGCCCTTCTCCATTTTTCACTTCCACAAGAATGAACTCCTTATCCACAAACGTTCCAAAGCTTGTTGTAAAGGGAGCTACCAAATCCATATTTAAATGACGTAAACGCACTTCTGTTATTTTCATCCCAAATCCCCTCTTATTCTTGTATTTTTAATAAATAGTTTTGAATGTTTTTACCTTTTTCCCGTTCGATCCCGGTTGCAACATATCCTTTGGCAAAAAAGGCTTTGAATAATTCACCGGTTTTTAACCGCCAATCAATCGCAAGGCGAAGATCAGCTTTTTTGATTTGTTGAATATCTGTCGGAATGGGTATGGCGATCACCTCGGCATTGGTTTCGAAATGATAATCCTTGATGTAAGGAAAGCCTTGGTCATTCATTGCTGTCGTTACGAGGTGTATGGCTTCATCAGGAAGCGGAGTCTCTTCCTTTGCTTCCTGCCGTATATTCCATTCCACCATGAATCGATCAGTGGACAGTCCTTCATTGAGGGTATCCTTCATATTTCCATAACAATCTTCCATATATGTAGAGCAAACAGCTTTTAGCTTACCGATATTCAAGTTTGCATTCACACTTTCCAATGGATCATACGTCCATGTGATCAAGTCGTAGCCTTTTTTTAGTGCTTCTTCTTTTTGTGCAAGTTTAAGTAATCTGCCATAGCCCTTCTTTTGATGGTCCGGATGGATGGCTAACATATGTGAACAAAGATATACCCTTCCGTCTTTGAATCCCGGGAAACTGTATTGAAACCCGACTAACTGGCCATTGATATAGCCGCCTAAAACAAGCCCGCCATTTTTGACTGCCGTAATCGTCTGATGGATGGGAACGCAATCCATACCCCATACGAGGGCTTCCAGTCGCTGCACTTCTTGTAAATCCTCTAATGTGGATAGGGATTTAACAATTAATTCATCAGTCATGTAAGTGGCCCCCATCCCCATATTTCTCGAAAGTCAGTATGATGGCTTTGGCCAGGATTTCAATTCCCGATAACAAAGCATCTTTGTTGAAAGTCATGTTCGGATGATGGAGCCCTGGTGCCAAATCACAGCCCAATCCAAGCATCGTCGCTTTGAGTTCAGGTCTTTTCAACGTATAAAAATGAAAATCCTCTCCCCCGGTTGTAATGACAGGCGCTACCAGATTTTTTTCCCCGAGTGTATCGGCTATCGCTTCAGACATTATTTCCTGGGCTTGATTGTTCACGGTTGCTGCAGCAACACAGGTTCCCGGTTCGAGTTTCATTTCGACTCCATGGACAATGGCCAAAGATTCTGCAACCTTTTCCACCTTTTTGGTGAGCTCTTCCATCACTGCATTATCCTGTGCCCTTAAATCCAAGGAAAAAGTGGCTCTCCCCGGGATGATATTGGAACTTTCGCCGCCAGCAAAAAACTGCGTCATTTTTACGGAATAAGGGATGGACGGATTGAGATGGATACCATTTAACAAAGTAATGAATGCCGCTCCTATCTCGATGGCATTTTGCCCTTGATGCGGTCTGGCTCCATGCGCATCAGTTCCCGCTATTTCACCTTTAATGAACTGAGCGGCTCCATGCACAATGGCTGGTGCCGCTTGCCCATCCTTCACTTCCTCAACCGGTCTTAAGTGCACTCCATAAAGGAAATCGACATCATCCAATACCTTTTCTTCAATCATCTTCAAGGCGCCCGTGCCTTTTTCTTCGGCAGGTTGAAAAATGAACTTCAGCTTCCCGCTAGGATGGAAGTCCATTTCCCTCAATACCAGGAATACTCCAAGTGCCAAGGTCATATGACCATCGTGTCCACACGAATGATTGGCTTGAAACGTGCCATGCACCTCCTGCCAAAGTGCATCGATATCCGATCGTAACCCGACCGTAAAATTCCCATCCCCGATTTCCCCAATCACTCCTGTACAGTCCTCGAATGTTTTCACCGTACACTGATTCTCCGTTAAGATATTTGAAATGAAAGCTGTCGTATTCACTTCATTCCAACTCGTTTCAGGATTTGCGTGTAAATGGTCAAAGATATCGAGTATACGCGGCCTTAATTTTTCGATAGATTGTGTGATATCCATCTCTGTCTCCCCCTTGTATCCCGGTTTAATCGGCTTGTTCCCCAAACTGGTGGAAGTTTTACCTTAAAAGAAATAATCGTCTTGATTAAACGCATCATATATAGCTTTTCTTTCTTTGAAACCCTGTTCGTCCTTAATCGATACACCAGCTACTAAACTATTCAATAATGAGAATAAAACCGGTGCGGTATCGATCGTGGAAGTCCTTGGTGTTGAAATGGGCAGTAAAATGTCAGTGTATTCAGCAATCGGAGCCAGTTCGGAATCCGTAACCCCAATTACAAATGCACCCGCTTTTTTGGCCATTTCCGTTATTTTCACAGTCTCTTTAACATAGCGGTGAAATGAAATGGCCACAAAAACGGAATTTTCAGTCATTTTATTCAACAGTAAAAATATATCATCAGTATCAGGGCGATATAAATGAACCTCTTCCCTAACAAGCCTAAGCGTAAAGGTTAACCAATGTGCTGCCGAAAATGATAAACGGTGTCCGGATATTAAAACATTGTCAGCTGCCGCCAATTTATCGACTGTTTTGGAGAAATCTTCATTTGATAAATTTTTCATTGTCTTTTCGATGCTGATGATATCCTGCCCCATCACCTGAGCCATGAAGTTTGGCTGACTCGCGGCTTCAAGTTTTGAAGAATGATATTCATTCAAACTGCTGCTCTCGTATATCAACTGATTGCGAATAAGCTTTTGAAGCTCAGCATATCCACTTAACCCTAATGAATAGCAAAAGCGGATGATGGTCGTTTCACTCACCCCAATATCCTTTCCGAGCTTTTGAGCTGAAGTGACTGCAAATGTATGTGAATGCACCAACAAGTATTTTGCTACCTTTTTTTGACCAGTAGATAAACCAGGGAATACTTCTTTAACTTTTTGCTGTAAATCCATAAAACATCCCCTCTGAAACAAGATATGAATCCAAAACTTTTTATATGACAATATGAAGTTTTCGCTTCAACAATAATAGAGAGTATTTTATCACAGGACTTTTAATAAAACAATAATATTCTGAATTTTTAATAAAAAAGAAGAAAATGCTTCAAGCACAAAAAACCACGGAGATGGACTCCGTGGTTTCAGTTTGGCGGCAAAATGGGGTTCAGAGTCCGAATAGTGAGGTGAACTTAAACGGCCGAATACAGTGCGGGGTAGGTCGAATACTGTGCCTCAACGGTCGAATACGGTGTGGTTTAGGTCGATAAACTGCGTCAACGGCCCAAGACAGTCGGCGGAAAGGGAGCGGATTTCTGAAATCAACTGAACATTTTAAAATAAAAAACTGTAGGCAAACTGAGTTTTCATCGAGTTTGTCTACAGTCTGAAACCACGAAATGTACCGGTGGTTTTCCTTCATTTATTTTTTATGACGCTTTGCATAGCCACATCGTTTGCATAATTCTTCAACTGCACATCTTCTTGAAAAACCATCATACATATTTTTCGCCCGTTCGCCATTTAAAATGTCTTCAAGTGATGTTTCAAATATATTTCCCAGCGGTATTTTGCCTTCACTATCCAAGCAACAAGGTACGACTGTACCATCCACCAAGATGCCTAATTGATCTCTAAGGGCATAGCAGAAAATATTTTCATCGATAATGTCACGGTCCAATTCCGGCCACTCGAATTTTTCGGCCATGTTTATATAAACCCTGTCCCTCAACTTTATATTATTCTTTTGCTGAAGAGCTTCACTTAAGCGAATATCCAATGAAAGCTTCTCCTCCAGCATGCTCAGAATATCATCGTTCAGGCCATTACTCGCTTTTAATTCATCCGTATCCATATTCCATAAACGAATGGCACAAATCACTTCGCTTTTTTCATTTGCTTCATTAATAAAATCGGCAATATTACTGACATAAGAGTCAAGACTATTGCTCGTATCGTTTGCCTCAAAGCTATGAAGTGAAATATTCACCTGCCGAAGGGCTTTTTTGGAGAGCAGCTTGTCTTTGACCTTTTGAATCAAGGTACCGTTCGTTGTAATATTAACCTTCAGGTCATTTTCAGCACTGATATCCAGGAATGTACCCAAATTTTTATTTAAAAACGGTTCACCCATCAGATGAAAATAAATATGATCGGTGTGTGGTTTGATTTTCTTGATAACATCCGTAAACCCTTCAGGATCCATGAATTTCAGGGTCCTTTGCAGACTGGAGCTTGGACAAAAATTACACTTCAAATTACATATATTCGTAATTTCCACATAAACTTTCTTAAACTTTCTCATTTTCTAATACCCCTACAATCAAGCTTATTCTTTCATTCTGATACTAACTATACTTGTTAGCTGCTCCTAAATGCAATGAAAACTTCATGGAAGCTGAACGGCTGCCATCATTCCCCACTGGCAGCTAATCCGATATCCACCATTTCCCGAACAACCTTTAAACAAAATCAGAAAAAAACATCTTCTCGAGGTGAAGATGTCTGTAATGCATCCCTTAAGTTTTCCGGTTGTTCCGATCTCACTTTCCTTTTTGTTCCGTGACCTTCAAACTAAGTAATTTTTCATTTTTCAAATCATGTTGTACAGTCACGATGACATTAAACTTCTGACCTTTATTCTCGACCAAAAATCTGAAATCGTCTTCGACTAAATTTTTCGCTACTGTTTTTCTGCCCTTATATTCGTAATCGGTAATCTCAACTTCAGGATAATCTGCCTGAACTATTGTAATCGCAATCTTTCCGTATTTTTCGTAATCGGGTTTTTGGGCTTGTGCTGAAATGGCCCCTGCTTGCATAATCAAAAAAATCCCCATTAGCATCACGATGACTTTTTTCAAAATCTTTTCCTCCTCATACTTTCCGGTTAGTATTATTATGTAAAATTGTTCAGTTGTTATGCAGCTGCTTTGCTTCTTTTACAAGCATGATTCCAACTAATCGATTCCTCTCCCACTCCTCAGGAAACACAGTCAATGGCGGATTGGTTTCATCCACTAAATAACTAAGTTCAATCGTCATTCCCGGGCGGCGGAATTCAGTTATGAACCAATCCGTATATCCGCTTCCTACCGCTTCTTTGTCCGGAAAGGTCAGTTCATATCCAGTCAATTCGGCAGCCTTTTTCGCAATGCCATAATCCCTTGCCATATTTTTCCGTTTATTATTGTAATGCCAAAAGATTTCCCTTCCTGAGGTATGATAGGAAACGGCAATAAGGGGATCGATCTTTTTCGTGAAATCCGTAAGCGCTATAGCTTCAGCTGCTTCAAGTGGTTGTCGGCCCTTATAAAATTGATACGTCGGTTTTGTTTCATGACTCATGACTTCTTTCCATCCAGCCGGATACTGCCTATTTAAATCAATGCCATTAGCGTTGGCTTTCCACCGGGACCAATTCCTGCTATATCGATTCATTTTCCATACCGCAGCCTTCTCAAGAACATTTAAGTTGGATAAATCTCCTTGCTGGATGCTGACGCCATCTGGATTCAGCATCGGGATGAACCAGATGCTCACCTCATCCAATGATTCCGTCAAATATTCCCCAACAGGTTTGCCCGCTCGATATGCGGCTGCATATTCTTCAAGCATGCGCATTAAAAGTTTGGAGCTGAGCCATTCCCGACCATGATGTGATCCCACCAGCAAAATCGATCTTTTTCCTTTTCCTAACCTAACTGCCTTTATATTTTTTCCCTTTTCAGTTTGTCCGATAATTTGAACGTCCAATTCATACTGCTTTTGGATTCCTTGCAGATCCATTTCCATCTGTTCAGGGGAATACACTTTTGCCGCCAGCGATGGTTCAGGAAAAAAAAGAAGCACCAGTATTCCAATTACCATTATTTTTCTCATGTACTCACCTTTTATTTTTATTCAGGTAAAAAGCAACAACCGCGTTCCAAATACATCGCCACTTATTGTAAGGAAATGTTCTGTCATATCTGAACAAAATACAAATAGCTCCTTAATAAGGGGGAGAAGAACATGAGGATTGCTGATTATGATCAGGCATTGTTTCACACGCACCGTTCTGATTGGGACAGCTTGTTAGTATTGATGGTTCGAACGAAAGATCACTTTCTTTCAAAAAAAATAGAACATTTTCTGCACGCTTACAGGTTTGAGCATGATTATCAAATCGTTCAATCCCAGCTGTATGCACTGCTTCGTTATCTGGATCATGCAGCAGAAAAAACAAGTGATTATTTAAGTGAACTTCCAAGCTAAAATCAACTATAGTTTTTGCAAAACGGGAAAAATTATACAAGAGGATCGATTTTCGGGGATATAACTTTGGCTGGTGAAACCCTATAAAAACAAGGAAGGGTCAGGTATGTAAATACCTGACCCTCATTTCATCATTTTTTGATTGTAGCATATGCCGTTGCATACATTTTAAGCTCTTCAATCATACCTTCTACAAGTACTGCAGATTCTTCAAATAAACCATCATTTTCGTAATCGAAGCAATGCGGATCCAGAACCAATTGTTTGGCGATCACATTTGCATAAAGGCTTCGACCCACTGTCCTCATGGAATTCAAGGCATTGATCCCGCCTTTTCCTCCGCCGGAAACAGCCAATAGAGCGACTGGTTTATGCGTGAATTGTTCGCTGCTTAGAAAATCCAAGGCATTTTTCAAGGCTCCGCTCATGGAACCATGATACTCCGGAGTTGTCAGAATTACGCCATCTGCTTCCTCGATGCTTTTCCGAAGTCCTTGAATAACTTCCAGTTGATATTGTTCACCTTCACCTGAATATAAAGGGATTTCGCTATTGCTTAAATCAATAAGTTCCGCTCCGTATTTCTTGGATATGTAGCGTGAGGCAATCCCCGTACGCCCTTGTTTACGTGGTGAACCATTAATGATTACTAATTTCATGAATTAAACCTCCATTATTCCCTGATGTTTTCCGAGATCAGTCGCCAATACAGTATACCAAAACCGCAACGGAATTTCCTAGAATTTTGATTTTTCATGCAACTAAAAATCAAAAAAAAACGAAAGACCTGAAGAAGTCTTTCGTTTAGCTTTCATAAATTTAAACCAATGCTTCAATCTTGCTCATGAAATCTTCCATGACTCCCGATAACTTGGACTCAGCTTCTTGCATTGATTTACCTTGGACACCGAAATAGAATTTAATTTTCGGTTCAGTGCCTGAAGGACGCAGGCAAACCCATGTACCATCCTCAAGGAAATACTTCAATACATTTGATTTCGGAAGCTCGATCAATTCTTCATCATTTGAAAGTAATGTACGCTTCTTGCTGCTTTGGTAATCTTCTTCAACGACTACCGGAATGCCAGCTATTCGGGAAGGAGGATTTTGACGGAATTGATTCAATATTCCTTGAATCTGTTTCGCTCCCTCAATGCCCTTCAAAGTCAATGAACGCAAACCTTCCAAGTAAAAGCCGTACTTTTCAAACACATTCAGCAACCCTTCATATAAGGTCAATCCCTGCTTTTTATAATGGGCACAGACCTCGACAGCAAGCACCGCAGCTTGAATGGCATCCTTATCACGTGCAAAGTCTTTAATCAGATAACCGTAGCTTTCTTCATATCCGAACAAAAAGCTGCTTTCCCCGCTTTCATGGTACTGATTTATTTTCTCGGCAATGAACTTAAATCCGGTAAGTACATCAACCGTCTTCAAGCCATATGACTCGGCAATCGTACGCCCGATTTCTGAAGTGACGATCGTTTTTAAGATGACTCCATTTTGAGGAATCTTCCCTTTTTCTTTTTTCTGGGAGAGTAAATAATCCAGGAAAAGGGCACCTGTTTGATTACCAGTCAGGACAACATATTGGCCCATCTCGTCTCTCACGGCAATTCCAAGCCGGTCGGCATCCGGGTCCGTTGCTATCAATAGATCCGCTTCCACCTTGTTACCAAGCTCGATGGCCATTTCAAATGCAGCAGGTTCCTCCGGGTTTGGAGACTGAACTGTCGAAAAATCCGGATCTGGCAATTCCTGCTCCTTAACGATATGCAAATTTTGATAACCTAAGCTTTGCAGTGCCCGCCTGACGGATTTATTTGCCGTTCCATGAAGCGGCGTAAAGACGATTGACACATCTATTTCCTCGGCAAGCTGCGGGTTCTCTGGAACTGTAAGCAACGCGCGATTATACGCTGCATCCACTTCCTCCCCAACCATTTCGATGAGGCCCTGCAGTTTAAGGACTTCAGCTTCTTCAACCTGAATTTCAAGCTCGTTTTCAATGGCATTCACGTAGCTGATCACTTGATCCGCCGCATCCGGTGGCAATTGTGCCCCATCTGACCCATAAACCTTGTAACCATTATATTCAGGCGGATTGTGGCTTGCCGTGATGACGATGCCAGCAAAAGCATTCAGCTCGCGAACCGCAAATGACAATTCTGGAGTTGGACGCAATTCATCGAATAAATAAGCTTTCACCCCAAATGTTGCCAAGGTCTTAGCTGCTTCCAGTGCAAATTCCGGGGACTTATGTCTTGAATCATAAGCGATCACAGCCCCTCTTCCTTTCGCTTCTTCCCCAAACGAAGAGATATACTGAGCCAACCCAACCGTTGCCTTCCTTACCGTATAAACATTCATCCGGTTCGTTCCCGCTCCGATTTCCCCGCGCATTCCGCCTGTTCCAAACTCTAAATTTTTATAAAAGGCATCTTCGAGTTGTGCTTCATCCCGCTGCATTTCCTCAAGGAGGACACGTAATTCCCCATTTAAATTCTGGTACCCTGCCCAAGTGGTGTATAAAGATTTCCAATCCATCTCCAACATCTCCTCCCAAACGCCTCATATTTGTAATTATTATGTATCTACCTTACATATACAAAATTATCACATTTATTCCAATAAATGAAGCTCGTAATGAAAAGAACCGAATCCAGCATTCTTCACATCACGAGCTCGTTTACCTCTTTATTTTTGGCCATCTTTGTAATGCAGATGGTAAATATCATGGCGGCGATCTTTCAATTGCTTTACAGTACCAGACTGACGCTCCCGCCTTAAGATTTCCAAATCGACATCGCCAATCAGGACCATCTCAAGGTTCGGGCTGGTTTCCCCGACTATGCCGTCACGCGCAAATTCGAAATCCGATGGAGAGAAGATTCCCGATTGGGCATATTGGATATCCATATTTTCCGTTTGCGGAAGATTTCCGACCGTTCCGGAAATGACAGTATAGATTTGGTTTTCGACTGCACGGGCCTGGGCACAATAACGAACTCGCAGATAGCCTTGCCTGTCTTCTGTACAAAATGGAGTGAATATGATTTTGGCTCCCATGTCGGTAGCAATCCGGGCGAGTTCCGGAAACTCAATATCATAACAAATTTGTATCGCAATTTTTCCACAATCCGTATCAAAGACACGAACGCGGTCACCTGCGTTAATACCCCACCATTTTCTTTCATTCGGTGTGATATGAATTTTATATTGCTTTTCAATCGTCCCATCGCGACGGAATAAATAAGCGATATTATAGATATTGTCATCATCTTCTTTAACGAAGTGGGAACCGCCGATGATATTGACGTTATACCTTACAGCTAAAGTGGTAAACAATTCAATGTATTGCTCCGTGAAATCCGACAGTTTCCGGACAGCCAAGCTTGGTGATCTTTCATTCAAGAAAGACATCAGCTGGGTGGTGAACAATTCCGGGAACACGGCGAAATCCGCATTAGCATCCGAAGCAACATCGGTGAAATATTCGACTTGGTTAGCGAAATCTTCGAATGAATCGATTTTACGCAGCATGTATTGCACGACGCAGATACGTACCGGCTCTGATGTTTTATAATAACGTTTTGTTTTCGGCTGATAATCGACGTTATTCCACTCCATGAGAGTAGCATACTTATTCGATTGCAGATCATCAGGCAAGTAATTCGGATTGATCCTCATAAGCGTGAACCCATTTAAAAGCTGGAATGAAAGAACCGGATCATATATTTTATGCAATTGCACTTCTTTCACATATTCCCTTGGTAATAGTTCTTCCGCATGTTTATGGTAATTGGGGATCCTTCCCCCGATAATGATGCTTTTTAAATTCAAATGGGCAACAAGCTCTTTCCTTGAATCATATAATCTTTGGCCAATTTTCATCCTGCGGAATTCAGGATGGACCATGACCTCGATTCCATATAAATTATAACCGTCTGGATTATGATTCGTGATGTACCCATTATCGGTTACATCATCCCATGTATGGCGGTCATCATATTCGTCAAAATTAATAATGAGACTGGAACATGAGCCAATCACTTTTCCATCATATTCAGCCACAAACTGTCCTTCTGGAAAAATCGCCAGATGGCTCTCAAGCTGATCTCGCTTCCAGGGAACCATTCCAGGAAAGCAACTCGACTGCAAAGCAATTATTTCATCTATGTCTCCTAGCCTCATATTACGTATTTCCATTATTTTTTCATATTTATGCAGGTCCAAATTGGGCATTTTTCCTCAGACTCCTTTAATCTCTTCCATAAGAATTATACCCCTTATTCAAAAATTAAAACAACTGAACCTACCCATGGATTACAAATAAAAACATTCTGAATGTCCGTTAAAAGAATATATATTTTACATACGCGGTCCTTACATACTATACTTTTCATGAGAGTAAAAAGAGATGGGGAAGAGGAACCATGAACAATACAAAACGCAGTGTGGAAAACTTATTATTTGTAGCCTGGGCTGCTTCCATCATTGCTATGTTTGGAAGCTTATATTTTTCTGAAATCAAGCAATATGAACCTTGTGTCCTCTGTTGGTATCAGCGGATCATCATGTATCCCTTTACGATCATTTTAGGAATTGCAATCATTCGAAAAGATTATTGGATCAGCTTTTATACGATGATATTATCCGCTATCGGTGCATTCATTTCCACTTACCATTACTTGATACAAAAGGTTTCATTCTTTTCTGACCACACCCTTGCATGTGGAAGGGTTCCATGTACAGGTCAATATATAAACGTATTTGGTTTCATCACCATCCCGTTCCTAGCCTTGACTGCATTCATCATTATTTTCATATGCAGTTACATCATATGGACAAGATCCAAGGAGGTTGCAGCTTAATGAAGAAAATGGCTATATTTTTAGTGATAATCGTCGCGATATTTGTCCTGCTGGGCGTTTTTACAAACTTGAAAAAAGAAGAAAAATCAAAAGGAAATCCATACGGTAAGGATAAGCTTAAACCCGCTACTGTCGATCAGCTGGATGACCCCAATTATCAAAACTTGATCCTGCCGGAAGAATTGGAGCAGGACCTCCAGGATAATGAAGATGTGACCGTTTACTTCTATAGTCCTGAGTGCCCGCATTGTCAAAAAACCACGCCAATCGTGGCTCCTTTGGCAGAAAAGCTGGGAATCGATCTAGTTCAATACAATCTTTTGGAGTTTGAACAAGGATGGAGCGATTATGGCATCAAAAGCACACCGACCATCGTTCACTATAATAATGGCAAAGAACAAGAACGGATCGTTGGCTATAATGATGAGGAAACGTTCGAGAAATGGTTCAAGGACCACGATATTAATTAAGGATGGAAAAAATGAGCCGGCCCTAACGGAAATGCTTCTCCCGTTATAGCCGGCTCATTTTTTTTGCCTTATACTAAATATTGATTCGCCACCTGGATGTCCATCATCTGCATCTCATTATTCGCTTCATGGTTTATACTTGAAAAATGGTCATAATAAAAGGGGAAGAATATTCCGCATTCATTCAATAGAGTGATGTTATGTTGGAACAATTCTTCAGATTCAGATTCCATAAAATCTTCTCTCTTTTGTTTGTCTAATATCGACATAAGGACTTGAAGACATGTCATTACTTGAAATGCGTCTCTTAATGTTGCCAAGTAAGTAACAGAACTTTGATTGGGCTTTAAAACGCCAATCTCGCGAAAATGAAGGATTTCACTTTCCGTAAAGTATTTGGGAAATACAGATTCGTAGAAACGAGAAACGAGACTCGCTATTTCTTGCTCTTGTTCTTCCGTTGAAGAAAAGACCGTCTTCACTAAAAAAACCACCTTTTTTCAGATCCGTTAGACCTATCTATTATATGTATATTCTAGGACAAGCGATTTCTTTCTCACTAGAATAACATAAATATTGTAAAAAATATGTGGTAATTTCCACCACGGGAATTTCATCAATAGGTCCAAGGTTACTTTTTCATGACTAATTCTTAATTATTATATATTTTTTTCATTTAATCAAAACCAAAGCAGTCGAAAGTAGGGGTTTTTATTGGAAAATTTCAGAATAACTAACCAACATTTAATAATTGATGTTCTCCAAAGTTGGAATGGATTAACAATTGAAAAGCTTTTTAGGGAGCGTTGGCAGGCCCCAAAAAAATTAGTGCATGAATGGAGAATGAGTAAAGAAGTTACAGTGAACGGGAATTCCGTCGCATGGTCAGCTATCCTTAATGAAGGAGATTCGATCAGCATCCCCTTATTGGATCACGCTGAAAATGAAACAGTACAAGCGGCAGACTTAGGAATTTCCATCTTATATGAAGATGATGTGTTGTTGATAGCCAATAAACCGGCTGGAATGGATACCCATCCTTCTCAGCCCAGTGAAGCACACTCCCTCCTCAATGGTGTCGCGCACCATCTTCAAAAAACCGGCCAGACCTGTATGATCAAGCATATTCATAGGCTTGATAAAGATACTACCGGTGCCGTCCTTTTTGCCAAAAACCGCCTTATTGGGTCCATGCTGGACAGAATGTTGGAAGAAAGGGAAATCAAGCGGACTTACCTAGCTTTAGTCGAAGGAAACATTAAAAAGAATGAAGGAGAAATCAAAGAAAAAATTGGCCGCGACCGCCACCATGCGACGAGAAGAAGGGTTTCCCCTACAGGCCAGACAGCAGTCACCCACTATCGGGTGCTCAACCGAGATCCCAAGAAAAACTTGACGCTCGTCAGCTGCACCTTGGAAAGCGGCCGAACCCATCAAATCAGGGTGCATTTCAGTCATTTAAACCACCCATTGGCCGGAGATACCTTATATGGCGGAAAAAGGACATTTCCACGTCAAGCCCTTCATGCAAGGAAAATTGAATTCATCCATCCCATATCAGAAGAAAAAATGATCGTTGAAGCTCCTTTCATTGATGAACCTGATATATTCGATATCACCATTTAAACAAAAAAACACCGTTCCATTTCGGACGGTGTTCTTATTTCTTCATTAATATTATCCGAATTGTCGCTCATATTCTTTCACGGACGGATCTTCTGCATGTTGGGTCGAATTTTTCCGCTATACGGCCGAAATATACGCATGTCGGGACGAAATCCGTTCATTTTGGCATAAAAAATAGCTGGCCACTTGGGCCAGCTTTATTTTTTTATTTATGAAGCTTTTCTCATGCCTTTTAAGATAAGGCTTAAGATGAAGACAAATACGATTGCACCAATCAATGCTGGAATTATAGCGAAATCTGCTACTGAAGGTCCCCAGTTCCCAAGAATTAATGAACCTAACCATGCACCAACAAAACCAGCGATAATGTTACCGATAATTCCAAATGGTACGTCACGTCCAACGATCATACCTGCTAACCAACCAATGATACCTCCGATAATTAATGACCATAAAAATCCCATAATATATTTCCTCCTTCAAATTAGTTATTTTTTCATTTCTGCAGCAGACTCCAAGAAATCAAATCACTTCCATTTTGTCATGCTTTTTTCAGTTATTTTAACTTTTACATTCAAATGGTATGATGCCGATTAGCACGATATCTAATGAATGTGAATGCTTTAGTTATTGGGTAGAGTTAGCTAGCTATAGCCCTTGAGTAACTGATTGGACAATCCTCATGTTAGTGATTTTTTTCTTTTTGTTTGCCGCTGTACTCATTATTTTCCCCGTTTAAATAATCTAAAACCTAATTTTTTTTAAAAATATTTGGCAACGAAAACAGGATTATCAGACATATTAAACGGGTATACCATAGGCTTAAACTTTGTCACATTGTTAGTATAAGCAGTAACCGTCTCAAATATGTTCATAAAGGAAAAAGAAAAAGGATGCCCCAATTTCGGGACACCCTTCTATATTTTCAGCATGCTTTAGAACAAAAGTTCATCGGGATTGCTGCCGAACCGTTCATTTTTGTTCAAGGCATCTATTTGATTCATTTCATTCAAGCTTAATGAAAAGTCAAATACATGTGCATTTTCCTCAATGCGGGACGGCGTAATCGATTTAGGTATTACAACTAGATCATGTTGCAGATGCCATCTAATCAACACTTGCGCTGAACTTTTCCCATGCTTCTTCGCTATATGATTAATTGTCGGCTCTTCCAATAGGTTTCCTCTTCCTAGCGGGCTCCAAGATTCTACCTTTATTTCATGTTTTGCACAGTAATCACGAATTTCGACTTGAGTCAAAAGTGGATGCAATTCAATTTGATTGACGACCGGCTTCACTTCACTGTTTGCAAGTAAATTTTCCAAATGATGAACATGGAAATTACTTACACCGATTGATTTCACCTTTCCATCCTTATAAAGCTTTTCCAAAGCCCTCCAGGTTTCCAGATATTTATCTTTTCCCGGCCAGTGGATCAAGTATAAATCCAAGTATTCCAAGCCAAGGCGATTTAAACTATCATCAAATGCCTGGAGCGTCGTTTCGTATCCTTGCTCTGTATTCCACACTTTAGATGTTATGAACAATTCTTCACGGGGCACGCCGCATTCACGAATCGCCTGACCAACACCTTCTTCATTTTCATAAATGGCAGCCGTATCGATCGCACGATATCCAACTTCGATGGCTTTCTTGACAGACTCAACCGTTTCATTGCCATTTTTCACTTTAAATACACCAAAACCCAACTGTGGCATTTTAACTCCATTATGTAAGGTGATCGTTTCCCCAATATTTGAAATCATTCCATCATTCCCCCTTACTTTTATTTACCAATTATACATCCCTCCACCTTCTATTTCTAACCATAAGCCTCGGGATTTACAGAGTTCTTAAACGAAAACGCACCCATTTATATATAAAAGGAAACATTTTATCTTTTTAATCATTCACTAAGATAAATATTTTGTAAAAAAATGACGAAACATCTATCCTTATAGATATGAAATTCGTTACAATTGAATAGTTCGACTTAAAACTAAGTAAAAAAGAAGGTGTCAGCTTTTATAGAATAATCAAACGTAAAACTCCCATCCTAAATATTGAGGAGTTGCAAACTGTTTTGCGCCCATTCATTAGCCAAAATCCATATACACTTTACACTTGAAATCAAGGGAGTCCTCCATGTATGAATAGCATACTCATCTTAACAGTGCTAATTATTATTTTTGCTTTGGTCTTTGACTTTATCAATGGTTTCCATGATACGGCTAACGCCATCGCAACAGCAGTATCAACCAAGGCGCTTAAACCACGTCATGCAATCATCATGGCTGCGGTCATGAATTTATTAGGAGCACTTACCTTTACTGGTGTTGCGCATACCATTACGAAGGATATCGTGGATCCTTTCACATTGAACAATGGTTCTTATGTAATCCTTGCTGCACTAATTTCGGCCATAATATGGAATTTAATCACCTGGTATTTTGGAATTCCAAGCAGTTCCTCCCATGCGATCATTGGTTCAATAGCAGGAGCTGCCATCGTGGCCAGTGGATTCGATGCGATTAAATGGAGTGGATTCACTAAAATTGTACAAGCATTGATTCTATCTCCCATCCTTGCCTTTACGCTTGGATTCATTGTATACAGTATTTTCAAGGTAGTATTCAAAAATAATAATTTAGGAAAAACTAATAAGCGATTCAGGAGAATACAAATTCTCACGGCGGCCATCCAGTCTTATACACATGGAACGAATGATGCTCAAAAATCCATGGGTATCATCACGATGGCTTTGATCGCTAACGGATATGCCTCTACCTCTGAAGTTCCATTCTGGGTACAATTATCATGTGCCATTGCCATGGCGCTTGGTACATCTATCGGAGGTTGGAAGATCATCAAAACCGTTGGCGGTAAAATCATGAAAATCCGTCCGGTTAATGGCGTTGCTGCAGATATGACTGGTGCAGCGATCATTTTCGGTGCAACCTTCCTGCATATGCCTGTCAGCACGACTCATGTCATTTCTTCTTCAATACTAGGGGTCGGTTCTGCACACCGCATCAAAGGGGTAAAATGGGGAACCGCTAAAAACATGTTGGTCACTTGGTTCATTACATTACCAATTTCCGCTTCCTTATCTGGAATCATTTACTATTTGATTGCTTTATTTTTATAGAAACTTTTGCCTTTCCATATCGGAAAGGCTTTTTTTTTTACAAATACCCCCTTATAATTGCAGGTTTTTCCCTTTTTTTAATTTTCCTTGTTTTTTTATGTAAAGTTTTATTAAGATTTTGTAAATTTTCGTCGAAAAACCTTCCCGGATACTACATGAATTCGTTACAATCAATTTGTTAATACTAAGCGTACGACTAAAGTGCGTAAATTTGCATGACTAATTGGGAGGCTTTAACATGGCTTTTAAATCAAAAAAAGACAAATTCGCTGTAATGCTTTTTAACATCGCTCAAAACCTTAAAGAAGGTGCTGACTATTTCGCGGATTATAAACTCAAAAATATCTCCGATCTAAAAGTATTTTCAGATACGATGAAAGACTATGAGCATAAAGGCGATTCAATGGTTCATAATGTGATCAAAGAGCTGAACAATGCTTTCATCACTCCTATCGAACGGGAGGATATCCTTGAATTAACCATGAGAATGGATGATGTCATAGACGGTTTGGAACACTGTGCGGCATTATTCGAAATGTACTCAATTGTCAATGCAGATGAGTATATGCTTAAATTTGTGGATGCAATCAAACAGTGTACGTATGAGATTGAAAATGCTGTCGATACACTATCCACTAAAAAATTACCAATGATTCGTGAAAATGCAATCAAAATTAAAGATCTTGAATCAGTTTGTGACGGAATCCAACGTCAATCAATCAAAAACTTGTTTACAGTTGAAAAAGATCCAATCAGGATCATTCAATATAAAGAAATTTACGAAAGCCTTGAAGAGATCGCCGATCACTGTCAAGCGGTGGCCAATACACTTGAAACAATCATAATGAAAAACGCCTAAGGAGTACCCCAATAAATGGATACTTTATTAATTTTAACAATATTAATCGTTTTCTTTGCTTTAGCATTTGACTTCATCAATGGTTTTCATGATACAGCCAATGCAATAGCTACTGCTGTTTCAACAAAGGCCATGAAGCCTAGGCATGCCATCATCATGGCAGCAATCATGAATTTCGTCGGAGCTATGACATTTACTGGAGTGGCGAAGACCATAACGAAGGATATCGTGGATCCGTTCACGCTTCCGAATGGTTCATATGTAATTCTGGCTGCTCTGCTTGCCGCTATCATATGGAATCTTCTTACCTGGTATTACGGAATACCAAGCAGTTCCTCCCATGCATTGATTGGTTCGATTGCAGGTGCAGCCATTGCTGCAGCAGGCTTCGCCGGCATTAAATGGGAAGGGTTCATGAAAATTCTTCAAGCTTTGATCTTCTCCCCGCTAATTGCTTTTGCAATCGGGTTTATCGTATACAGCATTTTTAAAGTAGTCTTTAAAAACAATAACCTGACAAAAACAAACCAAAAATTCCGGACTATACAGATTGCTACTGCGGCACTTCAATCGTATACACACGGAACGAACGACGCTCAAAAAGCGATGGGTATCATCACGATGGCCCTTATTGCAAATGGTTATGCATCAAGTACCGATATCCCCTTCTGGGTTCAATTCTCATGTGCACTGGCAATGGGACTTGGAACTTCCGTCGGCGGATGGAAAATCATTAAAACCGTTGGCGGCAAAATCATGAAAATCCGTCCGGTCAATGGTGTTGCAGCGGATTTAACCGGCGCTTTCATTATTTTTGGCGCGACTGTAATACACATGCCCGTCAGTACAACCCATGTTATTTCGTCTTCAATCCTTGGTGTTGGATCTGCGCATCGTGTCAAGGGCGTAAAATGGGGAACGGCAAAGAGAATGATCATCACTTGGTTCATTACCATTCCCATCTCGGCAACATTAGCTGGTTTGTTTTATCTTTTAATTAACTTCCTATTCTAAAATAAAATCCCTACCGGTAACCATAGGTAGGGATTTTTTGTATTAACAAAGGATTTATCTATGCTTATTAATAGAAAATCGTTTAAAATTCAAGGAGAAGGAATTTTTTTAGCGAGGGGCAAAATAATAATGAAGGAATTCGAAAAAAATAGAGATATTTTTAAAGACCTTTATGGAGATATGATGGAGTTTGCCGATAGAATCAGTTCTGTTTTAGGTTGCCCCATTACAATCGAGGACGGTAACCATCGCTTACTTGCTTATAGCACACACGATGATACTACGGATCAGGCTCGTATCATGACCATAATCGGAAGACGTGTCCCTGAGAAGGTCATCAACAGTTTATGGAAAGATGGCTTCATACCCGCGTTATTGAAAGAAGATGCCCCCATTAAAATCGGGGCCATCAATGATGTCGGGCTCGGTAACAGGGTTGCGGTTTCCATCCGGAAAAATAATGAAGTACTTGGTTTCATTTGGGCTTTGGAAGTAAATGAACCTTTCTCCGAAGAAGATATGAAATTTCTGCAATTCGCTGCCAAGGAAGCGAAGAACCAGTTACAGCAATTGCAATTGAAAAAGAAAAGGAAAGAAGCCGGTCATCAAGAGTTTCTTTGGCGCATGTTGACCGGGCATTATCAAGAAGAATCGGAAATAATTGAAAATTATCAGAAATTCTCCATCCATGTTCCAGTTGTTTTTTCCATATTGGTATTTGAATTCCCTAAAGAAATCAATCGCGAAGTGGAGCGCTATATTTCATACATGTTAACGACCACTCAAAAGATAAACAGTTCATTATTTGCCATTGACCATAACAAACTCATTCTTTTCGCGGGAGCCAACCAGGAAAACAGCCCTTCTTTCACTTCATCCATTTATGAGTTCATTCCTTTTTTCATTCTGGAGATGAAACGGCGTTTCGGTGTTGAGCATATCCTTGGAACGGCTGGCAATATGTATAAAAACTTAATGGACGTAAAATCAAGTTACGAAGAAGCTCAATACACCCTAAAAATGAAGAATATATTCCCTGATGACATGAAACTCATTTTACATTATGAAGAACTTGGCATGTTTCAAATGATTGAATCACTCGCAAGCAACAAACAGCGTCGTGTTCACCCTTCCATCCTTAAACTAAAAGCATACGACATGAAAAACCAGACGGAATTGCTGCAAACACTAACTGTCTATCTAGAGAAAGACTGCAACCCAAACGAAGCTTCAAGAAACCTTCATATCCATGTGAATACATTGAATTACCGATTAAAAAGGATCTCGGAAGTGGGAAATATCCGGTTAAAAGACCCGATTCAAAAAATGTCCCTCTTTCTTAACATTAAACTTAATCAATATAATGAATTCTTCAAGAAAAATTAATGATATATTCCCTGATATGGAATACTAGAGGTGTGGAAAGGTTGATCTTATGAAACTTGAAACAAAAGAAGAACTTGAAAAAGAATTAGCAATCATAGATAAATGGGAGAAGGATCAGAAAGGACTATGGTTTTGGGAACGTATTGGGCGGATCCCTTTCAAGCTATTGGATAAGTTGACACCGGATTTCATTCAGAAAAAATTGGGTGTCATGCTTGATGAAATCGGCAGCTACATTCAGAATGGCGGAAAATATTTAACGAAAGAAGCTCATATTCTAAATCAGCTGCAAGCCAAGAATCCCGAGTTGAATATTACTGCCCTGGAAGATGTTTCAAGCATCCCCCTCCATATCATGGATAGCGTGAGTCAGGATATTAAAAATTCAGGGAGCAAATTGGCAACGGTTCAAGGTGCCACTACCGGGATTGGCGGAATCTTCACCTTGGCAATTGACATCCCCCTTCTTCTCGGCATGTCGATCAAAACCCTTCAGGATATCGCCATCACATATGGCTTCAATCCTAGGGACCGCCAAGAACGTATATTCATCGTCAAATGCCTGCAATTCACAACATCGGATGTAGTCGGCAAAAAGGCTATATTAAATGAATTGTCGAAAATGACCCAGACTGATTCCCAATCAAAAAGGGAAATAGCCTCAGAACTGCAAGGATGGCGAGAAGTAGTTTATACATACCGTGATCAGTTTGGCTGGAAAAAGCTTTTGCAAATGGTTCCTGTTGCCGGAATAATATTCGGCGCCCTTACAAATCGTTCCATGATTGCCGACATAGCCGATACGGGAATCATGCTTTATAAGAAAAGAAGGATTCTAGAGCGCATTCAAGAACCAATTGTAAAGAATTGAATTCAGCTTTAAATAGGTTTTGATCCTGGCAAGTCCATGTTTTTTGAAACTGCGTTTGTGGAATTCCACAAATACACCTTTTTCATTTTTCTGATTTCCACATACTAACTGTTTCTTTTTCCAACTATACTTGTGATACAAATAGTAAAACATATTATTGGAGGGATTAAGATGAGAATAGGAATTCCAAAAGAGATTAAGAACAATGAAAATCGTGTAGCTATCACTCCAGCTGGGGTCGTAGCATTAGTCAATGCAGGACATGAAGTATTAATCGAAATGAACGCAGGTCTAGGAAGCAGTTTTACAAATGAAGCATATCAAGAAGCTGGAGCTGTTATAGTCGAGGACGCTGCTAGCGTTTGGGCAAGCACAGAAATGATCATGAAAGTAAAAGAACCTATCTCATCTGAATATAAATATTTCCGAAAAGATTTAATCCTTTTCACATATTTACATCTTGCGGCAGAACCGGCACTAGCTCAGGCCCTAAAAGAAAGCGGTGTCTTGGCCATTGCTTATGAAACGGTTGCAGTAAACCGCACACTTCCTTTATTGACACCAATGAGTGAAGTTGCAGGACGCATGGCTGCACAAATCGGTGCTCAGTTCCTTGAAAAAAATAACGGCGGTAAAGGAATACTCTTAAGCGGAGTTCCTGGAGTTAAACGCGGTAAAGTCGCTGTTATCGGCGGAGGCATGGTTGGAACGAATGCTGCTAAAATCGCTATTGGATTAGGCGCAGATGTTACCATTCTTGACTTAAGCCCGGACCGCCTTCGTCAACTTGATGATATTTTCGGAAATGAACTGACTACACTCATCTCCAACCCTTATAATATTGCAGAAGCAGTCAAAGATGCCGATTTGGTTATCGGTGCTGTATTGATTCCAGGTGCTAAAGCTCCTAAGCTCGTTACTGAAGAAATGGTTAAATCGATGTCTCCAGGTTCAGTCATTGTCGATGTTGCAATCGACCAAGGCGGTATCTTTGAAACGGTCGACCACATAACAACACATGATAACCCTACTTATGTTAAACATGGAGTAGTGCATTATGCAGTGGCGAATATGCCAGGAGCAGTGCCTCAAACTTCTACAGTTGCTTTAACTAACGTAACTGTACCATTTGCACTTCAAATTGCAAACAAAGGTGCCATCAAAGCAATCCTTGAAAATGATGCCCTTGCAAAAGGCGTCAATGTGGCGAACGGTGAAATCACATTCGAAGCAGTTGCCACAGACCTTGGCTACAACTACGTAAGTGTTGAAAACGCCTTAAACCCAAATAACATTAACGCTTAATAAAAAATAAGACTCCAGAATCATGTCTGGAG
This sequence comes from Peribacillus sp. NPDC101481, assembly GCF_044767165.1. Taxonomy (NCBI): domain Bacteria; kingdom Bacillati; phylum Bacillota; class Bacilli; order Caryophanales; family Bacillaceae; genus Peribacillus; species Peribacillus sp. NPDC101481. The sequence goes on along the minus strand of NZ_JBIWNJ010000002.1, from coordinate 327,097 downwards.
TCTTATTTTTTTTGGACGAGAATCTCGATGAAGCTGTATGTCTTCATACGAATCCGGCCTTTAGGTCGAATTATTTGGGGTTAGGTCCGATTTTCTGCTCGAGATCGGTCGAATTATCCAGAGTTAGATTGAATTATCTGCTATGACGGACTATTTTTCCGGAAAGGCCACTACTCTGCCCTTTTCCCAGTTAATGTTATTACTGATCTATCAAAATAGAATATTCCTCTTAATCTATGAAGATCTTCCCGGGATTCATTATTCCTTTCGGATCCAATGCCTGTTTGATCGTTTTCATCACTTCGTAAGCTCCTCCATGCTCCCTTCGCTGATACTTCGATTTTCCAAGGCCCACTCCATGTTCACCCGTACATGTACCGCCTCTGGTTAATGCATATTCGACGATTTCTTCATTTAACCTCTTCGCTTCTTTAACTTCTTCAGGATTTTTCAGATCGATCATGAACAATACGTGATAATTCCCGTCACCTACATGACCTACAATCGCCCCCTCCACTTTGGATTGTTCGACTTTCTTCCTTGTATCCAGTATGGCATTCGATAATTCATGAAGGGGCACACTAACGTCGGTCACCATCAGCTTCTTCCCCGGTGCGCTGTGAATGAATGCGTACGCGAGATTATGGCGCGCTTCCCATAAGGCATTCCGTGCTTTTGAATCGGTTTCAAACTGGATATCCCCACAGCCAAAATCACTTACGATTTCCTTGGCAAATTTGACGTCCTGTTCCAGTCCGGCAAAGTTCCCATGAAACTCGAGGAATAAAGTTGGTTTGACTTCATAGGATTTGTCCATGAATTGATTAACTTTTTTTATGGACTCGGCATCAACCAATTCAATTCGTGCAATCGGAATACCAGCAAGCATGATCCCATTAACCGCAGATACTGCCTGTTCGACGGTTGGAAATGATGCTCTCCCTGCCATTGTGACTTCAGGAATGCCATACACCTTTAATGTCAGTTCAGTAAATACACCTAGAGTACCTTCAGAGCCAACAAACAAGCCATTCAAATGGATGCCTGAAGATGATTTTGTCGCTAAGCTTCCGGAGTGAATCACTTCACCGTTTGCTAAAACTATTTCCAAATCCCTTACTTGATCGCGCATTATCCCATATTTGACCGAGGTCGTCCCACTTGCATTCGTAGCTGCCATCCCTCCCAATGTAGCATCGGCACCAGGGTCGACGGAAAAGAACAAACCGTATTTTTTTAATTCTTTATTGAGCTGCGTCCTAGTCACACCTGGTTGCACCTTCACAAGGAAGTCATTTTCCCTGACTTCCAATACTCGATTCATCAAGGACAGATCCAGGGAAATTCCCCCTTTGACTGGAACGACATGCCCCTCCAAACTTGATCCTAATCCAAAAGGAATGACCGGTATTTCATGCTCATTCGCATAACGCATGACTGAACTTACTTCCGCAGTATCCCTTGGATATATGACCATATCCGGAAGGTGCGGAGTATGATATGATTCATCATGGCTGTGCTGCTCCAATAATGTTTCATTCACCGTTACTTGTTCTTCCGTCAGAATCTTCCTTAATTCTTCTATATAACCATTCATTATGCATCCTCCTCTTCTTTTCACAAAACATTCTGAAAATGGAAAACGGACAAGATTGCCCTCAAAAAGGCAATCCATCTTTCTTCATTTACTTAAACCTTTCGTTTTATCCGTGCAGGCCTTCATTGCTTGCAGAATGCTGGATCTTAGCTGATTTTCTTCTAGAGACGCTACCGCAGCTATCGTTGAACCGCCCGGCGTGCAGACATCATCCTTTAAAGCAGCAGGATGTCTTTCCGTTTCCAGTACCATTTTAGCAGCTCCCATTACAGCTTGTGCTGCCATTCGGTATGCTTGTTTTCGTGGAATGCCGTCACGGACCCCTCCATCAGCCAGCGCCTCGATGAACATATATACATAAGCAGGCGACGAACCGCTGATGGCAGGTACTGCGTCCATCAAATCTTCATGCAGGATTTCCGTTTTACCGAAACTATTCAGCAGTGCAGTCACATCCTCTATATCAGCATCGGTAATTTGATCATTAATGCTCATGGCAGTCATGCCTTCACCGACAAGCGAAGGAGTGTTTGGCATCGTCCGGACAACCTTCACTTTTTTTCCGATGCTGTTCTCAACTAGTGATACAGTGATGCCTGCTGCCATAGTAATGATCACAGCGTCTTCTTTAACATGATTCTTCACTTCTTCTAGCACTTGCTTATGCATGGCAGGTTGGATTCCTAGAAAGAGAAAATCAGCAAAACCGGCAACCTCTTTATTATCCAAAGTACCTTTAACCTTATATTTCGTGGTGATTTTAGTTTTGGTCTCCACACTCGCAGTACTGACCATGATCCCTTCAGGTGAAATGACCTCTGCAAGCAGCATGCCCTCAAGCATCGCCTCACCCATTTTGCCGCATCCAATAAATCCTATTTTTTTATTCATATCTTACACTTCCAATCATAAGTTCATCTATATTCCTTCTTATTATATCGGATATGATAAATGGAAACACGTTGGAGACATTAATAAGGAAGGATTTGGTGGTTTCTGGTCGAATTACTTTAGTGATATGGATGTATCCTTAAATCCACCTTTACGCAATATAGTCATGCAATTGAATTTTTTAGCAAAAAAAATGTTGACTAAATGGTCATTAGAGATTTATAATTTTGACCTATTAGTCAAAAAACGAATAAGGAATACAGTTATAGGAATGGAGAAATGCTATGCAAATGGAAAAAAAAGCGGTCAATACCAAGCTTGTCTTAACAGGATTGATCATTGGAATGTTTTTCAGTTCATTGGAACAGACGATCGTCGGTACGGCCATGCCGACAATTATCGGGGAATTGAATGGATTTACCATCTTTGCATGGGTAACGACTGCCTATTTAATAGCCTCAACGACTGTTGTACCCATTGTTGGAAAGCTATCTGATTTATATGGCAGACGTTCCCTTTATCTGCTTGGCACGATCATATTTACGATCGGTTCGTTTTTATGTGCCACAGCCACTTCGATGGAGCAATTGATCATCTACAGGGGCCTGCAGGGAATCGGCGGCGGGATGATCATGCCTTTATCCCAAACGATAATCGGTGATATATTCTCTGCGGAACAAAGAGCCAAATGGCAGGGTGTATTCGGAGCCCTTTTTGGTTTAAGTTCTGTCATCGGCCCTTTTCTGGGCGGCCTGATCGTTGACCATATCAGCTGGCATTGGATCTTTTTGATCAATGTACCGACGGGCTTACTATCTGCCATTTTGATTTATGTAGGATTGAAACATGAAGCGATAAGGAAAACAGAGAAAGTGAATATCGATTATCTAGGGATTTTCACCTTGATTCCTGGTATTGTCCTGTTACTGCTTGGCTTGACCTTCGGTGGTGATAAATTCGAATGGTTATCATTAGAATCTTTCTTGATTTTCGGCAGCACCATTGTCTTCATTGCACTATTCATCTTTTTTGAAAGAAGAGCGGTCGAACCGATCCTTGATTTATCCCTTTTTAAAAATAGAGTTTTTACCACCACGAATATTTTGGGATTCTTGCTTGGCCTTGGCATGTTCGGGGCAATCATGTTTGTCCCGCTGTTCATGCAAGGCGTATTGGGAGTTTCACCAACAAAAGCAGGGTCGACCATGACTCCGATGATGATCGGTATGATTCTTTCCAGCATCATTGGCGGGCGGTTACTTTTGAAATTCCGTTTTCGTACCGTGCTTACCTTTGGAATGGTCTTTGCGACGCTTGGCTTTTTCCTAATGAGCATGATGGACGGCAGTACGACTATATTCACTGCGTACTCATTCATGGCCATCCTTGGGATAGGCATGGGTCTTGTCATGCCGACATTGATGATTGCCGTTCAAAACGAATTTCCAAAATCGCAGCTCGGGTCGGTTACAGCGGCTTCGACATTCTTCCGATCAATAGGAGGAACGATGGGCATCACGATTTTGAATGCTGTCATGAATCACAATCTCCAGCAAAATATGGATGATGCGGTCGTAAGTCAAAAGGACCCTATATTGCATGAGGCACTGAAAGCATTAGCAGATAAAACGGATGCGTTATTCAACATCATGCTTTATCCTGAAAACCTTAAAATGCCCGCAGAAGTCAGCACTGTCCTTGTAAAAACGATTGAAAATGCTTGGATCGATGCATTCTCCAGTGTTTTCATCACCGGTATCTTTTTTGTTTCCGCAGGGATATTAGTGGCACTTTCCGTGGGTTCGGGCCGAATCAAAAAAGATCAAGAAACGGAGAAGGAATTAGGCTAAAAAAAGGTCGGCTGATATAATCAGCCGGTCTTTTTTTCCCTTCATGTTTCTTTTTCATTGATAAGGGAATTTTACCTGTATGAGACTAAATGGAGTGATATCATGAACAAGATATACGATTCAATTTTACCTGCGGATTTTTATCAGCAGCCTACCCTTGAACTGGCAAAATCCCTTCTTGGCTGCCTGATTATAAAAGAAACAGCGGATGGAACCGCTTCTGGATTCATTGTTGAAACAGAGGCCTATATTGGACCTGGAGACAGGGCCGCACATAGCTTTGGAAATAGAAGGACAAAACGGACGGAAGTGATGTTCGGAAATTCAGGTTTGATCTATACATACGTCATGCACACACATACACTGGTCAATGTCGTAAGCGGAGGGCCTGAAAATCCGGAAGCCATTTTAATCCGTGCGGTTGAACCCTATTCGGGGCTCGAGTTAATGCATGAAAGACGAGGAATTGCCGATATTCGTAAATGGACCGATGGACCAGGGAAGCTAACAAAGGCACTGGGCATCACCATGGATGATTATGGTCGATCTTTTACGGATCCCCCGCTATATCTAGCTGTCGGAAAACAGCCTGAACACATATCCAGCGGCCCCCGCGTCGGAATCGACAACTCCGGGGTAGCAAAAGATTACCCTTGGCGTTTTTGGGTTACCGACAATCAGTTTGTATCGCGTAAAAACCTAATTAATAAAGCTGTACCGAAAAATAAACCATGATTTTATCCCCTCTATGTTGAATAGTGTAAATCCTTTGGATGTTACACAACTTTGAGGGGAGTTTACTTTATTCAATTTTCTTAATCCCCCTCCCTATTTAACTTCCAGCCTATTACCCCAGTAATATTAAATTGACTTCCTTCCATTACAAACCTACTATAGTTAAGTCAGCAATATGGAAGGTGGTTTATGATGAACGTTCAGGCACTTTTACAAATGAATACGATTTTTATTAGTATCCTAATTGAGTCCCTTCCCTTCATTTTACTGGGAGTCCTTATATCTGGAATCATCCAAATGTTTGTGTCAGAAGAGATGATTGCAAAGATTATACCGAAAAATCCGATTTTATCTGTTCTATCGGCAATAGGTGCAGGGGTCTTTTTTCTTGCTTGCGAGTGCGGAATCGTCCCGATTACCCGCCGTTTGATTGCTAAAGGGGTTCCTCTTTCAGCGGCCATCGCCTTTATGCTTTCGGCACCTATTCTCAATCCGATCGTCCTGTTTTCAACTTATATCGCGTTTGGAAATAGCTGGAGCATGGTTTTCTATCGTGGCGGAATTGCATTCGCGGTCGTTCTTATCATTGCATGCATCTTGTCTTTTCAATTCAAGACAAATCAGCTTAAACACGAACATATCGAACATATCCACCACCATAAACTTACATTTAAAGGAAAAATAACGGGTATGTTTAAACACTCGATTGAAGAGTTCTTTTCTGTTGGTAAATACTTAATCATTGGTGCACTGCTGGCAGCTGCCATTCAAACCTTTTTGAAAACATCCCTATTGCTTGAAATAGGGCAAGGAAAACTATCCGGGAATGCAGTCATGATGGCTTTGTCCTATGTCATGTCCTTGTGTTCCCAAGCGGACGCCTTTGTTGCAAGTTCTTTTAGAAGTACCTTCTCGCCCTCTTCACTAGTTGCTTTTCTTGTATTTGGGGCCATGTTTGATATTAAAAATACAATCATGCTTTTAGGTACCTTCAAAACAAAATTCGTTTTATGTTTGATGGCCTATATATTTATTTCCGTCTTAGGCCTAACTTTATTGTTTATTTCTTAAAGAGGGTGTTTTATATGGGAAGATTATTCATATTACTTGGACTTACTTTTTTATTCGTGCATTTACACGCCTCAGGGAATATATCGAAATACATCAATATGGAATATTCTTATATTTCACAAATTGCCATCTATATATTGGCTATTTTCACGTTAATGGGATCCTACTTATATTTTAAAGAAGATAATCAAGAAGAATGTGTTGATTGTCAGTGCGGACATGATCACTCCCAGGAAAACAAGAAATGGAAAAAGAACCTTACTTACTTCCTTTACGTCATTCCCATTTTAACCGGTCTCTTTTTGCCTGTTGCCACTATGGACTCGAATATCGTAGAAAAAAAAGGATTTCATTTCCCGGTATATGATGACTCAGATGAATATAGCCAGCATCAATTTCTGCAGCCGGATACGAGTCTTTATTATGGCAAGGATGACTATTTAACTTTAATGGATCACTCGCTCAAAGACTTAGTTGACCATGATAGTCTTCATTTAACCGATGAAAACTATCTAAATGACTTAGAGGCCATCTATTACTCTCCTGGAAAATTCACGGGCAAACAAATTACGTTAACCGGGTTTTCGTACAATTCGGATGAGCTAGCCAAAAACCAGGTATTCCTGTTTCGTTTTGGAGTCATTCACTGTGTCGCAGACTCTGGGGTATTCGGTATGCTGATCGAATTTCCCGAAGGTATGCATCCAAAAAATGATGAGTGGTATTCCGTGACAGGAGAATTGGAATCCATTTATTATCAGCCATTCAAGAAAACCATTCCCCTGCTCAAAGTATCATCACATAGTAAGATCGCAGAACCTGACGATCCCTATGTTTATAGACAATATTAAAAAATTAATCATGGAAAGGTAAAGATATTATATTATTCTTACCTTTCTTTTTAATTACCTCAAAGCTTCCATTTATGAAATCTCTTTTAGCCTAGTTATCTCTTTATGCGATATTAAGGATCCTGCCCATCCACTTGATTCCACTCAATGTGACAGATCTGCAAAATAACCTGAGAAATGACGAAAAAGTTGAATTTTATTTAAATGGGTCATGTTTTTTATATGCCTTACCTTTATAATATAAATGCTACATATTTTTTTACCACATCAGGAGGAACTTTCCTAAATGAACAATTCGAAAAACTCTTTCATTCTTGCAGGAACCATTATAGGTACCCTTATCGCCGGCACTTCTGCCTATGCTGGTTCTTATCAAGTTAAATCAGGGGACACCCTTGATAAAATCTCTAAAGCTAATAATACAACTGTCCAACAATTAAAATCTCAAAACCATTTGACTAGTAACCTTATTTTTCCCGGCCAAATCTTGAAATTTAATACTCTTAACACTAAGAATATAGATAAAACCGAAAAATATGTAGTTAAACTGGGGGATACTTTATCTAAAATTGCTAAAAGATACAACCTTTCACTTAGTGCCCTGCTTAAATTAAACACTAATATTTCTAATTCGGATCGCATTTATATTGGCCAATCCATCCGTGTTTCCGGACAAGCTCCTGCATCCAGCTCTACGGCCAAAACAAATGCTACATATACAGTCAAATCCGGAGACACCCTGGACAAAATTGCAAGAGTCAACAATATGACTGTCCAACAATTAAAGTCTAAAAACCATTTGACTGGTAGCCTTATTTTTCCCGGTCAGGTCCTGAAGGTTAATACCCTTACCAGCACTCCGGATAATAATAAAAATACAACAGACGTTTATGTGGTTAAATTAGGGGATTCCTTATCAACCATCGCTAAAAGATATAACCTTTCCCTTAGTGCCTTACTTAAAATAAACCCTAATATTTCTAATTCAGATCGTATTCGTATAGGCCAAACCATCCGTGTTTCAGGGAAAGCCTCGGCTTCTTCAATTAATAAACCGTCCAAATCGACCAAAGCGGATCAAGTTCTGGCAGCTGGTGCTAAATACATGGGAGCCAAGTATGTTTACGGTGCGAGCACTTCGCGGACTGACATATTTGATTGCTCTTCGTTCACATTAAGGGCATTCAAAAGTGCAGGTATTTCCTTGCCTAGAAATTCAGTGGCACAATCACACGTTGGTACAGCTGTATCTTCAAAAGCCCTTCAAAAAGGGGATTTAGTATTTTTTGATACCAATAATGATGGAGTAATCAACCATGTAGGAATTTATGCCGGTAACGGTCAAATGCTGAATGCTTCTACATCTAAAGGAGTATCCTACGCTAACATTAACAATTCTTACTGGGGACCTAGCTTTGTGAAGGCAGTCCGAGTTCTTAACTAAATGTGATGGCAGTAAACGATAAAGAGCAAAAAGCGTGTTTTGATAAAAAAGATCAAACACGCTTTTTGTGTATGATAATGTCAAATAGCCGCCAACTGGTGTTATGGCTTATACCCCTTCTCATCCTCACTAGCGCATTAACCTTTGCATCCCATAATCGCATAATTAAGTTGTTTATTGATACGGACTCCTTCCAAGCTGGATAATCCAAATGTGGTTTGTTATTCATAACTGGAAATGAAATGTTATTATTTTTTATTCGTTAAAGTATTAAGTCTTTTTTTATAATTGATTTTACGATTAAAAATACTCAACACACTTAAAAGTTATTGCAAGACATACAAAATAAACTAAACCTTCACTAGTAAACCCAAATTTATAAAAGATAATCGTAGCAATGATAAACACACCAGTTAAAAGCATTTTATAAGACCAATACTTACTAAGTATCATCACCTCTTTTTTCATTTTAATAATCTGAATAGGTAGTTTTAGTTAAAACTCTTCACTTAATAATATACAAATTTAAGCTAACCTTTTTTATCCCCTCTTTCCTCATACCTCGCGCATTAACCTTTGCATTTCCACAATCGCATAATTCAGTTGATTACTGATACGGACTCCTTCAAAGCTGGATAATTCCTTTCGTTGGGCTATTTCATCCTTCTTTTTTCTATGAAAGGTAATCGTTTGTTGTAATAACCAAGCCTTTCTTAATAACATTTTCCTCACCTGCCTGTTTTGTTAAATGCCTTTCCTGCATTTCAACTTGCTTTCTATGGACTTTTTCTTCTATAAGATCTATGAACGGCTGATTATTGTTGAGATTTTCTTTATTCGACTCTATTAACCGCGCTAATGATACATTTTTACGCATTTTTTGTGCCTCCTTCTCTACAGAAATTGTTAAAAAGAATGGTTTTCTCTACTTAGGAGAAATATTTTCCCTATTACTTAGTGACATTTTCATAATACTATTAGTTTAAAAATTCTTGGTTTCAATTTTGAAATGACAAGTACCAATACTGGTATTGTCACTCTGGAACTTGCCATTCTTGTCCTTGATCGGGCCGTGCAGTATCTAGATTACCAACAAAAAAAGGCCTTCATCACAGAAGACCTTTTAAGACTGTATATTAATAAGAAGAGCAAGTTCGCCTACTGTTTCTACTAAAAAAACGTTCCAGCTTCATTTAAGAATCCGCTCCCTTTCCGCTGACTGTCTGCCAAGCTACATCTAAGCAAGCGCCTGTGGTGTCTCGGCCAGCCAGTTATTCGGCAGGTGTGTCGCATAATTCTTCTATCCAATAACGGTTACAGTAAAAACCATCAAGGCCGGAGCAAGGTATTCGAACATCTGCACTGTCTTGGGCCGTTGACACAGTTTATCGGCCTAAGCCTCACTGTATTCGGTCGTACATGCACTGGATTCGACCTATCCCGGACAGTATTCGACCGTTGAGGCACTTTATTCGACCTACCCCGCACTTTATTCGACCGTTGAGGCACTTTATTCGACCTACCCCGCACTTTATTCGACCGTTCACGAATTTTTTTCGACTTTCACCTCATTATTCGGACTCCGAAACCCATTTTGTCTCCACACTCGATGAAGAGCAAGTTCGCCTACAGTTTCTACTAAAAAAACGTTCCAGCTTCATTTCAGAAATCCGCTCCCTTTCCGCCGGCTGTATGCCAAGCTACCTCAAAGCAAGCGCCTGTGGTGTCTCGGCCAGCAGTTATTCGGCAGGAGTGTCGCATAATTCTTCTATCTAGTGAGATTCATAAACAAAACATAAAGTATATATTCTAGTGTTTAAATCAGGAGTGAGGGAATTTCGTACATGAATTACTTTAGTTTCTCTTGCTCTTCAAGGTACTGCCTTATTTTTTTCAAATAATCCGGTGCATCCATTTGATCTTTCACGACCAGCTCTATAAGGCAAAGTTTATCGGCGTTCATGTCCTGAGCATTTGTAATGGCATCATCCAGTTCACCATTCGTCTCGACTCTTGCTGTAAATGCCTCTTGACCAAACGCTTCAGCCAGTTTTGTATAATCCCACTCTGGTATTTCGTTGTATTTCTGTTTTTCTATATCGACTTTTACGTTTAAGAATTTTTCAATCGTATAGCCGTTATTGTTGAGGATGAACACGATGGGCTTGCAGCCGTTCTCCAGCATCGAGCTTATTTCCTGTACTGTCAGCTGAATCGAGCCGTCCCCGGTAAACAAAAGAACACGCCGGTTTCTATCCGCTATACAAGCTCCGAAAGCTGCGGGCGTCGCATAACCGATGCTTTGCCAGCCTCCCTGAGCAATATAGGTCGCCCCTTTCGGCAATCTGACCTGTGACATGCCATAAGAGAATGTTCCTGTTTCCGTGACCACAATGTCATTTTCCTTCAACATTTGCTGAATTCGAGGATAATAGGAAGCCGCTTTCAGTGGTGCTGACGGGTCTTCCACCATTGTGTCATACGGAAACGAGATGTTTCCGACAGATTCGTTCTGCCGGTAGCCAATGTCCTGGAGCGCACTTAGAATTTCCTCCGCCATGACATTCATATAACTGGCTTCCCCCACTTTTAAAGTGTCAGGTTGAATTTCCACCATTTTCAACGGGTCAAGCTTTGCTGTACCTTTGGAAGTATTGACGTCTGACCAAACAGCACCAACGGCTATGATGAAATCCGCTTCTTCAACAGTCCGAGTTACATCCTTACTTCCGAAAGCTCCGCCGTATACACCAATATACTGGGGGTGGCTCTCATCAAACCCGCTTTTCCCCTGCATTAATGAAGCAACTGGAACATTTAATCTCTCAGCGAGCTGAAGTACAGGTTTCTGCAAGTTATAGCGAAGTGTTTTTACGTCGACAAGCAGAACCGCTTTATTTACATGTTCTAACATACCCTTTATATGCTTTACTGCTGACTGCAACGCATTGACATTCGGTTTGGCCGCATTCTCATAAGCCTCACTGTGGGAAATCAACGGTTTTTCAACGAGATCGATAGCCACTACCAAATAAACCGGCTTTTTCTTTTCTTTCGCGATTCGGATTGCAGCCGGTATCTCCCTAGCCGCGTTTTCCGGTGTAAGGATCGCCGTATAACCGGTGATATGCTCATAAACCTTACGGAAAACATCAAAATCTCCGTCCATTAACGTATGATGGGCAAGCTCCTTCTCCTGTTGCATCATGGACTTTGGCGAGCCGACAATATGTATGAGCGGCACATTTTCACTGTACGCGCCAGCGATTGCATTACATGCGCTCATTTCACCGACACCAAAGGTGGTGATCAGTGCCGACATGCCCTTCACCCGGGCATATGCGTCCGCTGCATATCCAGCATTGAGTTCATTTCGTCCATTAATAAACTCAATCCCATCGTAATCTTCCAAAGTATCTAGCAATGAGAAATTATAGTCTCCAGGCACACCAAAAATCTCTGTAATGCCTTCTGCTTTTAAGCAGTCGTATAAAAATTGTCCCAAGGTTCTCTTCAAAGCCAATTCAATCACTCCTTCAAATCGATTACTCTATACTTTATTTATACCCAAACATATGTAGGTTAACCGTAAGTAAGGCAGTTCGCTACTCTATTACTCTAGTTTTAGCTTTGATGTATGAAGTGAGTGATTATCGCAGGCATGCTTTCATAAATGATTCAATTCCAAATCAAAATATCTGAAAATTCTTGATTCACCTCTGATTTTGATTTATATTTGAATCACTGGAAAGTGGATAAGGGGGAAAATGATGAGTGATAACAATGTTAAAAGAGTTTTGGAATGCATCATCAACACTTCCAATAACAATATTACCGTGACCGATGAAAAAGGATTCATTTTATTCACGAATCCTAACCATTGGTGGATATATGGAATCGAACCAGAACATTATCTTGGGAAATCCGTTTACCAGCTCGAAACGGAAGGAATCCTTTCACCGTCGATTTCCGCCATGGTATTGAAAGAGAAAACACCTGTCCAGATCATGCAGCAAACGAAGACGGGAAAAATCGTCATGTCGACTGCCTACCCCATCTTTGATGAGGATGGTGAATTGATTCGTGTCGTCAGCTATGCCCAAGATCAAACTGAAATAAGGAACCTCCAGGATCAGTACGGTCAATTGGAGAAAAAGATTCAAGAATACCAATCGGAGGTCGAGGAACTTAGGGAACAGGAGGAGCTGATCTATCGCAGTAAGGAAATGCGGCAAATCGCCAAAACGATACACCGTGTTTCCAAAACGGATGCGACAGTCATGCTTCTTGGGGAATCCGGTGTAGGAAAAAGCGTATTTGCCCGGCGGCTGCACAATCAGAGTTACCGCAGCAAAGAGCCATTCATCGAAGTCAACTGCAGTACCATCCCAGAAAGTCTCTTTGAATCCGAAATGTTTGGATATGAAGCGGGATCTTTCACCGGTGCGCAGAAGCAGGGGAAGCAGGGGCTGGTGGAGCAAGCAGATAACGGAACCTTATTTCTGGATGAAATCGGGGAGCTTCCCCTGGATATGCAAGTGAAATTATTAAATGTCCTGCAAGAGAAGACCTTTAAAAGAGTGGGCGGGAAAAAAGAGTATAGGATAGATTTTCGGCTTGTGACTGCAACCAATCAAAACCTTGAAGAAATGGTGGAAAAGGGAACATTCAGGCTAGATTTGTATTACCGCTTAAATGTGATTCCGATCCAAATACCTCCATTACGCGAAAGAAAAGAAGACATTGCCATCTTAATCAATCATAATCTCGAAATTATCAACAAGAAATACAAGACAGATAAGAAGTTGCACCCTTCCACTTATGAAATACTGATTCAGCATAAATGGTCAGGAAACGTTCGTGAATTGGAAAACCTGATTGAACGGCTCATTTTGACCTCGGAAGACTCCATCATTTTCCCAGGCTTTCTCCCCTCCCATTTCCATGGACAAGAATCTTTGGAGAAAATAGATGATACCCTAATAATCGACAATATGATGGTTGATGATAGTGATCTCAATACCGCCCTCGAACAAGTCGAAAAATGGATGATGATGAAAGCGAATAAACAATGCAAGTCCACATATGAAATGGCTAAATTCTTAGGTATCAGCCAGCCTTCCGTCGTCAGGAAAATGAAGAAATATAAAGAACACCTGCCCATTAAGTAACAGCGGGATGAGTGTATATTTCAATGCAGTATCCACCTTTTTAACCTGTATAAATAGGAGACCAGCGTATCGAAGGTCTCCTGTTTCTTATTTATTTGACACGCCTGCAGATTCAAATGTTGCCATTTCTTTAATGACCAATGTCGCTGCCTTAAGGATGGGGTATGACAGGGCAGCCCCTGTTCCTTCCCCGATTCTCATTCCCAGGTCGAGGATCGGCTCCTTGCCAAGCAGTTCTATGGCCGTTCTATGACCAGGTTCTGCAGATCGATGTCCAACAAACATATAATCGACTGCACGTCCGGAAATCAGGTTTGCCAATACAGCAGCCGTGGTTGTAATGAAACCATCAACAAGAATCGGTATACGGTTATTCGCTGCAGCAAGCATGGCCCCTGCCATACCTGCAATTTCGAATCCACCGATATTCATTAAAATGTTGATTGGATCATCAGGATTGGGATTTCTTAATGAAATCGCTTCCTCAATTATTCTTCGCTTATGTAAAATGCCTTCTGAATTCAATCCTGTTCCCTGCCCCACTAGTGATTCGACGCTTTTCCCGCTTACGATGGAGATGATGGCGGTACTGGATGTCGTATTTCCGATTCCCATTTCACCAAGAATCAGGCAGTTCACACCATGGGCAATCATTTTCTCTGCACGCTCATATCCAATTTCAAGCGCTTGAATTACTTCTTCCTTTGTCATCGCCTCTTCCTTATAAAAGTTTCTAGTTCCATTGCGGACTTTTCTCGAAGTTAACCCTGGTGCCTCGATATCTGCATCGATCCCTATATCGACAATATCCAAGTAAGCGTCTATCGCCCGGCTTAATACATTGATTGCGGCACCGTCATTCAGGAAGTTGAGAGCCATTTGTTCCGTCACTTCTTTTGGATAAGCCGAAACCCCTTCTTCCGTAATTCCATGGTCGGCCGCAAACACGATAACCCCCGGTTTCGAAATGTCTGGAAATGCCTCTCCTGTCATCTTGGCCAGTTCGATTATCCATTCTTCAAGCCGGCCTAAACTTCCCTTAGGAACCGTCAGCGAATCGACATGTCCTTTAACCTGCCGTCCCATTTCTTCATCCAGCATCGGGATGGAGATGGCAGCTAACCCATTCGTCATATTAATACCCCCACAATCCAAAATGAAAAACCTTAACCACAGGAAAAGGTTCTTATCCATCATCTGCTATAAATACAACTTAGTCCACATAATTATCCTCTAAGCTTTCACTTGTACTTACTGTGTTCAATTCACTTCGGCACTCCCATTTCATTAAGTGGGTAAATACGAAATTTCACTTTGCCCACAAGTGATTCTTCAGAAATAAAACCAAATCTTCTTCCATCCCAACTGTTCCTCCGATTATCCCCCATGACAAATAAATGACCCGCAGGTACCTTGGATTTCCCAAGTAAATCACTCAGGCTGAAATTCTCCGTCAGATTTTCTTCAGGCGGAATTTCCCCTTTTTTTGTTTTCAAATATGGTTCCGTATACTTTTTCCCATTGATATATAAGACATCATCTTTCATTTCGACACTGTCACCTGGTAAACCGATCACCCTTTTTATATAATTCTCTTCAGCGTCCGGAGCATAAAATACAACCATATCGAAGCGCTCCGGCTTTCCGATTTTAGCTACCACGATCCGGTCATCATTCTCATAAGTCGGCTCCATTGATTCACCTTTTACTGTGACTGGCGTAAATAAAAACTGTTGGCAAATGAACACGATCATTAAAGCGAATAAAATGGCTTTCAACCACGAAAACACTTCACTTTTCATAAGGACTCCCTCCCATCCATTGTGAACGGCTAAACCAATTATTGGCTTTCAGCGCAATTCTTTAGCTCTGCTTATCCCCATAAATATCCTTTTGCGGTCGGGGACTTTCGAGGTGACTTTCCAAAGAAATATATGGAAAAATTGTAACATATCCATTTATCGCTTGCGAGATTAAATCATTTTCAATGCCAATCTCAAACCATGAAAAAAAGGATAGCAAATTTCAGCTATCCTCTTACTACGTTCTTTCCTCAGTATTTATTCCAAGTCAATATAGTATCGAGTGGCAAACGAACTTTTTCAAACCCTGCTTTAGTTCCTTTTCCAATGGAAATTAACATGACAGGCTTGAAGTTTTCCGGTACATTGAATGCATCGACAAATTTGGCTTCATCAAAGCCTCCCATTGGTACTGTATCGTATCCTTTTGCTTTTGCAGCCAACATGATCTGCATGGAAACCAAGCCACCGTCAATCATGGCTACACTTAAAGCCTTTTCAGCAGAAAAGTTTCCGTAATTATGCAGAATAGAGGCTACATATGGCTCTTTGATTTCATTCTTCATGATCCCTTTATTGACTAATTCACCATAAATCCGCTCTGCATTTTTGTAACCTTCAATATCAGCTAAAACGGCAATGACAGCAGATGCGTCGACGATTTGTTGTTGGTTATTTGCGATGGGAAGCAATTCTTGCTGGGTTTGCTTATCTTGAATCACAAGGAATCTCCATGGCTGCAAGTTGGAAGAAGATGGTGCTTGAATCGCAATATCCAGAATTTCACGAATTTCTTCTTCAGTCATCACGTATTCAGGATCGTACTGGCGAACAGATCTCCGTTCATTTGCTACCGTAATGAAATCCGTATCATTAAGGACTTTGGGCTTTTCGACCGGTATATTCAATTCTTTCGATTTATTTAGGTACTCTTCTTTACTCATTATATTTTTTGTCATTTATAATGACCTCCATTTAACTGTATTTAATACAGGAACAGTATATAATGCATACTGTTCTTTTGTCAAATACAGTTTAATAAAAACGAAACCTTGTCAGTTTCGTTTTTCACATTAAGATTTTGATAGTAAGTCAGCAATCGTCTTTTGTTCCAAGCCGTGTATAATCCAGCTCTCCATCTCGTTTTTCAAACCGCATAACGCTTCTCTAGAAGATGGATGAAAGCATTTTTTATCATTCACATCAAGAAAGCCTTTTGAGAAAGGTTCCGATTTAATCGCAGAGTATATGTCTGCAAGAATGATTTGTTCGGGATTTTTGGCAAGTGAATATCCCCCATCCCTGCCCTCCTTCGCTTGAATCAGCCCGGCCTTCACTAAATTACTTAATATTTTTCTAAGAAAACCTGACTCCGAATCAAGCTTATCGGCCAATTTATTACTATTACATAATCCATCATGATCAGCAAGAACAAGCAGGGCTTGTACGGCAAGACTAAACCACATAATACTGGAAACCTTTTCTGACATTTCTTTCACCTCTCTCCTCTACTTTAAACTATTTTTCAATGAATATACAATGATGCATCGAACAATCCTGCCTAAAACCTCTTTTTAATGAACCCTCCCTCGTCGGGGAAAGCTTGAAGCCCTTTTGGAACGATGCGAGTTCCAGGGCAGTGATAGTAATCTTTTTTAAAAATCCAAAAAAGATATAGACAAATTTCTTGTCTTACAAATTATATTTTTAGGAATATGGTAAACTTACTTAATAGAATTTACTTTACTCAGGAAGTGGATGAATCATGCTGAAAACAATAAATGAACAAATGGATAAAATTATGCCCCTTATCACGCCGATAAGCGTGGTTATTGGGGTATTATTGGCCGAACACCTAATGGATTACACCTTTCTTGTCCCATGGATATTTGCCTTCATTACCTTTTCCGGAAGTTTAGGCTCCAACTTTGAATCTCTTAAACAGGCAGTCACCCACCCTTTACCTGTTTTCATCGTATTGATCATCCTTCATATGCTTATGCCTGTTTGGGCTTTTGGACTCGGCCATTTAGTGTTCCATGGTGATGCTTTCACGATAACCGGCCTAGTCCTGGCTGTAGTGATTCCAACCGGTGTCACCAGTATGATCTGGGTATCCATTTATAATGGGAATGCCGTACTTGCCCTAACGATCATCTTGATCGACACCCTACTCTCGCCATTCATCGTTCCATACAGTGTATCCCTTTTTGGAGGCGGTTCGATCGAAATGGATTTAGGTTCGATGGTGAAAGGATTAATCGGTATGGTCGTTCTTCCCTCCATGCTTGCCATGTTCTTGAATCAAGCTACAAAAGGGAAGATACAATATACACTATCCCCCCGCTTAGCTCCATTTTCCAAGATAAGCGTTGGAATCGTAGTCATATTGAACAGTTCAAAAATCGCGCCTTACTTAACCCATTTCGATAAGAAATTAATGATCATGGCCTTCTTGGTTTTGTTCATAGCTGCTTCTGGGTATGCCATTTCTTGGATGGTCGGGGCATATTTAAGATGGGATAAGGCGGATATCATCACTTTGACATTTACAGGCGGCATGCGAAACATCAGTGCGGGAGCCGTTCTTGCAACCGCCTATTTCCCTGCTGCCGTCGCGGTACCCGTTGTACTTGGGATGCTTTTTCAACAAATGCTTGCCTCCTTTTTTGGCTATGTCATGGAAAGGCATTTCCATCGTGATGTGAATGAAGGGTGAGCCGTCGAAACAACATGATTGGAAGATAGTGTATAATCATTACATAGATCTTCATACGGTGGTGAAATTCATGATCCATGCTGTCAAAGATTTTTTATCCAGCTGCTTGCTGATTACCAGTTGGTTAATATTTGGGGTCAGCAGCATTTTTTTCGTCTTTTCGTTTTTTACCGTTTTTGCCATACCTATTTTCTTATTAATATTTTTTATCGGCTTCCTTTGTTTCCATATTTCCAAGAAACTTGACTCACGACGGGTTTCTAAGTGTTGAGATCTATTTATTCTACAATACTGGCGGTAAATTTTTTTGAATGCCATTTGACACGAATTATCCCCTACAAATTTATTCCGACGTGCAACCAGATTAATTGACCTACAACCAATTTTCGTCGCTTAACTTAATCCATAAAAAAGGAGCTGCAAATGGCAGCTCCTTTTTTTGTTCTCACATCTGCATTATCGTGATAAGGTACCTTGCAGACGATTTGTTTCGGCGATTACTTTTTCTTCATCGATCGTTAAGCAGCGGCCATCTTTCACGACGTTTTTGCCATCAATGTATACATCACATACATCATTTCCGCGTGCTGCATAAAGCAGGTGCGAATAGGCTTCACTCAATGGCTGAAGATGTTCTTTGTCATATGGGTAAATGGTGATGAAATCTGCTTTTTTACCAGCTTCCAGTGATCCTGTATGACCCATGCCTACTGCTTCGGCACCCATTCTTGTGGCCATGGCGAGTGCCGTTTGGGCAGGGAATTTTGTGGCATCCTTATACATTCCTTTTTGCAGTAATGCAGCCGTCCTCATTTCTTCGAACATATCAAAGTTGTTATTGGAGGCAACGCCATCTGTTGCCACTCCCACTTTAATGCCTTCATCAAGAAGGCTGACGACATCTGCTATTCCAGATCCGAGCTTCAGGTTACTGATTGGATTATGGGCAACGCGAACATCATGCTGTTTTAGGATTGCCCGCTCTTCATCATTGAGAACCACTCCATGTGCCATCACGGTAGGCTGATCGAACAGCCCTAGACGGCGAAGGTGCTCGACAGGACGGGATCCGTAACGTTTTTCGATGTCGAGGATTTCAAAGTCCGTTTCCGATACGTGAATGTGCACCATCAAATCATTCTCTTTTGCAATCCGTGCACTTTCCATAATCGCTTCAGGTGTGCAGGCATATGGGCTATGTGGTGCGACCATTGTAGTCAGGCGGCCATCGGCAAACGTTTTATAGTTTTTTGAAAACTGCTCAGCTCCCATGAGGTTCGCCTTTTGATCTTTTTCCGTACCCAAGCTGAAGATCGTGTAGGAAAAGGCTCCCCGCATTCCTGTTTCGCCTATCGTCTCCATGACAGCACCCGCATCTATTCCATTAGGATTAAACATATCCGAAAATGTCGTGGTTCCTGATTTCATCATTTCCATGATGCCAAGCTGTGAACTTACAGAGGCGATTTCCGTTGTAAACTGGCTTTCGATCGGCCATATTTTCGTTTCAAGCCATGGCTTCAGCAGCATATCGTCCCCGATACCGCGTAAAAGGGTCATTACAATATGCGAATGGGCATTCACAAGGCCTGGCATAATCCATTTCCCGCCAAGGTTGACCACTTGATCTGCATCTGCCAATTGTTGTTCATCATGCTGGCCGATGTAGGATATGGTATGATCTTGTACAATCATCATGCCGTTTTCAAAGATTTGATTTTCCTTGTCCATAGTAAAAAATGTAGCATTCACATATATTGTTTTCATAAGTATTTCCTCCAAAGTCGTCACATGTATTAACATGTTCTATTCCGCATTCTAAACTAGCACCTTACATGTAATCAAGTAATTCCATATTATCAAGGGACATTTCCATTTACCTTAGGAACCTATTGGAAGTGCTCCAAGATGAATGCTTCTTCAATTACCACCACATAGTGGATGCCTATTGCAAAATCAATTGCTTAAAAATATCTTCCCTCTATTGCCTGTGACAATCATGGCTTCTTTCACATCTTGAAGACCATAGTAGGAATCCGGCATCATGAATTTCAACCTTTTATCAGCGATGAACCCCATCAAAAGATTAAACGTTTCATGCCAGGTTTGAACGGAAGCCTGCTGATTCCAATGCCGAAGATGAAACATTTTAACATTCACTTTTGTCCTTTCGGAAATTTTTGCCCAATTCACAGACTGTCCCGATAAAAGGCCAATCGTTAATAAGATGCCATTTGGCCGAACGCAAAAAGCGAGTTCTGAGCCATCGATGCCGCCCACTGAATCTATGGCCGCTTTCGCTCCGCGCCCATCCGTCATTTCCATCACTGTATCATGCAATGATGATCTTGACGTATCGATCACATATGAAGCACCAAGTTTAAGCAGTTCTTCCGTATACTTATTGTTTCTCGTTGCAGCAATCAGCTTAAATCCAAGAATTCTGGATAACTGGGCAAAGATGCGGCCAATGGAAGATCCGCAGGCATTTACTAGTAAAACATCATCCGGTTTCAATGTTAATACTTCTGTACAGATTAGCCATGCGGTTATCGGGTTTATATATAATTGCGCTGCTATATGGTCCTCAAGTGAATCTGGAATGACTATGGCCAGCTCCGCAGATGTTTTAACATAATCCTGCCAGGTCCCTTCACCGCGCAAAGGCAGAACACGCTTGCCTATCAGTTCTTTCGAAACCGAAGCACCCACCTCTTCGACAATGCCGACCCCTTCATAACCAGGTATGGAAGGCAAGGGAATTCGGTGAGAATATGCACCGCGAATGGGCAGCAAGTCAGACGGGTTAACGGGACGTGTGGTCATCCGAACGAGGACTTCCCCGTTTAAAGGTTTTTGAATAAGTTTATTTTCAACTTTTAAAACCTTTTCCGGATTCCCAAACTCATAGAATTTAACACATTTGGCTTCCAAGATACTAAGTCTCCTTTAATATATATGTCTATCTATTCTATCATTTATACTCTTGATCTAAAATATCTTAACTATCCCTCTCAACATCGTAAATAAGCAAAAAAGCCAACAATGAATATGTTGACTTCTGTAATTCGTTATTCCATCCGACACGATCGTCGTTAGTTTTTCTAATACTCTTTAGATAAACCAATTGGAATGCATAGGGGCGTTTGATCTACTGGATTTTCAATAATACAGCATTCCAGTCTAAAGACGTCCTTGATCATCTCTTTTGTGAATACCGTTTCAGGAGGTCCCTCTTTATAGATTTTTCCCTTCTTGATGCTAATCAGGTGATCGGCATACTGTGCCGCTTGATTCAAATCATGCAGAACCATGACAATCGTGCGTCCATAAGTTACGTTTAAATCGCGCAGTAATTCCAATATTTCAATTTGGTGCGCTAAGTCGAGATAGGTTGTCGGTTCATCTAACAGTAAAAGGTCGGTTTCTTGTACTAAAGCCATCGAAATCCATGCTCTTTGCCTTTGTCCTCCAGATAATGCATCCAATGTCCGATCAGCAAACTCCGTCATTTTTGTTGCTGATAATGCACGGTCGACAATCCTATGATCTTCCGGGGTTTGTCTGGAAAATAAGCCCTTGTGCGGATGCCTGCCATAATAGCATAGTTCTTTAACGGTTATATCTTCCGGAGCTTCCGGAGCTTGGGGTAAGATGGCCAATTTCTTCGCCACTTCCTTGGAAGACTGCTGATGAATTGCTTTTCCATCTAAATAGATCGTGCCTTGCTGAGGCATCAATAATCTAGCTAGAGACCTCAGAATGGTTGATTTGCCACAACCATTGGAGCCAATGATTATACTGATCTTGCCTTCGGGAATTTCTAAATCGATATTTTCAATGATTTGAGTTGATCCATAAGAGAGAGAAAGATGCTCTGCTGATAATGTTGTCATGATCGCCAGCCTTCCTTATGTTATTTTTCGTTCACGGCGTAATAGATATAAAAAATATGGTACACCAATCACCGCAGTGATGATTCCGGCGGGTATTTCTATTGGAGGGAATAATCCTCTTCCAAGACTATCGGCAACGAGGAGAAAGATAGAACCGAAAAGAGCTGAAGCAGGAAGTAATACCTTGAATTTTGACCCTACCATCCTCCGTGCAATATGGGGGGCAATTAAACCAATGAACCCGATCGAACCAACCGCTGCTACACAGACTCCGATTAATATGACAGAAACACTTAACAAAATATAACGCAGTGATTTTGATCTTTCACCGAGACCTGTAGCTATATCGTCTCCAAGACTCAGTACATCCATTTTAGACGTCAATGCAATCAATACAGGTACAAGCACAAGACATGGAAGCAAAATGAATACTTGCTCCCATCCTCTTCCCCATAGACTGCCAGTCAACCACAGCAGTGTCGTGTTTACATCATCCGGGAACTTGACCATGAAATACTCTATGCCAGCTTGACATATGGCCCCTAGAGCGATTCCGACCAAAGCTATCGTATTTGGTTGAGCTCCTTTTTTATAAATAAATATCATCAAAATGGCCGCCATGACCGCAGCGCCGATAAAAGCTGAAAGAGGCAGTATGATAATGGGCGATTGCGGAAATAAAACAATGACGATAACTGCTGCCAATCCGGCCCCTTTTGTTACCCCAATCACATCTGGAGAAGCCAGCGGATTTCGAAGGACTCCTTGCAGAATGGCTCCGGCCGTTGCCAATCCGGCCCCCACTATCACGGCAATTAGAATGCGCGGTATGCGATAGTTGTGCAAAATGAATGTCTGACTTTGCATGCCATTTCCAAGGAAATTTTGGAGAATTTCTAAAGGTGAAATATAAATGGCCCCTAAGCCCAGGCTCACCATTGCTAAAATCAGCACGGTAACCGTCAGCAACAGGATAATAGAATACGGGGGCAAAGTTGATTTCAACCCAAATGTCCGTTTTAATTTCATTGCTTAATATTCCTCCCATTCTTAGCTAAATAAAGGAAGAATGGCGCACCGATCATAGCGGTTACGATGCCTACCGGCGACTCAAAAGGATAAGCAATGAAACGTGCGAGAATATCTGCGTAAACTAAGAGTAAAGCGCCGAATAATGCAGAAAAAGGGATGATCCTTCGATAATCCCCGCCCACCAGTCTCCTGACGATATGAGGAATGATCAATCCCACAAATCCCACTGGGCCTGCGACGGCAACCGAAGATCCTGCCAAAATGATCACCAATATTCCTGCTAAAATACGGATTCGATGCACCCGCTGCCCAAGTCCCTGCGCCATATTTTCTCCTAAGACAAGGATCGAAACAGATCGAGAGAACATGGCAGCAACAAGCAGACCGAAAAGAGACCAAGGAAGGATCATGTTCACGTGAGCCCATGTTTTTCCATTAATAGACCCGACTAACCAATAGAGCACATCTTTTGCTTGTTCATTAAAGATGATCATGCCTTGCGTTAAGGAAGATAAAAAAAAGTGAACAGCCATTCCAGCCAATGCCAGCTTCACTTGGGTCATTCCTCCCCCCGAAGCAAAAGAATAGACTGCCATCCCTCCCACTGCTGCACCAATGAATGCAACGCAAACTAGAGACACGGAAGAAAGGTTAGGAAAGAAAACAAAAGCTGACACAATAAAAAATGAGGCACCGGCATTAACACCAAACACTTGTGGAGAAGCTAATGAATTCCGGGTAATAGCCTGCATGAGAGCACCCGCTACCGCTAAATTAGCACCGACCAACGCTCCAACTAAAGCTCGTGGCAATCGAAGAGTCCTTATAATAGTCTGTTCCTTGGACGAGTCGGCCTCAAAAAAGGACTTCAAAACCATTGATGCATCAATATCGGACGCTCCCACAGAAATACTCGTCAGGATACCTAAAATTAACAAAACGATCCCAGCTATAGCCGTACATAACACTTTCAGTTTACTTCTACCTACAGTTTCCATTTTCTATACAACACACTTCCTGACAAAATTTAAACCTAATGGAAAGCGAAGTAAGAATGGGATCTCTTACTTCGCTTTTGTTCGTCTATTCTTCTCCAAGCATTTTTAAAGTGTCTTTAGCAATGGCCTCTGCGGATACAACACCGCGGTATCTCGTCCATAAATCTCGATCAACACTATACACTTGTCCGTTTTTTACAGCCTTCAAGTCTTTCCAAAGAGGATTGTCTTTCCACTCATCAGTAAGTAACTTACCCTCATTGTTCGCTAAAAGCAGCACATCCGGATCAATCTCGACAAGCTGCTCCAGATTCATTTCGGCATGTGGCAGTTCCTGCTGAATGGCATTTTTCAATCCCATGCGCTCAAGCAATTCTCCATCATACGAAGATGAAGTATGGGCTTGGAATGAAGTATCTCGTACAACTGCTGGTAAAACCGTCATATTTGAATCAACAGTAAGCTTTGATTTAAGTTCCTTAATCGTTTTTTCATGCTCGCTCAATCTTTTTTCTGCAGCATCTTCCTGGTTTACTGCCTTTGCAATCGTTTTAAAAGAATCCAGATTTTCTTGATATGTAGATTCCCGACTTTTTAAGACAACGGTAGGAGCAATCTGCTGTAAATCTTTATAAATCCCTTTATGTCGCTCAGCATCTGCAATGATTAAATCCGGCTGTAAAGAACTGATAACCTCTAAATTAGGCTGCTCACGTGTTCCTACGGAAGTATAATCCATTTCTTGACCAACAAGTTTTGTAATCATATCTTTTTTGTTGTCATCTGAAATCCCGATAGGTTTTATCCCTAGGGCATTTAAAGAATCAACGAAAGATAACTCAAGCGTAACTATTTTTTTAGGAGTGTTTTTAATTTCCGTTTCTCCCATTTCATGCTTAATCGTCCTTACTTCTTGATTCTTTGTTGCGGCAGATGTCTTCTCTGCCTCCGTTGTTTTTTGAGAATTATTACATCCTGTTAACACCATCATAATCGTAAATAACAGGATGAATGCTCCTCCCCCAAATGTTCTTACTTTTCTAGATTCTCTCATTTTTTGCACCCTTTCCGTCATCTATAACTACTTAACTTCTTATCCGACGAATACATTCATAATTGAAAATGATTATCATTATCCTGTTGTTATGATAAAGTCATAGATTGATGCGGTCAATATTAATGAAATTTTGTGAATAAAAATCATTATGGCCATTAAGACAATCTGCATGCATTTTATTGATAACGTGAAGTAAATTGGACCCTATGATAGTCTTAGATTATCAAGATTTACCAGCGTAGATTTCCACTGCTGGCACTCGCTCCCATCAACTTTGTTTTGAAATTTTAGGTAATACCTTTTTTGTCTACAAACTCAAATGTTAACTAATATTGGTTTGACGCTCAGACTAAAATGACAAATAGTAGTTTTTAGGATCCGACTCAAAATAAAAAGAGCAAACCCGTTAAGGTCTGCTCTTGCCTGTTTCAATGAATCATTTTCTATTTATCAGCATCTCTTCAAGAGGAAATTCTTCATTAGAAGCTTCTTTTTTTGAGCGTTTTATGGAGGTTTTGATAAGAATGGTTGAAGCAATTGATAATGCCCCCATGATCAGGTAACCTGTGGATCTTGAAAACACTTCAATCAAGATGCCAATTAGGACGGGTCCCAAAAACATTCCAGCCGAATATAAACTTTGGAACAGGCCCATTCTCGTAGATTGTTTAATCTCCGGGATATTTTCAACAGCCCAGGAAGTGACGACCGTAAAGATCAGCCCGTAACCGAAACCTTGGAATGCCTGCAATAGAAAAAGCATCGTTAAATTTTCAGCATAAGGAATCAATATGATGATGACCCCTTGTAATACCGCTCCCAAAATCGCCGTATTCATTAAACCGATTTTTTTATAAAAAAGGGCTCCGCATAATCCTGCGGCTAAGCCATATATGATCAGGTGTGTGTTTGCCAGCATGCCAATCAATAGCGGATTTGCTCCAAGGTCGGTAGCAACTAAAGGTGTGAACGTATCCCTTGTTCCAATGGTGACCATCAAAGCAATCGTTGCCAAAACGGAAATGACCCAGATTTTTTTATCGGTGATTTGCTCAACAAGTATTTTCTTATCGTATTTTACTTTTACCCCTTTAATGCTGAGGTCTTTTGTGAAAAATGTTAAAACAAACGCAAGTATGGCGGCGGCCACCGCTACTAAAAAGCTATACCGATACCCATAACTATTGGCCACTAATGCACCGATGGTTGTCCCTAGTATGGAGCCAACCGGCGATGCAACACCCAATATCGCCACTGCTTTTGCAGCTTCCTTCACACCAAAATAAGAGGCGAACATAACATTGTAAATAACCCAGGTGGAACCAGTTAAACCATCCGAAATTTTCCCAAGGTACAATGTGGTAGCATTTGGTATGAAAAAGGCTAGCGTCCACATTACAATGGTTATCAGCAACCCCATTTGGATAAACAATCTTCGTTTATGCAGCATATCCGAAAATACACCGATCGGAAGTCGTGTCAATAAGGCCACAATCCCTGAAATTCCGATTATACTGCCTATAATAACTGAATCGAACCCAAGATCCTTAGCATAAGAGGAGATAAATGGATCAAATGCGGTAATGGTGACAAAGAACAACAAGCTAATGATAAAGAATAAGATGGTTTCTTTCCGATTATTAATTTTAGTTTTGTCCATATATTCCACCCTTTCATTCCCCTCCCTTTCGTCCCACTGGACAGAAAGGCGATGCTATTAGTATTTACACATATTCTCATATATTTTTCAGGGTTAGGATCTAATCTGCAGATACTGCCCATCCACCTGAAACTATTTCAGGCAGAATGGTAGTATCCATTTCTTCAAGGGGCTGCACCAGAAGCATGCTCCTTAATCGAATGCGTTTTCAGCAATCATAATCATTTAGAAGCACACTCTGTCAACCTGACTGTAGCCGATAATTTATGGCCTTCCAAGCCTTCGATTTCGGATTGATCTTCCGCATGGGATGCCAGGAATTGAATGCCTTGACCTGTGATTTCCTGATGTGTCATGACTTTCACATAACTTCCTGCCCAAAGTCCCCCTGTATATCTTGCTGCCTTTTGAGTCGGCAATGTATGGTTCGTTCCAGATACTTTGTCAGAGAAGACGACGGAACTTCCTTCATCAAGGAATAATGATCCATAATTATTTAGTTTATCCATCAATTCGCGGCTATTTTTGATATGCAAATGTAGATGTTCAATGGCATAATCATTGCAAATATCCAGTCCTTCTTGTAATGAATCTGCATAAATGATTTCCCCTCTTTTTTCCCATGATTCGTGTGCAGGGGAAGATGGTGAGAATGTTTTCAAAAATCCTTCGATTGCTTTTTCTGTTTCTTCGGCAACCGTTCTGGACGTTGTGACAAGAATGGCCCGTGCGTACGGATCGTGTTCAGCCTGGGCAAGTAAATCGGCCGCTATTTTCTGAGGTGAAGCCGAATCATCAGCAAATACCATCACTTCACTCGGTCCGGCAATAAGGTCTATGCCCACTTTACCGAACACCTGACGTTTTGCTTCTGCGACAAACCGGTTACCTGGTCCAGCGATGATATCCACTTCCGGGATGGATTCGGTTCCATATGCCATGGCAGCAATGGCCTGCGCCCCGCCAATTGCAAAAATGTCTGTTGCACCGGAGCGGATCAAGCCATATAAAACGGCCGGATGGATGCCGCCTTCATAATTGGCCGGGCTTGCTGCAACGATCCTTTTTGCTCCTGCTACCTTTGCCGGGGCAACGACCATGGGTCCTGATGATAATAACGGGAATCTCCCGCCTGGAACATAAGCCCCCACCTTTTCGATCGGTACGATTCTATGACCCATTTTAATACCCTCGCCAAAGTCCTTTTCGAATGGAGTTAGGCAGTTCAACTGTGCTTTTGCAAAATCGGATACTCTTTCCACGACTCTATCAATCAGAACTTTTACCTCTTCAGGAAGAGTATTGATGCAACGCTCGATCTCTTCTTCACTAACCCGGACAGGACGATCGGAATCACCGAATTTTTTTTCATATTCCCGTACGGCATCATCCCCGCCTGCTTTTACATTTTCAATAATGGACTTCACCGTTTGTTCCACTTCATGTGAAGAGGTCTGTTCAACTACGTCCGCTTTTTTCATATATTCCATCCTATTTTCCCCCTAATCGTTGTTTAGTAAAGTGACGGCTGCAGAACAGCCGTCAACTGGCCAATCATGATACGCCGGTAAAATTCCCGTCATCGATTGTGGATTCACCATCTTGTTGTGATTCGTTTTCATCAGGCAAATAGATCTGACGCAAAACTTCCATTCCATCAAACAATAGCCATTCCTCCGAAATTTTTTGATTGCGGATTTTATAGTGGCTGATACCGGCAATATCAATGGCTTTTCCGCTAGGGGCTCCGAAGTATCCCGTTCCTTCGTGCACTCCTTGTATTCTCCAGCGAACAGCTACATCCCAATCACTGTCAGAGCCGCGTCTATTACAAGTTACCCTCTCAAGAATCACTTTCCCATTCGGTATGGAGGCAAAGAGGCTCATGAACATTCCTTGAATTTCACTTACTCCGATTACATCCTTGTTGCAGACATAATGAACGACTGCATTTTCCTCATAATATTCCCGAACAAAATTAAATGAGCGCCGAGCCCAAATTCGATTGAATACTAGCTGCATGAACTCCCCTATCTCAAACTCATCAGAAGATGGAGTGAATAGTTTGGGAGGAAGCCCCGTTTCTGCTGTCTCTTTAAATCCAAACTGTATCGAAGGAGCAAGCTTCTGCGTACTTCTAGCCATTTTTTTAGCAAACTCGACCGGATCCAAGCCAAGTTGCAGGACAAGATGATATGTATCCATCACAAGCCATTCTTCGTATATCTTATTATTTAAGATCATACAATCAGCGCTTGTTCTGAACATCACTTTCTTTCCGGTGGCAGGACCGTATAAACTATCTCCAAGGTTCGTTGCAACTGAACGCCCCCGGTGTGAAGTGAAAAATCCTGCTTCATCATCCCCTGACCAGATTACACTCCATCCAAGCCCTTTCCGATCCGGAAAAGCATGCAAGGTTTGCAGCGTACCTGAGATGACTTCGTTAACCCCATGGCTATTGATCAACCCTTTATGAACGGATATGCTTGTGCTATACGTATCGTATATAAGTCCGATGTCTTTCTCTTTCCAGATTTGACGTGTGATTTTCACAATATAATCAACGATGTTGTTGTATTCCGGGTCAAAGCCGTTCATCCTCTGTTTCTTTTGATTCGTTTCTTCTATATTAATGTAATCATAATCATCTTTTGTATCGAGCATATTAACGTCTTCAGCATCCGCATAGAAGATGAAGTTCGGTGTTTTCTTGACCGGTTGGCTTGCATTCGTTGCTGTTTTTTCTTCTTTTGGAGCTACTTGCACTGAACCTGTCTTTTTGTCTGCCATTATAACCATCCTTTTCGTTTAAATAGTTTCGTTGAAATGCTGTACTTCTTGTAAAGTCATTTAACAGATTGAGTGGCCTTGCTTACAGAGACAACATCATTTAACGCAGTAGTAATCACATTATTCAATATGACCCCGACATATTGGGCGCCTTTGTCAAAAGCCGCATTAGCGGCAGCGCTGTTACTGGCAACGGTACCAATTGGCATATCGAGCTCTTTCCCTTTTATGAACAGTTCATCGATGACCTTTTGCACATCAGGATGACTTGCCCCTTCTAGTTGGTATCCCATGTTCACCGAGAGGTCTGTAGAACCGATAAATGCCAAATCAATACCAGGAACTGTTGCAATGTCTTCAAAATTGTTTGCTGCAGCAAGCGTTTCAATATGCACAATTATCATAACATTTTCATTACTCTCATCTAAATAGGGTTTTCCGCCATCTTTTCCGTAACGCGCCGGTCTGGTGGAATACGATACTCCTCTATTTCCATATGGAGGGAATTTAGCCCGCTTAACTACCTCAAGTGCCTCTTCTTTTGTATTGACCATTGGTACTTGTACACCTTTTGCTCCGCGATCTAAAGCCTTTTGAATACTGGAAGGGTCATATGAAACCCGGACGATCGGGACAAGCCCAATAGAATCTGCCGTACGGATAATGTTTTCAAGCTCTGATGCACTGAATGCACCATGCTCGTCATCTATTACGACGAAATCAAAGTCGGCATAACCGAGCATTTCGACTAATGGCGGGGAATTTATCCCTAAAAATGCACCAAGAACTTGTTCCCCGCGTTTGATTTTTTCCTTTATGGCATTATTCTTCATCGTCTTCCCTCTCTTTCTACAGACTGTATCTTGTTCAATCCAGTTCCCAGCATTTCAATTACATGACAGCCATTCCCTCAATGCAGCGCTTACTTTTTCAGGCTGTTCCAAAGGGCTTAAATGGCCTGAATGACTTATGATTTCAAGATTCGCGCGTGGGATGTTTTCCGTTAAAAACTCGGACATGTGCAGGGGGCACACCCTGTCTTCCCTTCCTACCAAAATCATGGTCGGGCATGAAATAGTAGAAAGGATGGGACGTTGGTCAGAGCGCGTCATCACTGCTTTTAACTGATTGATATATCCTTCGATCCCGACTTTTTCAGCCATATCGATGATCGTTGAAACTAATCCTTCATCATTTCTTCGGTCTGGGTGGATTAACACCGGCAGAAGGTGATTGATAGTAATATCCAGAAATTGACCGTTATTCGCCATATCGATGAACCTCTCCCAACCTTCGATTTGTTCAAGGCTTGGAGGGTTTGGATTCGTTTCAAGCAACGCTAGCTTTATGACCCGTTTTGGTGCTATTCGCATGATTTCCAGAGAAATGATGCCACCCAGGGATAAACCTGCAAGTGCAAACTTATCAGGTGCCTCTTCCAATACCGACTTTGCGATTCCTTCTATAGTATCAGCCTTCGATACATCACAGACTTTCACATCAGCAAGATCTGATAGGTTCACCGTTTCCCATAGACGCTCATCACAAAGCGTACCAGGAAGCAAAATGAGCGGGACTTTAGCCATTCTTATTTTTCACCCATTTTCAATTTATCGGCAATTTCCTTTTCAATTTCTTCAAAGTTATCCGGTTTAATCATTTTGCCTAAATCATTGGCAAAGAATCCATATTCAGCTGCATCCTTGATCACTTTTGGCGACCAGTAAGGGTCTTTTCCATCAAATACTTTATGTTGTTCAAGAACGGCGAAAATCCAAGCATCTTCTTCACTGATGTTTTCGAAACCTCTCCATAAGCCTGGCGGTAATGAAATTAAGTCCCATTGATCGATGATCGTTTCGCCATCAATTTCATCAGGGCCCTTCCCCCAGTAAAAACGCCATTTTCCTGAGAGAGGAAGGAAGGATTCAATGTAATCATGCGTATGGTAAGCAGGACCGTTCCCTTTTTGGGCTTTCACCATTCCGATTTGAAAACCATGCGGCTCGGTAATTTCAGGAGTGAAATTATCATTTTCGCTTGCTGTATCACCAATTAATGTATAGTTGATACGTTGATGACCCGGAATGATACTATCAATGAACATTAACGGTATTCCTTTTGATTTCATTTGATCAAAACGGACGATCCAATTGTTTTCCATTTCCTCATTCGTTACCGCTTTTTTTACTTTAGGCTCTTGTACTGACATTTTAATTTCCCCTTCCGTGTTCGTTGATTTTTTTCATTTCTCAATTTTCATGACATATCTATTTAGAGGGTAAAGACGGCTAGTTTTAATTCTGTCATTTCCTCGACTGAATACTTAACACCTTCCCTACCAGTCCCGCTGTTTTTCACACCGCCATATGGCATTTGGTCAACCCTGAACGATGGTATGTCGTTCACGATGACACCTCCGACCTCAAGCCGTTCAACAGCATCAAAAGCTTTTGGCATCGAAGTTGTATAGACGCCTGCTTGAAGGCCGTATAAAGAATCATTCACAAGATCGATGGCTTCATCCCATTTGCTATAGGAATTCACTGAAACGATGGGGGCAAATGCTTCTTGGCAGCTTACCTCCTGTGTTGACCCCGCATTCTTGATAATGGTTGGATGAAGGATTGCACCTGTTCTTTGACCGCCATATGCGATTTCCGTTCCAGCGTTTCTAGCCGATTCGATCCACCCTTCCACTCGTTTTGCTTCATTTATACTGATCAACGCGGAAAGATCTGTATCTTCTGATTCCGGATCTCCAAATTTAAGCTGCTTCGTCTTTTCGGTAAACTTTTGCAAAAATGACTCATATAAATCTCCCTGTACATAAATTCGTTGGACAGAGATGCAAACCTGACCTGAATAGGCAAAGGAACCTTCGACACAGCGCTGTGCAACGGCATCCAAGTCAGCAGCACTGTCGATAATGACAGCAGAATTGGAACCAAGCTCCAATGTCACCTTTTTCAAGCCAGCTCTTTCTTTGATCCCCAAGCCGACTTCGACACTTCCTGTAAATGTGACCATTTTAATTCTCGGATCAGTGACCAATACATCGCCGACGTCACTTCCTTTACCTGTAACAACATTCAGGACGCCTTGAGGTAAACCTGCTTCTTCAAAAATTTCGGCTGCGGCCAATGCACTTAGCGGTGTTTGTGAAGCCGGTTTTAAAATGACCGAGTTGCCTGCAGCAAACGCGGGACCAAGCTTATGTGCCGCTAAATTAAATGGAAAGTTAAATGGTGTGATGGCAGCAATGACGCCGAGCGGTTCACGCTTTGTATAAGCAAAACGGCCCTTGCCATTTTTAGCGGCATCCATCGGAATCGTTTCACCATGAATCCGTTTTGCCTCTTCTGCTGCAAACTTGTATGTTTCAATCGTGCGTAAAATTTCGCCTCTTGCCGCCTTCAATGGCTTAGCATTTTCCTTAGCGAGTATTAATGCACACTCCTCAAGCCTTTCCTTGAAAATTCCTGCTGCACGTTCCAAGATATTGGAGCGCTCAAGTGCTGTTAGCTTTTTCATTTCTTTTGCACCTTGTTCTGCACATTCTATCGCTTTTAGTACCGTCTCCTTTTCTGCCAAAGGCACTTGCGCGATCACTTTGCCGGAATAAGGGGACCGAAGATCGTAATGATTCTTTCCTGCCAGCCACTCGCCGCCAATATATAATCTCTTTTTATCGGAATTTGTCGTGATCAATTAGTTTCCCCCTCTTCCTTTAAAGGCGCTTTGATAGATTCCGAGAATCTTTTGTTCATTTAGCTTATAAGGAGTATTGGATAGCAAGCGATCAATTTTTGCCGCCTGTTCCGCCAGCAGCGGCAATGAGTCCTCTTCAATCCCAAGTTCTGATAACGATGTAGGTAAATCAAGATCCTCCAGAAGCTGATACATATAATCAACAACTGCCTTCAATGCTTCGCTTGGCTGTGATTTGAAATCACCAAGCTGTAAAAAGGACGCTACCTCCATCATTTCTTCCGTGCATGTTTTCCCAATCACTTCAAAAACAAATGGCATTAAAAGGGCATTTGCAACACCATGCTCAATATGATATTTACCTCCTAGCGGATAGGCCAGTGCATGAACCGCCCCAACCCCTGCATTTGCTAGAGCCACACCCGCTAACGAACTTACCCAGCTCATTCCTGTCCGTGCAGCCAAATCAGTTCCGTTATGGACAGCTCTCGCAATGTTCGAAGGAAATAGTTTCATTGCTTTCTCTGAATAAACTTTCGTAAGCGGTGTAGCCTTGATGGCAATATAAGATTCGATGGCATGTGTAAAGGCGTCCACCCCTGATGCCGCGGTTACTCGTGCCGGGCAGGAAATGGTTAATTCCGGATCGATGATCGCTACATCCGGAAGGAATACCGGGCTTACGATCCCTCTTTTTACTTGCTGCTCTTCATCACCGAAAATGGCATTCATCGTCACTTCCGAACCTGTTCCTGAAGTTGTCGGCAAAAGAATGCATTTGACCGTTCTCGATTTCACCACTTTTTCACCGTTTAGATAAGTTGTTATATCGTCTTTCCCGCATAAAGCTGCTGTTGCTTTTGCTACATCCAGCGCACTTCCCCCGCCGATTCCGATGATTACATCACATTTTTCGGCATCCAGCGTTAGTACGGCCTCCTTCAATAGCTGAAACGTCGGCTCTCCCGAAATCTCCGTATATGTAATGGTTGGTACGGATAGGGGCTTAATGTGATCCAACACTTTTTGAACAACGCCAACTTTTTCCAGACCTTTGTCACTTACAATCGCAACCTTCTTGGCTCCCAGCTCTTCGATTTCCTTTACTAACGTCGTAAATGCCCCAACACCAACCCGGAAAACTGTCGGCATTCGAAAATCTTGGATTATATTTTGAGCAATAGACATGATTACCCCTCCTTTGAATACGTATTCAAAAAACTCACCAGACAGTCCAACCGCCATCAACCACCAATGTTTGACCTGTCATCATATCTGAACAATCCGATGCCAGATAGACCACGCCGCCAAATAAATCCTCCGTTTTAGCAAGTCTGCCAAGCGGAATTCTGCTCAATACTTCAGTTTTGAACGTTTCATCTTCAAACATCGGCTTGGTCATCGGTGTTTCAATGAAAGTTGGAGCAATGGCATTGACATTGACCTGATATGGTGCCCATTCTATCGCAAGCGCTTTTGTCAGCTGTGTAATTCCGCCTTTACTGGAGGAGTATGCAGCCCGTTTGTAATAACCGACGAATGCCATTTGCGAAGACATATTTATGATTTTGCCTTTTTTTTGGTCGATCATATACTTCCCTGCAGCTTGGCTCGTAAAAAATACACTTTTTAAATTAATGTCCAGTACTGTATCCCAATCTTGCGATGTCAGCACTTCAGCTGGCTTTGCCACGTTAATTCCTGCATTATTTATTAAAATATCAATCTTACCGAAGTGTTTGTATATCCCTTCCATTACTTCCGCCGTTTCCTCAACCTTTGTTAAGTCAAATGAAACGGGTAAAACATTTGCACCGGTTTGCCCAATTTCATGTGCAGCTTCTTCGAGTTGCTCTTTATTGCGGGCAACTATCGCTATATCGGCTCCGGCCTGCGCAAGCAAATGGGCTAAGTCTTTACCGATTCCTTTACTTGCGCCTGTTATGATAGCCACTTTACCGCTTAAATTAAATAAATGATTTATATCCAATCTATCACCTATCTTTACCTCATCGAGGCGATTTTTTTACATTCAGGCATTTGGCATTTTGGTTTTGAATACGTATTCAAAATTATGCAAAATACTTGTTAGCGATTACAAATTACAATATAAACAACTTTCTGACTTTTGTAAATAGTAAAAATAATATTAAGTCTAAAAAACTTTAATTTATATATTAAAAGTGACCGATTTCTATATAAGGAGTGTTAATAAAAAATACACTTAAGGCCCAACCCAAAACCTGCCTTTACCCTTAGTCTTGCATGGGGGCAGGCCCTGTTGTTTTACGGACCATCAATTCAGGCTTAAGAAAAATTTGTATAGATGAAGATGATGTTTCTTTATTTTCTATGAGAAAGATTAGTTTTTCCAAAGCTGTTAAGGACATTTGATCCATTTGTTGAGATACTGTGGTCAGCCCTATAAATTCATTAGAGGACAATCTTATATTATCAAACCCAACAACGGATAAATCAGCAGGGATTTTCAAATTCAGACTTGAAGCTGCATCTAAGACTGCGAGAGCCATCTGATCTGATGCGGCAATGATTGCAGTCGGCCTGTCCTTCTTTTTCAGCAGTTTTTTTGTAAATGAATAAATCTTGTCATAGGAAAATTCGCTATTGAAAATCAAACCTTCATCAATCTCATATCCGTTCTCCATCAGCTCTTCTTTATAACCTACCGTTCGCTCATATGTTGCCAAGTATTTGGATGGACCGGATATTTTCGCAATTTTTTTATGTCCTAATTTTATTAGATGCTGAACAGCGAGCCTGGCACCTTTATTATTGTCCATTACGATAAAGTTAACGTCCTTGATATCGAGGAAACTATTATATAA
The DNA here is from genome assembly GCF_044767165.1 of Peribacillus sp. NPDC101481. Taxonomy (NCBI): domain Bacteria; kingdom Bacillati; phylum Bacillota; class Bacilli; order Caryophanales; family Bacillaceae; genus Peribacillus; species Peribacillus sp. NPDC101481. The sequence continues at coordinate 290,973 of NZ_JBIWNJ010000002.1, read as the reverse complement.
TAATACTGGAAATCCATTATCATGTAACTTTTTGATTTTTTCAGTATAGTTTTTACTAACGCTTGTAAGAATGATTCCCTCTACCCTTTTGCCAATCAGCAAATTAATGGCTTGTTCCAAGTTTTCATCTTTATGCCCCGTGTTATAAACGATGACATCATATTTTAATTCCTGTGCCCTTTCTATAATGACTTCCGCCGTTTCAGCAAAGAATGGATTTGAAATGCTCCCTAATATCAAACCTATTGATTTGGTTCTTTTTTCAACAAGGCTTCTGGCTATTTCATCCCTTGTAAAACCCAGCTCATTAATTACAGCAAGAACCTTGTCACGCGTGTTTTTCTTAATATAGGGGTAATCATTCAACACCCTGGAAACGGTCGATTGTGAAACACCCGCTATTTTTGCCACATCTTCTGTCGTCACTCTCTTCATGCTTCATTAATCCTTTCTACGTCTAGTAATTGTTATCCTAGGAAACTAAACTAACGTATTTATACAAAATAAACATTATGATTTCCCTTTAATATATCATAATATTTAAAATTTTACTTCCAGTTAAGGAACAGTTTTGGGTTTTGGATTGTGTGAGGTTAAAATTTTCGGAAAATAAAGTGAATGAAGCAGCTTTTGTAGCTTTTCTTATCCTATAGGAAAAAGAGCCGATCTTTATGATTGGCTTCAGACTGGAGACAAGCTCGATATTAATTAAGTGGAACGTAGGGTACTCGCTTTCCACGGGAGTCTCGTACCTTCCGTTCCAATCAACTTTGCTTAAAAACTTAGATGGATCTCCTTTTGTCTACAAACTGCTGTAACTTCTAGAATATAGACAAATTAAAACACGTTCCAGTTGATTTTAGAAATCCATTGAATTCATCTGTGTAAACAAGTAAGCAAAATGATTTGTATAATAAATCTTATTTTTTCCGTAATATGTTAAAATATAGATAAAACAAGTATTTGGAGGAAAGCATTGGGTTATATGATTAGAAATAAATATTTGAAAGTTATAATACCGTTAGCTCTCATTGTAGCCTGCGTTTATTGGTATTACTCAAGTATCGTAATATCGGGAACTTCAGACAATGGGATGTGGAAGGTAACTTATTCGAAAAATATAGATCCCAGCGAACCATATGGATGGGAAGGTCATTTAAAACAAAGAAATAACGATAATGCAACTGTAAAAGCCATTGTGGTTGAAGTAAATGATAAAGTTAAAACACGTATCGATAGTTTTGAAGAAGGAAGGGCGGAAGATGGCGAAATTACTGTTCTGCATCCTTTTTCAGATGATTTTTCCTTAGGACCTAAGCCATCAAAAGGCACAGTTGTGTCCGTAGTTTGGGAACATAATGGTAAAACTCATACCGATACTGTTAAAATTAGGTAGAAGTAAATAAAAAACGTTCGGAGTTGATTGCAGAAATCCGCTCCCTTTCCGCCGACTGTCTGCCAAGCCTCCTCGATGTAAGCGTCTGTGGGGTCTCGGCTAGCCAGTTATTCGGCAGGAGTGTCGCAAATTTCTTCAATCCTTTGAGGGTTTCAAACAGTTTAAAACCATTAAGGAATCTTGTTTAATATCAAGGTCCGGAATGATACCATTCCGAACCCCTTTTGTAGACATAATTAAGTTGTCAAAACTTACACGTTGTTTGGAACGTAAGGCACTCGCCTTCCAGGTTTCAGTGAAACTTAGCCTTTAAAAAGCGATACAGTCCATCTTCTCGATATGAATACTCCGTCACTTCATCGGCTTGTTCTTTGACAAGGTCAGTGGCATTTTTCATGGCAACGCAATGTCCGGCGAGTTTAAATAGCGGGAGGTCATTTTCGCCATCGCCTACCGCGAGGATATTTTCGGGTGCTAGCTGAAAATGTTTCAGCAGCAGTTGAACGCCTGTTGCTTTTGTGATGCCTTCCACGGTCACTTCTACATTATGATGGGTGGAGGAAGCTGTGGTAAAGGCATCGTACTGCTTGATTTTCCCCAACTCCTCTTTCCATTTTCGAATCGTATTCATTTCATTGCTGAAAAAGTAGATCTTGGCGACACTGCTTATATCCAATTGTTCCGACCATCTTATTTTGTCTTCGACTGCATCCTGTCTTGATAGCCATTCATTTTCATCGACTGTCTCAGGTTTTGGTATCAAACCTTGTTTAACCATATAGTCTTTATCTTTAAGTAATGCCATCCGTGTTCCATCATTCGGATGAACTTCGTAAAAAATCTCTTCTGCTCCTGCTTTTGCTACCAATTCCTCCACAAGTTCCGTCGACAGGGCGTGATCTACTATTTGTTCCTTTCCGATGAATACGGACATTCCATTGGCGGTCACCATTCCATCGGCTTCCATGCCGGACGGCAAAACGTCCCTCACTTCTTCCAGCGTTCTTCCTGTTGCAATGAAAATCAGTTTACCGCTTTTCCTGAGTTCGCCTATGTATTGTTCCAGCGTCTCATTCACATTATTTCTTTCGTTCAATGTCGTGCCATCCAAATCGAGCACAATTGCCTTGTTGGTCATGAAAATCACCTCAAAAATCAGAATGATGATGAAAATGCCAACAGCCCATTATCTAGAAGATGTTAGGCTGCTGGTTTCATTCATATATTTTTATTTCTGTACCTTATTAGTATAACAGTTTAGGATAATCCTAAAAGTTTCATGACACTCAGGATCAAGAGACCGACCACACCGAAGTCCGAATCACCAAATGTGGTCCCTTCAAACCCTACATCCCCCAAGAAGACCAGGAGTATCGCCGGCAGGAAACTGATGATGAGTCCGTTGGCAAATGATCCAAGCATCGCTCCTCGTCTGCCTCCTGTGGCATTTCCGAAAACACCTGCTGCAGCTCCGGTGAAGAAATGCGGTACAAGTCCCGGAACGATTACTTTCAATCCTAGTACCGGAAGGAGGAACATGGATAATAGTCCAGCAAGGAAACTGAATAGGAACCCGATGATCACTGCATTTGGAGCGAATGGAAAGATGGTCGGACAGTCCAATGCAGGTTTTGTATTCGGCGCCACTTTATCGGCAATCCCTTTGAATGCAGGAACGATTTCAGCAATTAACATCCGTACCCCCGCAAGGATGATGTAGACTCCTGCAGCAAATGTTATCGCCTGGATGAAAGAAAATACGATGAAGTTCGAACCGCCGGATAATTCCGTTTCAATATAGTTCTGTCCGGCAAACAATGCGACGATCACGAAGAACATCGTCATCGTAAGCGATACAGCGACAGATGTATCCCTCAGGAATCCTAAAGATTTAGGAACCTTGATTTGCTCTGTCGTTTTTTCCTTATTTCCAAACCATTTTCCCACAGTCGCGGATACGAAATACCCGATTGTGCCGAAATGGCCGATGGCAAAATCATCGCTGCCGGTAATCTTCCGTACGTATGGCTGAAGGAGGGCTGGGAACATCACCATGCATACTCCTAATAGAATGGAGCCGACCAAGATAAGCGGAAATCCGCTGAGCCCGCCGACCGATAGGGTGACTGCAAGTAAACAAGCCATGAATAAGGTATGGTGTCCCGTTAAAAATATATATTTAAATGGCGTGAAACGAGCTAGCAAAACATTGACAACCATACCAAATACCATGATAAGTGCAGTCGAAGTCCCAAAATCACTTTGGGCGGCTGCGACAATGGCTTCGTTATTCGGTATGACGCCTTGTACGTTGAATGCATGATCGAACATTTTACTGAATATATCAAGGGCGCCAATGAGCACCGCCGCTCCCGCTCCGATGATAATGAAGCCCATGACAGTTTTTAGCGTTCCAGATACGACATCCGCACTGGATTTCCGCTGTAACAGCAGTCCGATGAGGGCAAACAGCCCCACAAGTATGGAAGGTGTACCCAAGATGTCATTCATGATAAGTTCCAGCATTGCCTCTCCCCCTCTTCTTTATGTTTTCTTCTTATAGATGTGAAGCCAATTTCGATGTGATTTCAGGAATGCTCATCATGTTTTCCAGTGTGACGATCGTCCGGGTTCCATCATCCAGCTGACCGACAATATCCGCCGCTCCCAGGAAAATATCAGCCTGAACCGTTTTTGCGGATGCCAGATCCGTATGATCCACCTCGGCTGTCTTCCCCATTTCCGTCAATGCTTTCTTCACATTCATCTCCATGATGAAGCTGCTTCCCAATCCATTACCGCATACTACCATGATTTTCTTCATATCAATCTCTCCTTTTTTTATCCTACGTGCATTTCCAATTTTGATTTGATTTCAGGGATGCTCATCATGTTCTCCAGTGTGACGATCGTCCGGGTTCCATCATCCAGCTGACCGACAATATCTGCCGCTCCCAGGAAAATATCAGCCTGAACCGTTTTTGCAGATGCCAGATCCGTATGATCCACCTCGGCTGTCTTCCCCATTTCCGTCAATGCTTTCTTCACATTCATCTCCATGATGAAGCTGCTTCCCAATCCAT